>JBJMQS010000029.1:0-2125 GCA_045802605.1 Gemmataceae bacterium | reverse complement strand
GGAAAGAACGCGAAGAAGTTCATCTGCATCGCGACCTGTCCGGACTTGAAGGCGTCGAGTCCCTCCTGCATGTAGGCGTTGCTCATGCCGGGCGCGGTACAGCACTTGTAAAGTGACTTGTAGAATTCCAGTCCCTTGACCGCATCGGGCGAGTTGACGAAGCCTTCCATCTGATAGGGTTTCTTCGGATCTTCGTACTGGAACCCCCAGTCGTAGAGCACGTTTGTCACGCCCATCGTGATGCCTTCGGAGCCGCGCTCGGTGTAAATGTAAGCTCCGTAGACCTTCTTGCCGTCGATGTCTCTTCCCTGAAAGAACTCGGCGACCTGCTTGAGTTCATCCCAGGTTTGGGGAGCGCTAAGATCGCGGCCGTATTTCTTCTTGAACTCGGCTTGAATTTCCGGCCGGGCGAACCAGTCCTTGCGATAGGTCCAGCCGATCGCGTCGCCCATTGCCGGCAATGCCCAATAGTTCGGACTGTTCTTGGGCCATTGCGAATAGCCGACCACCGTCGCCGGCATGAAATCGTCCATTGAAATTGCTTCCTTGCGGAAGAAATCGTTGAGTTTGACGTAATGACCATTCTCGGCAGCCCCGCCGATCCATTGGCTGTCACCAATGATGAGGTCGCAAAGCTTTCCTTTTGAATTCAACTCGTTGAGGAACCGGTCCGCGTAGCTCGTCCACGGGACGAACTCGTATTTCATTTGGACGCCGGTTTTGGAGGTGAAGTCTTTGGAGAGCTCCACCAAAGCGTTGGCCGGGTCCCACGCCGCCCAGCACAACGTCAATTGCTTTGTCTGGGCAACGGCTTGACCGCCGAGACACGAGGCGACAACAACCGCGGTCGCCCCCAATGCACGCACCATTTGGATCATTCCAACCTCCCTGTTGTCGCAGGCGATTGCCTGCTTGCGCTTCCCAATGCTCGCCGTTTGGCGGTCGTGAACGCTTGAAATCAAGCGATCATCATCGCTGCGAGACGTGTTTAGTGTTCTTGTTAAGTTAAAGCGTTTCACTAAACACAATCGGTGTCAATGGACGCCATCGATTTTCTTTTTGCCGCGAACTTATTGCTGCAGTGCAACCGCTAACGCACAGGCGCGGGCGAGAATCTGGCGAAGAGGAGAAACCTGCCTTGTTTAGTAATCTTGGCTCTGAGCTTTTTGCGTGAAGGCGAGCGGAGATTTCCAGAGGAGAGCGGGAGTACGAATGCTGTCATCGTGCGATTGCGATCGCGATCAGTCGCCAGAGCAAAACGATGGTGGCCTTGTCAATTCCCGAACAGGGCAACGCGAGAACCGCGAGTCGATGTGGGCACGGATGACGACTCGAGTCCTCAGTTTATTTGGACGCATTTTCAGTCCAAAATGAAAGTGCCGCCAAGCAGCGAAAATGTGCTGTGGTCCAATGAGCTCAAACCGACCAGATCAACTGCGAGCGCATTGGAGGAAGCGGCTCAATAAAATGTGAGCCGAAAGATAGGCCCAATGGATCGGCCAACAAATCATCAGGAGTTGCTGCCAGGAGGACCGGTTGAATCTTGCGGCTAACCAAGGCCAACCTGGCTCGCGATTGCCTTCCTTTTCTCAAACCCGCTCGATGATGATTGCCGGGGCCATTCCGCCGGCGGCGCACATGGTCACCAGGCCGCGCTTGAGGTCGCGCCGTTCCAGTTCGTCGAGAATAGTCCCAATCAGGATTGAGCCCGTCGCTCCAATGGGATGCCCTAATGCAATCGATCCACCGTTAACATTGACCTTGTCGCGGTCGAGATCGAGGTCCCTGATAAATTTCTCGGCGACTACCGCAAACGCCTCGTTGATTTCGAACAGGTCGATATCATCGACCGTGAGACCCGCCTTGGCCAACACCTTGCGCGTCGCCGGGACCGGCGCATTCAACATCAGCGTCGGCGAGTCGCCCATGTTGGCCATCGCCACCACGCGCGCGCGTGGCTTCAGGCCATGGCTCTTGGCGTAGCTCGGCGATGCCAGCAGAATTGCCGCCGAGCCGTCGACGACGCCGGACGAATTACCGGCGTGGTGCATGAAATTGATGTCGAGGTCGGGGTATTTCTGCAGAATCAGGTGGCGATAGGTAGTGCCCTTGTCGTCAAGCGGAT
>JBJMQS010000028.1:0-94316 GCA_045802605.1 Gemmataceae bacterium | reverse complement strand
GTGGTCAGTGGTCAGTGGTCAGTGGTCAGTGGTCAGTGGTCAGTGGTCAGTGGTCAGTGGTCAGTGGTCAGTGGTCAGTGGTCAGTGGTCAGTGGTCAGTGGTCAGTGGTCAGTGGTCAGTGGTCAGTGGTCAGTGGATTCTAAGAAGCGATACGCTTGGTCAAGGGCCAAGCGTTTTTTTATTGCGCGCTGCCGACGATCATGGACGAGTAGTCGCGCTGCCGGACGGGCAGCATGGGGTAGACCTTGCCGCTGTAGATATAGCGGGGCTCGGGGTAGTCGAGCACAACGCGCGGGCGGAATGTGCCCATGCGATCGACGCCGTAATACTGCCAACGATACATGCTCGTACGCTCAAACACCATCGGCGACGACATCACGACAGGTGGAGTGATTACCTGCGGCGGGTCGAGCGGAATGGGAATCAGCTCGGGCTGCTGGGCAAATCCAATCGCGCTGAATCCGGCCCACATCGACAATGCCAACGCACGCTTCATCGCATATCCTCCAGAACCACCGTAACAATCCGGCGGCTGTCCGGTCCACGGATTCGGAAGGGTTTACGCGGCTTGCCGGCTCTCCATTGTCGGTACAACCGCTAAGATGAGTGCGCGCGAAACGAATTTGCAAAGGACAATTGTGACTGACGAATACTTGTGCCTGACCATCCGCTCCCGGCACGACGAGTCGGAGCCGAATTTCAAAGCCCGGCTAAGTGCCTTTTGGACGCTCATGCTCCGCAATCACCCGGCCGACTTCGAGCGGGTGTATGCCGAAACGACGAAATTTGACCGAAATGGCGAACAACTATCCCGGCAGTACTTAGTCGAAGCCGGCGTTACGGGGATATTGGAAATCGAGTTACGCTCGGCTGGGATCGAGTTCGATCCCATCGACCCGGACGATGTCTATTCGAAGTTCGAAGCGACACCGCCGGAGTGGATGTGGATTGAGCACTAAGAGTCAGAGCGCCGAGACTTACTTCACCGGATTGACCTTCGAGCTTGGATCGCCGGTATAGAGTTCGGTCGCTTTGGTGCGGTTGCTGACGAACCAGGCTTGGAAGTTCTGGATGTCCGGCGTGACTCCCGCCGCGTTGCTCCGGAGCGGATCAAGCAGATCTGTTCTAATTCGCGCGTAGGCCGTTCTCACGGCGTCCGCCCCGTTCAATTGCGAATCCGTGACGTTCTTTTGCAACTGTTCCAAGCCGATTGACCAGAGGGCGAAGGTATACGGCCACGCCATGGACAGGCTCTGCAGGGCGAGATTCTGCGGCGGGTTCACTTTGGCGGTGACGATATCCAAGATCGCCGCGGTCAGCCGGTCGGTCGCGTACTCCATGTTAATCTCGCGATCGACGTTGGCGCGAGTGACCGGGAACAACTGGGTGAATGCGTAAATCGCGTCGGCCCGCTCTTTGAGTTCCGGCACCGGGACCAGGCCGTCACGGTTTGCCACTTTCAACAACACCCACGCTGGTTTGGCGAAGACGTTCTCTTGGAACCTCACGCGATGCGTGCGGACATGGCCGAGCGCACGCACGGCCACGAGCCGGTTGTAATGGTAGGTGTTGATCTCTTCTTGCGATAGGCCGTCGATGTTCGGAGTGCGCAAGACAAAGTCGCAGAGGACCTGGATCGCTTTTCGCTCGTCAGCTTTCTTCTGCGGGCGAAAAGCCGATTTCTCAGGAATGCTCGGCTCGGGCACATAGGCAAATATGTTCTTAAGCGTTTCCAAGGCCCAGTGCTTGACCGCTTCGGACTCTTTCGGGTCTTCGATAATTGCGATCGCGGGAGCCGCCACTTCATCAGCGCCGATTTGAGCCACGACCGCGAGCATACGAGCGGCATTGACCCGCACAGCGATGTTCGGGTGTTTCAGACGGGGTTGCAACTCGGTCACCATGGCATGGCCCATCTCCCCGGCAAACGCAATGAGATTGGGTTTGACGTCGCCATCTTCTTTTTTGGGCGGGAACTTTTGCACCGGGAGTTCTTTGATCGCGTTTTCGACCGCAATCGCCAAAGTGTCTGTGTTGAGTCGCTGCGGATCGATGAGTTGAGCGGATAAGTATTTCGCTTCTTTGCCGATCACATCTTTGGCTTCCTTGGTATCGGGCGCGGTGTCGCCCTTGCGCAAGGATTCGTAAAGCGACTTGTCCGCGCCTTTGAGCGCATCGGGAGTTTGTGCTCGAACGGAGAGGCTCGTGCCAATGATGCCAACGAAAATCGCCACTGCGAAAAGCAAGCGGGCCATAGAAGTATCCATCCAGATGGGGAGGACGAACTTCATTAGGTTAGCAGAGAGGGAAGAGGAGAGGTAGGGTGGGCACCCAAGCCCACCCACAGCCATGGGTGAGCTTAGTCCGCCGCGATGCTATCGCTGAGCTTGGCCAGGGCCTCGGATTCGATTTGGCGGACGCGTTCCCGGGTCAGACCCAGCGATTCGCCGATTTCCTTGAGCGTCTTCGGTTCTTCTTCGTCGAGGCCGAAGCGCATGCGTAAAACTGTGGCTTCGCGCTTATCCATCTTGTCGAGCAGCCCGAGTACATGACTCAGGTCGTCTGTTTCGACCATTTCCAGGTCCGGCGACTTGGCGCGGCCGTCTTCGACCATCTCGTCGATTGACCAGCCGCCGTCGGCCTGGTCGGATTGCGGAACGGAATTGTAAACGCGAATGGCTTTTTTGATGATCGAGAGCTTCTTCTTCGGCAGACCGAGAAGACGAGCGATTTCCTCGTGCGTCGGCGCTCGGCCCAATTCATCCGTCAGCTTGTTGGTCGCGCGGCGCCATTTGGCGAGGAGTTCGACCATGTATGCCGGGATGCGGATAGTCTTGGCGGTGTTGACGAGCGCGCGCTTGATGGACTGCTTGATCCAGTAGCTGGCGTAAGTCGAGAAGCGCGTGTTCATCGAAGGGTCGAAACCTTCGACGGCACGCAGCAGGCCGAGGTTGCCTTCTTCGATAAGGTCTTGGAGCGCGAGTCCTTTGCCCGTGTAGCCGCGTGCGATATTGACGACCAGGCGCAAGTTGGCCCGGACCATGCGGTCGCGCGCCTGGTTATCACCGGTTTCGATGCGGTACGCGAGCTCCTTCTCCTCGTCGGCGCTGAGCAAGGCCGTCTCGTTGATTTCCCGCAGATAGGTTTCCAGCGGGGACTGGACAGCGTCGCTTCGAGTGCGGCGGAGTCGGGCCATAGGGTCTTTCCTGAAGTCTAGGTGTTTAGGTGGTTGGGTGGCTTGGTGGTTGGTTGTTGGGTGGTGAACCACCGAACGACCGAACAACCTGACAACCCCACCACCTTTCTTGGCCGTTAAAGTTTCCGCAACGATTAGACTCAATTGGTCCCGACGATCCAAGTCGGGGCAAGCCATGTTTGGCTCAGTTGTCCCATTGCTCAACGGTATCGTCCGCACGAGCGTTTCGGCTCGAACATCTGCGCTGTGAAACGTGCGGTGTCGCTCCTCGGCTGGTCGCACTAGCGCGGCAACGCGAGCAATCCGGGCGATCCGCAGATGTGGCCCGAAAAAGTGATTTCGCCGGGCAAAATCGCGCCCGGCCGAATCGAATCGCGCGATTATGCTAACCGCACGGAGCACTCAGAAACGAGGTCGGTTGTGGCGAAATGTTTGGCGACGGGGTTATGCGGGTTGTTCAAGTCTGAGGAAAAGAGAGTTAACCGCAGAGACGCAGAGGGCGCTGAGAAAGACAGAGAAGAGATCTTCTCTGCGTCCTCTGCGCCTCTGCGGTTAACTCTTTATTGCAACGGTGCGGTGGTGCGGAGGCGTAACGTCAGCGTTGCCCGCCGGGCTTCCGATTTGAGCGTCAAATCCAGTCCATCGAATAAATCCAGCATTTCGAGCATCGAGTCGAGTTGCACTTTCGCTTCGTCGGCGGTGCCAGCTTCGTGAGCGGCCATGAATTTGGCCGCGTCGTCCTTGCGTTCGCGCAGATAACTGGCCCACCCGCGAATGGCCACGCGCAAGAGCGGCGCATCCGATCCGCTCGGTTCGGCTTTGGGTGGATTGAACCGCCTTACGCATTCGGGGGAACTGGCGAATACCAGAAAGCCGCCCTTCCAAGCGAACGCCGGCTTTAGACCCTTCGGAAAGGCCATATCATTCACGAAATAGCGCACTTCAACTTCGCCCTGGCGTTCGGTTTGTTGCGTGATCGCGTCCGGATTGCGAACGTTGTAACCCACGATGGCCACGGTCGCGAGCGCCTGCACGCCATCGAGCACCCGCGGCGCGACCGGCGGCTGAGCATCGTCGAGCCGGACGGCGGCCGTGACCGCTGGCCATTGCTCCTCACGGCTCGGAGCCGTGACACACACACCCCAATCGGGCCCCATATGGTTGGGCAACTCGCTCATGACATCGGAACCGAGAGCAGCCCCGACAGTGCGGCGAGCCGCGTTGCGAAGATCTTTGCGAGTATCATCAGGCAGGAAGTTTGCGCCGGCTTCCAACAGGGATGGCAAGGCAAATCGACCCGCCACGGTGATCAAGGCATCTTCGGGAAACGACGCCAGCAGTGCGGAGGGCTTAGACAACTCTTGCAAAAACACCCGAGTTGCGGGCGGCAACGCATCGGGCCGCGCGGATATGGCGATGCCAAGCTTCAAGTCGGCTGAGGGATCAAAGAACACCGCGATGCCGTCCAGCGCTTTCCAGTGTCGCGCGAATGCTGTCTGCACTGAGGCTTCGGTGCCGCGCGCTTTCTTGAGTTTCGTTTCAATGCCCGCGTCGAAAGCCCGGGGATTGATCCACCAAACCACGCTGGCTGTTGCGACATTCAATTCCCGCAGTTGCTTCGCTAAGTCAGGCTCACCGGTGGCTTCGTCGCGATCAGCATCGATGATTTGCCGAATCAGCGCTTCGCCAGAGCCGACCGCGACTAACGGGCCACGCTGGTAGAGAAACTCGTCAGACTCCCCTTTGCGCACGCGCTTGCGATATGACTTGCCGTTGTGCGTCACGGTCGTGACGGAGGTGAGCTTGCCCGCCTTTTTCTCGGCAGCGTCGAGATGCTCCAACACGATGTTCGCGGAGTTCGGATCGCGCGCGTACAAAAGCGCGATTCCTTCTTCATCTTCAGGCTTATCGGTTGGGCCTGGGCGGTACACGAAGACAATAGCGTCGCCGAGCAGATCGTCCCGGATCTTCGCCCAGGGCAAACCAATCTCGCCTGAGAGCAGCTGATCGGCGGTGGCCATTTCCTTGGCAACGCCGTCGCTGAGGAGCGCTTTGCCGGATGCGGTTTGCAGGAATTTCTTGGCGAAGGGCCCTTCACGCAAGCGATTGATTTGCCCACGAAGATCTTGGACGACCACGACAAATCCAGCATCACTGGGAACAAGTTTGAGCAACTCATCGCGAGGGGATGCGGCAAGAGTTGAACCACAGAGCACACAGAGAGCACAGAGAAATCCAAGAAGCGATTTCATGTTATTCCTCTGTGCTCTCTGTGCTCTGTGGTTAATTCTGATTTCCGTCACCCGCCGGTAAGTCGCGGCGGAAGAGATTCATTGCCCGCTTCGCGGAGTCCGTGACCGGCTCGAAGCCACTCGCCAACCCTTTGCTCGCGTCGGCGAACGTTGCCTTGGCGGGCTCGAACGCCGTCGCCAGATCTTTGTTGGGAGTCATAGCGGGCCAATCGCTCGGCATCTTGACCTTTTGAGTTGCCGCGTCTCGCCACGCGACGACGGTCGTCTTCGCTTGTGCAATGCGATCTTCGACGGATGGACCGAACGTGACCCTGGCCACCGGCGGCAGCTCGGTAGGCGCGCCGGGCCATGCGACTCGCACCGCGACCACAATCGCCGCGGCAATTGCGACTGACACTGCAGCCCAGCGCGTTACTTCACGATTGCGCGAATCGCGCCGGACTGCGACCGTCATCCGATCCGCGAAACCGACACGCGGCCGCGGCGGATAGGCATGCAAGAACAACTCGGCCGTAGCGAAGCGGGCACGACAACTTGCGCAGTTCGCCACGTGGGCATCCACTTCCGGCGTGGTCAGCGCGAAGTCGCCATCGAGCCGGCGCTGGAGCAAGTCGAGAGCGAGGTCACAGTTAGTAATGTCGTTGGTCATTTTCGTGTCCGATGGGCAACCAAAGCTTGGCCCACCTACTCCATCATTCCCCGGCCTTTGAGCAAATCCAAAAGTTCCAGGCGTGCCCGATGCAGCCAGGTCTTGATCGTGCCGACCGGCCGGCCGAGCCGCTCGGCGATCACCTCATACGGGCAACCCTGCTCATGGAACAAGACGAAAGCCTCGCGGTATTCGGGCCGCAGCCCCTCAAGGGCCGCGTTGAGCTCCCGCCGCAACTCGACCGAATCGTCCTCCGGCTTGGCGGCCGCGGTGTCGGGGAGGTAATCGACCGACTGCGGCCGCTTGGACCGCCGGCCCGCCCAGGTCCGGCAGCGGTTCACCGTGATGGCCAGCACCCACGGTTTGAGCGGCCGGGCGGCATCCCACCGCTTCAGGCTCCGGAAGACTCGCAAGAACACTTCCTGTGTCACGTCCTCGGCATCGTGCCGATTGCCCAACAGTTTGAAGCACAACCCAAACACCGGCGACTCGAACCGGCTGATCAATTCGCGGATGGCGTCGGCGTGGTGCCTGAGGCACTGCCGGACCAAGGAAGCGTCGTCGTGTTCGCCGGCCACGCATCGCTCCCTGGGCGTAATACCCCGAATCACAAAGGGCGGTTTCACTCCAGCTTATTCGCGGGAAACCGCTTGGGATTGGTCCGGCCGACGGCAGAACCCGCATTGATGGGCTATTTCCCGCCAATTATTGAACGGTCAATTTCATTACGGCGGACGACTGACCATCGGGGAGAGAGTTTCTTCTTTTGGGTGTGAAGACGTTGGGCGGCAATTTCATCCCTTATGCGAGACCACCGCTTGCTGAGTGGTCGGCGGCAGTGGATGGAATTCACTGCGGCGGAAACCGGCGTTGGCAAACACTTGTTCATACTCGGCGAAGGTGTAGGCGTCGCCGTGTGGTGTCGTTGCCAGCATTGTCAGCGCGAACCCGGCTGAGGATGGCGGCGTGATTCGGTCCGGCTCGGGAATGAATTCGAGCGTCAGCGCTCTGCCACCCGGCGCAAGAGCGGCGTGCGCTTTGGCCGCCAGTTGTTCGCAAGTCGGAAGGTCGAAGTGATGCAGGAAGTTGGTTAACAAGATAATGTCGTATGGCCCGCCCCAGTCGGTCTCGAAGGCACTGCCCAGCAACAACACATGGCGATTTGCGACGCCCGCCCGTCGAGCGTTTTCCGCCGCGACCTCAAGCACGGCCGGCCAATCGAGCGCGGTAATGTGAGCATTTGGGAATCGCTGGGCGACCGCGATGCCGAACACGCCATGCCCGGCGGCAACATCGAGCACGCGCAAAGGTTGTTGGGTATCGCCGCCAATCAAGTTGGCGAGCATTTGCGCTGGCATTTGCATGAGCGGCGCCATCGCATGCGCGAACGCCACCCAAACTCGATTGTCGCGCGAGACGGTTCCTTCGTCGGGCAGAGTCGTTCCGCCCTTGCGAACGGCCGCGGGTAATTGCGAAAACGCCTCGCGCAGATCATTGGTTAACAAGAACTCGGCTGCACCGCCGACATAGGCCGGCGAGCGGCGATCGAGAAACATCTGGGTATCGGGCGTGAGCCGATAACTTCCGGTCTCTTTGCGAAGGAAGCCGAGGATGGTGAGATAGTCGGCCAGGATGCGAACGCCCCGCGGCGACGCGCCTGAGGCGTGGGCAATCTCATCGACTGAGTTCCGCCCCGCGCCGATGTGCGTGAACAGTTCGAGCTCGATGGCCGCCCGCAGTGCCTCGGTGCGTTGATACGCGGTGATCGTGTCGAAGAACAATTGCGGCGAAGGGCCGGCATTTGACATGGTGAAATCCTTCCAAATTGAGCAGCTCTGTCACTGTGATTGTCGTTTCACCGGGTACTTCGGCAATGATGCTGTCATCCTCGTTTCTAGCTATTCTCGGGAAGGCGCTGCCGCGAAGCTCCACTTCTCCGATTCACGTGTAATGTCATCAAGTTACCCGACTATAAAACACAATTGGCGATCGGTTTGACCAACTTACGCTCAAAAGGCCGACCCATGAAACGCATCACCCTGCTCGTCCTGGTTCTTGCGCTGCTAGCTGGTTGCCGGAAGGCGAGGAATTCTGGCTCACTCGTCGATGCTCGCAAGGGGTTTCGCAGTGAGCTCATTTCTCTCGCCCCGCCTGCGAAGCCCGCGCCGCAGCCCCCGACGGGGGTATTTCGCCTCCTTCGCTATCCAGCGGCAGGCGGGCAGTTTGCGGCGTATCTTTCTCCCGATCCCGATGATGGGGCCAAGCACGCGGCGATGCTGTGGATCACCGGCGGCGACTGCAATTCGATTGACGACGGTTGCTGGACGGAGCAGTCGGCGAGTAATGATCAGTCGGCCAGTGCGTTCCGCAAGGCCGGGATGGTCATGATGTTTCCCTCGCTTCGTGGCGGCAACGACAACCCCGGCCAGCGCGAGGGTCTGCTCGGCGAAGTCGATGACGTGTTGGCCGCGGCCGATTTCCTCGCGCAACAAAATTACGTCGATCCAAATCGGATTTATCTCGGCGGCCACAGCACCGGTGGCTCGCTTGCGCTTTTAGTGGCCGAGTGCTCGGACCGCTTTCGTGCAGTGTTCTCGTTCGGCCCGGTGGACGATGTGTCGGGTTACCCGGCGGTGTACGCGCCCTTCAGCCGCAAGAACCGCAAAGAGGTGGAGCTGCGTTCGCCGGGCCGTTGGTTGCATACGATCAAAACGCCGACTTTCGTGCTCGAAGGCACCATCGAGGGCAACATCACTTCGTTGCGAAACATGGCGAAATCATGTACCAACGCCAATGTGCACTTCATTCCTGGTAACGGCGTAGATCACTTCAGCATCCTCGCACCGGCGACGAAAGTTATCAGCCAGAAAATCAAAGGCGATACGGGACCGACGTGCGCGATCAGCATAACGGAGGGCGAGATTACGCCGTAGGAGGCAAAAGAGGCCGCATCAACAGCAACGTTGACAATGTGAAGTCACGCGTTTACGCAAACTCTTTGAGACAGGCGGCATAGAATTCCATCCATGCCGAAGTTCTCAGCCGTTCAATCCGACCAAACCAAGTCCTCCCGAACCTGGGAACTCTCGACGCCTAGCGGCACGTACACCGTTCGCCACGAACGCGGCTTCATCACGGAATCAATCTTCGTCAGCGATATCGAGGTCGTATCGCGCGCTCGCCAGCCAAATATTCATTTTGAATTCAAACTTGGCCGTCATGACGCGGTCTTGGAACGCACCGAGGTTCTCATTCCGAATTCGTCGTACCATCTGACAGTTGAGGGCGAAGTCGTCTGGTGTCTCCACAAAACTCGTCGGCCGCACGGCAAGCTTCGACCCGGGGATTGCCCGAAATGTGGCAAGCGACTCATCGGGCTGATCCTGACCGGCCCAGTGCCGCCCTTGGAATTCCATTCGCCGCAGTGGCGCTCGCGCGGGTTGATGATCGGCGGAATCGTGACGACGTTGGTTGCCCTGGCCGCTCTGATCGGAGTGATCATCGAGGGAATGAACGGGCGGATCCACACCGGCTCTGTGATCTTACTGGTGTTGCTCGTGGCTGGCCCATTGCTGACTATCACGGCGCGTCGCACCCGTCATGTGCAGATCAATGTGGACGCTGATTTCCTCACGGTCGCGGACGGTGATGCCGCTGCAACAGTTCATTTTGACAACGTACTGGTGCTTCAAGAAATCCGCGGCCGCGATGAAGCGGATAGGACGGCCGAAATGCTGGACTGGGCCGTCGGCAACGCCCACCGCCTGGAGTTTCCCAACGACGACGATAGGGTGTTCGTGGTGAAACGGCTGGTTAGCGAATTCGACGTACTCGTGGCAGCCGTCAAACGTCATCTCCTGCCGCGACTTCTGCCTTCCGCGATCGACGCATTTAACGAGGCGGGCACGCTGGATTTCGGCGTATTCGATGTCAATCGCCAGGGAATCACATTTGCCAAAAAGACGCTGCCTTGGAGTGAAGTTTCGTCGGTCGAACAAAAGGATCGATCAATAGTCGTCACCAAACATGGCAAGAAGCTCGCCTGGGCCGCACCCTCGGTCAATAACGTGCCGAATGCGTTTGTGCTACTGGCACTGGCCCGTTGGGCAACTGAATCGAAGCAGACATGATTTCGTTAGCCGGACGCGCAAGCAACGGAAAGCAGAGACGCTCGAGTGGGGCAATGCCTCGGGTTTCCCTCGCTTGCGCGTCGGGCTGACAAGAATCAGTCTTCCAGCGCGAACTCCACGTACACCTGCGCTCGCAGTTCCTCTTCGCCGGCAGCGATGGGAACGCCGGCGAATTCCATCTTGCCCATGCCGCGCATGGGGTAAATGGGTTCGTTCTGGATCGGCTGCTCGCTGATGTTGAGAACCTTGCCGATCTTCACGCCGGCTTGTTGAGCGTAGAGCTTGGCCCGGCGCTTGGCGTCGTCAATCGCGCCGGCACGGGCTTTGTCAAGAATCGCAGTGCTGTCAGCAAAGCCGAAGCTCACGCCTGACATTTGATTCGCGCCGGAGCGTACGACCGTGTCGAGCACGGTGCCGAGCTTGGTGACGTCACGCACCTGGACGCGCAATTGGTTGGATACATCATAGGCGATGATCTCGTTGAGCTGGCGACCTTGATTGTCACTGCGGTAAACCGGTTGAATGTTAATGTGGCTCGTTTGCACATCCTTGGCGGCGATGCCTTGGTCCTTCAACGTCGCGAGGACCGCGGCCATCGCGCGGTTGTTGGCGGAGAGGGCATCGGCGGCCGTGGTGCCGCGGCTCGATACGCCGGCTTGGATCGTGGCCATGTCTGGCGTGGCCGAGGCTTTGCCGTCGCCGGCGACACGGATCGTGCGATCGGCAGCGAAGATCGTGGCAGAGCCGATGAGGAGCACGCAGATAGAAGCGAGAACGGTACGCATGGGAGGCCTCCGGAAACAACGACGACACGGGGGCGATAATAGATTTTCCATTTCCGATGTTGTAACGACGAGGGTTGTGGCGTCCCTGCGGAATAGCGCTAAACCTGGCTGCGAACCTTCCGGTTGAATTAGGGTCTTGATGGTTGTGGGGTTGATCTCCTACATTTAACGGTTGCCGTTTTGAGCCGGAGTGGCGGAATTGGCAGACGCGCCAGGTTGAGGGCCTGGTGCCCTTCACGGGCGTGCAGGTTCAAGTCCTGTCTCCGGCAGTCCCCTGAATCAGGGCATATTCAGTGTTCGTGATCATCAACGACGATTGCCCCGATTCCGGCGATGGTAAAGATTTGGTAAACTGCGGCAGGTGACATTGGTGTGACCCGGCGAAAGGAGCCGGGATCATGGCGAGCCTGCAGAAGCGAAACGACAGTTACCGAGTCCTCTTCCCGTATCACGGAAAGCTCCACGCGTTCACGATCGGCCGGGTCTCTGAACACGAGGCGCTTTCGAAATGCCGGCAGGTTGATTACCTGCTCATGCGCCTCAAGCAGCGGCTCATCCACCTGCCGCCCGACACCGACATCGTCGAGTTCGTCCGCTTCGACGGCGATCCACCGGAGACGCCGAAACTTCCCGATTCGCCGCGCCGCATCGTGACGCTTGGTGCACTGCGAGACCGCTACGTCGCGACGTTGGGTAACGGCACCGTCGAAGCGAACTCGCTCGCCACGGTGCGCCTCCACCTCAAGCACTTCCTCACTGCGCTCGGCGAGGCGAGGCCGATCGACGAGATCAAACTCGCCACGCTGCAAGAGTACGTCGACACGCGGGCCAAGGCGAAGCGGAGTCCGACGACCGTCCGCAAGGAGATCGCGACCCTGCGCGCCGCCTGGAATTGGGGCGGTTCGATGGGCCTCACGTCCGGCATGTTTCCGAGCAAGGGACTCCGTTACCCGAAGGCCGACGAGAAGTCGGTGTTCATGACGCGACGGGAGATCAAGCGTCGGATCGCCGGAGTTGGCGACGAAGCGCTGTGGGACTGCCTGTACCTCGAATCGAACGACGTCGCGCGGTTCCTGGCGCACGTGAAGAAGGCCGCGGTTAACGCTTGGCTGTATCCGGCTCTGTGCTTCGCCGCGCACACGGGAGCGCGCCGTTCGGAGGTCCTTCGCGCGCTCGTAGCGGATATCGACTTCCGAGCAAGCGCTGTCGTCATCCGCGAGCGGAAGCGTAACCGCGAGCGCCGGACGCAGCGGCGCGTGCCGTTGACGCCGCTCCTGAGGCGGGTCCTCCAGGAGTGGCTCCGCGAACACCCGGGCGGCCCGCATCTTTTCTGCCACGCGGCCGTCGTCGGGCGCAGCAAGAAGCGAAGTTTCACAACGGGCCACCGCGGGATGAAATCCCGCGCTTCCACATCGGTCGGCCGCGCGGCGACGGTCAGACGCCGCGAGATCTTCGCCGACTCCGCGATCACGCGCGATGAGTTCCACGATCATTTCAAGCGCCTCATCGAGGGGAGCGAATGGTCTGTGATGCGCGGGCCGCACGTCCTGCGGCACAGCTTCATCAGCGCCTGCGCCAGCAAGGGAGTCGACCAGCGGCTCATCGACGAATGGACCGGCCACTCGACCGACGAGCAGCGCCGCCGCTACCGCCACCTCTACCCGTCGATCCAGGCCGACGCGATCCGGACGGTGTTCGCTTAGTTGCGGAGCGGCAGCAGCCCTTCGCGCTGGTAGCGCAACAGCTCGTCGTGCGAGATCGTCCACGCGAAGAACGCGCCCCTCCCGCTCTGCTTTTTCGCCGCTCTGATTCGCCCGTGCCGAGCCCATTCCCGGCACGTGAGCGGCGCCTTGCCGACGAGCTTCGCGAATTCCTCGACCGAGTACCAGTCTTTCACGATTTGGCGCTCGACGAGCTGGCGTAGCAGGCTTTCGACGCGATCGAGCCGCGCCTCTAGTTCCGTTGATGTCATCATACTTCAGTCAGTCTCCCGAGCGATGAATCCATGGCGATATTCGTTGTCGTCGAGCGAGCGGCTGGTCCGGGGTCGCGTCGGTACGGTGCTGTCCGAGCCGATCAGATCGGTACGATCTGAGAGACGACGGACAGGAACGTTCGGGGCGACACGTCGTCGCGAAAGCACATTTGATCGCGACAGTTTTCGCGACATGTTCCGCGACGGTCACACGCTCGCCCTCGCAAAGGTCCAGTCGACCCAACGCTCCCGCACGTTCCTGTATCGCAGCCACCGGAAGAGGGCGAACAGGGCCGCGTCGCGGACGGCCGAGGCTCCGCGCATCAATCTGCGGAGCCGCGCCTTCGAGTGACAGATCACGAGGATGAAGCCGTCGACCTTCCCGTACTCTCTCCACTTCTCCCTCATTTGCTTTGTGGTGAGGGTGTGGTTGTCGACTTCGACGTAGAATCGGTTCTTGCCTCGCGTTAAGAGGCCGTCGGCGATCGCACGGCCGACTCTCACCCCCCTTTCCAACGGGCCGAGGAGCAGTTCGGCTTCCGTGACCAGGACTTCGTGCTCCAGTTCCGATTCCTTGCACGGCTGTCCGAACACGAGTTCGGAACGACCGTGGCCGCGAAGCAGTACGACGCCTCTCACGCTGATTCGTTTCCTCCGTCTTCGCTTGGCAAGCCAGCGGCTCGCCTTTTTTCTTGCTGTTTCAGCCGTCTTGCCGGCGAAGAAGCGGCGAGCAAGCTGGGAGGTTGTTGCGTTTCGGGTTTCGAGGAAGTCGCGGATCGCTTCGCTTCGCACAGCTGGTACTCCGGTCGGGCGAACACGCGTTCCAATTTCAATCGCAGCTTCGTTTTGGCCAATCCGGGCCATGGCGGCCAAGGGCTCTTGAGCATCTCGACGTATTCGAATCGCGACCCGGCCGCGTCTCGGACCCATCGCTCGCCCGGCCTTAGAAACATCACGTCCCGCGCGATTTCCTCGATCCTCTCCGCGCGGCTTCGGTCATCGACGGGCAGCCCGGCCAAGATGTCGATCGCGGCCTTCCGCGCGAGATCGTAGTCCGGGCAACAGAACCATTCGTGACGTTTGCAGTTCTGCAGCACCGATCCGGACCCGCCCGGGTAATCAAGCGTTTGGCCGAGAAAATCAAAAAAGAGCCCGTATTTGCGAGTTTGTGCAATGCCACGTAGTTCGGGCTTTCCAACCAGGCCCGCTGCCGTCGCCTCATCAATGCGGATATAGATTGGCGGTTCGGGGCGCGGCCGCCGCTTGGCATGCTCGATCACCTTGAGCACGATCGCGCCCATGATGATTCGCTTGGCGTCGTCGCCGGCGTCGCCGGCCTCAACGACCACTTTGCACCGTCGTTGTAGCGCCGCCCCGATATCGAAGCCGCCGCGGCATCGCACATGGAAGCACGGGTCGTTGACTACCGGCCCAATCAGCCGGAGGGCCGACGAGACTTCCGCCCGGAGCGCGCGGATACTCAAACATTCGAGCTGGCGAAATTTGTGCGCCAGCGCCCGCGACTCGCAATCGCGCAAAAGAGTCTTGAATTCGGCAGTGTCCGGCATGTAAGCGAACGGCAGCATGGTCAGAGGCTTGTGCGGCACCTGGAATTGGATCAAGGCGATGCCCGCGGTTACCCACTCTTCCATGAGCGGCGTGGTCGCCATCGAATCGGAATCACGTCGACGCAGGAGGATCGCGGCGAACGCCTTCGCGTTGCGATCGTTTTCGAATTCGCGCTGGCGGTCTTCCGGATGCGACGATAGCGTCAGAAGCTCGTATCCAAGTGCGTTCTTCAAATCATCGAGCCGGTCATAAAGGAAATTGCCGCTCACATTTTTCACGACGGTTGCCGCGAACGAATCCTTCTCGGGATCCAGGATCACCTCTGCGAATCGCGAGGCGACGACGTCGCCGGAGGCCGCCTGGGTTTTTCCAGCGCCCGTCGCGCCCGTCCGCACTATGCTCGTGAGCTCGCTCATTTCAGGATGGCATCAAGTTCATTGAGGTATTTCTGCTGCGACCGTTCGATCGCGGCTTCCAGCTCGTATCCCGTCAGACCAGCGACGCGGGCGAGGCGGCATCGCTCTTCGTGCCGTCGGCGGCAGGCTTGCGCAAGTTCGTCTTGTGTCGGGGCCGGCGCGGGCGGCGGACGTCGCGATTCCTCTTCTCGTATTCGCGCGAGCGTCAATTCGCGTTCAATTCTTCGTTGCTCCTGCTCAATCTTCTCCTGCCTCGCGATCGCCGCCTGCCGTCGCAGGTCTCGCCAATCGTTGACAAGGTTGCGCCCGCGATCGCACAGCCAGGCGATCGGCGAAAACACGATGGCGACCGCGAGCGCGACGGCCGCCGCGAGAATCCATCCGACGACGATGATGCCGAGAATTTCGGCTGGCCGGTCCGGACGGATTTCCGCGAAGCCACATGTGCAAGTAAGGAGCAACGTCAGCACGGCCGACCAGCCCATCGCCTTTTCGCAGCGCGGATAGAATCGAGCGGTCGTCCGTGCGACGATGTGCGCGATGACCGCGACAATGGTCACGGAACAAAAATCGATTTTCACGACCAGATCGCGTAACACTTTACTGCTCCAGCCATTCGGACTGACGTTGTTGTGGCGCGAGCACGGCCGCGGCGTGAAAGCGCCGCGGCCGTGTATTCGAAAAACGAAACGGGCGACGGGTCGCGGCGTTGGCGTCAAGATTCGAAGTGCGGCAGCCTCGGCTCCGCCGTGATCGACGAGTCGACCACGAAGTTCTTGATGCCGGTGCGCCGCAGGTCGCGGTCGACCTTCGCGAGCTCGTTCATGCCGACCCAATAACAGCCGACCGACACTTGGCCGCGCTTGCCGAAGTCAGTCATCGTTTGAACGAAGCGTTCCTCGCCACCGGGCGCGCTCGCGTTATCTTCGAAGTCGGTGAACAGAAAGACGCCGGCCTTCGTCTTGCCGCTCATGCGGCCTGATGTGTAGGACAAAACGTCGCAAATTGAGTCGAAGATCCTACTTCCTTGACTGGAACTATTTGCCTTCAAGAACGTGCGGAAGGACGCCGGGTCGCCGAACGTTTTCCGGAAGGCGCGCGGCGAACCCTCGAAGAGAGGGGCCGCGTGGCCGGGCGCGCCGATCTGACCGATGACCAGCACATCATTTTCGTTCGCTCGGTTGCGGTAGAACTCCTGGAGCAGATTCATGATGGCCTTCCAGGCTTTGCCATCATCGAGCATTTTGGATTCGTACGAGCCGGACACGTCGAGCATTATCACGCAGACAAAATCCGGGTCCTCGGCCTGCATGACCACGGGGTTTGGCGGCGGCTCGTACGCTCCGCAGCCGACGGCACCGAGCGAGCCAACGGCCGCAAGGATGAAGGCGAGCACTCGATTGAAACGACTGTTGCGGGTCTTGAGGCGCGGGTTTAATTCGGAGATTCGCATGATTCTGGTTTCCTTTCTGGATGGAGGAGTTCGACGATCGAATGGCTCACCGCCAGCAGGGTGAAGCCGTACATGGCGGTGAAGACCGTCGCGGAGAACGCGGCCGTGCTCTCGGCGACCATGAAGCTGCCGCCCGCGCGCACGCCGTACCAATAGATCACCAAGTCGCAGACCAGCAGCCCGACGCCCGCGAACCAGCACACCTTCTCGGTGTTGCGCATGGTGTCGCTCGGCCGCACGTACTGCCGGATGACCTTGTGCCAGACGCAGAACGTCACGACGACGAAGGTCAGCGCGAGCAGGACCGCGAGATCCAGTCGACGCGTCTCGCGGTACGTGCCCAGCACGGGCACGAGTATGTGAAGTGGGGTCGCGGTGAGCGCAAAAAGCGCTCGGAGTCCCTCGGAGCTCACGATAGCGGTACCAGCGAGGAGCACCGGGACGAACATCGCTAAGACCGACACCGCCAACACCTGGCGCAGCGTGATCTTGCCGATGAACCCCATGACACCTTGAGCGGCTTTGGCGCAGCCGTCGCCGGCTCGGGCGGCAGTAGCACCGACCTTGTCGGCCACGTATCGGGCGGCTTTCACCGTCCGATCACGAGCGAGACCTGCGGCGTCTGCGATCGCGTCTCTTTCGTTGCCAGGGGTTTCGGGCGATGGTCTGTTTTCCATCACGATCCTCCAAAAAATAGGTGACGTACGTGCGGCGACCGTCGCCGCATTTGGAACTCAATCGTGGGCACCAGCCGGTGGCTGTTGTTCCTGCCTGGACGGCGGCTGCTCGGCGTCGTTGTGATTTGGATTGCCATCGTCGGCATACACATACCAAGCGAATTCCAACTGCTCATGCGTCATGACACGTTCTCCATGGCAACTGTCCGACTAGCGGACACGTCCGAGCGGCGATGTACGTGACTTAAAGAGGTGGCAAGGAGCAGGAAACCACGCGGTTTCCTGGTAGAATCAGTGGCGTTTCCGGGACGCTTCCGGATGCGTTCCCTTCTTTCTGAATTCTCGCGGGAAGGGCTGGGAAGATGGCGCACCATGGGCGAGCCGCGCGCAATCTGTCAATTTGGTTTCGTGGCCCAAAGCGACCAAGTTTGGTGAGGACTTTGTTTCGGTTCGAGGGTCGAGACGACGTGACGATTCGAGTGGGCGGCACAAGAGCTGGTCGCGCCCTCCTTGCATTTGGTGTGCTAGCGGTGGTGGCGAGGGCCAGCGAAGTACGGGGCCAGAACTATTCCCTGTCCGCGGGATTGGCCGGGCCGCGTGGCAGCCCCGCATTTACTCTTTTCGAGAGCCTCGATAAGTTCCAGACCTGGCACAACCAGTTGTTTGGTGACGCATCGATCGAAGGCAGCGCCTTTATCAAGGCCTGCGTGATTAGAAGTATGCGTAGCGGACTTGCCCTTATCCATTTGGACGACCGATACCTCGCGGCGAACGAAATCGCGGTCTTTTGGGATGACGAAGATATCTCGCAAAGGGTTGAGCAACTGTCAGTGCTTGCAAGTCTGTTGAGTCAAAATTGGCCGGTTGCCTTGGAAGGAATGAATATTACGGCCGGCGAGACCGGCGACCATCTAGGGTTCCAAGTCGCGAGAGTTCCTCCAAGCCGTGCGTTGCCTCGCGCATCCTTAAATCTCCCTCATACCGGCGAGAGTGAACTCATTGGTCGCGAGGAAGAGCTTAGCGAACTCCATCGCGCCTGGAAGGCAGGCCAGCCGAACGTGTTGTGTGTGGTGGCCCCAGCCGGCGCTGGAAAGACAGCTTTAATAAAGGAGTGGCTGCGGACGCTTGGCGCCGCCTTTGGTGGGGCGGAGCTGGTTTACGGAGACTCTTTTTACCGCCAAGAGACGCCTCAACTCATCGACTCAGCAGATGAGATCGTTGCGCAGGCGCTTCGGTGGTTCGGCGATCCAGAACCGGACCGAGGGGGCCCGCGAGACAAGTCACTGCGCCTGGCGGCGATTATCAAACGACAACGCACGTTGTTCGTGTTGGACGGAATTGAACCGCTGCAATATCCGCCGGGACCAAAGGGCGGGGAACTGCGCGACGCGGCTCTTCGTCTCTTGTTGCTCAATCTAGCCATGGCCAATCCCGGACTCTGCGTCGTGACGACCCGCTATGGAATCCCTGAGCTTCTCGAAAGCCGGCAAACTGTGGCGCAAATCGATTTAGGACCTCTGACCCCAGAGGCAGGAGCTAGCCTTTTGCTCTCTAATGGAGTTCGTCGTCGGCTGTCAGAGCTACGGGAAACCTGCCGCGAATTCGGTGGCGACTGTTTGGCGTTGACACTGCTCGCCACATACTTGCGCGACCGATGGGATGGCGACCTGACCCTTCGAAACCAAGTGAGTCTACCGGCTGCCGATCGGCGGCTCCGCGGCCATGCTCACAAGGTCATTGAGGCTTATGAACAATGGTTCGGAGACCGACCATCGATGTCCGCGATGCTCCGCCTGCTCGGCTTATTCGACCGCCCCGCCGACGAGCGAGCCATTAAGGCACTCCTGAAGCGGCCGGCGATCCCACACCTGACTTCCGATCTGATTCGCCTCGATCGGGCTGAGCGGGACGACGTTTTGACAGATTTGCGCAAGGCGAGACTACTCTATCCCCGTGATCCGAAGCGCCCAGCCATCTTCGATTGTCATCCGTTGGTGCGCGGATTCTACGGCGAATTGCTTCGGCGACGATTCCCCAAAGCCTGGGTAGCGGGCCATGCCCGTCTTTACGAGCACTATCAACATGCGGCACCCGAGTACCCAGCGACGATTTCGGAGATGGGCTCACTTTACGCGGCCGTGCATCACGGTTGCAATGCCGGAAAATACCGCCACGCGTTTAATGAGGTCTACCGTCGGCGCATCCAACACGGCGATCAGCCGGGTCCGGCAGCTTTTAACGCGAAAGTTTTAGGCGCGATCGGCGCAGAACTGACTGTGCTGTCGCACTTTTTGAAGGACCCGTGGGACGCACCCGTTCCGAACCTTGTCCGGTCCGATCAGGGCAGAGTGCTCCACGACATCGGATACGACTTGCGCGTCCTCGGGAGATTGGAAGATGCAATTCTGCCTTTGCGACGGAGTATCGCCATAGCGCGCGAACTCGCGCAAAAAAGTAAACGACCCACACCACACTACGACGCTGCATCAATGCGGGCAGGCAACCTTAGTGGCCTCTATCTATCAGTCGGGAGATTTGATTTGGCACTCAAATACGCTCGGATGGGTCTTCAGTTCGCCGATCGGTGTCGAGAGAACATCCAGCGCGTTGTTGAGACCGCGAGAGTGGCTGATGTTCTGTCACAACGCGGACGAACGCAGGCGTCGCGAAAGTTGTTTCAGGAGGCCGAGAATCTTCAGGCGCAAAGCGACCCGACGCGACCCTCTCTCTATGCGTACTGCGGCTTCTGGTTTTGCGACCTTCTTTTAGACGAAGGGCGATATGAAGATGTCAAACGTCGGGCTACTTACGCGTTGAAGATCGCAGAAAGTGATCGGGTGCTTTTTGACATTGGCCTTAGCCATTTGAGCTTAGGCCTGGGTATGCTTCAATCTCGACGTGGCGGAGAGGTCCAATCGGCAGATACCATTGAGGATCATTTGCGACGCTCGATTGAGTTCCTGGAAAAGTCGGCCGTCCTCGATTATCTGCCGCGTGCGTTATTAGGGATGTCCGCATATTACTTCGCGATTGGAAAACCAAAGGAGGCAGCAGAGCAATGTCGCGCAACGTTTGATTTGACCGGGGAGACAGGCATGCATCGACATGAAGTTGATTGCTTATTGATGTCGGCGCGGATTTCTCTTCAGCTGAGAAGACGGGCAGAAGCGCGAAAGTATCTTCAAAAGGTGGCGCGGCTTGTGCATAGGATTGGATACCGAAGACGGCTGGCACTTCTGTCGGAATTGCGTGCGAACGCGAGAGCGTCGAGTCGCTAGTGTATGGAGCGTCCACGCCCTGTGTTTTCTAGTTATCGGTCATTAGGCTGCCTTAAAGATCGCTAATATCATTCGCATACGAGAGATTCCGGCGGTCAATTGTTTGCGTTTTAGATTGAATAAGTGACGATATGGGCTGGATTATTCAACCTGGCACCGGCAACGTTCATTGATCTCGTTTATTTTTGCACCCGCATCCGCCGATGACTCCATCGGGGGGAAGTAGCAATTCGTTCAATCGCGACGACAGTGTCCGGCGAAGTTCCGGCAGTTCATTTACACCGGAGAGCCGAAATATCCTGTTGGGGCAGCAGAACTCCAGGTTCTCCAATTCGATTGCTGATGGCTTGCTCTCAAATAAGAGTACGAGGCCGTCTTCCATGTGCACCGGCAGGAAACGGAATTGTCGAGCAACGTCGCGCGAAAACGAGTCCCAATCCAACCTCGCTCCGGGCGAGCTAACTTGTTGCGCGCTATCCGCAGTTTGCTCGTCCATTCGACACCCAATCGAGTCCTGTGCGGAGCTAAGCAGGTGTGCGGCAAGTAGGCGGTATTTCGAAGTCGGCTCCTCTCTCTTGCCTACTACCTTGTGAGGATCATATCGAGGTTCCTCACTATATCTTTCGTGGTCGCCTCCGCGTTGATTCTCACGGGTGTGGGTTGGTGAACACATGTTCAGACTTTGCGCCTGTTAGCCGGTCATAGTCAAGTAACCGGCCAACATCATTGATTATCCCGGAATCTGACGCAATTCTATGGCGGCTCAACCAGGCGATTCAGTAAAACGGTACAAAACGTTGCGGATGGTTGACAGCGTGGCTTGGCTCGGTTGTAATGCTTGATTCGCATGCACGGACAATTCAGAAAGGTCTGAATCAAAGCCTCCATACCATGATCATAAATCGGCTAGGACGGCATCGGCTATGCACAGACATTCAGGCTGGGTATCATTTGTATGGAGGCCGACTGCTTGACCGATCGCATGTACCCGCCGACCTCCATAATCCGCGCTTGCATTGGTTCCGTGACGCCGTCGAGGACGTGCGGCGGTCACTGGATTTACTGGACGCGCCCCTGGAAGTAAACGAAATTCGCATACACCGACAGCTCTGGCGGTGCCGAACCACTGCCAAAGGTTTCTTTGGGTTTTTGAAGGGCATGCTCCCTGCAAGGTTTCGACCGATACGCGGTATGGTCAAAAGAACAGACGGCGTCTGTGTCCTCTACTTAACGCCGGAAGGTCAGGACACTCCAGCCATCGTGTTCGAAGAGGTGGCGCACTGCCTGAGGCGAAAGGTGCCGCTGCATCGGTCCGATGATCGAGACATCGAATCCCGGCATCAAGCTTATTTTGACGCGCTTTTAGCCAATGATCCTCATGCCAGGACGGCATATGTGCCCATTGAGTGCCACATAGACATTTTTCGTGGCTTTCTGAACGGGTCGCGGGCTCTTGGCGACAGTCGCACCACGGCCCGAGATGTCTCCCGTGTCAAACGGGCATTGGCCTCCCTCGAGTCCGGAAACAATTGCCGACGGTCGGCACCTTTCTTTCAATCTATGTGCCCCTGCTGAGGTATTGGTCATGGAATGGCAGCCACCTTCCGAAGTACGCTCGGAAATCAGTCCTGAAGTCGCGCGCGAGTTTTTTATCTTGCCGATGGGCGTTGACGCCGATCGGCTTCAACTTGTTCATGGCCGCAGGATGTCGCCCGAAAAACTCGCTGAAAAAGAGCATATCTTGGAATTTGTGCTTGGACGTCCTGTATCGCTACTCCGCATCGAGGATTTTCCTGATATCGAACTCGGGTTCGGGGACATCATCGATCGCTGCTACAGCGTGGTGGCAACGGACTTTGTTACCGCATCCCCAATAGACGATATCAACAATGTCCTTTTGGTTTCAGCGAGCGAGCGCGAATCTAACGAGCTGGTGTCAGAATTAAGGGAATTGGGTTTTGATGTCGACGTCACTGTCGGAATTGAGCCGGCGCTTACGCGTTTGCAGGAAGCCGGAACGCAATATCAAGTCGTCCTTCTTTCGCCATGTGCAAGCGCCGACCTGGACACGAACGATCACCGTCGCCTTGAAGCGCTATTCATCGGCGAAATCTCGGAAATAAAATCGTATTTGCGCGAACAGGAAAGACACCTGCCACTCTCGGTGGCGGTACCCGCGGCGATATAAGGTGCCTTTCGCAACCGCCGCTAGGCACGAGCCCAAGTCGCGCCGCGTATGCTCGGTCGTTTCATTGCATGAATCGAACACGTCTGCAATTGGGGTTTCGAAAGAGACACATGCCATTCGACCATGTTTTCGAGGATCTAGTTCGTAACTGGTCGCTTTGGCTCGGCCAGATTTACGCTGCAGTCGCGGATATTTGATCTGCGATCTGGGGAACGACGTCGGACTCACGTTTTCCGTGAATCCTATTTGCGGATCATAGTTTCGAACGATGTCGGACCCGTCACCAAGCCGCCATAACGAGTCGCCAATACGCGTTCGAACACATAGCCAGCTTGATCCGTTACCTGTAGCCACGTCGTTGTGGGCGGTACGGGGGGATTAGTACCTGGAGTTGCGACGTCTGCGATAGCTTTAACCGGTTCCAAGGTGTATTCAACCAAATTCCCTTGTGGGTTTACGCTTATCACTAGGACCGTGACTTCCGTCGGAAGCCCCGTGCCATCTGGCGTGGTCGCGTTGTAGGTCGTCATCCACCGCCTGACCTTCTGAAGCGATGACCCGCTACCCTTTGGACCTCTGAGCGTGGCGGTCACGAGCCCGGTGTTCATATCAACGGAGTATTTGATTTCCATTCCGGGCAGAATCGTAGGCCACCCGTTCTTGATTTCGCCGCCCGCAAAGAGCCTCCACGCACGCGTTGCGTTTTCGAGATCGTCCAGAGAATTCTCCGAGGCGTAAACCAAGAGATTGCTCAGAGCGTTGGCGAGATTTCTGCGATAGAAAATGAGTTTATCTAGCGTGGCATTGGAGAAGGGAGTGCCAGTGCCGGCACTTTGAAAGTAATCCTTATATCGCAGGATATAGATGATATCGCTCTCAATCGCAGCCATCTCTTTAAGTCCAGTGGCAGCGGACGCGAGAGAATAGTCGGCAGTCATCGGCAACTGAAGACCAAATAGGTTTGCGTACGGTGCTATTTCAAACGAATAGACGAATAGCCCGCTCCGCTCCGTCTTCGCCGCCTTGATGTAACGCTCTGCGGCCTTCGTGACTTCTCCGTAATCGAGGGCGATCGAACTCGGCTCACCAAGTCCCGCGACCCCATACGCAGTGACCCGTGAACTGATGCGGATCGATTTGTCGAACGTCTTCAGCGCGTTCTTAACTTTTTGGCTCAGGTCAGCATTAAAGCCCGCGTAGCCTAAACTGAGCCCTGAGTCAGTGCCAAACTGGTCAACGACGGCCCGGCTAGTTCCTTCAATCGTGTAGATAACTTTGTAGTGAGCGCCGGTATGAATTGAGGAGATATAGTGAGTCCCATACCGTGCGAAAAAGTCCAGACGATTGCGGGCCCAATCAAAGCGCGCGAAGTCGCTCACCCTTGAACCATCTTTAACCTCCCGGTTTTCGCCGTCCGAATAGCTCACGACGTAATAGGCGCGAGTATCTGATTCCGAGATTTGTTTCATGTTGTCGGATTTAAAATTCAGACCAATTGAGAAATCTTCAATGGCAAACCCGAGACCGATTCCAGTGCTGTTGCTCACGAATGTTTGAGCGTCATGATCATTCTTCAAATACTCCACCACGGTCTGCGCGGTAAACGTCGGAACTGCTGTGACATCGAACCCTGTGAAGATGGAGTCCGTCGTCTTCCCCATGTTAGGGCAGTTCCGCAGGTCAAATCCGTGGCCCAACGTGTTGACCGGCTGCCATTGGGCTGGAGCGGGAAAAGTCCAGCCAGAAGCCATACCCCAGGCGTTACGGCGGAATAGTTCTGACGCCTCGTTCTGAGATTGCAAGAGATTACGTAAACGGTTCTTGTTGTCCCACGTTTCATCGATCTGCCATTTGAAATCGTGCGGCACCTTAGGCTTGGCATCCTTTGACCTCGGCTTGGTCGTGATGGGTTCGTTAACAAGTGGCGGCGCGGTGTGGCCCGTCTTGGCCGGCACGCAGATGGTTAAGGACAACAGCGCGACTGCCCGAAACATGGAGCGTACCATTTTAACTCCCTTGAAGTGAGCCGGAGAGAAATGCCCGGTGGCTACTTCGATCGGCTCCGAACACGCATCGGTTTTCAGTCACAATGACAATCCTAGACGAGTGAACGCTGGCGGCAACAATCGCCGTCCCATCTTCTGCGCTTTTCGCAAAGACGCGAGGCTGCAAAAGGCGGCCTCGCGAGTTTAGCGTGCCACCCTTTAGCTTGTCGAGAATTCGGTCGTAACTCGGCCCTTTGGCCCGCCGGGTTTACGCCGCAATTGTGGGTGGCGATGATTGACAATTTAGCGATAGCGATCATCAGTTAAACACAAGGTGAGTAACAGCTGAGCCTGAATTCCGCTTTAGCCCCTACCGCAGCCACAAACAGCGACTGAAATGAGTGACGTTCACGGATCGGGCGCGTTTTGGATCAGATCGGGCCGCAGCCTGTTCGAGTCTCGTTGGGTTCGAGTAGCCGGGATTTCGCGAATTCGAAACACTCGCGCAGCCACCCACTCGTAGCACCCAAGCTCCCGATGCCCGCCCGATTTCGATTGAGTCGGGGGAGACGTCGAGGTCGGCGGCGATCCGGCGCGCCGTGCCATCCGCACTCGGCAGCCGATAATCCGAACGATGTTCCCATAACCCTCCGGAAAAGCCTCGCGCGCTCCGCAGCAGTTTCGTCAGGTTCTCGGCGCCGTATCCGAATCCAAGAAAGACTAGGCGTTCTGCTTGTCGGATGCGTTCAACCGCGCTTCATGCACGAGCTTTCCATCCATCCATCCTTCCATTCATTGACGAGAGAGACAAAGTCGTCTAAGGCTGTTTCCTTGCTCACGATGATCTCATGCAACGGGCCATCTTCGGGTTTCACGTTCTTTGTAAATGTGGCAGTCAATCCACGGCTTCGAAGGAAATCCAGAAGCGATTCGAAATGTTCGTCCCCAACGATGACTACGTGGGCCTCGAATGCTTTAACCGGGATTATCTCATCCAGATTCATGCTCATCCCTCCCGATTCGTGGCAAGGTGCAGTCTAGTGTTTGTCGCCCGGCAACGATTTACTGGCCGCCGTCTTCCAATTGTTCGAGTCGATCGTCCAGCTCGTTGGCGAAGCCGGCGACCTCACCAATAGCATCCCGCAACTTAGCGAGCCCAGCCTTGAGTTTTTCAACTTCGTTTCGCACGGCCGCAAGCCCGCGATTAAACGTGGCGTTGTCCCGAACAAGGTCTTTTAACGCGTTGTCGATACGCCGATTGATCTTCTTGACCTCGTCCTCTAAATCACCCTACTCGGCTGGGTCGCTTCTTGATTTTGCCATCTTTATTCCCGTCAAGGACTCCAACTTGGTTGGACTGTTTCAACATGACTGCTATAGCGGTAACGACTAATAGCCGCTCAGCCGATCCAAGAAGTTCTTCTCGATCTTCTCTGCAGACTCCTCAAAGCGCGCGTAGGAACCGCCGAATAGGCCAGCACGGACCGGACCCCACTGGTCGCGCTGCGCATCAGTCTCCGTGCGCAAGTCCGTGTACGGGTTGCCGCGGCCGCCGCGGTACTTCTCCAGGTAGCGCCCGACCGGCGCCCACTCGGCCTCGGCGGCGTCTGCGTACATCCATGTGCGCAGGACCTCGTAACGGTCGAAAAGGCGCTCGTAGCTGTTACCTAGGAAAAGCACGTCATCCAGCACCGGCCGTAGTGTGTCAAATCGGTACTCGCTCTCGGCCGCGCTGTGCCCTTCATAACGGCGCAACGACCTCCAAACACTCGCCTCAGCGAGTTCCAGCATCGACTCCACCACTGGCACAAGGACTGGGACCGCCGTGCTGCCGATCCGGCGTGTTCTCGCATCGACCTTCGCTGCGTGAACCGCGGCGAACGCCGCGTAGTTTTCGACCGACAACGCGGCGACACTTGCGGAATGGGCCAGCACAGAAATCGGATACCACCGCAATGCGAGACACAGCATGTTTCCACCCTGCGGCTTGCCGAGGTTGTCCGACATGCGGGCAATCATGTTGCAAAGCGTCGCACACTGCTCGGGGTTAGCCCACCTCCCAAGCAGGATGGCTTCCTCCTGAAGGGGGCGGACCGCCTCCTCATATGCCTTCAACCGATCGGCCACGTCTTGCCCGTTCGCGATTCGCGCGTCGAGCGGGAACTGATCGTCCGCCGTTCGCCGAAGCGCAGAGCGTACGCTCGCGGTCACCCAGTCATCCAGCCTGATCCGGAGGCGCGGCTCGGAGAGGTGCTCCTTGAATTGGTCGAGTTGATCCGCTCGCCCACCCGAGTCTGGCGGCGAGGCGGCCTTTGCGGCTCTTTCCTTTTCCATGGCGGCCGCCTTCCATAGGGCTTCAGTCGAGGCAACGATGGCCTAGGGTTTTCACTTGCGTCATGAGCAGAATGCTAGCTAGTCGTGGTCGTCCTTGCCATTCAAAAATCGTTTCAGCAGGCGTCGTCCATTGTTGTTGCCGACCCAACAATAGGCCGGGTACGTCAGCGCGCCAGCATATCCGGGATCAACCAGTCCCATCTTCTCCAAGTCTTGCAAGACATCGAAGTCGGTCTTCGTCAGTTGCGCCCCGTTTGTGACAGAACCCGCCTCTTGTATGCGAGCGAGCATCCTATGGTGAGCAATGGAAGGAATGTGATCGAGGAGCATCTCGATAACTTCGGCCGGAAACAAGTCCGCGGGCATCTCGAAGCTCCTCGGTGGGTCGGATAGCGCCCGCGCCCCTATGACGCGTGACTCTCAACGCTTTGGATGGTGCGGATTTCATTCAGGTAGGTCGACCGGCACTTCGGGCACGTCGCGGGAATACCGTAGCGGTCGCGCGCCTCGTCCTTTTCCAGGACCTTGAGTTCGAATCGGTGACCGCACAACGTGCAACGGAACTCCGCTAGCACCATTTTTCTCTCCCTGGATATCGCAGCCGCCTATCGCTGGAGCGGCTCGATCAGCATCGACCAGAAATACTCCGCTGCGCCTTGAGCGCTCAGCTGCGATTTGGTGCCGTCACTGCCGGAACGCCACATGCCCATCGACGGCCGCATGAACAGGCTGTAACCGTCGTCGGCGACGTCCATCGACTCGTTAAACGAGTTGGTCGAATCGGGCTGTTGCGAGTAGCTGATGTGCTTGCCCATCATTCCGCCATTGAGGCGAATCCCGCACTCACTGACGCATGTGCCGCCGCGGTAGATCCTTGCCGTGAAGTGGTTGGCGTCCTTTTGGCGGAACTTGGTGGTGATACCGTCGTTTCGCTTTTCGAGTTCGGCGAGCGAGCTATCGAAATACTTCGCGATGTACTCGAACGCCGTTTCGCGGAAGGTGTCCCGGTCGTGGTCCGTGATCGTTTTCTTGACCCGAAGATTGCTCGACCGGGCCTCTGGGACGATTCGCGCGGCCGGCGGTGTCGCGGCAGCGGCTTTCGTCGGTGCCGGATTGGCCACGCCGACCCGGGCCTTGATTACCTCACGAATCGCTTTTACGACTTCCACCAACGCCTCGTTTCGGTTGGGAAACTTCGCGATCGGCTTTCCGTCCGGGGGCACCGCTTGGAGTTTGCCAATAACGCTCGCCTGCCAGTCGCAGTGATCCACGATGACAGGGATCACGCGGGCCTCGCCGGCGGCGTGTTTTTCCAGAGCGCGCTTGAGCTCGACGTCGTTGATGTAGCGTGAGTCGAGAAAGTTGTGCGTGACCAAGAGCAGGATAATGTCTGCCTGCTCCAGATTTTCACCGATCTTGCCATCCCATTCGTCGCCGGCGATGATTCGGCGGTCATGCCAGGTTGAAATCAGCCCCTGGTTTTTCAGAGTGGCGCAGTGGGCTTCGAGATCGTCGCGAGTCTGTTCATCCTTATGGGAGTAGCAGAAAAATACGTTCGCCATGGGTCTAGTCTCGGGTGGGCTCTGCCATATTGGTCCCCGACTGGCGGGGTTGCTGCCAACTAGGCAGTCGTTTAGATATCTAAGACCGTTTGGCCTCTATTGTTTGCAGCTATGATGCCAATCCATGAAGTAGGGAGCCCTAGCGCTTCTAGAGAATTTTCCGCGTGACAGGGTAGCAAAACGTATTCGCTGCACCGATGTCGGTTGCGACAAAAATATTTGTTGGGACGGCTCTGCGGTCACTGCTCCGCTTCGGCCTGCCGATCGATTCGGTCCTAAGCCGAGCGCCCATCTCGAGTTCCTTTTCGGATCCGCGGAACGTCACGTCGAATTTCTCCAGGCACTGGTGGTGCCCGAGGAGGATGAGCTTCTGGCCGAGCGAGAAGATAACGTTGCCGCGCCACTGGTGCTCCATGTGGCTGTCCGGATCGCGGATCACGAAGTCGATCGGTGCCTGCGAAGGGAACATCTTCAACTGGCCGGCGCCGGCGACCTGCATCACGACGCCATCGCCGGCTTCGATCTCGATGCCGAGCTCCGGCGCGATCTCAAGCGGCAGGATCGAGTGCGTCGCGCCGGTGTCGACGAGCGCGCCCATCGGGGGAAGTTTCCTTTTGCCGCTCCCGAAGACCACCGGCACGAGCGGCATCCAGCTCCCGCCGTAGGGCACGAAGTCGAACCGCATCAATCGGCCAGGTGGCGAATCTTCGGCACGAGGTCGAGCCGGATCGAGTCCCTGTGCTGATCCTTCACCTTCTTAAGAACGCCCGAGAGCTTGGCGTCAGTGGCCAGCACCTTGCCGCCCTTGCTGGCGACCCATTTGCCGGCATTTTTTCTGGAGAAGATCATGCAGGAACGGAGCCTACCTGGCGCACCGGACTGGCAACGAAATGGTTTGGATTCTTAGGCGGCTAAAGGCCGGTCGAAATCGAGCACCTTATGTTCGTCCTTCCCGTCTCGCATAGGAAACACGTCCGCAATTGGTGGTAACCTCGGAGACGGAGTTGCGATCCACGCTCCTGCAAATACCACCAGTTTTGTCGCGGTCGCCCGCTATAGGTGACTTGTAGACATCGGGCGAGCGACGCGGTCATGACAACCATAATCTCTGAGGTTGCCTGCGCGCCTAGCTTAGGGGTCTTTGCTACGCTTGAATCGTTCGCGGGAGCCGCGGGTCAGGATTCCAAATCTTCTCTGTCATGACAGCGGCATTAGGTCATCGCCTCACCGCCCCATTGCCGTACTCTTCGATTTCGCAAATAAACTGGCATGCCGTACCCAAAGCGAAACATTATTACGATTGCACAATTCGATTCCACAAAACAGAGGAACATAATTATCGGTCCGGCTTCCAAGGTTGTCCTTTCCTAACAACGGAGTAACGACTCATGAGACGGACCAGAACCCGGGCTGAGCCCGCGATTCATCGCAAACCCGAGTGCAAAGCGGTTGTCGGTACGCAGTCGGCCGTGCTGTTTCTAAATACGGTCAACTTGGATGGCCTGAGCGCTCATTTTCGCTCCATCCGAATTGCGCCACTGTCCGAGGGCGTTCCTGATCAGTCGCGGATATATCTGATTCATGAGTCCGAGCTCGGCGATCTCATTGCGGCTCTGAACGAGGTCAAGAAACGCCTCAAGTCCATTCGGACCTCGTCCGGCCGTAAATCATGATCGACACCCAACGGCGGCCGGTAGGCGCCATGTCATTGACATGGCGCCTCTTGGCGCCTCTTAACGCGTTTTGACGCGGCGGCTACGATCCATTCAGTCACATCGTAAGCACCCACGTCCTTGGAGAACCAATGGTTGCACGCGTCACTTCTCGGATGCCAAGTGTTTTCATTGCCTCCTCGGTCGAAGGCCTTCCAGTTGCACGCGCGTTACAGCAGCAACTCGAGGATTGCGCGGATGTTCGGCGATGGGACGAGATCGGTGTTCCCGGCAGCAATTTTCTCGATCGTTTGATGGAGGTCATCGGAGGCGTTGATATGGGGCTATTTGTGTTAACTGACGACGATATTGTTATCAGGCGGAGAAAGAAAATGCCCGCACCTCGCGACAACGTGATCCTGGAGTTCGGGTTTTCTCTTGCCACACTTGGACGTAGCCGCTCCCTCATGGTGACGCCGGATATTCCAAATCTCTGTTTACCCGAGGACGTAAAAGGCATCCATCGCGTCCTGTATCACGACGCTGCCAACTTGGGGTCGGCTTGTGGGAAGATCCGCTTCGCGCTAGGGAAGATCAATCTGCGCGAGAATGATTGGGCCGTCGTGGACCCAAACGAATGGTCGATGACGTTCCCGTCCCCGTCGCCGCTAGAACGATTGTTCCTGAAAACGACGTCCGACTCCCTCGCAGACTTATTGAATCGCCTGAAGGGGGCACGTCGCCATTTCACGAGTTTCGGCCTGACGCGCGGCTTTTACGTGCGTGAAGAAATTCGACAGCTCATTGTCGAGAAGGCCAAGTCCATTCCCATCCAATTGTTCCTGATGGATCCGGATTGTGGTTCCCGCAGTGACCGGTACCGCATCGAGCCTTCCCATGCCGCAATGGAGGATCCAGAGCGGTACAAGAGAGAGATCATGTCACGCTACGCCAGAATGCAACAAGACGCAGGGCCTTTGACCGAAAAGCGGGGTCTGGGGATTTGGACATTCGATTTCCCGTGCTCGTATGCGATGGAACATATCGACGACAGTTGCCGGGTGATGTTGTATGGGCACGGTATTCGGGGCACCGAGGGGCCGATCATGGTGTTTCGATACGGTACCCCTTACTACGAGTCGTTTGTGCGTCAGTTGGAATGGCTGAAGGGTCTGGCGTCGGGAAAGGTGAACGGCGTGTGGGCAATGAACAAGCGACTCCACGTTCAACCCTGCAAAACGCACGAGGCATTATCCATGACCACCACTAATCGGGTCACGGGTGACTTGGGAAAACAAAAAAGGCCGAAAAATCGGAGACCCCGGTAGCGCAGGCGTTTGCCCATGTAGACCAAGAGGTTCGCTAGACTAGGGAAGTCGGAGATCAGGGAGGGCTTCAAAGTGGTGGCCGTGGACATGTGCCACGACCTAATCGGCGTTACGAAGGACAGCTGCCCACGAGGAGGCGCGTGTCACGCAACTAGGATGCGAGTTGGGGTCGTGTAGCATCCCAAATTGTCTGGCGGCGACGCGGCGCAAGCCCTGAGGCTTGCGCCGGCCTTCCGACCGGGCAACGGCGTTAGATCACTTGAACGTTGAATCGCGCTCGGAATCGTTGAAAATCATAGAAGTCGACGTTGCCGTCCCCGTCGTAGTCAAATGTCGGATTTGTCGTATTAAACGAGGCCCGGAACTCGACATCATCCGGCTGAGTCACCGTGCCGTTGGGGGGAGTGGTGAAGGCCTTCGTCCCCGCAGTGTCACCGAAGAGCCGATAAAGCATATTCGTGGCATCGCCCGTTTTGTCGTAGTTGTCTCCGCCGACGCCATTGTTGTTGCCATCGAGTTCTGCGCCGTCATGCGTTATCTTCGAGGCATCGATGATCAGATGATATTGTCCGTCAATCAGCGACTTCGTCTGGATTGTGTGTCCTGAAATCGTCTGTCCGTACTCGGTGAAATCCGTCTCAAACGTCAGCGTGACCACCGTGCTCAAGCTATTCACCGAGGCGGTTAACGTCACAAAGCCTTGAGTGTTACCGCTCCAGACCTGTTCTAGACTGAATGCGTCGGCCGGATTGCCATCGAAACGCACCGAGTCGGTGAAGGTCACAATGATGCTCGTCAACATTGATCCTTGTGTCGGATCATTAGTCGTGACGCTGACGCCCGGGGGTGCTTGGAGTTCGTAAGCGCCAACGTCGGAGACTTTTGTGGACGCGAGCGAATAGGCTCGAGGATAACCCGTGCCCCGCTGATCGGTCGAGGGCGAGCTGGGTGAAGTCTCTCCCTGATCGATAGCGCCGCTATTGTGCAACAGCGCATGCGTTTTCGTCGGACCACCATTATTCGCGAGCGCCCCTAAGTGCGGGTCAAGCGGGCTTGCGGCTGTCCCCAAAAGGCTCGAATTATTGGTTCCGGTCAGCGTGAAGTTGCCTTGATCTGCAACCCCAATCAGGTTGTGATTGCCACCCACGTTGGTGGCGGAGGCAAAGGACAAATCCGGATCGCTGGTGACGACAACATTCCCCGCCATGATCGTGTCCGCCAATGTCACCGCGCCGCTGCCGGTGGTTCGAGAAATGCCTCCTCCGGTATCCGCGGTATTTTCAGTCAGAGTGCAGTATTGGAAGCTCAACGGGATACTACTGTTAGCCGAGGAATGGATAGCCCCACCGGCACCGCTACTGGCATCATTGCCGGACAACGTTGAATTGGTGAACTGATACCCCGAGGAGCTCGCGATTCCAGAAATCTCAATGCCTCCGCCATTACCGGAATAGGCCGAGTTGCCTGAGATCGTTGAACGGTCGATCGAAAAACTGGTGACGTTCCCCAAGTAGAGGCCGCCACCGGAAAAGGTCGCGGAGTTATCGGCTATGGTCGTGCGGGTGATCGACCCAGTTGCGGCGTTGAGGTAAACACCGCCGGCATACGCCGAGGCATTATTATTGGTGAACGAGCAGTCGGCGATCGTGAACGGAGCGAAATAGGAGCCACCGCCGCCGATTACAAGTGCCCCGCCAGTTGTCGCGCGGCAATCGTGAATCGATATGTCCGTGAGATTGGCCGCACCGGCAATTGTGACCCCACCCGTATACCCAAATGGGCTCGAGTTGCCGACCAGAGTCATACCCGAAAGGTTAACCGTGCCGACACTGGCGGCAAAATGTCGGCTGTTCGCATCGGCCTCAATGGTCAGATACTTCGAGCCCGAGCCAACGATGTCGACGGCATCGGAGATGGATAACTGGCCTGTGGTCAGGCTGATCGTCTGGCTATTGGTCCCAAATACGCTCGCGTCAAACGAGATTGTGTCCGTCAATCCGGTCGTGTAGTTGGAGCCCGCAATTGCCTGCCGTAGCGACCCAGATCCAGAGTCATTCGCGTTGGTCACCACGTAGTTCCCCACCAGCTTGCAGGTGAATCCAGCGATGGAACCGGCGGCCACCGGATGACTGCCCGTGTCTGTAACATCACTGTTCAAATTGACGAAATACGCCCCATTGTCCATGAAATCGAACACTCCGTTGGGCGCGTCGAAGGTATATGTGGCCGTGACGGAGGTGCCGCTACCGCTGACCGAGACATTGACGGGGGTTTCGGAGCTGGAATACCCTGGGCCGGTGACCGTCAGGTCATTGACATCGATCGTGGACGTGTCGACGCCAGCGTTATCGCTGTAGGTGACTGTCACGTCGAAGGTCGTGACCCCAGTGGTGCTGACGTTTTTGGCACTGGCAAACGCAATCGGATTGGAGTCATGCACCTCCACGGCACCGATGTCCGTCGCCAAGTCCTGGCTGCGACTGGCTTGGCGTTGGTCGGTCGTGAGCCCCAGCGGGTTACTACCGCGGTTAATGGCGGGACTACCAGACTGCGGCTCGTGGGTAAAGGTTGTGCCACCATTGTTCTGCAAACTTCCTAAGAGCGGATCCAAGGGGGCGGTATCTTCGCCAAAGATGTTGTGCGTGCCATTCAGGGTCATGCCACCGTCATTGACAATGCCGATCAGGTTGTAGTCGCCGCCAATGATGCCTGGGAAATCGACATCAACGCCTGTGAATGCCGAGTTCTTTGCGACGATGGTGCTGTTGAAGGTCACGGTGGCATTTTGCGCTATTGAAACACCGCCGGCGTTATTGCCGTGATTATCAGTAATCGTGCAATTGTTGAGAGTCAGCTTCGAATGGGAATCGATCGCGAGTGCGCCGCCCACTGGTGCCGCATTCCCGGAGAACGTGCACTGATTCAACGTGACGGTCTCGAAATAGGAAAGGATCGCGCCGCCGCCACCGAAGTTGGAGGTGTTCTCCGAGAAGGTGCTGTTATTCACCGTCAAGGAACTATTACCGTCGGCCCATATGGCGCCGGCCGAGGTTTCGCTGACGTTCTTTGAGAAAATGCAATTGGTGATGGTTGTGGCAGCCATGTCGGTGTAAAGCGCGGGAGCGAGATAGCCCGTATTCGAATAAAAGGTCGAGTTAGAAATCGACACCGAAAAACTGCCCGTCACGATACTGGGTTGGATGGCGATCGCACCGCCAAAATCGGCATGATTGCCCCTGAAATAAACATCGTCGATGATGAGAGATTCATCGCGATCGTGAATGGCGCCACCCCAGCCGACAGCCGGATAGGGCTGAGTCGCCGAACCATTGATCAATGCCACGCTCTTCACCGAGATTGTCGGATTGGCACTCGCCACATTGAAATGAAACATCTCGTAGCCGTTGCCGTCAACGGTCGTGACCAAACTGCCGTTGCCGATTATGGTCAGATCTTTGGCTTCGGTGTATTGCGGCAGGTTGGATAGCAGCGTGATCGAGGTCACGCCGGAATTGAACTGGATGGTATCGGCCTGACCGTTTGAAGCCGCGGTCGTCAGCGCGTCGCGCAATGTGCCCGTGCCGGAATCAGCGGAGGAAGTGACGGTTAACACCGCCGGCACACTTCGCTCCTCCAAAGCATTGAGATTTAGGCGGGCGCGTTTTTCGACAGAGTTGCGGCTGCCCCACAGACTGCTGAGCGCCTCCAAACCTAGTCGCGAAGACACTGTTTGATTCGATCGGCGACAACGAGAGGGATTGCGGCGCAAGAAACTCATCATGGTAAGACTCCTTCGGTTGAAAACACCCGATGACAGACATGGCGACGAAACGGATGTTTACGCTCAGTGCAGCGGCAGCGAAGACTCCCGGAAAGGTATGCGCATTACCTAGGCGACAGACTGGCTCCGGCGTGTTGTTGAGGGTAAACTCCGCACGGCCGAAAAACACCTTACGCTTGCCATAACTCGAATGCAAGGATGGTAGGAAATTTTCTCCGATGTTTTACACGATCAAATCTAGTTCCACAAATATTTCCCAAATGCGGTAGTTAACCTGTGTGGAAAGTTCATGGAAACAATATCAAATGCTGTGCCACAACCGAACTCGCGAGGAACACACCGGGACGAAACTTGCGTGTCGCGGCAGACTACGGTGAGCGTCGTGTGTCGTGCCATGTGGACCGTCCAAAAGTGATGTTTTGGGACGACAAAGTTGCGTTGTAAACCCATGACGAACGGGTTCGTTAGCGTGGTGCGAACTTCGATTTCGCCCAGTTCCGCAGTCGCGTCAACCTCCAACCATAGATTCCGTTATTGGTTCGGGAATCACCTATTATGAACCGATGGCCCGATGGCCCTCAGTTCATTCTTCTTTCTTAGGAACGCAACTGAATATCTCATTGAATCTGGACATTCTAGTTCTGCAAGGTTGACTATTTTGGTGGCTTATGCAGCAATTTGCTCCCCTGCATCTCAAAAGGTCTGATTGCAGATTCGCGACACAAGTTTGCTCTAGTCGCTACGTTGAGGTAATTGACCCAAAGAAAGACGCCTCCACGAGCATATATGCGTGAAACCAAAGACGAACGTTGCCTCATTTCTGACGTTGCACCATGTCACCTATGAAGATGAGCCGCAATGACAGCGTTGTGGCCCGCTTTCAGCAGATTCCAGAGATAGTATTCGCGACGTTGAGGCCTTGCTGAATACATGAGTCGCATGTGAGGCGATCGCAATGCCTAAACCCGAGCGTATAAACATCTGATACCACTCGTCATTAAAAGTGGCGGAACCTCAGCATCGACGAAATTCACATTCCCATTTCGGCCAATGGCGTTAACCAACCTAAGATTGCTCCTAGTCTCCATGGAGTGATCAAGGGTCGCAACTCAGAAAGTTGAAATCGCCAGTTACGACCAACAACCGGAAACGCCGGGCCAAGGTAGATCTCCTTTCGGGGCCAGCTTGAATTCTGCGAATCTTGGGACTGTTGTTCATCATTTCCCGCGAACAAGGCTAAATGGAAGTTGCTGTTGTGACCCGATAGATATTTGGAAAACCTCAAGAGACTTAGGTTTACCCCCGCGGCACCCTTGACTTGCTGGCAGTCATCCAAGATTGGTGCCATAAACGAAACGTGGCCATCCGAATGAGGAGGGCGTTGATCCTTCGCATAGGACGAAACGAATTCCCGTTGCGCAATTAGGTTTGCGAGGCCGTCGGTATTGGTGAAATCGCCAGATTGGTGTTGTGGGTTGTGGTGCACCCGAGCAAGCTCGCCGCCACTTTGACGGTCGACGGCAAGACGTCGGTGCCGGTCGAATTCTCCGTGGGAAGCGGTACCGGCGACACGATGGTCATTTCATTGCGCTCCGATCAGGCGGTGCAGACGACGGGGATCTACGACTGGTCGATGGACATCGCGGCCACGTTCGAGATCGACGGCGAGGAACTGCAAACGACGCAGACGATTTCCGGCCGCGTGCCCGTCGTCGTCCGGTCCGACAGTATGTTCGGAGCGGGTTGGAACGGGGCCGGCGTGGAGCGACTTACCAGCTCCAATGGCGCGTTGCTCTACGAGTACGAGGACGGCAGTGCGCGCATCTTCGACCCGAGCGGCAACCCCGGCGAATACTCAAGCCCCGATGATTTCGGCATCATCAGCTACAGTCCTCAGACGGGCACGTACGCCTATACCGGCCAGGACGGTACGACGCGCGTATTTAGCACTGCTTCCGGATATCTGCAGACGGTGTCCGATCGCCACGGGCAGACGATCACTTACAACTACGATACGTCGGGGCGGCTCAACAACGTCACGGATCCCGACGGGCGGGTCGCGACGTTCACCTACCTACCTGGCAGCGCGCGGGTCCACACGATCGAGCAGGTCGGCGGGCGGATCACGACGCTCAACTACGACAACGACGGCCGCCTTTTGACCATGCAGTTGCCCGACGCCGGCACGAAGACATTCAATTACGACACGGCGGGCCGGCTGGCCGGTGATCAGTGGGGCAGCGACTCCGCCACCTACACCTACGATGACCGGACCGGCGCCCTGCGCAACATCGACCGCGGCGGCGGAACTAGTGCGAGCTATCACGCCTCCCAGGAAGCCGGCTTCGGCTACGCCGGGGGGACCAACCAAGTCGCATCCCTCAGTGACGTGTCTGGCTCTTCGCTCGACCCATTGGGGCAGACGACCCGCCAGACGTTTGAGTTGGCCAATGGCCAAGCAGCGGGGCTGACGCAAGTCGAGCCCGGCAACCTCGTCAGTCACTGGGATTATGACAATGAGGGTCGGACGATCGGCTTCACCGATCCATTGAGCCAGACGACGAATTATTCATACGTCCCGGGCACGAGCTTGGTGGACCACCTGAGCCGCTCCGACGGGTCGTCTGTCCAGTTCACCTACGACCCCTGGAAGTTCAACCAAGTTACTCAGGTCACCGATGGGCTCAATCACACCACCAGTATCACGCTTAATAGCCAGGGCGACCCGTTGACGATCACCGACCCGGAATTGCACACCACGACGTTCGATTACCAAAACGGCCTCCTGCTCAGCAAGACCGATGCGCTTCTCCACACGACGACGTACGAGTACGACTCCAACCATCGTCTCACAAAAACCACCGACCCGGCCGGAAGCGTCACGCTGTATGGTTACGACGACGCTTGGAACAACACGTCGATCACCGATCCGCTCAACCATGTGACGACGTTCAAGTACGACAAGATGCGGCGACTAGTCGAAACGGTCGACGCCGAAAGCGCGACGACCACCTACGACTACGGCAACGGCGCGCACCGCGTCAGCATGACCGATCCGCTCGGCCGCCGCACCGACTATGGCTACGACTCGCTGGGCCGTGGATATCTCATTTCCGTGACCGAGGCCGCCAACAAGACCTCCCCGCGCACGACGTTGTTCGGCTATGACGCGTCGGGGCACGTGTTCGCGGCGTCGGTCTGTTTGGTGCGGCGATTGAGTTCATCGTAGACGAAGCTGGTCTGCGTGCCCGCCGCGTCGGTGATGCGAACGACGTTATTATCTTCGTCGTACTTGTAGCTCGTGGTGCGCCTCAGGGCAGCGACGTTGAAGGCCTCGATGACCTCGGCGGCGCGATCGAGTTTGTCGTAGGTGATGCTAGTCTGGGTGCCGTACGGGTCGGTCACGCGGGTCACATTGCCCACCGGGTCGTATTGCTGAGTCGTCGTGCGCTTGAGTGTGGGAACATTGTCGGCGTCGATCGTCTGCGTGACATGGCCGAGCAGGTCGTAACCGAATTTGCTCACGGTTCCGTACGGATCGGCAACCGTGAGCAGATGATCGGCGCTGTCGTAGGTGTAGTTCGTGGTGCGCTTGAGCGCAGTGACGTTGGCCGCTTCGGTGACACTCTTCACGCGGTTGAAGTCGTCGATGACGAAGTCAGTCCGCGTCCCGCGAACGTCGATGCTCGAGGTCACGTTGCCGAAAAGGTCATAGGCGGTTGAGTTGGACCGCTGTTCGGGCTGGCCGTAGGCTTCGATCTGTTGCAAAAGCTGCCCCACTTTGTCATAGCCGTATTTAGTAATGGTGCCCCGGTGGTCGGTCTTAGACTGTAGCTGCCCGGCGGCGTCGAACTGCTCCACGGAGACCTGATTCAGGGGATTGGTGATGGTCACCTTGCGATTGGGTTCGTCGTAATCGAACAGGGTGGTCCGCTGCAGCGCATCGGTGAAGGAGGAGAGATTGCCCACCGCGTCGTACTGGTAGTTGGTCGATCGCTCCAGTCCCGAAACGCCGACCGCCTCGGTCACGCTCGTGAGTCGGTTGAGGCCGTCGTACTCGTAGCGGGTGACGACGCCGCGCGGATCGGTCACTGAGACGAGATTGCCTTCGGCATCGAACTGTTCGACGGTGATGCCGGACTCGGCATTCTTGATCGTCACGAGGTGCGACCCCGCCTGGATCGTGTCGTCGTAGGTGAGGGTGGTGACGCGATTAAGCGCGTCGACCAGCTTGGTCGGCCGACCGATCGCGTCGAAATCCTGCGAATTGACGCCGTTGGCCGGGTCGGTCACCTTGTCCATCCGCCCGGCAGCGTCGTAATGGTATTTCGTCGTATGATTCAGCGGGTCGGTCGCCGAGGTCATCCCGGCGCTGAAGCGCTCGACTTCGTGGCTCTACGACGAAGGCGACCGACTCGTCACCTTCACCGACGCGCTGGGCACCCAGACCGCCTACACCTACGACAAGCTCGATCGTCCGACCAACGTGACTGAGGCGGTGGGTTTGCCACTTCAACGGAATACACACTATGAGTATGACCTCGTCGGCGACAATTACATGGACGTCACCGACCCATTGGGCACAGTCTCGCGCTACGAACACGACCGCTTGGGACGGGTGACTGTGATCACCGAGGCCCTACTCGACGGACAGGGCAGCAGCCAGTACGCGCGCACGTGGAAGTTCGGCTACGACCCCGACGATCATGTCAACAAGGTCACCAATCCGCGCGGCTACGACACCAAACTCGCCTATGACGGACTGGGACGGCTGAAGAGTACCACTGATGCGCTTGCGCATATCACCGGCTACGCCTACGACAGATTGGACCGGCTCCTCAGTATCACCGATGCGCTGGGCCATGTGACTCAGTACACCTACGACAAGCTCTCACACCAAATAAACGTGACCGACAAATCGGGCCGCTCGACCGACTACGGCTATGACAAATTGGACCGCGTCGTCTTGATTACCGATGCGCGCGGCAATTCGACCGAATACGCCTTCGACGCGCTGTCGAGACTGACCAGAGTGACCGACGCCCTCAGTCAGTCAACGAACTACGGTTATGACAAACTGGATCACGTGACGAGCGTCGAAGACGCCCTTCGGAACGACGGACTACTGTCTTACGACGCGCTCGGGCGGCTCACTTCCAAATCGGATCCGCTCGGGCACGGGGAAACCTACCAGTACGATGCCAACGACCAGCAGACCAAGGTTTACGACATCGCGGGCCAACCCACAATCACCACTTATGACGAATTGGGTCGCGTAAAATCGGTGGACTTTGCGGCTACCGGCAAAACCAGTTACACGTTCGACGCCGGCGACCGGTTGCTGAGCCTCACCGACGCGCTCAATCACACGACTACGCACACCCACGATCCCTTGGGCCGGTTGACCAGCACCACGGAGGCAAACAACTCGCTGACCTCCTTTACTTACGACGCCGATGACAACCTCTTGAGCCTGACCGACCCCGACTCGAACGTTACCCAATTTAAGTACAACGAGATCGACCAGAAGATCAAGATGACCGATCCGCACGGCAACTCGGCAAATTATTTCTACGATGCGGCCGGCCGGTTGGACCACGAAGTGGACAGGGCCGGCAGGACTCGGGATTACAGTTACGACTTCGACGGGCGGCTTACCGGTGAGACCTGGCGTGTGCCGGGATTGGGCGCCGTCGAATGGTTCACCTACGACTACGATGACGCCGGCAATCAGATCATTGCCTCCCGCACCGACGGCGTCAGCGGTTCTAGTTACGTCCTCAATTATGATGCTCTCAACCGCGTCCAGTCGGTCACTCGCAGCGACTTGAACTTCACTCTGACCTTCGGCTACGACCAGGTCGGCAACCGAACGAGTGTCACAGATGACCGCGGCGGCACGCAAACCAGCGCTTATGACGGCGTCAATCGCCTGACTCGGCGCGAACAATTGACCGACGCCGCGTATGTTCGTCTGGACTACCAATACACGGACCGCAACGAACTACAGCGGATCGACCGTTACTGGGACAGCGCCGCAGCACATTTGGAGCGTCACGAACCTACTTGGGGTTCGGCGACGGAATTTACGTACAGCGATCGCGTCGTCGGCCAAGTGACCCAGATCCAACACCTGGATCCGATCTCAATCACGCTCAACTACGCGTACAACGAGCTTTCCCAGCTCACATCGCAGAGTCGTAGCGGCCCCAATATCAATTACGAACATTCGTACGAATACGACGCAGTCAATCAACTGACCCAGGAGGACGCGCGGCAAGTAAGTGGAATGAGACCGCTAGGCGTATTCAAGAGGCCGAGGCAGCATATGCAAAGCGGCTAGCCAGAAAAAATGGCCTAGACAAAGTTTCCGAGGCAATGAAGGGGAAAACAAAAAAGCCTGGCAAGACCATTTGCGCGGCGGTTGCTACTGTCAGCACGATGTTAATGATCACTAACATTGCGGATGCGATGGATAATTTCGATCAAGACGCGTTTAACAAAGACCTAGATGCTTTGCTCGTGACTATTGAGAAACATGACAAGATGGGCGACCCCTATGCAAAGCACCAACAACTCCTAAAGATCATCAATGAGCTTGTCAATATTCTAAAAACCCACTTTGGGTTGCCGCAAGACAAATTGGACGAAATTGAAGCTGCTTTACAATATCTTTCACTCGAGACTATTCCCAATGCTCCCTGAGCAGGACTACAGCTATGACACTGCACAAGATTATCAACACCGAGTTTGAGACGATCGGAAGCGCGACCTGTGACGAATTGGCATCGCCCTCCTGCGGGCGGATGGCGTTTCGAAGTCGTGATAAGGAGGGTTTCTTAGATCTGGAAAGTAATATTGTTATCGAAGCGCAATATGAAGGGGTTACCGACTTTTGGCGGGAATCCGGCCTATCCAAGGTCATGTGCAAACGCGAGGGCCACCACATCTACGGCCTAATTGATATTAGCGGACGCGTAGTTCTCGAACCACGTTTTCGAGACATGTCGGACCCTCACGAAGGCTTGATCGCGGTGTTGAATTCCAACTCCGACAACCTTCGTGGCTACATGACGGTCACTGGCCAAGTCGTCATCCCACCGACATTTCGAACCGCTGAGAAATTCTCCTGCGGACTTGCTCCGGCAGCTACCCCTTCTGATTGGGAAAACGACGAACTCTACTTCATAGACCACGCTGGAAAAAAGGCTCTCGGCCCTTTCCAACATGGTACTGATTATGTAAAGGCTAGCTTCCGAGATGATGGTATAACGTGCGTCGTAGATTGTTGCATTGGCAAACGTGTCTTGACCGATACCAGAGGGAGAGTTGTCGCAACCGGGTGGGGCAATTTCAAAATCAACGACTACGCGGGTGGAATCGTCGAAGTCTACGAGGAGATAAATGAAAGTACGTTTCGCGTTGGTTACACCAACGTGAATGGAGACTTCATTGTTCCCCCGCAATGTGACGAGCCAGGTGTTTTTACCGGCGATTACATTTTGGCCAAAATAAATGGGTTTTGGACGCTTTATGACATACGGGGTCGACAAATAACGGATATGCAGTTTGACAATAGCGACGATGTGACGCTTCCAACATGCGCTATACTCGTATTTGCCGAGACACAGAAAAATGGGGACAAGAAATGGCGATATTTGAATTTAGTCACTGGTAAGCTTTCGCCGCTTTATGAAACGGCCCAACCGTTTTCAGAAGGTTTTGCGGTGGTGACCTGACCAATAAGCAAGCCATCGCCGTATTTGTCCCCATACCTCGCGAGATTACGATGCAGCATCGTCGACCTTTATGTAAACGGCTTTGCTGCCACTCTTCAGGTCAGTTCGGTAAATACCCTTCGTGAAGGCTGTGTTACGGTCGGGGTTTTAGAATTCCGGGGGTTATCGGCAGCCAAGCAACAACGTGTCCGGCGCGCGAGCGCCACTGGAATGACTTCCACACGGATTGGCGAAAGGAAGCGACCTGAGCATGCGCGAGTTGTGTTTGCGACGGCGAGTGCAAGGAGGCGTCGTATTACTCGTGCCGCTGGCAACTGCAAAGCGGAACGCGTCGAGCGTGTCGTCGGCCGCGAAGATGGCGGCGATGCCGATGTTAGGCCGTTTGTCAGTGGGCACGTCGTCACCATAGCTAAGCGGATCGCGACGAGTTGCGACGACACTTTACGGCCGGGATTCCGCAGCCGCGCTGAGTCAAGCGGCATCGGCCGGATCCCCTGCAGATGTCGGGGTCGTTTCCATGAACTGGTCGACAGCCTGCATAAAGTCGATCAGAAAGTTCCAACTGGTTCTGACCTGGGCCACCAATTTAGAATGATCGTTTCTCGACCGTTGAAGAACCGCTAGCGTTGGCGGTAAATCGACAGTTCGATAGGCGCCATTTTCGTCGCACCGCAGTCCCGCTGGAAAAACGAGCCTCTGAATCCGCCTTTTGTGTTCGGGCAAGCCAAATTCCCAGGAGTTCGACAGCCCCGTAAAGAATCTGCGCGAGGAGTCCAATATTGCGCGTACGGTTTCCTCGGTGGTTTGCGATTGTTCCTTTGATTCGCCGACTGTTGCGATCTCGTCCTCCGTCCGTTTCAGGTTCCTGCGGTACGTCTCCTCGTCGATCTTGCCCGCAAAGAAACTGTCCTCGATGCGGTCGCGTTTGGTCTCAAGCTCGCTGCGGCGCTTGTCCAGCAGCCGATCCGCCTCTGCTTGCGATTTCTGGCGGCGCCGCCATTCGCCGATCATCTCTTGTGCGAATTTTTCGAGGGTCCCGGGGGTGGGCTCGATCCGGTTCAGCAGCGCCGTGAAGTTGGCCTCAACTATCTGCTTCGAGAGGTTGCGCGACCGACACTTTGACCTGCGGCAATGGTAATAGCCGTAGCGCCGTCCGGTCCCGCCGCGCGAAAAGCTGCCGGTCATCAGCGAATCGCAAGCGGCGCACCGAAGCGTCCCGGTGAGGGGGAAATCTGGACTCATGTTGTGCCGTACGGGCGATGGACGCCTACTCCGCCACTTCCGTTGCACCCGCTCCCAGAGATCGATTGGAATGATGGGTGAATGACGGCCGTCGATGAGACGTCCGGGGAAATGGCTGCTCCGCACTTTGCCGATGTAGGCGGGGTTTTGCAAGACGCAGTAAATCGTCTGGAAGCTCAGCTTGCGGCCCCGTTTGCTGCGATGGCCAAGGACGTTGAGTCGATCCGTGACTTTGACGAGGTTCATCCCGCTGGCGAAACACTCGTAAGCCTTTCGCACCATCTTCGCCTCAGCCGGATCGACCGCGAGTGTGGGAACGTTGTCGCGCGTGCGGTCGGTGCGATAGCCATATGGAGCGTAGCAGGTCCAGCCGCCCTTGGCGATCGCCTCCCGGGTGCCGTCGCGCGTGCGCTGGAGGATCTTGTCATGCTCGTACTGCGAGATGCCGGAGAACATTGCCTCCAACAGACGCGACTCCGCGGTCCCCTCGGCGATGTTGGGCTGGTTGACGGAGTAAAGATGAATCCCGAGCGTCCGGAACCGGCCCCGCAACGCGTGGTAGACCAGGACGTCACGTGAAAAGCGGTCGATATCCTTGACGATGACATAGCGGATGCGGTCCCGATGGGTGCCGCAAAAGGACAGCATTTGGGCCATCGCGGGACGGTCCTCGCGGGTGCCGCTGACCCCTTCCTCGACGAAAACCTCAAGCACCTCGCAGCCGAGCCTCCCGGCTCGCTCCAGGCAGTCACGCCGCTGGCCCGACAGCGAGTTGTTATCCACCTGATCGTCGGTGGACACCCGGCAATAGACGACGGCTCCCGACTTCATGCGCGAAGCTTATCAGCGCCGACGCGGCGCGCGAACCCGGTTGGACTGCATTTCCCCGGTATTTTTTTTCTGCTGCAAAAGATCTTCGACCGCCAAACAAGCCGCCTCGCGAATCCACTCTTTCTGTCGCTCCGAATCCCATCTTAAGTAGCGGACTGTCAGGTCCGCATCCTCATGTGCGTGAGGTTCCGGTGAGGATGATTCAGTGGTCATGAGATCGGTCGGCTAGGTGCAGGTCGCGCTGGACTGACGCCTCTCGGAGCGGCTTCCTACGGATGCGTGACTTTAACCGGCGCAGCGTTCCGAATAACTGTGTCGGCCGTATCGAGACGCGGTCGTTGCTCCAATAACTGCGAAGCAGCGCATGCAGGAACTCATTTGACTCAAACCGGAAAACAGTGCGCCGCGGGCCGACCCGCTCGGTTTCAATCAGGACGGCATCCATGCACAACAGGTAGCTGGCAAGATACAGGTCAGACGTCTCGTAGGCGGAAACGGGCATGGTGGTTGGGGAAGAAACACCACCATGGTGAGAGGTATCGGCGTTGTTTTCCCTCCCATGCTCCTACCGTCGCTACCGCGTTCCTACCACGCGGCGAAGTCGGTACCCGTCTCCCCTGTTCGTCGTTACGACGACATGATCAATTTCGCGGACCCAGTTCTTTTTGATTCGGCCCTTGAGCTTCTGGCAGAAGGTCGCGTCGTCCGTCGTGTCCCGTCCGCCGCTTCTGCGCAGCACCTCGAACTTCAAGTCGGGGTATGGGACGAATCGGTCCTGATGTTTCGACAGGCAGGCCATGAAGTGATACTCCCTGCTACCGATCGGAACTTCGCCCATCCACTGGTCGCCGGCCAGGAGCGCGCCGCTCTCGGGGACGAAACGGACCCGGCTTTCATTATGGAGCAACCGATCCAGCGAGTTGACCCGAAGGGACGAGCCATCGAATTGCAGCACTTCCAGAAGCGATAGTTGCGGTCCGGCAAAGCCCGCCGCGGCGATCTCTGTCGCAATCAACGGGTGGAACAGGATAGAGCTTCGGAACGCTAGCAGGCGACGCGAGGCCACCTCACTTAGTGGCGCGCTTCGGCAAAAGAAGCATTCATAACGCCCTTCGCCGACGACCACGCTGCCGAGTTGCCACACGGAGTTGTCGACCGCACGGAGCGTGCCATCGGCGCGGAGCTCGTGGGCCAGCCACGAGAGCAAGCGCTCCAGTTCGAAACGCCACAGCGAAAGATGCCGCTGGTCGACGTTCGACAGGCAGCGCGGGCAAAGCAGGCCGCCGTTGAGCGTGATCGGGACTGCCGCCCGGCATTCCGGACAGCTGGGCACGCGGTTCGGTTCCGGGCGCTGCGACAGGAAACCCATCGCCTGCCACACCCGCAGCGCGGCAGCGTGCGGGCCCAGGAAGTCGCCGAACGCCGCGAACGCCGGATCGGAATCGTCGACGAGGCCGAGGATGAATTCCAAGCTATTCCGCATGCATGAGGCCCCAGTTGCGAAGGCAGGCCCGGAAGCGGTCGGCCAGGGGGCCGCTTCCCAGACTGCAGCCATCCCGCCAGATGCGGATCACGTGAAACCGAGAGCCTTCGGCGGCTCGCAGCCGGATTTCCAACTCGGCGGAGAGCACGTCGAGTCCGCCCAGGACATCGGCGCCGCCGCCATGCCGCCTCAGGAGTTCCCGTATGGCGCCGGGGCGGTCGCCGGCGAGCGTTTCTAGATTGATCCGCCGGCGCGCGGATCGTTCCGGGTAGGACAAGCGGACGGATTTTATTCTGACGGCCTCCATGTCGGCAGCGTCGGGAGGTGCCTCGAACCGTCCCTTAAGCAGATCCAACCGGAAGCTCGGTGCGAGACATGCGGAGTCGAGGCGCACGCCCAGTACCGCCTGGCCGAATGCTGCAAGCAGGTCGACGGCGAGATCGCGGCGGCCCGGTCTGACACGCAGGAGCAGCCGGCCCTCACCGGGCTCGAAGACGAAGGCGACTTTGAATGCCGGCCGCGCGGGACGAACCGATCGCCGTCCGGATTCGGTAAATCCGTTGAGGAGCCGCGGCCGTCCCGACAGCCGGGCGACGAAGCATTGGGCCGCGCCGACACGGTACCAATCGACGGCACAGTACCGTCCCGTGCCGTCGCGCGAGCGGAAGTAAGCACGCAGCGCATCTGCCAGGGCCGTGCGTGTCACCTTGGGCAGTCGAACAGCCAAGTCGGCCGGAACGCGGGCCACCCGCCAATCACCATCGGTCATGACGCTAAGCCCGAGGATCACGTCGCGGCATAACCCTTTTCGGTGGAGCAGAAACCAGAGCGCCAACGGCGGTCCATAGGGTATCGACTCAGGAGGTGCGCCGCCCGCGGCGCGGGTCAGAAGCCGAAGCGCCGACGGGCGCGACAACTCGATTAGCCAGCCGAACTCATGCTCGATTTCCGCCCGTCGCGCCTCGGGCAACTTGTCCAAGGCCGCCTGCCAAGCGCGGAACGCAGTCCGCCGCGAGCGCCCACGGCGATAACGAACACCTATGCTCCGCGATTTGCAATACTCAGCGAACGGGGCGGTCCCGTGGAGCCGGCGAATCATGTCGTGCGGGTCGAGAGATGCATAAACCATGGAGCTTGAAATGTTACGCGCAACAGTCGGTCGGCGTCCAATCGTACCTCCCGCTTTGTGTGGCCGCTGGTGGGCTTCTGTGGCGATAATGGCGAATACAATCTGCAAACATGAAAAGCCCCCTACCGAAGTGGGAGGGGGCACGCCGCTGTCATGGCGACAGCGGCGGCTCTTTCGCGTCAGAAGGGGCAGTCGCGCAGTGCCCGCTCTTCAAGTATCCATGCGTTGGCCCGCTCGACGGCGTGCGCCACCGCGTAGAGTTCCGATCCACGGAACGAGTAGCAGCTCTGCCACTCGCCGTTCGAATCCTTGTAGCGCTTGCGCAGGCTCACGTCGTGGGCGGTGAACTCGTTGCCGTCCTGCAACTGCACGATGCGCTTCCAGATCGATGCCTGGATGAAGGCGTCGCGGGCGACGAGGTAGCTGATGACGTGCACTGGCCGCCGCTGTTTTTCTTCATTAGCAACATCGCCATCCGATGGAACGTCGCTGCTGACTTCGACCGCCGGCTCGGTAACTCCGTTTTCCTCCGGCTTCCAACGTCTGGTTTTCGTCACTGGTCGTCCTCCTTTTTTGAATTTGAAATGGGAGTCCTAAGTCCTCACGCAGCCAATGCGAGAGGCGCGGGTTCGGGACCGTCGCCGTCGCTCATCGGCGCGAGTAGTTGGTTGAGGCGGATCGTGCGGGTCGCGTAGTCGGCGGGATTTCGTTTGGCGACGTCAGCCATCGCCCAGGTGAAGGCGTTGGCAAGTCGCCACACCGTCTTGCTGCCCCACTCCGCGTACGCCGGCTGTTCCCATTGGCGCACGATCTCGTGAAGAAGTTTGAACGAGACGAGTTCGCGGAGATACGCCTTGAGGATCAGCGCGTGTGCGCGGTCGTCGGTGAGTTCCTCGAATTGCATCCGGAGGACGCGTTGCGTCTCCGTCTCGGCGAATGACTGGAGCGAGATCACCGCGTCGGAGATAGCGTTGCCGAAGCGCAATTCGCCGTAGCGCGTATGACGCTTGCGCATGAGCAGCTCGGATCGGAACGCGAGGTTGTCGCACACGAAGACCCGGTGGCCCGCGCAGAAACCCAACGGAAAGGTCTTGTCGGTCGAGTTGCGGATGCCGACCGCGAGGCTTACCCCCGGAGCGAGCGTCGTATCCAGGTCGAGCGTGCCGAAGAACCGGTGGCCGTCCTGTGAGACGCCCAGATCGGTTGACCGCACGCGGTAGCCGGCTTCGCCCAGGCGGTTAAGCGCCGTTTCGAGTACGGCGCCGTGGGCGACCGGGAACCAGGTGGCGGTGGGGGCTGGCGGCTGGTAACGGTCGAGTTCCTGCCGCGAGACGCGCAGCGCGCCACGATGCAGGCAGAGAGCGGACGTGGACATGGGACTGTTCCTCCTGTGATGGAAAGGACCTGATCGCGCCCCGATGTGGAACGCGCGTCCCGACCGTAGGAGGCAGAAGCGACCCGAACAATTGCTCGCCGCGCAAATGCCAACCGTACCCGCGTAACTGCGCTGGCGGGAATCGCTTGAAACACGCCCGCTGCTACGCTGGAGGCGATGGCAACGGATACGGGCAATCGGCTGACCAGCAACCAGTTCGCACGCGCCCGCGACGCGAGACTCGCGTGGTTGCTTAGCCGGCACCCGGCGACGGCTGGGATGCTCGCGGCGATGGGGCTGTTCACTACCCGGAAGAAGGCGAGCAAGCGGCTCGCGCGGCTCGCCCGGAGGGGCGCAATTCGTCTGCTCGGCACCGTGTCCCTGAAAGACGGCCGACCGGAGCACGTGTACGGGCGCGGCCGGTGGAAGACCGACAACCTGCTCCACGAGGTGCTGCTGACACAGGTGTGCCGCCGAATAGACGCCGAGGAGGTTCGGCGCGGACCTGGAGACACCGACTCCGACCTACGCGCCGACGCGGAACTGTGGATCAACGGGCGACGGTATTTTCTGGAACTTGACCGCGGGACGATGGGATACGAGGAGGTGATCCGAAAGCGGTTCTCGCGCTACGCGACATCGACAGACTTCGTGCTGTGGGTGTGCCCGAACGACAGCCGGATGGAGGGACTTCGACGCCGCGGATCCCTTCTTCGGCGCACGGCGCTTTTCACGACCTTCGGACAACTGCTGGCCGATCCGCACGGCCGCATTTGGCGGGACGCCGACGGTGCGACCGCGGCGCTGCCGCGAAGCGGCGGGCATGGCGCTTAAGGCGGGGACAAACCCGGTGGCTTGCCGGGCCTTTGTCCCCACCCCGATGCGGCCAGCCGGCTACTACTTCCAAGGCAGCTACCAAGGCCAGAGTTTTCCGACAAAAACGGGCATTAGCGGTGTGATTGCACAACTGGTATTCGTCACGACATCGGGAGCCGAGTAGCGTCGGGCCATGATGTTCTTCGACCTGTTCCGCCGGCACCGCGATGCCGCTCCCCTGCCGCCTGGGGAGAGCGATGTTCTGGGGGCGGCTGACGAATTCCTGCGCAAGGAGAAGCTCATCGACCGACTCGCGTTCCTACAGCCGGAGGTACGGCAGGCCGCGAAAGACGCCGCGCTCAACCGCTTCCTGGATGTGCTCTTCTCCCACCTGCGGTCATGACCGATATCCGCCACACCCTCGTCAGCGGCGCGACCCGTTCCGGCAAAAGCGAGGCGGAGCTCTCACGCCTGGTCGCGGATGCGCGTCGAAACGATTGCGCGATCGCGCTCTTCGACCCCCCGGGCACGCTCGCGCGGAGATTCCTGCTGCACCTGGATTTCCTGGGGCTGACGCGGCGTGTCGTCTACGATCGGCTTTCGGACACCGAGCGCGTGCCCAGTTACGATTGGCTGGTGCGCTCGCAGAATCCCGACCCGCTTCAGCGCGAGGCCGAGAACGAGGAACGGGTGCGCGAGTTCGCGTCGGTGCTCCTACGGAGGCGCGGCATCCTCGACACGGCGTCGCGGCCGCTCATCGAGGAGACGATCTTCGCGGCATTGCGCCTTTATCTCGCCACGGACTCCCCTCCCCCGCTGCCGTGGCTGGCAGATGCGTTCGACCTGCGGTCGGAGCGTCGCCGGCACCTGATCGCGCACTGCGCCGAGCCGGACTTGATTGCCAAGTTCCGCGAGTTCGGGTGCCTGTCGCCGACAGCGCGGCGGACCGAGACCGCTCCTGCGGAGCGTGTGCTTAGGGCGGTGCTCGGCAGTCCCGCGTTCCGCGTTCGCTGCGGCGAGGCCACGTTGGACATCGGACGGTTCCTCGACGGATGCGGCATCCTAATCATCGACGGTTCCTCGCGGGGGAACCTATCGCGCGACGCGGCGACGGTAATGATGGGAGCGCTGATCCTGCGCGTGATAGCCCATTGCCGCACGGGCGGGAAAAGCCGCGTCAGTGTCGTGATTGACGAAGCAACCGCCGCCAACCTGATCGGGCTCTACGAATCGCAGGCGCTCGCCGAGGCGGGCAAGTGGGGTTTGGAATTCCGCATCCTGGTGCAGGATCCCTTCAGCTTCCCGAGCGCGGAGATACGGTCAAACGTGCTGCAGAACTGCTGGCGACACGAGTGGTTCCGACAAGGAAGCCCCGAGGCGGCGCGGCTCGCGGCCGAGGACATCGCGACGCCGCTACTCGACCCTCTCCATGTCCACCACGTCGAAGAGCGGCCGCGGACTGTGGTGGAGGGATTCGATCGCGTCACGACGTACGGATCGTCGGCGTCACGCGACAGCGGCGGTCGGAAGACCAAGACCAAAAGCCGCCATACGGTGCTGTGGCCGCGCCGGCGCGAGGTGTTTGACGCGCAGGAAAGATATACGACCCTCGCCGATCAGATCGCGCTCGCCCAGCGCGAGCTGATGCAACTCGGACCAGGCTATCGGTTCGTGCGCGACGACGCGGTCACTCCCGCGCCGGAATTCGTGCCGATGCTGTCCGATCCCTGGAGTGCGGGCGACAGTGGCGGCGGGTTGCCAAGCGGACTGGCCGAAGTGAAGTTCCGGATGGCGCTTCACGCGATCCGCGAACGACCGGTGTACCGGCCCCCGGTGCAGTTTGACCACAATCCAAGCGACGATCCGTCGCCTGCCGCGGCGCACCGGCTGGCCGCGCTTCGATGACGGCCGCATTTGCAGTGGTCAAGACTGTGCGTGCCGCCTATTCGACGTACCATCGGCGCGCATGGAGCGAGTCACCGAAAGCACCGGCACATTGGAATGGGCGCGGACCTACACGGAGCTGCGCTGGCCGATCATCCCTCTCGTGGGCAAGGTGCCGGCCGTGCGCGGCTGGCGGGACTTCCGCGTCACGGCTGCGGACCTCGAATACTGGTTTAAGACGCGACGGTGCAACATTGGGCTGAGGACCGGCGAGAGCGGTTACATCGTGGTCGATACAGACTCGACCGACGCCGAGAACTGGGCCGCTTCCCATCTGCCCGAAACGCCGATGCGTGCTTTGACCGGGACTGGTTCGAGGCACCGATATTACCGAACTCCCAAGTGTCGAGAAATTCGCAACAAACAGGGCTGGAATGGAATTCCAGGTCTCGACGTTCGCGGCCAAGGCGGCTACATCGTGCTGCCGGGATCGATCCATCCCCTCACAGGAAAACCGTACGAGTGGGAAGCCGGATTTTCGCTGCCGCAAGGCCTCCCGCCGTTTTCGTTGTCGCTGGTTCGCGACACGGAAAGAGTCCGCGCTTCCGTGGCCGGCATTCTGGATCCGGACCGCGCGCTCGCCCGCGGTCGTGCCTACCTGGCGAAAATCGAACCGGCGGTAAGCGGCCAGGCCGGGCACACGAAGACGTTCACGACGGCGCTCAAGCTCGCGCGCGTGGTTGGCTACGACTCCGAACTGCTATGGCAGCTTCTATGCGAGTACAACGCGCGGTGCGAACCCTCGTGGAGCGAGAAGGAGCTGCGGCACAAGTGGGCGGACGCACTAAACGGGCACGAAATCGCAAACGTCGAACTGGGCCAAGAGGCTGCGGCATGAAGCGGAACAAGACACGATCACCCGCGGAAGTCGCGGCACCTCCACATTGATGGGCGCGTCTGTAGGCTTGTCAGGCGAATTCCGGTCATTGCGCGCCGCCGCGCGCCACCTTCCCTGCAATTGCATGTCCCTGCCGTGGCTCCCGATCGCGCATCATGGCACGTTGCCTGGTGTGCAAAAGCCAGCGTTTTCCGACCAATCCCTATTTCGATCCCGCCTATACCACGCTCGTCCGCCATGTCCCTCGACAATCAGCAACGGCATGATGAACCCGACGGTAGCGAAACGAGAGGGCGGCAACGCCAATCGGCCGATTCGAGTTTGCCGACCCAAGCGTCCCACCAATCAATGCGGCAAACGGGCCTATTCGACCCGCCGGTCGCGCTGGACCGCGCGGGCACCGTCGATGTGGGGCCAGAACACAAGCCAGCCGGACACCAGTCCGGCAAACCGGACGACGCCCCGCTCCCTTCCGGAGCCGCGCCGCCACCGGCCCCGGATGATGTCACCGGCGCGAACCATGCCACGCGGGTAGGACTTTTCGGTGCGTTAGCCAAGCGGCAGCGCGGGCGTCCTGAACGACACGGAGGGCGACGTGACACTTCACTGCTTCGAGACGAAAAGACGCTGTTTGATTCCTTACCGCCTCATCCGACCATCGGCACACCGCCACGAGCGCCGGATGAGACGCCGCTCGGAAGGTCGGGAGCCGACGAGGGGCGCTCGCTGACCGACCAACCCGCGACGGCCCCGCAACTTCCCCCGCCTGTCGCGCCAGTGTCCATCGCCAGTGGCGAAAAAGCCAAGGCCCACGACATTCTCGCCGCTGTACGCACGCTCGGCGCGATCGAGCGCGAAGGCCGGCCACCAACCCACGACGAACGGCAGATGCTCGCCCGCTTCGCCGGCTTCGGTCCGGTTTCCCTGTCGATCTTTCCCGACCCGACCACCGGCCGGTACAAGGATGTCTCATGGCAAGTGCTGGGCGAGGAACTCAAGACGCTTCTGACCGAAGAGGAATACATCAGCGCCAAGCGCACCACCTTTAACGCCTTCTACACATCTCCCACCGTCGTCGCCGCGATGCACCGAGCGCTCGGCCGGCTGGGCGTTGCTCAGAATGCAACAGTGCTGGAACCCGGCTGCGGCACCGGCAACTTCCTACGCGGCGCTGCGCTAGGAATGCGCTTCATCGGCATCGAACTGGACCGCATCACCGGCCTCATCGCCAAGGCGCTGCATCCGGAAGCCGACATCCGCATCGAGAGCTTCCGCGACACCCGCCTGCCCGACGCCAGCGTGGACGCGGTGATTGGTAACGTGCCTTTCGCCAACGTCCGGATCGACTACCGCAGAGCCAAGCTGGCGCTGCACGATTTCTTCCTGGCCAAGGCGCTGGATGCCCTGAAACCGACAGGCGCGCTGGCTGTCGTCACCACCCACTTCACCCTGGATAAGCAGAACGCGAGCGTGCGCGAGTCACTGGCGGCGCAGGCCGATTTCGTCGGCGCGATCCGGCTGCCGTCCGACGCCTTCAAACGGGAAGGCACTGCGGTCGTCACCGACATCCTTTTCATGCGGAAACGGGAAAACGGCGAGCCGCCTCATCACGCGGACCCGGACTGGATTGTCGTTGGCCCCCTCGCGATCGACGGCGCGGAAGTGGCGGTCAACCGCTACTTCCTCAACCACCCGGAGATGATGCTCGGCAGTTGGAGCCGCAAGGACACCCTCTACGGCGAAGGCTACAGCGTCAAAAGTACGGGCGACCTTGCCGAACAATTGGCGACGGCGATTTCGAAACTGCCCGAATTCGCTCGGTCGCAGGCGCTGACTCGCGCGACGCCACCCCCGGAAACTCTCGCCCGGCCGCCGCCGGAATCGCACGTTACTGAAGGCGGCTTTTTCATCGACGCGAACCAAGTGATCTCCCAGAAGATCGAAAGCCAAACCGTACAGGTCGTCTATGGCGGTCGGACGCTCCGCGCCGGCGGTACCCTAACCGGCCGGCGTCTGGCGGCGCTGATTCGTCTGCGCGACTTGGCGAGGCGCGTCTTGCGATCGCAGAACGAGGGCTCGCCTGATTCGGAGCGTTCGGCGGCCCGGCGCGAACTCGCCTCGGCCTACGACAGTTTCGCCTTCCGCTACGGTCCCATCAACAGGACCGTTGTCGGCCACAGCGGCAAGGGCCGGCCGGTCCGCCGCATGCCGAATCTAGTGAAGTTCCGCGAGGACCCTGACGCCATGCTCGTCATGTCCTTGGAGCATTACGACGAGGCGTCCGGCAAGGCCGCCAAGGCGGCGATCATGAGCCGCGACGTCGTCGGCCCGAGCGCGGTGATCACCTCGGTCCAAAGCGCCGAGGAAGGACTGCTGGTTTCGCTGGACCGCCGGGGCGCGGTCGATCTGCCCTATGTCGCCCAGCTCTACGGCAAAGCCGAGGACGAGGTCGCGACCGAATTGGGCGACCTGATCTTCCGCGACCCCGAGGCCGTGCAATGGCATACGGCCGACGCCTATCTCTCCGGCAACGTGCGCGCGAAGCTCGCCGCCGTCCTCTGCGCCGGCTCGGATTACCAGCGCAACGCGGAGGCGCTGGCCAGAGTGCAGCCCGAGGACGTGCTGCCCGGTGACATCGACGCCCACCTGGGCGCACCGTGGATTCCCGAAAGCGACATCCGCGACTTCGCGGCCGGGCTCTTCCGCGTCGAGACCGATTCGATCCAGGTCGGCCACCTGATGCAAGACGCGGTTTGGAGCATCGTCGCCGACATCGTCGCCGAGCAGTCGGTGGCGGCGACTTCGGAATTCGGCACCGCACGCATGGGCGGGGCCCGGCTGTTGGAACTGGCGCTCAACATGAAGACGCCGGTCGTCTACGACACGATCGCCAATGATGAGAGGGTCGTCAACCAGGAGGAGACGCTCTCGGCCCGCGAGAAGCAGAAGCTCATCCGCGAGCGCTTCCGCGCGTGGATCTTCCAGGACCCCGAACGCACCGAGCGTTTGGTGCGGACCTACAACGACACCTACAACAACATCCGTCTGCGGCTCTTCGACGGCAGCCACCTCGATTTCCCCGGCATGAACCAAACCGTCGCGCTGCATTCCCACCAGAAAGACGCGGTGTGGCGGGGCATGAGTTCGGGGAACACGCTTCTGGCCCAGGCGGTCGGCGCGGGCAAGACCTACATCATGGCCGCCACCGGCATGAAGATGCGGCAGGCCGGTCTCGTGCGCAAGCCGATGTACGTCGTGCCCAACCATCTTCTGGAGCAGTTCGGCCGAGAGTTCGTGCAGCTTTATCCCAACGCACGTCTGCTTCTGGCCGGCAAGGAGGACCTGGCCCGGCAGAAGCGCAAGCACCTGACCGCCAAGATCGCCACCGGCGATTGGGACGGCGTCCTGGTGACGCACAGCTCCTTCGAGCGGATCGGCATGTCACGGCTCTATCAGGAGAAATTCCTGCGCGCCCAGATCGAGGAGTACGAACGGCTGCTCGCCGACCACGCCGGTCAAGGCGCCGCCTGGGCGGCGCGGAACCTCATCAAGGCGATCGAGAAGCAGAAGGCCGCCCGCGAGGAGCGCTTGAAGGAACTTCTTGCCGAAGGCAAGAAGGACGACGGCTTGGTCTTCGACGAGCTGGGAATCGACCATCTCTTCATCGACGAGGCCCATTACTTCAAGAACCTGGAGACGCCGACCAAGATGGAGCGGGTCGCCGGCATCCAGACGGCCGGCAGCCAGCGCGCCTTCGATCTTTACATGAAGGCCCGGTTCCTGCACGAGCGCCACGCCGGCCATGGCGTCAGCTTCGCCACCGGCACGCCGGTCTCCAACACGATGGTGGAACTCTATACCATGCAGCGGTTCCTCGATCCGGAGGGACTCAGGAGCCGCGGCATCGACCACTTCGACGCCTGGGCTGCGACGTTCGGCGAGGTGGTGGAGACAATGGAGATCGCCCCTGACAGCAAATCGCTGCGCTCGCGCAGCCGCTTCGCCAAATTCGTCAACCTGCCCGAACTCCAGCAGATGTTCCGCTCGTTCGCCGACGTGCAGACGGCGGAAATGCTCGATCTGCCCCGACCGCGGCTGGAAACCGGTAAGCCGATCGTCGTCGCGTGCCCGATGTCCGAGGCGCAGCGCGAGCTGCAAGCCGAGCTCGTCGAGCGCTACGAGCGGATTCGCTCCGAGAAGGTCGATCCCCGCGAGGACAACGCCCTCAACATCACGACCGACGGCCGCAAGCTCGCTTTGGACGCCCGGATGTTGTCGGCGCAGGCATCGGATTTTCCCGAGTCGAAGGTCAATGCGTTGGTGGGCAACGTCCTGGCCGTCTGGCGACGCACCGCGGACAGCCGCGCCGCGCAGATGGTGTTCTGCGACCTGGGAGTTCACCCGACATCCTGGGGTTATTCGGCCTACGACGACATCGTGCGCAAGCTCGCGGCCGCGGGCGTCCCGCGCGAGCAGATCGCCGCCGTCGGCGAGGCGGATTCCGACGCCAAGAAGCAGGCGCTCTTCGAGCAGGTCCGCAGCGGCCGGGTGCGGGTGCTTCTGGGCAGCACGCAGAAGATGGGGACCGGCACCAACGTGCAGAAGCGCCTCGTCGCCCTGCACCACCTGGACGCGCCGTGGAAGCCCGCCGAGGTCGAGCAGCGTGAAGGCCGCATCTTGCGCCAGGGCAATGACAACGCCGAGGTGGCGGTCTACCGTTACGTCACCGAGGGCTCCTTCGACGCCTACATGTGGCAGGCATTGGAGACCAAGGCGCGTTTCATCGCCCAGGTGATGACCGGACAGAGCGCGGTGCGGCGGGCCGAGGACGTGGCGGGACAGGAACTCTCGTATGCCGAGGTGAAGGCGATCGCCTCGGGCAACCCGGCGGTGCTGACGTTGGCCGAGGCGGACGCCGAATTGCAGCGCCTCGCCATCCTCCAGAAAAACCACGCCGACGAGCACTATCTCGCCCGCCGCGGCGTGCGCGAGCTGCCGGCCAAGATCGCTCGGTTGTCTGACCATCTGGCGGGACTGACCGCCGACGGGGAGACCGTGACCGCCCATGCGCAGACGCCGATCGCCATCGGCGAATTCGTTGGCCCGATAGAGGGAGCAATCGAAGCACTCGGTTCTTTGCTGCAAAAGATGCCCAAATACGTCCCCGATCGGCGGCGTATCGAACTAGGGACTTACTGCGGTCTGCGTTTCGCGCTTAAATTGCACCCGCATTTCGGGCCGGAGGTTTGTCTGGAAGGCACAACGGCGCTGCGGACGACGCTTGGCGAACATCACGGTCCCAGGGCCGTCTTGAACGCGGCAGAGCGAGTCGCCAGATCCTACGCCTCGGAAAGCGCCAGGGGCCGGCAAGAGTTGTCGATTGCGGAGGCGCAACTGCGCGATTACCGAGTCCGTCTAGAGGTTCCGTTCATCCATATGTTCTATTTGAGCCGGCTTGTCGAACTTCGTGATCAACTCAAAGCGAGCCTATCCGGCGATCGGAATCCGGATACCGAAGCAGGGCAAAGCGCCTCCGAAATCGCTGAACAGATCAAAGCACTTAAGCAGGGAAACGTACTGGAAGGTACGCCGCAGCGCCTCAACCAGCGCCAGAGTACGGTTGAGGAATCGGTCACCACGCGCATCCGTCGCCGAATGGATGCCGCGCTCGCCACGTCTGGCTGAATGGGCCGGAAGAGCGCCTACACGCCGAATGTTCCTGCCCGATACGTCCACAAATTCATTTATCTGAATCGCTTGCATTGTTGGCATTCGGGATCCATGATGTCCCACTTGCCGGCACGTCGCCGACAGGGCTCAATCTGAGACGATCCTTCTTTCCACAAGGAGCCTGCAATGTCCGCGACCAAGACCAAGCGCGCGACCCCGACCCCACGTCAAGCGGAACGCAAGTACGGTCCCTTTCACGGCGGCGTCGGAGTCGCCGTCTGGCTGAATGAAGTCAAGACCGAAGACGGCGTTCGCTACTACCGCAGCATCACCATCGCCCCTCGCCGTTTCCGAAACAAAGATGGCGACTGGCAGGACGCCGGCTCGCTCCGGGGGACGGACATCCCATCGCTTGTACTCGCGCTCGAAGCCGCGCATGAGTTTATCCGGACGACGCCGCTTCCAGGCGAATCAGCGGAGGACGAAGTGCCCGACAACCCTCCTGTGTCAGGCAAAGGCGAAGTGCCATTCTGAGGCAAGAAGTCTAGGGAAGAACCCCCCTGCGTCGAACAGGGGGCTTTTCTAACTGCACCCTCAGGTTGCTACGGACATACGGCGATAGCACCGAAAACGTGCTGAACGAAGTTGCATACTCGCTAGGAAGGAACCGGGACTAGGCGGCGTCCACCGGTACGCGGCTGTTGAGCCAAGATAAGAGGGAGATTCCGATCTGGCCGAGAGCCTTGGCGAAGATCTTGCGCAACTGCCGCGGTGATTAATGGCCTCTCACCTGCAAATCATCGGCACCAACGGTAACGCCACGACTCTGCCGGTAAACCGAGCGAAATGAATTTCTGCGAATGGTCTTGCATTTCCAGTACTATCATATATTCTAGCGCACTAATTCTGGTTTGAATTTTTGCCTATCTCCAACCAGGCATCTAGCCCAACGAGGCTCGCCACATGTCGCAGATCGCCTTCACCCAGAAAGCGCCTCTGGCGTCCCATCGAAGGCAACCTCGTTACGATAAAGATTCCACCTCACGAATGCCGTCCGACGACCTGCAAAATAGGCAGTCAGAATTCGATCAAACAGGGTTCATTCGACTCAGCGAATTAAATGATCCTGCGATCGATTCAACTCTAAATGAAGTACTTAAGTCTAGAGGTTCATGTTCATCAGCCGAAGTCGAACGTTTGCGAGATGAAATACGTCTCATGCACTATTTCAAAGGAAAAGTAGTTGCGTGTATTTCAACTCCTCAGGGACGAGCCGTCATCGCGGCCGCTGACGCTGAGGGAGGTCAGCAAATTCCTTACGCCGAGTTGTTTTCGACAGGCTATCGCGCTATTGATTTGTTTTTTCCTTCTGACATTTTCGATCCCGACTCCGAGAATGATCTCTGATCAGGGATCGTGGCCAAATTGATGGCTATGATGGCAGGCTTTCGATGGAATTGTGAACTCATATGCGGACAAGAGAACCCGTGCGACATCTGCAAGAGTCAGATGAATTTAATACACGGACGACATGACAGGCAGCGCCCATGAGTCTTCGCGCTTTGCTCATCGCACCCCTAGCATTTACCTTTGTGAATGGTTGCGCGCCCTCTTCTCAGAACCCTCGGCACGACAAATTTTTCATCGTTGTCGTCGGCGACGGTGTTGAGACAACGCTGGCCGTTCCTGGAGTGAAGCCACCTGCCGCGGAAAACACCACGCCGAACATAGAGCAAGGCCGGGCGATGCATAGGGGCGTCCTCGCGGCAGCCAAATTGAACCAATTCAAGGGTTTATCGAGTCTCGTGACCCTACACTCAATTGACGACTTTGGCGACCCAGTGAACGCTTCCCTTATTGCCGGCGCGCTGAGTCATCGACCTGAAGTCATTGCCGTCATTGGGCACGGCACTTCATCCACGACCCATGCCGCCATTCCCGCCTATTGCGGCGTTGGCATTCCGCTCATAATGCCTATCGCAACCAACCCAAAAGTTGCTATTGCCGACGATACGAAACGTACATTTACCAATTGCTTTCGCCTCCCCTTAGACGATACCGCGCAAGCAAAAGCCGTCGGACTATTCGCCATTCATAACCTGAAAAAGAGACGACTTTGTGTGATTTACGACAGCAGTAAGGAAGCGGGTACCTATTCCGTTTTTCTTGCACACGAAATTGGCAAGTATGTCCGCCCTACGGACTTCTGCCGATTCGATTTGGAAAATCATTCTCTCGCAGACCTGCGATCGCACGTCAAAGCGGCGATGAACCGCTTCGATGCTATTGTGTATTGTGGTTACGCCAACAAAGTGAACGGAGTAATTGAGGAGTTCCGGAACGTATACTCGGCTTCCGCCGAACCCAACCGACCACCCTTGATCCTGACTGACAGTTGTAAAGTTCCGATTCTCAATACGTCCGGATTTAAGGCGTACGTGTGTTTCCCTTGCCCACCTTTAGACGAACTTGATACGCCGGACAAAGTCCGAGACCTTCGACAAGCGATGCACGTTGAGCGCGACGACGAATCTTATCATGTATTGGGTTACGATGCCCTGCTCTTGCTCAGCGAGGTAATAACAGAACTTACAGCGAGGAACTTGCCAATTTCACGTGCATCGATAATAGATGCCCTTCGAAGCGGCGATTACCCCTTACGAGGTCTAGGGCAGACGCCATATCATTTTAGCCACGTAAATAGCGTATCTAGCTACTATATCTTCGAAGCCTCTACTGATCAGGCCACCAAGGCGACGTTTAAGCTTGCGCGGAAATACACTAGCGACGACCTGGCGGCGGAGTTACCCAAGTAACGAGACGACAGAGTATGGCGATCGTCAACGTCCTGATGATGTTCTTTCGAAATGGTTTATGGGCAGCTTCTCTGGTGGATGCCGTCTTATTGCTGTTCGTAATTGGCGATCTGGCACGCTTTTGGCCGAAAGACTTATCGGTCCTTTTTGCGGTGGAGCATATTCCGTACATCGTGACCGAGACAATACAAATGCTCTTCTATTACGGGCTGGCTGTTCTTTTTGGATTACCTGTCGTTTTTGGCGTCGTTGTGAGAATCTGGGACCTACGAGGGTTAAAGCAACGTCGTATTCGGCATGATCGACGACTGGCCTTTGCGATTCATACGGTCGCCGCGCTGCTAATGGCCTTTGGCTTCTTGCTCGGGCGCGCGATGCAGGACGTTTCAGGACTTTTATTCGATGGCCAGCACTTCAGCTACGCCTACGAATCATACCAACAGACGACGGTTAGCCACGTCATAGCTGCGGTCGCGTGGCTAGTTCCAATTGCCTTGGCGGCAACTCAAGCGGTGTCACAATTGTCGCCTACTTCGACGTTCACAACTGCGTTGCAACAGTACCTTACTCGCGCCCATCTGGACGACTTTCCGGGCCGATTCGCACCCACTTATGGAAACAACTTACTGGACTTCAATGCGGGGATGATCTCTCCCGAAATCCGCTGTATTGCAAAGAATTTCCAGCATTTTTGGAGGGAATACAACAATTCGATTCCAGGGTCAGGTGCGTCAGCTGAGGTTCTGCAAAAAATGGCCGACAAATCCCGAACAGCGATTCGGAGTCTATTTTTTCATTGGGAGCCGGCCGGTAAAGTGAAGATCGATTTCTTCCCGGGAACCTGTCGGGCAATCGAACATGCGCTATTGCGAATTCCCGGCCCTAAATTGATCATTGTCTCCCCCTTTGAGCATCAAGTAGTTGTTCAACTAGCGACCGCGTTCTGCACATCCCATAAAGCATCTGCGCGGATCGCAATCCCGGCAAATCCATCCTGGAGAAGCCAAGAGGAAAAATCGCACGATGAAATCGTCAGGATTCTGCAGCAAAACGCTAACGACAAAACGGGCATCGCCCGTACGCCGGTCCTGATCCTAAGTGATGTCTGTTCGACCACCGGCCACGTTGTTCCGGTCATATCAATTCTGGATGCGCTCGCCGCGAAACTCAAAGCGAGAAATCAGGCGTTTCCGCACGTCATTCTCGATGCGGCTCACTTTGAATGTGGGCCATCGCAAATCTTGAACAGATCTTGGGATGATCGCATTAAATTCGTTGTCTTGAGTGCTCACAAGTGGCTCCTAAGCCCTGAACCATGTGGCATCCTCTTGTACCTGGAGCATGTGGTTGGCCAATTGGGAACGGAGAGTCCCTTGTCGTATGACGCATGGATCGATGGTAATGGTCTGCCTAACTCAACAGTCAGCGCGCGCGGAATTATCGGTCTACATGCGTCGCTAAAAACGCTGACCGACGAGAACATGGCAGAATTCCGCCGCCGACGTCGATTAGCGGTTGAATTGTTTTTAGAACTTACGAAGGAGAAACTGAGGGTCGTTCGACCAATTGTAGGGCGTAGAGTAGCTTCCGATATGTCGTCAATGATCACTGTCAGACCTAAGCCCAATTGGAAGTGGGAACAGGCTTTTTCAGCTAAAGAATTGCAGGAACTACTAGAAGGGCATGGCGTATATGTGCGGGTGTTCGATGGAGATGAACGCGGTCCTTGGGTGAGGATATGCTTTTTTCACTTTGTCGATACATGGAAAGTCAAAACTCTTGCCCAAAGGCTGTTCGACGAGTTAGTCCCTAGAAAGTGAATCTGCTGTAGCCAAGCCTGCTACTCTATGTTTTGATGCGCACGACTTTCTCCAGTTTACGGCGAGGCAAAATTGACGCGTACTTTGTTCTGTCCCGTGATCTAGTCTGGTAAAGTTCTTGTGTCGGATAACGTCCTTTTATCCGGCTCCGCTCGCGCCTCCTTATATATAGTCCCCGCTAGACACGGTAGGCCTGATGCAAATACCGAATGATCTCACTATTTGTTCGCGATCGCTATGAACTTTGCGGGATGTGCGATTGCGAGACCCTTTGACTGATTCTTGGTCACCTCATCATTCATCAAGTCCAAAAGGTCGTTGTCGCGGCTCACCAGATAAGACGCCTCCGTAGACAGCGCCAGATCAAGGTACGGACGCTCCGCACTGTCACGGAGCGGAATTCCCGAACTCGGCACGTCGTTCACCAAAACTGCCATGCTAGCGAGTTTTTGAAGGAACAGGTCAACACGCTCGGGCGTCATTCACGGGAACTTGATCCTCGGTTTCGGACGGGTCAGCACGTCCACGTCTCGGATTGCCCGCGCAAAGGAATGGGAATGTCAGCTAATCGAGCTTTTCGAATTGAAGGTCGATCAGAAGGTCATTCAGTGGAATTTTCGTTTTCTCGCAAAACGTCCGAATATCCCTCCAAATGTTCCAGTCCGTTGTCAGACTTGAAGCCGATGAAAGAGGTTGTCATTAATCAACAAGATGTGATCACAACCCTCAAACCCTGATGCGCAGGCTGTGTCACCTGTGCGAGGGTGCGAATGGGCGAAAGGCGGAGAAATTTGCAGCTAGGTTGAAAGAGCGACAAGTCAGGCATCTGACGCATTTCCGGTGAGAATCCAGTTGCGTCAATCTCACCTTGGTTATTTCACAATCGCGGTATCCGCGTAGGACATTTTCATTCGCGAGACGACCTCCGACCGCTCCGAGGTGGACGTCTACACTCCCAGATCGGCAACTTCGATAACAGGACATGCAATCAAGGTGCTTGCTTGCTGCCTATGGCCGCCATCGCCGACGCGATGGATGCCGAGTGGCAGGTGTATTTGCGGTTGCCGAAATTGGACCTTAAGCCGCTCGACGGGCACTTCGTCATCGGTGGCCCGGCATACAAAACCGTCCGACTGACCGCGAATGGTCAGACCTCGCTCGGCAAGCCGCGCGTCCCATCGGTGTCGTCGAATCGAGCGCGGTTCCGATTCCATCGAACCTCCGACAACGAACGGAGGATCAAAGATCACCTTTGCGGTCATGCCGCCGCGTGTCCTTGCCCAATTCACGACTCAGGGCGATCCGCACGCGATAGAACTCGGCGGTCACGCGCCAGGCGGCCATGCCCGCCGGCGCTATTTTGTACAAAGTTCGCGTTACGATCGTGCCAGCGACGTTGAAATCCCGTTGGCCGGCCTCCACCAATTTCGCATCCGCGAGGCGGCCCATGAGCTGGTAGAACTTCGGCCCGCGGTAGTCATCGGAATACTCGGCGAGGCGGTCGCTGAGTTCCTTGGCGCCCAATCCTTCCGCGGCGCGAGCGAGATAGTCGAGCACCAGGAACTGGAGGTGAGTGACCGCCGGCAATTGGGGACGCGAGGGTGGATGAGACTCGCTTTCTGGCCGGTCCGGACCGCGTCGTTTCGCCATTGGCAGAGCACATTGCACGATGGACGCATCCGGCGCAAGCATTTTCGCCGGCCGACTCGTTTAGGCAATTTGAAGGTCGCGAAGGACGACGCAGTCGACCAGCTGCTCTCTGAACAGTAGAACGACTTCGTCGAGTAACTGAATCCCGTCGGCATTTCGCAACTGTTTTTCTTCGACGCCGAGAACATTCGCTTTCTCACGAAAAACGAATCCGACACGCCGGCTCTCGGAATCGCCATCAAATCGCTTCTCGGACTCGACCTCGCCGAACGGCTCATCAGCGACGCCGTGGTCGTCGAGAAGCGATTATCGGAGAGCATTCTCGACCGGACCGCCGACGAGCGGGCGCGGGATCTGCAGCAGTAGGTTTGAGTCGAAGTCCGCGGAACTCGCCGAGGCCAAAGCTGAGCGGTCGACACTCGAAAACCCGCTACTTAAGAGCCGAGGACCGGTTGGCCAAGGCGAAGGCGACATTCGCCGCGGCGGGAGGAGAGCATTGGCAGCGGCGCGTCGAAGTGCAGGCGAAGCTCAGACGGCAAAAGCAACAGTCGAGGAGATCGATGGGGAACTGCGCACACTTTGCTCGCGAGAGCTCCCTTTCTTGCTCGTCCGTGAAGCCGTACACAGCGTCCGCCATCAAGACGAACTCGAACACGCGTCACAGCGGGGCGCGATGGTGCAATCGGCGATGCGCGATCGCGACGGCCGAATCCACAACCAGTTCCGCAGGGTAGTACGCGAGAGCGGCGTGGTGGCGAAGTTGCGAGCAATCATGGAATCCGGACCGAGAGGTACACGCCGATCAAACCGGCGTTACATCGCATCTCGCCCTTTCAGGGGCGGCGGCGTTGACCCGGCTCACCGGCGGCGATTTGGACAAGCTCCGCGAACAGCTTAAGAAGCTTCTCAGCCGGCTCGAACGCGAACAAACCGCACATGAAAAATACACGCGACTTCTTGCCGCTACTCCCGCCGACGCCACGATCGCCGCGCTCGTTGAGGAATTGCAAAACGCGGCCAGCTTTTCGGACAACTGGAAGGCGAGGCTCGGCGCCTCACGCAGACAATCTACTCACTGCGGCGGGAACGGGACGGTTTGGACCGGGCGCTCACAAATGTCCGGCGGAAGATCGTCGATCGTGAGATCGCACTGTCGGTGTCCCTGAGGATGGCGCGGCGCACGCAAGTCACGATGGCGGAATTTCTCCGTCGTGCATCGTCGCACAAGGTCGATCGCCTTTCGGACCTCGTCACCCCCTCATTCCGGTTCCTTCTCCGTAAGCAGACGCTCGTCGCCCGCGTGCATATCCACCCGGACACGTTCGCATCGACCTGTTCGACGACACCGGAACGGGCATCCCGTAGGACCGTCTCTGGGAAGGCGAGAAACAGGTCTTCGCGATCGCGGTCCTGTCGGGTCTCGCACAAGCTGCGCCGCGACAGTTGCCGGCGATCATCGACACGCCGATGGCTCGCCTCGACTCGGAACACCGACAGAACATAGTCGAACAGTATTTTCCGAACGCGAACCATCAGACGATTATCCTTTCGACGGATACGGAGATTGAGAAGGGCTACTTCTGGGCGAGCGAGGAGCCGTCGGAGGTAATCACGTGAAAATCACGTCAATTCAAACTGTCATCCCAGGCGAGGGACCAGCTGATCCGACTCTAGACGCGTGCCGGCATCGAGCATTGGAACGTTCTTTGTCGCTGGGCCTTCTGTTGTCCCTGCACGAACCAATGCCGCCCACGGCGGTCGAGGTGGCGTCTGACGTTAACGTCGAACTTACTTGGCAGGTGTTGGCGGGCGACCACGCGGAATGGTTTTCACTCGTACAGGCCACGTGAATACGGAAATCGACCATTGCTAGTCTCTAGCCGTGGCGAATGTTTTGACCAGGACGGATGGGTCGCTCAATAAACTCTTGTTCGGCGTCACTCTAACGTCAAATCAATGTCCCTTAACTTAGGCCGCCCATCACTGACGGTCAGTCGGATTCCACTCTTGTTGGGATCCGCATACCTGCCTTTGAGTTTGTCCGAAGAATAATCCGATGCTTTTTCAGGCCATGTGATAGCAACCTTGTATTCACCAGGCGCTAAGCCTTCGTACACATAGTCTCCGACGATTGTCCTCGGAACGAAGACGCCGTCATGATCAACGTTGCCCACCGGACATCCGCCGCATCGGCCGTTCTGCGAAATTGGATGGAGCACCACAAGTGCATTCTTGGCTGGCTGCCCATCACAAAACAGTCTTCCACTCACGCGACAGAAAGCCGGGCCTCCTCGCTCGCGGCCACACGAACTCGTGATCACGGCGGCAGCCGCAAGTAGCATGCCAGCGACTAGACGTACTGGTTTCTGCGTAATCTTCACTGATTGCGCCTTACTTCAAGTCGGCTCTGACTGACCCCAGAATTTCTCTTCATCAGAAATCTGGAGATACCTCTTCTCCACCGTTGCGAGTCACAAAAGCCGCAAGGATCCGAGCGCTAATTCTCTGGCCGACAAACCGAGCTGATCCATCGCCAAACAGCAACGAAGCACCCCCTGCGTGAAAACTGTACACTTCGTTGTTGTTAGTGCAGTTCACTACGCACGGTCCCGGCTCTCGCATTCCGTCCGGGGTAAACCCGTGAATAATGAACTCGTTTTCGGGATCAGCCCACCCAGCACCACTGAATCTCCCTGGCTGGAGTTTGCGGACTAGCCATCGATCCGGCCTTGCCGCATCTTCGCCGACCAAGATGGTGTTGGATAAACCGTCGTGAATATCGCTGAAGCGTGACACTTCGTTTGGAATCATAGCGCCCCGCAGGTCGCGGACCGTTGCAATGAGCCCAATCGTTTGCAATGCGGGTGATAAGCCGCTGATGGCCCCAAAATCACTTGTCGCGGCGGACATAGACATATTTTTCGTTGCCGACATCGACAACTGGATTTCACCTAAACCCGCATCGAAGTCGGGACCGCACGATGATGGGCACCGACAAACGGCAATCGGTGTCCCAATCACCTTGGCATTTGCGATGTCGTTCCAGGGGCGTCCCCAATCATACCTGGTCGAGACGGGGTCTAATCCGAGATATGGTAGCAGGAATGGAAGCCAAGAATGGGCAACGCGGGGTACACCACGGACGCTATTGATGGCCAACACGTGGACAGGAGCATCGATGCGGCTTGGGGGCAGGTAGCCCTTGCTACCATGGTAGCCATGTAGGGCAAGCCCGATTTGTCGAAGGTTGTTCGCGCAAGACGTCTTCGCTGATGCCTCTCTAACGTATTGCACGGCCGGCACGAGCAAGGCGACTAGAACCGCGAGGATTGCTGTAACAACCAACAGTTCGACGATGCTGAATCCCGTTCTAAATTGGGCGTTGGTCGAGTTGGTAGACCGATTCACAAGGCACTCCTCATCGCGATGGGAGATCTTTCCTGGGATTGTTCTCAAGTAACGCCATTGACGACGGGGCTATCTGAGGCGATCTTGGCGGGTAATATGCCTCGAATATCGCCCGGTTCCCATAGTACTGGATCTGTCGGCGACGCCACGTTTGAACAATCTCTTGTAACACCGTCGCAACGTCACGTTTCCGGAACACCAGATCCCTGCTTTCACCTGGATCGTCGTGCAGGTCATATAGCTTACTGACCCCTGTCATTTGATTGCTAATTAGCTTCCACCCCGAATCCGAAACGACCGCATCGGCGCGAACGCGACCATTACAGCAATGCACGAAGACGAGGCGTTCCCTCGCCGGCGGCCGATTTTTGGAAAGCACGTCGATACCTTGGAACCCCGGATGAACTGGCAGTCCTGCAAGACCAAGCAAGGTCGGCGCGACATCAATCGACTGAGTCAAGTAAGTCTCTGTGCGCGGCACGAGCCTTTCGGGATTGTTAATGATAAGCGGCACATGTACCGTTGTCTCGAATGGCAGTCCCGCGTGCGTGGGTTCGCCGTTTTCATAAAATGCCTCGCCGTTATCCATGCCAATGATGACGAATGTATCGTTTCGCACCCCACATCTTTCCAGCGTTTCAAGAATGCAGCCGACCTGTTCGTCGCCGTACCTAAGGGCGTTCCAGTATGAATTCTGTGCAGCTGGGATGTCGGCCTCCGGATATCCCAAGAATGATGCGGTTGGACTCAAACGTGTCGGCTGAAACTGTTGGGTCCGAGACGGGGGTAATGTGTACGGGAAATGGGATGATTGCAGATTCAATGCACAGATGAATGGCTTTTTCTGCTCAGCTTGTTTCTCAATCCAGCGGCATGCGTACCTAGCCGTGACCCGGTCGTCGAGTTTGCCTGCAGTCCGTCTCGACTTCACCCAATCTGCAAACCCCGGATCACGCGAATCCGCCATCCCGACACCGTCTACGCGCTGGGCGTCGAAAAAAACGTCCAGACCCGGAGTGGTTAGAAACACGTCCATGTTGCCCCAACTCTCATTTTGAGACGAGAACACGCCTGTCGCATACCTGGCGTCGTGAAAACAATCAAATAGCAGAGGCTTGGGCGGATCGACAGAGCTGTAGTAATGATGTGCCGGCGACCGAAGGGGATAAATGGATGATGCCACACAGGGATCGGCGTAGTCGGAATGAGTGCTATTTGCGTAAGCCCGCGAAAACTTTACGCCGGTCCTCGCAAGCAAATTCACATGCGGCATAACCTCGCTGCCGTCCACGGACATTCCAACGACGTCTGCTCGGAGCGACTCGATCGCAATGAGCACAAAAGATGGCCGCATTTCCGATGTCGCAGTAAGATTCGTTGGACGTCCAACACATCGTACAGCTCCTAATTCAGATTCAGTGAGCTCCGGGCCGCTTGCCGGCCTCCCTTCCAATGGTAATAACGACGCAATGACCGTCACTATGGGGTTAACGCGATGCCGAATCTCAAATATCGCTAACGGCTCACTCCTATTCGGACTTTCCAGTTCAACTTCGTCCTGTTCCGCTTGACAGGCGGATGAAACTATCGCCAGTGTTACTGTAATTACAAGAAGGCCGACCCATGCGGGTCCGCCTTTCAATGCAACAATGTTAGTCGGAATGACAGATTTGGAGGCCGTGAGCATCGCTCCGACACCGCGAACTGTTATGACGGCTGTTAAGATGATGGCCGCGGTCCAAGCCGTTGCATATTCTGCATGCCACAGATAAAGCCAGATCATTCTCGGGTTAAGAACAACGAGCCGAAACCCCTCACAGTCCGGAAAGGTTCCGACTAACCAAAAATAGCGCCAGGAATACACCACACCCAAAACTGCGGCCCCAACTACGCCTGAGCTCATGGCCGCCAGAATGCCAGTCAAAAGACGTGACTCGGTCCTCGGACGCGCACGTGCTATCCACGATGCTATCCATATCGCAGATGCCCAGCATAAGAGAGACGATAGGCAATACAGCAATGCAGTCGCGGTACTCACAGTCGCATTACGCCAATACCCGCCCACGCGCAGGTATACGAACATCGTTTCTAAACTCCACAAAGCCGCGGTCAATCCGCCTAGCAGTGGACTCGGAAAGGCAGCTCGAATGACAGCTGCCAGAGCATTGGACTGCCCGGCTGAATTGAGACTCATCGCTAATGCTCGCAGCTTTTGCCCTTTTGCGGGAGGTTGGATTTGAAGTGGCCAACCAGCCCGTCATTTAACAATTCGTTTCCCCAAACCCCCCGCTATCGTCTGCGACGCCTCGACCCCGTTGACGACCTGAGTTCATCAGTCAAGTATTGCGTATCTGAAGATCGCCATGAGCGATTCAAATGCATCTCTGATACTAATTTTTTTTCCTTCCTGGTAGGTCCGCGGACAATAGTGGATGGGCACTTCGCAAATACGCCATCGCGGGTTCCTGTGCCGCGCAATTCTTGCTGTGATCTCAGGATCAAACCCAAACCGATTGCTTTTCAAGTTCATTCCATTGACTACCTCCCGGCGAAAGGCTTTATACCCAGTTTCCATGTCCGTCAAAGCTAGATTGGTGGTCAGATTGGATAGCGCCGTGAAGACACGATTCCCAAACCGGCGCACCCTTAGTTGCGAGTGCGTGTCGCTGATGAATCGCGATCCATAAACAACATCCGCGGTGTTGCCAACAATTGGTGTTAGAAGCCGTTCATAATCCGCCGGGTCGTATTCAAGATCTGCGTCCTGAACGATGATGATGTCGCCCGAACATTGGCGCAGCCCGAGCCGTAACGCGGCGCCCTTTCCGCGATTGCGGTGCTGCCGAATCAACTGAATCTCAAAATTGTGGGCCAACCCGTTCAAAATTGCCAGTGTCTTGTCCGTTGAACAATCATCGACAACTATGATCTCTTTCTCATATGGCGTCGCCTGAACTCGTTTGATGAGTTCGCCGACCCAGCGTTCCTCGTTAAAAACCGGGATGACAACGGACAGCCTGGTTGTTCGCTTAACGGGCGATCGGTTTAGGCTCGGTCGGACTGGCGCTAAGCTCTGCATAATCTCTCCTCGCCATTTTCACGTGATCGCTAGCACTCGTCGCAATAACGCACCCATCGGATCTAAGCGCGAGCACGGCTCCTGGATATTCTTTGCCCGTATACTCCTTCAGTCGGTTCTCGGGTCCTCCAATCGGTAGACCCATAAGGTATAGCCGATGCGGCCTACCGGTCGATATTCGCGGATGTAGGCCACAGAATCCGGCTCATATTCCGCGGTGCGCATACCCTGCACCAAGTTAACGCTGATTACGTACCATCCAGAGCTGCGATTCGACGGAAACGGCTGCGACCGAATGCCTGCCGTCGCGGGAGACAAAAGGTGCCACCCGGCGAATCGCACCGGAGATCGGTCTGGACAAGAAACAATCCAGTCACGCAGCAAATACCAATCTTGGCCCAAATCCAGATTTGAATCGAGTAGCCACCGATGGCCATCCGATGGCCCGCCCGCGAGCTCGTTAAAAAACGCCAGTTGGTGCGGATGAATGGCTGCCCCGCTAATTGCCGCCCAACACATAAGACCAGCACCGGCAATGCCGACAGTAGGCCGACAGGTCATCAATCCTTTTGCTGCCCCAACGATCAAGAAGCCGACTGCAGGCAGTACATATCGGCCATGATGATTAAAACCGCGCTGTGCGCTGACGCCAATCACAATTACCGCAGCAGGATAAAACCACCATCGCTCATCACTCTGCGATCCTCGGATCCGATTCCACATCGACGCCCCAAAACTCACGAGAAGCACCAGCAGGAGCCCACTCGGCAATTTGACTAATAACGCAACAAGGTAGTAGTACCACCATCCCGATTCACTCCATTCGCCACACAAATAGGAATGTCGGATCTTGCCGAGACATTCAAAATCACGCCATTGCAAATCGATACCAGTCACAAAATCGGACGGCACTGGCAGCGGACAACGTCCCAATGCCGTGTCCGCAAACCGGTTCCCGTGTTCGCCAGCCATTGGGTCTTTGCCGCTGAGGCTCGCACTGACAAAACGGTATTCGCCCAGCCGGCTCATTGTGCCAGCAAAACCATAAAGTAGATTCACTATGCCAATGGCAACGATTCCCGCCAGACACACATCGCCGACGAGCCGGTATGTCTTCACGCGGCGTAACGGCAGACACGGCAACATGGCGAACGGCAACAGGAGACATGTAAACTTAGAACATAAAGCAACACCAAGACAGACACCCACACAAATTGCGCGCTCGATCGAAGGTGCGCTGACATACCACCAGTAGCCGGCCATCGCGAGAAGGGAGCATACAGCGGCTGGATAATCTGCGGTGACAAGTCCGGCGTGCCCTGCCAAATTCGGCTCGAAGCACCACAACGACGCTCCCATGAAGGCTAACCAAAGGTTACTGAGTTTGGCCAACCATAGATATAGAATCAGTGCTCCGGCCCAAATCCACGGCGTTGCCGCCAAACGACAACAAAACACAAGCCATCGATACGCTACCGGTCCGCTGGTTCGGGCAAGCTCTTCGCCCAACTCGAATTCCCGTCGATGTCCAGCGGGCACTCTTTTTTCTATGGGATGCCATGTTTCCGGTAGACTGACGTAAACTGGTAGAGTTGCCCACATCCGCGCCAAAGGAGGATTTACAGCGTACGCATCGAACCGTCCCGTATGCCAATGGTAGAGTCCGGAGGCAATATGCCCGGCTTCATCAATCGTAACGAAATGAACCCACGCCCCATGTAGGTGTAACACTGTTGCCGCGCACAATTCCGCGAGCAACGCAATTGGTAAAATGTGCTTTTTGACCAATGTCGACATTAGTACCTTGGTCCGCACCGTCGTGGCCACGCGCGCCGCTAGGTTACCAGACTCGAGGTTCATTGACACCGGGGAAATACCTGCCACTCCAGCGGCCAGCGGCCCTTAGGGTTTACACATCGGTTGCCGGCCTGGTTCCCTCATCGCGGGGCTTTTTCTTGCTGGCGCGACGCGCCACCCCCAACAGCGCGACCGCTACCATTGTCGCCACAAGACCCACAAGCCACCAGGGCCACGAACCACTCGGTGACAGTGACGTTTCCTGATAGATCTCTTTTCGGACATTTTTGCCATTCTTTACGTAGTAAATCACCGTGCCGTCTTTCATTGGCAAATCAGAGAAGAATGAGTCTGGGTATTCGGGCTGCAAACTCGCCTTGGTAACAGTCCATTCCGTCGTGCTGTTAACGTTCTGCTTTCCTTCGATCAAAGGTAATTCATCGTATATAACCCGTTTTAGTTTCTTAGGCAACCAAACACTCGGAGACACCTCAAATAACTGGGACGCCTCACTCACCTGGATTGGAAGGTCCTTTGAATAGTATACAGCATACCCTTCCACTCTTAGAGGCAGCATGTTCTTCGTCTTGGCCAACCAGATTCGCTTGACCCCCAGCAGGTTTTTTGGATCAACGGCTTTTTGATACATCTTACTTTGGACCAAGTCGCAAAGCTCTCCATTGATCGTATCCTCATGCTCGTAATTGCACACAACCGTCTGTTCGTTAGTCCGGTGAGCTGCAGCGGTCGGAAAGTTGTTTAGGGTGTCCCCACCCTCTAGAAACACCGAAAGTGGGTAGGTAAAGAAGTCATTGGCCATCAACCATCCATGAGGGAAAAACAGATTCCCATTTGGGTACTTTCCATCGATGACGTGCGCCATTCGGTCCATGACTTGTCGCATTTGCTCGCCATCAAAGGACTGACTCTCCTCGAGCTTAACGGACCTGCCATCTTCCGCGGAGTCGTCATGGAACTTCGTGACTCGATATTTCGAGTCCTGTTTGACAAGGTGGACGGTCGTCACGCTCCGCTTCATTGCAAAGCCCGGGCGATAACTGCCAATTTCGTTTGTCGCGAATTCGCGCCGATATTCAATGTCCACACTGCCGTATAACAATTCGGCGGCACGTACATTATCAACGACCATCCGAAGGCGTTGAGGCCCAGTGTCGTCTGGGGCGCTCAATGCCATCGGGGTCATTGCTATCACGAGGAACGCCGCGTATGACACGACTACCTTCACTTGTCGGCCTCTCTCTCACGTAAGGCAAAGCATGAGCTCACTTGTCATGCACATTGCGGCATCACGTCGTACATTGAATGTGTGTTGTCCAGGTATATGTGGTTGATCCTCCTTCACCAGAACAGGGACATGCTTTACAGGTGTTGCCGGAGGGAGGCTTACAGTTCCAGTACGTGCAAGTTGTGCATTCTGCGGGCCCATCCGAAGTCGTATTTTGGTTACATGAATCGGAGTCACCTCGCGGCGCACAAACGTCCCAAGCGACCAGGACCCCGCTCTCGGAATTAAGAGTACACTGTTCCGCGAGACACCGCGTAACGCCGGTTGGGTCTACCCAGGACTCTGAACGACAAGTATTGCAGAAATTTTGGCCACCGGCTTCGAAGTGCCGACAGTAGGCTCCATTGATCGTGATTTTTACCCTTGGCGGTTTCCACGTGGCGGCGCTTCCAATCGGACGTCCGCCGTCCTTGGGCTCGTCGGCGATGGTTTGGTTCATATTAATCAAAGCCATCGCGCCTGCCGCAAACAGTGTTCCGAAAGATACCGTCCGCAAACTAGTACTCATTGCCGGCTCCTTCTTTAATAACTCCCTAAAATCTTGAGGGAGTGGGGTTACTTGGCGCTTAACAACACTTTCGTAACAAAGTCCCCTGAGGTGAGTTCCGTCTCTGTTGGGGGCCTTTCAGCGAATCGTAGACGCAAAACCGCCTGATGACGTGTCCGAGTGACCTCGGTCAGCTGAAGGCCCGGGGAGTGCGCTGTGACAGGCCCTAGCAGTTGACCATCTGTCCGCACCAAGATTACATTGCCTTCCCAGGCGGAGCCATTGAAATCCAAGGTCAGATGCCTGGGCGAAGCAATTAGCGTTTCAACGATCTGGCCCGAGACTGATACCGAGATGGCGTCATCTTGACTGTCCAATGGGACAACTTTTAGGGAGCCCGCGACAGCAGAGTCCTTTTCGGGATTCCACGACACTTTGCATAGGATCCGTTGATCAACACGTGTTGATGTGACAACGACAGATGGCAATTCACTTCGAATGTCGAAATTGTCGGGGCGAAATGGGGGGCCGTCGGGGTCTTCTTCGATTGTTAATGTCATCGCCCTAGTTTCCCCGAACTTAACTCGACCAAAGTCGACTGCAGACGGAGACACTCGGCAAATGTCGGGGCAACGCACACGAAACTGGTGTTTATACTCGGGCAACTCAGGGTCGTCGGACTGCAATGTAATAAAGGTTGAGTGGGTCTCTCCCCGCAGCATCCTTCGCAGCTTGACTGAAAACGCGACCTTTTCCTTAGGCTTTAACGCACAGGTCTTTGGACTCAGTTCGGAACAGTTGCAACTAGAACTCGCCCGAATGTTGAATACAGAGGTGCCGCGGTTCTCTACGATGAGAGATCCGTTCGCCTCCACTCCAGGAGGAACGGAATCCAAGACTGTCAACGGTGAGCAAGCGCGTACGGCCAGACCTTTGCCAGAGACAATGGCTTGCTTGACAGTTTGGTTGACAGGAGATCGACTAGTGATCCAGGCCAGCGTTAGGCACGTGACCAATGCTACAGCGATGAGCTTGTTCATGCGGCAAACCTGCGGGGACCAAGCTGCCAAACGGGAAAATTGTAGACTTTGCAATGAGCTGTTTCAATCAAAATCTTACATTTTGTGAATTTTTTTTCAGAATTATGCACCTTACGTAGTTGGATCAGTCTGACGCCGCATTGTCACTTGCACTCTAGAGCCTGTATGCACTTTGAAACATCAGTCGTCCGAGCATGAGTGCGATGAAGGCGACCCAATGCCAACCGGCGAGCGTCTCCGGCAGGCGTTCGTAGTCACGCGTCAATCGGCGAAAGCGCCCCAGCCATCCAAACGCCCGTTCCATCACCCAACGCCGCGGCAACAACAAGAATCCTCGCTTCGCCTCCCGGTGTTTCACCAGGATCAGTTCGATGCCTTGATCCTCGGCATCCAGATGCGCCAGCACCCCGGTGTACCCTTGATCGACAAACGCGGCTTTTACGTTGGTGTCCGTCACCGCTTGCACCGACTCCGCCAACTCGACCACCATCGCCCGGTCGTCTTCGTTGGCGGCGCTGACATGCAAAGCGAGCAGATTTCCCAACGTATCCACGGCAATATGCACCTTCGAGCCATTCTTCTTCTTGTGGCCGTCGTAGCAGGCGCGACCGCCGCTCTCGGGAGTCGATTGCAGCGTGCGGGCATCGAAGATCACCGCCGATGGCTGTTCATTGCGCTCACTGAAGACCCGCACCAGCATTCGCAGATCATGAGCGATGCGCTCGAAGACGCCAGCCGCCAGCCACCGCCGCTCTTGCTGATACACCGCCGTCCAGGGCGGCAAATCGTTGGGAAAATCGCCAGGTGCAGCCCGTCTTCACGACATAGCGAATGGCATTGAACAGCACCCGCATTGGGTATTCCCGCTGCGGTGCGTCTTCACGCATCAAGGTGAGATAGGGAGCCAAGAAAGTCCATTCCGCATCAGAGACATCACTCGGATACGACGTCCGTGTCGCTTACATCCAGTAAAATCAATGCAGCAGACGAGATAAGTCAATGACAGGCTCTAGATGCTTAGACTGATTATTCCGTAGACAGTCGGTACAGCGGGGCTTAGTTCAGTCTGTGTCCAAATTTCGATTGCGTCTGCCGGCCTTGCCCTGCATTATGAAAATGAAGTGCCGGGATAATGGTAAAGATTTGGTAAAGCGCGTGGAAGGATGACTGCAACGCGGTTACAATGCGAACGATCGTCGAACGACGGAATGGGCTAGTAAAACTAGGAAAGTCTGGGTCAAGACAATGTGACCGCAGTGTTACCCACCGGCAGACGCGCCAGGTTGAGGGCCTGGTGCCCTTCACGGGCGTGCAGGTTCAAGTCCTGTCTCCGGCAATTGCAGCGTAAGGACTTGCGTCGATAGGTGACGCGGGTCCTTTTTTATTTGACAGGATGCGGCGACCTCGAACGCGCTGTCAAGGCTTATGCGGGTGTGCGGCCTGAGTAACCGCCTTATGCGTCAGCGGTCGCTAGCGCCGATTCAAAGTTCATCACATCGCGAATTTTTCGCAGAAGCATCTGCGGCGAAAACGGCTTCTGCAAAAATGCCATGTCGGAATCGATAATGCCATGGCGGATGACGTGGTCGTCGGTGTAGCCAGACATGAAAAGCACCGCCATGTTCGGCCGCGTCGGGCGCAAGCGCTCTGCCAGGTGCCGGCCGCCTAACTTGGGCATCACGAGGTCTGTCAGCAGCAAATGGATTGTGCCGCCGAACTTCTCCGCCACTTCGATGGCGTCCAAACCATTGCGTGCCTCCAAGACGCGATAACCATTTGTTTTCAATACCGTGCGGGTTAGCTCGCGTACCTTGCCCTCGTCTTCAACCAACAAAATAGTTTCGGCTCCCGCTGTGACGGCCGGGCGAGGCGCGATATTGCTCGACGGTGCGGCCATGTCTTCCACGCGCGGCAAGTAAATCTTGAAAATTGTCCCCTGCCCCACCTCGCTATAGACACTCACGGCGCCGCCGCTCTGCTTAACGATGCCATAGACCGTCGCGAGCCCAAGCCCGGTGCCTTGGCCCACTTCCTTGGTCGTGAAAAACGGTTCAAAGAGATGCGCTTTGGTTTCCTCGTCCATGCCGCAGCCGGTGTCTGAGATGGTGAGCAAAACAAAGGAAGTTGTTTCCGTGGTCGGCGTCCCAAGAACCTGACTTTCCTGGCGGAGAATCTCGGACACTTCGAGATCAATATTCTTTGTTTCGATCGTCAACGTGCCCCCGTTGGGCATAGCATCGCGCGAGTTTACCGCGAGGTTGATGATCACTTGTTCTAGTTGCCCGGGGTCCACTTTGATCCGACCAATGCCCGGGCTCAAAAGGGTGTTCAACTCGATGTCTTCACCGATGAGTCGGCTGAGCATCTTTTCGATGTCGCGGACGGTGGCGTTGAGATCGATGAGGCGCGGCGCCAGGATCTGCTTGCGACTAAAAGCCAGCAATTGGCGAGTCAATGATGTGGCACGGTCGGCTGCTTTCTTGATTTCGGTCACATGTTCATACTGCAAGGTGCTCGCATCGCCCGAGGAGAGCAACAGCTCGCTATAGCCGCCGATGATGGTGAGCAGGTTATTGAAATCGTGGGCAATCCCGCCGGCCAGCCGGCCGATGCCTTCCATTTTTTGCGCTTGGCGGAGGCGCTCTTCGGTGCCTTGCAACTCTTGGGATTGTTTATGGTATTCCTCTTGGGTGAGATCTCGATCTACGCCCATGGCGGCATGGCTCATGGCCAACTCGAGCATCATTTTCAGGTTGCGCTGGATCGAGAACCAAAGGAACACGTTTTCTGTCAGCACCCAACCGGCGTGCTCGAAGGTGCGCCAGGGGCTGGAGGTGAGCACGCCATAAACCGATTGCGGCAGAAAAACGCCGCGAACGTAGTGGTCGATCGCGACCACCAGCGTGGCGAGCACGAGCACCGACGTGTCACGATACCAGGCGAGAAGCGCCAGCGAAGCAAACACATGAAAGTGCGTTTCGATTCGACCGCCGCTGAGGTGAATCAAAAGCGCGGACCACATCATTTGCGCCACGCTAATGACATAGCGTGTGATGCGAGTGCCGGGGGCACGAACGGCCAAGGCAACCGGAAGCAACGTAATGACACCACCCATCAGAGTCGCCGCCCAAACGTGAAAATGCGTCTCACTGTATGTGCCGGACCAAGCGCGCGGCGAGACAAACACGGCGACGGCTACACCCGCGACCCATTGCAAAAGCATGATGAAAATGAAGAGCCGGTCTGTGTGTCGGCGAATCGATCCGACGTGCTCTGCAAAGACGAGTTCACCACGAACGGCGATATCTGCTTGATTGGTCGCTTTGGGTTTCATGGTTCGAGGTCCTCAATCGACAATCGGACAGCCATACACCGGCGTGGAATCCAGGGCCGCATGCCCATCAACCCACTCGATCACCGCGTCACGGCCCGCATTGTCCCCCTCATGGCCGCGCCCGCCGGTGATGCCGCCGGAGAAGAGCAGCCGGCCCGCGACATCGTAAAGCAACGCGTGTCCCGATGTGCTCACGCCGAAGCGCTTCGCTTCGTGTCCTTCGGAGTCAAAGGTTATGCGCGCACCGGGGATTCGCCGCACCGATTGGCACAAGGTGGAATCAGTCCATTCCAGCCCCGCCCCCTCCGGGCAAAAAAGGACAACCCGAACAAGAAGCTTGTCTTGGCACCGCGCGACAATCTTCTCCAGCTCCGCCACTGTCGCTTGGCTGCAGGGACAACGAGGGTGAGCAAATATCAAAAGAGTGGGCCGATCATTGGCGCGTTCGATAGTGCTTCCGACCGGCCACAACACCGCTGATTCAGTTGCGCGGCCCGGCGTGAATTCGTAACGGGCCAAGGCGACAAATCCCGAGAGGGTGGCGGCAACCCAGGCTGCGATGCCAAGCGCTAGCAGAACGGACGCTCTCTTGGAACGGCTCGCGGGCACGACAGGGACTCGATGAGATGGATGAGGAGCGGCCTAATCCAGACTGCTGAAGAGTAGGCCACGCGGAAGCTATGTCAAACCGACTGGCTATTGCGTCGTAGTCTCGCAGTCCTGGTAAATACGGTCGAACTGGGCTGCGCATGATATGAATACGCTCAAAAGAGCCGGGTCAAAGTGACCGGCCGACTCTTGGGTCATGATCTGTACGGTTTTCTCGTGTGAGAACGCCGGCTTGTAAACGCGCGGTGACCGCAAAGCATCATACACATCGGCGATGGCCACGATTCGAGCTGAGAGCGGAATGGCCTCGCCAGCCAGACGGTCGGAGTATCCGGTGCCATCGAATCGCTCGTGATGATGGCGAGTTATTTCGATTCCCATTTGCAAGAAGCCGCGAGCAAAGCCGTGCTGACGAGCGACCTTTTCCAAGGTCTCCGCACCCATCGTCGTGTGCGTTTGCATAACGATGCGTTCATCAGGCGTGAGCTTGCCCGGCTTCAGCAAAATATTGTCGGGCAAGCCGACTTTGCCGATGTCGTGCAAAGGAGCGCAGCACGCCAGCATCTCAACGAAGTAGCGGTCGATTTGACTCGCAAAGCTCGGCAGCTTTCGGGCTTCGTCCGCCAACAGCGAACAGTAATATTGCAGGCGCAACAGGTGGGAGCCAGTCTCGGTGTCACGATAGTTGACGATCTCGGCGAGTGCCAGCACCAAGGCGTTGCGGGCGTGCACAAGATCGCTGTCGCGCGCGAGCAGGTTGGCTTCGAGGTCCCGGTTCATCGACAGCAAATTGCGATTGAGCGTATCGCTGCGACCCTGTGCTGCCTTTAGTCGAAGCGAGGCGCGCACACGAGCACGTAGCTGCGTGATGGTGGGTGGCTTGACGAGATAATCATCGGCGCCGGCATTCATGATGTTGGCCAGCTCGTCCGGACTGGCCCGCCCCGACATCATGATGATTTTTAGGTACGGCGACGGCGGTGACTCTCGAAGACGCCGGCACACTTCAGTGCCCTTCATCTTCGGCATGTCGATGTCAAGCAATACGAGATCGTACGGTTTCGAGCTAAGTTTGGTGAGTGCATCCTCGCCATCTTCGGCGGTATCACATTCGACGTCTTCGGAGCGAAGGATGTGACGTACGAGATCGCGCAATGCCGGCTCGTCGTCCACGATCAAGACTTGGTACAGCCCACGCCCCCCTTGGGGCGCCATCGCGGACTGAATGGGTTCGGCCAGGCCCGAACTCATAATAATCCCCTCGCAATTCCACCAAAACCGCACGCGTGGAGGGCCTACAAGCCTAGGTCAAAGATGGGTTTTTGCCAAATTTGGCAAACGCTCTGGATCGTTATCAATCTCTGCAAGCTTGCTTGTGCTCGGCCATCGCGGACATGAACGAGGACGGTCCGTGGTAACACCGATGGTCGATCGGATATTGCTTCAGGTTCAAGGCGCAAATCAGCCAGTCGTGGGTCTGGCATTGATTGATGAATCCGCAGCACCGAGCGAGCTGATCGACAATGTGCTTGCTAGCGCGCTCGCCGAATTGCGAGAGCGGGTAGCCGCCGCGCTCGAGACTTGTATCGATATCCGTGATCGCGTGAATGCAGTCAGTACCGTTGCCGCAATGGCCGGCTTCGCCAACCGAATCGATGCACTGATAGCCGACTGTCCCGCTCTCGAGGAAGGACTGTTGCATCACAAACTTGCGGTAAAGCCCCGCCCGAATTTCAAAAGGCCCCCAAACTGCAATTTTCTCGTCGTTGTTCAACATTTCTTGAATCGTGTGGTGCATCTCCAAATTGACGCCCGGCTCGACGCAGAAGCTCAGAGGCCGGATCTCCAGCGATTGAGGCATCCAACTGATGGTGTGGGTCTCAATTAGAGACGCGCATTCCGGCCCAGTTTCCACGACGCGCACGACAGTCGCCCAGGTGTGCGAATATTTCGGGCGGATCGGCGTGGACTGCGAGCCAAAGACGAGCAAGTAGTATCGCTCGGTCGGCGGTGCCGGCGGACACTCGAGTTGTTCAACCGTGAATTTAGCCGCTGGCGTGTCGGGTCTTTGGGCGAATTGCGCGCATCCCACGCCTAAGCTCACGAGGAACAACCCCAGGTAGCCGCGACACATAGAGGTATCTCATCCGAGAAGCCGGGGTGAACCGGACTGGGCACGAAGAGGCCAAAGAATATCGGCTTTGACGGTTGGCGAAATTGAGGCAAGCGAGACGGTGTCAACAATTATGTGGGGTGAAAGCGATGTGAATGCGAGAAATTGTCAGTTTTTGTTCAAGTTTGGGCCGGCGTAGTTTCGCGGCGGTTCAAGGTTGCTCGCTCCACCAGCCGTCGCCCTGGACCCGGTTTTCAGGAATTGGATCCTGAAACTGCGCCCACGTGCGATCGTGCGGGTGCCAAAGCCCCTGGCCCGATTCCACCCGTCGGGCTAAGGCCAGAACTTTTTCCCGACTGCCCGGAAGAGCGGTGGTTGGTGTTTGTGGTAACGGCGGCTCGTCCTGGGTGGGCGCGGCACCAGGTCGAACCTGGCCATAGGTCTGCAAGCCTGGTTCGTTCACGATGATGTCTTCTTCAAAAAAAACCAAAACGCGAATCAGACGAGCGGGGCTTTAGAATCCATTCTGCGAGTCTTTAGTGAGAGTATCAGGGTGACTAGCCGAGTGCAAATAAAAAACCGGCGAACACTTTCACTGCTCGACCAGCTCATACATGCCATGCCCTGCCTTTTTTAGTTTGTTCTGGCGGACGAGCTCATCCCAAACGGCTTGCGGAAAATCATCTGGCGGCATGATAGCGACGATACCGTAGCCACGCCCGGTCGAAAGTGGGTTCTTGCTCAACTGCGATTCGGCATCCAAGCGCGTCAGCTTTAAACGCTTCTTGAATGCTTTGAACGCGCCTTTGATTTGTTCTTTGGTGAGATCATTCGGGGCATCGGACACGAGTCGGCTCCTGCGAATGGTCGGATGATATTTATTCATCTGATTTTCGCACGAGCCGACCCGTTCTGCAAGCACATGCTCTCAATAACGAGGCGAACTTTTACACTCTCATGCTCATCAAAAGCATGACGAACCCGGTGACCGCAATCAGCCCGTGACCGCCGACAAATGCAATCGGTAGCGCCAACCCCCGCAGATGGTAGCCGAGAAACATGACCGCACCGCCGAGCGCCGCCACGACAAACACGCCGAAAGACCACATTGCCATCGGGGGCACTGAAGTACTGGTGGCACCGAACACCGTGATCCCAAGAAGGACCAAACCGGTAGCCGCGATGATGCCGTGAATCAGTGCCATCCAGGTGGGTGGCCGCGGAGTGCCGTTGAGGCGAATGGCTGCCAAGGCCAAGCCGCCAAGTGCCGCGAAAGCCAGAACAATAGCCGCGTTTTGCATGGAGCACCTCCCAGAATAGGAGGGGCCTGCAAGTACCGCGCCGGACTAACCCAGCGCGGATGTGAAGTGGAAAACTATTTGACCCGTTGGCCGAGTTTGGTGAGCAATCCCTCGACCTCATGTTCTTTCTGGACAATGTGCTCGCGGAAGCTTGGACGCCGGGATAAACCCCGTCCCTAGCGCGCCATCTCGCAAACCCTAGATATAACGGGATTAACACAGGTCGGTAGCCAACAACCCAAGGGGCAACCATGCGAAAGATGTTGTACTGCGATACAGTCGGCAACCTGGGCTCCATCGCTCTGCTCGTGTTGCGGGTGGTCGTGGGAGCCGCGTTCTTCATGCATGGAGCCGACAAGATCGCGCATGCCACGACTTGGATGAATGAGACAGCCGTGGCACCCCCAAGCGATCCAACCCAGCCGCGTGTGCGCCCGGCCAACCCGCAAACGAAAGACGCACCGAAAGAAGAGGAACCGGCCCCAAAGCAATCCGAACCCGCCGCAAAACCGGCCCGGAAACACTTGGAGCCGCCTCCGGGCTGGCTGCAAGCGGTCGCCGCTTACGCGGAGTACATTGGCGGGCCCGCATTAGCGTTTGGCGCGCTGACCCGATTAGCGTCGCTGGGTATCATCGGAGTGATGGTCGGGGCACTGGCACTGGTGCATCTGACGAACAACGATCCCTTTGTCGCAGCGAGCGGACCGACCTATGAACGAGTAGTGGTGTATCTGGCATGCGGCATCGCGCTATTTATTTTGGGCCCCGGCCGGTTCTCGGTAGACTCAGTCCTCTTCCGAGATACGAATCCGCCACCAACGCCGCATCGTGTGTAAAAGCACGGCGGGGATAAACCCCGCTGCTCCTTAATACCAAATCAAATACACAAAGAGCGGCGGGGTTTATCCCCGCCGTTTTGTTTGCCTACGGCTTCAACACCACCTTAATACAACCATCCGCCTGGTCGCGGAACATGCGGTACGCGCCGGGCCCGTCGCGCAGCGGCAGCTCGTGCGTGATCACAAATGATGGATCGATCTCACCCGCTTCAATCTTCTGCAATAGCTTCCGATAGTACTTGTGCACGTGAGTTTGACCGGTCTTCAGTGTGAGGCCCTTGTTCATGAACGCACCCATCGGAATCTTGTCCGGGAATCCGATGTAGACGCCCGGGACCGACACGGTGCCCGCCTTGCGGCAGCAAAGAATTGCATCGCGTAACGCATGCACGCGGTCCGTCGTCATCATCATGCCGCTTTTGACGCGGTCATAGACGGCATCGATACCCCCTTCCGAGTGCGCTTCCGCTCCCACGGCGTCGATGCAACGGTCGGGTCCCCGGCCCTTGGTCATGTCCATGAGCACGTCGTAGACATCGACCTTTGAGAAATCGATCACCTCGGCCCGCCCATGTTCCTTCGCCATCTTCAACCGTTCGGGGACTTCATCGATCGCAATCACGCGGCCAGGGTTGAACATCCATGCGCTCTGAATGCACATTTGCCCAACAGGTCCGCAGCCCCAGACGGCCACCGTGTCGCCGGGCTCAATCTCGGCGTTCTCGGCGGCCATGTAGCCGGTCGGGAAAATGTCGGAGAGGAAGAGCACCTTTTCATCGGGTAAGTCCGATTCGATTTTGAGCGGGTTTACATCGGCGAATGGCACGCGCAGATACTCGGCTTGCCCACCCGCGTAACCGCCGGTCATGTGCGAATAGCCGAACAGCCCGGCCGGCGCTTGACCCATCATCTTGCGGGCCAGTTCGGCATTGCGATTGGAACGATCGCAACAGGAGAAAAACTGCTGCTGGCAGAACCAACATTGCCCGCAGGCGATACAGAACGGCACCACGACGCGGTCGCCCTTCCGGAGATTGGGCACATCGCGGCCAACTTCTTCGACGATACCCATCGGCTCATGGCCGAGGATGTCGCCGGACTTCATCGTGGGCATGAAGCCGTCGTAGAGATGCAGATCAGAACCGCAGATCGCGGTGGACGTGATGCGAATGATGGCATCACGTGAGTTTTCGATTTTGGGATCGGGCACATTTTCGCAGCGGACGTCGCCGGTGCCGTGCCAGCAAATCGCTCTCATGATGGGTCCTCCGGCGACTCAGTCGCATGTGCCGCGTCCTTGGGCGGCCGTTAAAACATCGAGCACGGTAACGCCGACAACCGCGGCGGTGGCGGCGAGCACGCGTGTACGGCGCTCGCCGGTGGCTTCGCTGAGATCCTTGGCCAACGTGGCCAGGTCGATCGCATCGCCGGCGACCCGGCTCCAAAGCCAGGTGGTCGGGTGCCTACCAGCGAGAATGCCGACGCCCGCGGCAATTTCGCGCAACCCATAACCGCGCAACAGCGCGGGATCGTGGTTGGCACCGATAAATTTGGAAAAACTCTTCGGCGCAAGTGTTTCGACGAGCCCAAGACCAATGCTAAATAGGCCCAGGAACGCCGATGTTTTGCTGTTCGACTCGAAGTTCTGGTACTTAGCTGGCAGGCGGGTTTTGATTTGGCGCGGCGCACTAAACGGGGCCCGCGAGAAATTCTTCGGGCGCGCTTCAGTCATCATCGATTCCATGGTTGCTCCTCACCCTGGAGGTCCGGGCGGCTTACGTGGTAAGAGGGCGAGTCTGCAAACGGTGTTCCCGGACGAGCGGCCGAATCCTAAGTTGTTGACATGCCATTTGCCTCGTTTTTCGTGGGAATTCCGTCGCGAGTGATTGTGTTTTTCCTCGCTTCCTTGTCATTCGCTTGCTTGCTCGGCCAGTTCTATGGCCTGTGGTCGATGCATTGGTTTGGCTGCTGGGTGCTTCCCCCCTCCACCGCTCTGCTCGTTTTGATTGCGATCGCCACCCGCGATCCGCCCCGCGACGTGCGCAGCCCGTACACCTGGATCGTCCAGGGTGCGATCGGCGGCAGCATCGCGGCCGTGGCGTACGACCTCTACCGGCTCTACTTCGTGCTCAATGGCGCGCCGTTGTTCAAAGTCTTTCCGCTTTTCGGGGAATTCCTGTGGGGCGGCGATCAACCGCGGTGGTGGATTTATGCGCTGGGTTGGGCGTATCACTTCTCGAATGGGGCAGCCTTGGGCATCATGTTTCTCTCGATGGTGCCGCGAGCATCGGGCGGGCTGATGTTCTTGGGTGCGGTAGCGTGGGCGCTGGCAGTCGAGACGATGTTGCTCATGACGCCGTACCCCACCTACTTCGGATTGCCGTTCGATGGACGATTCATTTTTCTGACCGCGAGCGCGCACGCCATCTTCGGCATCGCGCTGGGCATCTGGTGCCGATATCGGGTGCGGGCATGAACCAGCACATTGCCCAAGTGGCACTCGTCGTTCGCGATTACGATGAGGCGATCGCCTATTTCACCAAGACGCTGCGTTTCGAACTCGTCGAAGACACGGACATGGGCAACGGCAAACGCTGGGTCGTCATTGCGCCGCCCGGCGGATCAGGCCCAAAGTTGCTACTCGCCAAAGCCGCGAATGATCGACAGAGTGCAAGCGTCGGCAACCAAACCGGCGGCCGGGTGTTTCTGTTTTTGCACACCGATGATTTTCAGCGCGACTACGACGAGATGAAATCTCGCGGCGTGGATTTTGAGGAGTCGCCCCGACAGGAAGCGTATGGTACCGTCGCGGTGTTTCGCGATTTGTATGGGAATCGTTGGGACTTGGTGGGGCCAACCCGTAATTAAGCTGTCAACCCGGCGGGGATAAACCCCACCGCTCTTTCGCACGTAATTTTTCTTGTCTTAAGGAGCGGCGGGGTTTATCCCCGCCGTGCCTCGGAGCGCGGGCCGCTCGACCTTCATGCGAGACAAAGGGAAATCACGGCGCCTGATTCAACCTCGCCGCCTTCTCGTACGCACCGGCCGAGGTGTCGCCGAGGCAGCCCCAGCGATCGAAATAGATCCACGCGGTGCGCGAGCGGCGAAAGACGAACGGGATCAAGAGCACATAGAGTCCGAGGATGAGACTGACGATGGCCGGATCGCTCCACGTCGGCAGCAGCCAACTCGCCAAGAAATAGCCGCCGCCGATGAACACGCAGCCAAACAGATAACTGAAATACATGGAGCCCAGGAAGTATCCCTCTTCGCGCTGGAACACCAGGCCGCACACCGGGCACGGATCGTTCATCGCAAATTGGCCCGAGAAGATCTTGCCCGTCTGACACCGCGGGCATCGCTGCCGGAGGAACGCAACGAGCGAAGCGAGAAAGCCAACATGACCTGATTTCTGCACGAAGTTATTTTATGCAGTCGGCCAATTTCCGGAGGCACATTCGGGTAAGCTGATTGGCAGCGAAATGCTCGTCAGATCAAGGTGCCGCATGTTCGCCATGTATGAAACAGATCTGATCATTCCCGATCCGGGCTACGGCACATCGTGGTGGCAAAGCCCAGCGGGCATCGGGGTCGAGATCGCGGCCGCGTTCGTGGTCGGCATCCTGGTCGGACTGTGGCTCGGTCGTCGCAGCCGAAGGCGGGAGCTGTGAAATTGACGCGGCGACGGGTGATCCTTGTGGTCCTCGTGGTGTTGTTCGGCGTCATCGGTGGTCTTGCCTTGTTTGACCCCACTGGCCCTTCTGTGCGAAAGGCGAGGGACATTCAAATTGGAACACCCAAAAACCGAGCCATCGAAATTCTTGGAAAGCCAGATTACGAACACCCCCGTGGTCTTCGGTGGGACTTGCCCGATGGAACTGTTGTGGTCTACTTCGATGGCGATGATTACGCAACCAACTTGCCATTCGTGACCGAATACGGTCGCTTCGAGATGTTATGGTTGCGCATTCGTCGTCGATTGGGAATTTGAATTTTGAACAGAATCGTCCTTCTGGGGCAAAGCCTATTTTAGGCAAAGCCGCGTTTGGTGTGATCACCACTCGGGTGCATTCCTTGCACCGCTCCCCCGCCCATGCGACAATCGCCAACGGAAGGGGTGACGCAGATGGGTATTCCTAAAAGCCCCACTGAAGGTGGAAGCGGCGGCAAGAGAGGCCATTCCGGAATGGAGCACTGGGGCTTTACCGACGAAGTTAAAAAATCCGCTCGGAAACGGCGTCGAATCGATGACAAGCAAAAAGTCCGAGAGGCAGACCGCGAGAGAGGCAATCGCAAGGGGTGAGCCGTGAAGCTGACGCGGCGACGGGCGGCAGTCATCGGGTGCCTCGCGTTCGTGGCGCTTTTATGCCTAGTTGCCTTTTTTGTGTGGGGCGGCTGGCCCTGGCTTTGGAAATCAGACGCAGATCGAATCCGTCCAGGAATGACCCGTGCCGAAGTGATCCAAACGTTAGGTTGCTCCCCTGACAGAGTGAACGGAGTTCATGCTTCGTGGTACGGGCTCGACGGCGAAATCTGGATGGCGTTTGACGACCAAGACAAAGTTGAAAGCGTAGCGCGAGTTAACATCGGTTCCAATCTGTTTGAATATTGGCGCTGGCGGATGGGTCGGTGACTTTGAGGCAGACCGCCGACTTTTGGGCTAAGCTGATCGCCAGCGGAAGGGGTCGGCCGTGAAGCTGACGCGGCGACGGGTGATCGGGTTGTGGGCTTTACTCGTCGTAGGCCTATTCGGTTATGCGATCTATGCCGCCACTCGTGATAATCAAGCGGAACTGGCGGCGCTGCGAATTAAGCCTGGCATGACAGGCCCCCAAGTGGGGCGCGCACTTGGCTTCCGTGGCACTAATAGTGTTGGTATGAGTGGATGGTTGTACTTCGATTTCCCCGATGGACAGGTGTGGGTGCTGTTTGACGACAACGGCCTATCTGTCAGCGCCAAAGTCGAGCGACAAAGCGTGGTGAGCGAATGGATCGATCATCTTAGATCAAAACTCGGAATTTGAATTTTGAGGCAGAACGGTCAATTTTGAGGCAAACGGCCTTTTTGAGGCAAAGCCCAACAAAACGGCTTTGCCTCAGAAGTCTTCAAACTAACCGACTTTTGGGGCAAGCGCAAGACTTTTGAGGCAGAATGAGTTTGCAGGTATTGGTGAATTTGAATTGCACAGTTCAGCCCTTTAGATTATGTCGCCGTGATTCAAGAGGGCAAAGCCATGTTCGCGGGATTGCTTATGATGTTGTCGGCAATGAACCAAGATGGGGGATACCGCGACCGCTCGATTCGGTGTTTTGACCACGAGTGTTTTAGCAACTGGAAATAGGCCACTACCAGCAACGTGCATCAGGCTGTCTCATTCACAGCTTTCGGATATTTGGGGCAGACTTTCCAGAACGTCGGATCGACACCCAATTCGTACACCGCGCTAATCAGGCAACAGATGTTGTGCGCCAGAATCTTGCACATGACTTCGTTCACCATCGCCGTATCTGACTTGCTGCGAACATGGTCGCGGAACTTGGCTTTGATCATCGAGAACGTCGATTCGACATTCGAGCGTTTGTGGTAGTGCTGTAAGAATTCGTCCCGCCGATACATGAAGTAGCCGTGCATCTTGGCCCACATGCCGCGACTACCCGCCCGTGAATCCTTGCGGAACGCAATGAACGGCGTGGCACCGTAGGCATCGACCACGTTCATATTCAGTTTGCTCGCATAGGCTTTGTCCGAATGCCGCGCTATATGCCTGCTTAATCCCCTTGAGCAGTGAGAACTTGAACTTATCCTTAAGCAACGTTCCCATTTTCCCATCGAGGTTAAACGTGCCGCTTGTTAGCCTATCAACGTATGACCAATCTACTTTTCTCCCCTCTTTAATTGCCTCATTTGCCTCGCGCTGCTCTGGCTCTTTACCAATCCGGTTCGGCTTCCCGTTTAGGGCCGATAAGATTTGTGGATGTAGATTTAGCGCAGTCTCCCACAGATCGCCCGCAGCACCTTCGAATGCCGTCCAAGCACCCGTAATGATCGAAATCAACGTTGCTTCCAATCCTTCAGCAACCAGGTTGTGTGATGTCATAATTTGAATGAGCGTTTTCTGACTATGTTTTATTTTTTCTTTTCCACCAGCAGCATTGAAGCGGTCTATAGATTCCCGGTATAAGCGCGCCATCGCAACCGCCATAGCTTCAACCTGCTCTGTCGTAAACTCTGCACGGTCATCGGTGTGGCACACTTCAAAAACTGCCCTCATCTTTGCCCGTTCGAGTAGAGTTGCAATCTGAGCAACCCATGTGGTCATGCCAAAGTGAGTGGCAAGTCTGGCAATGTTCGAAAAATATGTCTTTGCCACTTCCCCGATTCGGAAGTTTTTTAACTCTGCGACCATAAGGTGGGTGCCATACGGCCAGCAGCGCACGTTGAGAAATTTGAGTCTAAAAACATCTGGAATGCCGCGCTCCGGTTCACGCAGAACTTGTTCGTGTCGGCAACTTGGATATGGGCAAATTACCTTTTGGCCTGCCTGATATGTGGATTCAAAGCAGAAACTACAATCTTCGCAATGGAACAGGAATGTGTTCGCGCCGGATTCTTCGCTCGACATAATGGGCCTCTCGGTGTCGGGTATTGCCGGAACGCGGCGCACCCCGAGAGAAGCGCGTCCGCGTCCCGGCCAGCGGATAGCTAGTCCGCCGACCCGATTCCGAGCATTGTAGCCATGGCATGCCCTACTCATGGCGCGGTCCTTTTTTGTGCAAGTCGCTGAGTTTTTGTGCAAGCGGCAGTATTTGTGCAAAGCCCAACAAAACATCATATCGTGGGAATTGTTACTCGGATGTTAGACATTAATAGCAACTAAATGTCTATTTATATCTAGTTATCCCAAGATTGTCAGAATAATTCGCTCTGCAAATCAAATAAAGTGTTGACAGCATAGTGAACGGACGTATATCATATATGTACCGGCCCCATAGAGGTGTTTGCCGGATGAAGTGGGGCGAGGTGAGGGAGTTCAAATCATGGAATGCTGGCGCAAGGTGTGGCGGGATGGATTCGCCCCGGTGCTGTCCACGAGTGGGCTGCAAGCGCTGCGTGAAGCTTTGATGCGCGACGATTCGCGCTTGATTCAGGGCCATCCGACTTCGCCGCCGCCGCTGCAGAGCATGCTCGACTGGCCGGCCGAGGGCGCGTGCTTGCTCGGCTACTCGGGTTGGCAGGGCGATGGCAAAGAAACCGTCGGCGATGTGGAAGAGACGATCGCGCGGGCTTGCTTCGAAGCCGACCAACGGCTCGGCGAGCCGGCGAGCTGCCGATGGTTCTTGAACTGGTACGACGAAGCCCCGCGCGACGAGATGCGGCGCGAGATGCTCTCGGAGATCACGCGCGAACTAGCTCTGCGCAGCGGTGATTGCTTGGCTGACGACGATTGCGGCGAAGGCCCGTCGATCGCAGCCCATGCGGCGTAAGTGGGTGGTGAGGTGGTTGGGTGGTTCAAGCATTTGATTGGCATCGAACGACTATTGGATTTAACCACCCAACCACCTAACGACCCAGCGAACATACCGAACACATTCAGAGGCATTGAAGGGGAGAAGAATCATGGCCGTCTGTCATCATTGCAGCAAGCGCCCGGTGAATCGTCCACGCGGCCTGTGTTGGACCTGTTATTACACGCCGGGTGTGCGCGAACTGTTTCCTTCGACGAGCAAATTCGCACGCCGCGGCGTCGGCAACTTCACCGGCAACGCGCCGCTTCCCACGCCCACCTTGGCCGCGCCGGGTTCGCCCGAAAAGGTGGCGGTGTTGGAAGAGCGCGCGCGGATGAAACAGAACCTCTGGCACCCGCTCGACGCCACCGATGGCCCGAGTGAAGCGGTGCCCGCCCTAGCAGCGTTGCTCGCTGGGTAAGAGGAAGAAAAGAATCTAACCGCAGAGTACGCAGAGAGCGCTGAGAAAACCAAAACCTGAATTGGTTTGCTCAGCGCTCTCTGCGTTCTCTGCGGTTAAATTCTTTTCTTCAAGTTCCACGCTGGAACAGCGGATACATGACGAGGAGTCTCCTCATGACGCGAATGTTCCACGCCACTGTTATTCTGCTCTTTGCAGCGGCACCGGCGTTTTCGCAGTGCGAAGCGATTTACGTTCCACAGAGTTCTGCCTACGTCGGCGTCTCCGCGGGGCCGATGTTTGGCTACTACCCCGGGGCATTCGGCGGCCAATGGTCGAATGGCTATAGCCTCTACGGCCCGCCGGTGCCGACTTACGGCACGGTGCCCGGCTACTTCGGCGGCAGCGATCAACGGCTCTCCAATTTTCCCGATCTGCGCTCGAATTGGTACTACGGCCCGTACGGTTACCGCGGCGTCGTAATTCCGCTCAATGCGCCCAAGCCGGTGATCATTGTTGTCCCGATGGCGGTGTGCGAGATTCGCGTGCCGGATCCCGACGCGCAAGTGATGATCAATGGCTCGCCGTGGAGCGTGGCCGGCTCCGTGCGGCGTTTCGAGACCCGGCTGCCGCACGGTGTCGCATCGAATTGCGAGATCGAAGCCAAGTGGGCCGGCGCGAGCGGCATCGGCATGGGCAAACGCAGCGTGATCATGCGAGCCGGCGAGACGGCGGTCGCGGATTTCACGAAGCCGGGGACGTGATCAACGAGCCGGAAGCGTCAGCGACGACAAGACTCGGCCGTCGCTGACGCTTCCGGCTCGTTAAAACCAACGCTAATCCCAACATCACGAGCGAACAAGGTTCCGGCACCGGCGTCACCGTCAAATTATCCAGGGCAAAGTACGCCGGCGTGTTCATGCCGAAGGACCCGTTGTCGGTGCTGGTCAGGGTGAACTCGATGGCAGTGGCGTTGCCGAGCGGGTTCAATTCCACCGACGTCCAAGTGTTCACGATGTAATCCAGCGAGTTGTTCGCGAAGCGATAGTCGGCGAGATAGAAATCGACGGTACCAGTTGTCGCCGCACCGTTCTTGCCGGTGATCGTGAGCAGAAACCAATCGGGATCATTGAGGCTCGGGCCGCCAAATTTCTTTCCGGGGCCGGGCGGAACGAGAATACTGTCGCCGTAGAGCATCGACAGGCCTGCATAGGTCGTGTTGGTGATGCGCACTGAAGTCGCCATTGTTCCAGCCGGCAAATCGATGCGCGGAATCGTCGGTGTGAAGGTATCGACATAGGCGACGGCATAGTTGGGTGAGCCGTCGCCGCCGCCCGCAATGGAGGCGTATTGGTTGCCATAGCCGGGCGTCGTGGTGTCCACGATGTTGCTCGCCGCGAAGCCGCCCCAGGAACCGAAGGTGGAGTCGTAGTTGTTGTTGAAAGTCGCGCCGCCGCTGGAGATTGGTGCGTTGTTGATGTAACTGCTTGACGGGATATTCACATCCTCAAGCGTGATGACGCTGGCGGCAGCGGGAGAGGAAAACAGACAAACGATCAGAGCATATCGAAACATTGCAATTCCTTTCCGATCATTTGTGTCATTCCGAGGCTTTGCGAGGAATCTGCGTGCGACTGTCAGTTGCTTGCAGATTCCTCGCAAAGCCTCGGAATGACACGCTAATCAAACTCCGCCGCCACGGGCTCATTTCCCGCACGGGTGCAGAGCGCGGCAAGCAATTTCATGGCCATCGTCTCGCGGAGAAAATGCGCCGAGCCATCGGCAAAGGCCGCGTGCGCTCCGCCGGGATGATCGCTCCGCAGGTCATTCTCGAATGAGGGCGCTTGGTTGATCGCAAACGCCTGGTCGAACAGATTTCGCCCATTGATCCACTGCGCATCCGGGAACCGGCTATCCTCTCCGACTATGATTGTGAACGCCGTTCCATCCGTGACCTCGGCAATTGAGAATGCCTGGTCGCGAATCATTAGGCCCTTCGGCGGCTCGTTGGGGGTGGTGATTCGCTCGCCGTACATGCCGCCATAGTCCGTCGCACCGCGGCCCTGCACCAGCGACTCCAGCCGGCGACTCGCCGGGCAGATGTAGCTGAGGACAATCGCTCCCGCGACCGCAGCGTTATCAGCATGATCGAATGGTTTTTTGAAATCGATGCGATCGTACACTGCGGATTGTTCGAGATATGGCAACAGGTACGCGCTCCAGGCGAGTTGACGCTGTGGGCCGGTCAATGTTGGCCGCCATTCGACGCAGCCGATGGGGAATTTTGCCTTTTGATCGTGGAAGTGGTGCAGCGCCAAGCCGATTTGCCGGAGGTTGTTTTTGCATGCGGCGGCTGTGGCGGCGCCGCGGGCTTGCTGAATGGCCGGCAGTAGCAGCGCCATCAGGATCGCGATGATCGCCAAGACGACGAGCAATTCAATCAGGCTAAAGGCGTTTCTTGTTAGCCGGACGCGCAAGCTACGGAAAGCAGAGACATTGACTGTGGGGCAGAGACTCTGCTTTCCGTAGCTTG
>JBJMQS010000027.1:0-80458 GCA_045802605.1 Gemmataceae bacterium | reverse complement strand
CCTATCGATGGCGTGGCATTGCGCTATGGCAAAGTGAATTTGGCCAAGCGTTATTCGCGCATAGGCGCTCGATTGAGCGTTACTTCGGCAATGCCTGCGCTTTTGGCGGTGGCGTCAGCGCCAGCTTGCCGGCGTGGGTGCGACGGCGTCATCGGGTCGAAACCTGGGTCTGGGCCAAGCTCGCCATCAATGCCGCCCGCATCCATTACTTACAGGCACTTGCGGCGTGAATGCAATATGTTGGCAGCCCTGGGTTTTGGTTGAGTCTGTAGTCGCGGTCTGAAGGACCGCGATAATCTTGGGCGGCCAGTATCGCGGTCCTTCAGACCGCACACTTCGGATGTCGCATACCCAGGCCTGTCGGCCTGGGTTAAGGTATCGCGGTCCGTTGGACCGCATTCGTTCCATTGGATTCCGAGACTTACCGTGCCTCCGCAAAATATCATGGTAAGCGCAGATGCAGGCCATTTCACGTCAGGTGCGCGAGTTGTCCGCGCTGAGTTGGCGTGGGGCGTTTTGAATCTGCAAGGGCGGCAGGGCCGTGACCTCGAACGTTGAGGAGGCGATCGGAATGTGGGCCTCATCCAGCGCGTCGAGGATCTCGCGGCTCATGCGATCCTTGAGCGCGCGGACGTCGTGATCCAGAGCGATGAAGCGGACGGTCATCTCCAACCAATTGTCGGTGAGACGATAGTAGACGGAGGGGTGCAGGTCCGCTGGCCGCATCACGTAGCGCCGCTGCATCTCTCGCAGATTCTCCTCGCTTAACTGGCTAACCTGCACAGTTTGGTGTTGGGCCGATTCCAACAAGATCGATTCGGCGCGCCGGCGATCGGCGGAGTAGGGCACCGGCAGCACGAGCTCTTCCCAGATATAAGGAAAGTCGCGCGTGTAATTGTAAACCGGCTCATCGAAGATTTTGGCGTTGCTGACGCGAACAATGCGGCCCGTGTATTGACGGCTCTGCACCCACATAGCCGGCTCCGCGCTTTGAACTGGTGGTGGCTGGCCCATTTCCATAATCGTCGTTTGCGTGAAGTCGAGGGCGATCACATCGCCGCGGACGCCGCCCATCACGATGCGATCGCCCACATTGAAGACTTTGCCGCGCAAGATCACGAAGTAGCCGGCGACGGCGGTGACGACCTTCTGCAAGGCGAAGGCCAGCCCGGCACTCAACAGGCCCAGCGCGGTGGACATGCGGTTCGGATCGTCGAACCAAATGGAGGCCAAGCCAAATATTGTCAGGCCAGCAGCGATGATGCGCACGCCTTGGCGGGTCCAAAACGCATACTTCGCGTCGGCCTCGGCACCCGCTATTCGTGTCAGGAGGGTTCGGAGTAATCGCGAAACGAGCCAGATGGCGAGGACGAAGGCAACGCTGACTAAAAGTTTGATGCCGTTTTCGGCATTCACGCCGACCAGACGAACGCCGAATAGCTCGACGGCACGATTTTCGCCCACCACTCTCACGGCACCGCCCATCATCCTGGCCCACGCTGGCGCACTGCGGTAGACGGGCAGCAATCAACATACCGGCGAGCAAATCGGCCCGGCGATTGCTGTCATTTTTCGGATACCGGCGACTCGAAACGGATGTTCGATCGACCAAAAAGGAGTCACGATGTCGCAGCAATCCTCTGTATCAGTATTGACGGCCGTTGGAATCGGAGCGGGGCTGACCACGTTCAAAATGATTGCAGCCGCGCTCAGCGGCAGTGCCGGCGTGTTGGCCGAGGGAATTCACTCACTGATCGACACCGTGAATAACGGGCTGCTCTATCTCGGTCAGCGGCTGAGCAAGGTGCCGCCCGATGAAGAACATCAGTACGGCCATGGCATGGAGCTGTACTTTTGGACGCTGGTGGTCGCCATGCTGTTGTTCGTGCTCGGCGGCTTAGCGTCGATCGCCGAGGGAGTGAGCCGAGTGATATCGCCTCCCGAGCTCAACGACGTGGGATGGAGTTTCGCCGCGCTGGGCACTTCGTTTGTCCTCAATTCGATTACGTGGGTCGTGGCGTTTCGAGAGTTTCGTCAGGGGCAGGGGAAGAAAACGTTTGTGGAAGCTGTGCACAAATCGAAGGATCCGTCGCTGTTGACTGTGTTGTTCGAGGACACGGCGAGCATTGCCGGCGTGCTCGTCGCGGCGACGGGACTGGGCTTGGCGATCGCGTTTGACCGCCCGGAAATCGATGGCATCGCCTCGATCATAGTCGGCACGCTGTTGTGCATCGTCGGGTATGGATTGATGCGGCAAAGCAAAAAGCTGCTGTTGGGCGAAAGCGGAACCGAAGAATTGGCCAATTCGGTGCGCGACAAAGTCGCTCGCAACCCGGCCGTTGCTGATTTGGTGGATCTTCGAAGCATGCATCTGAGTTCGGATGACATTCTCGTGACAATGAAATTGCGGTTCAAAGACGATCTGCCGGCCCAGGACGTGGCTCACACGGCGAAACGGCTGGAAGATGATATTCGCCAAGATCACCCCGAATGCCAGCACATTTACATTGCCGCGGCTGAGTGAATAAATCGTTTGTCAGTCGGCGAGCTCTTCTGGGTGGAATAGAATCTGGCCTAAGGAGAAACACATGGGCCGGTATTCATTCGCCATTGTTCTGCTCTTCACGGCGTTGGGTTTGGCGGAGTCGCCGAGCCACGGGTTTCAGGTCTGGGTATCCAACGAGCGGTCGGGGAGCGTCACAGTCATCGACAGCGAATCACGCAAGGTCGTCGCCACGATTGCGGTGGGGAAGCGGCCGCGCGGGATTCACCCCAGCCCGGACGCCAAGCTCATGTATCTCGCGGTCAGTGGCAGCCCGATCGGCGAACCACCGCAACTCGACAGCAAGGGAGTGCCGATCTTTAACAAGGACGACGACGACGAAAAGGCCGACCGCTCCGCCGATGGGATTGTGGTCCTCGATGTGAAAGGGCGGCGGGTGGTGCGTAAGTTGCCGGCTGGCGCGGACCCGGAGCAATTCGCCGTGAGCGCGGATGGACGGCGGTTGTATGTGGCCAACGAAGACGTAGCGACGGCGAGCGTGGTTGACGCGGTCGATGGGCGGGTGGAGCAGATCGTCCGAGTGAAGAAGGAACCCGAGGGCGTGGGCATCTCGCCGGATGGGCGGCTTGTGTATGTCACATGCGAAACCGGCGGTGAAGTCTTCGTGATCGATACCAACAGCAACAAGTCCATCGCGGAGATTGCGGTGGGTAATCGGCCGCGTTCGGTGGTCTTTTCCACCGATGGGTCGAAGGCGTACATACCATCCGAGACCGGCGCGATGGTGAGCGTCATTGATACCGCCGTTCACAAAGTGACAAGCACGATCAAGTTGCCTGCGGGTTCGCGGCCGATGGGCACGGCGCTGAGCCGCGATGGGCGAACGCTGTTTGTCTCGACCGGGCGAGCCGGAACAGTGTGCATGATCGATCCACAAACTGGCGAAGTGAAGAAGACCATCACGGCCGGCAAGCGACCGTGGGGTATCGCCACTTCACCGGATGGAAAAATGCTGTTTGTCGCGAACGGGCCGTCGAATGATGTCTCGATTATCGACATCGAGCGAGGCGCCGAGGTGACGCGGGTCAAAGCCGGGGAAGGGCCCTGGGGCATCGCCGTCGTCGAGAAATCACCTTAGCAGGGCTTCTTGGTCCGAAGGTTGCATAATTAGCGACCGGAGATCGGATCCATGAAGCGGATCTGGGAAATCGCCCTCGGCATCGTCGCCAGCGTGGGCAGTTGGCTGGAAATCGGCAGCATCTCGACCACCATTTCGGGCGGAGCGGAATTCGGTTACCAACTTCTCTGGGTCGCGGCACTCAGCGGCATCATGTTGATTGTGCTGACCGAAATGGCCGGCCGATATACGGCGGTCAGCGGCGAAACGGTCTCCGCGGGCTTGCGGCGACGCTTCGGCTTCAATTGGTTCTTGATTCCGGTTTTGGTCATCGTCGCCGAGCTAGTGTTCGCACTCGCGGCCGAGGTCGGCGGAATTGCAGTTGCTTTAGAAATGGCGACCGGCGTGAACTTCCGCATCTGGGCGATTCCGGCCGCAGCATTGACTTGGCTGGTCCTGATGAGCGCGCGATTTCCCACGATTGAAAAGGCTATTTCGGTCATCGGCTTGTTGAGCTTGGTCTTTGTCGTCGCGGCGGTGATGCTCCGGCCGGATATGAAAGAGGTCGCGGCGGGCTTAATCCCTCGGCAACCCGAGAGCAACGGAACTCGTTACTGGTTTTTGGCGGTGGCGATCGTGGGCGCGTCGATATCGCCGTACATGCTCTTCTTCTATTCCGACGGGGCGAAAGAAGACGAGTGGAGCACGAAGGACTTGCCCATCAATTATTTCGTGGCGTGGGTGGGGATGGGCTTCGGCACATTGATGTCGATCGCGGCACTCATCGCGGCCGTTCAGGTCTTCCCGCGCGGGCACCAGATCAATGACTACCGCGAGTTGGCCGAGGTACTCACGCAGCCGTTTGGCGAACGCGCCGGCCTGTGGTCATTTGTCGCTGCATTATTTGCCGCTTGTTTGAGCGCGGCGATTATGTTGACGATGGTGATCGGCTATTTGCTGGCCGAGGAATTCCGCTGGCGGCGCAGCCCGGGCACCAATCCGGCGTGGCGTGGACGGTTCACGCTGGTGTACACGATCGCGCTTTTGATTGGCGGGGTGCTGATGTCTTTCGGCCTCGACCCACTGAAGCTGACGTTATGGGCGATGGCCGCCACGTCGCTGACACTGCCGGCGGGTGTCTATCCATTTTTGGTTTTGATGCATGACACGAAGCGGCTCGGGCCCCAACATATCAATGGTCGATTCAGCACCGGATTCGTGGCTGTGTCGCTCGGGATAAGTTGCATTATTGTAGTCGTGACTATTCCGCTGACGATCTTGGCGGGTAATTGAGCCACATCATTGTTCCTTCACGTACGTTTCCTGCACGACGATGCTCCGCGTGTGGCCCGGCTTGAATGCACGCGCCCTTATTGTCTTGGAATCCTCTACTCGTAGGGGCCCCTGGTAGAGTTGCGAATCGTCATTCGGTGCGCTGCCGTCGAGAGTCAGCCGCAGGACGGCTGCCTTATCGGGGTGCGTCAGAGTAACATTGAGACTTCCGCGAAACTCGCAGCTTCTCACGGCAAAAATCGGCGGAGCGACGACCGGAGGCCCGGGCATGCTGCAAATCCATTCGCGGAGCAGCTTCGCGCTTTCACGATCAAGGTTTTCGTGACCCAACGGCGGCATTTTCGTTCCTTCGAGCGTCTCCATGCGCACGAGCATGAGCGAACGCCAGGGGTCGTTCGGCGCGATCAGCCGAGCGTGATCCAGGCCCAAGTTGATGCGGGCCGGCGCGCTGACCAGTTTCTGCTGAGGCAGCGGCGTGTCGTAGCGGGCGTCGAAATCGGTTTCCGCGCCGCCGGGCCGATGGCAATAGCCGCAGTTGACATCGAGCATGGATCGCGCGCGATCCTCCACGCGATCGGAGTCACATCCGGCCAAGCGCGGCAATTCCTTGGGATCGCCGAGGTCAGTGTCGAACAACTCCAGTCGCTGCCAATGACGGAGTTGATTTACGCCTTGCGCATCGGTGCGGTTGATTTGCCGAGTGTTGACACCGAGCACGCCACCGGCGATGCAGGTATGACACTTCACGCAGTCGTCAGGGCCGGGGAAATACCACTGGTCTCGCTGGGGTTCGCGCACCAGTTCGGCGTCGGACTGATCGGACCGCCAACGATAACTGGCGCCATAAACCCCCATGCCATCATGAACGAGGAGACGAGTTTCGATACGGAGAGGCTGATCGTTATTACGCTCAAAATGTTTGACGAAGACGGTGCCAACGGGAAAGTCCCATTCGCCCGTGGGTGATGGGTGGATATGGCCTACGGGCAACGCCATCCAACGCTTCTTGAGCGCGCCGTCGGACCAAAACGAATAGTTGATTTCGTATGGGATCAGTTCCTGCGCTGGTTGCAGAGTCCGCGTGTCGGTGAACGCTCCGGTCTGTGACAAAAGGGCGGGAAATGTTCGACCGGCCGGAAGATTAAGAAAAGGCTTGGATGTGGGCCGACTCGCGTGTGCGGGCCCGATCCAATATGCCGCCAAGACGCCGCTCAACATAACGGCTGCCGCGAGCGACATGATCGTTGGCTTCGCGCGCATGTCAATCGAGGGTGTAGAGATAACAGGCAATGTCACGAATCTCAGCGTCGGTCAAATTCAGATTGGGCATGGCGGTGCGGGTGACGACGCCGGGCGGATCACGCAGCCAGCGGAACATGTTGTCAGGGTTATTGACCAGCACGCCGGCGACATAGACGCGGCGGGCGATCTGATTGAGTGGCGGACCAACGACTCCATTTGCGCCGGAAATGCCAGGGATCGTTTGACAAGATGCACACCCCTTCGACAAAATGATTTGCGCTCCACGGTGGGAATCGCCTCCGGTCATGTCCGCGGCACGCCGTTCGCGCTCACCGTCACAGGCCACGCATACCGCACAGAAGAGGAGCACAACGCCGTGCTTCATGGCGAATGGCTCCTCGCTGGCGAGAGCGACGCGTCCCACGTCCAAGCGCGATCTTCGGAGGTTCGCATCCATCCCGCGAATAGCGCCAGGCCGGCTACGATGTACATCGCACAAGCCGGCACCCACATGATCAGGCCGCCGAGTTGCTGATCTTCCAGCGGCGTTAAGCCCCACGCCGGCGCGGTTTCTTCGTAGGCGGGATACCAAACTGTGTGGGCAAAGGTGATCAGCGCGCCGAGTAGACCGCTTTGCAGAGCGCTCGTGAAGACGTACAGCACGGCGACGCCATAGCGCAGGGCGGCAGTGCGGCCCTGAATCAATGCCCACCAAAACAACAATGCGGAGAAGAGAAAACTCAAATGCTGCAAGGCGTGGATGAATTCATCATGGAGAGTCGCCTGGTAGAGCGAGGGCAGATGCCAAGCCCAGAGGATGGTGACATGAATGACCCAGGCGACCAAGGGATGAACCAGATAGCCCCAGGTGGTTTGCCACCATTGTGCTTTGGTCCAGGACGACAGGGCCAGTGACCAGCGAGCCGGCAGAGCTTTCAGAAATGCGACCAACGGCCGACTGAGGACCAAAAGCGGTGCGGTCACCAGCATCAGGATCTCGTGTTGGGTCATGTGGGCCGAGAAGAGCGCGCTGCCCCAAGGGTGGAGCGGCGAAACGAGCGCGATGAAAAGCGCCAACCATCCGCCGGCGAAGCAGGCGACCTCCCATTTTCTAACGCCTTGCCCAGCACGTTCGCGCCAGAGCCGCCGAACTCCTCGGATGTAAAGGATGGCCGACAAGAATAGCGGGATCACTACGCCGGGCTCCGTGCCCCACGTTCGCCACAATTCATGCCAATTCCGTGGCGCGCTCGGCGCTGAGCCATGCGGTGCGGTGACATGAGCCAAGAGGTGGGAATTGCAAACGAGTAACACCACCGCGGCAAGAATAAATCGTAGATGCGGCGATGTGGGCTTCATGCTTCCACCTTCACAGCGGGCAAGGAAAGAGCATCAACACGGCGATCCACTCGGCGGCCATCACGAGTGAAAACAATCCGCCGGTCAGCATCCCGAGGGTCGAGAAGAGTTTGACGCGGGCCACGCCGCCGACATCGCTTTCGTCCGGAGTGCCGGCCACCACACGCCCATTGCGCCAGGACAACAGCGTCCCCACAATGCCGGCCAACAAACAACAGCCGGCCACGATATGGAGCGGCAGACGCACACCTGTCGCACAGGCTGCGTCGCTCAGGGCATAGAGCGATTGAAGTTGAATGGCCCACGCCACCGGGCCTAGTAAGAACGCCGCCCACAACACGCTGTGGCTGCGGTGGCCGGGTGACGGTACTTCGACGATGGACATTATCATGTTCACAACAGCCGGGGCGTCCAATACACAATGGCGTACAGCACAATCCAGGCCGCCACGTCCCAATACCAGTACACGGCAGTTAGGGTCACATCCATCGCGTGCTTCTCATCCAGGCCATGCAGCCCCACCCAGAGCAGCGTAATCCCGGCCTCGGCCACGGCGACGACGAGATAGAACAGTTGCAAAACCAAGATGGCCCAGACGAGCGACCCGTAGGCGTTGTCATCCCACGAGACTTTGACAGCCGGGAATTCGAGAAAGCGCACGCCGGTGGCGATGCACCCTAGAATTAAAGCCGTCGCCAGCCCAAAAATTACCCCGGCGTAACGACCTCGTCGAGCGGACCAGTCGGCCCAAATCATCGGCACAAGGCTGACTAGCATCAAAACAAGATTCACCGTGCCCGGGCCCAAATTCGGCAGCGGCTCGTAAATCGGCGGATCGCGATTCAAGAGGGGCGGCGGCCACTGAGTCTCATTGCGGCACAAGTACAGATAGCTGGCGACCATCAAAGTGACGGTCATCGTCTCGATGAAGGTTAGCAACGTGTTGCCCCACCAGACCGGAGAACGCGTATCAAATGCGTGCGGCGGGAGCGATTCGACATTGAGTTGTGGACTGTCGGTCATCGTTGAACTTCCTGAGCGCGTGGAATCGCTGTGCCTCGGGCCGCGGCGCGCTGTTGATCGGGAGTGGAGGGATGATGAATCGGCTTGGTTTCCGCACCGGGCCAGAACCAAATCGCCAACAAGAGTAGGACGACGGCCGGTCCAATCGGCGCGGCGATAGGATGGAACACGAAGCCGGTAAAGGCGCCGCCGGTGGCGAGCGCGGCCACAAAGGGCCAAATGGTGTCGCCGGCCATGTGGTAGCGATGATCCGGAGCGGCGTCATGAATGGTGGTGACTAATACTTCGCGGGCATGCAGCGAGAGCCCGGTGACGACTGGCGTGTCGGCAGTGTTTTCCCAAGCGGCATATCGTCCGTGCACAGTGGGTGGATAATCGAAGTTGTAACTGGGGACCGGTGAAGCGGTGGTCCATTCTAGGGTGGCGGCCTCCCAGGGATTGTCGCCGGCGATTCGTCCATTGCGGCGACTCCAAATCGCATTGATGATAAACACCAAAACACCCAAGCCAAGAACGCCTGTGCCGATTGTGGCCAACATGTTGAGCGTGCCCCAACCGGTCTCGGCGGCATACGTGTAGACTCGCCGGGTCATCCCCTTTAGCCCGAGTTGGTGCATCGGGAAGAACGTCAAATTGAAACCGATGAAAAATAGCCAGAAGTTGAGCCAGCCCAGGCCGCTATTCAACATGCGTCCGGTCCACTTCGGGTACCAGAAGTAAAACGCCCCGAACAGCGGAAAGATCGCCCCGCCGATCAAGACGTAGTGCAGGTGCGCGACGACGAAAAATGTGTCGTGCACTTGCAGGTCGATCGAGACGGACGCCAGCATCACGCCAGTGAGCCCGCCGATCAGGAAGTTGGCGAAGAACCCCAATACGAACGCCATTGGCAGTTCGAGCCGGGGCCAGCCGCCGCAGATGGTCGCCGTCCAGCAGAAGACCTGGATGGCGTTAGGGATGACGATCATCAAGCTCGACGCGGTGAATAGCCCTTGGCCAATCTGGGGCAATGGTGTGGCGAACATGTGATGGACCCAGACGCCGAAGCCAATGAATGCGGTCGCGATCGCCGACAACACCAGTGGCGTGTATCCAAACATGCGGCGGCGAGTGAAAGTGGGAATAATCTCGGCAATAAAGCCAGTGGCAGGAAGAAAGATGATGTAAACCTCGGGGTGGGCGAAGAACCAAAACATATGCTGCCAAAGCAGCGCGTCGCCACCCTCGGCCGGATTGTAAAAGTGAGTGTTGAGGTGCGTCATGCGATCCGCGCTGAGCATCGTGCTGCACAACATGACCGAGGGCATGGCAAAGATGATCATGAACGAAGTGATCACCTGAGTCCAAACGAAGAGCGGCACTCGGTTGAGCGACATTCCGGGCGCTCGCAGCTTTAACGCAGTCACAATGATGTCCACCGCGCCACTCAACGAACTGATTTCGACCAAGGTCACCATCTGCGACCAGACATCCATGCGGCGGCCCGGCGCGTATTGCGGGCCGGCGAGCGGCACGTAGCTGAACCAGCCCATGTCCGGTCCGATATTCAGAATCAGGCTGACATATAAAAGGAAGCCCGCACACAGATAGACGTAGTAGCTGAAGTTCAACAGGCGCGGGAAGGCCACGTTGCGCGTGCCGACCATGAGCGGAACCAGATAGAGCCCCATGCCTTCCATCACTGGCACGGCAAAAAGAAACATCATGGTCGTGCCATGCGTGGTGAAGAACTGGTTGTAAAGATCGGGTCCGAGCAGCGTGTTGCGTGGCACCGCCAATTGCAGCCGCATGAATACCGCCAAGATGCCGGCGAGCAGAAAGAAAATGAAGGCGGTGATGATGAATCGCAGGCCAATGTCTTTGTGGTTGGTGCTGGTGAGCCAGCCGAAGAAGCCGGGTCGCCGTCGCCAAGTCCGGTCCAAGTCGGCGCGTAGATCCTGTCCGTTGGAGCTACTCACTTCAATGACTCCAGATAATCAACCAGCGCCAGGAGATTCTCGGAAGGCAAGGGATTGGGGGGCATACGGCTTCCCGGCTTGGCGCGCTGGGGATTGGCGATCCAGCCGGCGAGGTTGGCGCGCGTGTTCGTCAAAGCGCCCGCGCCGATCCAGGGGCGGCTGCCGACGTGCGTGAGATCGGGGCCGAGCTTGGCTTGGGAAATTGTTCCTTGAATCGTGTGGCACATGACGCAAGTCGCGCCGAGGAAGACCTGTTTGCCGCGCCGCTGCTGATCAGTCGTCGGTTCGGCGGCGTCGGCGCGTTGGGACACCAACCACTTCTGATAATCGTCCTCAGGCTCGGCCGTGACGGTGAATCGCATGTTCGCGTGCTGATAGCCGCAATACTCCGCGCATTGCCCCCAGTAAGTGTCCGGACGATCGGCCTGGAGAAATATGCGTGCCGTGTGGCCCGGGATCAAGTCACGCTTGCCATGGAGGTTGGGCACCCAAAAGCTGTGAATGACGTCGCGCGATTCCAGTTCGAGCTGCACGGGCCGGCCGATGGGAAGATGCAGTTCGTTCGCGGTCGTGAGAACATTCGACGGACTGATATCGTCGTAGCGAAACTCCCACCACCACTGCCGGCCGACGACGAGGATCTTGGCCGCGACCGGGTCCGAGAGCGTGTGCAGCGCGCGGCCGGTGAGAAAATCGCTAAAGAGCAAAAGGAAAAGCAGCGCCACAGAAAAAGCCATCGCCGATGATACCGTCAGCTTGAGTTTTCGTTCAGTGGTTGCATCGGGTCGAATTACGGGTGTTGGTGGCGACGGCGATCGCCGTCGGCTGCCCCAGGCAAGGACCGCCAGCACCGCCACGTAAACAAACAAACTAATGCCGACAAATAGCCACCAGAGGTGGTGAATCCGGCTCGCCTGCACCCCGGCGGGATCGAGCGACGATTGAGGGCCGGCACAGCTCGTCATCAACAAAGCGAGTGCGGCCCAGCCACGCTTCATTTCGGCCGCTCCTCCGATTTCGACGGATTGGAGTCAACCGGTTTCTCGGTCGATCGAGAATTCTCGGGCTTTCCCAATTTCATGGCATCGTCGCGGCCAGGCGCGGCTTGCTTGTCCACCAGGCCGCTCATGCTCCGGACATAGGCGGCGAGTTGCCAGATTTGGTACGCCGGCAAACGCGCGCCGAACGAAGGCATCCCGTTGGGCCGGCCTTCCACGATCGTGCTGAAGACCTGTTGCGGCTCCGAGCCGTAGATCCATTTTTCATCCATGAGCGCAGGACCGATGGCGCCGCCGCCGTGGGCGTGGCATCCAACGCAGTTGTACGCCGAGTAGAGGCGCTTCCCTTCCGACAGCGCCTGCGCATTCTCTTCGTAATCGTTTTTGACCGAGCCTGACATTTTAATAATCGATCCCGCAGGAACATTGGTGTCGATGCCGCCGGGCTGTAAATCGCTTTGCCGAGTCCAGCGGACTGTGTCGGCGTTGGGCGCGATCGGCTCGAACGAGCGCGCTTCGCGCTTGCACCCGCTGGCGGCGACCAACGTGCCGGCGACAACAAGTGAAACCAAAAAGTACGCATAGGAGTGCCGCATGAATTCACTCCTTGGCTCGCGGAACGCCATAGTCATCCAGAATCCGATCGATCTCCGGTTGCTTGCGTTTGAGAATCTCGTTGAGCTGGTCGCGCAATTCGCGGTTGCCTTTGCGAACGCCGAGACCGATGTCGAACGCAAATGTCAGCCCTGGCGGATCGTTGGTCGGCTTTACCGGCGTCAACTCGAGGGGCACCGCCTGTGACTTGGCGAAATACCCCGCGAGGGGGCCCCAAACGACGGCGACATCCACTTCGGACTTGGCCACGGCTTCGACGATGCGGGCGGGCGGGTTTTCCTCGGCGTAGTTGCCATACACCGTGAAGCCCACCAACTGGTTGACCAATCCGCGATGGTTCAGCGCGTGGACGGGTGGAGTGTTGAAGCCGTCGCTGCCAACCATCTGCACGCCGATTTTGAGGGTGCGAAGTTTGGGATTGTCAAACGACTGAATGCCAATGCTGCGATCTTTGCGGGCCACGAAGACATAACTTGAGCGGTAGTAAGGCTTGGTCACGAGGGCCCGATCGAAGCCCACCGGCGCGCCCAGCACGAGATCGCATTCGCCTTCTTTGAGGGCGATCCGGAAGAATCCACGGCGTTGTGCTCGCCAGATGTATTGCAACTCGCAATCGAGCTCCTTGGCGATGATCGCTGCGATCTTGTTTTCGAATCCTTCGAGCCGCTCATTCGTGAACGGGAGATTATTGGGGTCGGCCGAAATGCGAAGGACTCGGCGAGACGCAGGGTCAGCCGATCGTGCGGGCATGGTGAAAACAAAAGCCAGCAGGACGAAGCAGAGCCAAGTGAATTTCTTGCGCAGCGTCATGGTGTAACTCACGGCAGGCCGAACACGTAGAGCATGCCCCCTTTGGTAGTGTGCTGCGGCAAATCCTTCATGCCAGCGCCCCAGCCGTTGGCGGCCGTGGGGTCGCGCACATCCAAATCGGCCGACACGATTGAACCCGACCAGCCGCCGACTCCGGATAAGACCGCGACATACTGTTTGCTGTCTGGCCCGCGATACGTCATGGGTTGGCCAATTATTCCAGACCCGACTTTCGCTTGCCAAAGCGCATCACCCGTGCGGGCGTTGACGGCTTTGAAGTAGCCATCCATCGTTCCGTAGAAGACGAGGTCAGTTCCTGTGGTCAAAGCGCCGCACCAGACGGGGAATTTCTCTTTGATCGACCACACCTTTTTCTTTTGCACCGGGTCCCAGGCGGAGAACGCACCGCGGCTGCCGTCGCCCGGTTCGACCGGGTCGGCGTGATACTTCACGTTGGCGCCAACATAGGGCGTGCCGGCGATGTAGCTCACCTCGGCCTCTTCATAATCCATCGACATTGTCTGGTGCGGGATGTAAAGAAGCTTGGTACGCGGCGACCAGGCACTTGGCTGCCAGTCCTTCGCGCCGGGCGCGATCGGGGCCACGTCTCGAATGACTTTGCCCATCTTCGGGTGCTTCTCTTCGTTATCAATCAGCCGACCCGACTTTAGATCCACACCTTTGTTGGCGGTGATCCGCACAAATGCGTCGGCCGAGATGAGTTCGCCGGTCTCGCGGTCCAGCACGTACATGTGGCCATTGCGATCCGGATGCAAAAGTGTCTTGCGCGTTTTGCTGTTGATCTCTAAATCGACGAGCACGTTTTCATTGACGCCATCATGGTCGTAGAGATCGTGCGGGCTCCACTGATAGAACCAACGGGCTTGGCCGGTATCCGGATTGCGCGCGAAGATGCCGCAGGTCCATTTGTTGTCGCCGGGCCGGAGGTCGGAATTCCACGGGCCGGGATTAGCGGTGCCGTAATAAACGAGATTCAAATCAGGATCGTACGATAGCCAGCCCCAGACGGTGCCGCCACCGATTTTCCATTGGTTGGGTGGCCAACTGGTGGCGCCGAGATCTTGGCCGCGATCTTGGGAATAGAAGGGGTGAAACCCCGGCCCAATGAGGCAGTCCTTATCCGGCCCGGTGGAAAATGCCGTCCAAGCCACTTTGCCATTGTTAACATCGAGCGCCTTCAGCCAGCCGCGGACGCCGAACTCGCCGCCGCTGTTGCCGACGAGGACCTTGCCGTGCACAACGATGGGCGCCATGGTCATCGATTCGCCGAGGTTGATATCGCCGACTTTGGTTTTCCAGTTTTCCTTGCCGGTGTTCGCATCGACGCAGCAGACCTGGCAATCGAGGGTATTGAAGAAGAGCTTGCCGTTGTCGTAGGCTGCGCCACGATTGACGAGATCGCAACAGGCCACGCCCTGCGCGGCGGAGACTGGCTTGGGCTCGTACTTCCACTTCACCGTGCCTGGCTGTTTCAAATCAAGCGCGAACAGAATGTTGGGGAAGGGGCTCACCACATACATCACGTCGTCAATCACAAGCGGGGCGGCTTCATGGCCCCGATTGATGCCGGTAGAAAATGTCCACGCGATCTTGAGGCTTTTGACATTGTCGAGATTGATTTGATCGAGCTCGCTGTACCGAGTGGCGGCGAAATTGCGGGCGGGCATTGGCCATTGCAGGTCCGCACTCAGCGTGAAACCGGCGAGGACCAAAAGGAGGAACAAGGCGATTTGTCGCCCAAGACCGCCGATCATTGCAAACCCTCTGGCCGGCAATCCTTGCGCGACAAGCTGAAAAAGTGGGGCCCAAGAAAGGGTCAACAGATTTCAGCGAACTCCATGCCAAGCGGCCCAAGATTCGCCAGTATTTCCTCGGCTTGTCCGAGGCACCTCCGATGCGTCGTCCACGCGGCTTCAGCCTGATTGAGTTGCTGATCGTCATCAGCATCATCGCCGTGTTGATCGGCTTACTTCTGCCCGCGGTGCAAAAAGCGCGCGAGGCGGCCAATCGCACTTCGTGCGGGAACAACCTCAAACAAATTGGCCTGGCATTGCATCAGTATCACGATGTTTGTCGGCATTTTCCCCCGGGCCGCGGTGCGCCGCTTCCAGTAATTTTTTCCGCACACGCATATCTCCTGCCGTTCATCGAGCAGACGAGTCTGCAAGGGGCGATCGATTTCAGCAGTGCCCCCGCGACGTTCTCCAGTGCGACGACGACCTATCCCGGCACTGCCAACTATCCGGCTGCGACGTCGGTGGTGCGGATCTTCCTTTGTCCAAGTGATCCATCGCCAGGGCAGGTGCCCGGCTCACCGTACGGTGCGACGAATTATGCGGCGAACGCTGGCAGTGGCCGTGTGGGGTACGGCACGCTGACCAACGCCGACGGTGTGTTCTTTCAGAACTCCGCAATCGCTTTGACCGACATTACCGACGGCACAAGTTTGACGGCCGCGTTCTCCGAGAGAATGCTCGGCAACGGCGACGCCGGCAGCACCGATCTCACCACGATCGTGCTCATGCTGCCGGCTGGCGATGACACGACGGCCGGCGCTTGTAGCTACCCCGGCAGCGGTACCATTTATGCGGAACGCGGCGAAAAATGGATCGTCGGCAACTACGGCAACACAATTTACAATCACTCGCTTCAGCCCAACTCAGCCGCTCCCGATTGCACGAACACGCAGCAGCAGAAAGCCCGCTTGGCGGCGCGCAGCACTCATCCGGGCGGTATACAGGTACTAGCCTGCGACGGTGCGGTTCATTTCATCGCTAACTCAATTAATGCGATCACATGGCAAGCGCTCGCAACGCGCGGCGGCGGAGAAGTTGCGGAGTGGTAACACCGCAATTCCTCTCGAGGGGTATTTTGCGGACTCACGGTGCCGCGGAAATACGGTTGCGGAACTGCAGATAGTCGGTCTGATCGACGTCGCCATCATTGTTGAAATCAAAGATCGTGCTGGGTCCCGCGGAAATCGCATTGCGGAAGACGAGATAGTCTGTCTGGTCAGTGGCAGCATCGCCGTTCTGATCGCCGAACAGGCGGAAGAATTTGTTCGCGGTCGTGCCGGTGACGAGGTAGTCGCCGCCAGCAATTCCATCATTGTTTCCGTCGAGCGCGCCGCCGGCCCCTGAAACTTGCGCTGCGCCAATGATGAGGTTGTAAAGGCCGTCAACTAACGACCCATTCTCCGTTAGGCTGCTGGAGAAAGTAATCGTCACGGAACTGGCCGGACCTGTGGCCGGATTCGCCGCCAAGATCACGTCGCCGGTTGTCCCGCCGGTGCCCGAGCGATGCACGGTGAAGGCCGAGGCCACGCCGCCCATAAAACTGACGGCTTCCGAGAACGTCACCACGATTCGTTTGACCAGCGAGCGCTGATTCGTGCCGTCGCCGAAGACGACTGAGGTGACCGTCGGAGGTGAACTCTGAACTTCGTAGGCCCCCACGTCGGCGTTGCCGCCGACGACCCGGTTGAAGCCGGCGCCGCGCTGGTCGGTGGTTAGGCCTGCAACATTCGAGCCGGCGTTGATCGCCGGGCTGCCGGCGAGCAGCGCATGGGTCTTGGTCAGGCCGCCATTGTCGGCGAGCGCTCCCAGCAACGGGGCCTTGCCGACGAGATTATTCGTCTGCGCGTCGCCGTTAAACGTGGTGATTCCAGCGATGCTACCCAAGAGCGACGTCGTTGCGTTAACGACACCACCAGTGGATATGTCTGGTCCGCTCGCCGATGCCGCGTTGCCCGACACAAGCGCGCTGGTCAACGTCACAGTTGCCGATCCATTGTTGCGACGGATGCCACCGCCATTAGTCGCGGAGTTCGCCGTCAGCGTGCTGTTGCGCACAGTCAACGTCCCAACGACACTAAGGAGCTCGATGCCACCGCCGTTTGTCGCGCTGTTGCCTGAGATGGTACTGTTTGTGATCGTTAGTCCGCCTGCGCCGACTGCCCCACTGAAATATACACCGCCTCCACCAGAGCCTCCTGCCTTGTTGCCGGACAGCGTGCTACCCGCTATGGTCATGCTGCCGCCAGCGAGATATATCGCCCCACCTTCGCCAACCGCGGTATTGCCAGAAAGCGTGCTATCAGCCACCGTCAGCGTCCAACCGGTCAGGTCGAAATTTAGCCCGGCCCCGTCATTGAGGGTGGTGGTGTTATTGGTGACGCGGCAGCGGATTAGCGTCAGACTGCCATTGCTATCATTCGTGTCGAACGCCCCGCCCTCATCCGCCTTATTCCCAGTGAGCACGCAATCCGTCAGCGTCAGCTTCTGATTGCCGGCTTCGATCGCGCCTCCCTCAAAGGTGCCCGCATTACCCTGCGTCAGCGTCAGACCCGAGAAGGCAATCACCGAACCATCCGGCGCACTCGTCGTATTGCAAATGCGCCGCGCATTGTTGCCGCTAACAGTCACAAAGCTCGAGCCCGCTCCCGCGATGTTCACTGCTTCCGCGATAGTCAGCTCGGCCGTAGTAAGTGTGATCGTCTGTGCCGTCGCAAAGAAAATCGGATCGAAGGTCACCGTATCGGGCCCAGTGAAGGCATTGGCATCGAGCAGTGCTTGGCGCAGCGAACCCGCCCCGGCATCGTTGGCATTAAGCACGACGAAGTTCGTCGGGGCCTCAACCGCGCCGATGTCCACTCCAGCGGAGCGCGCCCGCCCGAAGCGCACGCCTCTTTGGTCGTTGACCAACGCAGCCGGATTCGAACCCGTGCCAACAAGTGGGCTGTCGATCGCGGGCAAGAAGGTATCGGCGGGCCCGCCATTGTTCGCCAATGCGCCGAGTTTCAAACTAGCGTGCGGCTGGTTGAGGATGTTCCCCCCCTGATTGTTGATCGTGAATCCGGCCGTGGAGCCGATGGCGCTGTTCTTAATGGCGACAGTGTTGCCGATGATATCCAAGCCCGTCGCCGCAGTATTACCCGAAATGACGCTGCTTTCGATCGTTGAGCCGGGATTGGGCAGCCTCAGGCCGCCTCCCTGTCCGCCGGCCGTATTGTTGACGATGGTCGAGTTCTGAATGACCGTGGCGACGGAGAACGAAACGATCCCGCCGCCGTTAGTACTGCAGGAGTTGTTCGCTATCGTGCAGTTACGGATGGTCACCGCGCCGCCAGCGTTATTGACATAAACGCCCCCGCCGCCGCCACCCGCCGCCGTATTCCCCGTAATGGTGCAGCCGATCAAGGTCAGTGACGCGGGATCGATGTAGAGGCCGATGGCGCCGCCGGCACCCGTGGCCGAGTTGCCGGTCACCACGCAATCGATCAGCGAAAGGGCCTCGTCGGCGTTGGCGATCGCTCCGAACTGGCCGGACTTGCCGCCGGCGAACGTCAGCCCGCTGACTTGGACCGGTTGATTGGACAACGACGTGTTGACGTTGAGCTGACGCGTGACGTTGTTGCCGCTGATGGTGGCGAGCCGTGCGCCGGGGCCGGTCACTGTCATCACGTCGCTGATCGTAAGCGCACTCACCAGGGTGATCGTCTTCGCCGTGGCGAAGAAGGTTGGGTCGAAGGTGACGGTGTCGGCCCCGAGCACAGTGTTCGCGTGCGACAGAGTTTGCCGGAGCGAGCCCGGCCCGGAATCGTTGGCGTTGAGCACGACGAGGTTGAATACTTCGACCGCCCCAATGTCGCTAGCCGTGCCGATTTTGCGTTGCGTGCCGAGTTCATCGAGTGGCAACCCGGCGGCATTGAACCCCGCATCCACCAGCGGGCTGTCGCCGGCTGGTAGGTGCGTCAGGATGGTACCGCCATTGTTAGTTAGCGGACCAAGTTTGAGGTTGGCATGTGCTTGAAAAGGCAGATTGCCACCATTGTCGATCTTCGTAAAACCTGTGCCCGAACCGACGGCGCTGTTCTTCATCGTGACGGTGCCTGCACTGAAGATGTCGGGATTGGCTGAACCATTGCCTGAAACGATGCAGCTTTGTAGGTCGATCACGAATGACCCGAAGGGACGAGCGATGCCGCCGCCGTTGCCGGCGCTTGTGTTGCTGACGAGGGTGACATTCTTCATCGTCAGCGTGCCGGTGCCGGTGCTGCCACGGAGCACGATGCCACCGCCATCGCCGCTGGCCGCGTTGCCCGAGAATGTTGACTGGAGGATCACGGTACCGCCGACGCCAGACGACCCGAAGAAGTAAAGGCCGCCGCCCGTCGAGCCGGCGGAATTGCCCGAGACGGTGCTGTTGACGATGCTAAAGCCGCCGCCATTGAAGAAATAAATGCCGCCGCCATTGCTGCCCGCGGTGTTGCCGGACACAGTGCATTTATCGAGCAGGAGTTGGGCTGGGCCGCCCAAGGCGGACTCGACATTGATCGCGCCGCCGTCGCTGGTCGCGCTGTTGCCGGTGAGCACGCAGTCCGAGAGCGAAATTACTTCTTGTCCGATAAGGAGGGCCCCGCCCTCGCTGGCCTGCCCGCCCGTCAGGGTCAGTCCGGTGAAGGAGACCGAGCCGCCGTCAACTGTCGAACTGGTATCGAAGAGGCGGCTCTTGCCGTGGGCGTTGAGCGTTAATTTCGCGGAGCCGGGTCCACTGATCACGAGCGTGTCGGAGATATCCATCTGCCCGGCATCGACGCTGATGGATTTCGCCGTGGCGAAAAATGTCGCGTCGAAGCCGATGGTGGATCCTGAACCGGCATCGCGGTTGGCGTCGAGGATCGCTTGCCGCAGCGAGCCGGCGCCCGAATCGTTGGCGTTGAGGACGTTCGTGGTCAACGGCACCTCGACCGCGCCGATGTCGATGGCCGCGCCCCAGACCCGGCTGACGCCGCGCTGGTCAAAGGTCACCGACGCAGGGTTGGAGCCATTGTCGGTGAGCGGGCTATCGGCGGCGGGCCGGAGCGACAGGCTTGCGGTGGTCCATCCGCCGTTGTTGGCGAGCGTGCCAAGCTTGAGGTTCGTGCCAGTCGCGAGGTTGCCGCCGAGGTTGTTCGGTGTGTTGATGCCGGCGAGACTGCCCACCGCGCTGTTCTTGTACGAAAACGTGGCCGCGAAGGTCCGTGCGTCGGTACCGATCGGCGAGTTATTGTTCGAGAGCACCGTGCTCTCAATACTGATCGATCCCGGTCCGTAATGGTTGATGCCGCCGCCCGAGGTCGTCGCCGAATTGCCCGAGATGGTGCAGTTTTGCAAAACTAACGCAGTGCCGCTGTTGAACTGGCGGATGCCGCCACCATCGGCAGCGGTGTTTCCCGAAACGGTCACGTTCTGCAGCGTCAACGAGGTGACTGGCGCGGTGAAATAGAATGCGCCGCCCTGGTTGCCTTTGTTGCCGGTCGCTGACGATTCGACCACCGTGATGGCGCCGCCGCTGCCGGGCCCGAAGCTGAAATGCGAAAGCGCCCCGCCACGGTTGCTAGCCGAGCCATTGGAAAAGGCGGAGCGAGAAATATCGAGCTTGCCGCCGTAGATGCCAGATCCGATGTGGCCACCGTCTACCGCCGAGTTGCTGACAAAGTCGGTGGTCGTAATGGAATTGTTGGAACCGGTAAAGAGCCAAAGAGCGCCGCCCACATTCGCCGCTTTGTTGCTGCTGAGGGTGCAGCCGGTCATCGTCACCGAACCGTTGTAGATGCCGACTGCACCGCCGTTGGCCGCCGAGTTCCCGGTCAGGGAAGTGGACGTGAGCGTGAGTGGACCGCCACTGAACACGGCACCACCGAGCCCGGATGTCGCGGTGCTCGCCGAGATCGTGCATGCGGAGATCGTCAAGTTTTCATCCGCGTTCCGCACTGCCGCGCCGTCGCCGCTCGCGACCTTGCCCTTCGTCAGCGTGAGGCTATCGAAGGTCACCGTGCCCGTTCCCGCGATGTTGATGTTGAATAGGCGGACGGTGTTGTTGCCGCTGATGGTGACGTCTTTCGTGCTCGGGCCTTGCACCACCACCGAATCGCTGACGGCGATTTCACTCGCAAGTGTGATCGTGCCGGCGCCGGAGAGGCTGAAGGTAATGGTGTCAGTGCCAGGGTTGGCGTTGGCGAAAATCATCGCTTGCCGGAGCGAGCCGATGCCGCTGTCATTGGTGTTGGTGACGACCAGCGGCGCGGTCTTCGTGTTTAGCTCCCAAACCCCCCGGCCGTAGGTGCCGACGGCCAAGATGTTGGTCGTGCTGTTGTACTGGATGTCGCGGATCTGCACGTTCGGAAGGTTGAGTCCATACTTCGCCCACGTCGCGCCGAGGTCGGTGGAACCGTAAAGGCCCTGATCATCGGTGCCAACGTACAGGACGTCGTCGGTCGAAGAGTTGGTGGCCCCGGGATCGAGCAAGATCGTGCCCAGAGGCGGAGCAGGCAGGTTGTTGGTGATGTCTGTCCACGCCACGCCGGCGTTGGTGGTGCGCCACACCCGGGAAGCGCCGAACTGTTTGGCGACGACGTAGGCCACGTTCGAATTCGTGGGATCGACGGCGAAGTCGGTAAACGACCCGCCGCCGCTCGGCGTGCGGTTGGTCCAGGCCACTCCAGTATTGGTGGTCACGAACACACTGCCGTTGGCCGAGGCGTACATTGTCGCGGTGCTGGCCTTGCCCACACCGATCGCGTCGATGCCACCCGGGCCGGGAAAAGTGAAGGTGTCGCCGGTCAGCCTTCCCCAGCTCACGCCGCTGTCGGTCGTGACGTTAATGACGTCGGTGCCCAGGTAGAGTCGAGAAGAGACACCCGGTTGCATTTCCAACGGCGGGTAGAAATTTGCCTTGCCGGCATCGACGACGCCCGTGGTGATCGACGACCAGTTCAGACCGCCGTCGGTAGATTTGCGCAAGAAATCGGCGGCGCCGAAACTGCCGACCGGGCTCACTCGGTAGACGAAGCTGGCATTCGTGGGGTCAATCACGATCGGGCCGCCATCGCCGCCTTCGACCTCGGTCCACTTCAGGGCATCGTTGAAGCGGACCGTGCCATTGTCCTGAAGGCCGGCAAGGACAATGTTGGGGTCGGTCGGGTGCAGGGCCAGCCCGACAACTTGGTTGCTGCTCAGGCCTGTCGAAACCGACTTGCTGGTGCTGTCGCCATTGAGATTGGCCCACTTGCCGGTACCACCGTCGTAACGCCAGATGCCTCCGTCGTTGCCATCGAGGAACCGTCCCGCGGCATCGAACATGGCGGCGTGGTGGTCGACGTGGGGCCCGTTGGCCAGCGCGCCAATATCGGTCCAATTGACGCCACCATCGGTGCTACGCAGCACCTTTTCTTGTCCGCCGGCGTAGACAATGTTCGCGTTGCTCGGGTCCACGGCCAGCGTCTGATCGTACCAGCCCTGGCCGCCCAAGTAGTCGTTATCGGTCCCGAGGTTCAACGTGCTCCATGACGAGCCGCCGTTGGTGGACTTGTACATGTTGAGCAAGGCGCCGAAGTTGGCCGAGGCCACGTCGGAGACCGAGTAGTACATCACTTGTGCGTTGTTCGGAGCGACGGCTAATTCGCCGCGGCCGCCGGTCGTCGTCGGGAGTCCTGAAACTAGGGTCCAGGTCGGCGTGGCCGCGTTGGCGTTGGTGGTCTTGTAGACGCCGCCGCCGCCAGCGATATCGGTGAAGAGCGTGTTCGGCGCGCCGGGGATCATTTCGATGTCGGTGAAGTCTTTGCCGCTGACGGCGATTCCGCTGCTGATGCGCGTCCAGCTCGTGCCGCCGTCGGTCGATCGGTAGAGGCCTTGTGTGACGCTGGCGACGCCGTTTCCAGCGTTGCTCGTGGTGGCGAAGACGCGCGACGAGTCGGTCGGATCGACCACGATCTTGGTGATGCAAGTGCGGTCGAAGGTGGTGCCGCCGACGAGTGTCCAGGTGGTGCCGCTGTCAGACGATTTGTAAATTCCACGGCCATACTGGCTGTCGAGCCCGCCATACGCCTCACCGGTGCCGTAATAGACGACGCTGGTGTTGTTTGGCGCGACGGCCAAGGCACCGGAGCTTAATGACCCTTTGGACGTGTCGGGCGGCAGCCCGAGTTTGTCGGTCAGCGGCGTCCAGTCGGGGTTGGTCGCGGTGGCATTAGACGTTTTCCAGACGCCGCCGCCCGCCGCGGCCACGTAGATGATTGAGGAGTTGCCCGGCACAGCCGCGATCGCCGCGAGCCGGCCAGAATTGATGACCGAGCTGCTGTCCACGATCGGCGTGGGCCCCATCGGTGTCCAGTTCGCGCCCAGCAGCGGAATCGACGTCGAAGGCGTCACGCGGGATTCCAGCCGCAGAACAGAGGGCTGGCTGTTGCAAATGGTCGTGACCTTGCGAGCGGGGCTGATCCACCGGCGGAACGTGTAGAGCATGGCGGGCCTCGATGTTTGCGCGAAAGCGTGAATGCGGACTTAGCTAGAAAGGCTTTGCACACCGGACCGAATCCTTACGCGGCGGCATCAAAAAATTGGCGAAATCAAACGATTTCCGGTCGTGTCTCAGTTTTGTCATTGATTGTCTTCACACCAAAGGTGTGAGATTTCTCAGCCCAGGGCAACGCCCTGGGTAAGGTGTCATTTTGCTTTGCAGCCTGTAGGGCTGCGACAAGTCTATCGCAGGCCTTCAGCCTGCATCTCTTTGCGCCTCTTAACCCAGGGCTGCGCCCTGGGCTGAGAAATCTCAGGCCGTTGGCCTGAAAACAAAGATCAAACTGAGACAGTACGCGATTACCCTTACTGGTCGCCCAGAATTTCGTCGGCGGGCTTCAGATTAATGGTCTTCAGCGTCGGGATCGCGCGCAAGAGCTCGGCATGCCGCTTGGGATCGTCGAGGGAAATCTCCTTCAGCGGCAGCGTCCGCAACAGCGAATAATCCTTGATGGGAGTTCCCTTGAGGAATAAGGCTTCGAGCGGCATCTTGGCGAGTGGCGCAAGATCGGTGGCCTTGATGTATTCGATCGCCAGCCGTTTGATTGGCGCTCCGGCCAATGGTGATAGGTCTTCAATCTGAGAGATGTTCAGGCACACATCTTCTAGGGGCATCCCTTTCAGGACCGAGATGTCTTTGGTCGGGCTATGCCCGACGTTGCAGTTGGTCAGTTTCATACCCCGCAACGGGGAGATGTCCGCGGTCTTGTTGCCCCAGAAATTTGCTCGAAACAACGGCATGCCCGCCAAAGGTGAAATGTCTTTGATCGGGCAACCGTTCGCCTGAAAGCTCGTGAGCTTTAGGCCGCGGAGGGGACTGATATCGGCCGGGTTGCGGAACTGGCCATTAATGTAGAGGTCCTTCAGCGTCGTAAGTGCCCGCAGCGGGGAGAGGTCCGGCAGGTCTGACGCATCGGTGATAACCAGAGCAACGACAGCGTCATTCTCCACGCGGGGATTCAAGGCGCTTTCGTGGAACCGCGGGTTGAGCTGTGTCAATCGCTCCGACACCGCGTCCATCAAATCATCGCCCTTCAAGGCCGCGACCGACTTCTCCCATTCCGCGTTCGTAAGGCCTGCGACCTTCGCGAGAGTTTTGCCTTCGCCATCCTTCACGGTCACAGTCGCGCCGTTGGGCACGTCAATCTTTCTCTCGGAGCCGTCCTTGTTTTTGATGATGATAATCACGCCGGCTGCGACTAAGGCCAGGAGGGCGAACAAGCCGGTCGCGTTCAGCGGCATGCGCTGCGTCCTCGCTCGAACTGGCTCCGGTTGGCCTGTGGTGATCCGCCGCACGCGCTCGACGACTTCGGCGGCGCTCTCTGGTCGCTTGTTCGGATCTTTGGCCAGCAAGTCGTTGATGAGAGTGGCCAACGGCTCCGGCACGCGCGGGTTGAGACTGCGGACAGGAGGTGGAGAGTCCACTGCTAAGGCCGTCAGGATGGCCATTGCGTTGGGCCCCTCGAACGGCAGTCGGCCGGTCGAGAGGCGGTAGAGCACGACGCCGAGGCTGAAGAGGTCCGTGCGCGCATCGACATTCTTGCCGCGGCCCTGCTCGGGCGACATGAACGCCGGCGTACCGATGAGCGTGCCGCTGCCGGTCAATTGGACCGCGTCACAGGGCTTGGCCAAGCCGAAGTCGAGCACCTTCACCCGCCCGCTTGGCTCTTCGAGCCAAAGGTTGGCCGGCTTGATATCCCGGTGAACGAGGCCAATCGCGTGCGCCGCGGCCAGTCCCTCAGCGGCCTCCTCGGCGATGCGCAGCACTTGTGCCGGGGTGAACTCGGCGTCGCGTCGCAGACGCTCTTCGAGCGATGTGCCTTGGAGAAACTGCATCGCGATGTACGGCACTCCGTCGTACTCGGCGGCTTCATACACGGTAACAACATGGTCGTTGCTGATTTGGCCGACGGCTCGGGCCTCGCGAAGAAACCGTTCTTTGGCTTGGGCGCTCGCCGCAAAACGTGGCAGCATCACTTTCAGCGCGACGGACCGGTCTAGCCGCAGATCAGTTGCGAGATAAACGGCGCCCATCCCACCCCGGCCCAGAAGGCGTACGATTCGGTAATGGGCAATAACAGCCGATGGTGCGGGCAAGGCGGCATCGGCATCACCAAAGTCGGCGGGCGTTGCACTCAGGGCACCTAATTCATCGGTTGAATTGGCCGGCAATAGACCGATCAACTGATCGAATAACTCGGCGGTGACGACGGGCCGCCCCGCGGAGACTCCGCTTAGCAGTGTGTCGCCGTCCAGAAGAGGCGCGACCGTCTGCCAGCAATCGGGGCAGGTTTCGAGATGGTCCAATAGCAGTTGGCTCTCCGACGCGGCGATGCCGCGCTTGAGCAAGCGTTCAAAGTCCCCGGCTCGGGGACATGCTGATTGCACGGTCATGATCGGCCCTGTCACCACAGACTTATTGCACGAGCGAGTAAATCCTTACGCACAGTTACTCATTCTCGTCGAGAATTCCGCGCAGGTACTCGCGAACCCGGGCCAGCACCCGGCACTTCGCCGCGTAAACCGCACCGACAGTTGTCTTCATTTCCGTGGCCACTTCGGCAGCGGGGCGGCCATTAACCCCATGCTCTACGAAAATCTGCCAGGATTCGGCCCGAAACTCCGGCTCCAATATCACCAGTGCCTGCGCGACTAGTTCCTTGCGATGAATTTCTGTCGAGAAACAGTCAGGCGTGTCTTCCCAGTCGTCGAGTTCCGACATGAGAGTGGGCCGCTTGGAGTTTCGCCGGCAGTGATCCTTCCAGATGTTAATCGTGATCGTGCGCAACCAGCCGCGGAAGCTGCTGTTCGGGTCATACTGAAATTCCGGCAGCTTCCGCACAAGCACTCGGAAAACGTCCTGCACGAGGTCCGCTGCATCGGCCGGCTGCACGCCGCGCGACTGCATCCAGTTCAACAAGAGTGGCGAGTAGAGTTGAACGAGCCGCCGCCAAGCCTCCGCGTCGTGCGCGGAGCGCAGCCGTTCCAGTAAAGTCAATGAGGTCGTGTGCATTAATTAGGATCGCACTTGGTTTTACTAGCCTATACGCCGTCCAGGACGGCTGCAATCGCTGGCATGGACCGCGGCGATATTCGACGCAATATGAGCCGGATGTTTGGCATGTTCGCACAAGGTCAGCGAATCGAGTTGGTACAATCTCTTTTCTCTTGCGAGGATCTTTTTGCCGATGGCGAGTCTGCTGCAAATTACCAAAGCCTCCAAACATTACGGGGAACAGGTTCTGCTCGATGATGCCGAAGCGACCATTCCCGACAACGTGAAGCTGGGCTTCATTGGCCGCAATGGCGCGGGGAAGAGCACGCTGTTGCGGATCTTTCTGGGTGAAGAAGAGCTCGATGAAGGGGAAGTGATCCGGTACCCGAGCTTGCGGCTGGGATACCTCCGGCAACATGATCCGTTTCTTCCCGGCGAATCCGCCCTCGACTTTCTGATCCGAGACAGTGACCAGCCCGATTGGAAATGCGGCGAGGTGGCCGGGCAGTTCGAGTTGAAAGGCGCGTACCTCAACGGGCCGATCAGCCAACTCTCCGGCGGTTGGCAGACGCGAGTCAAGCTGGCGGCCCTATTGCTCCACGAACCGAATTTGCTCCTTCTTGACGAGCCGACCAACTTCCTCGATCTACGAACACAGATTCTACTCGAACATTTCCTGAGGTCGCACGACGGCGGCTGCCTGATCGTTTCGCACGACCGGACGTTTCTCAACGCCACTTGCGAACACACGCTGGCCCTGTCGCGCGGCAAACTGATCTCGTTCCCGGGCAAAGTCGATGCCTATCTGGAGTATGAGCGCGAGCGCCGTGAGCATGGCACCCGGGCCAACGAGGCCATTCTTGCCAAGCGAAAGCACCTGGAGAATTTCATCGCTCGCAACAAGGCCCGGGCGGCGACGGCGAAGCTCGCCCAGTCGAAGAGCAAGATGCTCGAAAAGCTGGAGTTTGAGGAAGTGCTCGGCGACGAGCCGACGGTCCGGATTCGCCCGCCGCGGATCGAGCCGCGCAAAGGCATCGCTTTACGTTGCACCGACTTGGCCATTGGCTACGCCGAGCGGCAGATCGCGTCGGACATTCAACTGGAACTCGACCACGGTTCGCGGGCCGCGGTCGTGGGCGACAACGGCCAGGGCAAGACGACGTTTCTGCGCACTATCGTCGATTCACTGAAACCGCTTCTTGGCGAAGTTCGCTGGGGCTTTGGTTGTCAGATCGGCGTGTATGCACAACACGTTTACACCAGCCTGCCCGAAAACAAAACGGTCATTGAGTACCTCCGCGCTGAGGCCGCGTTCGGCAAGAAGGAGCAGGAAATCCTCGAAGTGGCTGGCTCCTTTTTGTTTCGCGGCTCGCACGTCAAAAAGAAGGTCGCGATTCTCTCCGGCGGCGAGCGGGCCCGGCTCTGCCTGGCCGCGCTCATGCTGAGCAAGCACAACGTGCTGATCCTCGACGAGCCGGGTAACCATTTGGATGTCGAATCGGTCGATGCACTGATCGACGCCTTGCGCGAGTACGAGGGCACCGTCATCTTCACCAGCCACGACCGTCACTTCACCGGCAAAGTGGCCACCTGCATCGTCGAGGTGCGTGATGGCCGGGTGATTAACTACAGCGGCAAGTACGAGTCATACCTGGACAAGGTCAACGAGGAGATCGAAGCCGGGGAGCGCGAACTGGCCACCGAGCGAAAGAAGCTGCCGCCAGAGGTTTTGAAGCAGGTTCATAAGGTGCATCGCGCGAAACGCCGCGATGAGAAAGTGATCCGCAAGGAGCTGAAGGGCGTGGAAAAATCGATCGCCCAGCTGGACGAGCGTAAGCGAACTTTGAATGCACAATACCTGGAAGCAAGCGATTCGCAAGAATCGCTCCGCCTGCATGAGGAACTCGCCGCGGTGACCGCTGAGCTCAGCCAGGCGGAGGAGAAGTGGGCGGCACTGCAGGAGGAGTTGGAGTTGCCGGGGTAATTGGTCCTCGTTACCAAACTTTGTTTGGGAACGCAAGTCCGCGAAGCTCTGTTTCGCCAAATGGTCCAAACCTTCGTTTGCAATCCCAACCCCAATAATGTCATCCCGAGGCTTGGCGAGGGATCTGTCTGGGCAGATCCCTCGCAAAGCCTCGGGATGACACATTGGAGCGCTCGGGATGATACAACAGTCGCTCGGGATTTCACTGTCGAACGAGAGATCAGTAACATACAACCAAAAGAGTTACAGCTTTCCTGAGTCCAAACACATCCAAAGGAACTCGCGATGTTCGCCGCCGACGTTCCTACGTACACCATCGATCTGGAAAAACCGGAGGCAGAGCGGTGGGCTGAGGTCATCGCGGCCGAGAAGGTTAGTGCCGCGCGCCTATTCGCGGAGGCCGCCCGCGAGTTCGAACGTGTGCCTGAATTTTTCCGTCACGCTTTCGCGCGGCTCTATCACCTGGGTGGCGGATTGTATCGCGGCGAGATCAAAGCGTGGGCGGAGTCGCTCGGGGCTTCGGTCGGTGCGCTGACGCTGATCAATTGCGCGTATGAATTGAGCCATTTGCGTATGCCGCGGCCGTTCGGTTGCACGGCCGGCGTGCGCATGGTCGATGGACTCGGGCTAGTGCATGTTCGCAACCTCGATTGGCCGTTGGCCGGCCTTGGCGACGCGACCTGCCTGTTTCGATTTCAGCGCGGCCAGCGTTCGTTCGTTGTTGTCGGGGTTCCCGGGCAAGTCGGCGTCTTGTCAGGCATGTTGCCGGGAGCGTACTCCGTCACGATCAACTGGGCACCGCCGGCCGGCAACCCCGGGCTTCGCTTCGGCCCGACCTTCCTGGTGCGCGATACGTTGGAAACTCACAACACCTACGAAGCGGCCGTTGGCGCGCTGCAGAAGACGTCGGTCGCGGCCAGCGTGTTCTTTACGGTGTGCGGGACGGAGCCGGGCCAAGCGTGTGTCATCGAGCGAACGCCGCGGTCAGCCCACGTGAGGCCGCTGGAACATGTCTTGGCCCAAGCCAACCACCATGTCGGCGAGAAATTCTCGGCGAACAATGCCGACCTCGACGACGTGAAGGAAGATGAGCAAGAGTTCTCCCGTGAGGGGAGTGCGGCACGGGCCGACTCGATGACCTGTGCATTGGGCGGACTGACTAACGCGGGCACGTTGGAGCAAGCGGCGCAAATACTGGACGCGGAACCGGTGCGCAACAAGTTCACCTGCCAGCAGATGGCCTTTTGCCCGCGCACCGGCGATGTGCGCGTTTGGCGAAGGCTGACGCAACCTGTCAACAAGCCATGATGGGCCTAACTTTCTCGAGGCAAATCGATGACGAACCCTAGCGAAATCCGGGCCTTTCGGATCTCGGGTGTTGGGTTCCTGATAATCAGCATTTTGGGATTTGTTTTTGCGATTCTGACTCACTCGCAAGCCATCATGCTCGACGGCGTCTACGCACTCGTCTCCGTGGTGATGACGCTGCTGGCCGCTCAGGTGGCCCGGCTGGTTGAAGGGCCGGCTTCGCAACGCTTCCACTTTGGGCACGCTCACTTTGAGCCGCTGTTGAACCTGATTCGCGGTCTGCTCATCTTCGTGATCTGCGCGTACGCACTAGTCGTGACGATTCAGGTGCTCTTGCACGGTGGCCGCGAAATCCATGCGGAGATTGCCATCTATTACACTGCGATCTCAGCGGTCTGGAGCATCGGCGTGTTCGTGTATCAGTCTCGCGTGGCCCGCAAAATAGGCTCGCCGGCACTGGCGGTTGATGCCCGGACCTGGCTTGTCGATGGGAGCTTGTATCTCGGCGAGACGGTCGGATTTATTGTTTACTTGCTACTGCAATCGACCTCGCTCGCGCCGTTGCTCAAGTATGCCGATCCGATTTTTGTGATCATCGTCGTGGGCCTGTTGATGCGGGTGCCGATCAAGACCATTCGCGAGGCCGTACGGGAAGTGTTGCATCGCGCACCACCGGCGGAAATGCAGCACGAAGTGCGGCAACGGTTGGCGAAGGCCCTGGCCGGGTTGCCAGTGCGCAAGACGCATGCCCGCATGGTCGAGGTTGGTCGATTCTTCTTTGTGTTAGTCCATGTCGTGGTGGATGAGGGGTTCGGAAGCCGGCCGATCGTCGAGCTAGATCAGATTCGCCGGAACGCCGAGCAGTCGCTTCGTGAACTTCATGACCGCGTCGTGTTGGACATCGTATTCACTGCGGAAGAATACTGGGCGACGGACAGCAATGTGGAGAACAGCACGACCCTCCCGAAGAAAGTACTCCCATGACTCCGACAGGCGACAAGTGGACCGGCACGCTGGCACGTCGGGTGATGCGATGGTTGGTGCGGCGGTTTTACCCGCATGTAACGGTCAGCGGCAAAGAGAGAATTCCGAAAAGCGGCCCGGTATTGATCTGCGCCAACCACGCCAATTCGCTCCTCGACCCCGTGATGGTGGGGATCGCGGCACGCCGAAATGTTCGGTTCCTCGCCAAAGCTCCGCTATTTGATGTCCCGTTGCTCGGAGCGGTGATGCGGGCGACAGGCATGTTGCCGGCCTATCGCGGCAGCGACGATTTCGCCCAAGTGCGGCGGAACTTCGAAACTCTCGACGCGGCGGCTCAGTTGCTCATCGCGGGAAACGCCGTCGGACTTTTTCCAGAAGGCAAGTCCCACGACGCTGTTCACGTCGAAGACGTCCGCTCCGGAGCGGCCCGGGTCGCCGTGCAGGCCGCCGCGGGCGGTTCGAAAGGCGTGAAGATCATCCCGCTCGGAATTAACTACGAACACAAGGAACGATTTCGCAGCAGCGTGTGGATTCAGGTCGGCGAGCCGATTGAGGTGAATTCGTATTTGGAGCAACACCAAGACAAGGCTGCCCCGGCGACTCGCGCCGTGACCGCGGAATTGGACCGTCGATTGAAAGCCGCCACGGTTCATCTGGATGAACCCTGTTGGGAGCCGTTTCTTCCGGAACTGGAAACGCTGGCCCCCTCCGGCAAGACGAAGGGCAAGGCCGCGCCAATACGGCGGCGCAAACGAATCGCCGATGCGATGAATCATTTCCTCGCCACCGACCGTCCGCGTGCCGAGGAAGTGGCCCAGGCCATCACGGACTATCGGAATGCGGTCCATGGCGAAGGCCTTTCCGTCGCCTCACCGAATTTGAACCGTCGCGGTTGGTCAGTAGCGCTCTTACTAATTTGGCATTGGCTCGCGCTACTCCTGTTCTCTGTGCCAGCGCTCGTGGGCACCTTCTTGCATATCGTGCCGTTCACGGTGGTTCGCGCGGTCGTGGCGGCGCGGAGTGATGGTCGCAAAGCATCCCGTGCCCATACGCTCTTGCTTTACGGATTGCTGATTTACGCCCTGTGGTATGTCGCGTGGGGCTGGTGGATGTTCAGCTATTTCACCACCTGGTTTGCGGCGACGTGCTTGGTCGTGATGCCGTTTCTCGGCCTCTTGAGCTTGGCGTATTGGCGGCGGGCGCGAAGGGCGGCCGCGCTGGCGTGGCACGAAGTGCGGTTTCTTTTTCGCCGGCGGCGATTGCTCGAACTGCGTGCTCAGCGCGGGGAATTGAACAGCCGCCTTGCTGACTTGGCGACGGAATATGAAGCGGTCTCAGCTCCAGAGCCAGCACCGCCGAAGCGACACTGGCGCCACGTTTGGTTCAAGCGAGTTAAGCGGGCGACCTGTGCCGCGGTCGTTGTGGTCGCCGCATGGTTTTTCTGGCACTGGTACGCGGCCCAAGCGATCGTCGATCCTAATGGCGGTGTCGATCTGGCAAGCCTTCCGCGGGCGGCTCTTGAATCCCAGCTTGTGAGCGACGAGAAGACGTTGCGCGCAATCCTGAGCGGTCTTGCGGATTTGGAGCGCAAGTCGACGATGCTCTCCGCGGACTTTGCCGCGGGACGTCGCAGCTATCAAATCGAAGACGACAACAACGCTCTTCGGCAACTGCTCTTGAGCTTCATCAATTACCGCACCGCTCTCATCCGCATGATCTGGCGCTATCAACGATATGCGCAGCTCGATGATGAAACGTTGCGGCTGCGGACGTTCCTGGTGGGATACACGGCCGCCAGCAGCCTTTACGAGGGTGCGCTGAAATTCGTGCACCAGTTCGCTCGCAACGACCAAACAATCACCCGACTCAACGAAGGTGAGCCGGCTTGGGGCATCCCGTCGGGGTTGTATGATGCCATCGAACGTAACCTCGCAAGCCGTGCGAACGTTAGCCTTTTCCACGCGGCTCAGCAGTATTATGTCGCCCACGCCGATCGTTTCGCCGCATGTGGCTTAACTACGAATAGCGATTATTCACCGTTTCATTTAGCCATTCTTTCGTCGCAGGGGACAGCCGCACGGCTGGCAGGTCAGCAGTGGCAGCAGGAAACGCTCGTCGCGGCCAAAGATCTCAAAAAAGTAATTCGCGCACTGCACTATGAAGTGCAGTCGGCCGTTTCCAGTTGGATGGGCCACATGAAGATTCGCGATCCGCGGGTGGGGGGGGGGTTGATCTCGGCGCCGCTTCTGGCGCAGTTGCGAGCGTACCTCCAACCGGGCGACATCGTCTTGGAGCGTCGCAATTGGTTCGTGTCGAATGCTTTTCTGCCTGGCTATTGGCCCCATGCGACGCTGTACTTCGGCACGTGTGACGATCTGGCCCGCATGGGTTTGGATCAAGACCCGCGCGTGCGCGTGGCGTGGGACGCGCTTTGCAAGGAGAATGCCAATGGTCACAAGCCGGTGATCATTGAGGCCATAGGTGAGGGCGTCGTGTTCAGTACGCTCGAGCATTCGATCGGCACGGCCGACGCAGCCGCGGTTTTGCGGCCGAAGCTCTCGGCGGCGCAAATCAAAGAGGCGATCGCTCAGGCATTTGGTCATGCCGGCAAGCCATACGACTTCGAATTCGATTTCACCACGCGCGACAAATTGGTTTGCACCGAGTTGGTGTTCCGCTCCTATGGCGCGAACGCCGAGCCGATTCACTTCCCGGTGAAACCCATTCTTGGAACGCAAACGATGCCTGCGAATGAAATCGTGCGCAAGGTCAAGGACGAAGTGAACTCCGAGAACGCCGAGTTGCAGTTCATCGGTTTCATCGATAGCGACGAGATCACGGGCGAAGCGCGGTGGGTCGAGGATCAAACGGCTTTCTTCGAAACGTTGGAGCGGCCGGGCTTGACAATGCTGCAGGATCACGAGCCGGTCAAGCACATCGGCCTATTTGGCTGGACTTTGATTGGATTGATATTGTTCTGTACGGCAGGGAACCTCATTTACTACGGCATCCGCCGCGAGGCCAGGGCTTAGCCCTGTGCCATTACTCGTGCGGCACGGGCAATTGCACGCTTGATATATTGAGGTGACATGCCCTCGCAGGAAATGGCGAATGACGTTGTTGAGCGTTCAGGGATTGACCAAGAGTTACAGCCATCGGCCTTTGTTCAGCGATTTGTCGTTGGAGCTTCGGGCGGGCGAACGAGTTGGGCTCATCGGGCCGAACGGTGCGGGGAAATCCACCCTGATGCGAATCCTCGCCGGGCGCGAGGAGCCGGACGCTGGGCAACGCACACAACGCCGGTCGGCGCGTGTCGGCTATCTAGCGCAAATTGATCAATTTGCTCCCGGTCAGTCGGTGCACGATGTGTTGATCGCGGCATTATCTGACGAAGCAATCGATGAACACGAGCGGGACACGCGGGCGAACATCACGCTCACGCAGGTGGGATTCAAAGATCCCGCCCAACTCGCCGAAACACTTTCGGGCGGATGGCGGAAGCGGCTCGCGCTGGCCCGCGAAATCGTTCAGAAGCCAGACCTACTGTTGCTCGATGAACCGACCAATCATCTCGATCTGCCCGGCATCGTGTGGCTCGAGAAACTTTTGCGGGCCGCCCCGTTTGGTTATTTGGTGGCGACGCACGATCGCGCTTTTTTGCGGGCCGTCGCCGACGAGGTGATGGAAATCAATCGCGTATTTCCGGGCGGCGTGTTTCGCGCGCCGGGTTCCTACGACGAGTTCGCCGAACGCAGAACCGATTTTCTGGAAGGACAAGCACGCAAACAGGAGGCCGTGGCCAATCAAGTTCGGCTGGAGACCGATTGGCTCGCTCATAAGGCCCGGGCTCGCACTCGGAAATCAGCGTCGCGGATCGAAGAGGCGGCACAACGGCGGGCCGAGCTTGCGGAACTCAACTATCGAAACAATGCCGCCGGCTCCTCGGGCATTGATTTCGTCGCCACTGGCCGGCAAACTCGGAAATTGCTGACTGCCACTGGGATCGCCAAGTCGCTCGGCAATCGGCCGCTCTTCTCGAATCTGGATGTAGAACTTGTCCCAGGAATAAAGCTCGGGTTGCTCGGGCCCAACGGCAGCGGCAAAAGCACCATCCTTCGAGTGCTGGCCGGGGAATTGGAGCCGGATGCGGGGCAAGTCCGGCGTGCCGATACATTGCGGCTCGTGATGTTCGAGCAAGGTCGTGCGAATCTGGATCTCAATGCGACGCTGAAGCGTGCGCTCAGCCCCAACGGCGATACCGTCATGGTTCGTGACATTCCTCGGCACGTGGTGTCTTGGGCGAAACAGTTCCAATTTGCTCCAGAGCAACTCGACATCGTTGTTGGCGAACTCAGTGGCGGCGAGCAAGCCCGCGTGCGCATCGCACAACTCATGGTGCAGCCAGCCGACGTGCTCCTCTTAGACGAGCCGACTAACGATCTCGATATCCCAGCGCTTGAGGTCTTGGAAGAAAGCCTGACCGAGTTTCCCGGCGCGGCCGTCATTGTTAGCCACGATCGCGACTTGTTAGACCGGCTGTGCACGCAGGTCATCGGCCTCGACGGCCGCGGCGCGGCCGGGATGTATGCGAGCGTAGATCAATGGCTCGATGCCTACGAGCGCGCAATCGCCCCGGCTCCTCCGAAGCCTGCGGTCACTCGCCGCACCGCAGCCGCGGCAGTGGCGAAGCCAAAGAAGCTGAGCTTCCGCGAGCAGCAAGAGTGGGACCAGATGGAGAGCATCATCCTAGCGGCGGAAGAAGAGGTGGCCGCGCGGCATCGGGCGGTTGAGCAGGCGGCGAACTTAGGGCATGTCGCTTTGGCGGAAGCGTGTCACGCGCTCGAAGCGGCCGAGCGCGCCGTGGCCGCACACTACGCGCGCTGGCAAGAATTGGAAGCCCGACGCACCGCTGGTTGAGCGGTATTCTGCATCAAACACTTTGAAAACGTATTTCTCCCGGGCTCCCCTCGCCAACCTTCGCGGCGCGATGGTTGGCGGCCAAATGCTCCAGAAGCAGATACACCGTTTCCACCTGATTGTCCGCGCCGATGGAAGCTGCGATAGCCTCGGCCGTTTGCGGAGTCGCCGATAGCGAGCCGGTGACCTTCGCCTGCAACGTCAACACCGATGCGGCGGCTTTCTTGCCGGCTTCGACGCCCGGTTGGTGATAGGCGTTGACGCCGACCAAGCTGGCGTACAGACCGACGGCTCGTTCAAACAAGGCGATCAATCCGCCGACCTGGCGTGCATCGACGTGCGGAATGGTGATAGTCATCGACTCGCGGCCGTTTTCGAAGAGGGCCGCGCGAGTTCCCAAGAGAAATCCGTGCAAGTAGTCGCCGGCGGTTACGCCGGGATCGAGTTGCTGAGTGGAGCCGCCGTCTTGCAGAACGCGAATAAAGACAGCGAAGAAGTTCGGGATGCCCTCGCGGAGCTGTTGCACGTAAGCGTGCTGATCGGTGGAACCTTTGTTGCCGTAGACCGATAGGCCCTGAAACACTTTGCGGCCCTGCAGGTCGTACTCTTTCCCCAAAGACTCCATCACCAACTGCTGCAAGTATCGGCTGAACAACAGCAGCCGATCCTTGTACGGCAACACCACCATATCTTTCTTGCCGCGGCCTTCAGTGGCATGGTGCCACATGAGTGCCATGAGGGCGGCGGGATTGGTCGCCAGGTCGTGCCGGCGCGTGGCCTCGTCACAATCCGATGCGCCACTCAACAGATCGTCGATGTTCAATCCTTGCAATGCGGCCGGCAATAATCCGACGGCCGAGAGAACGCTGGTCCGCCCGCCGATCCAATCGAACATGGGGAAGCGCGCGATCCACCCTTCCTTCGTAGCGACTTGATCCATCTGTGAGCCGGCCATGGTGATGGCGACGGCATGGCGTGTAAAATCGAGCCCGGCACGACGATACGCATCGGCGACGAGCAACATGCCGTTGCGCGTTTCCGGCGTGCCGCCACTTTTCGATGTGACGATGCACAACGTTTGCCCAAGCTGGCCGACGTGCCTTTCAAGCATTCGCGCGATGCCGTCCGGGTCTGTATTGTCGATGAACGAGACCGACATCCGGTCGGTGGCTGGTTCCCCGAGCGCATCGGCCACGAACATGGGGCCCAGAGCCGAGCCGCCGATGCCGATCGACAAGACCCGAGTGAATTTGTCACCCTTCGGCGGTTTAATTTTTCCATTATGGACCGCGGCAGCGAATGACTTGATGTCCGCGACTGACTTGCGAATCTCGGCGGCGATTTCCGCGTTCGGCGCGAGGTCGGGATTGCGCAGCCAATAGTGGCCGACCATGCGCTTTTCGTCCGGGTTGGCGATCGCGCCGTGCTCCAGCGCATCCATCGCCGCGAATGCTTGCTTCAGTTCGGGAGCCATTCGATCCAGGAAGGCGTCATCAAAACCCATACGGCTCACATCGAGCGACAACCCGAGGGCCGGCACTCGACAAAGCCAACGATCGAATCGACGCCAGAGTCCGCCAGAGTCTAATTCGGGCATGATTTTGTTCTCACAAAGTCCATGCCGGTTGGTCTTTCGAAGATTAGGCTACGTGCCAACCGACATGAAAAAGAAAGCGGAGAGGATGAGAAAGTCCACGCCCCATTTCCGCATCTCACTCAGCGTAGCCATATTGCGGCAAAAGTCAGGATCTTGCAATGGGTTGCAGCATTTCTGTTGCTTGCGTTTGTTTGTGGTCGTTTGCCACTATTTGGCAATAACTTCAGCACAGTTTCAGCACACTCGGCTACACCGCTGGTGCCGGCATTCTTGCTCAATAGTAGCTTGGCCCGCCGGTCCCGTCGCCGACAACCACAAACGCCAGCCGAAACCATTCTAGCGGCCAGCTACTCGCGCTATAGCTCCGACCTTCAGGACGAATCCAGCATCGAGCAACAGCAGCGGCGCTGCCGCGAAGCGGCCGATGGTAATAAGCACGAGCTCCTCCAAACCTTCGAGTTTTCCGACAGCGCGGTTTCGGGCACCAAGCGCGAGCGGGCCGGGCTAAATGCGCTCTTGGCGGCTGCCAAGGATGCGCAATTTCAAGTCGTCTATTTCGACAGCCTATCTCGTTTGGCGCGAGAATCGGTGATCACGATGCCGATGCTCAAGGACTTGGTTTACAACTACCGTGTCCGGATCATTTCAGTCAGCGAGGGCATTGATTCGCACAACAATAATTGGGACCTCATGGCAAACTTTATGTCGTGGGTTCATGAACAATACATCAAAGCGTTGCGCGCAGCGGTCCTTCGCGGTCAAGAGCACGCCGTTCTCAATGATTGGAGCACTGGCGATTGGTGTTTCGGCTATGGCTCCGAGCCGATCCCTGGAACCGAGACTGGTCGTCACGGGCGGAACCCACTGCCACGAATGAAGGTGATCATCAATGAGGAGCATGCCAGGTGGGTGCGACAGATTTTCGTCTGGTTCGTTGACGAGAAAAAGAGCATCGCTTGGATCGGCCGCGAGCTCACACACTTGGGCGCACCCAAGGATCACCGATCATCCACTCCGGATTGGCATCCCGAATATGTCCGGCGCACCCTGCGGAACGAGAAGTTCATTGGCATTTGGCCATGGGGACAGACGACCAATGTGAGTAATCCGCTGACGGGACAGTTGATGCAGGAAGGAAGGCCGCCTGAAGAAACCGCCAAGTGGGTGCGCGAGCGGCCTCACCTTCGCCTCATCGAGGATCCGCAGTTTTTTCGTGCCCAAGCCGTGCTCGATGACAATGACGACAAGTGCCGGCCCACCGAGGCGAACGGGGCAAGCTTACCGGTTCGCCAGCGGGGTTTCAGCGCCCTCGACACCTTTTGCAAGGATTATGCAATGCGCTTGTAAGCAGACTTTTCAGGTGAGTGGCGCGCACGGCAAGTATCTGAGCTGTGTTGGCTACAAGAAAGGCAGTTGCACCTGCAAAACCCGGTTGCCTCGAAAGCTCGCCGAGGTGATGATCTTGCAAACGATCACCGGTCGGATCTTTGCGAACCCAACATGGTTGGAAGCAGTTCTGGCCGAAGGGCAGGGGGCCTGGGATCAATATCAGGGGCAGAGGCCCGACGATTTATCGCAAGCACATAAGAACTTGGAAACAACGAACCAGAAGATTCGTCGGCTTCTGGATGCAATCGAGAACGGGGAAGGCGACCCGGTCGAATTGAAGAAGCGTTTGCACGCACGCCAGGAAGAAAAGCGTGATCAGGAGAGGCAGGTCGTGATTCACAAGGCAGCTTCGTCGGTCACAAAAGAACGGCCCACCCGTGAATGGATGGAAGCTCAATTGCGACAGATGCACGAACTGTTGCACAACCAGGGCGCCCTGGCCAATGAGGTCCTCAAGATGCTGGTCGGTGGTCGCATCGTCCTTCACGAAGCGATCGATCCTGGCCGAAAGCGCAAGTACCTGATTGGTGAATTTACTTTGGTCTCAGCCGCCGTACTTTCTGAAGGGTATTCTGACTCTGAGGAAACCGTGGCAAGGGAAACGATTCGGATTAATTTCCTTTCGGCGGCACCTTGGGCATCAGTCATGCATCAGGTCAAAGAGTTGTTTGATGCTGGCTACAAGTATCGTGCGATCGCCGGATCTATGGCGACGGCGTCGATGAGGTGCGCGCCGCTTACTTCACCGCGGACAGTTCGGTGCGCTGGTACCACCAGGATTACCTGGGCTCGGTGACTGCAGTCAGCCATGGCGATGGGACACTTGACCAGGAACAGACCTACTCGGCCTTCGGCACACTGACCGCCGGGACGATGGTGGATCGCTACGGCTGGACCGGGCGCGAGTTCGATGCGGACACTAGCTTGTATTACGATCGCGCCCGCTGGTACGACCCAACGACGCGGCGGTTCATGACTGAAGACCCGATGGACTTCCAAGCGGGTGATTACAACTTGTATCGGTATGTGGGAAATCAGCCGACAAGATACACCGACCCAAGTGGAATGGATTGGTGGCCATGGAGTTCTAGTAATTCGTCAAGTGCTGCCATTGCAGGTGCTGCTGCTACCGGCGCCGTCGGGGAAGGAGTTGCAGCGGGGCAACAGGCAGCCACTCCGGCTCGTGGTTGCTGTAGCGATGGCACTCCAGAACTGGATGAGATGATTGGAAAGGCAACGCCCAATGACTCAATGGTAGCAGCAGGAAATCAACTCGGCATTAATACGCCTAATTCGACAAAGATTGGAGATGCTGGTACACGACTACTGAAATCTCTGGAAGAGTTACCCGAGAACCTAAATCGCACCCTAAATCCGCTCAGCGGCGCCCTCGATAATAATCCAAATTCGATCGGCGGCACAAGTTTCCTCGGGGGCCTAGTTCCTATTTACGGCTCTGGACGCAATGCCATCAATGATTTTCAAAATGGGCGACTTGCTAGCGGCCTTTTGAATACTGCATTTTTGGTCGGCGACCTCGTCGGTGTGGGCGAGTTGGCAAGTGTGGCCAAAAACGGGATCAAAAACGGCTTAGAAAAACTCGTGTCTAAAACAGGCGCGGAACTGGCAGGTGACGCGGAGAAGACGGGTGTCAAAGTCGCAGAAGAACTAGCTCCGAAACATGGGCCAAATGGAGTGCACACAGAGGCCCCGCAGCCGCACGGCAACGGTGATGTGCATGCTGGGGTGAATGGCTCAATCGAACCTGGGCAAAGCGGTGGTGCGACCGTTAATAACCCAAATACCAGAACCTATCCAGACGGCAGTGTTAGAACAGCAGATGGAAAATTTGCTGGCAACACAGGCATAAATCCAGGAACTCCGGCAGTGCGACAGGCTGAACAAATCATTCAGCAACGTCCGGGGTGGGAAGTTGTTGGGAAGGAAATATCAGTTCGTGACGCCAACGGAACCTTGCGTCGATACGATTTGGTTGCTAAAAATCCAGCAGGAGAATTTGTAGGAATCGAAGTAAAAGGCGGAACCGGGAGACCGACTGGACCGCAGAGAGCAATCGACGCGAGTCTGAACAAAAACGGGGGACTCGATACGGTTGGAAAACGCGCGTCAGACGCCGGAATCGATCGAATTGCAAGTACAGAGACTGTAAATGTGCCGTAGGAAAGAAATCGAAGCACTTGGTGCCAAATTCGACGCGGTTGTGACATCCGTTTACGGCCATGTGGCAAAATTCGGCTTCGTGGAACGCAAGGGCAGTGTTTTCACTCGCGTCGTCGATGGGCTAACGCAGAGGTTATCGATTTCGTTACGAGAAATACTGCAGGAAAGGAATGCGTTTGTGGAGGCGTTTGTTGGATTCAATTTTCCGGAGATTGAACGTCGTGCTGCGGAATTGCAAAATAAAAGGGTCAGGCCTGACTTTATTACGTGTTCGCTTAACATAGGCCTGCTTACTGAACGACATACCGCTGTTGAATGGACTATAACGGATGAGACGCAAGTGGATGAAGTGGCCCATATGATACATTCGACAGTTGATGAATACGGGTTGCCGTTTTGGGATAATTACTCCTCAATAGAGCGACTCATTGAGAGTTACTCAGCGAATGATAATTTGTTATGTCGCGGTAGTGAGTGGCCTTGGCGGTGTGTTGCTGCGTGTGAGAAAGCTGGTGATATGACGCGAGGTCTTAGAATTCTGACGGACTTCAAACAAACTATGCTGGGGGGCAATCATGGACAGTTCAATAATGTAATGGATGTTTTTAAGAGCATTCCGAGGGTACGATGAGTATCAAACTTGAGAGTCAGTCGGGCGTGACTTTGGAGAATCCGACGCCTGCTGAAATCGAGCGAGTTTTAGACGGTCTTGATGGCGTAGATGAGAGTTATGCATCTCTCACGCAACGCGACGGGAGCTATATCCAAGTTGGAGGTGGCCCGAGTGAATTCACAGTTGAGCTACGGAAAATTGGGACGTCGGGGAGTTTTTGCCATCTGAAGGCCTATCGGAATGATATGGATCTGATTGGAGATACAGTTTTAATTATTGGGGGCGTCCCTGTGAATATCAAAACGAATCAAAAATTAAATTTATCGATGGTCAAAAGGCTGTTTACCTCCTTCACTACGTTCAAAGAATTTGACCGGGGAATATCGTGGTTAGATATTTCCCAGATGTTTGTGGAATGAGCTGACATCATCTTTTTTGGTCGGATAAAGGCGACATTCAACATTGATTGGCTGTGACTGATGTCCTCGTTCGAATGGGCAATCAGAGCGATGCCAACGCGGATTGGGGGCCTACGCCTATGACGAGCTGTCCCGATTGACCTCCGAGACCGACCGAACGGCGACCCGCCGCGACTACAGTTATGACAACGAAGGTCGGCTGACCGGCCAGAAGTGGTATGCGATCGGCGGCAGCCTGGCGCAGACCTTCACTTACACCTACGACAAATCCGGCAACCAGACCTCGGCGCAGAATGCTCAGGGCGTCTACAGCCTGACTTATGACGAACTCGACCGGGTCAAGCAGGTGGTCAATCCCTTCGGACTGGCCCTGAGTTTCGCTTACGACCAAGCCGGCAATCGCACGAAAGTGGAAGAAGGCCGCTGGGCCTCGGATCGCTTCCAGACCAACGATGTGCTCATCTCCACCAGCTACGATGCGGCCAATCGGCTGGAACGACGGCAGTTGTTCGATGGGGCCGAACCCCAGCTCGTCATCCAACAGTCCTACACCGACGGCAACCGCTTGAGCATGATCCAGCGCCATCTCAATAGCGGGGAGACTGACCGGACCAACTACAGCTATGACGGCGCCGGCCACGTGACCTTGATCTCTCACGGCGATCTGGCATCGACCTGGAGTCAGGTGACGAGCTACACGTATGTTGCCGGACAGCTCACCGCCCAGGAGCACAATAGCACGGTCACGAGCTACAGTTATGACGAATTGCAGCAGCTGACCCAAGACGGCGCGGACAGTATGACCTACGACGCGGCCGGTAGCCGAAAGGAATTCTGCGCTCTAGATCGGTATTGCCCGACTGCTAACCGCTTTCGGCTATTGGGCGAAGATGGGAATGGAAGCCGCGGGCATTTCATTTCAAAAACAGGTGACGTCCATGCCTGAAGATTCATTAGAGTCAAGAATTGAAGTCCTCGAAAAAGCGTTTGTTGAGTTGCTGTTTCGCTTGTCAGATTATCCTTCTGACGTCTTTGAACGAGATGCGATTACTGATTTCGTCATTCGAATGAATGCTCTCCATTCATTTCCCCGACTACACCCGCATGATATTCATCGTATTTGGAACTACGGTTTGGCCTACCGCGGAATACAGCAAATGCGAGATGAAGTCTCTTCAGTCCGCGAATCCGCCCAAACGATATCGCGAGACGTGCATGAGTACATCATTGCATCGACTTGGATGGATGGCCGGATCGGTCAATCCAATAGACGTAAGTGATCTTCTGAATGCTCGCCATTTTCGGTTCTCCACGGCGGGTTCCTGCATGTAACCCGGCATGTAACCGTATGCGTCTTACCGCGGCAAATTATGGCGTGCCATGTCTCGTGGTGGCTCATGCTCGCCAAAAAAAGAACCGGCCAGAACGGCCGGTTTCAGCGGAAAAACCGTGATTTTCAGCGATTCTAGCGGAGAGGATGAGATTCGAACTCATGATACGGTTTAAGCCGTATACCGCATTTCCAGTGCGGCGCCTTCGACCACTCGGCCACCTCTCCGTCTACGGCGAATCCTAGTGGCGGATGTTGCGAGGGTCAAATCACTCGCCGCCGGCTTCGCGGACCAAAGGACGATCGGCTTTGCCGCGGGGTTCGGTTTCCGAGGCTTTGATGAGCCGGGGTTGCGGCCGAGCTTGCCACTGAGCCACGTCGCTGGCCAACACGGAGACGGCTTTCTCGAGCTGAACATCCTTGCCGTTGGCCATTTGCGTCGGTTCGGGCCAGACCACGACGTCGGGGATGGCGCCATTGAGCTCCATGTCGCGGCCATCGTTAACGTTGAACCAGCCGCGGAAGGGGAGCCGAAGCATGCCAACATCCATGATCTGGGCCGCGCCGGTGCTGATCACGCCGCCGGCGGTCGGCACGCCGACGAGGTGGCCGCGCTTCAGTGTCTTGATGGCGTGACTGAAGATCTCAGCATTCGAAAAGCTGTTCTGATTGCACAGGCACACGATCGGCTTGTTCCAACTGGCGTACACCTTGCGGTCCTGCGGATAGCCGGGCCCGCCGCCGCGTGGCACGGTGACGGCGTGCACCGGTTGCGATAGTGCTGTCAACAAATGGTCAGCGGTTGAGCCGCCGCCGTTTTCGCGGACATCGATCACCAGGCCATCTTTGCCCGCACCGATGGAATAGAGCTCTTCCTGGAACTTGTAGAAGCTCGGCATGGCCATCGCGTCGATGTGCAAGTAGCCAAGCTTGCCGCCGGAGAGCTTCTCAACCATTTTGGCGTTATCGTCCACCCACTGGCGATAAAGAAGTTGCCGAGCTACCGGGTACGAAATGGGTTGGATGTTGACCGTGCGCTCGGCGCCGTCGGCCGCCTTCACTTTGAGCGTGAACTCGTGACCCGGCGGGACGTTGAGGACCCGCGTGAGATCCATCATTGGATTCACGTCTTGGTCATCGATGGCAGTGATGATCTCGCCCGGCTTGATTCGAGTCTTCTGTTTGTCGGCCGGGCCCTTGGCAATGATGTCGCGGACCCTGAGGCCGGGGCCGGTGTGGCTCGGATCGAACCGCACGCCGAGATGGGCGGTCGTTTCGTTCCAGCGCGTGGCGGGTTCGCCCGCCGCCGCGCCGCCACGCCGTAGGGAAGCGGGCAGGTTGTCGTTGGGATAGAAGCCGAGGTGCGAGCCGTTCAATTCGCCGAGCATGAGATTCACGACTGTCGAGAGGGACTCCGTATCCGGCGATGCGGACGCCATGTCGAGATACTTCATGCGGACGGTGTCCCAGTCGTGGTTGCCGAGCCGCTCGTCGTAGTAATTGTCGCGCATCGTTTTCCAAGCGAGATCGAAGACGGCAGCGTTGCGCTGAGCGCGATCGAACTGCTGCAGTGCTTGGAAGCGGTAACTGGTGCCGGCTGCGTCAGCGGCTTCGGGGGCCGCGGTGGGAGCAGCGCCAGCACGTGGGCCACGGCCACCACCACCCGGGCGGCCGCCTCCGCCTGCCGCTGCGGCGACCGCCGCTGCTGCTGCGGCATTCGGAGTGACAGCGAAGCTCGCGGGCACGCCACCGGAAAGCCAAGCGACTTGACCGTTGCGCAGCCAATGGGCGTGAGTGCCGGTCGCCGAGGTGAGCGTTTTGGGAGTGAGCCCGTCTGGGAAATCAACCGCGTGAACGCCATTGCGGCCCTCGACACTGGCTGAGAACGCCAGCCGCTTGCCATCGGGCGACCAAAACAGGTGGTTCTCGGTGGTGTCGGGGATCGCAATGATGTGCACGCGCTCGTGCAATTGATCGAAATCGATTTGCACGTTCGGGGTGGTACTCGGCACGCTCGACCCGCTGCCGACCGTTGTGCTTCGGGGCTGTTGTTGTGGTGGAGCCTGTTCGCCAATTTCCCCATCTTCGGTGACCCGCGGTCGGCGACCGCGATTCATCTTCTCGAGTGCTTTCTCCAAAGTGCGTTCGCGCGATGTGGTCTGGTCGTCTTCGGCGCGGAGATAAACGTAGTGAATGTCATTCTCTTCGCCGGTGTTGCGGCCGACGTAGGCGATGATCTTGCCGTCGGGCGACCAGGTCGGCTCGGTGTCATTGAAGGGGCTGCGCGAGACGTTGTATGGAGCACGCGAACCGTCGAGCGGCGCGATCCAGATATCACGATTGAAGTCGTTGTCGTCGGCCGCGTAAACCAGCCACTTGCTGTCCGGCGACCAGTCGAACTCCACCTGGGCAAATGATTTAACGATGTTGCGCTGGTTCCTGCCGTCGGAGTCCATCACGCACAGGTCGCCACGTTCGCAATTGAACGCGACCTTGCTCCCGTCCGGACTGATCTTTAAGTTCGCCTTGTTCGTGCTTGTTTGCGTAAGACGGCGAAGCTTGAATTCCTTGTTCTGCCACCAGTATTTTTGGCGGTCGCTGCGTTCGGCCCGCCAGATATTGCACTCGCCATACATGTCGCTGATGAAGTAAATGAACTGCCCATCCGGCGACATCGCGACGTCGCGCTCCTCTTCGACCGAGTTGGTCACTTGCCGAGGTTCGCGGAGCTCCGTGTCCATCACCCACACGTCCCCACCGGCGATGAATGCCACTTCGAGGCCATCACCGGAGAACGATACGTCATTAGCTTGCGTGAGCATCCGCCGCTCCACAGGATCAATTGGCCGATCGGCACCCATCTTGATCGCGATCTTCTGCGGCGGTGAGCCGGTGCCCGGCTGATAGCGGTAGAAGTCGAAGAGATGCCGGAACACAATTGTCTTGCCGTCCGCGGAGATACATGGCTGGACGATCGAGTCGTCGACGAAGTGAGTCAGCTGCTTTTCGGAATTAGTCGCCATGTCGTGTTCGTAGAGGTTGAACATCCCGTCCTTCGCGCTGACGACGTAGCAACCGTTGCCATCGGGTTTCCACATTGCATTGGTGCAGCCGCGATCGAACGTGGAGACTTTGGTGAACTTTTTCGCGTCGAGGTCATACATCCAGATTTGCGCAGCCTGCGAGCCGAAGTAGCCCTTGCGCCACCACTGCGTGCCTTCGCGCGCGAAGAGCAGGCGCCGGCCGTCGGGTGAAAGTGACGCACCTTGGCCATAGTCGTCGAACAACATTTGCTCGGGGCCGCGAGTTTGCCGGTCGATCAGGAAAAATCGCGATGCTTGCCGGCCGTTCCAATAGTTATCGCGAGCGCCGGTGACGAGAAGCTTGCCGCCGTCGGGGGACCAGCCTTCGAGGTTATGCCCAGCGGTGTTGTAGGTCACGCGTTGGGGAGTGCCGCCATCGACCGGCATGACATAAATCTGATTGCTGCCATCGCGGTCGCTGACGAATGCGATCTCGCGCCCATCCGGCGAGAACTTCGGCTCGCGATCACGGGCGGGATGCTGCGTGAGCGCGCGGGCCGTGCCACCTGCTGTCGGCACGAGCCACACATCGCCGTTCCAATCAAAGGTGAGGAGCGCTCCATCCGGAGAGAGGCTTGGATTGTTGGCGAGGCGAATTGAATCGTTGGCTTGCGCTGTAGCGCAGCATAAGAGCACCAGGCAAATAGCAAGGGGGGACCGCACGGCGAAGCTCCCAAATGGATGGAACGGTGTAAAGTGATTTTCTGAAGAAACCGCATGTTCCGCAAGCGGTGCGAAACATTTTCTTGTAACGATTACCGAAAATGCAAATGTGACGAAGGCTGCCGCGCAAATAAATGGGCCGGCACAACGGAGGTTTGTCGTGCCGGCCCATACTTCGCCCGGGACCGCTCCGGGGCGTTGAAGTCCGCTCTCGTTAGTTGTGGTGGGCGATCTGCTTTTCGGCGGGGTGGGCGTGTTCCAACTGCTCATTATTCGCGACCAACTCACCGCGCCAGACCGATACATTAGCCGGGGCTTCGATGCCCAAGCGAATCTGCCGGCCTTTCGATTCGAGGACCGTAACCACGATCCCGTTGCCGATGAGGATTTTTTCTCCGACTTTGCGTGACAGAACCAGCATTGGGGTATCCCTCCCAGGTTGACGTCTTGTCGCGGCCCTGTCGGCAAAGGTTGCCGAACTCCTGGCCTCGTGTCATTTTACTCGCAAACCATATTCCCAATGCGGTTTTTGTTGGAAACTTCGGGATTTATCGCTTTCCGAACCACATTTACTGGTGACTAGGTATGCAGAATCGCCTCATTTGTAGGAAAATGACACAGGGTGCCGCAAACGTATACGCTTTCGTGGACACTCCGGGCCGGCCTGAACCCTGCAACCCCGCTCAATGTTGAGCATCTAACTACCCAGTAGTGGAAACGGTTCGCCAAAGCGCCAGTGCCCGTTTTGGGCGTAAACCAGCCAGCATGGACATAAATCAGACAGTGGCAACTACTGGTATCACGTGATGGACATCAATCGATTCACCGAAAAGGCACAACAAGGGCTCCAATCGGCTCAACAGATGGCCCTTCGAATGGGCCACCAGCAACTAGAGCCCGACCATCTTCTTTTGGCGGTTCTCGACCAGGACCAGGGTCTGGCATCCGCAATCCTGACCAAAGCTGACATTTCCCCCGACGCTCTCAAGATCAAACTTCAGCGGGAGCTCGAGCGGCAGCCGCGCGTGACGGGCACCGATCAGGTTTACTTGTCAGGCCGGACCAACCAGCTCGCCATTCGAGCCGAAGACGAGGCCAAACGGCTCAAGGATGACTACGTCTCCATCGAGCATTTGATTCTCGCCATGATTGAAGACACCGGCACGGCCGGGCGTTTGCTCAAAGAATTCGGTGTCACACGAGACCGGCTCATGTCGGCCTTGCAACAGGTGCGTGGGAGGCAGCGCGTGACCAATCAAAATCCCGAAGGCACCTATCAGGCCCTTGAACGCTATGGCCGCGATCTCACCCAATACGCCGCTCAAGGAAAGCTCGACCCGGTCATCGGCCGCGACGACGAGATTCGCCGAGTGATCCAAGTTTTGTCGCGCCGCACCAAGAACAACCCGGTGCTCATCGGCGAGCCAGGCGTCGGCAAGACCGCGATCGTCGAGGGGCTGGCACAGCGCATCATTCGCGGCGACGTACCCGAAGGATTGAAGGACAAGAAGGTCGTCACGCTGGACATAGGCGCGTTGATTGCCGGAGCGAAGTTCCGCGGCGAGTTCGAAGAGCGGCTCAAGGCGGTGCTCAAGGAAGTGACGGAATCGCAAGGCGCGATCGTTCTCTTCATCGACGAGCTGCATACCGTCGTCGGCGCCGGCAAAGCGGAAGGGGCCATGGATGCAGGGAATCTGCTGAAGCCGCTACTGGCCCGCGGCGAATTGCACTGCATTGGCGCGACGACGCTCGATGAATACCGCCTGCACATCGAAAAGGATGCGGCACTCGAACGGCGGTTTCAGCCGGTGTTCGTCGATCAACCATCGGTCGAAGACACCATTTCAATCTTGCGCGGACTCCGCGAGCGTTACGAGGTGCACCACGGCGTCCGCATCAAAGACGCGGCGTTGGTCGCAGCGGCGGTTCTGTCGAACCGCTACATCGCCGACCGCTTCCTTCCCGACAAGGCGATTGATCTCGTTGATGAAGCCGCGGCGAAATTGCGGACCGAAATCGATTCCATGCCAGCGGAGCTAGATGAAACCTCGCGCCGGATCATGCAACTGGAGATCGAGCGCGAAGCACTGCGCAAGGAGAAGGACGCTGCGTCCAAAGAACGGCTGGCAAAGCTGGAGAAAGAACTCGCTGATTTGAAGGCGACCGGCGATGCTATGAAAGCCCGCTGGCTCGCGGAAAAGGAATCCGTGCAACAGGTCCGCACGCTGCGGGAGCAGATCGAGCAGACCAAGCTCGCGGTCGAGCAAGCGGAGCGGCAATACGACTTGAATCGCGCTGCCGAATTGAAATACGGCAAGCTCAACGAGCTGGAACGCAAATTGAAGGATGCCGAGGCGAAGAACGCGCAGCCGAGTGACACTTCAGGCCCGCGGATGATCAAGGAAGAGGTCGATGAAGAGGACATCGCGGCGGTCGTGAGCCGCTGGACCGGCGTGCCGGTGTCGAAGTTGCTCGAAGGCGAAATGCAAAAACTATTGCATCTCGACGAGGAGCTGCACAAGCGGGTGATTGGCCAAGACGAAGCGGTGACTGCTGTGGCCGAGGCGGTGATCCGCGCTCGCTCAGGTCTTAAGGATCCGAACCGGCCGATCGGTTCATTCATATTTCTCGGACCCACTGGCGTCGGCAAAACCGAACTCGCCCGCGCGCTCGCCGAAGTGCTCTTCGACGATGAACACGCCATGGTGCGCATCGACATGTCCGAGTATCAGGAGCGGCACACGGTCGCACGCCTGATCGGTGCACCGCCCGGTTATGTCGGATATGAAGAGGGCGGCCAACTGACGGAGGCCGTTCGCCGCCGGCCTTACTGCGTGATCCTGTTCGATGAAATTGAAAAGGCCCATGCGGATGTGTTCAACACCCTGTTGCAATTGCTCGACGATGGCCGGCTGACCGATAGCCAGGGCCGGACGGTCGATTTCAAGAACACAATCGTGATCATGACTTCGAACTTAGGCAGCCACAAGATTCTCGACTCGGTTGGCATGTACGGCGCGGGAGACGACCGACTCAAGGATGATGTCATGGAGGAAGTCCGTAAGCACTTCCGGCCCGAGTTTCTCAACCGCGTCGATGAGATCATTGTCTTCCACGCTTTGTCTGAAGCGCAGTTGAAGAAAATCGTCCACATTCAGCTTGGCAGGTTGCGCGATCGACTTGCGGAGCGGCACATCGCGCTCGATTTGACCGATGCCGCGGCGACGCACATCGTGCGGGCCGGCTATGACCCGGCTTATGGTGCCCGACCGCTCAAGCGTGTGTTGCAGAAGGAAGTGGAAACTGCCATTGCGCGCAAGTTGCTGTCGGGCGAGATTCGCGACGGCTCAACCGTGCGCCTCGACTTCGACAAAGACACTGGCGGCTTGGCAATTTCAGCGGTGTAGAGCGTAAGCCGCCATACAACAGCCGTATGGACGAATTCCTTGAAGCCGCGATTGCCGAAGCCGAGGCTGGGCTCGCCGAAGGTGGCATCCCCATCGGCTCGGTGCTGGTTCACAACAACCGAATCATTGGCCGCGGTCACAATCGCCGGGTGCAGCGCGGTAGCGCGGTCTTGCACGGCGAGATGGACGCGCTCGAAAATGCCGGCCGTCAGCTGGCCGCGGTTTATCGCGAGTGCGTAATCTATACCACGCTTTCGCCCTGCGCCATGTGCAGTGGCGCGATCCTGCTGTACGGCATTCCGCGTGTCGTTGTTGGCGAAAACACGACGTTTCTTGGCGAAGAAGAGTTGCTTCGCAGTCGCGGTGTGAAGTTGGAGATCTTGCAGAATCCTCGCTGTATTGAACTGATGACGCAATTCATTAAGAAGCGGCCGGATCTGTGGAACGAGGACATTGGCGTCTAAGGCTTATGAAAAAACGTTGAAATCCATTCGTCAAGATGGCGGCACCGCGAGCGCGACATATACTCCGACTTTGGTAAGAGCAACAAAGATCATCCAACCGAAGTTAGCCCATGGACGTTAGCGACGCCCGATTGATGGAGGGCATCGTAGCTGGCGACGAGTCGGCCTTTCTCCAATTTTATCAGCGTCACTCACTCACTGTCATCCGAACTCTATTCCGAATTCTCCGCGAACCGGCTGACGCCGAAGACGTGATGCAAGAGGCGTTCCTGCAATTGTGGAATCGCGCCGAGCAATACGACCCGAACAAAGCCTCGCCTCTTGGTTGGCTCATCTTGATCGCACGCTCGCGGGCACTGGATTTGCTGCGCCGTCGCAAGCCGGGACAAATGGATCCGAACGTGGATCCCGGTTTCGAGCCCGACATGAGTCTTGGACTCATCCAAGATGAGTCGCGTGCGCAAGTTCGCTCAGCGCTCATGCGGTTACCGCCCGATCAGCGCGAGGTCATTCGCTTGGCGTTCTTGGCGAGCATGACGCACGAGCAAATCGCGGCGTCGCTGGGGATGCCGTTAGGCACGGTGAAAACCAGAATTCGTTTGGGTCTGCATCGCATGAAGACGTATCTCCCCGCAACCGATGCGACCTAGTTACCAATTCGGAACGCGAGATCTTCGCAATGTCATACGGGCCGCTAGAACGTCCTCGCCGCCAATCTTCGCCGCTCGGTACTCTCCTTTTGATGGCCCTTGTCGCCGCGGGAGTCGCATGGTTCGTTTCCGGCTGGCTTGCGCGACCCGGTCCCGTTAATGACCCAAACGCCACTCCGCGCGTAGTTGCCGCCCGCGGCGACCTCGCCGAGGACGAGAAGTCCACGATCGAGTTGTTTAAGGCAGCGTCGCCGAGCGTCGTGCACATTACGACGTTGCAAGTGGATCAATTCAGCCTGAACGCCGACCTTGTGCCCCAGGGGACCGGCTCCGGATTTGTTTGGGACACGGACGGTCACGTTGTCACCAACTTTCACGTGATTCAAGGCGCCAACTACGCGCGGGTCACGCTCAATGACAATACGACCTATCCCGCGCGTTTGACTGGCGCCGACCCGGACCACGACTTGGCCGTGCTGAAGATTGATGTGCGAGTTGGCACGCCCCCCATTCCCGTCGGCACGTCACACGATCTCGCTGTTGGCCAGAAGACATTTGCCATCGGCAATCCGTTCGGCCTCGATCAAACGTTGACGACAGGCATCATCAGTGCGCTCGGTCGGCAAATCGAATCCACGAGCGGCCAAAAAATCGAAGGCGTCATTCAAACGGATGCGGCGATCAACCCCGGCAATTCCGGTGGGCCGCTTTTGGATAGCGCTGGCCGGCTCATTGGTGTCAACGCGCAGATCGTGAGCCCATCGCGCTCATCGGCGGGAATTGGCTTCGCCATCCCGGTCGATACGGTCAATCAGATTGTCCCGGAGCTGATTCGCCATGGCCGCACGGTGCGTCCGAGCATCGTCGGGGCGGAGTTCGTCGCCGACACGTTAGCTCGTCGCCGGCTTGGGGTGCGGCGCGGGGCGGTGGTGCTAAAAGTCACCTCGGGCAGCCCAGCCGAGCAAGCAGGCCTTCGGCCGACTCGCCGCAGTGCCAGCGGGCAAATTATTTTGGGAGACATTATTGTGGCCATCGACGGTCACGAGATTGCCGGAGTGGACGATTTGAACAAGGAGTTGGGCAAGCATCGGGTGGGGGATTCGGTGTCATTGACCGTACAGCGGGGAACGGAACTGCTGGAAATCCCGATCGTTTTGCAGGGAAGTTAAGTTGGGTGGTTGGCAAATAGTACGTATCGTACCGGTCAAGCCAAACTTGTAATTTTGACAAATTGCGTCGGCGTCTTGTCTCAGAAAAACGTTGGCGGTCGGCGAAATTTCCTTGCTCGGGCAACCGATACGGGTAAACTAAAAGGCGTGCCGGTGGGCGACTCTACCGCCTGCCGCAATGGTCACATCTGTCCGAGGGAAGGGTCATGGGACGCAACATGTTCGCAGAAGCGGAAATTGACCTGATCGAAGAGCTTCGCCTACGCCGATGGGCCCGAGAAAATTACGTTGTGCCGGAGTCGCGCGATCGCACCTGGCATCCGATCGTACACGACGAGATGAGCAACAAAGATCTCGAGGCCACACGGTCATTTGGCTACCAAACGTCGGAAGCCTGAAAACACGATCTACCTCGGTACACACGGCGGTTTGACCGCCGTGTGTTTTTTTATCCACACGCCTTTACACATCGCTCCTTCCGCACTTGGGGTTGACCGCGCTGTTCTGCCCAGTTATCCGGGCCGTCGATTCGGGCGCGACCTACCGTCGCCCCGCGGCAAGGAGACCCCCATGGCCGCATTTCGTTGGCGATTGATTCCGGCTTGTGTCGCGGCCCTGGTGCTTTCCGGTTGCGGATTGCTCTGCGACCGATATTGCGCGCGGGAACATGAACGGTGCGGCCATTACTATGCGCCGCCGCAACAGGGCTGCTGTCCGACGTCGGGCTACTATCCGCCGCAGCCGGCGCAAGCGAACTATCCGCGACCTGCGGAGTGCCAGCCGGTGCCGTACTGTCAGTGAGTTGCCGTCAATTCAATCGTCGTATCAATACGCACAGATGAGCTTCCGTGTGCTTCCGGAAGGCCCTGTGCGTTTTGCCCATTCGCCGTAGTCACGTTTGTTGAATTGCCGTACCATGCGCAACAGGGACGAGTCCTGCCTTTGATCGGAGTATTCGATGCGTATCACTGCACTCTTTGCGATTCTGCTTACCATGTTCGGCTTGGGTTTCACTTCGCTTGCACGGGCTGAGGACGGCGATGAGTCCCTGCGCGCCCAAGCGCTCTCGCTCAACAACATCACCGGCGACGCGGCCATTACCGGCAAAGTGCGCGAGCTGGCCAAAGACAAGACGGCGCTGCGTAAACTGTTGGCCGAAGCAGTGGCCATGGTGAAGGAAAAAGAGAAGGACAAGGCCTCGGCGTTTAACTACACCGGGGCGTTGGTTCTAGCGCGGGCCGCGCATGTGGTGCGCGATACCGAAACCAGCGAGCTCTTCTACAAGATCTGTCTCGAATATGCCTCGAAGCTCGACAGCACCGAAAAGTTATTGCAAATTTACTTGGGAATGATCGGACTCTACAGCAACGCCAAGAAGTACGACGAAGAGATTTTCATGTGTCGCAAGCTGCTCGACCTCATCAAGAAAGAGGGCGAGGAGAGCGACATGTTGGAGACACGGCTCAAGGTTGAGGATCTCATCGTCCAAACGCTGGCCCGGCAAAAGAAGTACGACAAAGCGCTCGAGAATGTGGATGAGCTCATTCGGACGAACAAAGAATTCTCTTGGTTCTTCGTGCACAGCAAAGCCAACATCTATCGGCAAATGGGCAAACCCGACGATGCCGTCGTGCAGTTGAAGAAGGTCCAGACAATCATCGATGAGTCCGACGCGATCGCAGGCAACAAGAAGGAGGCTGTGGTCGAGCAGTTCAGCAAATATCCGCTGAGCAGCGCGTACATCGATGCCGGCCAAGTCGATAAGAGCATCGAGGTCCTGGAGGAGTTGCAAAAAGCTCACCCCGAAGATCCGACGTACAGCAACGACCTTGGCTACGTGCTTGCAGACAATGACCGTCGCTTGGACGATGCGGAGAAACTGGTCCGCAAAGCGATCGATCTCGATCGCGAGCAGCGCAAGAAACAAAAAGGCGAGGAGGCGGAATCGGACGAAGAGGATCACGACAATGCCGCTTATCTCGATAGCTTGGCTTGGGTCTTGTACAAGAAAAAGGCGTACGAAGGCGCCCGCGACATTATGCTCGATGTGGTTAAGCAAGAAGAAGCGCAGCACGTCGAGATATACGATCACCTCGGCGACATTTACATGGCCCTCGGGAAAAAAGACGAGGCGGTCAAGACTTGGAAAAAAGGTCTGACTTTCGACAACGTCACCCCGCGCGACGATGCCCGCAAGGAGTCGGTGAAGAAAAAGATTGAGGCGGCGAAGTAAGAGTCCCTTCGATTCCGCGAAGCTCACGGGTTGCAACCCGTGAGCTTTTTTGTTGGATAGCCTGAGGGGTCTCACACGTGCCCGATTGGCAAAGCATCGATATCGGTGGCAAGCCGGCCGATCTATTCGAGCCGAGTTCTACCCCGCGCCACGTGCTCTTGTTCCTACATCCATTCGGCGGCGAGACGCTCGCACATCCTGTCGCCGCCGCATACACGCAGTTGCTTCAACAACATGGCATTGCCTGCGTTTGTCCGATCGGCGGCCAATGTTGGTGGGCTGATCGAATTGACCCTGCCTTTGATCCACAAATCACCGCCGAACACTTCCTGCTAGACCGCGTGCTTCCCTGGATGCGAAACCGCTGGCCAAATCATCGCGAGGTGGGACTGTTCGGCATCAGCATGGGTGGGCAGGGGGCTTTGCGTTTGGCGTTCAAACATTCTGAAGTGTTTCCGGTCGTTGCCGCCATCTCGTCGGCGATCGAGTACTACCAACTCTACGGTCAAGGGTTGTCGCTCGACGCCATGTATTCCAGTAAGGAGCAATGCCGGCAAGACACCGTTCCGATGCACATCCACCCATCCCGGCAGCCAAGGCATGTGTTCTTCTGTTGCGATCCGGACGATGCAAGCTGGTTTCGTGGGAGCGATCGTTTGCACGAGAAAATGCTGGCTTTGGGTGCCGCTCATGAGAGCGATTTGACGACGCGGGCCGGGGGCCATAGCTGGCAGTATTTCAATGCACAGGCTGGTCAAGTCATGAGTTTTCTGCTCAAAAGTTTGCTGGAAAAATCCCGCCGCTTGATTTGAATTCGATCTTCCAGGGTGCGTTTCACGTGCCCGACGTTACTAGCCCGAAAGCACGAATCGCAATAGGTTATCAGCCGACGGCGGGCAGCCGTCTTCTAAAGCGCAGAGGTTCGTTATGAGTGTGTTGGAGCTGAGACCGGGTTTGGCGGACGTGCCGGTGGCCGAATCGGCTGTCAGTGATTTGGACGGTATTAAGGCTCGGCTCCTTTATCGCGGGATTGCCGTAGAATCGCTCGCGCGCGACAGCACTTTTGAGGAGACGGCTTGGCTTCTGCTCAAGGGCGAGCTGCCGACCCAGAAGCAACTCGCCGAATTTGATTCGCAGCTTCGCCAACGGCGTGCGGTCCACTTCCGGATGATCGACCTGATCAAGACGCTGCCGCCGACCGGTCATCCCATGGATGCGCTGCAAACGACGGTGTCAGCGCTCGGAATGTTCGCCGCGACCCGATCGGTGTCGGATGCGAGCGCGAATTGGGAAGCATGCCTGCGCTTGATTGCGGGCATGCCGTCGCTCGTGGCGGCCTATCACCGTGTTCGTTCGGGCCTCGATCCTATTGCGCCGCGCAACGACCTCGATCACGCCGGCAACTTTTGCTACATGCTCAATGGCAAGGTGCCATCGCCCGCCGTTCGCAAGATGCTCGATGCCTGCTTGATCCTGCATGCCGAGCATCAGATGAACGCTTCGACATTCACGGCCCGTGTCGTGGGCTCGACACTGGCCGACCCCTATCGCACAATCAGCGCGGCGATTGGGGCATTGGCCGGCCCGCTGCATGGGGGGGCCAACGAAGAAGCGCTCGACATGTTGGAGAAGATCGGCAAGCCCGAGAACGCCAAGGCCTGGTTGGAAAAGACCGTGGCCGCCAAGGGCAAGATTATGGGCTTCGGCCACCGCGTTTACAAAGTGAAGGACCCGCGGGCGACCGTGTTGCAGGAGTTGGCCGAGAACGTGTTCGCCGAGTCGAGCCGGCCGCAGCTCTATGACATCGCTCTGGAATTGGAACAGGCCGCGGTGCCTTTGCTTGGGCCGAAAGGCATCTACCCCAACGTCGATTTCTTCTCAGGCATCGTTTACCAGTCGCTCGGCATTCCCAGCGATCAGTTCACGCCGATCTTCGCCGTGGCTCGCGTGGCGGGCTGGTTGGCGCATTGGCTCGAACAACTGCAAAATAACCGCATCTTCCGACCCGAGCAAATTTACGCGGGACCCGCCGAGCGTGCGTATGTCCCGCTGGCAGAACGAGCGTAATAAGACAATACACTAACCACAGAGATCACAGAGCACACAGAGAAACGCCTCCGTGTGCTCTGTGATCTCTGTGGTTAGTTCTTTTCGGGAACCCGAATAATTATGCTCGATGCTGATTTCATTCGCAAGAATCTCGACGCGGTAAAAACCAATTGTGCCAACCGTCTGGTCAAGGCTGATGTCGATGCTGTCGTGCGGCTCGACGACGAGCGCAAGCGGCTCGCGAATGACGCTCAACTGTTGCAACAGCGTGCGAACGAAATCTCGAAGCTCATCCCGCAACAAAAAGATCCGGCCCAGAAACAACAACTGATCGCCGAAGGCAAGTCGCTCCGTGAAAAAGTAGGCGTTGCTGAAAAGGAGCTGAAACAGGTCGAAGTTGATCTGCACGCGGTGCTCGTCATGATCCCCAACATGACGCACCCGGCGGCACCCGTGGGCACGACTGCGGCCGACAACAAAGTGATCAAAAACGCCGGCACGCCGAGGAAGTTTGATTTCCCAGTCAAAGATCACGTCGCCGTTGCTGAGGCGCTTGACCTCGTCGACTTCGAAGCCGGAGCTGCGGTAGCGGGTCAGAAGTTTTATTTCCTGAAGAATGAAGCGGTCCTGCTGGAACTCGCGCTTGTGCAGTATGCGATGCAGTCGCTCATCCGCGAAGGCTACACGCCAATCATCACGCCGGACTTGGCCCGGGCGGAAGTGCTCGAAGGCATCGGCTTCATTCCGCGCGACCCCAATCCCGAAACACGGCAAGTCTACACAGTCGCCGATACTGACCTGTGCCTCATCGCTACGGCCGAGATTACGCTCGGCGGTATGCACCGCAACCAGATTTTTGATGAGCTCGATTTACCGAAGAAATATGTCGGGCTGTCTCACTGTTTCCGGACCGAAGCCGGCGCACCGGGCCGGGATACCCGCGGCCTCTACCGCGTGCATCAATTCACCAAGGTGGAGATGTTCGCATTTTGCACGCCCGATCAAAGCGAACAAATCCACGAAGAGCTTTTGCGGATCGAAGAGTCAATCTTCCACGGGCTTGGCTTGCCTTTCCACGTCATTGACACCTGCACCGGCGACCTGGGCGGGCCCGCTTACCGCAAATACGACCTTGAAGCCTGGATGCCCGGCCGCGGAACCGGCGGCGAGTTCGGCGAGGTCACCAGCACCTCCAATTGCACCGACTTCCAGGCTCGCCGCCTCAACGTCCGCTACAAGGTCCCCGGCCAAAAAGGGACGCGCTTCGTCCACACGCTCAACGGCACCGCCGTCGCCTGCACCCGCGCGATCGTCGCCATCCTGGAAAACTACCAGCAAGCGGATGGCTCAGTCGTCGTGCCGGAAGTGCTGCGGCCATGGGTCGGGAAAGAAGTGATTGGCCCAGCAAAGAAGTAATGACCTGCATTTCCTTCCTTCGTCTAAAATAAACGGCGAAGGAGTCAGCGAATGTCTGAATCGATCGAGCCGGTGCCGTCGGAGCCAGCGGTGCCGGTTTTGCCAGGCGAGAAAGTCCGCCACTTTCCCACGAGTCCCGGCGTGTACCTGATGAAGGACGCTCAGGGCCGCGTGATCTACGTCGGCAAGGCGAAGAATTTGCGCAGCCGGGCGGGCAGTTACTTTCTGGCGGCGGCTGCGGCCGAGCATCGCACGGCTGAGCTCGTCAAACATATCGTCGATGTGGATTTCTTGGTGGCCGACAGCGAGGTGGACGCGATCTTGCTCGAAGCTCGGCTGGTCAAAGATATTCAGCCGAAGTTCAACTCCGACCTCAAAGACGGCAAATCATTTCCTTATCTGCAAATCCGCCTGCGTGAACAATACCCGCGGGTGGAGTTTACTCGCACGCCGCGGCGAAAAGGAGTGAAGCTGTACGGCCCATTCACGAGTGCGAAGGGCTTGCGGATGGCGATGCAGGTGCTGCAGCGCATCTTCCAATTTCGCACCTGCACGCTCGACATCCGCAACGAGGACCCGCGCTGGCGATGGTTTCGCCCGTGCATCTTGCACACGATCCATCAATGCACCGCGCCCTGCAACTTCCGCGTGACCCGCGAGGATTACCGCAAGCAAATTCGGAGCTTCCGCATGGTGCTCGAAGGAAAGAAAGAACGATTGATCAAGGAGATGGAAGCGGAAATGAAAGCCGCTTCGGAGGCCATGCAGTTCGAGAAGGCAGGCCGGCTCCGCGACGAAATCCAAGCACTATCCAAACTTGAAATGCGTGGCGACGTGGACAAAGACGTGCAGCCGCACGTTTTCGCCATCGACCCGAAGCGCGGATTGCATGGATTGAAAAAGGCTCTCGGCTTGGCGCAAGTCCCGCGATCCATCGAAGGTGTCGATATCGCTCACCTGGGCGGCGAGGACACGGTGGCATCGCTCGTGTCCTTCCTTGATGGCTTGCCGTTCAAGCCTGGCTATCGGCGATTCAAGATGCGCACCGTCGAAGGCGTGGATGACTTCGCTTCGATCCGCGAGGTCATCCTGCGGCGGTTTCGCCGAGCGGCCGACGACGAGTCTATTTTCCCGGACATCTTGCTCATCGACGGCGGCAAGGGTCAGCTCAATGCGGCACGCGAGGCCTTCGCCGCGCTACATTTGGAGCCGCCGTGTTTGATTTCGCTGGCCAAGCGAGAGGAAGAGATCTACCGGCCTGGCGACGCGGAACCATTGCGATTGAGCCGACATTCGGCGGCGTTGCGGCTACTGCAGTACGTTCGTGATGAGGCCCACCGCTTCGCGCAACACTATTTGCATTTACTTCGTAAGAAACGAATGCAGGGTTAGTTATGTCTTAACGAGCCGGAAGCGTGAGCGACGGTGCCTTTCGAACACCGTCGCTCACGCTTCCGGCTCGTTACTAGTGGATGACTCAGGAGATAGTTCCGTGCGTATTTTGTTGACCAACGATGATGGCATTTACGCGCCCGGCTTGCGGGCGCTTCGCAAAGAGTTGCAGCAAATTGGTACTGTCCACGTCGTGGCCCCTGCGACGGAGCAAAGCGCGGCCGGGCACTCGATCACGTTGCTGACACCGCTATTGACGCAAGAGGTTTACAACGACGACAAGACAGACTTCATCGGCTGGGCGGTCGAAGGCCGGCCGGCGGATTGCGTGAAGCTCGCACTACAAGAGTTGTTGCCGGAACAACCCGATTTGATCGTTAGCGGCTTGAACGCTGGGTCGAACGCGGGCATCAACGTGATCTATTCTGGCACCGTGGCGGCAGCGATCGAAGGGGCGTTTTACCACATCACGAGCATCGCCGTGTCGCTGCAATACACCAAGGCTCAGCCGCTCGATTTTCCGAAGGCGGCCGGATTGGCCAGGAACGTGGTGTCCCAAATCGTCGCCCGCAAGCCCGCGGCGGGGTCACTGTTCAACGTGAATATTCCCGCGCTGGAACGAGGGCCCGTGCGCGGCGTGCGCGTCGCACCGCAAAACATCAGTCCCTACAAAGAGAATTTTGATCGCCGCAAAGACCCACGTGGCCGGGTTTACTTTTGGGCGCTACCTGAATTGCACGCCCCGGAGCCGCATCCGGATACCGACGTGACAATGCTGGATGAACAGTACATTACGGTGACGCCGCTACAATTTGACCTCACCCACCGGCCGGCGATGGAGAAGATGGCGGCGTGGGACTGGAGTTTGTGAACGGCCCTGGCCGGTGCCAGTGATAGACGCGCACCAGTGATTTGTCTTTATCGCCCGGCGGCCAGCAATAAACCATCGTGCCGGCCGTCGCTTTCGCGCGGGCTTCCGGCATCAGCGGCAAGCGCGAATGCTGGTTGTCGCTGTTCTCAACAATCACAAATTGTTCATCTGGATCGGCAGCAGCCGTCTCATGAAATACTCGCCCGGCGTAGTAATTCGCCCAGCAGAATGGATCGCGAATCCCAGCCTCGGCCGGGGCGTTCTTCGCCAGCCATTCGCCAGCCGCTCGGTGGCCGGCCCGATTGCCGTGAAGCGCTCGGCCAAGCGAAGGTAGTTCACTCGCAAATGCAAAGAGGATGCAGACTGCGGCCAAAGCGGTGACCTTGATTCTAAGTTTCGCGATATGGCGAACCCGCTCGGCGAAGGCCTGAACTGCTAGCGCGGCCGGATAGCTCCCGACCAAGATCAGTAAGGCCGTGTGTCTCTCAGAGAGATATCCCAACGCCGAGGTCATGCGGATGAGGAGGCCGCTGTGCAAAACACACAGGCCAAACATCATCCAACCCGCGGCCTGATTCTTGATCCGCGAACTCCAGAGATACAAACCGATCAGCGCCAAGAAAAGCCCCGCATATCGGCTCGATTGGGCCACTTCTTGAATCAGAGCTTTCCCTGCCGAGACCCATTTGCTCGACGCTTCATCACCCTGCAACCAAACTGCCAACGGCAATGTCTTTGTCGGTGCGGCGCCGAAGTACGATGTTTTCGCTGTCTCATCGCCGAGGAGGTAGCGGGCGGTCGGCTTATTCGTCAGTCGGCCCGTGGTGGCGTAGAAAGGTCCGAGAAAAACCGCGAAGCCTGCGACGAGCGCCGCGGTTTGTAGAGCCGCCTGATTCCAGGTGATGCGCCGCAAGATTGCCATCGTCAAAAGTACGCAGGCCGCCGCAATAACTAGCTCCGCTCCTTCCGGACGAGTGAAGTAGGCGCAGCCGGCAGCCAAACCGCAGCCAAGCATAGTCCACAGCGGGCCACCTGAGAAAGCACGCGCCGCCAACCACAATGCGCTGGCCGACCAGAAAAGAAATGTTGATTCGGAGAGCCCGTCGCTCGTCAGTCGAATCCAGGACGGCAAACATTGAAACAGCGCGGCCGCGAGCAAACCCAAAAGTGGCCCGCCGAGGTTCCGCCCCAATAGTGCCATCGGAATCACGAGCAAGACGCCGAAGCATAGGCTGGCGATCTCGGCCGCCAATGCCATGCCCGCCGGATCAGTCGTGCCGCGCCATGCGCGCACCGGCCACGACGCCGCCAGCACTGCGAGCGGATAGCCCGGCGGTTGTTCGGCCTCGCGAAGTACTTTGGTGAATGGCTCCGATTCGAAGCGCAACGCATAGCGAATGAAGTTGATCGAGTCGCGAGCCGCCACTTCACTCCGCGCGACCACCCAGACTCGCAGCCCCAAAGCGACCAGCGCTATGACGAGCACCCAACGCCAAAAGCGAACGGGGGTTTCTGTAGACACGGTCGTTGCCGGCTCGTCCATGAGCAATCCTCGGGATCACGATGTTAGGGCCGTTTGGTGAAGCCGGTCAAGGTGGATTTGCTAGGCTGATTCGGGAGGGCGATGGCAGTGCCGGCTAAATTCGAGCAGCAGGGAATTTCCTTCGTGTATCCCGAGAACTGGACCGAGGAAGTTGAACAAACCGAATTGGGCTGGACTGTTGTAATTCAAAGCCCCGGCACGGCGTTTTTGAGCCTAACACTGGACGAATCAATGCCCGGCCCTGGCGATCTGGCCGACGCTGCACTGGAGGCCATGCGCTCCGAATATCCCAAGCTCGACGTCGAGCCCATGGTCTCCAACCTCGCCGGGCGGCCCGCCGTCGGGCACGATGTCGGTTTCTTCGCCTTGGATTTGACCAACACATGCCGCATCCGGGCCGCTGCGACTGCTGAAGGCACCCTTCTGATCCTGACACAAGCGACCGATATCGAGGAAACAAATCTCAAAGTGCTCGAAGCGATCTGTGCCTCCCTCAAAATTGATGATGGCTAAACAAGATCTAAGTTCGACGTTCGAATAAGAATGGGTGCTTGGTTCTTCGGGCTTTCAACGTATTCTTCCTCCATGATTGAAGTCGAGCAGTTGCGAAAAGTCTACGGTGACCTCACGGCCGTCGATGGCGTCTCGTTCAACGCCTGGCCCGGCGAAATCTTCGGCCTTTTGGGCCCGAACGGCGCCGGCAAAACCACAAGCATCGGTTGCATCTGCGGTCTGTTGACCCCGACAGCCGGCCATATTCGCGTACTGGGCAAAGATGTTGTCCGCGAGGGCGTCGCTGCGCGCAAGTCGCTTGGCATCGTGCCGCAAGAGCTCGCACTGTACGACGAACTCTCCGCCACCGAGAACCTGGCCTATTGGGGTGGTGCGCAAGGCATGCGCAATCCACAGTTAGCCGAACGCATCCGCGAAGTCCTGGAGCTGACGGGCTTGCTCGACCGCGCCAAGGAGCCGGTGAAGCGCTTTTCCGGTGGCATGAAACGCCGGCTCAATTTCGCCTGTGGCATCGTTCATCGGCCGAAGGTGCTGTTGCTCGATGAGCCTACAGTCGGCGTGGATCCGCAGAGCCGCATTCGACTATTGGAACTCGTTCGCGAGCAAGCGAAAGCCGGTACCTGCGTGCTCTACACCACGCACTACATGGAAGAAGCGGAGACACTCTGCGATCGCCTGGCGATCGTCGATCATGGCAAGGTCATCGCCCAAGGTACGCTCGAAGAACTCCGCGCGATGCCCGGCGAACGCGAACTCGTCCGCCTGACCGGGACATTCGTTCCCGACAAAGTTCGCCATGAATTGCAACAGGTGCAGGGTCTCGACGTCGTTCAAGCGGATGACGGCTTGCTTGTCCTCGCCCTACGCGGCGCATCGGGTCGATTACCGGAGCTATTTTCGTTGTTGGCCGGCGCAGGGGCGGAGATACGCGGCACCACGCTGACGCAGCCAAGTTTAGAAAGCCTGTTCATTCGCATGACAGGCAAGGAACTGCGCGAATGACGGCGTTGCGATTCGTCTTCGTCAGTGCGCTCAAAGACATCCGCCGCTTGTGGCGAGATCCCATCGGTCTTGCGATGTGCATCATCATGCCGTTCGCAGTTACGACGCTCGTCAGCGTCGTTTTCGGCGGCGAGAGCGTCACGCCGCGCGGCTTATTGCTCGTCGTGGATCACGACGACTCAACGCTCAGCTCATTTGTCCGCGGGGCCTTTGGACAAGGGCCGCTCGCGAAAATGATCACCGTCGAGTTGGTGCCCGCCGAAGAAGGCTTAGCCCGAATCAATCACGGCGACGGTTCTGCCCTCCTAGAAATCCCGAACGGCTTTCAGGACAAGTTATTGCACGACGAGCCTTGCACGCTGAAGCTGCTGACCAATCCCGCTCAACGCATTCTGCCGGGGATCATTCAAGAATCGCTCTCGATGCTGTCCGATGTTGAGTATTACGCGCAAGCATTTCTCGGTGATCAAATTCGCAAGTCCGCCGATCACAAGCCGAGCGATGCCGAGATCGCGGAGTTTAGCATCGCTGGTAGGCGCTTGGGCGACAAGTTCAGCCGCTACCTCGACCCGCTCGTGATCAAACTGGAAACGAAAGACGTGGAAGCGACCAAAGCGCCAGTGGCTGTCGCGGCCTACTTCTTCCCGGGGATGCTCTTTTTTGGAGTGATCTTGGTGGGCCAAACACTGAGCGGCGATATTTGGAAAGAGAAATCAGCATTCACGCTTCGCCGCACGTTGACGACGTCGAGCCAGAGGTGGGCATTTTTGGCAGGCAAGATTCTCGCGGCAATGGCGGTTTACGGAGCCGTTGCGCTCGTTGCCCTCATTAGCGGCCGCTGGCTAGTTCACCAAACGATTCCGTCTCCGGTGCTAGCCTGGGCTTGGATCGTGCTCACGGGCCTGGCGATGTATTCCATTTTGTTGGCCATCAACATGCTGGCGGGCGGCGAGCGGGGCGCCAACGTGCTGGTCTCGCTCTTCGTGTTCCTTTTCGCACTGGTTGGCGGTGGAATGTTCCCGTTTGAAATGATGCCCGAGTGGCTCGCTAACATTGGTTATTTCACGCCGAACGGCTGGGCAGCGTCGGAGTTCAAGACGATTCTTGCTTGTACGGTTGATTCATCGCGCATTTGGTTAGCGGCCGCGGGATTGCTAGGCGTGGCTTTTCTTGGGTACGTGATAACGCTGTTGAGGTTAAGGCGGTTTGCCCTGGCTTGAGGTGTCGATGCTTCGCGATGCGTGGTTCTTGAGTCAAACGGGCTTTCGCTTGCTGATCCGCGAGCGCGAAGTTCTGTTCTGGGCATTCGGCATGCCGCTGGTGTTCTTCTATTTCATTGGAACCATTACCGGCGGCTCGCAAAATGATGGGGAACAGAAGGACGATCTTGGCGTTCTAGTATCGTCGGATGCGGGATTCCTCGCGGACGAGCTCATTAAGCGCTTAGATGTGCACTACGACATTGAGCGTGTGGACACACCGCAGAAACTGGGTAACTACTCCCGCCAACTTACGATTCCGTCGAATTTCACCCAAATGGTCTTGGCGGGAAAACAAGCGAAGATTGAGATGCAGCATCCTGGTGGCGGGATAAGCGGAGATTACGATGACTTTCGAGTGAATCGTGCCGTATACACATTGCTCGCCGACTTAATTTTGCTCACCAAAGATGGGGACGCAGCGACGCCGGAGCGATTTGCCGAGCCGCGCGTGCGAAAGCTCAAAATAGAACGTGAGTCCGCCGGCAAATTTAAGGACCCTCCAAAGAAATTTCAGCAGTCCGTGCCTGGAACAATGGTCTTTCTAGTGCTGTTGGTTGTCGCAACGACTGGTGCGGGTCTGGTGATGGATAGGGAGCAAGGGTTGCTTCGGCGACTTGCGTCGTCCCCCATGAGCCGTAGTGCCGTGGTCGCGGGCAAATGGGGATCGCGAGTACTTCTGAGCCTCCTACAAATTGCATTTGCGGTCATCGTTGGGGCACTTGTATTCGATGTTCGGTGGGGGCCGCATTATTTCATGCTCGCACTTATTTTGATGGCGTACGTTTCACTCGGCTCGTGCTTGGGATTATTGCTTGGCAATTATTGCCGTACCCAGGGCCAGGTCATCGCCATTGGCGTGATCGCCTCGAACATCATGGCCGCGCTGGGTGGTTGCTGGTGGCCGGCCGAGATAACGCCGAAATGGTGCCAGACAGTTGCGCTCGCGCTCCCGACGGGTTGGGTGATGGATGCGCTGCATCAATTGGTCAGCTTTGGCGCGGAGCCGACTGCCGTGATCCCGCATCTGATCGCACTCGTTGGGTCGGCGTTGCTCGCGGGCTGGTGGCTGTCGAAGAGTTTTCGATTTATTTGAGAGCGTTCGTATGTTCGAAGCACGACGGGGATAAACCCCGCCGCTCCTAAAGACAAACGATCGGATTCGAAAGGAGCGGCGAGGATAAACCCCGCCGGGCTGTTAGCCCGCGCGTGCCAGGACGCGTGCTAACCGTTCGATGCAATGCGCAAGATCAATTCCCGGACCCAGCACAGGTTGCCAAAGATCGCCGATTTTCTCTAGGCGCTTCGGGGTGTTCTTGATCGTGAATTTGGCCGGATCCAAACCGGTTCGCACCTCCGACCACTTTAAGGGCGCGGACACAGGTGCTCCATCGACCGGCCGAACGGAGTACGGAGCGGCCAGCGTCTGGCCGTGGCGATTCTGCAGGAAGTCGAGATAGACTCGTCCTTGTCGTCGCGCCGGCATGCGCACAACACTCGTCGTCGCCGGCAGTTTTCGATTCACGATGTTGGCGACGACCTCGGCGAATCGCGTGGCTAGGTCTTCGGGATATTTGGCCCCAAGCGGAACATAGACGTGCAGCCCGGTCTTGCCCGAGGTCTTGCAGTAGCATTCCGCCCTCGCCGCATCGAGGACTTTGCGCACCGCGAGAGCCGCTTCGACCACTTTGGCGAACGCGATTTGCTCAGGGTCGAGGTCGATCACTAAATAGTCGGGTCTATCCAACAAGCCGACACGCGAATTCCATGGGTTGATTTCGATGCAACCGAGATTTGCGAGGTAGAGCAGGGTGCGCTGATCGTCGCAAACGATGAAGTGCGACGATCCTGCTCTTTCTTTGTGGGGCACGACGGTCGTCTTGACCCATGCCGGTGGCGGTCGCTTGCTGACATCCTTTTGGAAAAAGGAATCCCCGTCGATTCCCTCGGGATGCCGGTGCTGCGACTGTGGCCGGTCGTTCAAGTACGGCAAAATGAACGGTGCAATTTCGCGGTAGTAATTGATGAGGTCACCCTTCGTGTAGCCGTCGCGTGGCCAATAGATCTTGCCGAGATTCGTCAGCGGCGGATCATTGTTCGCCAACTCTGCCACCGGATGCTCGACTTCGTGACGCACTTCCCTCGACGGTTTGTCCTCGCGCAAGGCAATGAAGATCGGGTGCCGCATGTGTCCATCGTCTGTCCATTCCTGAAAGGTGACCTCACACACAAGCTGCGGCTTCACCCAATGGACTGGCGCATTGGCCTTCGGCCTCTTTGCGAAGGGAGAGGTGCTTTGTTCGAGTGGATCGAGCCGCTGGCGAAGATGGGCGAGACTCTTGGTATTCAACCCGCCGCCCGTATGCCCGATGTATTTCAAGTCGTTGCCCTGATACACACCAAGCAACAGCGCTCCCAAGTTCTTTCGACTGCCGCGCGGTTCCGTGAATCCGCCGATGACGGCTTCCTGGCGCCTTTGGGTTTTGATCTTGAGCCAATCCGCTGAGCGAATGCCCTGGCGATAGGGGCTTTGTCCATTTTTTGCGATGATTCCCTCGAGCCCCTGGGCGGCCGCGGCGCGGAAGAAAGCTTCACCGCGACCCTCGATGTGTTCGCTGACAATCACCTCCGGGATACGGCGCAGCAAACGACTGAGGATCGTTTTCCGTTCTATCAACGGCAGCATTTGCAGATCGCGGCCGTCCAAATGCAAAATGTCGAAGACGTAATAAACGAGACGCCCTTGGCCCGTCTTCTGATGCTGCTGCAAAAGCTGAAACCGCGATCGTCCGGCTTCGTCGAGCACCACCACTTCGCCGTCAAGCACGGTATCGTGCTTGAGATGGCGAAGGTTATGGACGATCGGCGCGAACTGTTCATTGAAAGAATTGCCTTTGCGCGAATAGACCTCAATTTTGCCGTTTTGGATTTCCGCGATTGCGCGGTAGCCGTCCCACTTCGGTTCGAATATCCAGCCGGCGCGGTCAAAAGGCGCGCGGACCAGAGTCGCTAGCATTGGCTCGATGTCGTGGGGGAAAGGGGCTTTTCCCGCAGATGGTTTTCGTCGTGTGCCGGTCATGGCTTAACCGGTCTTGCGGCGGGCGTGGGACTTGTGGGCCCGGGTCTTGTGCGGCTTACCCTTGGCCGTCCGCGTCTTCGGACTGCTTTTCGCTTCTTTCAAGCTTTCGCGCAGCGCGTCCATCAAATTGATGATCGCCGGCTCTTCTTCGGGAGCCGCCACCGGCACTGTCTTGCCGGCTGCTTTCGCTTCGAGGAGATCTTGCACGCGGCCCGTGTACTCGTCTTGGTAGCTCGCGAAGTCAAAGTGATCCGGTGTCGAGGTCTCAACTAAGCTGCGCGCTAGCTTCAATTCTTCATTGGCAACATCAACGTCAGAAAGCTCGTCTTCGAATGCTGCGGGTTTCTTCAGTTGCGCCTCGTAACTCAGTACGGTCACGGCCAGCAATCGGTCCACGCTGCGCACGAGCACGACTTGCTCACGACCCGACATGATCATTGTGCCGACTGCGTATCGGCGCTCCTCGGCCATGACGCGCTGCAATACGGCGTAGGGCCGTTGACCGACTTTGCCGTCGGGAGTGAGATAGTAGGTGCGATCGGTGAAGTAAACCGGATCGATATCTTCCGGATGAATGAAGACATCCAGCGAGATCGCCTTATCGCCGCCGGATTTGAGCTTCTTCAACTCGTCCGGTTGAACTAGGACGTATTGTCCCTTCGCGACCTCATAGCCCGAGACGATCTCGTCGTTGGGCACTTCGCCGTGCACGGGACAAACCTTTTTGTATTTGATCCGGTTGTTGCACTTTGCGTGCACTAGGTGAAAGCCGATGCGTCCACCGCCGCTGATGGTGGCCGAGTAGGCCTTCACCGGAATCGCTATGAGATTAAGGCGAAGGTAACCTTCCCAAGCTGATCGCAGAGCCATGATGGTGTCTCCCCATCCGAGGGGAATGATGCGCCGCGAGGCCGACTCCTCGGGTGGTCGGCGCGGATGTTTCGAAGTTGAAATCGCAAAGCCAATACCGCGGGAGGCGCGTGGCGGCGCACAGAGCCTAGTCGCCCTCACAGAGGCGCGCGGAAAATCCTGACTTAACGGATTTGCGGGTTGGGAGGTTTAAGACGGCGGAGCGGGAGGGCGCGGGATATCCTTGACCCGCTCGGCCGCTTTTTTGCCGACTTCTGCGACCGAAGGGTTGGGGTCATTGTCGTAAAGCTGGGCGATTTCTTGACATAAGTCGTGAGCTTTGCGCAGTGACGCGGGGACATTCTCAGAGACCAAACTATCCACATCCTGCATTCGTTGCCGAACAAGTTTGAGTCGGAAATCTTTGATTGCTTGCTCGCCCTTGGGGGCGGTTTCTGTGAGGGTTCGAGCGTGGGAGGCCGCGAGCACGCTGTACTTCCGGGCGTCTGGATCTTTGAGAGTTTCCTCGCGCAACTTTTCCCAACGATTCTGGGCCGCGGGCAAATCGCCAAACAGCTCGAAGTGAAGTGCCTCGGCAGCGCGACGCTGAGCATCCGACGTTGGCTTAAGGTCGGGTTTGGTCCACAGTAGTTGAAGATCGGTGGGCAACTGGTTCAGCGCTTCGATGTCTGAAATTTTCTTCTCGCCGAACCAAGCCCATTTCTGGTCATCGTAGGATTTGCTGTTGTTGAATTTGTCCGCGAGGGATTGCCACTGGCGGCGCGCCTCGACGAGGTTTCCTTCATTCTCGGCACGGAATGCGGCATAAGTGATCTCGGATGCTTCGTCTTCAACCTTCCAATTCTTGCGGAAACGATTGAACATGCCGTTTTCGACCTCGGCAACTTCCAGATCGGTCAGCCACTTGTGCATTTGCCGGGCCTGCTCGTCATCGCGCGATGGATAATGGGCATGAAATTGCCGAAGTATGGGTAAGGCTCGATCGACGTTTTGGTTTTCAATCTGAGTCTTCGCGCGCGAATAAAGTTTCTCTGGCGAGGGAGGACCGAGAGCCCAGACCATGAACCAGCCAAATCCACCTAAGAGGAGTGCGACGCTCAGGAGTGTGAACCAGCCGCGCTCGTAAATCCGCGTGCCGCGCTTGCGGATCTTTTTCTTGGCGGATGCGCCGCGCAAAAGTCGAGCCGCTGCCCGGTCCGAATCATCCGATCCGGCTGGCTTGGGTCGATCAACGGCGCGAGCAGTCGCCAGTTCAACGCCGGCTGACTTCTGGTCGGCCACCTTTTCAAGCACATCGTCGAGTGCTTTGCTCACCATGGCCGCGTCGAGCGGGCGGTGCTCCGCCTTTTTCTCAAGAAGTTGGCATACCAGCGTGTCGAGCCACGATGGAATATCCAGCACCTTGCGGCTCGGACGCTCCACGGGCTCGTTCACGTGGGCCATGAACATGTCCACGGGTGATTCTTTGTTGAAAGGCTTTTCGCCGGTGAGCAATTCGTAAAACACGATACCAAGTGAATAGAGGTCGGACTTCAACGTGAGGGTCCGCTCACCCCGGCATTGCTCCGGCGACATGTAGGCCGCAGTACCCACGGTGCTGTTGGCGCCCGTGAGCGCGGTCACGTCCGCGTCTTTCGCAATGCCGAAGTCGGTGAGCTTGAGCGTGCCATCTTTCAGAATCAAGAGGTTGGATGGCTTTAGATCGCGGTGAATGATCCCTTTTTCGTGCGCGTGCTGAAGCGCTAAGCAAAGTTGCTTGCCATACCGCACAACCTCTTCCCAAGTCAGCCGTCCGCGGCGTTCAAGCGCAATATCGAGGGCCTCGCCTTTGACGTACTCCATCGCAAGAAACGGAGTCTTCTTGTAGTGGCCGGTTGCGAAGAGTCGAACAATATGCGGATGGCGCAACTGCTTGAGAATCTCACCTTCGCGCTCGAAGCGCGCGCGTGCGGACTCATTTGCCGCGAGTCCCGTCGAGATTACCTTGATGGCAACGGGCTTGCCTGTCTCCGTATTCGTCGCGCGAAAGACGGTGCCCATCGCGCCGGAGCCGATCTCCTCTTCGATGCGAAAGGGGCCCAGGTTTTTGCCGGGTTCAAACATACTTAGATTTTAGCGTCGCTCAGCCGGCGAGACCGCTCCTGCACGAGTTGGCTGAAGGTCTTAAATGACGGGTGGTCGGCAGTGCGCAGCCATTCAAATCCCACGGCTTCCACCGTGGTGATCAACGCTCCCGCGCAGCGGAGCCTGTCGATGGCGGTTGTGTGGTCAAGCGGGTAGCGGGCGCCAACTCCATCGACCGGAAGAGCGACCTGAAAGCCCATTTCCAGCAGATCGAACGCGGTCTGGCTCACGCAAACGTGCGATTCAATGCCGCAAAGCACAACCATTGGCCGCCGTTCGCGATCAAGCGATTCCACCAGACCCGCGGCTCCGCAACAACTAAACGTTTTCTTGTCCGGGCGATGTGCCGGCAGCTTGGCGGCAAGCGGCGCGATCGTCGGGCCAAGCCCGCGAGGATACTGCTCGGTGACTTGCACCGGCACGCCGGTCAACTGGGCCGCATCAATAAGAAATTCGATGTTGATTGCCAAAGCCGATGCATCGTAAATCGCCGGAAAAAGCTTCTCCTGCACGTCAACGACGAGCAGGGTCGTCCGCTCTGCAATCAGCCGCGCCACCTGTGCCATGATCGAAGTTTCCTAACTGTGAACAGCCACGGGGCGTCGCGGCTCATTCCGCAGTGCGGCCATGAGCGTGCGGAAGTCGCTATCGCCATTCACCGCCTGCTGGCCGCCGAACCGCACCGCACAATAATCATCCGCCAATCGCCGGGCCGCCAAAACAAGTTTTGGAGCCTGCTCTCGTCCGTTCATCGCCGCGGTAAATTCCTGAATCGCCTCGCGCGGGGTCAAGGAAGTTCGCCGCGACACTAGACGCCGCTGGCGAGCGAGCGCCAGGAAGCGATGAAACCGCGTTTCGCCGGTTTTCGCTCTCGCGGGCCGACGAATTGCTACGGAGGCGACAAGAAACATGAATACCAGGACGATGAGACACAGGATTGTGCCGGGCCAATCCTCGGTCGGAATTTTGGCAATCCACTCCATGGGATTGAGTGATCCGAAAAACTGTGCCGCTGACTGCTGACGGTCGGTGTTGTACTCGATGACGAAGCTCTTGAAGAGATCGGACGTGCCGCGCTGCACGTCATCGATCCACCGTCCGAACTGACTACTTTCGAGTTGGGCCGTTCGCTCCGATTCCGGCGTGGGGTCCAAGGTCAGCCAGTTCCAGGTCTCATGACCATTTTCGATGCGGCGAATCGGGGCTTCTACCCAACTGTGGGCGTCGCTTTGCCGCACGACGTAGACGCCATCACCGACATGTTCGGCCCCGCAGAAACCCATGACCACGCGCGAAGGAATTCCCTGGCACCGGAGCATCAACGCCAGCGCGCTGGAAAAGCGGTTGCAATGTCCGGCCCGAACGTTCAGAACAAAATCTTCGACAGGGTCAATTGTCTTATCTTTTCGGGTCAGGTTTAGTGAGTACTGGAAGGTCTGCGACATCGACAAATGCCGGCACAGCGCTCGGGCGACTTTCTCGTGATATCTCTCCGGCAGTGGATCTTGCGCGGGATTGCCGTCCCAGTCGAGAGTTCCCGACTTGATCATTCGGGTGACTATTGCCGCCGTGTAATTTTTGAGACCAGGCAAGTCCGATGATGCTTTGAGATACTCCAGCAAAAGCGGGTGTATGTTCAGAACTGGAGATATGTCGGCAATGCGGTTCGGTGCAACGACTTGTTGGATGCGCGGGTGCTTCTGGTTGGCGGGCAACGGAGCAGAATAAATGTCGCCATCCGGCGTCATGGCCCAAGGAAACATCGATCCATTGTCTGCGATGGAAGCGATGGGAGCCCATGGGAGATTCACATTTAGGGTTGGCGCAACGCCGATGCCTGGCCAGAGTTGTCCGCCCGAAAAAACCAGAGCCAAGGGCAACTGACCTTCGTCACCGGGGAATGGAACGCCCCGCCAGACGGGATCAGCGAGGATAATATTCTGGTTGGGCTTGGTCGGAATTTTGAATGTCACGAAGAACTCGTGCGGGCCTAGGTCGGGAAGTTGCTTCGGCGGCGTCGCGGGTGCCGTCGGTCGCTTATTACCGCGCTCCATTGTCTTTCCGAAGCGCGCGTTGTCTCCGCGCGGCGGAAATACATAGTTGCCCCACCGGCCATTGGTGTACGAACTAAATGTGGCCGCTCGCCAACGTTGAAATGGCGCGATGTCGAGCTTCGGCCGTTTTTGTTCGTCCAAAGCGCGCACTTCAAACGCGACCTCGCGGTTAACTGAGATGGAGCCGCCCAGGTTCAAATCGATGGCGTTGCCGCGGTCGGGCAAGCCCGTTTGCAGCTTGCCGCCGATCTGCCCGATCTCCCATTGCGCATCCGACAGCCGAGGCGTCAATAAGAACGCCCCGACCGCGACCAGCGCGATCAGCGTCGTCCATGTCAGCGCCCTTTGTCCCGAGAACACACCGCGGCGATTGGTAATTTCCGCTGGCCAATACATCTGTTGCAATCGTTCGAGCGCGATGATGAGCGAAATGGAATAGGCGAGAAGGAACAAACCGAAAAACGCTTCACCGACCAATGAACATGCCAGCGCCACCGCGATGATGCCAATTCCCAACAGGCCCCAATAGTCGCCGAGATGCTTCGGTCGCAGCAACTTAGCAGCGATGAGAATCAGCACCGGCGGGCCGAGATAAGGCAGTAGGGACGTCGGCCACGGTAAATTGTCGATGGGCGAGGGCCAGGGTCGATAGACCTGATAGAGCACCCAACCACCTAAGAGCAAAAAGATCCCAAGTCCGAGCAGGTTGGCCCAAGTCGCTGGCATTTCCCAGCGTCCCTCAAGCCAATAGGCGGTCACGAATAGGACACCGGTTATCAAAACGACTAGCGGCATCTCTGGCAGGAATGCCCAATCGCCGCAAATCAAACACGCCCCGGCGATCGCCAAGTTGGCGTAGAAGCTGCGGAAAAAGCGTATTGCCCTGCGATCGTGCATTCGTCGCTCAGCTCGGTGGACGATAAAAGTCGGTCGCCTTGGTCACGTCAACGGCCAAACCCCGATGGCCCGAAACCGGCGAGTCGCCAATCACAACAACCGGAGTTCGTTCGGACACTGCATCATACGAAATCGCGCCGCGTAGCTCTCGGGTTGGCAGTTCGGCCTCGGCCAAAGCCCGCAAAAACCGATGGGAATCGGCCCGATTCGAAATCCTAAACTCCTTCATCTCGGCCCCGCGCGCGATAGAGAGTGTCAATGTTCCTTCAGTCTTCGCGGACCAGAACCAAGCAAGCGTGGCAAGAAACTCTAGCGCGGCCTCGAATCGACTTCCTGTCCGATCCGCTCTTACCCAATCAGTATCCATCGCCACGAAGAGATCTGGCGCGGCATTCCGATCGAATTCACGAACCATCGGCTGCCCGACGCGGGCCGTCGTCTTCCAATGAATCAAGCGAGGGCTGTCGCCGGTGCGAAAAGGACGCAGCCCGTGGATATCAGTCTCTTCAGCAGGCAAGGGGACCAATGCGCGCCGCCTCTCCCGGCCAACTCCTGTTGCCGGGAGGCGCAATCGCAGTCGATCCAGGTCGATTGTGCCACGACGTGGGAATACCCACGCCGTTGTTCCCCGTTCGCCGCGGATGCGCGTCTTCACCAACCCGAACGGTGCTGCACAAACGATCGCCGGAAGCCGTGCTTCATATCGGCCGCGCTTTCGCGCGGATGCAAGTCGAGCGACGTCGATTTGCGTGCGCGCCGCGACCGTTGCCACTGGCCACGAGCAGTCTTGGTCGAATGGCCGATCTTGAATTGTGATTTCTACAGCGGCTTGTGATGAGCGATTCACAATTTCGTATTCGCACGCGGCATCTTCGCCGGCAAATACTAGCGGCGAGGCGCGGCGGCGAATTGTCAGCCCTCGCACGGTGCGACGAGCCAAAATGGCATTCCAAAGCATAATGCCCAAAAGAAAGTACGAGACCAAAAGAATCAAATTGATGTTCTTGGCCAATCCCGCCAGCATCGCGCCGAATGCCACGGCGAGCCAGCCCAGCCCTGGTGCAGTCAACCAGATGCTCACGCGCGGCCAAGGCAAAAGCATTGGGGGCCTCGGTCAAACAGGAATCGGAAGCCGATCGAGAATGTCCCGCACCACTTCGCCGGCGGCGGCCGAGCCTGGCGAAATACCTTTGAGAATGAGCCGGTGACCCAGCACGGGTGACGTCAACGTCTTGACATCGTCGGGGATCACATAGTCTCGGCCATCGATGAGTGCGTGCGCTTGGGCGGCGCGGTAGAGTGCGATGCCGGCCCGGGTGCTCCCGCCGAGCGCAATGCGGTCGTGACTTCGAGTCCGTTCCAAAATATCCAAAACGTATTCGGATACCGAGGACTCCACGCGGACCTCTCTCGTTTGCAACTGCAATGACACCACTTGTTTTGCGGAGAGCACGGGCTGCAATTGATCGACTGGCTCGCCAGCCCGGTGTTGCAAGAGAATGTCCAGCTCGGATGTGCGTGCCGGATAGCCGATTGGCAAACGCATCAGGAAGCGATCGAGCTGGCTTTCCGGCAAGGGATAGGTGCCTTCAAACTCGAACGGGTTTTGCGTCGCCAAGACCATGAATGGCGGCCCCAGTTCGCGAGTTTGCCCGTCGATTGTGACCTGTCGTTCGCTCATCGCTTCAAATAACGCGCTCTGTGTCCGCGGCGTAGCACGATTAATTTCGTCGGCGAGGACGACCTGCGCAAACAGCGGACCCGGTTGGAAAACAAACTGCTGCGTCGTTTGATGAAAAATGCTGGTGCCCAATAGATCGCTGGGCAATAGATCGGGAGTACACTGGATGCGATGGAACGAGCAACCCAGACTGGCCGCCAACGCCTTGGCCAACAGCGTCTTACCGACACCCGGGATGTCTTCCAAAAGCAAATGACCTTCTGCCAACAATGCGACCACCGCCAGCCGAATGACTTCCGGTTTGCCGAGGACCACGCTGGCGATATTCTCTTCGAGTCGGTGCAGCAATTCGGCGACCGTGGCGCGATCGAATCGATCGGCGGACTGAGAAGCGGGCGTCATTGCCGTTTGGCCATTGTTGGAAATGTTCATACTGTCTTACCAATTTATGGGCATGCACGCGGGCAATCTAGAGCCTACCGCTGCAATGATCGTAATCGAGCGCGGATTCAATGACTCACCCCGCTTCCATCGACCCTGATCAACTTCGGCAGCAAATCTATGATGCTGGCCGGGCCATTGGCAGCAATGACCCCTTTCTTGCGGGCGAGTTGACCCACAGTGTGCTGCATTTTCTCGGCAAAGAGTTCGACTCTCAAAGCCCCGATGCGGTCCAACTTGCCGAGTCTGTTGCCAAGATCATCAGAGAATTAGGACATCCACGCTTGGCCCTGACGGTGCAGGAGAATTGGGCAAGTCCGCCTCCTGCGGCTTCACCTTCGGCGTATCCTTCGAACGTCACGGCCGCTCATGAACTGGGATTGATCGAATTAACTGACCTCGAGTCTCCACTGCAAATGGCCGGCGGTCGGCTAGACCTGGCGCGGTGGGGCGACGTATCCGAGGCGGGCCTGGTCAAAGCCATTGCCAAAGCGCACAGGCGATTTAGCCGGTTTGTGGAAATCGATCTTGGCGACCCTTTCTATCGCCTGCCGCATACAGCCTCCTGGTGTCAAACTCTCAGCGGTTGTCTAGAGCTGTCCGGGCTCGACGCCTTTGTTCATTTGCCCCGCTTTGACCCATTCTCGACCGGTCACGGGTTGTTCGGTGAACTCGATGATCCGGAGTCGCCATTCGTCGCGCCTTCCACGCTCTTTCCGGAAGACGCAAACTTTTCGGAATTGGAAAAAGATCCGCAGGCAGAATGGCTTGTCCATCTGGCCATGCTCAAAGACCAGCGCGTTCGTCCGCTGTTTCACGTCCGGGATTCGGACATAGCGGGCGCCCGCGCAATGCTGTCGTTGCGAATTAGCGGCACGATTGTTTTTGATCGGCCCGGCAAAGCTCCTTGGCGCGCGATAGGAGCAGATTGCCCATCGAACCTGTCCACTGTCCGGATCAACCTCACCGCGTTGTGGCGAGAGCTTGCGCCGGTGGAGCACGTTGATTCGTTCGTGGAGCGTTTGGGTGGACTGGTGCGACTGGCGTTTGCGGCGGGCCGCGCTAAGCAAAGCTTTCTGCGCCGGCACGGTCCTGCCGACTTGCGCGACGCATTCGTGCTGGATCGCGCATCGCTTCTGGTAGTTCCTCAAGGCGTCGAAGAGGTTGCCGTCGAGTTGGCCAAGCTGGCGGGGCGGCCCAAAGAGGCGCTAACTTGTGAGGCCTCGATGCACAAATCGATGGCAAACGCTGCTTCTGAGTGTTCGACCCGCGGGCTGACCTGCTTAGTGCGAAGCGAGGCTATGCCGCTCCAATGGGACGCGCAGGGGCACATCTCTTTGCCGCCGGCCGGGCATCACCACGTCGGTCTAAGCGTCGCGCGGGGCATGACTAATGTCGTCGAGCATTGTGAGGCGGCATTGACCGCGCTTTATCAGAAGACCTCGATCAAAGCGGTGTCTATCACATTTCTCTCATGAACCTTTTCGCAACAAATCTGTAAACATTGATCCCTACGGATCTTGTGTTTCGAAAATCGCACTGGTAGGATAATTCCGAACCGCTGAACTACTCGATTTGCGGGACCGTACTGAACATCGGCGGTTCAATCTGACTCGTATCTAGGATGAACGAGCAATCGCCGAGGATGGCACAATGGATGCCCAATTGCCCACTCCTAACGTGCTAGACCCCGAAGCCGATTCGTTGCTGGAAGGCCAATCGACCGCCAGCCTCGAAGGCTTCCACGTCCTGAGTGCGCTCGGACAGGGCGGCATGGGTACGGTCTATCTTGCATTCAACACACAAGCTCGCAAACAAGTCGCGCTCAAGCTGCTCGCGGACAGTCTCGCCAACGATCGCGTTTACGTCGAGCGCTTCTATCGGGAAGCGCGGATTGGCGAAGCCCTTTGTCATCCGCACATCGTTCATACCGTCCGCGCCGGTCGCGATGCGGCGTCGGGCCGACACTTCATGGAACTCGAGTACGTTGACGGCCCGTCGTGCCAGCAATTGCTCGAGCGCGACGGCAAGCTCGGCGTCGAGGACGCTGTGCTGGTCGCGTACCATATCGCCCAGGCACTCGCTCACCTGCATCAGAATCAATTAGTGCACCGCGACGTGAAGCCCGACAACATCTTGCTGTCGGGCCAGGGGATCGCCAAATTGGCTGACTTCGGTTTGGCCAAGCAGATCGATGCTGAGAACGATCTGACCGCGCAGCACGCCGGGTTCGGTTCCAGTTGGTACATGCCGTACGAGCAAGCCCGCAACGCGAGCTTTGCAGACGATCGCAGCGACATCTTCTCGCTAGGGGCCACGCTCTATCACTTGTTGACGGGCTCTGTGCCATTCCCTGGCGAGAATCATGCCGAGGTAGTCGCTCGCAAGCAGGCGGACCGATTTGCTCCGGCGAGCCGCCTCAATCCACAGGTGCCTCCCGCACTCGATGCGATTCTGAATCGCATGTTGGCATTCGATCCGCGCAAGCGCTACGGGTCAGCCCGCGAATTAATCGTGGATCTGGAGCGTTCACGGTTACTTGTGAATCATGACCGCGTTGGCGTCGAGACGGGCGCTGGAACCATCGCCGGCCGCCGTCGCAATGCCGCTTCGGATGGCGCGGCCACGAGTCCCGATCTACGCCTCCCGGAGAAAAACCAGACACCCTTACCTAGCGGTGAGCCGCATTGGCGCTTGCGTTTCCGTGACGGCAATGGCCGAGACTATTTGCGCCGCGCTTCGACGCCGCAAGTCCTCGATGGCTTGCGAAATAGTTATTGGCCCGAAGGCACCGAAGCGGCGCGCTTCAATCGCAACCGTTTCCGCCCTTTGCGCGAGTATCCTGAGTTTCGCAATCTGAAAGTTCATTCCGGCGAACATACACCGCTCAACTATGTGACTCCGGCGGCACCACGTTTGGGTCGCCGGATTCTACTGGTGGCAGGATTCGGGATCGGCTTGCTCGTCGCCGCTTCTCTCGCCACGGTGGTACGCCTGTGGGTGGGGCCTGAGGGCAGCCATCCTCCGCTCGCCGCCACGCCTTATGGCATCACATCACCGCTCACCAACCCGTAACGGCATTGCCCGTGACTGCACAAGCCCGGGCCCGTTTGCAGATCGTGGTTGCGGCCATCCTCTGGAGCCTCAGCGGCTTCTTCTCCAAAGCGCTGACTGAGCCCACGGCCCTCGGTGTGAACGAACCGCACCTGAGCGTTTGGCAGATCGCTTTCTACCGCACACTTTTCGCTGGACTGTTTCTCGTGCCGACGTTGCCCGGCACACCATTTCGTCCGCGTCCCCTCGTCGGCATCATGATGGCTTGCTTTGCGTTTCTGAACATCTCGTTCATGACCGCGATGGTTCACGGCACGGCCGCGAATGCCATTCTCTTGCAGTACACGGCGCCTGCCTGGCTTTTGCTTGCTGGACTCGTCGTATTCAAAGAGTCCATCGACCGTCGCGGTGTGATTGTTCTGGGCGGTGGACTCGGCGGCATCACTTTGATTTTGGTGGGAAACTGGGCCGGCGATCGTGCGCTCGCCATTACCGCGGCCCTCGCCAGCGGCGTCGCTTACGCGGCCGTGTTGATTTGTCTGCGTTTGTTGAAGGACCAACCGGCGAATTGGCTCACCGTTCTCAATCTGATGGGAAGCGCTTTGGTGCTGTTGCCGGTCATCCTGTTTGAATCATTGCCAACCGTGAAACAACTGGTGTGGCTCGCCTTGTTTGGTTGTCTGCAATTTGGATTACCGTACTGGCTCATGGCCCGAGCATTGCACCATGTCTCTGCTCTCGAAGCCGGCCTACTGACTCTGTTGGAACCCGCACTTAATCCTGTCTGGGCCTTCCTTGTCGCACCGGCGACCGAGAGGCCAACGCAGTGGACGCTCTTCGGCGGTGCAATGATTGGTTCGCTCGCGATTCGGTACTGGCCCGCGAGGAAGGCGAGCCAGGTTGCGTAAGCGCCCGGTGGTCTTTGAAGCTCCGGGCGCTAAGAACCCAACTGCACTTATCGAGTGGGACACCAAGTCACGAGTGGATTGTATTGTTTGGTAAGTACGTAAATGATCGCCGCTGTTATGGCGACTTTGTCACTCAATTTGCGCTTCGAGCCGTCGTAAGTCCACCACGTTTCTGATGAAGGTCTTCCAAAATTTTTTGAAAATGCTCGTGAGCCCCAAGCCTTAAAATCACCGAGCACTTTTGTTGGACTTGGATCACCCGGTACCTCCACCACGAGATGAAAGTGATTGCACATGATCGCTACTGCTAGCAAAGTCCACTGGCGGTGGCCGGCCGTCTCGAGGAATTGCGATAACAAAACGTGCGCTTTTGAATTGTCGAGGATTATTGGCGGTCCTTTCATGAGTTCCGTGGATGCAATCTTGAGCCCCACGAAATCCTGATCGTACGGCGTGCCCGGTATGTCATGCTCAAGACGAATTATTCTCGAAGGATCATCAGGACGCTTGTCACGGACACTTCCGACGAATCCTCTTTCATCTCCCGGCAACCATGTCCCGTAAAAGGTCGATGTCAGTAGCCAATGACGGTCCATACTGAATTTGTATCGGCGAGCCGGGTTGCGTAAGCGCCCGGTGGTCT
>JBJMQS010000026.1:0-1605 GCA_045802605.1 Gemmataceae bacterium | reverse complement strand
ACCTACGACCGGGGCAACGCGGCGACGCTGCTACCGTACAGTTTGGCCACGCGCACCGTCATACTGGTCCGGCAGTTCCGTTATGCCGCGTACGTCAGCGGCTACGACGATCTCATGATCGAGGCAGTAGCCGGCATGCTTGACGACAAGTCGCCCGAGGTCCGCATCCGCTTCGAGGCGGAAGAAGAAATCGGATACCGGCTCGGCGACATCAAGAAGGTGTTCGAAGCCTTCATGAGCCCCGGCTCCGTCACTGAAAAGCTGCACTTCTTTGTCGCGGAGTATCGGCCGGACATGAAAGTCGCGACCGGCGGCGGCATCGCCTCAGAGGGGGAGGATATCGAGGTGCTGGAATTGAGCATCGACGATGCGCTCGCGATGATCGGCGATGGCCACATCGCAGATGCGAAAACGATCATGCTGCTGTACTACGCAGCCCTGAATGTATTTGGCTAAGTTCGCCTTCACGGAAGAGTTCAGAACAAGCTCCCCTGCCCTTCATCGGGCGCCGCATTTTGTTTCCGTTGCATGAGCTTCTTCAGACGTTGTGGTTGTTCGGCTGCGCTCTCCTCCGGAGTGATCGGCAGGATCAACTGAGGGTCGTCATTCGCCACGCGATTAACGCGGGTCGAGACCTCGTGCCAGACGAATTCGCCTTCGTGCGGCGCATGGAGCAGCGTCATTGCGGTCTCCGGATCCTCGTCGGCACAGTCCAGCCAGCGATCGAAATCGTCCGCTGCGATCGTCACCGGCACGCGATCATGCAAGGGAGCTAACTCGCCCCTGGCTGGCGCCGTGACAATTGCCACCGTGTCAAGTTCTTCCCCGTTAGGGCCGATCCAGGTTTCCGACAGCGCAGCCAGTCCCACAGGGGCCCCGTCCCGACGCGAAATGAAGCAGGGCCGCTTGCGGTGTTGTGTCACCCGCCATTCGTAATAGCCATCCGCCGGGACCAGGCAGCGCCGCCGCCTGAATGCATTTTTGAACGCCGGTTTTTCACACACCGTCTCCGCGCGCGCGTTAATGAGCAGACTGAAATTCCTGGGATCCTTGACCCATCCCGGCAACAGACCCCAGCGCATCAGCCTGAATCGCCTGGCGCCGTTCTCGACCATAACCACGGGTATGGGTTGTGTCGGGGCAATATTGTGCCGCGGCGGGAAATTGGGCTGGTCGATATAGCCAAAAATCTGCCGTAACGCCGCGGGGGCCGAGGTAATTACAAAACGTCCGCACATTCCGATATCTAGATAAGATCTGTTCAGTACCTTTTAACCCCGACCATCAAGACTGCAGGGGATGAAAACAAGGCCATCCAAACCATCACGATCCGATCGCCCGGGAGTGCACAAAACGGCCTCCGAGAGTACTCGGCTTGCCGAGTTGCTGGCGGCCAATATAAATCCCCGCACCGGGCTTGCTACCGACTATTTGAACCATTTCAATGAAGCCGTCATGCTGCTTGAGATGATCCCTGACATGCCGGAATGCGCCGAGGACTTCCTCGGATGGCAGCCTCTGACTTATCGTGAGCATTTCACGGCCTCCCATTTCAAGGCGCGCGAACTCGCGATACAGGCCTATGATTCCGCCGACGGCATCATT
>JBJMQS010000025.1:0-2128 GCA_045802605.1 Gemmataceae bacterium | reverse complement strand
ATCCCCCAGCTTGATCACGCCGAGGAGCTTGTTATCGACCGGGTCCGTCACCGAGAGGGTGTTTGAGAATTGCTCCGCTGCGTAAACGCGGTCGTGATGGCTGATCGGGACGTCAGGCGCGGATAGCGCACCGGGCGCCTGTCCTGCCCATGCACTGCTACAGGTCGCAAGCATCGTGCCTGCAAGGAGAAGGCTCTTCCATATCGTCATGTTTTGCTCCTAGTTCTTCATTCCCGGTGACATGTCCATATGCATGCCGGAGTGGTGATGCTCGACCGCAGCCGAGGCCGGTTGTTGTTGCGTCGGAGCAGGTGCGGAACCCGTTGCCGGCTCGCCAATCGCGAGCTTCATGGCGGCGATCTCCTGCAGTTGGTCGACGATGATTTCCTGCGCGATGCGCCGCAGCTGTTCGTTCTTGCCGTAACGCAGTTCGCTGATCGCCATGTCGATCGCGCCTTGATGATGGGGGGCCATCATGGCGACGAAATCGCGGTCGATGTCGCCGGTCGGCTTGATCGCCATGTCGTCCATCATCTTGATCATCGCGGCCTCGTTCTCTTTCCAGAACGGAGCTTCGTCGACGGCAACTGCCGTCGCCGGCGGCGCGGCCGGGTGGGCTTCGTGCGCAAAGACGAGTGGCGGAAATGCAAACGCGACAAGAAGGCGCGCGCCAAAAATCGCTATGCCGAGACCCGGTCTCGGTAGCCTGCGTGAGAGCGCCGCCACGACGCCGCGAAATGATGGCCGATGCATTCTGGGCTCCCCAGATGGTTGTCGGGGGTGTGACGTGTGGGGGCCCGTCCTATTCCATCGGGCCGCCCAAAATTCTGGAGGGGGCGACGCGCGAATCTTGAAAGTGCAGTGATTGCAAAGGCAAAGGGCTGCCAAACGGCCTGATCACATGAACGTTAGCTTCACTGGCGCGCTCACCGAGTGGCGAGGCGCGCTTCACGTTTCGGGCAGAACATGACCCAAGCCGTTGAAGACCTCTGGTTTTGGCTCATTTGAGACATCCCCCGATGCCCGTTCCTTGACCGCTATTGGGGCTAAACCGGACATTGCCCCTGTTGCCCAGTGGTGCTGTTGAACAATCGCCCCTATACAACGAGGCACAGACGGCATTCTAAAAGGTGATGCGGTTTTTGCCGCGACGATAGGTGGGCCTCGTGACAAATCCGGGGTTTCGATGCGACCGTCTTTACCTTTGCACCTTGCTAGAATTCATTCGTCGATCGCGCTTAATGGCTTAGTTTTGGCGCAGTGTGGAACACCTTACTCGCTTGGTATTATCGATGCGGTATCTGAGGTGGGGTTTCACCCGGCTGCTTCAACTGCTCAAATTCATCGTCGCTGATCTCCGTTTGACCGACCAGGACGCTGCAGCGGAGACGCTTGACCAAGTAACTGCCGACGGACCCGAACCACCATCGGGCTAGCGGCCCTTGCGGGCGATGACCAACGACGACGAGTTGCGCCCCTATTTCCTCGGCGACATCTGCAATTTTTTGCCCGGGGTGTCCCGTTTCCAGTCTTGCGGTAGGTGAAAAACCCAACGCCTTGAGACGCTCCACGCCTTCCGCAAGGGTGGCTTTGTAATTTGCCGTTTGTTCGTCTATCGGAATGGTAAACCCAGCATCAGGGGTCACGATGGAAGATAGCTCTACAACAGCTAGCAGGAAAACCTCGGCTCGGCAGAGCTGCGCGAGCTTGGCTCCCTCTCGTAACGCCCGCCGTCCTTCTATTGATCCGTCATAAGCGAGAAGAACCTTCTTATACATGAGGCGCTCCCCTGGATTGCCGCGCAGATCAGCCGGTGGAGACTAGCACTAATCGACCAGGACGGATCACAATATCGACCCTAAGCAAACCTTGCAGGCGATCGGGCTCCGCCACAGCGGTCGATCTGTGAAACAGGCGGGCCATGTCGATGGCCGTAATTACTTCGTGCCCCAGCGTCGCACCGCGAAGCCACGCGGCAGCGCAGCAACAGAACGGCTCATTCAATCAATAACAGACCGCGTTTGTTTTTCCCGTCCCAGGTGCCCATCGCGCGCTATCGGGCGACGTGCGGGTGTTGCTGCTGACCGGCTTCGTCATAGATCATGCGCTCAAACAGCGCGTTGCCTAT
>JBJMQS010000024.1:0-16783 GCA_045802605.1 Gemmataceae bacterium | reverse complement strand
CTGGCCCGCATGTTCCTGCGGCCCGGTTTCCTGGACGACCTGCGTGCCGAGCCCACCGCCCATGGTGCCGTCGCTTTCATCCGTGCCACTGAAGCTGAGCTAATTCAAGCCTAACCACAGAGGCGCAGAGACACAGAGAAAACCAAATCCAAGTTTGTGTTTTCTCTGTGTCTCTGCGCCTCTGTGGTTAGGCTTGAATTAGCTCAGCTTCAGTGGCACGGATGAAAGCGACGGCACCATGGGCGGTGGGCTCGGCACGCAGGTCGTCCAGGAAACCGGGCCGCAGGAACATGCGGGCCAGACGGGCCAAGACTTTGAGGTGCGTCGCCGAGTCGCGGCTCGCTACCAGAAAGAACATATCGGTTAACTGATTATCGGAAGCCCCGAAGGGCAGACCACTTTGGGTTCGGCCAAAGGCGATCAGCGGTTCGCCGAGCGCTTGCGGCATCGGCTTGCCGGGGTGCGGTACCGCCACGCCATTCTCCAGCGCGGTCGAAGCCTTCGCTTCACGATAGCGCACCGCTTCGAGGAGCGCCTTCGGATCATATAGTTGCCACGACTGCTCGGCGAGCGTCACCAGCTCAGATAATACTGAGGCGCGAGTCGTGGCCTTGAGCGGCACGCAGGCGCAAGCTTCGTGCAACAGATTTGCAATCAAGGGCTCGCCGGGTTCGGCCGGCTGCTGTTCGATGACGCGGAGTTCTTCTTCGCCCGAGTCCGCGATCCGTTGCTCGATCCAGGTGTTCACTTCGGAAACTGAGAATCGCCAATCGCCGGCAACCTTGCGGCCCGGCAACTCGCCGCGGTCTGCCAATTTGACGACTTCGCGCGCATCGCGCCGCAAGTAGCGGGCGAGTTGCTCGAGTGTCATCGTGTCGTTGCCCATGATCGCTAATCCTTCGCTGACCCGCAGCGGCCCTACGCAAAGAAAGCCTAGTATAGGCGGCCGGGACCATATTGGGACACAGAGTTTGATGCGCCGCGGTGGGGTGAGATGCGGATTGTGCCGAAAACAAGAGTTAACCGCAGAGTACGCAGAAAGCGCAAAGAGAGACAGAGAATTACTCTTGTTGTGGGCTGGTCTCCTGACCAGCCCACGTTGCTGACCGAAGGTCTCCACGAACCCGGAGGAGACCTTCGGTCGGCCGGGTGGCACGGTCGGGAGACCGTGCCACAACACGTTTTTTGTTTTCTTTGCGCACTCTGCGTACTCTGCGGTTAACTCTTCTCTGGTAATCCAGGTAGATCGAAGCCGCGGCCGCCCTTGAGCAACTGATTGCGGGCTTGCGTTTGCTGGCCCAAACCCCAGAGGCGGATGAAGCCCTGGGCGGCCGCCTGGTCGAACTGATCGCCCGCTTCTTTGCCGTCGTAAGTAGCCAAGGATTTTGAATACAGACTATGCTCGCTCTTGCGGCCCACAACCGTGACGCTGCCTTTGTAGAGCTTCACCCTCACGGTGCCACTGACGAACCGCTGACTCGACGCCACGAACGCAAACAGATCTTGGTGGAACGCGCTGAACCACAGACCGTTGTAGACCAGATCCGCGTATTCCTGAGCGACGACTGTCTTGAAGCGCTGTGCCTGCTTCGACAAACAGAGCGATTCCAACTCGCGATGGGCGGCATGCAAGATTACCGCGGCCGGCGCTTCGTAGAGCTCCCGTGACTTGATGCCGACGAGACGATTTTCAACATGATCGATCCGGCCAACGCCGTGCATTCCACCGAGAAAGTTGAGCTCCCCGATCAGTGGTGCGCCATCGAGTCGTTTGCCGTCGAGAGCGACCGGGATGCCGTGCTCGAAATCGATTTCGATAGTGTCCGCCGTGTCCGGCGCGTTCGCGGGATTGACCGTCCACGCAAACGCATCCTCACGGGGCTCGACCCAGGGATCCTCCAAGATCCCGGCCTCGACCGAGCGGCCCCACAGATTCTGATCAACGGAGTACGGGCTCTCCGGCTTCGCGTCCACTGGGATGTTATGCTTCGCGGCATAGGTCAGTGAATCGGGCCGGGCCATGGTCCACTCCCGCACCGGCGCGATGATCTTCAGGTCGGGCGCCAGCGTTTGAAATGTCACGTCGAATCGCACCTGATCGTTGCCTTTGCCGGTGCAACCGTGGGCGACAGCGCGAGCCCCGAACTGGCGGGCGGTGTCTACCATCAGTTTGGCGATCAGGGGCCGGCCGAGCGCGGTCGCCAGAGGATATCGGCTTTCGTAGAGGGCACCGGCCATGAGCGCGGGCCAGACGAAATGATCGACGAACAGGTTGCGGGCATCGACAGCGACGGCATCAACCGCACCGGTGGAAAGGGCCTTTTGCCGGATGGCTTCGATATTCTCGTCCTGCCCAAGGTCGGCAGTGAAGGCGACGACGTCGAGGCCATAGTGTTCGGCAATCCACGGCACCATCACCGAGGTGTCGAGCCCGCCGGAGTATGCGAGGATGACTTTGTCACGCGGCATGTTCGCAGTTTATGATTTTGTAGCCGCGGGCTTCAGCCCGCGTCGGGATCAAGCGATTGCCAGGACGCGCGGGCCAAAGCCCGCGGCTACAAAGACACTTGTTTTGATATGGTGATTCGCATGGCGAAGAAGGATGACAAGAAGGACGCGAACCACATCGTGGCACGCAATCGCAAGGCGTTTCACGAATACGAGATCCTCGAAAAGATCGAGTGTGGCCTTGTTCTTGTCGGGACCGAGGTGAAGAGCCTGCGCGCGGGGCATGCAATTCTCGATGGCTCATTCGCTCGGCTCGAGGACGGCGAGCTTTGGCTGCACAACAGCGAGATCCCCGAATACGAGATGGGCAATCGCTTTAACCACAAGCCCAAGCGGCTACGCAAGCTCTTGCTGCATCGCCGCGAGATCGCTAAGTTCGCCGCCAAAGCGTCGGAACGCGGCTTCACGATGGTGCCATTGCAGATTTATTTCAAAGAAGGCCGGGCCAAAGTGGAGCTAGCGGTGGGCCGGGGCAAACAGCTTTACGACAAACGCCAAGCGAAAAAGACGCAGGAAGCGGCCCGCGAGATTCAGCGAGCGACGAGGAATCGGGGACGAGAGTAGCTTGTCCTTGTCCTCCTCCACTCAGTATGACAAGTTCTGAGAAGCGACTGCCTCCAACTGCACATGTCGATCGATCAGGCCCATCATTCGAAAACTCACAACGGCTGCTCCCACCACTAGCCCCAAACTGATCAAAATCAGAGTTAGCGACGAGATATTTGCGATTTCAGAGTACGTCACCTGAGCCAACGAACCTGCATGAATCCATAAGGCGAATAATGCAAACACTATCATGCCCGTGTGAGGAAACAACCAGGACAAAAAGCGCGGAGGCAAGAGTGGTTCGCCATGCACTTGCGCTTCCAACTTGCTGACTTCGTACTTCAAGGAACGATATCGACGAACCAAAATCACAAGACTGCCGGCTAGGACAAGGTTCAAAAAAACCCAACCAACAAATACCCAAATAGATTCGGTTGACGAGACTATCGTCAAACAACTCCAGAACATGAGAATCGGATGCGGTATGGGAAGCCCCAATGCCATCGCGTAGTCCACCGAGCGAGTAATTTGTAATGGCTTCAGGTCATCGAGCGGTGGGAATTCCCTAGCGATGTCGGTTACGGCCACGGGCTGCTTGGGTTGGAAACCCTGGCGAGCGATTTGCTCTGAGCCGACTACGCTTTCCTTTTCCAGCACATAATATTCGTTGTATTTTTCGAGTTCGCGGTTCACGTCAGTTAGATCGAGCTTGGCAATGTATGCCTGCCACGTCGCGTTAAAGCGCTCGATGGATTCCAAAAGAGAGATAAAGGAGATGGATGAATGGAGTGAGGAAAGTGGTTTCACCGTCAGCGCTTTGCGGATGTGGCGAACAGTCGTCTCTGGATCTTCATTTCGCGGCAAGTCCAGTGCGTTGGCAAGCGCTCGTATATTCCACCGTATGCCTTGCAGCATCTCGGCGCGCTTGGCCCGGCAGTGGTCGAGCAGAGCGTGCCACGCCTCCTCCGTGTTCCGGCCGCGGGTGGCAAACGCCGGTGGGCCGTAGAAGCCCATCACCATTTTGCCCATTTGATCAGCGGAATTGCTGGACATATTGCAATTGTAGCGTACACAGCCGCGCGGAATTGCGGTTTCCCTATTCGACCCATCTTGTTAACATGCCCGCCACGACAGGGAGGTTGCGCGCGTGCATTTGGTGGCGTTGGTCGAATCGCTGGAGCATGTCTGTTGCCGATATCGGCTGCGGGCGTTCGTTAGCGGTTTGGAAGCGCATGGCCACACGCTCGAATTTCAGGAGTTGCCGCGCGGGATCGCCCGCTGGCGGATCGGCAGCGGACTGGGCCACGCCGACCTGGTGATCCTGCAACGAAAGATGTTGCCCCGGTGGCAGCTCGCATTGTTGCGGCAGCGCGTGCGCCGATTGGCGTTCGATTTCGATGATGCGGTGTATCAGCGTGATTCGTATCACCGCAAAGGTCCACAATGTTTAAAGCTGTGGCCGCGCTTCGCCGCGACGATGCGGGCCGCGGACATTGTCGTCGCGGGCAACTCGTGGCTCGCCGATCGTGCGTTGGATGAAGGCGCGCGGGCCGTTCGCCTCATCCCCACCTGCATCGACGTCGGCAAATACCGAGCCTCGTCGCATCGGCAGTCGGGCAATCTCACGCTGGTGTGGGTCGGCACCGCGAGCACTATCCAAGGTTTGGCGCGGGCTCGACCGCTCTTGGAACATTTGGGGCGGTCCATTCCCGGACTTAAATTGCGGTTTGTATGTGATTCATTTTTGGAATTTGACCATCTCCAAGTGGAGCAGGTCCCCTGGGATGAAACCTGGGAAGCGGAGGCCATCGCCTCGGCGGACATCGGCCTGAGTCTTCTGCCCGACGACGATTGGTCGCGCGGCAAATGTGGGCTCAAAGTTTTGCAGTACCTCGCGTCCGGGCTGCCCGTCATTGGCAATCCCGTGGGAGTGACAGCAGAACTCTTGGGCACTCGGCCTGGCCAAGAGGCCGGGGTTCTCGTGGACTCGCCACGAGAATGGGTGGAAGCCATCACGCTGCTCAGCGACCCCACGACTCGACTGCGAATGGGCGGCATCGGTCGGCGGCGGGTGGAGCAACATTACGCGATCGACATGGGACTCAAAGCCTGGCTGCACGTGCTTGACGAGATTGCCCAGGCCGGGAGGATCGCGGGATGACCGCTTCTCACCCGGCCGTGACTTGGCACTTGCCGCCCGCGCTCCATGCGCAGCTCGTTGGGCCGAATGGGCTACGGCTTTCGGAATGGTTGGAGTCGGGGCGGGCGACTGTGGTGAAGGAAGCGCCGCACCGCTCCATCTATCACGTGAACCTCGGTGAGCTCGATTTCTATTTGAAGGAATATCGCACTGTCGGTCTGCAGGGATTCCTGCGCGAACTCGCCCGGCCCGTGAAGGCCCACACTGAGTTTCGGCGTGGTGCACCCGCGGAGTTGGGTGTTCCCGCGCCACGGCCAATGGGCTGGGGGGTGCTCGGCAACGCGCTGGCTCCTCGAGCAAGTTTTCTGCTGACCGAAACTGTTGTCGGTGCGGAGCCGCTCTTGCGCTGGCTCAGTCCGGCGATGCCACCGCGCTCGCGGCAGAACTTGGCGAAGACACTGGGCGAGTTTCTCGCACGCTTGCATGCGGCCGGCGTGGTGCACCGCGATTTGCACCCGGGCAATGTGTTGGCCCGCATGAGGGCGGATGATTCGTTCGAATTGTTCCTCGTCGATTTGCACGAAGTCCGGGTTGGTACGCCCTCTCCATGGCATGTGCGGCGAGCGAACCTCGCGGTGTTCAATCGGTATTTCGTGCTGCGAGCAACGCGGTCCGATCGGCTGCGATTCTGGCACTCCTATTACGAGTATGCCGCCAGCGCGATTCCGGATCATCCGTCGGCCACACCCGGCGCTCTCGAAGAAGCAACTTGGCGCTCCAACGCCCTGCTCTGGGCCACGCGTGATCGCCGCTGTCAAGACAGCAATCGATATTTTCGGCGTATCAGTTTGGCCGGGGCCAAAGGCCACGCCGTCGCGGAACTAGATCGGGGCGACTTGGAACAATTGCTCGCCAATCCCGAAGCGCCGTTCTTCGCGCCGGGAGCCAAGCTCCTAAAATTCGGCGGAGCCTCCGCTGTCGTAGAAATCAGCGCACGGGTGGACGGCCAGACGGTGCCGGTGGTCTGGAAACGCTTCGGCAAATCGAAACTCGCCGACGCGCTGAAAAACGTTGTTCGGCCCTCAGGTGCGGTGCGGTCTTGGGTCCTTGGTCACGGGTTGATCGATGCGGGCCTGCCGACCGCGCGACCGCTGGCCATGGCCCATCGAACGCAATACGGCTTGCCCGGCGGCGGTTATCTGTTGACCGCGAAAATTGAATACGCCGTCGATCTGCGGGCATTCGTGGACAAGCTCGACGCCTTGCCGAAGACGCAACGTGATGCAGTGCTGCGACAGCGAATCGCGGCCGTTGGACGAGTGCTGAGGGCATTTCATCGCCGCTTCTTCGTGCACCGCGATCTGAAAGCCGCGAATTTACTCACGGCGATTGATCCGCATGATAACCGCGTTTGGTTCATCGATTTGGTCGGTGTCCGGCGCCGACAGCGGATATCTCGGGCCACACGGATTCGCGATCTCGCCCGCCTCAGTGCGAGTTTCCACAGTCATCCGTCAATAACGCTGACCGACAAGCTGCGGTTTCTGCGTTGGTACATGGATTGGGCGAGCCGGGGCAATTGGGGCTGGAAGCGGTGGTGGCGCGAACTGGCGGCCGCAACCGAAGCGAAAATCGCGCGCAATGCGAGAAGTGGAAGACCACTGGGATAGCCGATGATAGTTAGCCGGACGCGCAAGCGACGGAAATCAGAATCACTGCCCCACTCGCGAGGTTCTGCTTCCTGTAGCTTGCGCGTCCGGCTAACAAGCGAAGACTGAGATGTTTAGAAGTGTTTGCCAATTCGGGGTCGCTCTCGGCTTGCTGGCCGGCTGCACCTCGTTGCGCAATGCGCCGACCAAACCCGAGCCGCCACCGGCCGTAGCAGTCAGCCCGGCCTGGCCCGGCAAGAATTCGTTGCGCGTCTCCCAATACATGTTCTTCGCCGACTTCGAGCTGAAGCGCGACGATCCATTGTTTGCGGAGCTTTCGGATCTGCGCGAACAAGTCGTGCGCGATTTGCAATTGCCCACGGCCGAGTCCGCGATTCAAGTTTATCTCTTCGAAGACCGTGAGCGCTATGAAGCGTTCATGCGCGAGCGATATCCCGACCTGCCCAAACGGCGAGCGTTCTTCGTCGCCCAGCCACGCACGGTCGGCGGCACGGACGAATTGCTCGTCTTCACGTTCTGGGGCGATCGGGTTAAGCAAGACCTGCGGCACGAGTTGACCCATGCGCTTCTGCACAGTGTGCTGAAAGATGTGCCGCTCTGGCTGGATGAAGGGCTCGCCGAGTTCTTCGAGTTGCCGCCGGGTTCGGATGGCGTGAATCCCAAGCATCTCGATGAGCTACGTAAGAGCCCGGCATCGCCGGACCTCGCTAAGTTGGAGCAACTCACGCAAGTCGCGCAAATGTCGCCGACGGAGTACCGCGAAGCGTGGGCCTGGGTCCATCTGATGCTCCGCGGTTCACCGCCGGCCCGGCAGGTCCTGCTCGCCTATTTGCAGCAGTTGCGCGTCACCTCGAACCCGGGGCCATTGGCCCTGAAGCTGGCACCTGCGGTGCCGCAGTTGAACGAGGCCCTCACCGATCATTTGCGCCAACTCTCGCGCACGCAAGCAGTGCGGAATTAGTTGAACGAGCCGGAAGCGTGAGCGACGGTAATTCAATACTCCGTCGCTCACGCTTCCGGCTCGTTACAATATGCAAATGCGCATCCTGATTACCGCCGGCAACACGTTTGCCCCCATCGACCGGGTCCGCGGCATCACCAATATTTTCACCGGCAAGACCGGCGCGTTAATCGCCCTCACCGCGGAGACCTTCGGCCACGAGGTCACGCTACTGACATCACATCCGAAGGCGTTGCCCGAAGCCGATGGCATTCCGAATCTGCACACGTTTCACACGTTCGATGACTTGGAAACACTGCTCGCCGAGCATGTGCAGCGCGGCGCGTACGACGCGATCGTGCACGCCGCGGCCGTGAGTGATTATCAGGTTGCCGGCGCGTTCGACGCGCGACAAAAGGCCTTGGACCACGGCGGCAAAATCAAATCCGATGAAGAAGAGCTATGGCTGAAGCTCGTCCGCGCGCCCAAGCTGATCGACCGCATGCGAACCGATTGGGGTTTCAAGGGCATCCTCGTAAAGTTCAAGCTCGAAGTTGGCATCGATGATGCAGAACTTCTGAAAATCGCTGAGGCATCCCGGCAACAATCGCGAGCGAACTTTATGGTGGCCAACACTCTCGAAGGCGCAAGCCAGTGGGCCTATCTCGGCCCCTTGGCCGGCAAGTATGAGCGAGTGACCCGCGCTGAGTTGCCCAAGCGTCTGCTCGCTGTCATCACGGAGGCGCATCGTGGCTAACGTTCTTTTGGGTGTGACCGGCTCCGTCGCGGCGATTCGCTCGCCGGCTCTCGTCGCGGCTTTGATGGAAGCTGGCCATGCTGTTCGCGTGGTCGCGACGGACTCCGCGCTTTATTTCTTCGATCCCTCAGAATTGCCGCACGGCATTCTGGTCCAAGATGCGGACGAATGGCCCCGAGAAAAATACCGTCGCGATGATCCGGTGTTGCACATCGAGTTGCGGCGATGGGCGGAGTTGCTCGTCGTTGCGCCGTTGGATGCCAATACGCTGGCGAAGTTTGCCGTGGGATTGTGCGACAATTGCCTCTGTTGCGTCTGGCGCGCTCGGGACCCGGCCCGGCCCGTTTTGCTCGCGCCGGCCATGAATACATTCATGTGGCAGCATCCGATGACAGCCCAGCAAATCCAGCAGATGCGTCTCGACAGCGGCAACGTCCGTGTGCTCGGTCCGGTCGAGAAGATGCTGGCCTGCGGCGATGTCGGCGAAGGCGCCATGGCCGAGGTACCGGATATTGTCTCTGCCGTGGGCGAGATGCTGGGTTAATGGATTGTGTGATTTTGTAGCCGCGGGCTTTAGCCCGCGCGTCCTGGCAATCGCTTGGTCCCGACGCGGGCTAAAGCCCGCGGCTACACATCTGAGGAAGGACATTGATGAGCCCCCGATGGCTGACGATCCTCTGTCTGTTGATTGCGCCTGCGTTTGCCCGAGCGGCGGAGCAGAATTCTGTTGAGGCCCATTTGACTGGTGGCTCTAAGCTCAACGGTTTCTTAAAAGAGCCGAGCATCGCATTTCGCTTCGAGGGTGGCTCAGCTCAATTCGATGTGGCACGTGTCGAGCATTTGAATCTGGTCCATACCGTGCCGGCAGCCGACTCGATTAGAGTGCATGGCTTCAGCGAACCCATCTCAGGCATTTGCGAAAATCCGACTTTCACGATTACTACCGACAACGCTGTACGTGTCTTGCAACGCAGCGAGATAACTTCCATTCGCAGCGTACGGCCCACACCGGCCGGCATTTTTTCTCGCATCGTTTTACCGCTCATCACGTTGACCGCCATGGAGATTGTCCTGGGCATCGACAACATCATTTTTCTGGCGCTCGTCGCCGGGCGGTTGCCGCCACAACAGCAACCGCGCGCTAGACGGCTTGGGCTTCTCGCGGCGCTCGGCACGCGGCTGCTTCTGCTGGCCACGCTATCGTTTATCCTTTCACTAACTACGCCGGTGTTTACGCTACCGAACATGCCGCTGTTTCATGAGCTCGAAGCGCGGCAAATCTCTTGGCGCGACATTATCCTGTTGGTCGGTGGCGTCTTCCTGATCGGTAAGAGCACATTTGAGATTCACGACCGGCTCGAGCGACCCAGCCAGGATGAACATGCCCAACGGAAAAAAGGGACGGCCCGCTTCGGTTGGGTGCTGATCGAAATCGCGGTCATCGACATCATCTTTTCGCTCGACTCGGTGGTCACCGCGGTGGGCATGGTCGAGTCGCTGGGCGTTATGATCGCTGCGATGATTATGGCGGTCGGCGTGATGATGCTCTTTGCCGAGGCGGTGGCCCGCTTCGTCACCCGACACCCAACGCTAAAAATTCTCGCGCTCGCCTTTATGATCCTCATCGGCGTGCTTCTGGTGGCCGAAGGATGTGGCCAGCACATCGATAAGGGCTACGTCTATTTTGCGATGGCGTTTTCAGTGCTGGTGGAGATCATCAATCTGCGCGTGCGCAAGAAGACCGAACCGCTGCATCTTCACGACCCGGGATTGCCAGCGGGCATGAGCTAGTCAACGATTTTCAGCTCGACCGGGGCGGGCGGCGTGGTTTCGAGGTGCCATCCGGCCAGCGTGGGACTATTGCCGGCGAGGGAAATGATGACGGTGGCCACGTTGGCCATGTGGCTGAGTTCGATATCGATTTGACTCGGCTTGGGCGGCGTGGCTGGGTGCGAGTGATAGACCGCGAGCACCTGCAAATCGTGCTCGCGCACTTGCTTCATGGCCGCCAACATGCTTTCGGGCGAGGACTCGAAGCGCGAGGTGCTGGCGATGGCATTGATAAGCGGCAGATGACGGGTCACGCGGCCATCGGCCCGGCCTGCCAGAAGGCCGCAGCATTCGTTGGGTAACTCGGTTCGCGCTTGAGCGATCATGGCATCGTGAATCAAGCGAGGGATGATCAGCGACTTGATTGGCGAGACTTCCGCCCCGATGACGGGTGGGCCGACTTTCTTTTCAGTCAGCGACTTTTCACCGTCTTCGGGCGATGGTTCGTTCTGAGGATGGATCACCGCCTTGAGAATTGGCACCTCACTCGGATCGCCGGTTTCGACGCGCCGCTTCCAATACGAGTAGGTGTAGAGGCCCGCGCCATATGCAATCGCCACGACGGCCAAGAGGGACATGAAACCTTCGACGCGATCATGCAAACGGCTGAACAAATCCTTGAAGCGGTCGGTGAACCAGAATGAAAGAAAGAAAAGTAAGCTCACTCCGGGAATCGCGTAGAGGCCGTCGGCGATCAGGAAGCGAACGAGCGGCATCCGCAGCGTACCGGCAATGATGAACACACCAGCGCGGATGCCGGGCAGGAAGCGAGCGCCGAGCAGAATCATAATTCCGTACTTGTGGACGTTCTCTTCCGTCTTCGCCCGCTTCTCGGGCCGCAAAAACCAACGCTCGATGATCGGGTGCGTCAGCAGCCGCCGGCCCCCAAGCCGGCCGATGCCGTAGAGCAATCCGTCGGCGATGACGACGCCGAGGATGCAGACCGGCCAAAGAATGAACCAGTAAGGATGTTCGCGCGGCACGTGGGTGGAGGCCGCCGCGGCCATGCCTCCACCGACAATCACCGGGATCTCTTCGGGAATGGGGAATCCCAACCCGGCGGCGACCAGCGCGCCGAACACGGCGAAATATGCCCAAATGCCTTCAGAAGTTTCCACGACCAGCCTCGCAAATCGTGCTGGTCATTCTGAGGCGAGAAACGCAAATGACAACCTGCCGTCGCGACAAACAGATCAAGGCAGATTCACTACTTCCCCGCCGGCTCGAGTCAGAAGTGCTTTCAACGTAGAGACCTCGATCGTATTGGGGAGCAATCGGACAGAGCCGTCGGCGAAGCCCGCGGCAAAGGAGCCACGGTGCCGACCGATCAGGGCTATGCGCGGATCGGTGGCATCGGGCGACCAATCAGTGGGTTTGGTCCATTCGACCAGATTCGCGTCGTTGGCTTCGACGAGCATGATCGTGTTCGATGTGCCATCGGTTATGTCCCGAAAGCGCAGACCCACCTTCGCACCGGGAACCCAAAAGAAGTCCGTGCCGGATGGGCCTAAATATGGCGTGCGGCCGGTGGGTGCCGTCGTGCCAGGTGCACGAAAAATTGCCGGCATTTTGTCGAGAAGCTTTTTGTTAATCGGTCCATCCCACGGTTCATCGAGATGGAACTGTTCGAAGAGCTTCGCCTCGTTCATATACGGCAACACGCGGACGCGCCAACTCAATAGGGGTTTGCCATTGGCCTCGAGCACGTCGGTCGGAAAGTGTTGTTCATGCGCGTCAGCGTAACCGTGAATGGCCAGTGCGAGGTGCTTGAGGTTCTCGAACGACGCGGCCCAGTGTTTTTGCTCAGCGTAGATCACATTGATCTTTGGCATCACGGCTCCAATCGTTTCGGCGGAAATTTTCAAAGTGACCTTTGTGCCGGTCGTTTCGATTTCGGACAGTTTGACCAGGTCGTCGAGCACCGGCAAGATCTCCGCGCGAGATTTGTCCTGCGCGAGAAGTTTGCAAAACTCGCGCGCCGCGTCCGGGAGAGCTTTTGCTGAGGCCTCGTCGTTGAACTGGATTGCGCATTGCGTCGATGGCTTAGAGAGATCGACTGGGATGTCGGCGGAACGAAAACCGCGGATGGCGCGCTTGGTTGGCTCGGCTTCGTCGGGCAGGATTTCAAGTAGCACTCGACGGAGGTTCTCCGGAATATGGAGGCCAATGAGAATTGGAGGCTGATCCACCCCAGTCGCCTGGGAATTCAGTTGGCCGGTTCTGAATTCGAAAGCGACCGGAGAGCCGCGGCGAATTTCCTGAAGCGCGGCGAAGGCTTGCTTGGTGTCCGGACCCACCGGGTGCACAACAACCACCGGCGAGCCATCTCTGAGACGAAGGAAAATGCGAAGCTCATCAACTTTGCCCGCTTGAAGTTGCTCCAACCATTTCGCAAGGATGGCCGATGCCGCGGAGTCGCCAAGTTTTGACTGCACGTCCTTTGGCGATATTCGCTGCAGCTTGATGTGAATGGTGGCGAGTAGTTCCATCGAGTCTGGGGGCGACGGATTGGTTAAGGCTTTGGCCGGGTGGTCGGCGGCGGGTGCGTTTGCGGTGATGAGCAATAAAGCAACCAAGAAAATGCTCAGTAGCAGGCGACTGGAAACGTTTCGGGTCGCGCGGGCTTCGACCCCCCACCCTAACCCTCCCCCGCAATGGGGGAGGGGACCGGAAAGTTGGGGGAGGAGACAGGAAGGCGGGGGGAAGGCACTAGAGTTCTCGTGCTGAGGAGCGGTAAAGAAGCGTGACATCATTTGGCTCCCAGGGTGATCGTGTAAATGAAGGACGAGCTTGGGGTAAATTCGCCAGGGATTGGCGCGGCGGTTAGAGTGGCAACGGAGCCGGCCGCGGAATAAGTGAAAGCAGCGCCAGTCAGGGGGTCGAGTGGCACGTACAGACCTTTGACATCCGCGAGTGAAGCAGGCAGCGAACCGGCGGCCGCGGCGTGCGCGCGGATGGCTTCGATCACTCGGAGCGCGACGATCCGGCGCTCGATTCGGGCCGGAGCGAAATGGACTTTGACAGCCGGCAACAAGAACCGAGTGATGTTGAATACCCCTTCGGAGCCGGGATGCAACCAGCGTTGGTCCCGAGGTGGGGGACTAAACATTGCTTTTGCCGCGGCAAGGCGCTCTGGCCACGGCAGACCCATGATGCGCGTCATGTCATCGAGAGCGGCGTCGTACTGAGCGACCTGATGCATGAGCACGACTTGCAGAGCGGGACGAACCTCAATTTGCGCATCAGGCCAACCGCGATCGCGCAGGAATCGTTTGGCCGCTGGGTAGTCCTGCGACGCTGCCAGCGCGATGTCGAGGATTCCTTCGTTCGCCTGCACTGATTTTGTCGCATGCAAACATTGGTCGCGAATTTCAGTGACGCTCATGGAAGGGAGGTTGGAATCCGCCAGCTTCTCGCGCAAGCCGGGGAAGAGATGATCGATGGTGACACGCTCGCCGCCGAACCCATCGCGCAAATCGATCAGTGGCGATGGCAAGTCGGTGAGGGCCCAATAGAGATTGGGAGAGCCAGGCGTTCTGACCCACTCTTCAACTTGAGTGAGGGCCATCTCCGCGATTGCGGCACCGACGAGGGCGTGAATCAACGTCGGTGCTTTGCACAAATTGTGTGCGAGGCTCAAACAGGCCTCTAGCGAACGAGCGGCTCCTGTGTAATCTTCGGTCGCCAGTTGCAAACGTGCCCGCATTGCCAACAATGCGCCAAGCTGGCGGTAATTCTGCAAGTCGGGCAGAATCATGCCGATACCTTCAGCGCGAAGGCGCTCCCATAATTCCCAGTCGACTGTGCGCTTGCGGGCTGCTAATTGCAGGTCTTCCATCGGACTGAAAGGGTACGCCGCCTCGGATGGGTCTAATCTCTTCAATTCCGCTAGGGGCATCGCAAGCAGAGAACCGAGTCGATCTCCCTGAGGCCATTTCGCGCCGCCGAACCCGGCGCCGAATGCACTCAACGAGCGTCCATAAAACACAACCGCATTGCCCGCAGTGCGCATGGATGGGTCGGGCCAGAGGCGATATTTGAACGCCGGCACTGATTGCGCGGCCGGCGTGATCGTCATGACAACCGTGCGCGGCTTGGGGGCGTCATCATCCGCGGCGAAGAGCGGAGCGACGATTAAACATGTCGCCAAGGCAATCCAACGAGTTGTGCTCATACATCCTCGGGGAAACGAGAACTCATCGGAGTCAACACGGGCCGGGACTCACTTGGCGCGGGCGCTGCCGGGGCAGTCGAAGGCAATGCATCTGCACCCCATCGCAACACGGCGTCGCGGGTTCGAAAGTATCCCGACGGTGCGGCATCCGGTTCGACGAGTTGCGTGGCCACGACGTCCGGCGACCTTGGTGCGACGACGGCAGTGATTGGTTCTTGCGAAACAGGCGCGTGATAGAAAACAGAAAACGCGAGCGCTACACTCAGTGCACCACACGTGGCCGCCCAAGCACCGCTGGACCGCCGCGAGCGACGGCCGGCTTCGAACATGAGACGGTCGCGACCAGGCAGATCGCAGCGCGGTTGCAGGCTGCGCAATGATTGAGCCAGTCGATTCAACTCGTCGGGGAGTCTCGGTTCGGACATGGAGTCTCCAATCGTTCTCGCAAACGGGCCAGTCCGGCGACGTAGCGGCGATGCGCGGTCGCGGCCGAGGTGCCAGTCAGAGCGCCGATCGCCGCGAAGTTATGCCCGCCCCAAAGATGTAGCGCGATGACTTCGCGCTCTTCGGGTGGCAATCCGGCCAGCGCCTTCGCGGCCACGTCCGCATCCAATGGAGATTCATCAGGCGCAATGAACCATTCGCTTGATGCGGCGTGAGTCTCCCGCTTGATGCGACGGCGCTCCGAGCGCCCGGCCGAGATCGCCGCGTTTCGCACGACTCGATAAAGCCAGGCGACGGGGTCGGAAGGACTCGGTCGGCGTGAGGCGAGTTTGAGAAACGCCTCTTGCACGACATCTTCGGCCGACGCGCACCACGACCGGGCCGCCAGGATCAACGCCCCGCCGTGACTGTCCAGCAAACGGCCGAGCTCGTCGGGGCCCATCATGAAGAAGACGCCACGAAGGAAAAAGCATCTCAGAAAAGCATTGAACCGCAGAGTACGCGGAGAACGCAGGTTGTTATTCTCCGATTTTCTCTGCGTACTCCGTACTCCGCGGCTAAATTGTCTTTGTGAAACTTTCTCCGCTGGGTGATCAGGCGATCTTGGCCCGCTTCGATGATGAAGCGACGGCTGCATACTGGGCCACGAGTTTGCGCGCGGCCGCGCCACCATGGTTGCTGGACGTTGTTCCGGCGTACGCCACGGTGGGGGTGTTTTTCGATGGGACTCAGATTCGCTTTTTCGAGGTACAAGGCTGGCTCGAAAATTGCTCGGGACAGCCGGCCGAAGGCCCTTCCGAAGAAAGCACGAATGACGAGCTGATCACAGTTCCCTGCTGTTATGAGTTGAGCCCTGATTTAGATTTTGTCGCCAATCATTTGGGGCTAACGACTGCGAAGGTAATTGAGTTCCACTCGGGAACCGAATATCGGGTCTATGCCGTCGGGTTTTGTCCCGGATTCCCATACCTCGGCTACCTTCCCGACCAGCTTTCGGGGGTACCGCGATTAGGAACGCCTCGGCTCCGAGTCGAGGCTGGCAGTGTCGGCCTAACTGGAAGGCAGACAGGGATTTGCACCATGCCAAGGCCCGGGGGTTGGCCCATCATCGGTCGAACGCCGCTCACTCTAGTAGACCTAGAAATGAACTTTTTTTCATTTTCCGTGGGAAATCGCGTCCGCTTTTCCTCAATAAGCGCGTCTGAGCTTAATGACCGGTTCCGCGAATCGACTGCGCCTAAATAGCGGTCGGCCGGGTACCGGTCCGCAATGGTGAGAGAAAACTGAGAATTGCCCGTTGCGGTCCTTTCGGATGCAAAGTAACTTGTTGAGTGGGCTAGGATTGCACACCCCAAGCTTGATTGAGTTATTTCGCAAACCATTCCAAATCGGCTGCCCTTATGTAGGGGTCAACGATTTGAAAGTTCTCGCTAGTGGTTTTGGCAAAGGAGACGTCATGGTTCGCCGACTTCGAAAGGGTTTCACGCTCATCGAGCTCTTGGTGGTGATCGCGATCATCGCCATCTTGATCGGGCTCTTGCTGCCGGCCGTGCAGAAGGTGCGCGAAGCTTCCTACCGCTCAAGTTGCGCCAACAATCTCAAACAGATGACTTTGGCGATGTTGGCCCTGGAAGGTGATCGTGGATATTTCTGTCCCGGCGGCATGGGTGCGCTGGGTGATGCCAATGTTCAGAAACCGAACAGCCCACGGTTAACCACCTTTGCTCCCAATCCCTCCGTTGCGGGCGTGAACACGACAGTTAACCCACCGATG
>JBJMQS010000023.1:0-28887 GCA_045802605.1 Gemmataceae bacterium | reverse complement strand
CACGCGTTGCGGTTACCGCACGTCCATCGTGTCTTCCACGTCGGCGGTGACATGGACTTCGACAATCGCTTCCGCCACTTCGCACCGTGGCGAGACTTGGAATCGGGCCGATTGAAGGTGTGGCCAGCACGAAGGAAGTATGAGGTTGGCAAATGGCGACTAACACGCTGCGAACCTCTTCATTCCAGTTCCCTGCCGCAACCCACTAACCCCCTCTCGCACCCTTCGGGTCCCCTCCCCCCTTGTGGGGGAGGGGACCGGAGGTCGGGGGGAGCGAACTAGATCCTGGGACTGGCCGTGTACCGCCAGACTTGCCCCTGAATTTCCTCGCCTCGCGAATTTCTGAGTTACTCGCCCCTCATCGCTCCGATCTCGCTGCAAGGCCGCTGTACATCTCGCTCGACAAGGATGTAATGATTCAGGCTGACGCAATCACCAATTGGGAGGCGGGCTTTTTGGATTTGAATAATGTTTGCATGATTGTCTCCGCATTCATCGGGGCGGCCAAGGGCCGGCTAGCGGGCATGGATATCACCGGCGACTGGTCGCCCGTGCGCACGCAAGGTCTATTTCGTGCTTGGCTGGCCGGGACGGAGCACCCGAAGTTAAATGTCGATCCGAACGATGCAGCGACAGTTAACTCCCGCACCGACGCGGTGCTTTTGGAACACCTCCGAGGTCTCGACATCCAATGGATCCCGTAACCCGCGTCGCCATCGTCACCGGCGCGAGTAGCGGCATCGGCGCTGCGTGCGCTCGGCAATTGGCGAGCGCAGGCTGGAGCGTCGGACTGGTCGCGCGGCGTGCGGATGTGCTCGCGGAGTTAGTCGCAGAGATCAAATCGAATGGCGGCATCGCCGCGGCAGCGCTAGCCGATATCGCCGAGCGCGAGCCGACGTTGCGAGCGATCGCGAAGTTGGAGGCGGACCTGGGTCCCGCCGACCTGCTCATCGCCAACGCCGGCGTGGGCACGCCGACGTTGTTGGAGCCCATGAACACGCCGCAGATCGAACGAATGATCCGCGTCAATTTGCTCGGCGTCATTTACTCCATTGAGGGCGTGCTCTCAGGCATGTTAAAGCGAGGTCGTGGCCACCTTGTCGCCATCTCAAGCTTGGGAGCATACAAAGGATTGCCCGGCGAGTCGGCGTACTGCGCGAGCAAGATGGCGGTCAACGTGTACATGGAAGGGCTGCGGATCCAATTGCGCCGCCGCGGTGTTGCCGTGACAACAATCTGCCCGGGCTTTGTCAAAACGCCGATGACCGACGTTAACCCATTCCCGATGCCGTGGCTAATGGACGCAGACCGAGCGGCCGCTCTAATTCTGCGGGCGATCCGCCGACGCCGCAAAGTTTACAACTTCCCGTGGCAGACTTCGCTGCTAATGAAGCTCACTCGATGGCTTCCCGATTGGCTGGTGGCCCGAATCATGCACGGCTACGACGAGAATCCGCCGATTGATCCACGCCTGGGAGTTTAGCCGGGCTTTTCTACAATAAGCCGCCGCCGGGCGGATGCCGCCCATTCATAAATCACCGACGGAGTTGCCAATGTCAGAAGAAGCAAAAGCAGCAGGCGGCGAACAGGGTGTCCCGCAGCACGTGCCGGTGGACATCGCCGACATGAAGACGCTGTACGCCAATTTCTTCCGCGTCACCGGCACGCCTGAAGAGTTGGTGCTCGACTTCGGTTTGAACACTCAGCTCATGCAGCCAGGCGGCCCCGAGCAAGTGAAATTGAATCAGAGATTGGTCTTGAGCTTTTACACCGCCAAGCGACTTCTGAACGCTCTGTCGTGGGCAATGAACCGCCACGAGAGCACCTTCGGCGTCATCGAGACGGATTTCCAACGTCGCATGCGTCCCGGTGCCATGGGCGGCGGCGGTGGTGGCCGCGCTGGAGCCGGTGCTGGCGGAGAGTAATTTCGTTTCATCCCAAATGCAATCTCGTGTCATCTCCAGCTCCAAAGTGTCATCCCGAGGCTCTGCGAGGGATCTGGTTGGGCAGATCCCTCGCAGAGCCTCGGGATGACACTTTGGAGCTGGCTAACACGAAAAACGCGCGGGATAAGGTTTATGCCGGGATCAAAATCGCCCCTTCGCCATTTCGCAACGTGACGCTCGTCACGATGGGGCCCAACGTGCCATCCGCTTTCAACAATCGATAATTGCGCGATAGCGCGTGCGTCGTCGCTGTATTGTCGGCCAATATGCCGGTGCCCGTGCCCGCCTTGTATGAGAGTGGCTTATACAACACGAGCGCGTTCGAGTAAGTGCGGCCAAACACTTTGTACGTCAGCCCCGTGTTCGACGGGTCATTGCCGGTCGCCCATTCGGTCCATCCCGCGGTCGGTTGGCCGACATTAAACGCTGCGGCGGGCACCCAATGCCGCGTCCACGAAGTCGCGGGCTCGTAACCGCCGAAGAAATCCACAAAGGTCCGCACCGGGTCGGCCAGCAAGTAATAGTAAGCCAGCGCACCCAGTTGCGTGCGTGGATCAGTTGGATCGCCGCCCTGCGGATGCGTGTCAAGAACCAGGAAGGGCGAATTCGAGGCGGCGAGCCGGGATTGAACGAGAGCCGCCAGGTCATTAAAGCGGGACCAGGTTGCACTCATCGGCCGCAAGGCAAATTCTTCGTAGCTGGCGGGCACCGCTTGCACAACAGCGTCGGTGGAGGTGTTGCCGCCGGAGGTGTTGGCCATCAGCCAGTGCGGCGCGATCGCCGTGCTTACAGTCTTCAACATTTGGGCAAAGTCTGAAGAGTAGTTCGCCGCGGATTCGACGGTGATCGCTCCGCCCAATGGCGCTCGACCATCGGAGTTATCGACGAAAAAGCCGTCCGCCAGTGGATTGCTCCTTAACATCCGCATGTGCCAGTCGGCCGCCCAAGCCTTGATGCCAGCGGAGGCCGGGTTCGTGGCGAATCGCATCTGGCCATAGTTCGGGTAGAACAGCCGACTCTCGTAACGGAATCGGGCATCTTTGCCGCTGGCGCGATTGGCGTACTCAGCGTTGCTCAAATAGCCGTCGCCATTCGTGTCGGCGGCCGTGTCAAATACGGGAATCACGCCCGCCGAATTGCCGTTGGCGTTCACGTAGTCGCGGCCCAGGACGGTCGAGAAAATGGGTGCTTGACCGGCCGTCACCGTGCGCAATCGAACGTAGTAGTAGCGTGTCGCACCGGCCACTGCCGTCGGCTTCCAACTTTGCGGCGGGTCAAATGTGATTTGGCCGGACTGCGTGAAGTTCGCAGTAGTATTCGTGATCGTCGTGAAGGGATACCAATTGTCACCTTGCGAGAACTCGAGGATTCCGGACCAGCCGTTGCCAGCCGGAGTTGAGATATTGAAATTTAATTCTCGGAACTTGTCGGGATAGCCAAAGTAGATCGACGAGCCGACCGAACCGCCGAGCGGCACATCGTTCGTCGTGCTGCTGCGCGACGCACCGGTGTAGTCCGTGGCCCCGTTCGTCACGCTCCATAGCCAGTTCACGGGAATTGAAGATGGGCTACTACCCGAGAAATTCGTCGCCTGGCTCACGTGATAGAACGCAGCCTCTCGATCCAGACCTTTCGCATCGGCGTAGCTGAGCCAGTCGGTGAACAGGTTCTCGTACAGGTTCGAGGTGTTGGTGTAGATGAGCTGCGGCGTGTTCGGGGAGATATTCTCGATCGGCCCGAGGAACGTCGGGTTCGGGATCACGAGGTCCACGCTGTTTTGCAACAGCCCCGTCTCGAACGACGTCATCGGAGTTCCGGAGTAGGCCAACTGGGCGATGCGGATGTGCGAGTAGTGCGAGGGAATCGTCGGCTCCGTCGGCGCGGGTGCCGGGGCGGGCGGAGGGACAGGTGCTTCCGGGACTAGGGCGGCGAAGTTATCTACGTAGACCGGATCAGCATACGACGCGGGGCGATTGATGCCGATCTGCCCGGCCGCGGTGATGCTGGAATCCGTGACGGTGAGAGCGTAGGCCTGGGTCGATTGCCAATTCCGCGCGGAGTTTAGATATTGGCCCGTCGCCGCGTTGTAGATCTCCGTTTGAATCTGGTTGCCGGCGAGCACCAACGACACTTTGAGCCAGACTTGGCTGACGTAACTGATCGACTGCAGGCTGGCCAAGACGGTCCGCGTGCCGCCGATGGATTTGATGATTTGCACGTTGACACCTCGGACCACAGATGCGGCATAAAACGTGGGCGTGTTGCTGGCGAGGTTTTGGCCCCGCGCAATCAACTCCGTCGGGATCAGCGTACCGGCAAAAACGGCTGAGGAAACCGAGGTGTCCGCCGGCATCGTGTTGGTTTGCCAGGTCCGCGAGGTCACGTTCGACAGAGAGTTGCTGGTGAGGCCGTTGGGCCCGGCGTAAGGCTGAGCGCTCGAGGTGCCGAACGAATTGGTGCCGGCACTCGACCACTGGGCCCAACCCCCCGGCAAAACGCCCAGAGCCACCGCGTCGAAGGTCTCAGTTTGCCAAGTGGCTGGAGTGTCGCGGCGCTCCAGCTCTTCGAGATTAAGTTTCATCATCGAACGATAAGGCAGCGCGGGTGCGGTGAGAAAGGTCGAGACGGTCCGAACGATTGAATTGATTGCACTACAAGCTGCTATAGCCGGTAGAGTTTCCCCGAATCACGCAGACCGCATCTTTTACGGTTCCATGCTGGCCCCGCCGTCACCCACTTTTGCCAAGCGCAACGTGGGCAAACGCGGCTGGCCCTCGACCGGGTGGCCGGCAATCACCACAATCCGTTCTCCCGTTTTGATCTCCCCGGCTGCGAAAGCGGCCCGCACCGCGGCGTCAATGCGATCCGCACCTGGCGGCAAGTCGGCTGGAAATGGGACGGGCCGAAGGCCCCAAATCAGGGCGAGTTGCCTGCGCACTTCGACGCGCGGCACCGACGCGATGATGGCGGCCTTGGGACGATACTGTGCCACTTGCCGTGCGGTCTTGCCAGTCAGCGTCGGCACGACGATCGAAGTGGCTTGTGAGCCATCCGCGAGATTACAGACCGCCTCCGCTAAATCCTCCTCCAAGACGGCTGATGGCGGAGAATGTGGACACGGGCGCGTGGCAATGTCCGCCTCTGCTTGCTTGGCGATGCGATCCATGCACGCGAGCGCCTCGACTGGAAATTGGCCGATCGCCGTCTCCCCGGAGAGCATCAGAGCGTCGGTGCCGTCGTAGACCGCGTTCGCGACGTCGCTCGCTTCGGCCCGAGTGGGCCGCGGCGAATTGCGCATTGAGTCCAACATGTCGGTCGCTGTGACAACCGGTTTGCCCATGGCCCGGGCCTGGGCGATCAATCGCTTCTGCACGGCGGGCACTTGCTCAAGCGGGATCTCGACGCCGAGGTCGCCGCGCGCCACCATGATGCCGTCGAACGCCTCGACAATGCGGTCGATCTTTTGCACGGCTTCAGGCCGTTCAATTTTGGCCAAGATCGGTGCGTCGAGGCCGGCCTGCTTGGCCGCCAGTCGCAAGTCTTCGGCCGCTTCGGCATTGCGAACAAATGAAAGGGCGAGCCAATCGGCATTGATTTCAGCAGCGAACTTGATCGCCTCCAGATCGCGCGGGGTCAATGAGGGTATCGAAAGCGGTGTGTCCGGAAGATTCACCCCTTTATTCGGATTGAGCGTACCGCCAGCCGTGACAATGGCTGTGGCTATGCCCGGCTCGACCGTCTCGACCAGCATTTGCAATCGGCCATCATCGAGCAAAATGCGATGCCCCACCTGGAGAGCCGCGAGGCACTGCGGTTCGTTGACGCCGATCTCATCGGCGGATTTCGGAGCGACAGCGAAGGTGACCCGCTGATCCACATCCACTTGTCGCGGGGCATCGAGCAGCACCCGCAGTTTCGGACCGGGAAGATCGATCAAAATGCCAATATTTCGTCCACAGTCACCGGCCGCCGTGCGCAGCGCGGCCGCGCGATGACGATGTTCGTCCGCACTGCCGTGAGAGAAGTTCAACCGCGCGACATCGAGGCCCGCGTGGCAAAGACCTGCCAACACGCCGGGTCGATCCGTGGCGGGCCCGAGCGTGGCGACGATACGTGTGCGGCGTTGCATGCACATGTTGTAGGGTAGGTACGGCTCTGCGTGCCCACCATTCACCAAAACGGCCGGCACACAAGGCCGTGCCCACCCTACAACAATCTCATGTCCACAGCGCATGCCCAACTCCGTTGGCCTATCTACGGCTCGATCGCCGCGGCCGTTTTCACGATTGGCCTCAAGAGCATCGCATACTACGTCACGGGCTCCGTCGGGCTTTTTTCTGACGCAGCGGAGTCGGTCGTCAATTTGCTGGCAGCGGTGACAGCCTTCCTCTCGCTTCGCTATGCCGCGCAGCCGATTGATGCCGAGCACACCTACGGCCATGAGAAGATCGTTTACTTTTCCAGCGGCCTGGAAGGACTTTTGATTGCGATCGCGGCCATTGGCACTGCGGTCTACGCCGTGCAGCGACTGATGAATCCTGTTCCGCTCGAAGCGCTGGGCGTTGGTGCCACAATTGCGATCATTGCGGCTCTGGTCAACTTCGCGGTTGCCCGCTGGCTACTTACCGTAGGCCGTCGTTATGGCTCGATCGTGCTTGAAGCCGATGGTCAACATTTGATGACCGACGTGCTAACTTCCTTTGCAGTCGTCATGGGTTTGTTGCTATCGAAAGTGACCGGAATCGTGGCCGTCGATCCGATCATCGGAATTGTGGTCGCTGGAAATATTTTGCTCACCGGCTGGCGGTTGCTGCGACAGTCATTTGATGGCTTGATGGATCGGGCACTGCCGGCCGCGGAACAAGTGGCGGTGCGCGAGGCGATTGAACGCCACATCACCGGCTTGGCGGCATTTCACGCGCTGCGAACGCGCCGGGCCGGCCATCGCCGTTTCGTTGATTTTCATCTGTTGGTGCCGGGCATGATGACCGTTCGGCAAGCGCACGCCCATGCTGATCAAATTGAAGATGCTGTGAAAGCAGCATTACCCGATGCGGAAGTGACAATTCACATTGAGCCCATCGAAGAGCCGGCGAGTTGGAAGGACAGTGAGCTCATTGCGATTGAAGAGAACAATCCATAACTAAGGCATCCCGCCGCCTCCGCCGCCCATGCCGCCGCTCGGGCCTTTCCCACCCACGCCCGGCATACCCGGCGTCGATGGCTTCACGGGCGGCTTATTCAGCAGGTCTTTGGGATATTCAAACGGCTTCGAGAACCGCGGATCGTCATCCGGTGGCGGCGTGAATTGCTCAGGCTGAGGCGTCTTCAAGTTCGGCTTTGCAGCCGCACAGCCGACGACGAGGCCGAGCAGCACGGCTGCGAATCGGCAATAACGTCGCGGCAGAAACATTCCGAACCCCTCCCGAGTGGCCGCTGGAATAGCCGAGAGTGGGTAGACGGTCAAGAGGAAGCACAACTCGTGATGAACCTCGTAAATTGATGAGGTCCTGAGGTTCGCTATGTCTAAACTCCCGCTTGGCGTTCCGGCGCGCGAGGGATTTGCGGCTGTGGGCATCGGCTTATTGGGTGCCGCGGCCTTTCCACCCATCGGCTTCTATTTTTGCGGCATGATCGCGCCGGTGCTTTTGTTGCTTCTATTGCGGAAACAAAACACCCAAATCGCTCGCAACCTGGCTTTGGTCTTCGGAATCACCTACGCGATCTCGACTATGTATTGGATGTGGGTCCTATTTGGACCTCAAGCAATCCCGTTGTGGGGATTGATGGCCGGGTATTTCGGATTGTTTGGCACTCTAGTGGGCGTCTGTCGCGATTACCGGCCCTGGCTGCGGGCGGCACTTGTTGCATTGTTCGCGGTTGGTCTCGAGTGGCTGCGTGGTGATGCTTGGTATTTACGATTCCCGTGGTACACGCCACCACACGCACTTGCACAACAGCCAGTATGGATTGCGCCCGCACATTGGTTGGGTGTATATGGATTTTCATTCGTCATCTGGCTTGTCGCCGGGTTGGGAGCATTCCGTCACATGACACTGTGGACTTTCTTTTTGCTATTTCCCTTGGCTTCATTTCTCTTGCCCGCCGTCGATTCACCCAATCGCACAGCGCTCTTGATCCAAGCGGAGAGCGAAGTTGACATCAAAGATCTCATCGCCGCAACGACAACGACGGCTGTTGATCTCGCCATCTTTCCCGAACTGGCATTTCTGCGCTCGCCCTCTCAGGCATTGGCTTCGCCGTATGGTCCGGTATTACTGGCGCGCAAGACCCATAGTCCGGTTGTCTTCGGCGCCGCTGACGGCGACTATCACGGCATGAAGTTCCTTAATCTCGCCGCCGTAATCGATGAATCGGGAAAGTTGCTTGGAACTTTTCAGAAACAAAGGCCAGTCCCTCTCATGGGGGACGGTGAGCCTGGAACCGAGCGACCTGTCTTTTCGGTTGGGCAGGACGTGCTTGGCGTCGCCATCTGCTACGATTTCGACGGCCCTGCCGTCGCTAACTCGCTCGTGAGTTCAGGAGCGACAGTTTTAGTGGTGCCGACGTTGGATGCGATCTGGTGGACCCGAGTCCAACACGCCCATCACGAATTGCTTCTGCGCATTCGCGCGGTCGAAAACGATCGCTGGGTGTTGCGGGCCGCATCATCAGGCCGCTCCGAAGTCATCGATCCCCACGGCGTGGCTTCTGCCAAGGGCGTGGAAATTGGCGACGTTGGGTCAATCACTTTGCCCTTTGCTCACCGCTCGAGTTTTGCTTTGGGCGGGAAATTATCGCCGCTGGGGCCGGTATTTTGCGCAGGGACACTAGGTTTCGCGATGCTGTCGCTCATCACGATGTGGCGTCAGCGCCTAGGTCGTCAAATACAAAAGCTGCATGTCTCAGGCTCTTCCACCCGGACCTAAATCCCCGGCGATCTGGCAACTTCTACGCTATACGCTGTCACCGCTACCCTTCCTTGAATCGTGTTCTCGGCGATATGGCGGTCCATTCACGATTCACCTCGCGGGCTTTGGCCGGTTCGTGATGATGACCGATCCGGAAGCCATTAAGGATGTCTTTCGCGGCGACCCGGCAGTCTTGCACTCCGGAGAGGGCAACGAATTCTTCAGCGTCACTGTCGGCAAGAATTCAGTGCTCGTTTTGGACCGCGAACCGCATGCTCGGCAACGGCGCGTGCTCTTGCCCCCGCTCAAGGGCGAGCGGATGAGGGCTTTCTTTGAGGCCATGCAGTCGGCCACATTTGAGGCTGTGCGAAGTTGGCCCGTCAATGAGCCCATTCGAATGCTGGAGTGGATGAAAGACCTCACGCTGCGTGTGATGTTGCAAGTCGTCTTGGGGGTAAAATCGACCGAACAGATGACCGACCTCGCGGCCAAAGTGCGGCAGATGCTGGCATTTGGTCAGAACCGTTTCGCGTACATGGCACCGATATTCCTTCCGTTGCGTTTGTTGGAAAAACTCCCCTGGCTGCCATATTTCCGGCAACTTCGAGCGCTCGACCAATCGCTCTTTGCATTTATCCAACAATCGCGAGATGCCCCGCAAGGAGATACAGTCGTAGCCGATTTAATTGCCGCGACTCACGATGATGGTCGGCCACTGTCGGACCAGGAAATTCGCGATGCATTAGTAACACTGATAATCGCGGGCCACGACACAACCTCCGTCGGGCTCGCTTGGGCGCTCGAGCAAATTGTGCCCCGAGCCAATGTGGTGGCGCGAATCGATGAGGAGCTGCAACGCGTAACCGGCGGGACAGTGCCTCGAGCCGATCAGTTGCAGCAGCTGGAATACCTCGACGCCGTCATCCGTGAAAGCCTGCGCGTGCGGACTGCGGTTCCCTTTGTCGTGCGGCTCACCAAACAGCCGTTCAAAGCAGGTAACCGCGAATATCCGCCCGGCGTTTTGCTGTGCCCGTGCATTCACCTGACCCATCGTCGGCCGGACTTGTACCCGGAGCCTGAGAAGTTTCGGCCCGAGCGCTTTTTGGAACGCCGTTTCGCGGCGCACGAGTGGTTTCCGTTTGGCGGCGGCAATCGCATGTGCCTGGGGATGGCCTTCGCGCTTTACGAAATGAAGGTCGTGCTCAGTACGCTGTTCGCCAGCGTTCGCATGGAACGGCCAACGGGCGCACGCTCGAATCCAGTGCGGCGTGGCATCGTGCTGACGCCCCACGACGGCGCGCGGATGATTGTTAACTTCAAGAAATGATCATTCACAAAAGTCGTGCCTCCGGGCTAAGCCCGCAGGCACACAACAAAAACTCTTATCCCACGAATACGCCACCGAGGAACGCCGGATCGTAGGCATTGAACGATGCCTTCTCTTGCAGCGTGGAGGCATCGAGGGCACGGAAAAGCGGCGCTTCGCCCTTGCCGGCACCCAAGAAGAGAACCGTCGTGCCATCTACAGCCACTTCGGTGCCGATATGCACACCACCCGTGATTGCGGCATCGCCAGTCGTTTCACCCATGCCGAAAGCGAAGAATGCCGAGACCGGCTTATTGCTCTTGAAGTCCCAGACTTGAACAACGGGAACTCCACCCGGTCCCGCCGCGGTGAAAATCGCCGCCTTGTTGTTGAATTCGCCGACAGCCACGTTGACGCCACCCGGGAATGCAGCATCGAAGGCCAGGAAGCTCTGCATCTTCTCGGAGGTGCCACCCTTGAACACGATCACGTGCGGAGCGCCGCCCGGGCCCGCGCCCACGACGATATCGGCCTTGCCATCACCGTCAAGATCGCCGGCGGCAACGCTGACACCGCCCAAGAAGTTTGCATCAAAGGCCATAAATTCTTGAATGACTCGACCGTTCACGCCATTGAAGACCCGAACGTGAGAGCCAGCACCTGGTCCCGCGCCCGTGATGATATCGGTCCGACCGTCGCCATTGACGTCGCCGGCCGCGACATTTACGCCGCCGGTCCAATCCCGGTTATAGGCCATGAAGCTATGGATCTGCGCCAGGTCCACGCCAGAGAGCACGCGCACTTGGGGTCCGCCACCGGGGCCAGCACCGACGATGATGTCTTCCACGCCGTCACCGTTGACGTCACCAGTCGCCACGCTGACGCCGCCCGCAAAAGCAGGATCGAAAGCGTCAAAGCTGAAACGCACCGAGCCATCTTCGTTGTAAACAATGACATGCGGCGCGCCGCCCGGCCCCGCGCCTGTTGCATGTAGGCGCGTGAAAGTTTCTGAGACGGTGATCGTGACCGTCGCCGGGTTACTTGTCAAAGTTCCGTCACTGGCGGTGTAGGTGAACGTCGCCGTCCCGACGAAGTTGGTGGCGGGCGTGAACGTAAACGAGCCATTGTCATTCAACGTTACCGTGCCAGATCGGGGATCGACATTGGTCGCAATCTTTGCGGTAAGCGACTTTCCACTGGGTGAGGTATCATTCGCAAGAACCCCAGGCGCCGTGATCGTCAACGTCTGGTTTTGCTTGGTGGAAAATGAATCATTGTTGGCGACTGGATTCGGGCCGACCGTGATTGCCACACCCTTGGATGCGGTCTGGCTTCCCCCTGTGCCGGTATTGCCCTGGTCGTCGACATTGATCGTAAATGTGTCGCTGCCAGTGTAATCGGTAGCCGGCGTATATTTCGGGGCACTCAGCGCATTGTTCACGTCGGCCAAAGAGCCGGTAAAAGTCATTGAGGCGTCCGTCGTTCCGTCACCCGTGGTAAATGTTAAATTGCCGGTGTTGGAAAGCGTAAGTGTGCCATGGCTCACTGCCAGCGAAACTTTGATTTGTCCGGTTCCTGCATCGGCGTCGGAAATGGAAATGGAGTTGCTGCCGGTGAAGGCAAACGGCGTATTCTTGTCAGTCCTAATCGAACTCGGCGCAGTAATCGTTGGCGCCTGATTCGGCGAAGTACTATTGTTCACCGTGATATGCACAGTTGCGGTGGCATTCAGTGCACTTCCGGCGCCGTTGTGGCCCAAATCATTGGCGTCAAGATCGACCCTGGCTGATCCCGTGAAGTTAGAAGTCGGTTGGAAAAACGAGCCCGAAAGCGCGGAATTGATATCGGCCAGCTTTCCAGTCACGGTCATGCTTGCTGTATTATTGGCGCCGGAAACAAAAGTCAGACCCGTCGTCGACGCCAATGTCACTGTACCATTCGTGGTGTTGATTCGAAGTTGCACGTCCTGATCACCGGCGTCAGCGTCGGAAATTGTGATCTTGTTAGCACCCGTGAACACTAAGTTTGTGTTTTGTTGAATCGTCACGTTGTCGGGTGCAGAGATGCTCGGTGCGGTGTTCGCCTTAATTGTCACCGAATCGTCTATCACTGTTGGTGTCACGTTATCCGCGTTATCCGAGGCTGCCTGCGCTGCTCCGGCTGGAAAACTGATCGTGATCGTGCCGGCCTGGGTCGCACCGCTCACGGCGACGTCATAGCTGATACTGTCCGTGGTTGTCACCACTGCAGTCGTGGCACCAGCGGTGCCGCCGATGGTGATATCCGGGTTGGCAAACCCGATCACTTTCTCGCTGAATGTGACCGTGAAATGTACCGGTTGAATTTGAGAAGGATCGCTTTGTCCAGTCGCTTGGTTAATCGTCGCCCCAGGACCGGCGGTGATGGTGTAGTTCGGGCCTGAGAAATCGCCATTGCCAGCGCCGGTTCCTCCAAGTGGATTGCCGGAACTGTCTACAATCGAGTCGTTATCAACCAGATTCAAGGCTACGGTGCCCGTTCCGGTGTAAGAGCTCACCGTCACCGTGGCCCGATGAATCGAATCGTCATAGACCACGTTGGTTACCGACCCGCCGCTCAAGCCTTTGGATGGAATAACTTGAAAATCGCCGGCATCCACGCCGCTGACCGATTCGCTGAAGTCGACGAAAAACCGCACAGAAGGTGCTCGGGTAGGATCAACATCCGCTTTGGTGATGCTTGACACAACAGGCGCGGCCGTGTCCAAGACAATTGCGAGGTCAGAGAGAAGAGTGGGCGTCGAACCAATCTGGCCTACCAGCGTCGCTCGACCCGTGTTCGAATTGGCGGCCGCACCAGTGCTCACTTCAATCGTGTAGAGGCTAGTGGTCGTACCAATTGTCAGCGTAGCGAAGCCGCGGTTTGCAGAAATGTCGAAGCCGATGTTTTCATCAGTATCAACGCCAAGCGGGCTTGGCGTGGCCGAAGTGATACCCGCGGTCGGGGAGCTTATCGTGTAGGCCTGATCAAAGAAACTGTCAATGCCGAACATCGTCGTGGAAGGAGCACCCTTGATATTATTCGTAAAGGCGATGGCGTCCAAGGCCGAGGTATCGCCGGCGATGTCATCGTCTGTGGTCACTTGCCCGTTGGCGGGATTAACTTGGAAGTTCCCGCCGAAGCTAGTGACAATCCGCAGCACATCGTTTTGGGGATCAAAATCAATTCCAAACTTTCCACCTGTGGGAAAACTGGTGTACTTATTGGTCGTATCTGTCGGATCCGCAGTCAGTATTGCTCCCGGTGTCGCGACGCCAGTCGTCGCATTAATCGTGTACAACTGCGCATCGATTCCGTCGTAGGCCAAACCGTAGAGCAAACCGTCCGCTGGTCGATAGTCGATGCCGACGATGTCTTGATTCGCGCTGAGGAGACCGATCGGCACCGTGGAAGTCGTTCCCGGAGTTGCGCTATCGAACAACACCAATTGGTGACCGGCCGCCTCGAGTCCGACTATTGCAGTTGGCACATGGCGGTCTTCCAAGCATTCGAAGCGAAGTCGTGCTGCAGACTTGGCCGTTCGAGATGAAAATGGGTGACGGAACCAACGGGTTAGTGTGCGAAGCGATCGGGGGCTCATGGGAGAGGCCTCAGGGTGCCAAATAAAAACGGCAAGTATGATCCGACGGCGAGTTTGCGGGTCCAGGTTACTTTACCGTGCTGGATAGGGCTAGCAAAGGCAAATACACCTTTCCTAACCCCCCGATTTTACGATTTGCTTTGTGAGCCGTGTATGAATCAGGTAAACCTTGCCGAACAGGCAGCTATTAACTGAGGCCGAATTGCTCCGGGCATTTGGGCTATGAGACAAGCCTGCGGCCCGGTATAGACGCCCTCCCGACCCGTCGTATGGATGCGATAGGCCGGCCCGCCTTCGTCTGCCCACATTTTCAACACGAGACCCGTTATGCGCAAGGATGTGCTGTCGGTCTGCTTCCTATCACTCGCACTCGTTTCTGTGTCACCGAACCAAGCCAAAGCCGGCTGAGGCCCCACCGGGTGTTCAATCCCGGCCGGCAGTTTGCCGGCCTTTGCCGCGCCATACCCATTACCAAACTACGCTCCGCGCCAACTTGCACCGCAACAGCCGGTGCGACCGGCCGTGCGGCCTTCAACGACGCGCGGGCAAATGCCCGAGGAGCCGCAGTCAAAGCAACGCTTAAAGATGCCTTCGCCGGATGCGCTGGGCGTGCCGGCCCAAGTGCCCGTGCTGTCAATGCCGACACCCGAAGCGCTGGGAGTCCGTTAATCGCGTGAGCAGCAATGCGGTGACGAAGCGTGCTTCATCATCGCATTACTGCTCCCAACTACTCGCCCGGTTTTTCTTTTTCTTTGTCGGCGGGCTTCGCCGGCAGCGGCTTGATCATCACCGCGTAGATCAAAGTGTCTTTGTCTTTTGTCTGATAACGAGTCACGATGGGCACATACTTTTCGCCGGCAATGGCGTAAGTCACTTCCCCGGAATGCGGCGCCTTGATGGTCGCGTTCGACTTGTTCTCTTTCGCGTCGTAAGAGTTGACCGTGACCTCGGCCGAAACATCGTCAATCAGCGGAAAGATTTCCTTCTGCTTCAAGGCGACTTTCTTGACCGTTTGCCGCTCGAGTCGAAAGCCCGTAAAGCCCGGGTGCTTCTTTTGCACTTCAGCCGCAATGTTCTTGAGATCGCTGTTAATGAGCTTGTCGCGATCGTTTGCCAATATGGCGACGACCGTGATCTGCGCCTCGTCGGCAGCTTGAATCGATGGGGCAAACAAGCCAAGGATGAACGCGAAACCTAAAAGTGTTCGCAGCATCGGGAATCCCTCCAAACGACCGCATAAAGCCAAAGACGCCAAGCGCCCTTTAGGTCGCTTGGCGTCTTTTTATCTCTGATTGTTTTATGGAACCGGTTGGGTCGGGTTCTTATCCGAGGGCCCAAGCAAAATCGGTTTGCGCGGATCCTTGCCATCTTTGCTTTCTGGCGAGTAAAGGCCCCGGTCGCTGCCGAGCACGACCATTTCCCCCTCAGTCACCAATTCGAGCGGCCCCTTCACGGGCGGCTGGCCGACCACCAACACATCGCCGTCGCCTTGGAGGCTGACGACTTCGATTTCGCTTTCGGCCGCAACAGCCAACACACCATCATTGGGCGTGACGTTTACCACATTGGCGGCCTGCGGGCCGCGATTCACGAGGCCGATCGCCAAGATCGCCACCGCAGCGACGAGTGAACCGCCTGCAGCCATCTTGCGCCAGGTATTGAACCGGCGAGTTTGCTCGCGATCGGTGTCCACCGCTTGATAGCTGAACGCCGGCGTCGTTTGCGGCTGCAAACCTGCACGGATCTTATTGGCCAAATCCACCCACATGGCGTCTGTGGGTTGAGGGGCGGCTGTCTTCAACCAAATCTCATTCTTGCGCGATAGGTCTTTTTGTGTTTCAAGTTCAGCGCGGGCTTCCGGATGTTTGGCAAGATGGGTTTCGACGAGGTAACGATCGTGTGCATTCAGTTCGCCATCGACATAGCCGGCTAGCAGTTCTGGCCGCCAGGGTTCGTTGTGTGGTGTGTTCATGTCGCGTGCTCGCTTAGGGCCGATTTCAGTTTCTGCCGTGCATAGAACAGCCGGCTCATCACCGTGCCGATCGAGATGCCCAGCACTTCGGCTACTTCCTTGTAACTCAACTCCCCCTCGACGTGCAGGACTAAGGTTTGTCTTTGCACGTCGGGCAACTCCGCGAGCGCCTTATTCAAGGCCTTGCGGAGATCGGCGTTTTCCAAGCCGCGCGTCGGATCGTCCCAGGTTAGGACGCCGGCGTCAACCTCCCCGCCCTCATCCATTTCAGGCAACGTCGCCCGGCGGGAACGCTTCCGACCCAAATCCAATGCCGCGTTGGTCACCACTCGCATCAGCCAAGTCTTGAACGAACTGCGTCGCTCAAAACCATCCAGGTGAGTAATCACCTTGATAAAGGCTTCCTGCACCGCGTCCAACGCGTCAGCTTCCTGGCCCAATAACCGAAATGCCACCCGGTAAGCCGGTTGACGATGTCGGCGGAAGAGTTCGTCCAGCGCGTGGCGGTCACCGGCAGCGTGACGCCCCAGTAACTGCTCATCGGTGGGCGGGGCCGGGGGCGAGGCCGTAACTGCGACCATGGCCTGGCGTACACTCCCTTGTTTATTAGACGTTTCTGGGAACACCGTTATTCGCCTAGATCATACGCATCAGCGTGCCTGAAATCGAGCCAACCCAAATCTAGCTCCGTTCTCAGGGCTCCGTCACGAGTTACGACGGGTCATGCCCGCAGTTTTCACGCCATTTTCAGAGTGTACAAAACGCCAGATGTGTCGCTGAACCGTGTCACTGTCCACCGCGAACTGCCTACCGTACCTTAACAGTTCGATATATAGCGGAAATTTTGCGCTTCAGGGAGGCTGAACTGATGGCACGGGCCCGACGCACCCTCGATCGACGTACATTGCGCGAGCAGACCGAAGCCGCCGAGCGCAAAGGCAAATCCAAGACGAAGCCCGAGGATAAGGCCGAAGTCGAAGAAGAAGAGGATGAAGAAGAGGACGAGGACGCCGAAGAAGAAGCCTCCGGCGATGACGAGGCCGATTCGGGCGACGATGATGACGATGAGGATAAGCCGAAGAAAAAGGCCAAGAAGAAAGTCGCCGTAGCGAAGAAGAAAGCACCCGCCAAGCGCACGCGCACACCCAAAGTCGTTCGCATGAAAGTGGTGTGGGCCGTCTATAGCAACTCGCACGCGTTGCTGCAAGAGTTTGCTTATCCGAAGAAGCGCGATGCCGAGAACTATCTCGAGAAGATTACCAACGACAAGAAGTCCGGCGGTCCATTCTTCATGCAGCTTCTGAAAAAGCCGATGGAGAAAGAAGAGATCGAAGCCAGCACACCCGCTCCGACCGGCAAGAAATAAGACTAACCACAGAGACACAGAGGCACCGAGAAAACGATTTTCTCGGTGTCTCTGTCGTTAGTCTTCAATTACCCCGCGACGACTTGCTTATCACGCATCATGTCTTCGATTGCGTGCAGCTTGGAGCTGACGTTGAGCACGTTCTCCATGTGAAACTCGTGCGAATGTGCTCCGGATGTGCGCACGATCAAATCACCTGACCCCAATCCCAAAATCCAGTGTCGGAAGAGATCGTCCCGCTGCCGTTGAATCACCATGCCCATCGTGTCATACGCTGTTTCGCCCGCGCCAATCTCGAGACAGACCCGCAATTGGCCAGGCGTGAACACCATGTATATCTGCCGATCGAAGAAGAACACGGTAAAGCCCCACAGCGCCAGGAGGCCCAAACCAATGAACAGATAGCCTGCCAAGTTAATGTGAATGTGCAAATCGCCGAGTGCGGAGAAGATCCGATCCCAGAGTCCTTCGACCAGCGAGATAATAATCGTTCCGAGCACGAGAATGACGATTAAGATCACCGACCACAATCCGCGCATCGGCACATTCGTGATTGTCACCACGAGCAACAAGGCGATGACAAAGATCGCCCCGAGGCTATGGTTCTGCGACACCCGCATGCGGAAGTTGCCGCGCTGCACTGCTTCGTCGAGTTCCTTCGTGTCGTTCGGCTTCGGCTCCGCCGTGATGACATAAGGCCTATCCGCTTGATGCTCAACCCTCGTGCCCGGCGGCAGGATCGCCATGCGATGGCCGTCCCACCAAGTGAGGATGGCGAACAAAAACGCCAGCATCCAGATCGGCCACCAGTAAAAGAGCTTGGAGTGCCCGTAGACCCGGATCTCGTTGGTCGGGGTCGTATGAGCGCGATGGGCAACCGGCGGCGTGACCTGGGACATAACGTGGCGATCCTCCTCAGGGGAATTGCAGAATTTAGATTGCAGATTGCAGAATGAAAAACAATACAGAACTGGCCTGATGCGGCCTTTTCATTCTGCAATTAACCCATCCATTGGCCCCCAACCGACCCAGGAAACTGCCGTTTCACCGGGCACACCAGCACGTCTTCACCTTCTATTCGCACTTCGAAGCTGGGGATTTTGATTTTGGGGTTATCCGCCCAAGTGCCATCGCAAACCCGAAATCGCCAGCCGTGCCAAGGACAGGTCACGATCCCCTCTTCCAGTTCACCCGCGCCGAGCGATGCACCCATGTGCGGGCAGACGTCATCCATGGCGCACAGGGTGCCGCGATCATCGAAGATGGCGATCAGCTTGCCATCCACCGCGACCGTTTTGCTGCCGCGAGGAGGGATGTCGGATCGCTTGCAAACAGAGACAAACTCGCTCATCACGTGGATTCTCTCGGTGTCTTGTGAGCCCGACGCGCCAGCGAGGAAACCAGCGTCTCTGCCCCAACTGGCAGACTCAGGTCAACTTCGCCTGCGCGTCCCGCTAACAAAAGGTGGATTCTCCGAGGTCGCGCTGCGAGAATTGTAGCAACACGCCGGGATCCGCCATGCTCGAAGTTGAAATCAAATTTGTTGTGGACGATGTCGCACGATTGCGGGCGGCCCTTTCAGGTTGGAAAGCCTTGGGCACGATAGCCGAGGTGGATCAATATTTCGCCGCTCCAGATCGTGATTTTGCCGTCACCGATGAAGTGCTTCGCATTCGAACATCGAATGGCCGCAATTCGATCATTTACAAAGGTCCGAAGCGCGATCATGAAACGAAGACACGTCCGGAGATCGAAGTCTTGTTGCGCGACGGTGACGAGCCGTTGCGAGCAGCCTACCTCATGCTGAGCTCTCTGCGCTACCGACCGGTAGAGCAGGTCCGCAAATCGCGCGAGACGTTTGAAACCCATCGCGATGGTTTCGCGTTGCATGCCACGATCGACTCGCTCGACTCCATCGGCACGTTCGCTGAAGTCGAGATCGTCGCAGAGGAAAAAGATTTTGACGCGGCCAAAAAGCTTGTCATCTCCTCTGCGAAGGAACTCGGCTTAAGCCAACAAGAACGGCGATCGTATCTGCAACTCGTATTGTCCCAACGAAAAACGGCAGCACCTGAAACCCAACGGGCGGAGTCAGTCGATGGCTTGCGTCAGATACTGGCACCCGTCCGCCACCGCGGCACGACTATCGGCTTGGTGCCCACGATGGGCGCCCTGCATGCGGGCCACGCGGCATTGATCGACCAAGCCCGCAAAGAGTGCGGCTTCGTCGTGGTCAGCGTCTTCGTGAACCCGACGCAGTTCGGCCCGAACGAAGACTTCAGCAAATATCCACGGACGCTAGAAGCCGATGTCGCCCTGTGTCGCGAGCATGGCGTCGATTTGGTTTTCACCCCGAAGCCAGACGAGGTTTATCCGTTAGACTTCAGCACCTTTGTCGAGATCCAAGGCCTTTCGGATGTCTTCGAAGGTGCGATTCGTCCGGGCCACTTCCGCGGCGTGGCGACGGTGGTCCTCAAGCTGTTCAATATGGTCCAGCCCAACGTCGCCTACTTCGGCCAGAAGGACGCCCAGCAAGCGCGGCTCGTTCAGCGAATGGTGAGCGACCTCGATATGCCGGTCCGCCTCGCCATCGTTCTGACCGTGCGAGAGCCGGACGGGCTGGCCCTGAGTTCGCGAAATCGCTACCTTGCCCCAGAGTTGCGGAAGCAAGCCGTGGCGTTGTCCCAAGCCCTCTTCGCGGCCAAGTCGGCTTTCGAAGCGGGCGAACGCGACGCAACGGCGTTGAACAAACTGATGCAGGACACTGTGGCACGGATGCCGGATGTGCAATTGGATTATGCCGCGATCGTTCATGCTGACACGTTTGCTCCCTTCACGCACATCGACGGCCCGGCCCTCGCCCTGATCGCCGCCCGCCTCGGCGGCACCCGATTGATCGATAACTTGCCCTTACAGTAAGCCACCACATCGTCGCGGGTGGGCGTTGGAGTCAGCCTCATGAGTCATCCTCTGTTTGGCCCGGAACTGCGCGAGATGCTGGATGATGGCGACTCCGAACAGTTGCGCACCTTTTGCGAAAACCTTCACCCCGCGACCGTGGCCGAGGTGCTTGAGGACTTCACTCTCGAAGACATTTGGCGAGTGCTCGAGCATTCGCCAATTCGCGATCAGGCGGCCGTGTTCGAATACTTCCCGATCGAGAAACAGGTTGAGCTGGCCGAAGGTGCCGGCCAGCCACGGATGGCGAAGCTGATCGAACAGATGTCGCACGACGACCGCGTCGCCCTCCTCCGCCGACTGCCGCCGCGGGTCTCCGAAGGCTTGCTGCGCTTGGTCGATGAAGCCGACCGCAAAGACATCAAGACGATGATGTCGTTCAAAGAAGGAACCGTCGGCGCGATCCTGACCACAGACTACGCTTGGCTCCCGGCCAATTTACGTGCTGGCGAGGCGATTGACCGCCTGCGTCTCTTGGCTCCGAATTCCGAAACGATTTATGTCATTTACATCCTCGAGGAAAATACCCGCAAACTTCAGGGCGTCGTCGGCCTGCGCGATCTGATTCTCGCACCGCGGCACATGCCGGTGCGTGAACTGATGGAAACCGAAGTCGTCACCTTGCGCGCCGATGACGAGCGCGAACGTGCAGCTCAAGAGCTGAGCCGCTACGACTTCCTAGCCGTTCCGATTGTCGACGCCGAGCAGCGCCTCATCGGCATCGTGACGCATGACGACGTCATGGACGTCGTCGTCGAAGAAGCCACCGAGCAAGTGCATCGCGCCGGAGGTTTGGGACCCCTGGCTGAAAACTACATGGAGGCAAGCTTCTTTACAATTTGGCGCACGCGAGCAGGTTGGCTCTCTCTCCTTTTTGTGGCCGAGCTTTTTACCTTCACGGCCCTGTCTTATTTCGAAGGTGAGATCGGCAAGCTCGTCGTGTTGAGTCTGTTCGTGCCGTTGTGCATCTCCACCGGAGGCAACTCCGGCTCGCAGGCGGCCACTTTGATCACCCGCGCCTTGGCGTTAGGCCAGTTGCAGACCCGCGAATGGTTCAAAGTGCTTCGGCATGAAATGATCATGGGAATTGTCCTCGGCTTGACGCTCGGAGCGATCGGGTTTGTCCGCGGCAGCCTCACGCCCGAATCGACCCGCGGTGGCGACACCGAAGCCGAGGCCGGGATTCTCGTGCGTCTGCCGCCCGGGGTTAATGCGACGCCGGGCCCCGATGGCACGATCGAACTGCCGGCCAAATCGGTCTTGGAATACACCGAACACACCTTCCGCAGAGTGGAACTGCCAAAGGGTAAGGTCGCGCAAGTCATCCAACGCGGCGATGATCAATTGCTGGCCATCCCCGAAAAATCAAAACTCCTGCAAGTCCCAGTTGATCCCATGCGGCTCGGAGCGGTTATTGCCTGCGCAGTGTTTGGCATTTGTTTGTGGGGCACGCTCATCGGTTCCATGTTGCCGCTGATCTTCCGCACGCTCGGCTTCGATCCCGGTGTGGCATCGAGTCCGTTCGTGGCGACGTTTGTCGATGTGACAGGCATCGTGATCTACTTCACAATCGCGAAGATCTTTTTGCTGGGATAAAGCGCCATCGCGTTGCGGAGCAACGCGCTACAGTTCGACCGAATCACCGTATAGCGGGCACTGCGCCTCGATACCATACGTGGCCTTCAGTGCGTCGCGGAATACGTTGCGCGGGCCGGGTTCGCCGTGCGTCAACACCCACTTCGGTTTGCTCGGCGCCAACGGCTTGGCCCACTGCAAGAGATCAGTCTTCCCGGCATGGCCTGAGAAGCCGCCCATCGTGTGAATCGATGCTCGCACCGGCACCGGCTCGCCGAAGATGCGAACTTCCGACGCACCTTCCACCAATCGCCGGCCCAGCGATGGCGGCGACTGATACCCGACGATCAGCACCGCCGTGTTTGGATTCGGCAAATTGTGCCGCAGATGGTGCACGATCCGCCCGCCGTCGCACATGCCCGACCCGGCGATAATCATCATCGGGCCCCGCATGGCGTTGAGCGCTTTCGATTCGTCGACACTGCGAACGTAATGCAACTGATCAAACGTCGGCTTCAGGTCGCCCTTGTTCAGATGGGCCATCGCCTCGGCGTCGAAGAGATCTTTGTGCCGCTCGTACGCCTGACTCGCTTCGACCGCCATCGGGCTGTCGAGGTAAATCGGCATTGGCGGAATCGCGCCCGCCGCGACAAGCTCGGCCACGTGGTAAATGATCTGCTGCGATCGCCCAATGGCGAACGCCGGCACCAAAATCTTCTTTTGTTGAGCGACCGCTTCGATCAAGATGCCGCGCAATTCGGCTACAGTGTCAGTCAGCGATCGGTGATCGCGGTCGCCGTAGGTTGTTTCCTGAATGACGAGATTGGCCGCCTTGGGCACTTCGAACTCGCGCAAGATGGGACTATTGAGCGGTCCGATGTCACCAGAAAAAACGATGGTCTTCGTAACCCCGTTCTCACTCACGCTCAAGAGCACGCTCGTCGAGCCGAGAATGTGGCCCGCCTCGTAGAACTCGACGGTCACGCCGTCGGCGATCAGCCGCGGCTTGCGTAGCGGCACTCTCTGAATCAACGGATTCAGATGCTCCACATCCGCACGACCATAAAGCGGCTGGGCCGGCGGCAACTCCGGGTGCTTGCGATTGCGGCGTTCCATATCCGATTCTTGCAAGCGAGCCGAGTCGAGCAGAATGATCCGGCTGAAGTCCGCCGACGCCGAGGTCATGTACAGCGAGCCGTGAAAACCCCGCGCGGTTAAGATCGGCAATCTGCCCGTGTGATCGAGATGGGCATGTGTGGCCACGACAGCGTCCAGCCGGCCGGGATCGACCGGGCCGAGGTTGCGATTGCGCTCCTCAGTGGCGCCATGGCCCTGAAACATGCCGCAATCGACGAGCAGCCGGACCTTACCCGCCTCGACGAGGTAACAAGATCCCGTAACTTCGCCCGCCGCTCCGCAGAATGTAATTCGCATAGTTGAATAGACAGGGAGAGCGACTTAAACTGGTTTCTCCCTGTCTCCTTGTCTCCCCTTCTCCCTGTCTCCTTGTCTTAAGGTGGACTCAGGATTTCGGTCCCGCAGCACGGATCTCCGCGCTCGCCCCGGCTTCGTACTTCTTGAAGTTGTCGGTGAACAGGCCGGCGAGCTTCTTCGCCGCGGCATCGTACGCGGCCGGGTCGGGCCAGGTGGACTTCGGCACCAACACATTGTCCGGCACGCCGGGACAGGTCTTGGGAATGCCCACGCCGAACACCGGATCGGGCGTCGTCGGCACATCGGCGAGCGTGCCGGAGTGAATGGCATCGACGATGGTCCGCGTGATCGAAAGCTTCATCCGTTTGCCGATACCGTAGCCGCCGCCGGACCAGCCGGTGTTCACCAGCCAAACCCGCGCGCCATGTTGTTGCATCTTCGCGGCCAGCATCTCGGCGTATTTCGTCGGGTGCCAGACGAGGAACGGCCCGCCGAAACACGGCGAGAACGTCGCTTGCGGCTCGGTCACGCCAACTTCCGTGCCGGCCACCTTCGCGGTGTAGCCGCTCGTGAAGTGATACATCGCCTGCGCCGCGGTCAGCCGGCTCACCGGTGGCAGCACGCCGAACGCATCGCAGGTGAGGAAGATGATGTCGGTCGGGTGCCCGGCCACGCATGGGATGCGCGCGTTGCGGATGAACTCGACTGGGTACGCTCCGCGGGTGTTCTCAGTGATGCTGCTATCCTCGAAGCGCACGCAGCGACTCTCCGGATCGAGCACCACGTTTTCGAGCACCGAACCGTAACGCAGGGCGCGATAAATATCCGGCTCACTTTCGGCCGACAGATTGATCGCCTTCGCGTAGCAGCCGCCTTCGATGTTGAAGATGCCTTCGTCCGACCAGCAATGTTCATCGTCGCCGACGAGTTGACGCTTCGGATCGGCCGAGAGTGTGGTCTTGCCGGTGCCGGACAGACCGAAGAGCAAGCTCGATCGCCCGGTCTTCGGGTCGGCCGTGGCGGAGCAGTGCATCGAGAGCACGCCGCGCTTCGGCATCAGGTAATTCATGATCGTGAAGACGCCCTTTTTCATCTCGCCGGCATACTCGGTGCCGAGGATGACCATCTCGCCGTCTTCGAATGACACGTCGATCGAAGTCTTCGACGTCATTCCCTCGGTCAGCCGATTGGCGGTGAACTGCCCGGCGTTGTAAATCAGGAAGTCCGGCTTGCCGAAGTTGGCGAGCTCTTCTTTGGTGGGCCGGATCAGCATCGTGTGCATGAATAGCGCGTGATATGGCCGGGCGGACAGGATGCGCACCTTCAATCGATAGCGCGGGTCCCAGCCGGCGAACGCGTCGGTGCAATAGATTCGACTACGAGTGTTGAGATAATCCTTGGCCCGTTCGCGGTTGATGCGGAAGCTTTGCAGTTCGAGCGGGACGTTGACGTTGCCCCACCAAATATCGTCCTCGGATTTTGGATTGCGGACGATGCGCTTGTCTTTGGGCGAGCGGCCCGTCTTGCCGCCCGAGTATGACACGAGCGCACCGCACTCGCACAGCGCGCCGCCATCGTCGCGCAGTGCATCTTCGTAAAGCACCGCGGGCGGCGCGTTGTGGCGGATGTTGGCCACCGTGATATCAGGATCGCCCAGCGAAAAACTCACGGCCATCTCCTATAGGGTGAGCAGTGCTTGGATCGCCCGCCGCCTTACTGATTCTTCGCCTTCCAGGCTTCATAATGCGGCCCGAGGATCGCGACCGCCTCCTCGACGGTATCCACCGTGGTGGGGATGTCGAGGTCCGCCGCCCCGGCCAACTCCAGGCCGGGCTCGGTCATATAATCTTTGGTCCAATGGACGAGTTCCGCCCACATCTTCCCAATCACAATGAGCGGTGTGTCATATAGCTTACGGACTTGCAGTAGCTGCCACACCATCGACAGTTCCAAGAGGGTGCCGATTCCGCCGGGCACCACCACAAACGCATCGGACACGAGCACAAAGTGATGCAGCCGGGAGAAGAACGTCTTGTGCGTAAATGCTTGCCCGACATAGGGATTTGTCGATTGCTCGAAGGGCAGATCGACGCGGATGCCGAGCGAATCTTGCATGGCATCGGGCCCGGCCCGCGCCGCCCCTTCGTTGGCCGCCTGCATCAATCCCGGCCCGCCGCCGGTGACGATGGAAACGCCCATCTGCGCCAGGGCAAACGCCAGATCGGCGACGGCGTCATACACCCAGGTGCCGGGCCCGACCCGAGCCGACCCGAAAATGGTGACGCGGTAGAACTGCTGATGCGTGGGCCGCAACCGCGTGAGGTTGTTGACCACTTCCCACAAGCCGAGGACCGACTGCGACACGACTTCGAGCGCCTGCCGCTGATTGGCCAGGCTGATCGTGTCGGCCGCGCTGACTGCATTCGGTTCTTCCACGGGAGTCCTTTCAGGGCAGGCTTAGTCTATGCGCGGCGTTCGATCGGGTGTGGGGAGCCGCGATGTGCCTGACACCTTTCCCAACCTAATGTCTGCGCGCAGCGGTGCCTGGGATGATGCGGACGAAGTGGGCGTTTGAGTTGTTGTTGGTGAATCTTCCTCGCCGAGCGGGAGCGCTTGCTCCTCTCACGCCTCTTTGTGGGAGTTGACGAAGCTCGCCGCTCAAGTTAATGGGCGGCACTCCGGGCGAGCGGTGGAAATCGGCCGCCCGGTCGTCGCTGCGGTGGTAGTAGTGGTGGTGGTGTTCGTCTGCGACGACCGCAGTTAGGGCGAACTAGTTGTGCGCCCGCATCACCCAAGCAGTCTCCTACAAGTTCAAATGCGCTTCCGTGCACGGTTGCATTCTTCTTATCCCCTCCCTAAAAGGGAGGGGATAAAACTGAATGCTCCTCGCCTTGTTCAGCCGCTGCCGATCAGAATGCAGACGAGACGCGCCTCGGCTGATCTGATAGGGTTTGGCTTTTGATCACTCGTGGTACCGAGCGAGCGAAGTGTTGGCCGCGCGAATGCGGCCAATGAACTTATTCATATTTTGCGGTCGATGTCAAAGAAAAATGTCGGGCTTTTTCATTCGCCGGACCGTCGCTCGCTTGGGAACGCACTGCCGCGAAGCGGAACTTCGCGGCGTTACTTGAGCACCGATTGTTGTTTCCCGCTGGTTTGGTTAGGATCGTCCGTATGGCCAGTCGCGTCCATTACCGGCGTCGCCTCGTTGGCAACCTGACTCGGCTTGAGGATCGGCTTGCCCCGGCGAGCGTCAACTCCCTACTGAGCCAAACAAACTCTTCACTTTATGCTGATACGGGCGGCGGTCCTTCGTACGTCAATTACGATCCGATTGAGGGCGCTCTGCCCGCCAATCGCACCATGAGCGCCAATGGCCGATATACCGTCTTCACTAGCTCGGCGGCGAATCTCCTTTTAGGGCAAATCGACAACATATAGCAGCCAAGACATCTTCGTTTACGATCGCACCACCAATTCGACTGAGCTAGTCAGCCATGCGAGCGGCTCGATACTGAAGGCTGGCGACCGCGCTTCATATAGTCCATCGATTAGCGCAGACGGCAAGTTCGTCGCATTCTCCAGCGATGCAACCGATCTAGTGCCGGGTCTTTCATTTGGCTCCGGCCCAACGCGGAACATTTTTCTATATGATCGATCCACGACCACTTCAGTGCTCGTATCGCATGGATATGACGGTGCGCTGAAAGCATCTTCGTTTAATGCTACCAGTCCGGCAATTTCTGCTGACGGCAAGGTGATCGCTTTTACAAGCCAAGCGGTCAATCTGGTGGCGAACTTTCCAAACGCGAATGGTAAATCCTATGCGCCCTTTGCTCATGCCTATGTCTATCAGTCTACAACCGGGCAAATTGGCTTGATTGATCATCAGCAGAGTAGCGCCAGCAATCCCGGCAACGATTCGGCAATTCCTTATGACATCTCCGCGGACGGCCGATTCGTTCTCTATTTCAGCCGAGAATCGAATCTCTTAGGGACCACATCGACGAGCAAAGGCGATATCTACCGGTTCGATCTGCAAACCGGCAGTAATGTCTTGGTCTCGCGCTCCAGCAATACAGTTCCATACGGTGGCAATGGGTTGTGCAGCGATGGGAGCATGAGCGCCGACGGCAAATGGGTCGTATTTTTTAGCAAGGCGACCAACCTCGTCGCGGGTTCGACCGGAACATCAGGTCAAGTTTATTTGTGGAATGGCGATACCGGACAATTGACCTTCGTCAGCCATTCAAAGGGCAATCCCTTAAGTGGGGGGAATGCCATGTCAAATTTTCCCACGATATCGAATGACGGGAACTACGTGGGATTTTTGAGCGCGGCCACTGACTTGGTCACGGGGTTTGTCGATGGCAACGTCGCTGGATCATACGACGTATTCCTCTACGACCGCATTACTGACCAATCCACTTTGGTTAGTCACCAAGTCGGCTCAATGACAGTCTCGGCCAATGGGGATTCACGGGGGCATATGCCCAGTCTCAGTAACGATGGGAGCGTGGTCATATTCGGAAGTCGATCCACCGACTTGGTGCCAGGATTCACAGACGGGAATGGAGACACTGCGTACGATCTTTACCGATATGATCGGACGACAGGCCTTTCCACTTTGGTCAGCGGCAAAAACGGTTCGGCCACAGCGAGCGGCAATCTCGAGACCCGTTGGTGCAGCTTGAGCGACGATGGCACCATCCTTGCATGGAAGACGGCCGCGAGCGACATGATGAGTAGCGTGCTGGATACCAATGGCAGTGACGATGTATTCATCCGAGATTACGCGCTGGGCACAACGGTCTTAGTGTCGTCGCGATCGACCGCCTCACTCTCACCCGGTGGCAAAAGCGATTGGGTCCAGCAAACTCCCGATGGCCGCTACGTCGTATTCACAAGTGCGGCGATTAACATCGTCGCGGGTCAAGTTAACATCGCACCCGTTGACAGCACTAGCTCCCAGGTCTTTCTTACCGACCGGCAGACGCATACGACTGTTTTGGTCAGCCATGCCTCCGGCGGCCTGACCACAACTGGCAACGACCGTAGCACGGAGCCCGTCATCAGCGCCGATGGGCGATACATTGCCTACTGCAGTTATGCCACAAACCTCGTGGCGGGATTCGTAGATGGCAATGGTCCTGGCGATACCAATTCCACCGGTACCGATATCTTTTTGTTTGATCGCGTTACGGGGCAAAACGTGTTAGTCAGCCACAATTTCGCGAGCGCGACCTTGGGAGCTAATGACACCAGCGGCACCGGCAACCCGTTCGAGCTTTACTATTTGTACATCACCGATGATGGCAGATATGTTGCATTTGCTAGCGCAGCGACCGATCTCGTTTCGAGCTTTATTGATACCAACGGGCAGGGCAACAACGGATCGCGCGACATATTCCTCTATGATCGCATGACCAACGCTAACACTGTCGTGAGTCATCAGGCCGGAGTGCCCACAGTTGGAAGCACCGGGTGGTGTTATCAGCCCCAGATCAGCGCTGATGGGAACTATGTGGTTTACTGGTCTTGGGACCTAAATAGCTCCTCCTCATGATCGGAGCGCCTCAGGCGGCTATTGTATATTGAGACAACTCTTGGTTGCCGAAGCGTCGGTCGCGGTCGATCCATTCATAAACGTCATCAAGCAATTGCTCGATCGTCTGGCAGCGGTGATTGCGGGTCAGTGTTTCATGCAACTGCCACCAGACCCGCTCGATCGGATTAGTTTGCGGCGCGTAGGCCGGCAGGCAATGCAGTTGGATGCGATGCTGCCAGCGTTGCAGGTATT
>JBJMQS010000022.1:0-2767 GCA_045802605.1 Gemmataceae bacterium | reverse complement strand
CTAGCAGGCTGTTGAAGAAGTCGCTCGTTTCCTCGGCATGATCGTGATTCAATCTCCTCGTCGAGGGAGGCTGATTTGCGCGGATCGGACGATAGAACGGGGTCTCTGTTCAGCTATGTCGATGTCGAGGCGCGGGTACGGAAGGACCATCCGCTGCGCGCGATCCGGCTGCTCGTGAACGAGACGCTTGCGGCGATGGAGCGCGAGTTTGCGGCGCTCTATGCCGGGACCGGGCGCCCTTCTATTGCGCCGGAGAAGCTTTTGCGGGCGATGCTGCTGCAGGCGTTTTATTCGGTGCGCTCGGAGCGCCAGCTGATGGAGCGGCTTGAGTTTGATCTGCTGTTTCGCTGGTTCATTGGTATTGGTGTCGACGAGCCGGTATGGGACCATTCGACGTTCTCGAAGAACCGCGACCGGCTTCTGGAGGGCGCCGTCGCGGCGCGGTTCCTCACAACACTGATGGCACGACCGAAGGTGAAGCGGCTGTTGTCCACCGAGCACTTCAGCGTCGATGGGACGCTTGTTCAGGCATGGGCGTCGATGAAGAGTGTAAAGCCGATCGACGCGCCGATCGAGGGCCCGCACGATCCACCTCCGGCCTCCGGCGGGCGCAACGCCGAGACAAACTTCCGCGGCGAGACGCGCTCCAACGCGACGCATGCCTCGACCACCGATCCCGACGCCAAGCTTTACCGCAAAGGTCCGGGCATGGAGGCGAAGCTCGCCTTCCTCGGTCATGCACTGATGGAGAACCGTTGCGGGCTCGTTGTAGATGCCTGCCTGACGCCAGCCGACGGCCATGCCGAACGCATTGCCGCACTGGCGATGATCGAACCGCGGGCGGATCGTCCGATCGGTGTGACGCTCGGCGCCGATAAGGGATACGACGTCGCCGACTTCGTGAACGAGCTGCGCACCATGAACGTGCGCCCGCATGTCGCCCGGAACGTGAGGCGCCCTCGCGGCCGATCCACCATCGACGGACGCACGACGCGCCACACCGGCTATGTCGCGAGCCAGCGCATCCGCAAGCGGATCGAAGAAGCGTTCGGCTGGATGAAGAGCATCGGCGGGATGCGGCGACCGATGCTGCGCGGGACCAACCGCGTTGGATGGGCCTTCACCTTCGCAGCCGCGGCCTACAATCTCGTGCGCCTGCCAAAGCTGCTTGAAAATGCCGTCTGACCCGAGAGCGCCGCTCCCCAAACCGCCGACCACTCGATGAACAGGCCAGTCGCACTGCCAGCATAAACCGCTACGCCCAAAGTGAACGCCACCAAAACGTCTCAAGCGCAGGCCTACTTCAACAGCCTGCTAGAGGTCAGTCCGGTTTGTAGGACGATCATCTCCCTCACTGCTGGCGGAAGGTTCCCGGCGCATAGGTCTGCGTTGTTCCGGGGCCTGGTGTTACGCGCGGCGCGTATCCTTGCGTTTGTGAAGTACTGCCCGGATTGTAGCCTGAAGACCGCCCAATGCCGAGATTGCCCGAATTTTGCTGCCGTTGCGCTTGAACCCGCAGCGCTCGTTGGCGTGCCGCTCGGTTGGCCACAGCGCGGCCCGCAACGCAGCCACCGATGACACCGAGCACGCCGTGACCCGCCGTGTGCCCGGCCACCCCACCTACGAGCGCGCCCTTTATGCAGCCTTTGGCCTCCGCTGATTCCACAGCAGCGGTGGTGATCAAGGCGCCGATCAGAACTGTCGAAATAAGTAAGGTGCGCATGTGCTATCCTTCTCATAGGCCACAGGGCGGGTGAACGTAATGCGCGGAGCACCCGCCCGGCACAATACCGCTTCATCATATTGGATCGAAAAAGGGGACTGCATTGATATAAGTCAAAGCATACATCTGCCCGTTCCCGCGTGCCGCGTGCCTCTTGATGCTAGTCCTGGACAGAAGATGTGTGGCGTGAAAGTCTCGTCTCATTCTGGCGGGCCCAAATGAAGTACGCAAAACTGATCAGGCGGCCGCGGTGAGTTCTGCCGCACAGGATCTGCCTGCTGACCACCGCGTCTGGGAAGTCAAAAAGACGCTCGGTCCAAAAAAAAGCACGAATATCAGCGCGATCGCCTGCACCGGAGAAGGCTTCCACGCGCCTGCATGGTCATCGACGATGAGATGGATTCCGCTCATTTGTGAGCGTTCGTGAGGGTGAACTGAAGGCGGGAGATATCGTTCGGCTGAGTCGCAAGAAGCTCGATCGCCACGCTCGCGAATTGGATGGCGAGGGCGTCGCTTACGCTGACGGTTCATTCTATGTCATTGGCTCGCACGGACATCCTCGCGACAAGGATCGTAAACTCAATGCAGATGAAATCGCTGCGCGCATAGCAGCTAGCAGCCAGGTAGTTCGAATCCGGCTGAGAACGGGGTCAGGAGAGGAGCTTTGCGAAGAGGACGTGCTCGACGTGGAAGCTTCCTCTAAACTGCGCCCGGTCATCGCTGCCCAACCTAGTCTCCAGCCGTTCCTCGACGAACGGCTCGAACGCAATGGACTCACGATCGAAGGGGTCGCGGTCCTTGGTGACATTTTCTACGCCGGGTTTCGCAGCCCTTCGCTTGAGGACGGCATGTCGCCGCTGCTTTCGGTCCGGCTGGATGCAACTTTTGGTAGCCAGCCGGCACAGTCTAAATCGGCGCGATTGCCGCTGGGCCAAGCCCGCGGTATTCGTGCGCTGGCGGGCTTCGAGAGAGGACTGCTCATTTTGGCCGGGCCAGCAGCTGCCGAAGCAGGAACATAGCGTTCATTGGTGGAGTCCGACCACT
>JBJMQS010000021.1:0-27994 GCA_045802605.1 Gemmataceae bacterium | reverse complement strand
CCCCCCCCCCCCCCCCCCCCCCCCCCCCCCCCCGAGGGGCAATTGGCGAGTCCTCTTGATGTAAGTCAAGTTGTGAGTCCTTCGAGCAAAAACACGGCCGCGCCGATGACACCTTTATTCATGGGCGTTTGCGGTGTGCATGGCGCGGCGTGTTAAATCCATGTCAGCGGGGTCGTCCATGACCCCGCTAACTTAGGCGACTGCATTCAGCAGCCCCTTCTTGCGGTTGCGCAGTCGTTTGATCCGCTGCGCGATCGCGCGTTCGTTGCGGAACTTCCGCGGGAATAAGAACCGCATCAAGCGGCCGTATTCGTCACAATTCACGTCCAGGGCCTGAGTGCCCCACGCAAACTCCAATACCCGCAGTGCACGCTCTTCGAGTGCATTGCGGTTCATCGGCTCGCGCGGGGCGGCTTTGGCTAAGGTGCCTTCCATCGCTCGATCCCTCGAGTACCTGGGCTCAGCTGCCTATCCTGCTGCAGCTGGGGCGGGGACGATCTGGGCGGCGACTTCGTTCGCGATGTCGTTGGTCAACTCATTGAGGAGTTGACTCGCTCGCGCGTCGCAGTCGCTGAGTGCCGTCGGCAAGTTTCGCATCCTATCAAAGACTGCGAGTATTTCTTGCTCGGCGGCGTCTTGTTTCGCGAGCAGATCCTCCCGCTCGCGATACACCATGCTCAAGGCTTTCGCCTTGGCCTGAACCTCGGGGCTGAATTGGGCGAGATTAACCATCACGTCCCTCGGGGCGAAGCGCGGCCGAGCGTCTGAGTCACAACGTCCCGAACATCGGAAACGCCGGGCGCGGCCGCGGCTGTGGCTTGGGCCGCATTGGTGGGCGGCTGGATGATCGGATGCAGCCGCTCGACCGGAGTCGGGTCGGGGCCGCGGGGTGGCTTGAGGCCGGCGTTGACGATTGCCGTACAAACGTCCGGCCAGCGCCGCCAGAGCACGATGACTCCGACGACGGCCAACAAGATCAAAGCATCATATCGCATGGGCACCTCAGCGACGTCGGGGGATTAGGAACACAAGTAGCACGATCACTACGACGCCGACAAGCAAAGTGGTTACATCGAACGGCATGCCGATGAGCTTCGACCGCTTGTATGCATCAGGATCGTAACTGTTATCAGGATTGCGGAGTGCTTCCGGATTCACCGCAGTAATCGCTTGCGTCATCCAATGGGCGAGGCCATCCGGCCCGGGGTAATTGTCGAGGCGATCGAGTTCCACCGCCTTGCCGTCGGCTCGTTCCGGCGCCAGCAATTGAATCGTCGGCCGACCATTGGAGATCAGCCCCACTTCCAGCGGCCACTCGCCGGCGGCATAGGCCTGGTATTGCACCAGGCGTTTGAATGGTTGCAGCGAGGGATGGTTTTCAAGGTCGTGCACAACCTTCGCTCGATCGACATGTGTGCCGCCCGCGATCGACAACCAAAACATGCCGCTCGTATTGGGGATCGCCGGCGACGTCGGCTGTGGCATCATCGCCGGGCCCCACGTGGTAGTGGATCCGGACGGCTTGCCTCGCAGCGAGTTGTAAAAGCTGTCGCGCGAAATCGGTACGCCATCGAGCGTGTAATCGTTGGCCAATTTCTTTTGGCGATCGAGGATGCCGTGATTCTCAACGCGGTTGGTCGATTGTGGCCACGCCATGCGCGGCACCGGGATTGGCGGCAATGCCTTGGAATAGTCGCCGTAGTTGTCGACGTCCCAATAGGTGTCCTCGGTCGGCGAGTAACAACCCACGACTTTGCCTTCGCGCTGCAGATACCACAGCCCGGGGCGATAAGGATTTTGATACCAGTCATACTTCGCCGCTGGCCAGCCCGGGTTCATCGGGGCAACCATTGCCGGCGGAGGACAGTTCGGGCAGGTTTGGCAGTCCATCTTCGAAGCTCCGGAAATGGGAACGGGGGGCGGACCGGGGCGAAGCAGGGCGAGTGCCCAACCATCCCAGCGCTTGAGGAAATCGTTGCAACTCATCCAGAGCAATTGCCCGGGGAAGTTGTTGTCGAGTAATGCGACGCGATCGTTGACCTCGTCGTAACACATCATGCAAACCATGTGTGCCACCGGTCCGCGGTAATAGATGCCATCGGATCCCGAATACGTCACACAAACGACGCGTCGGGTTTGCATGCAGTACTTGAAGAACTCGCGATCGCCATTGGTGATCTGCACGTAATGCGGAACTGGCACGCCCCGCTCCGCGGCGATCTGCTTGATTACCGCGTCCACCTTCTCGGGGTTGCCGCCGCCGGGATGTTGACGCATCCAATCGCGCAAGCCGACGAGGACCTGCTCATTGGCCCAATCCGCAGCCATGTCGATCGACGTGAACACGCACAGACCAGCGCCGTCGGATCCACCAGTGTTTTGCAAGTGCCGCTTGGGCGGCAGGTCGCATGCGACCTCGACGCCATTGAGTGTCGGCCCGGAGACAACGAAGCTCGTCATGACCGTCTTGCCGAGCGCGGTGTATGTTTCGCCGATATTGAGCTGCGGCCGCGGCCCGTACCGAAATGACGGCAGCGCCGAGGTGACCTGCTGCTCGATTTTCTGCTCGGCCTTTTGTTCGAAGCTGCTCGGCCGAGGACACGGTCCCGGGCCGGGGCATGGGCCAGGTCCTGGGCAGGGCCCCGGGCCGGGGCATGGCGGATTGGGTGATGGCTGTGGCCGCGGCCCGGGCATTGGAATGATGTTGGGCAACGGAATCTTGAACGGCTGATTGGCGAGCTGCTCAAGCCCGAGAGCGACTTTGAGCCAGGGTGGCATGCTGTCGTTGACGTACATCACGCCAGCGACGGCCGCGATGATCAACAGAATGGCGACGTCTTTCCGCATTTACTCTCCTGGCGTAGAGTTGCCCGGTTACAGATCGAAGAACCGAGCCACTTTCTTTGGCAACAGCGAGGACGTGCCGATTCGCACAACCACGAATCGAGTCCCACAAATTGCCGCCATCAGCAACGGATGCCAAACGAAGCAAAAGATCAGGCCGATTACGACAAGGACAATCAGTGCGTTTTCGATGGATGTTTCGCCGAACGGCAATGTCGCGGCGATCTTCTTGATGATGACGTCGTGATACTCAGTCACCGCACTGATCGCGACGAGCAACAGTCCGCAGAGCGGATCGATGACAAATAGCGATGCGATGGCAGCCATCGCGGCGCACATGAGAACCACGTTAGCAATCAGAAGTTTGATCATCAGTCCCTTCCGTGGGCTTGACTGTTTAACTGACTACTGCTGTTCGCCGAACGTACGGCCGTTGCGAAACACGCCCGGCGTGTACGGGCAGATCGGTTTAGGGTTGGTCCGACACTGGCAGGGCAATTCACTGACCGGCCGGTGAGCCAAATAGCTGACCTCGCCGGCGAGCTGGTAGTTGCCCCAGGTGTTGAATCCGCAAGAGAAGGCCACAACCAAAAGGATCGCAACAAACCAGAGTCGATTTTCTGTGCCGTTCACATGAAACCTCCCGCGGGACGTAGTACTACAAAGGTCCGCAGAGTTTACTTCACCCGCCTACGCGAGCCCAAATTTAGCGGGCTCATTCAGCGGCGGCCGCCGCCGGGAAAATCTGATAATTCGCTAGGCACTGCGGCGTTTCGAAGTGGTCAAAAATTGGTACTCATCAAGAATCGCGTGCACGCGGGTTTCGGCCCACTCGATGCCGGTCGCTTCCGCTATGAGAGGGATCCACGCCATTTGCGGCTCAGGCTTGCGGCCGATGCTGTGTACGAACATCGGCTGCCCTGTGGGACCAGGCTGCACGAGCACGAACGTTGACTCCATCACCTTCGGCCGCGTGGCATACATCGTGAATGGCGTACCGGTGACGACGAACGCGGCCCGCAACGTGTCTTGATCGCCATAGCCGGCAGTGCGGTAATAGAAATCGGAATGCGCATCAAACCACACGGCTAGATTCAGCGCTCGCCAGGTCCGCTCGACGTTGAACAATGACGAGCCGCCGTTGACGCCGATGTTCGGTACCGGCGGCTGAACGCCATAGATCGACCAATCCAATCGGCCGTCTTGTCCATCGACGTCCGGCCACAACACAGCGCCTTGCGGATTGTGAGCGAAGCAAGATGTTGGGTCGTTGACGGGGTAATTGTCGGCGTCGGAAAACAAAACCTCGAGCCAACCGGAATTGAGTACGGCAATTGCTTTCAATTGCCAGCCGTCGAGGATCCGCCACTGCCATCGCAATGGGTGCGTTTCCGCGTCAATCACCTCGACGCCGGCGAGCTCGCGAATGCAATCAGGAATGGGCTCGGCCGAGCCGCGGTGCCACAGCTGCACCGGCAGCATGCAACCCAGCTCACGCAGCAATCGGATGTGCAGATAATTGCCGGGCGCATAGCGACCGCCGCCGGCGAGAACAATGCCGCGGCCGCGGCGATCGCCGGGATAGGACGGCAGCTGTTCCAAATATTGTCGTGCCGCGAAACGGTGCGCGTCTTGCACCGCCGGCGACGAACACCAGGCGTCGAGCTCGGCCGGCGTGCGCGGCACCACCGGGCCCGCGATCGCGGCGAGCTCCGCAGCGACCTCCGGTGTCAGCACCGTCGGCGGCCGCCGCCGCGTATCATCGGGGCATTGCCCCAAGTCGCAACATTCAAAGCCGCCATATTCGACGCCCAGAGTCACGGTGCCGTGGATCTTGCACTCCCAGGCAATGCGGTTTTGGCAGGTCTGTGCAACTCCTTGCGGATCCACCGTTTCGCCGCGGCCGTTGCGATGCTGCGAATTGGCGATGAGGTTCAAACAGATTCGCCGCGACGCCACGACTTGGATGGCACCGCTGGCGGAAGAGGGCAGAGGCGCGGCCGCGGGCACAGGTCCGTCTTTGAGATAGGTGTCGGGATTGGCCTCATTGCGGCACGGCCGGCATTGGTCCTTGGAATATCGTTTCGAATGCCAACCGGGGCAGTCGCCGCGCTTGTGTCTCATGGCGAAAGAGTGACCAAAGCGTCGAGACTGTCGGCCGTTGGGCCAGGGACGGTGATGAATGGAAAGCCGGCGTAGGCTCCTGGGCCCGGCGCAGTCCAGGCCGCGCCGCCGTTCACCTTGATCGCGCAGCGAATCGTGTTGTAAAGGTGCACCGAGGATTCCGCGCCGCCGATCTCGTGCTCGGTAATCGCGGGCGCAGACCAGTATTTCAGCGGTGACAGGCTACCTTGATAATCCCAGCCGATGCCGGCCATGTCCAATTTGGTGACCGTAACGCCATTGCTGTCGGTCGAGGTGGAATCAAAAACATTCGCGGTCCAGGTTACGGTGCGGGTGGACTTGCCGATCGTGCGAAAAGTAATGACCGTGAAAAATTGGCAATTGATGAATGGGACCGCCTCGGCTTCGCTCGTGCCTTCGCAGCCAATCACGAGCAAGATCTGCTGCCAGACACGCACGGTCATCGAAGGGCCGCTGTTCTCGACTGTGACCGTATAGGTGGAGGTGGACGTGAAAGAATCGCTCACATGCTCAGTCGGTGGCGATGCCAATACATCGCCTAAATCCTGCCAACGAATAACAAATGGCCCCGGCGAGTCAGTATAGGTGTGTGTGCAGGTACCGCCTGGGGGTGGCCACCAATTGGGTACACCCGGGACGTAGACGCCGGCTGCCCCCGTCAGAGCCATGACCCAAAATTCGGGTGGGGTGCCAAAGGCCTCGCTGACTGAGATGGCGTTGTAGCACGTATCGCTATTGAATGTTCCGATTCCACTGGGCGGCAAAAACCAATACGCATCAACGAAGTTCGCTTCGCAGGGTCGATACCAGGAGCAATTGGTCGGTGCGAGGATGAGCGGCTGCGAGGGGCTCGCGGGCCCGCCGTAATCGAACAGCGGAAACACGTCGCCGCCGCCGGTGGTTGAGCTGACGATGAAGGGCTGAATGAGTTCCGAGTTTGAACCTGGCCCGCCGAGGTAGCCCGGCAGCGAATAGGTGTAATCCCATCTGAACTGCGTGTCATAACCCACCGGCTGACTATCGGCGAGCAGATAATAGTGCTTCGAGGAATACGTGCCTGGCACGTCCACCACTGCGCTGTGCACCCGCTTCATGCGATAGCTGGCGTTTTTCATGGCCGAAAAATTGGTCATGCTCACGCCAGGGAAAACGGGATTCACCGTGCTCGCGCCGGTGGGATCATCGGTGTAGCTGAACGCGCAGCCCTCGGCGCTGACATCTGGCGGCAAATAACCAGTCAACGTGACAAACAACAAATCAGGAAACTGTGCGCCGTTGCAGCCCAACACCGAGGTTTCGCCGCAACACTCCTCGTCGAGCTGGCACCAGGCGTCGAGTTCCTCCTCGATCGGCACGCCTCGCGCGGTGACCGCTAGCGCGGCTATGTCGGACATGGCGTACACACCTCCCCAAGCACGATGTCACGACAGCGCGATGCGATTCGGTAAGCGCCCGGCCGCATTCGCACGGTTTTGAATTGCAGATTCAATCGCAAGGGCGGCTCGGGCACAGCAATACCCAGGCAGTCGAGCGATGTAATCACCAAGCCCCAATTGGCCCAGTTGTCGAAGATGTGTTGGAACCACCAGCCGTACATCGTGCAACAGATGTAGGCGTAGCTGCCGAGTGGGCCAAACCGATCGTTACAGTTTTCCGGATCGAAGGCGCTGCGACAAATCGTCGTGCCGCGCTCGGTGATGGCGACCAGGCGCTGTAAGCACGGAAGTAATCCGCACAACGAAAAAAGCGGCAGCGGATTCACTGGCGGGGGCGGCGTGAAGAGGCTACCGATATAGGTGCCGTAGTTGCTGCATAACGCGGAAATGCGATTGAACATCTTGAGCCAATAGAAGTGCGGAATGCAATTGGGGTCGTATGAACAAGCGCCCGAGGGCGGATTGGCGTGGCCGAAATCGCCGGAGCAATAGCCCTCGGGGGGCACCGACGCCGACGGGCCGGTTTGGTCGCAATCGATCTGGCAAGTTGGCTCAGGCACGCACGCGGCCGCGTCGATCGGCCCGGGCACGAACCAATCTTCTTCGCGCAACCGCAAGACGGTCGTGGGAACGCCATCAAAGTACCACCGTTTGAATGGAGGCACAGGCAAGAAACGTCGCGATTTGGCCCGCACCACCGGCACCGCCGGCGGAGGTCACAAACAAGGGCCGGATCTCGTCATTGAGTTTCACCATGCCGGATTGCCGCATGTCGCGAGCAAACCCCTGAGGCAACGGCTCGTCGTTGAGGTGGCGGGCCCACACTTGCCCGAGCACGAGCTCCTTCTGCTGATCAGCATCCCAAACGACAACCACGCCCGGGTAATAGGCCAAGCCGCCGCCAGAACCCGAGCTATCGCCCGAGCCGCCGGCGATCTTGGGGCCGGTGATCCGCACGTGCTGCCAGTTGGGCAGTACCGCTTGCGGGTCGGGACGTCGGCCCGGACCGGGATCGGCCTCGGCCTCACGCACGGTGCGACCGAGCCGCTCCACACTCTTCTCATCAAGCAATACGCCTTCCATGACGTCCTCTGACTAGCCCGGGCCTTCGCGAGTCGTGGCTTGAACATAGAGTCCCGAGCCGAACGAAGTGCCGGCGACCGCGGCAATAACCACATCAATGCGATTGTTGGCGAGGTATTCCGGCGTCGCGATATCCAGATCGAGCGGCGTATCGACTGCGGTGGAATGATCAATCGTCAGGGGGCTGCTGAGAATGGAAAGACCGTTGACCTTCAGGTCCACGGTGAAGCTGTTGGCGGCCGCCGGCGCTGCGCGGATCTCGACACGAGCACCCTGAAGTATGCCGTCGTCGATCGCGACATGCAGCCGATCCGTCGCGACGGCGACATTGCCATTTTGTTTGTGCGTGAACACGTATTGTTGCACGCACTTGGATGCATCGATCGCCGCGTCGGGGGCGACGCTGGCATTGCGAACGCTTGCAGCCGGCAACTCCATTGATTCGGCGGTAAACAACCCGCGGACGCGCAAATCTCCATTGATTACACTCGGACCGGCCATGTTGAACTCCTTCTCAGGGGATGGCGATATCGGGCAACTTCAATTCGTTGAAGTCTTTCTTCTTGTAGCGAGTGAATTCGCGAATGTTGGGCGGCTGCCCGTCGGGCAGTTTGCCGCCGAAGCCATTGAGGTTGACTTGGGTTCCTTGGCCGGTGGGCGTCATCGCTCTGTGCATAGCGCCGTTGCTGTCGAAGTAATCCGGCCCCTTGTCTATGATTCGCAACTTCCAATTGAGCTCGTTGTGCACGAATAAATATCGGACGCGGTAATAGATGATCCGGTTGCGCATGAGGGCTGAGCCGGCCGTGATGCTCTTGCAAAGCCAATTGCCCGGAGGTGCCAGCTGCCATTGCTTTTCATTCGTCGAGTTCTTGAACCCTTGCGCCCAATAGGGCCGGAACTCTCGCTCATTGCGTTCGAAAGTCAACGTGAGCAGTGTCACTTCATCGGGCGGTGGCGGATCATAAGGCGTCTGCGCCGAATTGACGATGAGTTCGGGGATTGGATCCTTGGTTTGCTGCAGGCCTTGAATAAGGCTTTGCTCGCCCCACTGCCAGGTAGGCGGCTCATACAAGGGATTCGATTGCGAGGGATTGCCTGCGGAGCCGCCGCCACCCGAGGCTCCGGAGGAGCTGGTCGTTCCTTGTTGGGCGCTAGGATCAGCGGTCTCGGATTCGTAATGGGCCGTGACAAGCCAGGTCTTGGGAAAGTCTTTATCCTGCTCCGGCAAGACCTTTGTGCAGGCCACGCCATCGTCGAATTCATTTTCTAGGATCAACGGCTCGCCGACGCGAGGGATCCGTTTTCCCGGGCCCAGATTGGCGGTCAGTACCTGGGCGGGCCCAACCCGCGGGTCATCGGTCTCAACGTAGAACCGCAGCTGATATTTGCGGTCGAGCCGCATCAGCTGCAGTTCCAAATCGCGTGGGCCGAGTTCAATGACGTCGGTAACTTGCATCAGTTGATGCCTCCGACGCGGAGGTTCGGCAGTTTGTCTTTGATCTTTTGCAGTGCTTCGTTGGTTTTCTTGGCCTCCTCGTTATTGGAGGCCGCCAAATCCACGGCTCGTTGAAACAGGTCCGGCAGCCGGTCAGCCAACGACCCACCGCTCCCGGTCGCGGCCATGTACCGCTGATTATTCAGGAAGCTAACGCCCTCAATGGAGTTCGCCTCAAGCGCAGAGGGCAGCGTGACGGCCGTGTTGACCTTCGAATCGAGCTCACGCAAGACGCCGAAGATGCCGTTCTCATAGCCGCGATCGCTGACATCCCCAAACTTCTTGAGATCGCCAAGCCGGCCGAGCTCCCGTTGGGCGAGTTCCAATGGCGACATCGCGGCCTGGTCGAGCTTCTTGCCTTCCAATTCCGCGAGTCGTTGTACCGACTTATCCGCTTCGTCGCCGAGCTGGGTGATACCATGAGCCGCTGCCTCGACGGACAGTTCGTATTGCTTGGCTTCCCATGAGGCTTTACCGAGATTCGCGATCTGCGTTTCTAAGCCGCGATTGGATTCGACCAACGATTGATTGAAGGCGTCGCTGCGAAAACTCTGTGTGACCGCTTCGAGCTGGGCGATTTTCTCAGTGGTGACTCCCAAGACTTCAGCGTGTTTGCGAATCTTGATGAGCGCCAGCTCGTCGGAGTCCTTGCCGAGCGCCCCTTTGCGGGCGTTCAATTCATCGATCGCCTTGTCGATATCAGTATCGACGAGGCCTTTGGACATCTTGGATTCTTCGTGCTTGTCGCTTTCGGCTTTTCGGCGCAGGGCAATGCGATCTGCTTCCGCCTTTAATTGGCCACTTCGGGCATCCTCGGTGATACCTCCACCAGAAATCATGTTGCTTACATCGCGCGACCACAAACGAAACAACAGCCGGGTGCGCTCGTTTCCGGGGATCCAATTGCTTTCCCGGATCACGTCGGAAATTCCGGATCCTAACCCGTAGCGGTTGTCATCCTCTTTTGCCAGTAAGGACATCCGCCGCTCGCGCGCCGCGTCGTCTTTGGCCTTGGCCACCAGGACGTCGTTCGGCGCTAACCCAGCAGCGGTGTCGCGAGCGTCTTCAAACCCCTGGGAGATACGCTCGAGGATCGGATAAACCTGGGCTCCGGACTTGCCAAAAATATCGAGCGTGGCTTTGCTGCGTTCCGCAGTCGAGCCCAGGGTCATGATTGCCTTGGAGATTTTGATCAATGCGGTTTCGGGGGAAACGTTGGCCAACTCGCGTGCCGATAGGCCAATGCCGGCGAAAACTCGTTCCGCCTCACTGCTGCCGCTGGCCGCTTCGCCGATGAGTTTGTTCAGCCGGGGGAGTTTTTCGAAGAGGGCGTCCGCATTGCCGCGGCCCAAATACTCAAGCGCCGCCCCACCGGTTTGCGTCAGCCCCAGACGGCGCACCTTCTCGTGTTGCTGCAATTGATGTTGCGCCGACTCTTCGGCCTCGTCGGCAAATTTCTTCATACCGTCGAAAACAAACTTGCCGACGTTGAACGCGGCTCCCAAGGGCGTGGCCGAGATCCCGCCGCTCAGAAGTGATGCGCCGCCGCCGCCGAACGCTTCGATCAAATTGTCTTTGGCTTTGCCTAGCAGGGAGCCGCTGACCCCGCCCAACGAGCCGAGACCGCCCAGCGAGAACTTGCCGGCGATGCCGCCGGCGAAGCTCTTGAACTCGCCCTTGGCCTTGTTCAGACCGGCAGTAAAGCCGGATCCGTCCAGGCCGAGCTTGATCGCGAGTGTCGAAAGCGCATTACTCACGCTTTTGCACCTTCAAACCCCAACCCATCGCGAAGCGGTTTAAGAGATCCTTGGGAGACTCTTTGCGAACCGCGGCTTTAGGTTTGAAAACAAAATCAGTGGCCGGCGTATTGACGCCTCTCATCGCCAGCAACGTGCTGGCAATGATGCCCGCCTGCATGTCGCCGCGAATATCGCCGAACGGGAAATGCTTGGCGTATATTTCCCAGGCGACGAATTCACGCGACGATAGGCCGTCCTCCATTTCGGCGATCGACCTCCACCCCAGCGCCATGCACAGGCGATGGAGGAAGGCGCCGCCGTCTAGGAGTTTTTTTCGATTTCGGTCTCCTCGTCCTCGCTAAGTGCGTTGGTCGCGTTCACCATGTCGTAGATCCGCTCGATCGCTTTGGAGTGCAAATCGATCAAGTCATCCACGTCGGACGTCTTCATGATCAGTTCGCCACGTTCGTCGCAAATCGACATGATCGCGGCGAAGGCCCAGCATTGCGCCTCGGCCACTTCCTCATCCACCTCTTCTTTGCGTTTGCGATGGGCCGCTTTGAACGCGATCCGTTCTTTCAGCGTCCACGATCGCAAGCGAATCTTGCTGTTCTCCCATTCGGGGATTCGAATGGTTTGATAGGTCCGCTGGGTTTGTCCGCGAATATCGGCCCGCGACATAAGCGGCTCGGCCGGCTTGCGGTCAAGTGATGCTCGCTGCACCGCATCGAGCTCCTCGGGTGGAGTGGCTTTCGAGTCCTGATTCATGTCTGCAATCCTTTGCCGGGCGAAGTCCTAATGGATCAAGAGGTGCAGGTCCTGCACTTCCAAAAGGCAGGTGCAGAATCTGCACCTGCCGGGGCTCAGCATCATGTCGGGTCAGTGACGGTCGGGTCGCCGGTGACGTCGAGAGTCACGGTGAAAACAATGTGGTCATCCGCGGGAATCGGCCGGCCCACTTTGACGACGTGCGATTCGAACACTTCGGTCGCAGCGTCGATCGTCGTCATGCGGAAGATCACGCTCGTTTCACCGCGACACCAATCACGGAATTTCTTGTAAACGGTGCCGTAGTGTTTGAGCGTGATCGTCGCCTGGCCGGCGTCGAAGCGGCCTTTCTTCTTGTGGGTCACAACCTCGGACAATCCGGAAACCATCTTCGTCGGTCGCGAGACCTCGGGCGATCCGCAGTCCACAACCTGGGTGAGCCCCACATAGGTTGACGGTGCGGATTGATATTCCAGGGTTGTCCCAACGGACATCACTGCTTCGCCGGCCATGGCTTACTCCTCGAAATCCATTTCCACGTTGAGCAGATAACGCCACCAAGCGTTCTCCGCGCCGTAAGGGTCGGGATCGTCTGAATGCTCCCAATCGGTCACTTTGATCGCTTGCACGCGCACTGCGCCCGCCCACTTCTGTTGCTCTCGTTGAAAGAGTTCGATCCGCTCCTTGATCGCGACGCCAATCTCTTCACAGGTGGCATCGTCTTGGGACCAGGCTTCAATCTGAAATCGAGCCTTCGGCAATCCATCGGAAACGCCGGAGAGCAAGTGGCCTACGTCGGAGCCTTGATCGTGGTAACAGACGTACGGCCGTTTTTCGTTCTGACCGCTTGTGCCTTTGTGGATCCCGCCCTGCGCCAAGCGTTCCACCGCCGGCGTGGTCTCGATGAACCACGCGATCGCATGATTGGCGCCATTGACCGCAGGCCGGCTCATCGCGATGGGCCTCCGAGCGGTAAGGCACTCGCAACCATGGAGACTTCGGCTTTGAGCACGTCGGCTGCGCGGATCGCACCGGCGTTTGCCGCCGGCGTCAGGAAATCATTGGGGGCGCTGCGCCGTGTCCCTCGACGTGCGCCTTTGACCACCAAGTGAATCGTGCGCTTGGGGTCATAAACGTAGGCTTGGCCGGCACTGCCGCGGCGGCGCAAAAGCCCTCGCCGGCTGCGGCCGGTGCGCTGCTGAACACCGATCGTGGTCTTGAAGCCTTTTCGGGCCCCGACAACCGCGGTGACTCGGCCACTGCTGCGGCTGATCGAGATCTTGTAGCCAATCGATTTGCGTAACAGGCCGCCGCGATAATTCGATTTGATCTTACGGGTCGGTTCGGTGCGTTTGCGAAGCGAGCCGACCAGGCCTCCGACTTTGGCGACCAAGCTGCCGACTAGCCCGGGCCGCTCTTTCGAATCTTTCTGTTTGCGATAACGCATTGAGACGCGCTCGCCTTTGCTGGTCGTTCCATACGCGACCTTTTGCTGTGTGTGCACCACGCGAATTGGTGCCAGCGCCCGGGCAACTCGTGTCGCGATTTGTGCGCCGGCCGTCGCGGCTTTGCGCAAGCAACGCTTTTGCACCTTTTGATCGAGGGTGGTCAAAATGGCGATCGTGGGGCTGACATCGACGGAGGCGAGGCCGATCATTTGGATGATGCCTCCTGTTCAATAGCCGTCAAAATCAGCCGCAGGTCCTTGCCGATGATTCCCTGTACACCAGTGAGATTCAGATCGCGGCCGCGCCAGCCGATTTGCCAGTCAGCTCGGACGTCGTAACGAGGATCGGCCCAGATCTTGATCGTGTAGGTCCGCGAACTCTGCAGCTGCGTTTCGTTGTTGGTTTCATTGCCGCCGGTGCACTCGACCTCAGCCCACACGCATCCCACCGCGGATTGTTTCGTGCGCGTGGCCTGGCCGGACACCTTCGGCAACTCCCGCGGCCGGCGGAGCTCGATGCGTTGATCCATCTTGCCGACTTCCAGTCGCTCCACCTCAAGTCACTCCAGGCACATAGCGGAACGTTTCGATCAAGGCCTGCACGCCCTGCGGCAGTTCAGCCGCGATCGTGCCGGTAACGACAGCCGATGGGTTTTGCAGGTAGTGCACGACCAGCATGGCGATCGCTTGCTTCAGATCATCGGGCACGTAGCTGGCGTCAGGTCCATAGCCGGCGAGGAATGTCGCGATCACAGCACGCGGTGCACTGGGCCAGGTGGGACTGCCGATCGGAACAATCACCGCAGGCTCGAGCGAGTTGATACATTCGTAATCTTCGCTGGACGCCTCAATGAGCGTGCCATCGGTATGCCGGTAATACAGATGGCTGGCGCCCAAGACTGGGTTGCGCCAAAGCGCCATCTCCGCGGGCCATCCGTCCCAAACCTGATACCACTCGCACTCGATGAATTGCCGGCCAAGTTGATTTTGAAGCGTGGCAACCGCGGCCTTCTCGTGACTGACCAAGAGCGGCAGCAAAGCGGGCACGTCGCAATGACAGCGCAGCTTTAGGTCTTCGTCGTCGAGAACCGGAATTCCGGGGCCCGTCAGGACCGTCAGGCCGTAGCCGGGATTTTGCTTCAAATCAAAAGGCATGCTCGCCCCCAGGCGACCAGGTGCAGAAATCTGCACCCAATCCCCCCGGGGCTTGCACCTCACGCACAACCGAGGGGTTGGGTGCAGATTGTCTGCACCCGGGTGCTGGCTTAGCCGCGGCGATTAGGCAGGCCCGGCCGGCGCACCGGCGCAGCTGGGCGAGCTGCCGCCGCGGCCGGCTCGGGCTCCGCAGACGAATCCGACCCTTCGGTCGCATCCGCCGTTTCCGCTTCGTCGGAGGTGGGCGCTCCCCCGGGAGCGTCGTTTGATTCAACCTCCGTCGACGAATGAGACGCCTGTTCTGACTCAGGTTGTTTGGTGGTCTCGGTCGACGGAGGAACACTGCCAGAATCGCTCGTGATCGGTGCGGAGTCGTTGCCGGCCGGCGACGTCATGTCGCTGCTTGCGGCTGCCGAGGCCGGCTCGGGATCGGGAACCTCGACCCACGTGGCCTCGGATTGTTTGACCAGGTGGGCGTTGAGTTCGGGACCGAAGTCCACGACACGGCCGGCCTTGAAATGGCCCTCGGGCCGAGAGATCGGGTAATTGAGTTTGACGTGCTTCGCCATCGTGATCACCTCACAGAACAATTGGGTTGGAACTCACACTCCGCGTGGGGCGATCAGTTTGTTACGCCGGGTTGGCCGTGACACGGATCAGCTCGTCGGCCGCGAGGGCCACCGGCGCAACTGGCCCGTTGTAAAGAATGGCCCAAATGCCATTGACCACGGCGTTCGCGGTACCGCGCTTGAGCACGGGCCGCGTGTAGCGACCTTTGGTCGAACGGTGCACGTCGAGCAACATGGCCTTGTTGTCGCAGTCGGTGGCGCCAGCCGTGATCGTGCCAGTCGTGGCGCCGCTGATATCGACCATGGCGCCACTGCTGTTGGTCGCCGCGGCTTGCGCCTTGAGCTCAAGCACGCAGGTGGCGGCGACGTCGCCCAAGTCGGCGAAGAAAATCACGCCTTTGTAGCTGCGCTTGTCGATGATGGTGCCATTGACGTCCGCGGTGCCGGCAACCACCGGGCCCGAACATCGGACAAGTTTGATTCGGTCGAGCAGGTCCATTGTCGATTCCTTCGGGGCATTCGTTGGTTTGAGGCGTTCGTTGGTTCGTCGTAAATGGCCCGCCGGCGACGTCGCCGGCGGGCTGGGTTTGTCACTCACTCGGCGTCAAGCCGATTACTATGCTGCGAGCTGGATTCTCACGAAGGCTTCGCCGAGCACCGGTGCGCCATCGGTGCGATGGCGATAAATGAACTCGTCCTGGTTTTGCCGGGCCTTGGTTTCGATCAGGCGCTGCACTGAAAACTCCAGGCCGTCGGCGATCCAATACTGGTACCAGTCGCCGAGAATCGCAACGTAGGCGTTCGCGGTGAAGATGCCCGGGGCATATTCCGATTCGTAAACCGCATAGCCGTTGAACGTCGCCGGCTCGTGACTTTGTTCGGCCTTTTCCCACAGCGGCCGGCCAGTGCTGTCACACAAGCTCGTGGCGTAGCGGATCGTGTTGCGCGACATCAACCACGCGCAGGCCTTCGATCGCCGGTAGGGCAGCTTGAGTTGATAGGGCGCTTGCAGAATCGTTTTGAACTTGAGCTCGGTCGCGGTGTTGTCGCCAACGAAATCACGGTCGGTGTTGATGCCTTCGACGCACGGGAAGAAAACGCCCAAGGGCTTTTCATCGCCGTCGCCATTGATGTAAGCGTCTTCCTCGAGCTCGTTCTTGTCGCGGAGGATTTCCTCCATGACAAACGCTTCGCCATCGATCGTCGGGATGTTGAGAAACTCCCGCGAGACCGGGATTGAGCCGGACAGATAGTTGAGCTCCATCCGGCGCTTGTTGATCTTCAGCGACGTGTCATCGTTGGAATCGGAGAGCTCCGCTCCCCATCGTGCGGACGAGAGTCGCTGGGCACGGCCCGGGGCACCGAGCGATGTTTCGCCGGCACCCAACGGAATCTTGCGGGCCAGATCGCGGATGAAGCAGAGGTTATCCGCCTCTTTGATCATTTGCGCGACGAACCGCTCGCTCGCGAGATAGCCGCCTTTGGTCCCTTTGTCGAGCTGCAGGGCCGAAGCCGTGGCCTCGCCAAGGAACATTTGCATCCAGCGCTTGCCGTAATCGCCAGAACAGCGTCGGTGTGCGGCGGTCCCTGGCATGATCCGCGTTCGCAGCTTCTTGCCGGTGCGGCGATCGGTGGCGTAGTGGAGGCGAATCACACGGTCCGCGACCGCAGTGCCGCCGCCGTCACTGCGCTTCAGCCCCGGCCGGCGGCCGCCGGATGAGTTAGAGAATTCTTCGGCCCGCTGCTGGCGAGCCTGAGCCTTCTCTTCGTTGGTGATTTGCTCTTGGAGCTTGTCCGCCTCGTCGTGATAGCCGTTGAACTCTTGGAGTTCTTCGGCCGACATTGACCGGCCCGCGGCTTGGGCCTTTTTGTGAATTGCACCGGCCTTCTCGACGAAAGCCTGCCGTTCCTTGGCGAGTTGCTGAATACGGCTCATGCCGGGACCTCGGGCGTGGTTCGGGAAACAATGGTTTCAACGCGGGACGAGTTTCCCAAACCGCGGCCGAGATCCCAAATTTAGCCCCCGCTTCCGGCGCTCTCTCGGATCTGCGCCGAGGGCTTTCCTTCGGCCTTGGCGTCCAAGATCTGCGGCACGGCGACGGCCATCCCTTCGAGCTTGGAAGTGTCCCAACTGACGCGCGGTTTGTAATAGACCGCCATCAATTCCTCGCCTTTGACCGTCTCGCCGACGGCGATCGTTTCGGCTTTGATCTTGGCTTCGAGTTCGGCAATGCCGTCCTCTAAGCCGGAGGCCCGCGTGTTGTGGTTTTTCTCCAGGCGGGTGAGTTGCTGCCGCACTGGTCTAAGAATCAACTTCTTCGCCGACTCGGTATCAGCTTTCAGGTTGTCGAGTTCGTTCCGCAGCCGGGACAGCTGCTGCAGGTCCTGCTGGATCGAGTTGACCGAGATCTCCGTTGTGCTTGACATTGGGCGCCCTTCCTTGCGTGAAAAACAATCCTTCCGTGTGGTCACTATCCGTTTGGCTTGAAGGCTTCCGCCTGGCGTTGTCGCGCCGCGGCCATGGCATTGAAGTCTCCGCCGCGATTGATTTCGCCGGCGAGGACCTCTTCGAATGTCGCGATGCGATCGACCAGGCCGAGCTCGACCGCTTGCGATGAGTTGACGATGCGTCCTTCGCCGTAACCGCTTTGCACCTTTTCCGGTGTCGTGTTGCGGTTGACGGCGACGGCCTGGACAAACATCGTGTAAACGTGATCGACGTCGGCTTGCAGCGCAGCCTTCGCTTCGTCGCCGAGCGGTTGATAAGGATTGCCTTCAACCTTGTATTTGCCGGCGAACACCAACGTGTTAGTTACGCCGACGTCATTGAACATCCGAGACAGGTCACTGTGCAACCAATAAACGCCGATTGAGCCGACATGGCCGGACGGTGTCAGCACAAACTCATCCGCCGCGGAACAAATCCAATAGGCCGCGGATGCACTTAGAGGGTTGGCGACAGCGACAACACGCTTCGGGCAGGCCGCGATCTTCGCGGCCAATTCCGGCACGCCATAGACGGAGCCGCCCGGGGAGTAGCAATCGAGCACAATGCAATCGACGGCTGGATCCGCAATAGCTTGATCGAGAGCCTGTCCCAATCGCTCGGTTGAGCAGCAGAAATACCAATCATCTTTCTGCATAATCATCCCCTGAATGGGAATGACCGCCACGCGGCCGGCGAGCTGGTAATCGTTGCCATAACTTCCAGCCTGCGGTCCTTGATCAACTCGCGTGTCCGGAGGCGCAATGGCATGCCCGAGCTTGCCGTAGAGTTCACGCTCCAGCCAGCCGAGGGTATTGAGATCAACTGCCCACACGTGGGAATACAGGTAATGCTTTGCGGTCACGCTGCGACTCCTTCGTAAACGCTGTCAATGCGACGGCCGTATTGGTCGACCAGGCGTGAGGGCTCGTGGATCCGGCCTTCGCGATCGACGAGCTTGTATTCCGCTTTGCCGTTGTCGCCGAGCTTGTTCGCCGGCACCATGTTGAGCGGCAACAAGTATGTGTCGCCGCCTTTGATTGGCGGCAGGTCTTCGAGCCGGCGAATGTCGTTGACCGAGAGCCAACCCCACTGGCGGGCAATTCCATAGCCTTCGTAACGCTCGCGCGTGGTGGCACGCAACAAGCCGCCGACCTGATGACGGAAATAAAGGCCGCGGCGTTCCTCGGGGCCCAGGAGCTTGTAATGCAGCTCGCCTTCCCAACGATTGATCCAGGGCATGAGGGACAGACGCAGGAAATCTGTGCCCATGAATTCCATGTTGTTTTGCGTGGCCTGCTCGAGGTGCTTGAGCATGTGCGGCGGCAGGTTCAGCCAGCGTGCAATCTCGACAATCGAAAACTGACGAGACTCAAGAAACTGCGCCGTTTCCGGCGGCACGGTCAACGGCGTGAAGTCGAGCCCCTCTTCGAGCAATGCGACTTTGTGTTGATTGCCACTTCCCTTGTAAAGTTTCTCCCACGATGTCTTGAGGCCTTCGCGAGATTTTTGGGAAAGCGTCTTGGAGTGCTTCAGGAAACCGGACGGCCGTGCCGAATTGCCGAAGAAACTTGCGCCGTACTTTTCCGTAGCTTTGGCCAGCGCGAGCGACTCGCGAGCAATCGTCGACAACTGATAACCACACAGACCGTCGAAGCCGAGCCCCGGCACGTGCAGAATGTCGAGAAAATCAAACCGCTCTTTGCCGTCCACCAGATAGCTGGGCAATCCGGTCTCGTCGTCGAGATCGATTTTCACTCGGTTGGGTGTGATCTGCCACAAGCCGAGTATGCGCCCGGCTCGAGCTCGCTCAATGAACGCGAACGCATTGCCCCAGGAGACCGCGTGGGCTCCGAGCGTTTCGCGAAACACATACCAGCTCGTCGCCGGGTTGGGCCGATCGAGCAATAAATCCGTGATGTAATGATCTTCCGCCGGGGTCCGCGTGCCGTCGCGGCCGCGGCCGATCAGGTCGATGGGCAGGCCGGCGATCGACGATGACAGGATGCTGACGCCGTTAAAGAACGCCGAAATGCACAGCGCCGAATACGGATCCACACTTTCGCCGGCGGCAGTTTCGCTGCCGCCGAACAGCGTAGTGATTCCTTTGTCGTCAACCGCGTTGACGCTGTAGCTGACCCCACTGGACGCGACCGCACTATTGCTGTCGATCGTGAATTGATCCGGCGCTTCGATCGCTTTTGCGATACTCATGTTGGGCGATCCATGAGGGCAGTCACACTAGACGGTCACTGTCTGGGCCTGGCGCAACCTGGCCAGGGCCATCATCGCCGCGATCGCCCCACCGATCGGTCCGGCAGAATGTCGTCGGCTTGGTTTCAATCGGCCCTCGGAATTTCGCTCGATCGCGGTGTTGCGGACGCACCATTCCAAGACGGGGTTGCCGTCGTGAATGATCCGCCGGCTTTGGAGATCGGATTCAAAATCCAATACCGGCTGATGCATGGACGTGTAGCCTTGACCGAACCCGACGACATTGAGGCCGCGGCGGTCGAGGTCAACGGCACAGTTCAAATCAAAGAAGCGATCGACCGCGACTTCGCGGATCCGAAGATTCTTCGCATGGCTCATGAGCCGAAGTTTGACGGTCTCAAACGAGATCTTCTCGCCGGGATAAATCACCAAGTGGCCGCCGTGATTCCACTGCCACAGCGTGGCCTCGTCGATGCCGGCACAACTGACAACACTTTGCTCGGCCAGCCAGAACCGCGATTTGAGCAACACCGGGCCGTCGTCGAGCGGCGGGCGAATGGCGTGAACCATCGAGACCAGGCCGGTGCCGTTGAAATATTCGAGGCCGGTGAATGCCTGCAAGCCGAGCGAAGTGAAGAAGTCATCTTCGCGCCGCTGGCACCGTTGCCACAGGTTGATATTACACCAGCCATTCATGGCTCAGAGCTCCAGATCGATTTCCTCTTCACGGTCATAAATCGACCGGGAGTCCGGCGCCAACGCGATGCGACCCACGCCCATGAGTGCCGCGACCGTTCCGTCAATGCGGCCCGTCGATTTCTTTTTGCATGGCTTGCGATCGCCTGGGGAATTCTGTTCGACGGCCGTATTAGCAATGCACCAGCGTAAGATCGGGTTGCCGTTGTGCCAAATTCTGCCAGTGGCCACGTCACGTTCAAAGTCCATAACCGGCTGTTTCATCGACGCGAATCCCTGACCAAAACCGATGACGTTAAATCCCTGATCTTTGAAGCGCATGGCGGTGTGCATCGCGAGATAGCGATCCACGACCAACTCATCTATTTGGAACTTCTCTGCATCCTGAAGCAGATCGCGCTCAACAAAGTCGGGACGAATGACCGGGCCCGGGATCAGATTCAGATGGCCAGCGTCAGCCCACGCTTGGTAATCGACACCGTCAATGCGGCCGCGTTCCTCGAGATCGTCCTGGGGCAACCAAAATCGAGGCACAATGATGATGGGTGTCTCGTCATCTTCGGGCTTAAAAACGTGCGCCGCGGCGGTGAGATCCCGAACGGCGGAGACATCTAGCCCGGTGCAGCACGATTGCCCCTTCAACAGGTCCTCGTGGAAATCGTGATAGCACGCGTCCCAGAGCTCGATGTCGATCCACATCGACGCCGATTCAGTGGGGATGTTGAGGTGTAGCCGCTTGAAGGCGTTCTGTTTACCCGGGGTGATTCTTGCGTCGCGAACTTTCTTGGCGAACTTCACCGGGTCAATGATCACGCCAAGATTGGGATTGGCTTTGACCCACACGGCAGGGTCCGTCCAATCGTCTTTTTCGTCGAGCGTGGCGATGTAGGCGAAGACATCGTCATCTTCCACAACGCCGGTCAGGATCTTGATCGCGTGCTGACGGAGCTCCCACCAAATCGAGTGCAGGTCATAGCCTGCCGTCGTCGTAATGATGAGCAGCGGCTGCGGCCGAGCATCGACCGCAGTCTCCAGAACATCCCACAACAATCGATCACGCCAGGCGTGCATTTCATCGCACACCGCGGCATGCACATTCAGGCCATCGAGCTTTTCGGAATCTGCGGACAGTGGAATGAATGTACCGCCGCGCGGCAGTGTGATCGCATCGCGGTAGGGATGACACCGACGGCGCAACGCCGGCGACGCGCGTACCATGGCGTGCGCTTCATTGAATGTCAGCCGCGCTTGCGGCCGCGACGTCGCCGCGGCGTAAACTTCCGGGGCCCCTTCGAAGTCGAGGATCCCACAGCCGAGGGCGATGCCCGCGGCCATGGTGCTTTTGCCGTTCTTGCGAGCGACCTCATTGTGGAACCGGCGGAAGCGGCGCGTGCCATCCTCTTTGCGCCAGCCCCAGATCGAGCCGACGCAGAATTGTTGCCAGGGCTGGAGTTCGAACGGCTTGCCTCGCCATTTACTTTTCGAGTGGCGAAGCACTTTGAAAAATTCGATCGCGCCTTGTGCCTGGGTCGGATTCCAGACCAGGCCACGTTCGGGGCCGCGGGCGAGATCTCGCAAGTGCCGTTCGCACGCATGTCGAACTAGCTCACCAACAACCAGGCGCTTCTCGACGACGTCGATGGCGTACTGCGTAACGGGATCGGTCATGTGGGCGGAGGGCTCGCCATCTTGTGGAGCACTTCGCCGAGCTCATCATGGGACGCGTCGTCAGTGTCTTGCTCAGTTTGAATGTGGACGCGTGCCGCCGGCGATAAACCGAACTCACGCAGGAACGTGATGACCGCCCGGAACGCCTTCTGCTGAATGCCGACGGCAGGATGAGCTTGGCGCTTGGTGCCGACCTCTTCGCCGTTGCGCGAGAAGATCGATGAGTCGACAACGCGGCCCTCTTTGTCGAGGACCTTGGTGGCGAGCATGAGCTCGGCCGTGGCCTGGCAATAAGACGCAAGCGCCGTCTGGTCGATCTTGGCGAGCAGCCCGAGCTGCAGGAGCTCGGGCACGATGCGCTTCCACTCCTTGGCAGCGTGGCCTTTGAGCCAGGCCGGCTTCGGCGGTTCCTTCGTTACCGGCTTCGGCTCTTGATGGTTGATGCGCCGATGGCCGGCGTTGCCGGATTGCTCGCGAAGTGCGGAAGGTTTGGGTGGCGGTCCACGTCGGGCCATCGGTCGGTCGCTCCAGACCGGGCCGCGCGAAGTCATTTGTCGATCGACTTGACCGGAATACTCGAGTCAAGTTTTCGGTGGGCGGCCCGCAGTGAACAAAAGTAACCGTGGGGCCCGCGAAAACCAAAACCTGCGGAAATCTGCGTTTGACCCCGCGTGCGGTCCCGGGGGGCGCGCCCGACCTCAGCGACCCCCCTAGGGGGTAGGGCTGCCATCCTGGCAGTCTGTTGGCCCGATCCCGGCCTCCGGCTTGGGTTTGTGGCCGAAACCGCCGTCGTGCTTGCATGTCTTTCGTGAATGGCAGCTGTGGCATAGCGATCGGAGGTTGCTATGGTCGTTTGTGCCGCCTTTTCGACGAGATTTGATGTGATCAACGTGCTTCGCTTTGACGAGTTGGCCGGCGAACCGACAGGTTCGACAGAACGGTTCAAGCACTAGGTGCTCGGCCGCGATCCGCCGCCAGGCGGCGTCGTAACCGCGGGCCGCGGCGCTGGGGCGAGGTGGTTGATGACCAGGGATGCACGGTACGCGGTGCGTTGGGAATAGCGGCTTCACCACGGCAACGGTAAACTACTCGCTGCCCGTCAGCCTAATTGAGAGATCGCAGATGAATGAGCCACCAAGCGAAGTCAAACCGTTGATCGAACTTTACTTCGCCGGCGACCGGCTGTCGGAAGACGACATGAAGCTGTTCCTTCAATTCATAGACGAGACGTATCGCGAGCTTGGTGGCGCTGGATTGAAGATCGTTGAAGCGCAAACACTTGTGCCACGAACGAAGGACTGACATCGCATGTATGATTTGACGGTGGTGTGTCCAAATTGCCATGCGGAGTACTCGGCGACTCGCCGCCCGGCTCACATCAAATATGGAGATCCTTGGCCCGGCTTGTGTTTGTCATGCGGCAAAGTGGTCAACTGGATTGTGCCCGTGCACCATGCCACATCTCACGACGGCAGCAATTGGCTTCTACCTAAGCAAGAGGCACCAGCGTTGATACCGCCGACGCGGCAAGAAGGTGCGGCCCGCAATGCCTGACCACGCTTCATTCATCGCCGCGATCGTTGCTAATCCAAAGGATGACGTAGCTCGCCTCGTTTATGCCGACTGGCTCGACGAGCAAGGTGACCCACGCGGTGAGTTTATCCGCGTGCAAATTGATTTGCTTAACTCATCGGAGCCGGAAATAAAGACGCCTGGCAGGCTCTCGCACGAATCGACTGAGCTTTACATACGCCGAAATTGTGTCGCATGTTGTCGCGTCAAGAAAGACTGCAAATGGCACGCTCTACAAAAGCGAGAGAACGAGTTGTTGCGGCAACTCAATTTTGATCCAGAATGCATCGACTCATTCGTTGTTACCTCCACTCCAGCCTTACCAATCAGCTACGCCCTCGTGACTCGCGGGTTTGTCAGTCATGTCCAATGTACAGCCGCAAATTGGATTGCGCATGCAGATGTGATTACTGCTGTTACCCCGATAGAATCGGTTGAACTAACAACAGCGTTTGAAATTAATGTCAGTCCGGGGCTGATCGGCATTAGCTCGGAAGGCGCGTCTCGATCGGCAGCTTGCAGCACTTTAGAGATCATTGCTCAAATGGCCTGCTTGAGTCCGTTAGCACTCGTTACATTTTGGCCAGAAATTGAATTCATGATTCGACAACCACCGCACAATCTCAGGCAGTTGATCCCAAAGAAAAACGGCAAACAAACTGCTGCACAGATTGAGTGCGAGAGGTTGGACTTCAGCACTTTCCGCAGATATCTGGAAATAAACGCCAGCCCAATCTACCTAGAAAACCCACGAATTATCGTCGGTGGTTCCGCCGACTAGCTCGCCGCGTGTGCTGTTGGTTCAGTCCAGCAACAAATGAACCTTGATCGCTGGCGAACATCTGCGGTGGGATGCCCACGCGGTCGAGGATCCTCGCGAGGTCGAGGATCCTCGCGAGGTCAACATCGAGTTCGCGCGTAAGCGGATCAAAGCGGATTTCAACTGATTGGCTGTGCCCGCCCTTAGCGATATCCAGGCCGACGATTTTCTCTTCACGTTCCATGCGTCCAACCTCTGGGTGGCGAGATCATTAGAGACCCACGTGATCAGTCCAAGACTTGGCCGCGAGATACGCCGACGCATTGGTTCGCCAAGTGGCATCGCTCAGCGTTTCGTAATAGTAGAACGCTCGGAAGCGGCCTACGCTGTCGTTAGGAAGAGTGGTAATTAAATAATTAAACGTCAGGGGATCGCCTAAGAAATTCGCTGCGTCGGGATCGGCATGTCCTCCACCGCCGTTTAATTTAGCATGCGCTCCACCGGTCCCCCACGCTTCAATAGTCAGCGCTACGCGGTCAATCTCGATTAGGACTGCATAAGGGATTGGACCTGCTGCGACATATGGTGGGAACATGCCGGTCAAAGTCACTGCCCCGCCGACGTTGTTGTACATGAGTATGCTGGCGTCGGGCCGGATGATTACGCCACCGTCTTGGTTACCTGCCAAATCCGGCGTATTTGAGACTGGCTGATGGTTGGTGGCTTGTATCAGTCCAACGAACAGCATCCGAAATATATTGGGCGTAACAACCGGCGCTTGGATAGCAAGATAACCGCCGTCAACGTCGGAACCGATACCATCCGGGTGCATCTGTAGCGAGCCATTAGCCGCCCCATCGCCAAACGCAAACCGCGATTCAATCGGTACGCCCTGCATGCCCTGGGCTAGATTGCCCCCGGTTGTTAATTGGTCATTACGGAATGCGATGACGTTCCCACCGACTCCCTGACCACCCATCGGTGCATGAGTGAACGAATACGTAGACCCACCTGCTGCATTGACCGCGAACCGACCATCGTATTTTCCGTCAATCGTGCCGAATAGCCGAACCGTATCGCCGCCAATGATAGCATCACCGCCCTGATCAACAATTGCTTCTCCGCCTGAATCAACTATCGAGTTAACGCCTGATTCGGTCACCTGCTTATACACCGGCGAGCGGTCCAGCGGCTCGAACGCGGCGAGCGCGCCGGTGGCGATGTCGAATGCGGGCGCATCACCGCCGGCCGCGGCTGACGAACTCAGTTGCAACCCAATTCCGAGGTTCATGACACGCCGACGATTTCTGCGGTCGAGGCTTCCATCATCCGCTTGACGCGATAGCCATAACACAGGCCCGCGGTCAGCCCAAATGTGCGCGGCGTGGAATCCCCGTTAATCACATCGTCTTTCAAATAACAAACGAGATTACCGCTTGTGTTGCAGTGAATTGAAAGTGGGCATTGCGTGAGGTTGTTGTCGTCATCCGACGTGATGACGAACGACTCGGTGGCCGTTGGTGGAAGTGGAGTGCTGTAACCTTCGTGGTTGTCGATCACGGTTTGAGCCTCATTTAGATATAAGAGACGCCCGCTGGGTAATTGCCGATTTCCCCAGGGGCGTCTCCCTTCACGGAAGGCTCAGAGATTAGCTGAGAGTCGCTTCAAGCCCAAATCCAGAGGGCTCATTGGGCGCGGGAAAGCTCAACCTGTCGCCGCCTTCAACTGGAGTAAGGCCTTCAGCACGCCGAACATCATTGATTGACATCCATCCCTCTCTGATCGCCTTGGCGTATGCTTCAAAACGCCCTGGCATGTCGAGAAATGGCCCGGGGCGAAGCTCCATGCCTTTCTCTAGCACGACAATTGGCTTTCGTGTTTTCCCTTCCCAGAGCCGATCCCACACTTTCCTAATTTCGTCCCTTGCCGCACAACTGACCGGACGGCTAACTGTCAGCACGTAAAATGCTGGCTCAGGAAATGAACATGCTGGCTCGACCTTTGAGCCGGGTACAGCCGCGGCCGCGATCGCGGGCACCGAGGCTAAGAAAGTTCGTCGATCCATGACTGATTCCTTTCAATGGGGCGTTATTTGCGCGAGTCCTTTTCCATCAACCCGCCAACCTGTAGTTGCAGTTGGCGAATGTAAAGGTAGTCATCGCTTTGTCGACGTTCGAGTTTCGATATTCGATCGAGCATCGCGTAGAAATCGACGTAGTAGTCTTTGGCTAGGGACTTGTTTTGCTCAAGCGTCGCGAAAACGCACTTAGATGTTTCACGTTTGCTGCCGGCCATGCGCTCGGCCGCAACGCCCGCCCAAAATCCGAGAGAGAGCATCACAGCCCACAACGCAACGATCACTGATAAACGCTTCATATCCAACCTCCTTGTTAACCCGCCTTCAGCGGCCGCTGGCGTGACGTCGCCGCGGCGATCGCCTTTGTCATGGCCTCGGTATCTAGATGAATATAACGCTGGGTCGTCCGAGGGTTAGTGTGGCCCATGAGCTCGGCGAGCATGCGATCGCGAATTCCGTTGGCGGAGGCCTGCGTCGCTGACGTGTGCCGGATGCTGTAGGCAACTATTCGCTCGCCCTCACCGTTGTTCAGGCCGAGCCGCCCACAGATCCCACCCATCCGGTTAACGATGTTGTCTTTGCTAAACGGCTTCCCAACGCGATTCACGAAAATGAAGTCATCAGGATCTGGGTTGCGATTGCGCTTCATCGCGCTAATCAGTCGTTGCATATAGAGGTCAAGGGGGATCTTCCGGACGGCCATTTTGTCGGCGCGTCGCTCTTTTGCCTTGAACGAGGACAACGCAAACACACACTCCTCGGCATTGAAGTGCTTCCACTGGAGGCGACGGATTTCCCCGGGCCTGGCAATCGTATGCCGCATTGTAACGAGGAAAAGCCGGAAGCCTCGATCGGTATCGGACAGGATCCGGGCGACGTCGCGGCGAGACAATGTACGGGACCGTTGTCCCAACGGCGGCTTCTTTACTTTCTTGAATGGTGAGGTCTTGATGGCTTCCAAATCGTTTGCCGCCCAATTGAACATCGCCTGCACTGACTGAACCCGGTGCCACGTTTCCGATCCATTAGCCAGGTGGATAGGCTTCAGGTCCTCGATCGTGTGCACGTGCAACGCCAGTTGTGCGGGATCGGCATTGATCTTCCCCAGCTCAGCGAGCCACGGATCAATTTGCGAATGGTAATAGCTCAGCGTCGCCGGCTTTCGCTTGCCGGCGTCAACGAGGCGCTGGAGGTGCGCATAAAAGGATTGGGCTAACTGGGCGGGCGTCATGCTCAGAATTTTCTTCGGAACTTACCTAGATTCCAAATTGAAAGAGTGGTTTGTTATGTTTGTTTGCAGATCGGGCACCTCACGCATGACGGAACCCGCATGATGCGAAAAACCATCATAGCGCGCACGGCCCGCTTGAATGGCATTCAAGAGGTCAGCGGTTCAATCCCGCTCAGGTCCACTTCGCTAAATTGTCGGGAGAGCGGTCGCCACTGGCGACAAGTCATCCGTTCAGTCCCGATCAGGTCACTTCTCTAGGTCGCCCGGAAAGCAATCGCCACTGGCGACAGGTTAGACACTTCAGGCGGTTCAGGTCCACCAAACCAAAGTCACTTCGCAACCCAGTTTTGCACTAAATAGCTCCTCCTCATGATCGGAGCGCCTCAGGCGGCTATTGTATATTGAGACAACTCTTGGTTGCCGAAGCGTCGGTCGCGGTCGATCCATTCATAAACGTCATCAAGCAATTGCTCGATCGTCTGGCAGCGGTGATTGCGGGTCAGTGTTTCATGCAACTGCCACCAGACCCGCTCGATCGGATTAGTTTGCGGCGCGTAGGCCGGCAGGCAATGCAGTTGGATGCGATGCTGCCAGCGTTGCAGGTATT
>JBJMQS010000020.1:0-235311 GCA_045802605.1 Gemmataceae bacterium | reverse complement strand
CGCACTTCGGTTTGTTGCCCGCGCGGCATCCAGCAAGAGCCTATTTTGGGATTGAGATGGATATCGACTTCGTCTTGGAACACCGCGGTTTCATCGGCCGGCAACTGCGCCAATAAATCGCGGATATGCTGGAGTTTTTCGGCATGGTGAGGATCGCTGGGTCCGACGACTGGCCGCGGCCGACGCCAGACAAAGTTCATCCGGTGCAAGGCGCGACGAATGGCCTCAGCACTACGCTTGGTGCCGGTTTCCCAGGCCAAGACCTCGGCCAAGGTTTCACACGACCAGCGCCTTCGGAAGTAGCCAAAGTCCTCTGGGGTCTTCTTCGCCACCCAGAGGGCAACTCGTTTCTGCCAACTCGTCTGCGGCTTCGCCTGATGACCCTCGGCCACCAAGGAGTTCACACCACCCGAGCGAAATTGATCGGTCGCGGCTTGAATCAAGTCAAAGCTGGCATAGATGACTTGCCGGATCTGACGCACGGAAAACCCGTCGGCCAACAGCAAAATGACATGCGCCTGCCGAAAGTTCTCGGCTCCGCTACGCAGCCGTTGCAGAAGGGTCTTGCGATCGGCCGGGGAAAGTTGGATACTGCCATCCATGGCTTGGCCTCCGGAGTGGGTGTTGTGAAGTACCACCAACTCTAAGGACAAGCCTTTTTCATTCCCAGAGCAACCCGCGCTCCGATTTGGTGTGGAGCTATTTAGACGGCGCCGGCGCCAATATGGTTGCTGGGATGGCCGGAGGGAATTTTCAGTACAATGTATTCCTTTACGACCGCCAAGCCGATACGACCAAGCTTGTAACTCATGCGGCCGGGTCGCCGCTTGTTAGTAGTAATGCCTTCAGTAATTCACCAATCATCAGCAGGAATGGTCAATTCATTTCGTACTCCAGCACATCCACAGATTTAGTGGCTGGACAAGCCGACACAAATAATGCCAATGACGTGTTTCTTTATGACGTGCAGTCGGGCGTCAATTCGCTCGTCAGCCACGCGTACAACTCAACCTCTACGGTCGGAAACGACTATAGCGAAGTCCAGAGTTACACCCAAGGCATGAGCGATGACGGTCGGTTCGTAGGATTCGCAAGCGCTGCGGCCAATTTGGTGCCTGGATTCGTGCAAAACAATACAGGAGCCTCCGATTTGGACTCCTATTTCTACGATCGGCTGACCGGTGCAGTCACACTACTCAGCCATGACTCCAATATGAGCAATGCCGGCGGCAACAACGATACGTTCGCGCCGTCCATTAGCGGCGACGGCAAATTCATGGCGTTCCAGAGTAACGCTAGCAACTTGGTTGCCGGCTATACGAATCCACCGAACTACGGCTACTCAGCTAGCGACGTTTACATTTTCGACCGGATTGCAGGATCGACGACGCTGATGAGTCACGTCGCGGGCAACGCCACTCAAGGGGGATTCGACTCGTCCTATGCGCCGGTATTAACTCATGACGGTTCCTTCGTCATGTATATCAGTCGAAGCGACGATCTCGTACCGGGTGATATGAATCATTTCGCGGACGTGATTGCATACACTCGTATCGCGCCGCCGGCCGTGACATCCGTCGCTTTTGGCGATGGCACCAACCAGCGATCTCTCGTCAAGCAACTCGTTGTCACCTTCTCCGAACCAGTCTCCTTCATGGGTTCGGTGGCGTCCGCCTTCACCGTGCATCGCACCGGGACAAATGGCACCATCGGCGATGTCACGCTCACGGCGAGTCCATCAAGCGGGCCGGCGAGTTCGGTGACGATCACCTTCTCCGGCAGCCTGACCGAGTATGGCTCCTTAGTCGATGGACTTTATGACGTCTGGGTCGATGCGGCGCAAGTCTCGGGCGTGGGCGGAGCGCTCGATGGCAATAACGATGGCATTGCCGGCGGCAGCTATCACTTGGTGGGCACGACGGCGAATAAGTCTTATCGACTGTTTGGCGATGCCAATGGCGATGCGGCCGTGGATCAGAATGATTATCTGGTGTTTCGCAATGCGCTCTCCGCGGGGCCGAGCGTCGTGTTTGATTTCGACAATTCGGGCGACGTGGATCAGAGCGATTACCTGGCGTTTCGGCAGCGGGTTGGGGCGGGGCCGTGAGGGTTGATTGGTTGGTTTTTGTAGCCGTGGGCTTTAGCCCGCGCGTGCTGGCAATCGCAAAGGCCGGAGCAGAAGCATTTACGCGGTTTGTATTTCGCCCCGGAGGGGCGCAGGAATGTAGCCACGGGTGGAGCAAGGCCGCCGTAGGCGGACGCAGCGCAACCCGTGGAAGGCAATCGCAGTAGACCCCGCCCCGGCAGGGGCGGAGGAGTGCAGACAGATTCCTCCGCCCCTGCCGGGGCGGAAACAAATGCGCACGCATACCACGGGTTGCGCTTGCCCGCCTGACGGCGGACGCGCTTCACCCGTGGCTACATTCCTGCGCCCCGCCGGGGCGAAAACGGGTGGACGAGAATTGCACGTAGCGTTGCAAAACCTTCCGCCGCGTCGGGACCAAGCGATTGCCTGGACGCGCGGGCTGAAGCCCGCGGCTACAAATCTGTGAGCGCGGCCCTCTCCGACGCCTCCTTGGGAGGGGGGGGATAAATGCAACCCCCCACCCTAGCCCTCCCCCACAAGGGGGGAGGGGACCGGAAATACGGGGGAGGAAACGGAAGGTTGCGAGAGAGACCGGACGGCGGGGGGAGGGGACCGGAGAGTTGCGGGAGCGGTACAGTTTCGCTCCGCCAGTGAGAATCGTTGCGAAATAGGCTTGGGGGCGGGGACCACACGTTTTCATTGGCCGCGCTTTGGGGAACCTTCGCTCAATCTACACACAATCCACACATGGCGGGCCACAATGGGACTTGGTGGGCCACATTGCTCAACGAGGAGCCCGTCATGTTCGTACGCCGTGCGTTTACACTCATCGAACTGCTTGTCGTGATCGCCATCATCGCGATTCTGATTGGCCTGTTGCTGCCGGCGGTGCAAAAGGTCCGCGAAGCGGCGGCGCGCACGAGTTGTCAAAACAATCTGAAACAATTTGGCGTGGCGCTGCATAACTACGCGGTCCACAACGACGATAAATTCCCGGCGAGCCGGATCACCGTGAATGGCGACGCCAAGTTCCGCTCATGGACGCCGATCGCACTGGCGTACGTGGAGCAGGGCGCGGCCGGGCAGCTTTGGAACAACACTCTGAAGTGGAAAACGGGAAGCAATCTCGACACTTCGGGGATCGAATTCAAATTGTTCATGTGCCCGTCGGTGCCGTCGCGGCGACCCCCGCCGAGCGGACCGCCGTTGGGCGCGGGCGACTACGGCTCGGTGAACTCTGTGCGCCGGCGATTCTACACGGCGAACAATATTCCCAACTTCCCTGGTCCGCCTGGCAGCAGTTCGCCGGGCGACGAAGCGGACGGAGCATTGAAAAAAGTCACCGATACGCCAATCCAATCGATTCAGGATGGCACGAGCACGACAATTTTGATTGGCGAGGATGCTGGTCGGCCGAGCCTTTTTCAACAAGGTTTGGACACGGGAATGACCACGGCCGACGGCTGGGGTTGGGCCGATCCGGATGCGGGCTTCTCGATCGATGGCGTCGTGCCGGGGCCGCTCGGCACCACCTGGGCCACCGGCGGGACATGCAATATGAACTGCACCAACGACAGCGAGTTTTATAGTTTTCACGCCGGCGGCATGAACGTCTGCATGGCCGATGGCTCCGTGCGGTTTCTGACGCAACAAATCAAACCGGCGACGCTGGCGGCCCTCATTACCGCCAACGGGAACGACAACCCAGGAGATGACTGGTGACGCGGCACTTTCTCGCAACCTTGCTGGCGCTGGCTTTGACCACGAGCCTGCGCGCGGAAGTCACTTACCTTGGGATGGCTACCATTCCTGGCGATGCGACTGATCTCTCGGGCCTGACGGGTCAACAGCCCGACGGCACGCCGAACAACCGGCTCGGCTCGATCGGATCGGGCATCGCTTACACGGGGCACGGCAATCGTTACGTGATGGTGGACGACCGCGGGCCGCACGATGGTGCGGTCGGCTTCGCGTGCAGATTCCACACATTCGAAATCGTGGTGACGCCGGGTGCCGAGCCAGTTGTGAAGATGACGCTGAAATCGACGACCATGTTGCGCGATGAGAAGTCGCGGCAATTTGTCGGCGCGACCGCTGGTCCGTTTGACTTGCGGCTCGATGCGGAGGGCGTGCGCGTCAGCCCCAATGGCACGATCTATGTTTCGGACGAATATGGGCCTCACATCGGCGAGTTCGGCTTCGATGGCCAACTCATCCGACGGCTTGCCGTCCCCAAGCGATTCTTAGCGGCTCATCAGGGCCACTCGGTCGCAGACGAGTTGCCGCCCCACAACACGATGGGCCGGCAACCCAATCGCGGCATGGAAGGGCTGGCGATCTCGCCGCGCGGGGACAAGTTGATCTGCTTGATGCAGAGCCCGCTGATTCAAGACGGAGCCATCGACGCGCAGAACAAGCGCATCGGCATCAACAATCGCATCCTGGAAATCGACCTCAAAAGCGGTAAGACGCGCGAGTTTGTCTATCAACTCGATGGGCCCCACACGAGCACTTGCGAGTTGCTGGCGATCAACGATCACGAGTTTCTGGCCCTGGAGCGGGATAGCCACATGAGCCAGGAAGCGCGGCACAAGCGGGTTTATCGAATTGATATTAGTAGCGCGAAGGACGTAAGCGGGCGATCATTTACCCGCGACGGCGTTGCCACCCGAGATCAAGCCGGCGGCCAAGTCGCTGTTCATTGACTTGCTGGATTCTCGTTATCAGATCGCTGGTTCGAAGGTGCCCGAGAAGTTCGAGGGCCTGGCGTTCGGCCCGGACCTGCCGGACGGCCGGCGGTTATTGTTGGTGTCGGTGGACAATGACTTTATTGCCACCGCGCCGACGAGAGTTTACGCCTTCGCGGTCGATCGGACCGACTTACCGAGTTATCAACCCCAGGAGTTTCCGCAGAACAAGTAACAGAATTCAGGTCTTCGTAGTCGCTTAAAACACTCGGCGCGAATGTGTCGTGCTGTCATTTTTGTTGTGTTTGTTGTGCGCGTTGAGTAGTGGATTAGTTTGATTGTCTTCACACCAAAGGTGTGAGATTTCTCAGCCCAGGGCAACGCCCTGGATCAGCGGCGCAACAGAGATGCAGGCTGAAGGCCTGCGACAAGTCTATCGCAGGCCTTCAGCCTGCACAACAAATCACATGAATACCCAGGGCTGCGCCCTGGGCTGAGAAATCTCAGGCCTTTGGCCTGAAATCAAACACAGAACTGCGACACGACCGCGCATTGAGTCACTTCGCGTCGTACGCAAAATCATCACACACTCTTCATTAGGAAACGACTCTAAATCTCGTAACTTTGTCTGCGTCGCGGGGCAGACTCGCGCCGTGCGACGCCAGCACGGCAACGTTTACTTGCACTACGAGGAACAGCAATGACAATGACTTGGTTGAACAACGCCCGGCGGATTTTCCGCCGTTCAACAGTGAGCCCGCGTGGGAAGTGGCGCTGGAGTTTGATGAACTTGGAAAAGCGCGAGGTGCCCGCGGCGTTTGCATCCGGTGACTTGGCAGTCATTCCAAGCCACGGCCAGCGCGAATAATACGACGGCATCGATTCTCGAATTGAATGCGGTGACCGCTGGTCAGTCGCCGGTCCAGACCATGGCGATCGAAGGCGTCACGGCACCCAACGAAATGCGCTTCTCCGGGTCCGCCACGAGCACTGGGTATCTGTCGCGGAGCAACGACGGCTCACTGCTGACCTTCACGGGCGCAAATTCGACGAATACCACTGCCAACGTCAATACGCTTAATCCCCGCGCCGTCGGGACGTTCGATGCGACTGGTACGTATTCACTCAAGACCACTTACACAGGCGGGAGTGGAAACCAAACCCGCGCTGCGACGAGCCTCGACAACTCAGCGTGGTTTATCGCGGATCAGGGCGGTCTCTACACCAACGGCGCCACTACAGCGAGTCCCGTGGGCAACTTCCGCAATATTCACTCCTTCGGCGGCACCGTCTATGGCAGTTCCGCATCGACCACGGTGATCGCTGTAGGGACGTTTTCCGCGATAACGGGCGGCACTTACCGGCTTGCCGGGCCTGACGAATCTTGCCGACGCGCAGGACTTTTACATGGTCTCGTCAGGCAATAATGGCTCGGCGTACGACGTGTTGTATGTGTTGGGTGCGACGAGCAATACTGCTGGCACGATTCGAAAGTACTCTTTGGCGAGCGGAACGTGGACGGCGAATGGATCGGTGACCACGAGCTTTGGCGGCTTTGGTCTCGCGGTTGCCAGTAATGGCGCTGGCGGCGAATATTTGTATGTCACCACCGGCCAAGGGGCCCTGATCAACAATAGCGTCATTCGCTTGATTGATACTGCCTGGTATAACTCGACGATCGTCGTCAATTCTCCCGACAATGTGACGCTCTACACCGCGAGCGGGAACGCGACCTTGAAAGGGATCTCGTTTGTGCCGCAGACATCGACACCAGCGATGACGGCCCTCAGCGCGACCGGACCGATCACGACCTCGGTGAATTACACAGCGACGTTTGCCGCGGCGGTATCCGGACTGACCGCCAGTAATTTCTCATTGGTTTCCACCGGCAATGCCACAGGCGTGATTGACGTGCCCACGACAGGAAATGGCGGCCTGACGTGGACGGTGCCGATCTTGTCCGTCACGGGCGACGGTACGCTGACATTGAAACTGACGAATGCCGCAGGCGTCACTCCGGGGATCAGCAACGTGCCATTTACTGGCTGCCAGGTTACTGTTGACAACACCGCGCCGACAGTCGTTTTGACCAGTAGCGCGTCGGACCCCACGGCTACGAGCCCTATTTCCGTGACAGTGACTTTCAGCGAGCCTGTTGTCGGTTTCATACAGTCCGATTTAGTGCTCACGAATGGGACGTCGTCGAATTTCCAAGGAAGCGGCGCGATCTATACTTTCGACCTCACTCCGACGGCGGCGGGCACGGTGACGGCATCTGTTCCTGTCGCCGCCGCTCAAGATACAGTTGCTCACGACAATGCCGCGTCGAACAATTTCAGCCGAACCTATAGCCCGGTGACCGCTGCGCCACCTACGGTGACCTCGGTGGTGCTCGATGAAGGAACCGGCGGCGTGAGCGGCACCACGCAACGCTCCGAAGTGCGCCGGATTATCGTGACGTTCTCAGAGGCCGTGAACTTTACCGGTTCGGTTGCGAGCGCCTTCACGCTGACGCGCAATGCGGCAAGTACCAGCGCGGGAACTGCGGGAGCAGTTGGGACGTTGACTGCCAACCCGGCGAACGGCCCTGCCAGCTCGGTGACGATCACATTCAGTGGTGCACAGGTCGATTCCACAGGCTCTCTCGTCGATGGCCTCTACGACTTCTCCATTGATGCCTCGAAAGTCAGCGGTGCTGGTGGACAGTTGAATGGTTCCGGCGGCGGCGCCAACACCAACTACACGGTCACCGGCACGACTGCGAACAAATGGTTCCGCTACTACGGCGATCAAAATGCCGATGGCACCGTTGATCAGACCGACTATCTCGTCTTCCGCAATGCCCTAGCCGGGGGACCCAGTAGCGTCTTCGACTATCAGAACTCCGGCGACGTCGATCAAAGCGACTACCTGGAGTTCCGCAATCGGCTGGCCGGCGCACCCTGACGTGAGTTCGGTTTCTTGTTAGGCCGGCGCGCGAGCGAGGGCGAAGCACGCAAGCGCTTGCAGGGTTCGCCCTCGCTAGCGCGTCGGGCTAACAAGACGTCGCTGCATGCCCCAAGATGCAGGCATCTTCGCTAGCGCACCCCATTTAGCTAGGCAGGACCGAGAGTCTCGTGGCCTTGCGTGGGTTGTCACTTTTCGGCAATTCCGGCAAAACACGCAAAATTGGCATGCGATTTTCATGCACAGTCTTGACCGCTGTTAGTCAATTGAAGGCTTACCATCATGAAGAGCACACCCGTCCGCTTTCGGTCGAAGATTCGCACGTCTGGGCACGAGCTTGAGTCTCGAGTGACGCCGACCGTCAATGCGTCCACGCTGATCGCGATTGGATCAGGCCCAGGTATGGATGCGACCGTACGCGTCCTGGATGTGAACGGAAACGTACTGGACACATTCACGGCGTTTCCGTTGCAGGACGGGACTCAGTTCCAAGGCGGCGTCGAAACCGCGGTGGGCGACATCAACGGCGATAACATTCCGGACATCATTTGCGGTGCCGGGCCCGGCGGCGGGCCGCACGTCAAGGTATTCAACGGCGCCGACGTTCTGCTCGGCTCACCGACGCCGACCGTGATCCGCAGCTTCTTTGCGTACGAATCGTGGTTCCGAGGCGGCGTCAATGTCGCGGCGGGCGATGTCAACGGCGATGGCCTGATCGATATCGTCACCGGGGCGGGTCCGGGGGCCAGCCCGCATGTCGTGGCCTATTCCAATGGCAACGATGCCGAACAACTCATGAATTTCTTCCCCTATGATCCCTCGTTCCGCGGCGGTGTGCATGTAGCGTGCGGCGATTTGGGCGGCGACGGCATCGACGACGAAGTCGTGTGCGGTGCCGGCGAAGGGGGCGGGCCCAAAATTGTCTTGTTCAATCGCGTGAACGCAACGACCCCAACTCTCGCCTCGCAAAGGCTCGCCGAGTTCTTTGCCTTTGATCCCGCGCAACGGGGCGGAGTCTACGTCGCAGCCGGCTACACCTCCAACAACCGTGATCAGGCAAACAACCGCTACGAGGATATCATTGCGGGGACCGGACCGGGCGTCACCGCGGAAGTTCGTGTATTCCGGCTCCTGGATGCGCTCAAAGATGAGCTCGGCAATCCCAACTGGCAGTATTCCCAGGCCGCGACCGTGAATCCGTATGGTGACTTCGCCGGCGGCGTTCGCGTCGGCGTGGTGCGCAATGGGATCGGAGATGATTTCACGACGGGAGCCGGCCCCGGCGGCGGACCGCACTTCAAGATCTTCAACCAGACTTCGGTGAACGATTTGGAAACCTACGTTCCCACGCAGCGATTCGAAGCGTTTGAGTTCGACCCGTCATTCCTGGGTGGGATCTACGTGAGCTGATGATCGCCACCAGGGATCTGGCGATCGCGTCCTCTTAATCCATCAACTCCGCAGTCTCGCCGCCATCGCGGGTGACGAAGGCTTCCACGAGGGTCACAGCCGGCGCGGTGGAGACTTTCGCGGTCATGCCCGCGTAGGCGTGGAAGTGAACGCTGCCATCGCAAAAGACTGCCTGGAAGCCACCGGAATGAGCACTGCTCGCGGAGTTGTAGTAACAGCCGTTCGGCAGATACCACGCCATCGGATAAGACGGCGACGGACAGGCTGAGCCGGTCGTCCCGACAGGATTGGGTGTCATCGTCCAGTGATTGTAAAACGGCGTGGTGGCCCGGGCAGTGGCGCGCGTGTCTGCTAGCGTCGGATAATCCCACCAGCCCCAATAGGGAGTCGGTTCATTACTCGGTGGCCGCTCGGCAAGCAGCCATGTCGCGCTGATGCCATCAGCCACATTCGACCAAGTCAGGGGTCCAACCTTGTCGGTGATCCGCGCCTTGATGATCACGCCACAATCGTCGCCGAAGTCCTTTCGATCGAACGGGAAGTACCAAGCGAGACTATTGCCCCCTGCGGTCAAGCCATAGGTGTATTTGTAATCGGTGTCCGCCCGCAGATCGGACGGGCAAGCCAGCATCTTAAAGGTACTGCCGCTGATCTGAAACCATTGGTTCTGGGTATACGTCGTTTTGTCGGGCAATTCGCAATACGGAAAGATGCGGTACATCCATTGCGGCGCCGACGCCGTGTAGTAGGGCAGGTAGCCGTTGACATTGTGGTAGCTATGGACGGCGAGGCCGAGTTGCTTCAAGTTGTTTGTGCAGACCAGTCGATTGGCCGTCTCGCGCACTTTCTGAACCGCCGGCAGCCATAAGCCAATCAAAAGCGAAATGATGCCGATGACGACGAGCAACTCGATGAGAGTGAAGGCATTTCTCGGGCGTGTGGGTCGCATGGGCGCCTCCATTCGCCGCGATACGCGGGAGAATGGTCGTGAGCGGAGTCCCTGTATCTCAAGACACATTTACTAGCCCAAACCGGACACGAAGACGAGGTTTTCCGGGAAAATGAATGTAACTTGCCTTGGAGGGGCGAATGAATTGCAGCTCAATCGACCGCCAAAACGTGCGAGCAATCTGACGTACGGCCAAGAATTGGCACGACTATTCTCACCTCCCCGGGCGCTCACGAAAACCCGTAAAGTACTCCAATGACTTTCTCGTGGCTCACCCGCTCGGCCGGGGTGCTTTTGCATCCCACTTCGTTGCCGGGGCGATTCGGTATTGGCGATCTCGGTCCGGCCGCGTTCGCGTGGATCGACACGCTGGCGGCGGCCGGCCAAAGCTGGTGGCAAGTGCTGCCGTTGGGACCAACGGGACAAGGTGATTCGCCCTACTCCGCGTTCTCCGCGTTTGCCGGCAATCCGATTCTGGTGAGCCCGGAGTTCTTGGTGCGCGATGGGCTCGTGCCGGCGACCTCTTTTGAGAATGTGACTTTCCCCGCCGAGCGTGTCGATTACGAAAACCTTCACAAGTTCAAGGACTGGCTGTTGGCCCAAGCCTTCCGGGCATTCCGGGGCGGAAATGCACCGGGCCTGCGCAGTGCCTTCGATCAATTCTGTCAGAAACATGCCCGCTGGCTCGACGATTACTCGTTTTTCATTGCGCTGAAGCACGCACACGGGGGCGGCGACTGGCGCAATTGGCCTAGCGAACTCGTCCGCCGCGAATCGACCGCGCTGGCCGCGGCGCGATCGAAGTATGCCGAGATCATTGACCTGGAACGCTTCCGGCAATTCATCTTCTTCCGGCAATGGTCCGAGTTGCGAACATACTCCACTAGCAAAGGCGTGAAGATATTGGGCGACGCGCCAATCTTCGTCGCTGCTGACTCAGCCGATGTGTGGTCACGGCCCGAACTGTTCCTGCTCGGTGACGATCACAAGCCGCGAGTCGTTGCCGGAGTACCGCCAGATTACTTCTCCGCGACAGGGCAGCTTTGGGGCAACCCGCTCTACGATTGGGCGGCCCTGAAGAAAACTGGTTACGCCTGGTGGGTCGATCGCGTGCGCGCGACGCTTGAACTCGTGGACGTGCTGCGGCTCGATCACTTCCGCGGCTTCGAGTCGGCATGGCACGTCCCCGCCGACGCAACGACGGCTGTCACCGGCACATGGGTGCCGGGCCCGGGAATTGATTTGTTCAACGTGCTCAAGCGCGAACTTGGCGGACTGCCACTGGTGGCGGAAGATCTCGGCGTAATCACGACGGGAGTGGAAAAGCTGCGCGAAGACGCCGGGCTGCCCGGCATGCGGATTTTGCAATTTGCCTTTGGCGGCGACGTCACATTCAAATTCCTGCCGCACAACTTCGAGCCGCACACCGTCGTTTACACCGGCACGCACGACAACGACACCACCGCAGGCTGGTTCGCCACGCTGCCCGAAGGCGAGCGCACATTCGTCACGAAGTACGCTCCGCAGATTGCTGAGGACCCCGCGGGCGAACTGTTGCGAATGGCGTGGGCCTCGGTCGCCGAGCTGGCGATCGCCCCGCTCCAAGATGTGCTTGGGTTAGGGACGGAAGCCCGCATGAACGTGCCGGGCCGGGCTGATGGTAATTGGGGCTGGCGCGTGACGGATGCCCTATTAAGTCGTCAATCTTTCGACCGCTTGAGCGAATGGACCCACCTGTATAACCGCAAACCGACCGTGGCTAACACTTCAGGCGCGGTAGGCAGTAAAATAGGTTAATGCCGAGTCTTGACCTGCTTTTGGTGAATGGCCCGCCTGCAGTGCCGGCGCCGCGCGCGGTGTTGGAGCACACTGACCAACTGACCGCCTGGCTCGCGGAGGGCGGCGAGAAACCGTTGCGCGTGAAGCAAATCCGGCGGCAGATCTTGGTCAATCGCGCCGAGTCATTTGAGGCGATGACGGACCTGCCAAAAAAGCTCCGCGATGAATTGACGCGCGATTGGTCGGTCTTCGGCACCACCATCGAACAGAACCTCACGGCGACTGACGGCACCCGCAAGCTGCTACTGCGACTTCACGATGGCCGGCTCATCGAATGCGTGCTGCTCTTCGAAGCGGATCGCCGCACGGTTTGCATCAGCACGCAGGTCGGCTGCGGAATGGGATGCGTGTTTTGCGCCAGCGGCCTTGAAGGCGTGGCCCGCAATCTGACGGCGAGTGAGATTGTCGAACAGATCGTCCGGCTCCGAAGTCTGCTTCCGCTTGAAGAACGGCTGACCCACATCGTGGTCATGGGCATGGGCGAGCCGCTCGCGAATCTCGACAACTTGCTTGAAGCACTCGCGATCGTGAGCCATAAAGACGCACTCGACATCAGTGCCCGGCACATTACGATTTCCACGGTCGGGCTGCCGGCCAAGATTCACAAACTGGCTGAGTCCGGCAAAGCGTATCACCTGGCCGTGTCTCTGCACGCGCCGACAGACGAGCTGCGAAATCAGATCGTCCCGACTAACGATCCAATTGGACTGGGTCCGATTCTGGAAGCCGCGGATGCCTTTTACGCCAAGACAGGCCGGCAAGTGACGTACGAATATGTCCTGCTCGGCGGCTTGAACGATAGCCGGGCTGATGCAAGGTCGTTAGCGAATTTGCTCCGTGGCCGGCAGGCCCACGTGAACTTGATTCCGTTCAACCCGGTGGAGGGGCTGCCTTATCATCGGCCCAGCGACGAAGCGGTCGATGCGTTCGTTGCTATTCTGAGGCAAGCCGGCATCAGCGCGAAGGTTCGCAAGACCAAAGGCGGGCAGATCGATGCGGCCTGCGGTCAATTGCGGCGGCGGGTGGAATCACAATCTCCTGCTCCCAGCGTTGCGGGAGAGGGAGCCCGTACGGGCGAATGAGGGTCGGCGTGGCTCAAGGCGTCGAATTTGGCCACACGAGCAGCCAGATGTCGCTGCGCGATGATGACGTGCGCCTCATGCTGCTCGTTCGCGATAAAGATGACTCCGGCGCCTTTGCGGAGCTAGTCGATCGCTATCGCGCCCGCTTGATCGGCGTCCTGCACCACATTCTCAATAGCACCGAGGAAGCCGAGGACTTGGCCCAAGAGGTGTTCTTGCGGGTTTACCGCACCCGAAAAAAATATCACCCGCGGGCCAAGTTCGCCACCTGGCTGTTTACGATCGCCAACAATCTCGCGCTCAATGCGCTGCGGCGACGCAAGCGGAAGCCCTCGGTGCCATTGCCGGCTCAAGACTCCGGCCCGCTCGGCGCGCGGCCGGCCGAACAGTTGGTCGCAGCAGACTCCGGAGCGATGCCGACGCGGCGACTGGCTCAGCAAGAGTTGGCCTCTGTCATTCGCAAAGCCCTCGAAGATCTCAATGAACGCCAAAAGCTCGCCGTGGTGTTGAATAAGTTTGAAGAGATGAATTACGCCGACATCGCGGCTGTCATGGGCTTAAGTGCCAAGGCGGTAAAATCGCTGTTGAGCCGGGCGCGATTGCGACTGAAGGAAGTCCTGCACGATTACATCATGATGCCGTCGGGTCCGGTCCCGGCGGTGAGGCCGAATGGAAATCCTTGATGCCTGGGCGGCAATTGACTGATGACGAGCGCGAGGAGCTCACCGCCTATCTGGACGGCGAGACCGATGCGAACGCGCGCACTCAGTTTGAAGCCAAGCTGCATCAAGACCCGGCATTGAAAGCCGAAGCCGAAGCCATGAAGGCGGCGTGGGCACTGCTCGATCAACTTCCCAAAGCGGAACCATCGCCGGATTTTACGCATCGCACATTGCACCGGTTGGCTACCGTTGGCAGCATGCCGGCACTCACCGCGGTATCGCCGAGCTTTTGGCGGCTCATGCCGTGGGGCCGGGTTGCGACGATACTTGTCGCCCTGGTGATTGGCTGGGCCGCGGCTGGGGCCTGGCAGCGCCGTGGACCGCCCCACCTGCGACCGGATGATCCTGAATTATTGCGTGATTTACGAGTCATCGATCAATTGCCGCTCTATGCCCCGGTCGAGACGATGGAGTTTTTGACGGCACTGGATCATCCGGATTTATTTGGCTCGGAGGTGCCCGGGCCATGAGCACGCGATCACGGCTGGCAGCACTCCTTTTCACGTCCGCGCTCGCCGCCGGCGCATGGGCGGTGGAGTGGTCCGTCGATGAGACCACCAACCGCAAGCAATTGGAAGCCTGGCTGAAAGACCCGGATCAGGCTCACCGGCTGCAGCGAAACGCCCTCGCGTTTCGCTCGCTCCCGCACGACGTGCAGGATCGGCTGCGAGAGTTGGACAAATCGCTGGCGGAAATGGACCCGGCCAAACGCGCTCATTTGCTGGAAGTAATGGAGCGTCACGCTGGCTGGCTGGGCCGGCTGAGTTCCGAGGAACGCAAGCGTGTGAATGCGGCGTCGGTTGGGCCAGAGCGCGCGCAAGTGATCAAAGAAATCATCGAGCAAGAATGGCAAGAATCGTTGCCCAAGCCCGATCGCGACAAGTTGGCGTCGCTGGATGCGGAAGGCAAAACGCATTACCTCGATCAACTCCGCACCGAAGAAGAAGCCCGCCGCAAGCTGCGCGCGGATGCCCATCGCATCGCGGAAGAGGAGACACTGCTTGGCGCGCTGAATTTTGGGCAGCAAGATTTTCGCGATCGGGTGCAAGCAGCCGAAGAGTCATTGCGACCTCTCTTGAACAAAGACGAAGAAGCAAGGCTGATTAACTCCAAGGGAAATCGTCACGCGTTCGTGATTGCCGAGCTGTCGGACGGCAAGTTACCGATTCCGTTTCCCGGCCCCGCTCCAGCGGGAAAGTCCAAGGCCATCAAATCGTGGAAAGAAGTCCCGCAGGAGATCGCCAAGAAGTTTCCAGTCGGCGATCCACCAGCGACGATCGCCAAGGCGGAAGGCAAATGGCCTGAGCTGCCGATGGCAGTCGTTGAATATGCGCATGATCACAAAATTGAGATCGACACCAGTTTGCTCGGGCCGACTCGTGCGGAGGAGCTGCCGCCGCATGCCAAGAAATTTGTCCAAGAAGAATTGCAGTCGAAGTTATCCGAAGCGGAAAAACAACAACTTTTGGCGGCTGAACACAAGTGGCCGGATTATCCCAAGAAGGTCAAAGAGTTGGCGGACCGCCACCGGCCGCTTCGCGTCCCCGGCCTAAGTTTGCCCGGCGATCCCGAGGCTTGGCGCCGGCTGCGCAATTCGCGGCCCGGGCGGATGATGGGAAAAACTGAAGCGTCGTAAGACTCACGCCTGAGCGTCGGAATCTTGTTCTTCCGGCGGTTGCAAGCGCGAGGCGAATTCTTCAATCGTCATCGTTGAGGCCGGCATGCGGGCCATCGCCGGGTCCGGCAAGAAGCCAACCGGCGGCGTCAGAAAGTACTGCGTTTGACAACCGGGACAGCTCGTCTTCGCGGAGGGATGCGAGCCGGCGCGTTTCGGGGCGTAGATGAATACCACCGGTGTGCCGCACGAGGGGCAAATCCACGCGGCGGCATCGCCGCTTGTCGTCAGCGCGGTCGCTTCGCCGCGAAATTTGAACGTTACGCCGTTGAGAGTCCACGACATTTCCGTCTCTCCGTCTAAGTTTTGCCAGCCCTGAACAGGACAAAACTCAACACGGCTAACACCGCCAACCCAATCGCGACGATAGCGTAGCCCGTGGTCGCATAACGGCGATAGTTGGCATCGTCGGTGACTGCGCCTTGGGTCCAGGCAACGTAACCCTGATTCTCGGAGAGCCGCTCAAACACACCAGGGACAAACGCCTGATCGAATTGCTCTCGTCCCGTGCCCGCCAAGTAGCAGCCGGCGAAGAGGAGTGGCCCGTCGAGTCCATCGGCCGTGCCGGTCGGCAAAGGCAACCCGGACCTGAGCAGGCGAGCCAAACGTGGCATCCGCTCTTGCGCCGCGCGGAAAAGATGGAACAAATTTCGTGCGGCCGTCGTCCGTCGATCCTTCAGATCCAAGGGCAGCGCATGATAAACCCGGCCCGGGAACAAGCGCTCGCCGAGCCAATTCGCACCCGATTCAAACAACATCGGCTGCTCAAGAATCGGCTGATCCGGCACCATCGGGAACCGCTGGCCAATGCGGGCCGCCAATTGCTCGGTGTTGAATCCACTGCGAAACTCCGAGAATCCCCGTGCTTGTTCCATGTCGCAAACGAGTGCCACGACTGGGGAACACAATTTCATTGAGTTGCGAACCGCCAATAGATCGCTGCGCAGGGCCAACGCCGCGGATTTCACCGGCTCGTCGGATTCGATCGCTTCCCACGAAACGAGGGCGAGCACGCCATTCACTGGACAGAATGGCCGGCGCGCTCGCGCAATCAATTTGCCGAGGTATCGCAGCCGGGCTGTTGACGCCTCGATCTGCTCGACCTTCAGTGACGCGCGCGTCTTTTGCGGCTTCTGATTGGCTGCCATCGCCAATTCGCGCATGCGGGCTCTTTCTTCCGGTGTGAGATCGCGGGTCTTTTGCAGCGCCCGCAGAGCGTTGATCTCTTGCACGTTCGCATCGAGCGAATCGTCGTCGCCGAGGCCGACCGTTTTCTTCGCCGCGTCGGTGGTGCCGGGCGCGAAATCGTCGCTGGAGCCGTGATAAAGCAAGTCCGCGAAGGTGCCTAAAGCTGAGGCCTCGGGACAGGTCACGTAAATGGCATCGCGCGAGGCCCATAGGCGGACCGGAGGTGCACCGGAAGTCGGCCCGATCACTTCGATGGGCACCTGCCCCGCGCGGAAGAGAAACTCTTCCCCGGCTTTGGTGCGGCCCAGCACAAGATAGAGCGGCAAGTCGGCGGGGCGGATGCCCTTGGTTGCGAGCCGCGCAACACCATCGGCCCACGCCGTAGTCATGTCCGGAAATTCATCAATCTCGGCTTCTGGCCCGAGCTGCAGCCAGATCCAACGCAGCACCCACGAGAGCGCGTAAACCAACAAGAACAGCAGCGGCAAAAACATGCCCGTGCCGCCCGGCGATGAGGTGGAGCGCACCCAGGCTGGTGCGTTGGTGCGCAACATCAGATCAAGCCATTCGCGGATCGGCTCAACTTTGTTGCCCAGATACCACAGGAACCACAGGATGAATCCCAACACGATCGCATGCAGAACGTGCCAAGCCCAGCGGCCCCAACTGGCAAAATCGGTGGCGCGACGAAATAGGGGAAAAATGATCCCAGCGATTCGCCGGATCCATTCGGTAATTGTCCAGTACAGGTTGTACAGGTTCATGAGCCCGCCATCATGCGCATGATGAGAACAGCCAGCACAGGCACCGCAATGAGTGCAATTGCCGCGCCCACTTGCACCATCCCATTAAATCGATCCTGCCCGGTGAGCCGCGGCACATAGGTCGTGAAACCTTGATCTTGCGGCAACGAAAGCTCGACACGGTGCGACGTGCGAATGCGGTTGCGGATCCCTTCGACCCAGGCCTGCAGCTTCTCCGGCGACTCGACGTGCTCGCCGCGAAAGCCGAGCATCACGCACCAGTAGTAAACCTCGAGCGCGTCGGTGCCGGAACGGCGCTCGGCCAATTGCGCTTGTTCCCAAAATTTCCAGGCGCGGTCGCTGGAGCCGCCGTAGATGGCGACCTCGAGTTTGCGCTCGTTCCACTGTTCGGAATACGGCGAATCGGCGATGAAAATTTCATCGAGCCAGCAAGTGAGAGCGTAGCGCGCGCCGAGAAATTTACTGTCGCCCCGGCCGCCCGTTGTTCGGATGTCGCCGCCGCCGCCAGACTCGCCGGCAAAATCCGGATCGCTTCGCAGCTCGCTGCCACCCCAAAGCAAACTTCGCAATTGCGTCAACTCATGATCCAACGGCGGACGCTCGCCGCGTTCGAGGCGCTCTTTCAAATCCAAGCCGTAGCCGACGACTTGGTGGAACTGTTTCGCCAATGCTGGCTTCATGAGGCTGCCTGTCCCCTGATCCCTAAGACTTCTCGGCCAACGCGGGTGGAACGACGAACAACGTAATTGTCATTGGGATGCTCTTACCGTCCGCCTTGATCGTAATCGACCGCTGACCTTCGATGTTCCCGGCGATCAAGCGCTCATTGAGCCGCACCGCCAGCGTCAGCGTGTTTTGGACTTTTTGCCAATCTTCGGGCTGAACTGAGCGGTCGATTTGGAAATAAGTCAGATCGCCATAGGTCGGCAGTGCGCGGGGCGGCCGGGGGGCGAAGCGAAACACCAATCCGCGCTGGCCGAGCCGGAAGATCTCGTCCACTCGATCAGCGGAGCCGATTTTCATGTCGAGCGTGCCGGTCAACAGCCGAATGCAATCGTCCGGCTTGAGCGGCGCCCGCACGCCGACGAACATTTGCCAAGCGGGGGCAAGCCACGATGGCTCGATGTCGCCCTGCATTCGCAGGCCGGAGCCATAGAACGGTTTCTCGAAGTAGCCTAAGTCGAAGGAACCGCGGTCAATCAGCTCCATGATGTAGCGCTTCACGGTGTAGAAACAGGTGCCGAGGTCGTCATGATCGTATCGCGGCAACGCTGGCGGCTCGAACTCGGTGCCGAAGATGGCGAGCTCGCCGACCAGTCGAGCCAATTCGGCATAGACCGGCAACGGGTGGACGCCCTCTGCGAAGTGCATGATCCCCAGATACGAATACACCGCGTTCAGTACGCGCAGTCCTTCAAAAAGCTGGCGGTCGCCCGGCGACGGACTATCGAACGTGATGCCGCGGCTACGCACCTGCTCGGCTCGACGTTTGACGAGCGCCCCGATCCGATCGTAAATCGGCGTCATCACATCTTCGACGAGCAACTTCCAGGCATCGCACGCTAGCACCGGCGGAATGTAGGCGTCGGCCAGTTGCGGCACGGCTTCCGCTTTCGACGATTTCTCCACCCGCGCAATCTTGAGCACTTGGTAACCGGTGGGGTCTTCGTCTTCGGTCATCAACCGCATGTTGAGCGTGCGGAATTGGATTGGCCGTTCCGATTGGCCCGTGTTCTCGTCAGCGAGCTTTTCGGCGGTGTACACCTTAAAGCGGGCACCTTCTTCGGCCGAGCCGGCATTGGGCCGGCCAATCTGGACCTCCGGCACCGCGAGGAAGACGGTGAGGTCGGAGCGATCGAGGAGGGGCGCTTTCAATTCCAACGGTGCGAGCAGCCCGTCCTCGGGGACATTCACCAGGGTGCCATCCCGGAGCCGAGCCCGCATCCGATGCACAACAAAGCGGTAGTTTCGCAGGGCCTCTTCGTCGATTTCGATGGAGCGCAGGCCCCAGGAATAGTGGTTATCCCACTGCACCTGCTGGCGGACGTGGTCGGTCATGCTCCGCGTCGCCGCCTGGAAATGGTGCGGCCGGAGGAACATTCCCTCATGCCAGTGGACCGGATGCTGGCTCATGCAAGGCCCCGCGAAGAAACCGAATAGCTTCGTTGTAACCAATACGAGGATAAGGGGTAGGGTCGGATAGACGCTGGATGCGTGGTGTATGAACGGTTATGACATTCGAATACGTATGCCGCTCTCGGAGACAACAAAAAGTCGGCCCTCGAGTTTCTCTTGCAGCTACATCGGAAGGTATTGACGCACAAACTCGAGCGTGGTGGCACGGCCTGTGCTTCGTGGACGAAAAAGAACGATTCCAGCGTATTGTTGCGGCGGATAAGCGCGGACGTCCGCGACACCCTTATCGAGGGTAAGAATCACGCGTCCTTCGGATTGCACGTTTGCCAACACAACAGGATCGGGTGCGCCTGCCAGGCCTTCATCGAACACAGTATCTGCCTGATGACCAGCCGATCGCAAATCTTCAGCGATCTCACTTGGTAGATTTTCATCGACTTTGAATTTCATGGCCGGGTCAACGGCAGCAGAGCCTCTTCACGGGCAAGTTCTGCTACGTAGGCCATCGCAGCGTCGATATGTTCGGGCTTTAGCGATGGATAACTGAGGAGAATCTCATCGCGAGACGCGCCTTCAGCTAAACTGTCAAGAATGTTCGTGACAAAGACCCGCGTGCCTTTGGCGCAAAGTTGTCCACCACAGATTTGAGAATCGCTCGTCAGATACTGCCGCCAATCAATCATAAATGAGCCCCGTCTCGGCACTCATTCTACCATTCTGGCCGTTGGATGAATAGAAATGCGCGAGCTTCTTACCTTTACGCGATCAACTCCCTAACTCTTTATCATGCGGCTAGCCACGCTGATCACGGCGACTGGACCACGGGCTTTTGCCCGCGTCGGCGAGGCTTATGTCGATCTGCACGCCGCGGATGCCCAAATTCCGCCATCGGTGCGGGAAATTCTGCGCGATGGACTCGTGAGCCGAGCCCGCGAAGCGGCTGAGCGAAGTGCCATTCGCATTCCGGTGCGTGAGGCCCGCTTTGCCCCGCCGATTTTCGATCCGCCCAAGATTCTCTGCATCGGACTGAATTATCGCGATCACGCCATCGAAGGCGGCAAGGCGATTCCGACGGAACCCGTTCTCTTCGGCAAGTTCTCCAACGCCCTGTGTGCCCACAGCGACGTGGTTCGATTGCCCAGGGTCAGCAAAAAGGTCGATTACGAAGCTGAACTCGTCGTCGTCATTGGTCGCACCGGCCGCGATATCGCTGAAACTGATGCGATGAAATACGTCGGCGGATACACAATCGGGCAGGATGTCTCGGCTCGCGATTGGCAGATGCGTGGCGAAGCCAAGCAGTGGATTATCGGCAAAACATTCGACACTTTTGCGCCGATCGGGCCCGAGCTAATCACCGTCGATGAAGTGCCTGACCCACATAGTTTGCGAATCCAGCTTCGACTCAATGGCCGCACAATGCAGGACTCGAACACCCGCGAGTTTATCTTCAACGTGCCGCAGTTGATCGCTTATCTGTCCCAGGTGATGACGCTCGAACCCGGGGATTTGATCTTTACTGGTACGCCGCCGGGTGTGGGATTCGCCCGCAAGCCGCCCGTGTGGTTGCAGTCGGGCGATATAGTCGAGATCGAAATCGATGGTCTGGGTGTCTTGCGAAACACCGTAACACAGGCCTAACCACAGGGGCACAGCGAAAACTAAATTCACAAATTGGTTTCTCTGTGTCTCTGTGCCTCTGTGGTTAGGCTCTTTGGGAACTAACAATGCCAACCCCGAAGATCCTCGCCTTCGCCGGCGCCACGCGCAGCGAGTCATTCAACAAAAAACTCATCCGAGTCATGGCGGCGCTCGCGCGCGATGCCGGCGCGGAGGTCACGCTCATCGATCTACGCGATTTTCCCATGCCGCTATACGACGGCGATCTCGAGCAGGAAAAAGGACTCCCCGAAAATGCACTGCGCCTCAAAGAAATGTTCAAAGCACATCATGGCTTTCTGATCAGTGCGCCGGAGTACAACAGTTCGATCACTGCGGTACTGAAGAACACCATCGACTGGGTCTCCCGGCCTATTCCTGGTGAGAAACGTCTCGAGGCGTACGTCGGCAAAACGGCGCTATTAGTCGCTGCATCGCCGGGAGCGCTAGGAGGTTTGCGCGGGCTTTACGCGCTGCGGTGGATACTGGCAAATATTTTCGTGACCGTGCTGCCTGAGCAACGAGCTGTCCACGCCGATCAAAACACATTCGCGGCCGACGGTTCGCTAAGCGAGTTGAAATTGCGCGACGAACTCGCCGGTATGGCAAAACGGCTGGTGGAAGTCACAGGGAAAGTCGTGGGTTAAGGCTACCGGGGCGGACTCGCCGCCAAGCCGCGCTCTTGCCGGCGCTGCGACATGTCGTGGCGGAATTGGTCCATTTGAGCGCGAAACTCCGGAGTGGTGCTGTCGAGATGTTGCTGCCGACGGTGTTCGCGATCTTCGGAACTCTGACTTGAGTTATTGCCCGGACCGCCATTGCCACCCCAGCCGCCATTGGCTTGCATTTGTTGCTGCATTTGCGATGCGTGGTCAATCTGCTGATCGAGATAGGCTTTCTTTTCAGCCTCCGACATGGCGAAGTAATGGGCCATACGATCCTGCATGCGCTTTTGCCGATCAGCGGACAGCTCGTGCCGCTGTGCCGGCGAGAGTTTCGCCATCTCGGAGCGAAGTTCGGCGAACTTCGCCTGCCGCTCCTCTGGCGATAATGCCTGCGCGTCTTGGCCGAACAGATCGTGCTGAATCGCATGGACGTGGGCCAGTTCATCGACCGGCCACAACCACCACAGCAACAGCAGCAATAGTGCAATCGTTGTCGCCACTCGGCGGCGAGTGATGTGCTTTTTCATCACGATCTCCCAAGAACCGATTATCGAACGTGCCCATCCGCATAGAGGAACGACCGGTCGTCCGGCGTGCCGACCGGATTGTGCACCGGTTCGAAGTCGTAGCTCAACCAGATTTCAGTGGTCGGCACTTCTTTCCACGCCTTCTGGAGTTCATCAAGCGTTTGGCCCGAGGGACCCCGCGCTGGCTGTGGATACTCGTAGCTGATTCCTTCGGTGCGGAAGTAAGCGGGATCGAGCGGGCAGCAGAACACCGCCGGCTCACGTCCCACATAATCAAACAACACTTGAGCCAAAGAGTATCGGCCCGGCTCCAAACTTGGCAGCCGAGCCGCGTCCGGAAAACGATCGTGGTTGGACTCGCGGTACATCTGCATCGCCAGCCCGATTTGCCGCAAGTTGTTTTGACAACTGCTCCGCCACGATGCGTTGCGCGCCTTTTGCACTGCGGGGAGTAAAATCGCCAAAAGCACAGCAATAATGCCGATGACCGCCAACAATTCGACCAGCGTCAGGCCATTGCGCGACTTGGGTTGTGGTGTCATAATTGATTTCGATTTGGGCGCGTGATGACTGGGCACCGCCAACTTAAACGCGCCACCATGAGAGTCGGGTGAGGCGTCCATGAGAAACTCCTCATCGAACCCGTGGCATGGCGCAGAACCCTCTGACTTCGCCAGATCTCAAGCGCTGGACTGGGCAATTAAACACCGCCCAAGCGACGCGGCGTCGCAATCGAGGCTCTTTGTTACATTAGGAGCGTTTCGATACTGCGTTCCCAAACAGAGTTTGGGAACGAGGGAGAATGGAGAACGTGGGAGAATATCCGCGGCCCCATCGTGTCATCCCGAGGCTTGGCGAGGGATCTCTCTTGTCTCCGCAGGCACAAGAGAGATCCCTCGCAGAGCCCCGGGATGACACTATTGGGCGGTGGGATGACAGTTTAAGCGCTCGGAATATCCAGCCGGATACTATCCGTCTAGAGTCGCGGGGTCTTCACTCGGCTCAATCGCTCGTGAATCTCCTGCCAGCGCGCGGCCGCGAACGCAGCGACGGCGGTGATGACGACAGTCGTTGCAAGAGTGATTTGTCCGGCAGTCGTGCGAATGAATTGCACGACGGGGTTGTCGGACGTCGTTGTCGTCGTCGCTAACGGCAGGTTTACTGCCGCCGTGTCGCCACCGGATGGGCCGGGCAGGCGCAGGGCTGTTTCACGATTGGGTGTGGATGGAGTCGGAGTGGCCGTATCCGTCGCGGTCGTCGTGGACCGGCCCGCGGCGGCATTCGTGTCGTTCGTCGTTTCTTCCGCGGCGCCGCTGTCGCCGTTCAATCGCAATTCTGCATTGGCTGCGCCGCCGAATGCGAATGGCGCAACGAATTGGCCCACCGGCCCGCGATCAAATGCTCCGAAATCGAATACGCCGTTATCGTTCGTCGGGAAGGCGAGGCGATTGTCTGGCTGCACCTGCGCGAAGGCCGGGTTGATGGCGTTACCAAATTGAGTACCCGGTTGAATCGCCGCATCTCCGGTCGTGCCGTGGTTGGCGTTCGGCGTCGCGGGAGAGACGATGCCGGAGTTGGGAGTAAATGGCGTCGCCGTTGTCGGCGTCGTTCCAGTTGTCCCGGGCGAAGAATTTGTGCCCGGAGTCGTGGGCGGAAGCGTCGTTGGCGGTGTGATCGTGCCGCCTGTGTTCCCAATACTTCCGCCATTGCTCGGCGGCGTGATTGGCGTCGGCGGCAATGTGGGCGTGACTGGCACGATGGTATCGATGACTCCGAGAATTGGCGACGGAGTAGGAAGAGGCTGGCTGATGACCGGTGCCGCGCCCGAAACCAACTGTCCTGCCGGAGTGCCCTGAGTCAGATTCGTCGCCGAGGATGTAACCGCGGCGACCACTCCTTGCTCGATATTTCCGACGGCGCTAAGCGGCCCCGTGAGCAAACTAGTGAGCCCGGCTGGCGCATTTCGCTCTTCGAGTTGGAGCAAAATCATTCGGCGCTTGGCGCTATCTTGCGCGCGCTTGCGACTATTGGGGTGTTTCATGGCACTTCATGGGTAAGGGGGAGCGATGAGTCTTTATGTGCAATCGCCGTACCAATTTACGACGACGGGCTACACACATTGGCCGCCATTGTGAAGCTAAGGCCTACTTCTCTCCAGGGAAAAAGTGGCGCGAGTTGACTTGCTTTATACGTTGTCTCAATGGATTCGAAGTTTCATTTGGATAACCCCGACACCGACGTCTTCGTCGGCGATTGCCGTCAGATTCTCGGGAAGCTTGCGGACCAGTCGGTTGATCTCGTGTTCGCCGATCCGCCATTCAATTGGGACGTTCCTTATGGCGAGTGGGATGACGCCCGGCCACGCGAGGAGTATTTGAAATTCACCTATGACTGGCTCGATGGCTGCATCCGCGTGCTCAAACAACATGGCTCAATGTGGGTGAACATCCCTGACGATACCGCCGCCGAAATCGTCGTGCACCTGAAACAGCGCAAACTCGTGATGATCAATTGGTGCATCTGGCACTTTCGCTTCGGCCAAAACCGGCTCGGCAACTTCATCGTGTCGAAAGTTCACGCGCTCTATTTCGCCAAGCACCGCGACAAGCGAACGTGGAATCCCGCGGAAGTGCTTGAACCTTCCGATCGTGCCGCCGTGTATGACGATGCCCGTACCCATGCGAAGGAACAACACGCCGGGCTAAGAGTGCCGCTCGATGTGTGGTATGGCAACTACTGGGGCCGGATCCAGGGCAACAACAAGGAACGCCGCAAGCAACACCAAAACCAGATTCCCGAAGTTTACTTGGAGCGCGTGATTCGTGCGTGCTCCAACCCCGGTGATCTGGTCCTCGATCCGTTTTTGGGCAGTGGCACAACCGCCACGGTGGCGCGCGAATTGGGTCGGCGCTCCATCGGAATTGAATATAGCGAGACAAATGCGAAGTCGGCGTTCAAGCGCATCAAAGCTGGAGCAATCCGAGTCCGCGAGAGAACGCCGGCCGAGACCAACACGTTTATGAAGCACCGAGTGCGCAAAGGCACTTAGTTCGCGGCTCTGGTCAGCCGATCCCGAATCGCGAGCCACTCGGGGTCGTTCGGTACCGCGGCCACCACGATGCGATCACAGCCGGCCGCGTCCAAATCGTGCAACGCCGCGTACAGGCCCGCGGCGTATCTCACTGGGTCGCGCGGCAATGTTCGATGTTCGATAGCGTTCACGCTAAACGGACCATCCGGCCATGTTAGCCATGCCACCTTTTTCTGGCTTGCGAGTAGCTCAGTGACTCGGTTCAACCCATCGTCCGGAGCGATTTCCAACGGCGTTCGCGGAGCATAATGCCGCAGCATTTGACCGGGCGAACGCGGGATCTCATTTTCATTGGTTGGCGCGGCTCCCAAGGGGCCCGTGATGATTTCAATCATCATCGCTGTGATCGGTCCGGGCCGCAGGATGCGTGGCGGACTGGCCGTGACATCGAGCACGGTGGATTCAATTCCGCCCGGGCAGGCGCCGCCGTCCAAGATTAAGTCCACCGAATCGCCGAGGCTGGCGGCGACATGGGCCGCCGTTGTCGGTGATAAACCTGTCGAGCGATTGGCACTGGGTGCGGCGACGGGAATTTGGGCCGCGGCCAGAAGCGCCTGTGCGATGGGATGTGCCGGGATGCGCACTGCCACGGTGGGGCCGCCGCCAGTGACTTCATCGGGCAGATCGGAACTTCGCGGCAACACGAGCGTGAGTGGGCCCGGCCAGTATCGCTCGGCGAGGCGGAAGGCGATATCAGGGATATTTTCAGCCACTTGCGCCAGCCGCAACCCATCGGTCACATGGACGATGATCGGATTGTTGGAAGGCCGACCCTTGGCGACGAAGATCTTGCGAACGGCGTCTCGATTGAGCGCGTTCGCACCAAGGCCATAAACAGTTTCAGTAGGAAACGCCACTAGATCGCCATTGCGAAGCAACTCAGCGGCTTGCGCGATCATTGCGGCAGTTGTGAGTTCAATGCGTGCCATAGTTATGTGGTCACCCGTCGAAGTTCTTCGCGATCACCAGTCTCGGGGTGGCCGACATCAGTAATGCCATGAGCGCGAAGATCAGCTTCCAGCGCTTCGGCGGCGGCCGGCTCACCATGAATCAACCGGACGCGCGACCCGGTGCCCGCCAATGGCGTGAGCTGCGCCATCAGATCATCATGATCGGCATGGCTGGAGAAGCCCTCCAGGTGAATCACCTCGGCCCTCAAAGGGTAATCTCGTCCCAGGATGTGGACTATGGGCGGACGTTCGAGCAGTTGCCGCCCCAATGTTCGCGGCGCTTGAAAGCTCACCAGCACAATGCAGGCGGCAGGATCGGAAACGTTGCGGACCAAGTGCTGGATGATTCGGCCACCTTCGCACATACCGCCGGCCGCGATTATCACACAGGGCGCCGGCGAATCGCACAACGCCAGACTTTCATTGAACGATTGCACATAATGCACCCGGCTCATGTCGCCGGGCAGGTCGATCCGAAATGCTTCGACATGCTGACGGTAGACGTTGGCGACCGCGGCCGCTAACGGGCTATCGACAAAAACGGGCAATCGCGGCGCACGACCCGAATCCATGAGGTCTACCAGATAGTGCGCGAGCAATTGCGCCCGGCCCAGACCGAATGCTGGCACCAGCACCTTGCCGCCACGCGATGCCACTCGGGTCACGGCCCCGCCTAATTCAGCCACGGCGTCGCTCAAGAGCGGATGCCGCCGGCCACCGTAGGTGCATTCGGCTAACACGATATCCGCTGACGGAATTGGCGCGGCTGGAGGAAAAACATCGAACTCCCGCCGGCCCAGGTCCCCGGTGTAAGTCAGTGTGAACTCGCCGTCGATATTCAGGTGAACCATCGCCGAGCCTGGGATGTGGCCGGCATCGAGTAGTGTCACGTTGCATCCGGGCAGAATCTCGAAGGGCGCCTCGTAACTGACCGGCATAATCGATTGGCTGCAATGCACAGCGTCGTTTGTCGTGTAAAGAGGCTCGATCCAGGCATCAAGGTTGGTCCGCCGCGCATTCCAAGCCGACTCTTCTTCCTGGATCCGCGCCGAATCCGCCAGCATGATCGCCGCAAGGTCCGCAGTTGTTTGCGTGGAACAAATTGGCCCACGAAAGCCTTGACGAATGAGATTTGGCAAGTTGCCGCAATGATCGATATGGGCATGCGAGAGAATTACTGCCGAGATTTTGCTGGGGTGAAATGGGAACTGACTATTGCGGCGATAAGCGTCGTGGCGGCGGCCTTGGAATAAACCGCAGTCGAGCAAGATGGCGCGCTCGCCAACTTCCACAAGATGCATCGACCCGGTCACGGTCCGGGCTGCACCCCAACAAGTCAGCGTCGGTGGGGGAGCCGGCGCATTCATAAAGTCAGTCTAACAGGCTATGGTTGAAAAATAGAAGAGGAGTGAGGCGGTGGAGAGCATAGGAGTTTGGAAGCGTCCCTCTACGCTTCCTCACTCCCCTACTCTCTCACCGTCTCACTCCTCAACTCGTCTCAAAAACTTCTAGCCGACGAACACGCCGCCCAGGAACGTCGGGTCAAACGTGTTGAACGATGCGACGCGGTTAAGGGTCGATCCGTTCAGCACGAACTCGTTGACCGTCGGCTGGCGGCTAGCGCCCGGAGCGGTAATCAGATCCGCGCGACCGTCGAAGTTGACATCCAGCACACCCACGCGGACGCCGCCGGAGTAACTGCCCTCGTAAGCGAAGGTCTCGCCAAGGATGCCCAAGTTAGCGCCATTGAACACGCGGACGTGAGGTCCGCCGCCCGCGCCGGGGCTGGTGATGATGTCGGCCTTGCCGTCGCCGTTGACATCGCCGGCCGCCACGAAGACACCGCCGTGGAAGCTGGAATCATAAGCGAAGAACTCTTCGATTATGTGTCCGTCGGCACCGGAGAAGACCCGGACGTGAGGTCCGCCGCCAGCACCGGCACCAGTGATGATGTCAGCCTTGCCGTCGCCATCGACATCGGCCGCGGCCACATGCACGCCGCCAGTCCAGCTCGCTGAGTACGCGAAGAACTCGTTCAGCAAGCTGCGGTCCTTGCCCGAGTACACTTTCACGTGTGGGCCACCGCCAGCACCAGGCGCAGTGATGATGTCGTCGTAGCCATCGCCATTGACATCGCCGACCGCGACAAACACGCCGCCAGAGAAGCGTGAGTCGTAGGCGAAGAAGCCGCCGCCCCACTTGTCTTCACCAGTCGCACTGTCGAACACCCGGACGTGAGGTCCGCCGCCGGAGCCTGCGGCCGTCACGATCATCGGAGCCGTGCCAGGGCCGTTCAAGTAGCCGGTAGCCACTCGCACGCCGCCACGGAACCCGCTCGTGTAGGCAAGGAAGTTGAAGGCCTCGCTGTTGTCAGCGGCGTTGCGGACCGAGACCATCGGTACCGATCCCGCATCGCGAGCAGTGACGTAGACCTGACTGTTGCGATTGCCGAAATCGCGGCCGGTCTGGTTGAGCGAGCTCACCGCGGTGAACAGATACTGGCCACCGACTGGTGAAGTCACCCGCCAGCCGTTGCGCGGATTCTGACGAATCGCGTAATTGCCCGGCGCAATTCCCGTGAAGGAATAGTTGCCGTTAGCGTCCGAAATCGCCGTGGCATCCGGTGAGCCATCGTTGTTCTTATCGAGCACAACGATGAAGCCGGGCAGACCGATTTCGCCGGCGTCTTTGACACCGTTGTTGTTGGCGTCGTTGTAAACCGAGCCGCTGACCGAAATCAGGTGGAAGTTTCCAAAGTTGAAGCTGCGGTCGGTGCCGCTCGTTCCTTGGAAGCTTGCCGGATTGGCGCTGGTCTGTGTCCAGCCAGTCTTCTGCGTTTCGGTGACCACAAAGTTACCCGGCCCGATATTCGGAATCGAGTAGTTGCCGTTGGCATCCGACACGCCGGTGAAGGTCTCGTTGGTCGCCGTGTTGCGCACGGTGATGACGAACCCACCTAGACCGTTTTCGCCAGGCCCGCGGACCCCGTCGCCGTTCAGGTCTTCGAACTTGATGCCCGAGACCGTGAACAGTTTGAAGTCGCCGAACTCGCCGTCGAAGGGCGGGGTCGGATCGGCCGCGTTGCCAGGGATGGTGATCTTGCCCGGAGGAGTCGAAGTCGGATTGGCCGAGATCGGGCCGTTCTTCCGCTCAATCCACCCGCTGGGCAAAACTTGGCGGACCAAGTAGTCGCCAGCCGGCAAGCTGAGGAAGTCGTAAGTGCCGTCCGCGGCTGAAGTCAGCGTTCGAATCACGCCGTTGGTGCTCGCGTCGAGCAACTGCAACGTCATGCTCAGGCCCGGCTCGTTCGGAGTGCGACTGCTGTCACCGTTGAGATCGTTGAAGATCGATCCCGCGATATGGCCCTTGCGGATGTTACCGAAGTCGATGCCACCGACCACCTGGTTAGAGAGCGGTGTGATTGGTGCCGGGTTGACCGAGGTCTGCGTCCAACCGGTCTGCGGCACTTCACGAATCGTGTAGGTGCCCGGTGTCAGGCCGGTGAAGGAGTAGTTGCCGTTGGCATCGGTGGTTGTCCACCGCTCGCCTTCACCACTCTCCCACACACCGTCGCTGTTGGTGTCGGTCCAATCGCGGGCTCCGTTGCCGTTGGCGTCGTTGTAGAAGACGAAGCCAGCCAGACCCGGTTCGCCCGTATCGCGGGTGCCATTGTTGTTGCGATCCTCGAACTTCGTGCCCGAGATGGTCGCTAAGCGGTAGTTACCGAACGCTAGTTGCGGCACCAACTGCACGCTCGCCGGCACTGCACCGGGCAGCGGATAGCTGACCAGAGCCGCATCCGTTTCACCCAGGGTGAAGACTGGAGGCGAGGTAGATGTCTGCACCGAGCCATTCGGAACGACTTCTTGGACGCGGTAGCTGCCGGCTCGCAGTGAGCGGAATTCATAGAAGCCATTTGCGTCAGTAACCGTGGTCGCGATCACGCCGTTGGTCGAGTTATCAATAACCCGCATCACGACGCCCGCCATCGGCGGCTCACCGACATCCTGGGTTCCGTTGCCGTTGAGATCCTCGTACTTCACGCCACCGATCATGGCGCGGATCTGGACCTGCCAGACGCCACGGCCAGCGGTGCCCGCGGTTAACAATCCGGTCGTCGAATTTACATCCAAAGCGGTGATCGGCTCGTTGGGCAAGCCAGTGCCGACCTTCACCCAAACGAACGGACCTGGGTTGGTAGCGGCTGATGGATTGACCAACCGATAAACGCCGGAGCTTGTACCGAGATAGAGCACATCATCCGCCGGGTTGGCGGCCACCCGCGGGTCGAGGCCAATAGACAACGCACCCGGTGCGGAAGGCGGCAGGTTGGGCCGCGTCGGATCGCCGATGTTGTTGAGAATCGTGACGGTGCCGTGCGACCAATTCTTCACGTTCTGACCATCGACGTAGTAAACATTCAGCGGATCGTTCGGGTCAACAATGATCTGCGTGATGTTACCACCATCGAGCCGCTCCCACTGGTCTGACGTAGCCGCTTGCGAAGGTGGAGCCGCGACCGGCATGCTTCGCATCAACCAGAAACCGTTATTCCAGCCAGCGTAGATGTTTGGCGTGCCCAAAGGATTGGGGGTGCGCGAGACGGCGAGTGCCGTGACGTTTGCCCGCGGATTAGGCTGGTTGGGAAAATCGGGGACCGGCGTGCTCGACGAAATCGAGGTCTGAAGCGTTGTGCTCCACGATTGGCCGCCGTTGTTGCTAATGGCCACCTGGGTCGTACCGGCCCAGATGTGGTTCGAATTCGACGGATCAATGATCACTGCGGGCAGATGATCGGGATTCCCAGGCACACCCGGGACGCTCTGTGCCGAGCTCGTCCAAACCCACGTTCCATTGGGTTGTCGGGTGCCCTTGCGGATCCAATCGTTATCGTTGCCCCCTGCGAAATCCACGACCCGATAAATCGTGTTTGGATCGTTGTAGTTGTAGAAGACGTAACCCAATCCATCGCGCCCCGGTCCGGCTCCGTGCCGGGCCAAGAAGTTCTGTTGGAAGGGCCCCGTGGTGAAGGTGTCCAACGACGTCCAACCGTATCCCACCGGCAACCGATTGTTGTACATTTCGCTGGTATGGTCGATTCCAGCATTGATGAACATCTCATAGGCATTGGTTGGATTCGTAGCCAAGCCTTGCGGCGCCACGGTCACGGTGTTCAGTGAACCAAGTCCCGGTGTGCCGTTGAGCGACACCCAGTTGCGCCCACCGCCCTGCGACACTGTGCTCAAGCGATAAACACCCGCTTCGGTCGCTGCGAGCAATCGTCCTTGCGAATCGAACGTGAATCCGTGCACGTCTACCGATGGGCCGACGCCGTTTGATCCAGCCGTCACGTCGTTGGCCTGTTGCCACGTCGTTCCGGAGTCAAACGAAATCAGCACGTTGCCTTGCCCATCACCGTAGCCGCCTACGACCAACACTTGATGCGTCGGATCGGTGTTCGGGACGCCCGGGCTACCAGCCACAAACGGCGCCACGATGATCGAGTTGTTGCGGTTGCCGAAGATGTCCATGTAGTTCGGGACATTTCCGGTCGGGATGACCTGGTTGTCGTAGAGCCCAGTCCAGTTGATGCCCGAATCGAACGAGCGGAAGATAGCCAACAAGCGGCTAATTCCTGACAAGGGCGCGTTTCGTTCCGCGACGGCAACGAACAGCGTGCTTGGTGCGTTTGGTGCAATTGCGATCCGGAATACGCCTGGCTCGACGCCTGGCACAAAGGCCGAACCACCCAATCGCAACACCCAGGTGCCAGCCTGACCCGGCCCAGCGGTCATCGCATTATCAATGCGATAAACACCGCTGTTCGCGACGCCATTTGGATCTCCGATGGCAACATACACGACATTCGGCGTCACTTGACCCGGCTCGATCTTGATGTCGGTGTACGGCTGACCCGCGGCGCCACCCGGGAATCCATTGGAAATGTTGACCCAGCTAGCACCTCCGTCAGTCGATCGCAGCACACCAGCCGCACCAGTGACATACAGGATGTCGAAGGCGGGATTGTTTGGCGAGGTGGTGCTGGCAACAGCATCCATCGCGGTAATGCCGCCACCCGGCACCAAATGCAGGGTGAAGTTGGTGCCGCCATCAATCGAGACATATACGCCCGTGGTCGCCGCCGCGTAGACGGTATTGCCGCCGGAACGGTGGAATGTCTTGACAGTGTTGATGAACAGGTCGGGCAACGCTTCAGAGCGCACGGTCCAGGTGTTGCCGCTATCGGTCGAACGCCAGATGCCGCCGCCAGATGAGCCGGCGTACATGACGTTCGGATCGGTCGGATCGACCGCCACGGTATCGAACCGGCCCGTCGCCGGAGCGTGTCCAGGCACTTGACCATTGGTGATCGGCCGTGGCCCGATCTCAATCCACGGATTGAACGACTGGAATACGCCGAAGACAATTCCACCGGCCGAGTTACCGCCGGTCAAAATAATGTCATTCGGATCAGGTGTGGTCTGGAACCAGCGTTGGCCCAGCGCGGCCTGCTCAGCCAAATCGACGCGCACTTTGTATGTGCCCGCGGGCAGCAAGCTGAACGAGAACGCGCCAGAGGCGTCCGTGCGGACAAACGTCTCGCCGGTGTCGAACAGGCCGTTGGAATTGGCGTCAATATAGACGCGCCAGTTGTTTTCGCCTGGCTCGCCTGGATTAACGATTGTGTCGGCGTTGACGTCGAAGAACACCTGACCACGGATCGAGCCCGGCCGAGCGTTGCCGAAGTTTTGGCCTAACAGATTTTGACCACTCGTCAGAGTGATCGGCGGTGGAGCGAACGTCTGCGTCCAACCTGTTTGACCGGTGAGATCTTCACGGATGTGGAATGGCGCCTGAACGGCCGATGGAACGCCGCGGACCACATTGGGCCCAAAGCCGGTCAGCGTATAGCTGCCGTCGGCGGCTGAGGTAACGTTTTGCTCGCCCGCATCGCGAAGACTGTTGTTGTTGGCATCAAAGTAGATCACGAAGCCGGCCAACGTGCCTTCGCCGACATCACGAACGCCGTTCTGGTTCAGGTCATCAAACTTGATGCCTGAGATCGAGCCCAACGTGAAGTTACCGAAATTGAGCTGCGGATCGACGGTAATACCCAAGGGCGGCGTCCCGTTAAACGATGCGAGCGCAATCGACTGCTCGGTGAAGTTCAGGTACTGTCCTGGGTCGGCGGTGGTTTGCACCTGATTGGCCGCCGTCACCATGCGCACCATGTAGTTGCCGTTTCGTAGGCTGGCAAATTCATAGTTGCCTTGAGCGCTGGTCACCGTCGTGGCGATCACGCTGCCAAAGCTAGCGCCGGGCGTCGCATCCAATAGCCGGATGGTCAGACCGGAAATGCCATTTTCACCTGTCTCTTGCACTCCGTCGCCGTTGACGTCGTTGTAAACCAAACCGCGGATGTCGCCACGGATGCGAGTTTCCCACACGCCATGACCGTAAGTGGCGGCGGCCAAAATGCCGGTGGTGGTATTAACGTTCAGGTCAGTGATGTTGACTTGCGGAATGTTGACATCGCCGACACGGAACCAGACAGCGGCATTGCCTCGAGGATTGACGAGGCCGTATACGCCGTCACCGGTTCCGATATAGAGAATGTCGGCCGGATCATTGGGCCGCGGATCGATTGCGATCGGCCCCGCATTGCCGCTGAATCTGCCGGTACCCGTGCCGTCGATGTTCGTCCAAGTATTGCCACCATTCACGCTCCGCCACACGTCGCCGTTACTGCTATCGACGACATAGATCACGCCAGCGTGATTAGGATCGAGCAGGATCTTGGTGAACGCTGGCGGATTGGGGCCGGCTCCCGGCGGCGTGATGTCCACCCAGTCCGCCGTCTGCAGTGGCGGATTGACTCGGAATTCGATCGTAAACAGGCGGCCGCCTTGAGAGATATACAAGGCGTTGGGGTCCAGCCGACCGATACCGATGCCGTCGATCGGGATGGGCGGAGTAGAACCGGTGAGTGGGGTGTCCGGAATCGTGGCCGAGGCGCCCGTGATACCGCTGGGCAAATTGTTGATGTTGACGTTCTGGCTCCAGCCCGGAATGGTCGTGGTGCCAACGGTCAACGGCTCGGCGCCGGTGATTGAGGCCCACACTTTGTCCGTGCCGGTGAAGAGCCGCTGCGAATTGCCCGGATCCATCACTATTGGGGCATAGAAGAGTGTGTTTTGTCCGGTCTGCCCTTGAATGCCATCGGTGGCATCGAACCACGTCTGACCGCCGTCAGCAGACTTCTGGACCCAACTGTTTGCCCCCACTGAACCAATTGGAGCGATCCGGTAAAGGTTATTGGGACGATCGAAGTCCCAGAGGACCTGACCAGCATCACCGCCATCGGTCTGCGTCCACTGGATCTTACCGTTAGTGACCGCTACACCGTTGTCTTGGCTGCCGCCGGCGATCTTGTTGGGATCGGTTGGGTGCGTGGCAATGCCAATGAACTCGATCGAGTTCAAACCGGCCGTGGAAGAACCAGTGCCGTTGAGCGATTGCCAAACCGGTGTGACGCCGCCCGCGGGTGGGGCACTGTTATTGGCTAACGTGGCATTATTCAGACGGAACATGCCGCCGTCGGAACCGACGAGCAACCGTCCGCTGGCATCGTAATAGATTGCGTGCACGTCGGTGTGCGGCCCTGAGGTCGCAACCGGGCCGGTGTTTGGATCGAAGACTGTCTGCGTCCAGGTGTTACCGCCATCGTTCGTATTGACGATGACGTTGATCGCCTGCGAAGGGCCGGTGCCATCACCGCCAGCGAAGACGACATTGGGATTCGTCGGGCTGACCGCGATCGCCAGATCGAACGTCCCTTGGTCATTGGCAATGTCCGGCATGTTGACGAGGTTGGTCCAGTTGACGCCAGAATCATTGCTGCGGTAGGCCGCGAGGAAGAAGGACTTGCCTTGAATCTCGGCCGTAGTGAGCACCGTGTAGAGCGTGGAAGGCTGCGAAGGCGCCATCGCGATTTGGATGTTGCCGATCGAGCTGCCGGGGATCTGCGCCGAGCCGCCGAACATAAGCAGCCATGCCGGATTATTCGATAAGGCATCACTGGTGCGATAAATGCCGTTGGCGGAGTCGCCCTGGACATTGGAAGCGGCGGCATAAACGATGTTGGGGTTGGTCGGATCGACCTGAATGTCGATTACCGGGTCCACCAGGAAGAAACTGCGCCAGTTGAGACCGCCATCCGTGGTGCGCCACAATTTGCCATCGCCGCCGGCCGCGAAGACAATGTTCTTGTCGATCTTATCGACGATCATACGGACGGCGCTCGTTGGCCCGTCAGTCATCACCAACCAATGAAGGCCGCCGTCAGTTGACTTGATAAAACCGCGGCCAGCAGCGGCGTAAACTGTATTGGAATCGGAAGGAGCCACAGCGGCTGCCGAGACACTCGTCGTCCCCGTAATCTCGGAATTCGGCCACTGGATGCCATCTGTGACATTGGCCCAGCTAACCCCGCCGTCGTTGGTGCGCCAGATTCCACCGCCGTCGGTCACATCGAAATAGCGATTGGGATTGTTCGGATCGGGAGCGATATTGACGACCCGGCCACTGACCGAGAGGTTGCCCCAGGTGCCGCCGTTGAGTTGCGGCGCGGGACCGATTGGCGTCCAGTTGTTTACGACTCGGAAATTGGCTTGCTGCACATTGCCAAAGAGCATGCCGCTAGCCGAATTCGTGCCAGTGAGCGTAACGTCGGCCGGGTTGGTTGTGGTTTGCACCCAGCCAGTGACCGAACCCATGCTCTCGCGGATGCGATAGGTGCCGGGCGGCATGGCCGTGAACTGGAAGAACCCGTTGACATCAGCGTGGGTCCATTGCTCGCCTTCGCCGACATCCCAGGCGCCGTTCGAATTCGAGTCGGTCCAATCCAAAACGTTGTTGTGGTTCGCGTCGATGAAGAAGCGGAACGCCGTCGCCGCCACCGTGCCATCAATGCCCGGCTCGCCAGTTTCGAAGCGACCATTGCTGTTGACATCGAGGAACTTGCGGCCGCTGATCGAACCGGGCTGAATGTTGCCGAAATCTCGGTTGAGCACCGATTGGTTCGACGTGAGCGACACGTGCCAGCCGGGCCCAGCGGCCGGACCGCCGCCCGCCGCCGGTGGCTCGACACCCGCTCCACCCGCCAATGGCGATGTCTGGCTCCATGTCGGCTGCAAGGTCAGGTCTTCGCGAACGACGAATTCCGGAGGCGCGGTGCCCGGAAGACCGTAGTAAATCGAATCCGTCGGATAGTTCCCCACCTGCCCGTTGATCCACTCGGGCGTGAGGAAGTTGAACGAGTAGCTGCCGTCAGCCGCCGAGGTTGTCCACGGCTCGCCTTCGCCGGCTTCCCACAAACCGTCGGCATTCGCATCGGTCCAGTTGCGGACGCCGTTGTTGTTGGCGTCGATATAGAACACGAAGTTAGGCATCCCCAGTTCACCGCTATCGCGCACGCCATTACCGTTGGCGTCGTTGAATTTGATGCCCGAAATTGAAGCCCGCTGGAAGGTGCCGAAGTTCTGATTCGCCAGCACCGTGACCGAGTTCGTCGGAATATCCAATAGCACGGGATCAGCGGTGGTTTGCACCCATCCTGGTTGGGCGAACAACTTCAACGCCCACTTATGCTGCGTGCCGGCAAAATCAGAACTCGGTACCGAGAAGAAATCGTAATGCCCATTGGCATCGGTGGTCGCCGTAGCAAATAGGCTGTAGACCGGGTTGTTGGGGTCAGTCAAATCGACGTCATAAAGCCCGATGATGCGGTTGGCAGTCCCGGGTTCGCCCGCGTCCTTGAAGTCGTTGCCATTGGTGTCGACGAATACGGTGCCCGATAATTGCGAACGAATTTGCAACTCATAGACACCGCGACCCGCTAGCCCAACCCCCATGATGCCGGTGGAAGTGTTCAGTTGCAGCGAGATCACCGGCGTGTTCGGCAAGGTCGGATTGGCGTTGGCGTCTAAACCAATCTCTTTCCAAACGAAAGTTGCGCCCTTGGAGGTGGGATTCGCCAGGCCTGGACCGCTCAATTGGTACAGCCCGTCATTGGTGGCCAAATAAAGAGCGTCATCGGTCTGGTCCGTACCCAGATACGGATCCAGCGCGAGGGCATTCGCGCCCGTTGCGTTGGGAATGATGTCTTGCGGACGTGTGTTACCCACGCCACTCGGGTTGAGCAGTGTCCATTTCGAGTTGATGGACGCCTGATCCGGCGGTGGCGGGAAAGTATCGCCCGATGGCGGAACCGTACCGCCCGGTCCCGGTGGCGGGTTCGGATCCGGAAGAATTTCAGGAATTATGTTGCCGAATGGATCAAGTCGGATCGCTAGCGTGTTTGTTTGCGCCCACACACCGCCCGAAGCCGTCGTCAAGTAAATTCGGAACTGGTTGTTAGGATCGAGCAGTAAGTTGGTGATGGTATCCGGAGGAACAGTGCCGGCCGTGTTGCCGGAAATCGCCGTCGGCAGTTGTACATCGACCCAGTCCGCCCCGAGCGCGCTGAAACCGCCAGATGGGTCCAAAGCGTAGAGGCGCGTGCGCGGCGCGAATGGCGCGGTTGGGCTCACGGAATTCGGCTGCTTCGACTCCCAATCGTATTCCACTGGCGTGGTCGCTACCCAGACAATGCCGCTTTGCCGCGATACGCCCATCGCGGTGATCGCAGTAGCCGACACCGCATTGTTTTGGGCCGACCACGGCGCTTGCACCCCGAAGATCGTGCCGAAATTATTGAGTGAGAATTGCCCAGTCGCGTCATAACTGAGATCGTAGACGTCATCGGCGTTGCCAATCAGCAAGTGCCGCGGATCTGACGGATTCATAATCACAGGGTCGCCAAGCGGGACGCCCGGGAGAACGTCGCCCCAGGTCAAGCCGCCGTCCTGCGATAAGCGAATGTCTTCCGTGGTCGGAGAATCCTGCGCGACACGCCAAACAAGACCATCGCCTGGACCGGCACCGGGGGTATTCAAATCGTAGAGCACCGCCCCGATGCCCTGCGGATTGTTGCCCAAAACGTGGTAAGGCGCGGTGAAATTTGAGTCGGTGGTTTTCCAAGCTTTGCTGTCCTGAAACAGCGCGGCCGTATGGAACGGTGAGTCGTTGATAATGGCGACGTCTGGATTGGTGGGATGCAGCCCCAAGCCATCCACCACGATTGAATTGAGTCCCGAACCAGCCGTCCCGTTCAAAGACACCCAATCCGGATTCCCGGCGACGGTCTGCCGCCGATAGACGCCGCCTTCTGTGGCGACTAGGAGACGATGCTGACTATCCAGTGTCAGTCCTAAAACACCGCTGTACGCGGCATCGCCGCTTTGAACGCTGATGTCGGTAAACGTGGCGGCGGTCGGACTCTGCGTCATGCTCGTCACGAGCAGAATGTTGTTCGCGGTATCGCCATAACCGACCATGTACACCCGCTGCTGACTAGGATTCGCGGGGCTTGAAGGATCTACCAGCAAATCCATATACGTGGCGGCATTACCGTTGGTGAAATCTGGCAGCACAGCGAGAGGACTGAAGGCCGTGGTCGTATAAGGTGTCCAGTTCACACCGGAGTCAGTTGACCGATAAACGGCGAATGCACTGCCCGTGTTGGAATCGGCAGCCGCCACATAAACGATGTTGGACAATACCGGCGAAACTGTCGTCACGAGCCGGCTGATTAACGTGCCCGAAAAGAATTGCGAGCCGCCGAGACGCAACTGCCAATTCGCGCCGCCCGTGTTGGCGGGATTGTTAGCGGCCGCGCCCACGGTGGTGAACGCGTTGGTGCAACGATAGACCCCGGCTTGGGCCGCCGGCGCACTGACCGTGGCATAGACGATGTTTTTGTTCGTCGAATCAATGTCCACATCGGTGACGCCCGCGTTGACCGCTATCGGAATTCCACTAGCGGTAATCAGATCCCAAGTCACGCCACTGTCTTTGGACCGGTAAATACCTGAGCGTGTGGCAGCGGCGCCTCCCGTGACGGCGGCGTAGATCAAATCGGCGCCGCCGGTCCCGCCGCTAGGCACCACAACATAATTATTGATCGTGCGCGCATTAAATTGGCTAAGCCCAGCGACGGGGCCGGCAATGGCCGTCGGCCCACGCCGAGTGAAGGTGGTATTTCCTGCCGTATCGACTGTGAGCACATAAAAGAAGCCGTTGCCACCCAACGTCGAGGTCGCATAAACCGTCGTCGGGCTTAACGCTGACTGGTGAACGATTTTGATATTCGTCGCGCGGTTGACCGGGATGCGGCTTTGATTCTGCGGGTAATAGCCTGCCGCATTAGCGGCGGCGTCGCCCGGGTGGCGGTCAATTTGGTCCGTCAGCGGCGTCCAATGTTGCCCGCCGTCGAGGCTCCGCCAGATCCCTGCGACATCCGATGCGGCATAGAGAATGTTGTCGTTGAGTGGATCGACCGCCACGGAATTGAAGCGGCCAGTGGACGCCAGGTTCCCCGGTGTCTCGCCATTACTAATGGGAGACGGACCCATTGCGGTCCAGGTTGACGCATTGAGGGGAAAGCTAGTGGAGGGAACGTCGCGGCCTTCAAGCCATTCGAGCTTTAGCCGAGACTTGTGGTCCGGTACCTTGATCTTGGTACGGATGGTGGAGGATCGGCCGCGGAAGACCCGCGACACCCAACGGCGGAGGGACGCCTGAACCATGATAAAAGTTCCTCGAACGGATGACTTGCCGTGGCATTAAGCCGTCGGCGGGATGGATAGAAACACCACGGGCGAATAACCTGGCCGAACCCGGCCAGGATAAAAAGCAACCACAGTCCCAGTAGGAGGTACTGAGAGGCAAGTCCCCGTGTTAGCATGTCCGCTGTCAGGGTTTGCGTCAACTCACAAGCTTACCAAGGTAGGTCAAGTCCTACCCCCGGTCCCGTCGTCTTCAGCCATCCCGCTTCCCTACGCAGGGTCGGATGACTAATCGCCCAAAGTCGGCGATTTTCTCTCAAGTCCCAATCGGACATCTAGGAGCCTGGACTCGTTCGATGGGCCGATCTGTATCAGGTTTTCCGCTGTACCGGTTTAGTTTCCCACGATTTGATGAGCAAGCCGTTAAAGTTTCCCCGGGGATCCGAAAAAATGAGTTATTTCCCGTGGAGCCTTTCCCGTTCTTCTGCAAGCTCGGCCTACGCCCAGACCCCTGAACCGCACCTTGCCTCCGGCTTCCTTGAATCTGTTGGCCGAACCCGTTGATAACGGTGGCGCAGAATCTAGGTCCCGAGTTGAGCATTATATCCATGTCCCTGGCGGCAAGTGTAACTTTAGGCAAGATATTTTGCTAAATTCTCGCCATACCCTTGCAGCTCCCTCATCAACTTCTGGGCAAATCCTGTCAAGGTGCTTTAGTTTTCGATACAACCGCCAGCGAAATGATTCACAAATTCTGGCTAATTTTTGCGATTTATTTCCTGGCCGGGTGCCACCGGGCAACAGAGCGGGTGGTGCTCTACTGTGCCCAGGACCGCCCCTTCGCCGAACCAATCTTTGCCGAGTTCACCCGCACGACCGGTGTCGCCCTCGTGCCCAAATACGACAGCGAAGCGAACAAATCCGTCGGCCTCTTCCGTGAGTTGCAGCTCGAGGTCAAACATCCCCGTTGCGATGTGCACTGGAACAATGAGATCATCACGACATTGATGCTCGCCCACGACGGCATTCTTGAACCTTACGACAGCCCGGCCGCCGCACCATTTCCCGACTTCGCCAAAGCGGCCGACCACACTTGGCATGCATTCGCCGCACGCGCGCGGGTGCTGATCATCAACACTGAGAAGCTCGGCAGGGAAACGCCGCCAACGTCACTTTTGGATTTGACGGATCCGCGCTGGTCCGGCCGGCTCGTCATGGCCAAGCCAAACTTCGGCACCACGGCGACTCACGCCGTCTGTTTGTTCGAAGTGCTCGGCGCAGAGCAAGCCAAATCATTTTTTCGCGGATTGAGCGCGAACAAGATCGCGATCATGCCCGGCAACAAGCAAGTGGCTGAGGCGGTCGGCCGCGGCGAGTTCGCCGTCGGCATGACCGACACCGACGACGCGATGGATGAGATCAACAACGGCCGGCCCGTGCGGATCATCTTCCCCGATGCCGCGGGTGGAACGGAAAAATATCCGCGCATGGGAACGTTGTTCATTCCCAACACTGTGGCCGTTGTCAAAGGCGCACCGAATCCTACTGCGGCCAGGAAGCTTGTCGATTATCTGCTCTCGCCGGAGGTCGAGGAAAAGCTCGCGGTCGCCGGCGGTTACCAAATCCCGCTCAACCCGAATGTGAAAGCTGATTTGCCGGCCGCACTTTCACCCGCGCGACAAGCGAAACCGATGAAGGTGGATTTTGGCAAAGCGGCGGCGATGTGGGATGAGATGCAGACGTTCTTGCGAAATGAATTCGCGAGGTAAGAATATAACCGCAGAGTACGCAGAGAGCGCTGAGAAAACCAATGCCTAGTATTGGTTTTCTCAGCGCTCTCTGCGTACTCTGCGGTTAAATTTTTTTACCTCTTCGCTGGTAACACTTGCCCTGTCACTTCTCCGAAGCCCACACGGTACCCGTCTCCCTGGCACCAGCCACGCATGGTCACGCGGTCGTCATCCTGCAGAAAACTCCGGGTTTGACCGTCACCAAGTGCCACGGGTCGGCTACCGCGCCACGACAATTCCAGCATGCTGCCCAGGGAGTCCGGCGTTGGGCCGCTGATCGTGCCCGTCGCCAGCAAATCGCCCGTGCGCAGATTGCATCCGTTCACCGTGTGGTGGGCCATCTGTTGAGCGAAGCTCCAATAGAGATGCTTCGCATTCGACCGCGATATCACATGCTCCTGCAACAACACTTCCAGTTGAATGTCGAAAGCCTGTGGCCCCTCGCTCTGCAAGTACGGCAACACGGCCGGCTCCTGCGGCGGCGCGGCGGTGCGGAACGGCTCCAGTGCTTCCATCGGCACGACCCAGGGCGAGATCGACGTTGCAAAGTTCTTGGCTAAGAATGGGCCCAGCGGCACATACTCCCACGCTTGAATGTCGCGAGCGCTCCAGTCATTGACCAAAACCACACCAAACATGTAGTCTGCGACCCGATTAATCGGAATCGGTTCACCGAGTTTGTTGCCGGGGCCGACGAACACGCCCATCTCAAGTTCGAAGTCCATCGACTTTGTCGGAGCGAACACCGGGACTGGCGCGTCGGCTGGCTTGATCTGGCCGCATGGCCGGATGACATCCGTGCCGCTCACCACGATGGAACTCGCCCGTCCGTGGTAGCCTACGGGCAGATGCAGCCAGTTGGGTTGCAGTGCGTTATCCGCGCCACGCAGCATCGTGCCGACGTTGGTGGCGTGTTCGCGCGAGGAATAGAAATCGGTGTAATCACCGATCTCCGCCGGCAACAGCATCTCGACTGTGGACATCGAAACAAGTGCTTTGTCGCGCAAGGCCTTGTCGTCGCGCAAACGCGGCTCATCGTGCCGCAACAGTTTGCTGATCTGCGCCCGTGCTATGGACCAAATGTTTTTGCCGAGCGACATGAACAGGTTCAGACTTGGCTGGTCGAACGCCTGCTCGCGCTTCGTGAGCACGTTGTCGAAGAGACCCTCGCTCTGAAGCACCGCGAGGTCGAGCACATATTCGCCGATGGCTACGCCAATGGCCGGATAGCCCTTCGGCCCGCGAAAGACGCCATACGGCAAGTTCTGAATCGAGAAGTGCGACTCGGCCGCGAGGGGAATGAATGATTTCAGCTTCGGATCATTAGTGGGGTTCATCGAGTTGTTTTACGTAGTCCGCGACTCCGTCGCGGGTCTTGGATGTGATTTCTAACTGACTCGACAACCCGCGACGGAGTCGCGGACTACATCAATATCGAAATGAAAAGCCCGTCCCCGCGAAGAAATCATCCGCATGTCGGTTGAGCCCGACGCCCGCGCGAATGTCGTACTGGGTGTTCGGCGTGAACTTGTACGTGAAGCCGCTGTTCAAATAATGCTCCGGCCCCACGGCCGCGTCGAGCGAGCTCTGTGGGAAGAACGCGAACCATTCAGTGAACATGCCGAATTTTTTCGTGAACTCATAATTCACCGTCACCGATTGAGCCAATTCCAAATACGCATGCGTGCCGCCGGTGAGTGAATTGTCGGCGATGGCGCGGTTGCCCTGCGTGCTGCCGGCGATGGAGAGACAATCCTTGATGATGTCCCAGCCGTAGAGCCAATTTACGCCAGGCAACACTTCGTGCGCGGTGAAGGCTTCGGCACCGGTCGGCACGGTCATCTGAAAGATAATCGCCATCTCGGGCGCTAACTTCTTCTGCTCAGTGAGCGCGAGCTTGGTTCCGAGGTACAAATCCTCCGCCCCGCTGTTGGCAGCGACAAGGCCATTCGGCCCGGCGACACGTTCGCTGGCGAAATTCTGCCCGACGCGAAGCTCGAACCACTCCGCGAACAATCCCATTCGCAATAGCGCTTCAGGATAGGAATGGGAATTCAGCCGTGTGCCATCCGAACGATCGCGCGTGAATGTGTATCCGGTTTCGAGTTGAACCCGACCTTTGCCGACCGTCGTACTGGATTCGGTGAAATCCGGCCGATCGGTTTTGATCTCATCCTCTTCCTCTTCCTTGTCTTCTTTCTTGTCGCCGTTCGATTCCGTTTTCTTGTCATCGTCCCCGTTTGTTTTCTCGTCCTTGCCGTTGGCCTTGTCCTGGCCGTTTTCCTTCTTCTCCTTCGCGTCACCAGTCTCTTTTTTGTCCGCGTCTTTGTCTTTGCCGTCCTGCTTTTCGTCCGGCTTCTCTTCTTTTTTGCAAACGTTCCATTCGAAGAGTGTTTTGGGACCCTTCTTCGCACAGGCGGACGAATGGCAAGTGTTCCACGAACAAGTCCCGCAGCCGGCTATTGCGACGAAGGCCAGCGCACAGATCAGGCGAACGACGCGTTCGAACACCAGGGCTCCGTTCCACAAAAGTGATTGGCAAACTGTTTCGGACGGGCCAATTGTGTCGGAAAGTCTGCCTTTATCGATATCGGCAGTCGCTGAGTTGCTGGTTTAGCGCAACCTAATGGGAGGGCGCCTAATCTGACGCGCAAGCGATTTCCTGTTAGCCGGACGCGCAAGCTACGGAAAGCAGAGACGCTGCCTCGGTCGCGAATCTCTGCTTCCCGTAGCTTGCGCGTCCGGCTAACAGGATGAATTGGGCCGCTTCACATCATCCCCAGCGCTCGCAGATCTTCGCGCGGCTCGTCGAAGCTGCAACTGCCGAACGAAACGATGGCCTCCTCGCGGGCCTCGGCGACCTGCAGCGGCGTGGCACGCAGGTCGCGCCAGTGGAAGCCGTCGGCGTCGAAGCGGAAGTTGCTCGACTGCTCTTCATCGAGGATGTCGCGGATGCGGGCGACATCCAACTTGTGCGCGGCCGCGAGGATTCCCGCGCCGAACACGTCCAAGAAGCCGTGCATCTTAGTTTTCACACTGTCGTGAAAAAGCCGCACGGGATGATGCAGGCCAGCGGTGCATTTGATCGGCACGCCGGCCGCCACCGCCGCGTGAATACAGGTTGCGACTTGCTCGGTGCTGGGAAAGGCGGATGCCTCCACGCCGCCGGTTCGCAGCTTGCCGCCGGGGGGACCACAGCGCTTGCGTTTAAACATCGTGCGATCGTAGGCGATGGCGGCCATGGCTTCGGACCATTGCGGCCCCGGAGCGGCTTCGAAATAAGGCGTTAGAGCCGGCTCGCCATAGGCGTCGATGAACTTGCAAACCTCCGCCAAGAAAGAGCTGCCGAATTGGGCCGGCAGCTTCGCCTCATACACTTCGACCGCAACGCGCCGGCCATGCCGATCGTGCAGACGATCGATTTCTTGCAAATCCAGTTCGAGTGCCGAAAGAAAATGCGACTCATCGGCACCGCCACGACCCAAGGCGGCAATCGTCAGAGGTGGCGCGGCTGCGAACAGCTCATCGACATATGGGTCGAGCTCATTGAGTCGTGCGGCCGAGATGATGAACCGGCCCAGCATCCAGGCGTCGGGCTCTTTGCGATAGCGAGCATAGTTGCGGATGGCGGGGTCGAGCTGGAGCGCAGCCGGAGGAAATAGCCCCGCATAATCGATCAGCCCCGCAAAAAATGTCCGTAAGCTGTCGGTCATCGGGCTGGTTCCATCACGCTGTTCTTCATGTTCGTTCGTGAGCCCGGCATCGTGGTGTTTCGCATCCGCGCTCTCGGGTCGTCGCCGAGCAATTTCTCCCACTCGCCATACACGGGGTTGGGCAGGATAAACCAGTCGATGCCCCAATGGCACGCCGCATCATCGGCCGACTTGAGCCGAGCGGCGATCGCATGTTCGAAGGCGGAGGCCGGCGCATCCTTGGCCAGCTTGGGCGCGGCAAAGCTCTCCGAGAAGTCGCGGAGATTGTCGCCGATATGCAGCAAGACGTTGAACCGAGCGTCGAACGCGTCGCGGCGAGACGATTTGTCCGACGTGGTGGTCTTAAAGCCGGTGCGTGCCGGCAAGTCTCGCGTGTCGATGCCGACATTGGCCAGCGCCTTCGCCGTCGAATCGCGGTACTTCTCCAGGCGATTGGTAACGAAGAGAACTGTCACACCCAGCGACTCAGCTCGGTGAATGAAATCGACAGCACCTGGGACGGTGCCGACATCTTGCGGGAACTTCTCCTCGTAAAACTCCCACAGGGCATCGGTGTACTCGAGCTTGTTGTTGTAAAGGTAGGTCTCGAAGGCGGAGTTATCGAGCACGGTCTCGTCGAGGTCCATCACGACGGCTGGGCGGGTCGGTCGGGGGCCCGGTCGATGCAGCAGCAAGTCGAGCCGATCGCCGGCCACCCGGAAAATTTGCAAACAGCAAGCGCGATACTCGGCTGAGGTTTCGAGATAGAGATTGGCGCCGAGACGGTCGCTCATCGGGAACGCGGGGGTCACTGCCGGTGGCGCGCTTTGCGGGTCGGCCCGCAAGCCCGGAAGCGAAGTCCCGGCCACATAACCCACGAGCAAACAGACGCTTGGAACCAGCCAACGACGAGTCGCCACGGCCATGATCGCAATCTCCCGGCATCGGACCTGCGTGCACCTTACCTTAGCCGACGCGGCGATAATGGAATAGGCGGGCATGGTCAAATCACGCGGAAGCGAGGCCGAAGAAACGGACCGATGAGCAAATCTCTTTCACTGAATCTTGTCAATGAACCGGCCCAAATCGACCCGGTCTGCGGCATGACGGTCGATCCCGCCCACGCGGCCGGCTCTTTCGCCTATCAAGGCCAAACCTATTACTTTTGCTCCGCATCTTGTCTGCGTAAATTCCAGGCGAATCCCGAACGCTATCTGCATCCCGAGGCGCGACACGAAGCGATGGAGCCGGCGGCTGCAGGGACGGCTTACTCCTGTCCGATGCATCCACAAATTGAAAGCGATAAGCCAGCCGCGTGTCCTATTTGCGGCATGGCCCTGGAGCCAAGAGTGCCCACCGCGGACGAGGGGCCGAATCCGGAACTCGTGGACATGACGCGCCGGTTCAAGTGGTCGCTCGCACTTGGCTTGCCCGTGTTCGTGATCGCAATGGCCGACATGCTGCCGGGCGGGCCGCTGCATTCGATCGACATGCGCTTACTAAACTGGGTGCAACTGGTGCTGGCGACGCCGGTGGTTCTGTGGTGCGGCTGGCCATTCTTCGAACGGGCTTGGCAGTCGATCGTGCACCGCAGCCCAAACATGTTCACATTGATCGCGCTCGGCGTCGGCGCGGCTTATCTCGATAGCCTCCTTGCGACCATCGCACCCGGTTTGTTTCCGGCAGGCTTCCGCACGATGCATGGAGCCGTCGAACCTTACTTCGATACCGCCGCGATGGTGACTGCGCTCGTGTTGCTCGGTCAAGTGCTGGAACTTCGCGCTCGCAGCCAAACGTCGAGCGCTATTCGCCGTCTGTTGGGGCTCGCACCGAAGACCGCGCGACGCATTGATGCGGATGGCAGAGAAACCGATGTGCCCCTGACGGATTTTCAGCCGGGCGATCGCCTGCGGGTGCGGCCGGGTGAGAAGGTGCCGACCGATGGAGTTGTGATTGAAGGACGCAGCGCCGTTGACGAATCCATGGTGTCCGGCGAACCAATCCCAGTCGAAAAGGAGCCGGAGTCAAAACTCATCGGCGGCACAGTCAATGGCAACGGCCCGCTGGTGATGCGTGCCGAGAAGGTGGGTTCGGACACTCTGCTCGCCCAGATCGTCCGCATGGTTCTCGAAGCACAGCGAAGCCGTGCGCCCGTGGAACGCTTGGTAGATCAGATTTCCCGCTTTTTTGTGCCGGCGGTCTTGGGTGCGGCCATCGTGACCTTCGTGGCCTGGTCGCTGTGGGGCCCCGAACCGCGATTGGCCCACGGGTTGGTCAACGCCGTCGCCGTGATGATCATCGCGTGTCCGTGCGCACTGGGCTTGGCGACGCCGATGGCGATTATGGTCGGCACCGGCCGGGGCGCGGAAAGCGGCGTTCTGTTTCGCAACGCCGAGGCACTCGAACGTCTGGCTCATGCTGACGTGTTGGTCGTGGACAAAACTGGCACGCTGACCGAGGGTCAGCCGCAGGTTGTGAATATCCGACCGCAACCTGGCTTTTCAGAAGCGGACGTTCTGCGTCTAGCGGCCGGGCTCGAAAGTGGCAGTGAGCATCCGCTAGCCTCCGCCATCGTGCATGCGGCCGACGCCCGCAACCTGCCGCGCACGGAAGCGCGCGAAGTGCAGACGATCCCAGGGCAAGGAATTGCGGGAATCGTCGATGGCAAGAAAGTGGTCCTCGGCAACGCGGCCATGTTTCGCAGTCAGGGACTTCCCGACGCGCTTCCGTCCACGGATGTTGCGCACACGGTTGTTCAGATCGCCATCGACGGTGCGCTCGCCGGATCAATCAGCGTCGCGGATCCTATCCGTGCATCTTCGGCCGAAGCAATTCGATTGTTGCATGCCGAAGGTATGCGGCTGATCATACTGACCGGCGATCGACGCGTCACCGCCGAAGCGGTGGCGCAATCGCTGGGCATCGACGAAGTCATCGCGGAAGTATTGCCGGCGCAAAAAGAGGAAACAGTGGCGAGGCTGCAGCGCAAAGGCCACATTGTGGCCATGGCGGGTGACGGGGTGAACGATGCGCCGGCCTTGGCCCGCGCCGACGTCGGTATCGCAATGGGCACCGGCACCGACGTGGCGATGGAAAGTGCCGGCGTCACTTTGGTGCGCGGCGATTTGCGCGGCATCGCTCGTGCTCGCCGCTTGAGCCGGGCGACATTGCGAAACATCCGGCAGAATTTGTTCCTGGCCTTCGCTTACAACGTGCTGAGCATCCCCATCGCGGCCGGGGTGCTGTACCCAGTGTTTGGCATCCTCATCTCACCCATTTGGGCCGGCGCGGCGATGAGCTTGAGTTCCGTGTCGGTGGTGGGCAATGCGCTGCGACTGCGCAAGCAAGAGATATGACCTGCAACTTGAAGTGTTACTGAGGGACCGCGACGTCAATGGTTGTAACCACCGGCGTCGGTGGATTCGGGCAGGGCATCGCGAACATGGCGAAGGAATTGAACCAATCAACTGCATCATTCACTCGTCTTTTTGTGCAGCGAGCGACGCAGTTGTCGGCAACGATCTCTTTGCTTTCCAAGTTGTTTGGAGTGTTCTTTGGAAAGAACACACTGACAGTCCTGTTGCGACCTTCCCAACCTACGCGCACGCCATCGCCCATCCAAAATGCCATCATCGATTCTTGGCCCAAAATTGCTCTGACCTCGGAGATGGTCATGCCCTCGGTAATTCGAGCGAAGTTGGTTTCGCTGACTGCGTCTTCGGTGCATTGGGCCCAAGACCAACAAAGACTGACGGCTAGGACAAGGACAATGACGGTGATTGCACTGAATCGGAAGAACCGTTTCATGACGAGCCTCCATTCCTGCGATCATGTTTGCGATTGCTTATGCCGCCGATGGATCATCAGTTCTGGATGCCGGCGGGCCTACAAGTCGATCTCGAAATTGTTCTTGGAGCTTGCGGTAGTGTTCCACCAGTTTCGCGCGATCATGTTCAAATTGCGCGGAAATGCGGCGGCGGATTTCTCGAACTTCATCGATTACGGGATCACTCTGCTTCTGTTGCATGGTTAGGCTCAATGTAAACTCGAGGTCTGTCCATGCGCTTTAGTATATTCTGTGGTCGCTACGCCGCGCGACGGGCCGCTTTGCGGGCGCGATGTTCACCCACAAGATGTAAGAGAGCCGGCAGCAAGACCAACGCGGCGACCATGCAGGTGGTGACGCCGAGTGCCAGCACGAATCCCAGGCTTGATAGTCCGCGATGACTCGACACCATCAGCGCGCCGAAGCCCAAGACCGTGGTCAGCGCGCTCACGGCGATGCCTTTGCCGGTGGTGGCCGCCAGCGAGTATGGCCGGCGGGTGCGGTTGCGGAAATCGTGCAGCACATGCACGCCATTGTCTACGCCCACTCCGACGATGAGCGGCAAGGCGATCATGTTGGCCGGGTTCAGGTCGTGCCAGGTCAGCCCCATGACGCCCAGCAGAAGTATGACACCGACGGCGAGGGGCACCATCGCCATGGCGGTGTATTTCACCGAGCGGAAATCGAGCGCGAGCACGGCGACGATGACGAAAAGGGCATACACGCCGGCACGGGCAAAGCCGTTTTGCATCGCCTTCAAACCCTCGAGCGTGCCGAACGGTTTGCCGGTCGCGTCGGCATCGACCGTGCGAATCGCGGCGACGAATCGCTCCAGAGGAGCCATGTCCCAGAGATTTTCCTTGGCGTACGCCTGCACCAGCCACCGGCCACTTTGACCGACGAACCGCTCGCGAAGACAAGGCGGCAGATCAGCCAACGTGATCGGAGTCGGCGTGGCGACATTCTTGAGCCGGTGCAAATCCGCCAGCAGATCGCCGGCGAGCCGTGCTTCGAAAGCGCGTAAGCGGTCGCGAGCGCCATCGCCCGCTTGAAATGCGGGGTGATCGCGCAATTCCATCAGTCCGCGGACGAGTTGTTCCAACAGTGCATGGGGGCTAATCGGCGCCAAGGGCTGAAGCGCACCCAGAAGCAACGTGGCTTCCTTTTGCACTTCGCGCGGCGCGGGGGTCATCGGGCTAATTGTCTGGTTCACGGCCGGCAGCGCGGTGAGCTGTCGGCGAATATGGGCCACGATCTCAACCTTGCGATCCTGCTCGGGCGGCACCAGCGATGCCACCTCGACCACCCGGCTGACGCCCGGCAATTGTTCGTATCGCGCCTTCAGTGCCAACGCCTGCTCCGCCGTCGCAACGTGGCTGACGGCATGCCAACTCGCTCCGGCCGTCGCGGCGATCAGTTCGCCTTCCCACTTCACTGAATCGAGGCCTTCAGCCTGCATGTTCAGCAAGTTGTGGTCGTATCGAACACGACAAGCGAACACGGTGGCGATCACCGCGAACACGACACCGGCAATCACAACTGGTTTGGGCCGCCGAGCGAGCGCGGGCAGCCACAATGCCGGCCGCCGTTCGGCGAAAACCGGCAAACGGTCCCCGTCATTCCCGATCACGGCCAGCGTGGTGAGAACACCGCGGCGATCGGTCAACCGAATAAGAGCCGGCAATACGGTGAAGCAAGCGAATGCACAGAACATCACGCCGCAGCCCGCGATCCAGCCCAACTCCGCCACGGCTTTGAAGTCGGCGAGCATGGCCGCATAGAACGCCAGGGCAGTCGTGAACGATGCGACAAGAATGCTTGGCCCCACAATCGCGGCTGTGTCGCGAGTCGCCGCGGTAGGGTCGTCCCCCGATCGGCGGCGCTGCTCATAATGCGTGACCCACAAGACGCCGTAGTCGCCGAGGCCGATGAGCATCACTGCGAATGCGGCCGAGAGAATGTTCAAGTGTCCGACGGTGATCGTGAGCCAACCCATCGCCCAGGCAGTGCCCGCGAGCAACGCCGATACGGTCAGGAGGGGATAACGCAAACCGCGGTACACCACCCAATACAAGAGGGCCGTGCCACCCAGCGCGAGCCAACCCGCCAGATTCGAATCACGGTTGGAGGCGACCATCTCATCGGTTTCGAGCACCGGCAAGCCGGTCAGTCCGAGTTCGAGATTCGAGTAATTGGGTCGCGCGGCCGTGAGGATTGCTCGCAGGGCATCGACACTGGTTTGTGCAGGTGTAAAGGAATTGGGGTCCTTCACCGGGTGAACGAGCAGGAACGCGAGACGTCCATCACCCGAAAAGAAATACTGCGGTGCGTCGAGTTGCGTGGCGTCGGCCCCCGGCGGTGCGGGCAGCAGGCTGTCCCAGGGATTCTTGTAATTGTTGGCGTCGCTCAGTGCCGCATTGGCACAGCGCACCGTTGCTAGCAACTGAGTGAGAAACTGTTCATCGGCCGGGACCAGTGGCGTTTCCGGGTCCAAGCGCCCGGCTCGTTCCCGCGCTTGACGCAAGAGATTCACAAGCGTCAGCGATCGCCAAGCTAAGGGCCCCACCGGTGTGGACAACAGCGGCCCCATGCGATCAAGGTTTTCGCGAATCGCGTGCAACTGTTCGAGTGGCAAGTAAAGCAGCGCACGATTCTTGAGGCCGGTGAGATCAGCCCGCGCGAAGATGCGATCGAATAGCGCCGGCTGCTTCGCCACTCGGGCCGCGAGATCATCGACGGCCGACTGCATCGTCGCCCGGTCTTGGCCACGTACGACCACGACCATGTCATCTTCGTCGCCGAACTCCGCCAAGTAATCGCGCCAGCGGCGTTGATAATCTTTGTCAGGACTAACGAGATCGGTGCGCTGCGTGCGATATTCGATTTGCGTGCAAAAGCCGTAGGTCGAAACGGCGGCCAGCAATACCGAGACGACCAGCACCGCGATCGGCCGGCGGCAGACCGCGTCTACGACATAGACTGAGCCGCGAGCCAAGAGCGAGTCGTCGTGCGCCAAACGATTCTCCCTGTAGCTGGCCTCTGTGAGGCCGGCCATTCTGTAGGTGAGTCTGTCACCCTCGGCCGGCCTCACAGAGGCCAGCTACAGATGCCGCGGAGATTAACCTGGATGAGTGGCGACTGACAATATGGCTTCCGTATTTGCCCTGCCTGAGTTACCATCGCGAACATGGCCGACCTATCTTCACTGCGCACCCTAGCCCGCGCCGTTTTCCGTCGGCTGGGCAAACTCTATCCCGACGCTCATTGCGCTTTGGAGCATGAGAATGCGTACCAGTTGCTGGTCGCTACGATTCTCTCCGCCCAGTGCACCGATGCCCGCGTGAATCTGACCACGCCGGAGCTTTTCGCGCGATTCCCCGATCCGCCGTCGATGGCCAAAGCCGAGCTGAGCGAGATCGAACGGATCATCCGGCCCACGGGCTTTTTCCGCGCGAAAGCGAAGAACATTCGCGATGCCTGCCGGGCCATCGTGGAACGCCATGGCGGCCAAGTGCCTGGCACCCTGGAAGAACTCGTCGCTTTGCCGGGGGTGGGCCGCAAAACCGCAAATGTGGTGCTTGGCGACTGTTTCGGCGTGCCGGGAATTACCGTCGATACGCACGTCGGCCGGCTGAGCCGGCGACTGGGTTTCACCAAGCACACCGACCCTGTCAAAGTCGAGCAGGATTTGATGCAGGTCTGGTCAAAAAAGGACTGGGTGCTCTACAACCACCGCATGATCTTTCACGGCCGGCAAGTGTGCGCCTCGCGGCGGCCGGCCTGCGATTCTTGCTCGCTGGCCGACCTGTGCCCGCGCGTGGGAGTCGATGAATGATGACTGAAAGTGAGCGTTAACATCACCATGGATACTCTCCTCGATCGCTTTCTCCGATATGTCCGCATCGACACGCAAGCGAATGAATGTTCCAAAACCTATCCCAGCTCACCGGGCCAATTGGTGCTCGGCAAAGTGCTGGCCGATGAATTGCGCGAGATGGGTTTGACCGACGCCAGGCAAGACGAGCATGGCATCATCATCGCGACGGTGCCGGGCAACGTGGCCGGTGCGCCGACGATCGCCTGGAACGCGCACGTCGATACCTCGCCGGAGACTTCCGGGAAAAACGTGAAGCCGATCGTGCATGAGAAGTACGATGGCCGCGATCTCTTGCTGCCGGGCGATCGCACCAAGGTGCTGCGGCCATCCGATTTTCCTGATCTAAAAAAGTGCATCGGCAAAACTTTGATCACCACTGATGGCACCACGCTGTTGGGCGCGGATGACAAAGCCGGCGTGGCCGTGATCATGGAAGCCGTGCGCGAGCTTTTGGCTCGGCCCGAGATTCCCCATGGGCCCATTCGCGTGCTCTTCACTTGTGACGAGGAAATCGGTCGCGGCGTGCTGCACGTCGATGTCGCCAAGATCGGCGCCGTCGTCGCTTACACCCTCGACGGCATGGGCGAAGGCGAGATCGAAGGCGAGACATTTTCCGCCGACAAGGCGACCGTCACGATCCGCGGCATCAACATCCATCCCTCGGTGGCCAAAGGCAAAATGGTCAACGCCATTCGCCTCTCGGGTCAATTCTTGGAGCGACTACCCAAGGCATCACTGTCACCTGAAACGACCGAAGGCCGGCAAGGATTCATCCATCCGTACACCATCGAAGGCGGCGTCGGCCAAGTCGTGTTGAGCTTCTTGCTGCGCGACTTCGATACGCCCCGGCTTTCTGACCAAGTGGAGTTGTTGCGAGCGATTGCCCGCATGTTGGAAATCGAATACCCCGGCGCGAAAGTCACCGTCGAGGTGGCCAAACAGTACCGCAACATGGCCGATGGCATTTCGAAAGAGCCGCGTGCTATGGACAACGCGATCACCGCTATGAAAGCGGCCGGCTTCGAACCGCGCATCATGGCCATTCGCGGCGGCACCGATGGCGCGCAGATGACTGAGCGCGGTTTGCCCACGCCGAATCTCTCGACCGGCGAGCACAATCCGCACTCACCGCTGGAATGGACCTGTCTGGAAGAGATGCGCTCGGCCGTGCGCGTGCTGGTGGAGTTGGCAAAAGTTTGGGGCGCTGCTCAGTAGGACGGCGTTTCTCGATTAGTAATTGAATGCAGCGTCGGTCAGGCCCACGTTGAACTTCATATCCACGTAGCTGTAGCACTCGAGCAAATCGCCACCTTGCGTGCCGCCGGCCTTGGGCCAGTCGTAGGCTTCGGCACGAACGGGCAAGCGGGTTTCTTTGTCGAAATAAATCACTGTGCGGGCGGCATAGAACTGGCCGGTGTTCGTGCGATGCGTGGTTTCCATCCGCACACACGCTTTCTGCAAGAAACGGTACTCGCCGAATGTGATCTGCGTCTGATCGGGCGGCTGCTTGCGATACTCATCCACGTTGCGGGTCATGCGCTCGATCAGATGGCCGATGCCGAAATCGGTGATGCTATGCCGGTCGTTGGCCGTCGCCCGCGGGCCTTTGGGATCGATCGACACCCAGCCGATCGCGCTGGCCAAACCAGTCGCCGCTTTGACGCGTACCATGTTGCTATTCTTGCCCGAGACGAAACAGGCTTCTTGGCCGACAAACTTCTGCGGCCCGTTCCACTTCAAGTACACGCTGAACGGCTGTTGCCGGACGCGGATCTGAATCGTCTGCTCGGGGTTGAGCTGCCCGTTGACGCGTTCTTGCTTGTAAAACATGCCGGTGTAATCGTTGACCCGCGCGAAGCTGGTTTGCGCTTCGTTGAGCAGTTGGGCGGCGGCCACCAGCGGCGATGACTGTTGCCCCGCGGTATTGCCACCGAGTGTCGGCCCTTGCGCGATGGCCGATGCAATGCCCGCCGCCACCAACGCCAAGCCCAACCAAATTCGACATGAACGCATATGCGGATTCCTTCCGAGGTCTCAGGCAAGCGGGAAGTTTACGGCAGCGGTCCAATCGCGTGAAGGTCGTTTCGTTGTTTCGTTGCCAAAATCGGGGGGTGGGGGGCGATTTGGAACCAGCAACGCTTGGCAAGCCGCAAATGACCGCCGCCGAACGGGATACGGAAAACACGCCCGCTCGACTTTTCGTAAAATGATCAAAAGTTTTCGTTTTTTTTCGAGAATGCCATGGCGTTTGAAATCCGTTGCGTCGAGTCGATGCCGTTTGCCGAGAATTCCTACATTCTCTGGCGACCCGGCAATTCCCAGGCGATTGTGATCGATCCCGGCTTCGAGCCCGACAAGATTCTGCAAGAGCTGAAATCGAATAATCTCACGGCCGTCATGTTGCTCAATACCCATGGCCACGTCGATCACATTGCCGGCAACGCGGCGATGAAGGAAGCGTTTCCCGGGGCACCGATCGTGATCGGCCAGAGCGATGCGGTCATGCTCTCCGACCCGATGGCCAATCTGAGCGGCGCGTGGGGCTTCAATATCACCAGCCCGCCGCCCGACGTGCTGCTGCCCGACGATAGTGCTGTGGAAATCGCGGGCTTCATGTTGGAAGCGATGGAGATTCCCGGCCACTCGCCGGGCCACGTCGTCTACGTCCTGCGCGAACCAGATCGCGTGCACGTGCTCGGCGGCGACGTGCTCTTCAACGGCAGCATCGGCCGCACCGATTTCCCCGGCGGAAGTATGGAGCAACTGGTCAGCGGCATCCGCCGCAGACTCTGGCCCCTGCCGCCCGACACGATCGTCTACCCCGGCCACGGCCCCACCACCACCATCGGCGAAGAGAAACGGGCGAATCCGTTTTGCGCGGGGGAGTAGATTTGGGGAGACGGGGTTGTGCTAAGGAGCGGAACTCGTGGTGGGCGGCCGTTATGAATTAGCATGCCCCCTTCCCGAGATCGACACGCCAATAATCTGGGATTTACCTTAATGATCAATCGGTTGCCTCAAGATGTTATTTTCGAGGAGAGCTATGTCCTCGAGATTAGGATTGAGCCTTACGTGCTCTTATTGGAAATGGTTTTCGCACTGGCATCTGACCACCCCGACTACGTGGCCCCGAAGGAGAATGAACGCCTTTGTCTCAAAAAGGGACGCATTCGCATCCAGGATTTTCAGCGTCTGGTGTGGACATCCTTTGGGATCAAGCCAGGTTCTGATCTGACTGGCGAAATCGACTATGGCAATTTGGATGGAATTCGCTGCGTTGAGGACACATGGCACCTTGAAGGCGACTGGGGGATCATCGAATGCAAGGGCCAAATGAGTCTAGAATTTGGTACTGCGGTCACTTTGCGTTGCTGAGAAATAAAAGACCGGGATGTCTTGATTAGACGACGCCAACCATATTTCAGATTGGTCGGCTGGATTTTCACCGCATTGTCCCGGCACCGATCATTCTACGCCGCGTTGGCTAGCGAGATAAAGGGGACATTCTACTTTTGTCAGGCGACGCCTCGTAGCTTCCCGAGCCCGCTTTGTCTAGAATTGCGAAGCTGCCTAATCCTCCGCTAGCGGTTCTTTTCTCGGTCGGCCGCGAGGACGCAGGGATGACTCTAAGCCTAAGCGGGCGGCGGTCCTTTTTGTCCAGCGGTCGTCGCCGAAGGGAGTGCCGCGGGCGATGCAGCGATGCAGGGCTTTCAGTTCGGCTGGGGTTTGCGCCTGGTTGACCCACGCGGTCCAGTTGCGGGGGCGATCCACCGGCCACGGTGATAACCATGGCGGTCGTTTGCCCGCATCGCGCAGAGCCAGGCTGGACCAGGGCCAGAGTTCTGCCTTACGCACCAGATTGGCTCGCAGGGCATTGCGTTCGATGTAGCGCAGGACGGTCAGCAAATGCTCGTCTTGTTCGATCGGGAAGGCCTTGAAACGCCCTTGCCAGACATGACCCGAGCCCCGATAGAGGCGATGATAACGCCGCACGTGGGACGTTAGCAGCCATTGCATCCACCGGCTCAAGTCGCCATCCCGGCGTGGCCAGAGCACCAAGTGAAAGTGATTGGGCATCAGGTTGTAGCCGAGAATCCGGACCGGCAAGCGCTCTTCGGCCTGTTGCAACAGGTCGATGAAGCCGAGGTAATCATCGTCGTCGTGAAAGACCTTGGTGCGGCCGTTGCCTCGATTGAGGACGTGGTAGCACACTCCACCCACCGATGCTCGCGCCGTTCGAGGCATGGTGAATAGGATATCGAGGCGTGCTGGGAATGGCGATGGAAAAGGAGAATGTCCCCTTTTATTCCCTTTTATTGCCCCCTTTAGGCTGTCTCAGCCCTTCAGGCTGAATTCGATCTTATGTCCAAAACCCAGGGCGTTGCCCTGGGCTGAGAAATCTCAGCCTTTCAGGCTGAATACCATGTCGCCAGTGTGGTTTGATCTCGCGTCACCATATCTTGGCGGTATTTGTCTTCAGGCCAACGGCCTGAGATTTCTCAGCCCAGGGCAACGCCCTGGGTTAAGAGCGCAAAAGAGATGCAGGCTGAAGGCCTGCGATAGACTTGTCGCAGCCCTACAGGCTGCAAAACAATTTGCATGAATACCCAGGGCTGCGCCCTGGGCTGAGAAATCTCAGGCCGTTGGCCTGAAGACAATTAACCGGTGTGAAGACGATCAACGACCGAACTGTGACAGTACTGTCTCGCCTCGGCCTTGGACCTTCTTCAGGCCAAGGGCCTGAGATTTCTCAGCCCAGGGCAACGCCCTGGGTTACGACATAAAATCGAATTCAGCCTGAAGGGCTGAGACTCATCGATGGGAGAAGATCGCCATGCCACAGTCGCTCGCTCGAATCGTCGTTCACCTCGTTTTCAGCACCAAGAATCGTGAACCATATCTAACCACCGATCTGCGCACACAGATGTTTAAATATCTCGCCGGGACTTTGAACGGCATTGAATGTCCGACAATCGCTGTGGATGGTGTCGCGGACCATGTCCATGCCCTATTCGTTCTGGGCCGGACTTGGTCGCCAAGTAATGTGGTCGAAGAACTCAAGAAGGAATCATCCAAGTGGGCGAAGCAAAACGTGCATCCGCATTTTTATTGGCAGAACGGATATGCCGCGTTTTCGGTCAGCCCATCGAATGTCGCGCAGGTGAGAACATACATCGAAACGCAGGAAGAACATCATCGCCGCATGACGTTCCAAGACGAATTGCGCGAATTGTTGCGACGCCACGAAATGGAATGGGATGAACGATACGTGTGGGATTAGTTTTGTCGCAGGCCTTCAGCCTGCAAACGAAATGGCACCTTACCCAGGGCGTTGCCCTGGGCTGAGAAATCTCACACCTTTGGTGTGAAGACAACCAGAGTCGGACAATACCCAGAATTGAGCGCCCTCGCAGCACCTAATATTAAACACCCACGAGCGCCAAATCGCGAAACGCGACACGAAAGGCCGCACGGCGCGGCCTTGGTATGCTAATCCCCATGCCGGAGAATCCGCTGCGACAATTGCCGTCGGTGCATCAGGTCCTCGAAGACCCGGCGGCGTTTGGCTTGATCGAGCGGCATGGACGGGCGGCCGTCGCCGAAGCGGTCCGCGCGGAGTTGGACGATTGCCGGCGACGATTGAAAACCGCACGCGAAAAAAGTGACGCCCCACTCTGGGGGCAAATTGCGACACGGCTCGAGCGCATGGCTGCCCCGGCATTGCGCAGAGTCATCAACGCCACGGGCATCGTCCTGCACACCAACCTCGGTCGGGCGCCGTTGGCCGAAGAAGCGGCGCAGGCGGCGTATGACGCGGCACGCTACCCGCTGAGCCTGGAACTGGATCTGGACTCGGGCGATCGTCGAAGTCGTCAGCACGGCGTTCGCCAGTTGTTGCAACGCCTGCTCGGCGCGGAGTCGGGCACTGCGGTCAACAACTGCGCCGCCGCCACGGTGATCGCATTGCGCACCTTGGCGATGGGCCGCGAGGTGATCGTCTCCCGCGGCCAACTGGTCGAGATCGGCGGCGGGTTTCGTGTGCCGGAGATTATGGCCGCCAGCGGCGCGATCTTGCGCGAAATCGGCACCACCAACATCACCCGGCTCGGCGATTACGAAGAAGCGATCGGACCGCAAACCGCACTGATACTGCGCGTGCATCAAAGCAATTTCCGCATCCATGGTTTCACCCAATCGCCGGACATCGCGGACCTGGTGTCACTTGGCCGCAAGCACAATGTGCCGGTGATCGACGACGTCGGCTCCGGTGCCCTGGTGGACTATGCCCAATTCGGCTTGCCCGGCGAACCGATGGTGGCCGAGAGCTTGCGGGCGGGGGCGGACCTCGTCCTGTTCTCCGGCGACAAATTACTCGGCGGCCCGCAAGCGGGATTGATTGTCGGCCGGACCGAACTAGTCACACAAATCGAGCGCGACCCCATGATGCGGGCGATGCGGCTCGACAAGATGACGCTGGCCGCATTGGATGCGACCTTGCGGCTCTATCTGCGCCCGGAACTCGCACTGCAGCGAATCCCGGTGTTGAAGCTGCTCTCGGTGCCGACCGCGGAACTCAAACGCCGGGCGGATGCAATCGTGAGTCAAATCGCCGGCAGAGTGTCCGCGGTCGCGCGCGAAGATGTCACGTTCGTCGGCGGCGGGTCGTTGCCGGATCAAACGGTGCCGACGGTCGTGATTGCACTACAGCCGGCCGAAGGGGATGAGGCGTTCGCTCAAAAGCTCCGTTGCGGCGAGCCCGCCGTGCTGAGCCGAATCACCGGCGGCGCGGTGCTGATCGACTTACGCTCGGTGCCGGCGGAAATGGATTCTATTCTCGCAACCGCTTTGACGGCGATTCTCTAGGTCCTCGACTCATGCAATTCGACTTATTCCTGGGCGAGTCGGCCATCGGCGGGCACATGGTGCCCGTACGAATGCGCTGCGCTCGTTGCGGCACTGAAACCCAAAGTCAAGTTCGCAACAGCGCATGGAATGACCTGAAGTGCTCTCGATGCTGCGCCACTTCGCGCCAATTCGTGACCGCGTCGCACACTACGGTCGATGCATTGACGCGGCAAATCGGTCAAACGACCGTGTGGCAATTCGATTTCGATTGGCGCAAGCTTGGATTGTGGATTGTGTTTCTCGGGCCCCGTGAAGAGCGACGGGTGCCTTTGGTATTCGAAGTCGCTCGACGCGGGCTGGCAGGGACGGCACTGCGGCTATCGTTTGCAGCCCGGCGTGCCGGCGATCAGCAAGTCATTTTCGCGGGCCAGAAGTCCTGGACGATGTGCAATTGCGTTCATCTGCCTTGCGGGCACAATCGCTTCACCTGGTGGCTGCCACCGACGGGCATTTGGGATCAGGAAGAGCTGGTCTGCGAAACGCGCGTCACAACCGAAGACGGCGCGATCCTGTTCGATGACCGCGTGCGCTTCGACATTTCGCCGCCTCAAATCACGGAGCCGCGTGCCTCACACGATGTTTCCGAATCGGAAACGCCGACCGTGGAAACGCCGGGCACAAATATCGTGGACGAGTTTCACCGGCTCTTCTATTACGGCGCGGAGGGTGAGCATCATCCGTGGGCGCGGACATATTGGCTCAACGTGCCGCACTTGCAGTGCGCCTTTGATGCATGGGTGTTTCAAGAAATTCTGAGCGAGGTGAAGCCCGATCTCGTGATTGAAACCGGCACACTCTTCGGCGGCAACGCATTGTTTCTCGCGCACATGATGGATTTGCTGGGCCATGGCGAAGTGATCTCGATTGATATCGCCTACGTGCCACGGGTGGATCATCCGCGAGTGCGGTACGTTACGGGCTCGAGCACCGATGCCGTGCTCGTGCGGCGATTGCTCGCTGGTCGGCCGGATGAAAAGCGGCTCGTGCTGCTCGACTCGGATCACTCCAAGGCGCATGTGCTGGCGGAGATGGAACTGTACGCACCGTATGTGACGCCGGGCAGTTACTTGATCGTGACGGACAGCAACATCAATGGCCATCCGGTCTATCCGCATTTCGGCCCGGGCCCCTACGAGGCGATCGAAGAGTTTTTGAGCCACACGGATGAGTTTGTGATCGACCGGTCGCGCGAGAAGTTCAAGCTGACGTTCAATCCCAATGGGTATCTGAAGCGAGTGAAGCGGGCTGGGGCGGCGGGCGTGGAGTAGCCTGCATTTCGTGGCCCCAGCAGAGTCCCTGCATTTCGTGGCCCAGGCAGAGCTTTGTATTTCGTGGCCGGGTCTGAAGGTCGCCTGAGGCGACCGAAGGCCCGGGGAGTGGCAAGCGCTTGCAGGTTCACCAGGCCTTCGGTCGCCGAAGGGCGACCTCAGACCCGGCCACGAAATGTAAAGACTCTGCTTGGGCCATGAAATGCAAAATCTTCGCACCGGCCACGAAATTCACTCCCTATAGGAATCGGGGCCTCGCAGATTCGGCATGGCCTCACACAATAGGGGTGTCAAATCCGGAGCCCGCCATGTTCGCGAATTGTGCTTTGATGCTTTTGGCGGGCTTGGCGCAAACCTCTCCGCCGCAGCCGCCGCCGATTGTTTTCGAGTTCTCCAAGACGACGACCTTTTATTACCAGAAGCCTGACCCCTCGGTCGCGCTCAAATTGTTTCACGAATTGATCAAGAAGGAAAATGCCGAGCATCCATGGTTCGCCGACCGCGAACATACGTTGAATCTCTTCGCCGCTCAGTTGGGTGACATCGCGGCCAGGAACCCAAAGATTGTGCGCGAGTATGAAGCGGCGTTTGCCGAGGCGTCGGTTGCCGGGCGCCGAATTATTGTGCGGGTGTTGACGAATTGTGGCGACAAGGAAACGGTCAACCGCATCAATGGCTGGCTGGCGGACCCCAAGGTCACGGCCGTGCGGGGCGAATTGGAAGCGCTCAAGAAACATCTCGAAGGTCCCAACCGGAAGGGTGTTCGCGATCGGGCCGCACATACGCCGGCCGATCTCGATTTCCTCTGGTGCAACTTCTTCATCACCGGCGAATACGCGCCGATCGCTCGCATCCTCGATGTGCTCGATCTGCCGGACGTGCCCGAGAACGCCACTATGCGGCGTGTGGCAAGCTGGTCGCTTGGCTCCAACATGCAGCAGCACGCGAAACTGCTGGAGCTTGTCAAAGCCCAAGTCAAAAATCGACCCGAGCCAAGTCGGAAGATGGCCGAGAGCTTCATTCAGATCCTCGAAGCACTGCCGGGCCAATGGGAGTCGCAAGATGGCGAGAAGAATCCGCTGAAGTTCGGCAAAGATGGCTCCTTTAAGTGCGGGTTCATCAAAGACAACGCCGAGTGGAAAATCGCCGTCGGCAACTTTTCGGTGGTGGCCGATGGCAAAGTCGCCACGAAGGCCGAGCACGCCGGCTCGACACTGTATCAAACTTTTACCTTCAAAGATGGCGTCTTGAGCGGCTCGCGGGGCCCCAATCCAAACGTGCAATGGAAAAAAGTCAAACCCTGAGGCGATGATGGCCGTCATCACAACCGCGGAAACACCGGCAGCCGATCGCGCCTGGTACATTGCCGGCCGGCGCGAAGAGTATGAAGGCGAGGGTCGCGCCAATCTCCTCCGAATCATCGGCATCACCGCGTTCTATGCCATCGAACTGATCAACTATTACGGCCTGAACCTCGGCGTCGTGCAGATGCCGAAAGTCGTCGATCGGTCGTTTCATTTGGCGATGACGTTTCTGACCGTCGCTTGGGCGTGCTTGGCGCTGGCGGTATTGATGTGCAGGCTGCAGGGCGTTTTTCCCCGCTGGCTAAAGTTCGTCTCGACCGGCTGCGACATTGTGTTGCTCACCACGATTTTGACATTGGCCGAGGGGCCGCGCAGCCCGCTCGTCGTCATTTACTTCGTGATCATCGCGCTGGCGGCACTGCGTTTTAGCTTGCCCTTGATTTGGTTTGCCACCGCCGGCGCAGGGCTGGGGTACCTATTCCTGTTAGGGTTTGCCCGTTGGGGCTCGGTGCCGGGCTGGCCCAAGAGCGACATGTCGTTGCCGCGACACTACCAGGCGATTTTTCTCGTCGCGCTCATCCTGTGCGGTGTTGTTCTCGGGCAAGTCATTCGGCGCATGCGAGGGTTCGCGGAGATTTATTCCCAACGGCTATCGCCAAGTCACGGAGGTTCCCCATGACTTCCGAACGCTACTGCCCCTTCTGCGGCGTTGAGCTGAAATCGCCGACGGCGACTACGTGCTGGTTGTGTCACCAATCGTTTGCTGAGGGAATCAAGCCGCTGCAGCCGCGCCGCTTCCGCGGCGACAACCCGGCGTGGATGGTGTTTGGCGTGTTGGCGATTCTGATTGGACTCGGCATGGCGATCGAAGTACCAGGTGCGCTGGCCGTGCTCGTGGCCCTGGCGATGCCGGCCTTCATTCGGACCATTCGCGCCGGGCAGTGGGCCCGTGCGGAAGGCGCAGCGCCGGATTCCATGAACGTGGTCGGAGTATTTTTCAGCTCGCTGGGAATCATTTCTATCATCGGGCTGGCATCGTTCGCCGCCTTTTACGCGACCTGCTTTGCCGCCTGCTTGGGTGGCTTAGCCTTGGGCGGCGGCAATCGAGGCGGCGAATCAATGCTCCTGGTCGCCAGCGTCGGCGCCGGGCTCGTACCCGGCCTCTTCGTGGCCTACAAACTGTTTCGCCGGCTTTGGCCGCAGAGGAGCTAAGCATGCGACTGCGCGGCCATACGTTTCTGGGCATGACTCAGAGCCTCTGCCCCGAATGCCTGGCATTGGTGCCGGCGAAGATCATCGAGAAAAAAGGGCGAGTGTATTTTCGCAAGCGCTGTCCGACGCACGGCGTGCGCGAAGATTTCATCTGCTCCGACGTGCGGCAATACGATCGCATGGAATACAGCTTGCCCGGAAAGGTTCCGCCCCAATTCGGCATCGAGCCCGACCGCGGCTGCCCTTATGACTGCGGCCTTTGCACCGAACACGAGCAGCATACTTGCATCGGCTTGGTGGAGATCACATCGTCGTGCAATCTGAACTGCCCGATGTGTTACGCGTCGAGCGGACCCGGTGGCAAACATCTCAGCTTCGAAGAATGCAAAGCGGCGATCGACCGTCTTGTACAAGTGGAGGGGCGTGCCGAAGTGCTGCAACTCTCCGGCGGCGAGCCAACCATCCACCCGGAGTTCCTTCGCATCCTGGAATATGCCTGCTCGTGTGCCGTTGACATTGTGATGATCAACACGAACGGGCTGCGGCTCGCTCACGACCCGCCGTTTCTCGAGGCGATCGCCAAATTCCGCCATCGGCTCGAAGTCTATTTTCAATTCGACGGCTTCAGCGACGATGGCTGCGAACAACTGCGCGGCGAGCGACTGGTGGCAACGAAACTGAAGGCCATCGAAGCACTGGGCCAGCATGGCATCCGCGCGATCTTGGTCACCACGCTGCACCCCGGCGTGAACGACCACGAAATCGGCGCCATCGTCCGCTTCGGCCTGGAACGGCCGTGGATCACCGGCATCAGCTTTCAACCGGCGACGTACTCGGGCCGGCACATGCTGCCGGAGGATCTCGAAAAACGGATTACATTTCCCGATGTCGTGCGGGCGGTCGCCGAGCAGACCAAGGGAGTGTTTCGCGAAGATGATTTCATGCCGCTGCCGTGCGCCCACCCGAACTGTCACAGCTTGAGCTACGCCTATCGTGCCGGCGGACAGGTCGTGCCGCTCACCCGGTTCATCGATGCCCGCAAACACCTCGACATTCTGGCCAACGGGATCACGTTTACCCGCAATCGGGCTCGCGCATTGATCGAGCAATATCTCGATCGACTCGGCTGCTGCGGCAACGGGCCGCCGACGGCGGCGATGTTGGAGCCGTTGATCGAATCGAATGGCGATGTCGCACTGGCCAGTGCCGCGAGCGAGTTCTTTCGCCGGGCGATGCTGGAACAACTCACGCCGGCAGACGTCTTTCGCATCACGATCACATCATTTTTGGACGCATACAACTTTGATGTACGCCGGCTGATGAAGTGCTGCACGCATCACGTCCTGCCGAGTGGCCACGTCATTCCGTTCTGCGCTTACAACGTGCTCTACCGTGAAGGCCATGTGTCGCTGCCGAATCTGCAAACGGCAGAGGCCGCGGCGGCTTCCTCGCGTTCCCTGCCCGTTCTGCGTGCCGAGCAGCCGGCATGAATTGGATCTATCCGGCGATCATGGGCGTGGCCGTCACCACCGGCGTGATCGTGAGTCGGAGTACGCAGCGGCCGCTTGGGTTGAGCTCGGGCCAACGCTTCGCCATTGGTTTGGCGGCCTTTTGCGGCGGCATGCTCGGGGCGAAGTTGCCATTCGTGCTGATGGACTGGGAAGGCTTCCTCTCCGGCACCGCGTGGTTCGAAAGCGGCAAGACGCTCGTGCTCGGACTTGTGGGCGGATACTTCGGCGTGGTGACCATCAAGTGGGCGCTGGGCATCGAAGTCAAAACCGGTGACAGCTTTGCCGCACCAGTCGCGGCGGCGATTGCGGTGGGCCGGCTGGCCTGTTTTGTCGGGGGCTGCTGCTTCGGCACGCCGACGCAATTGCCATGGGGCGTCGATTTCGGCGATGGGATTCGCCGCCATCCGACGCAGCTCTACGAATTTGTCCTTCACTCGATTTGTGCGGTAATTTTGACGCTAATGCAACGGCGCGGGTGGTTCCGCGGAAATCTAGTGAAGCTCTACATCATTACTTATCTGGTCTATCGCTTCGCCACGGAGTTCATTCGACCCGAGCCGAAGTTTTGGCTCGGGCTCTCGGTGTATCAGTGGGCGGCGGTGGCATTCATTCCAGTTTTTGCTTGGTTATGGTGGCGCGACTACCGCACTGCGATGCGAGTCAGCTAATTTCACTCCATCCGCGCTTCGGGCGGCAGCCGCAGCATTGTGCCGGGCGGGATCGGAGCCATCGCGCTCGGGTTGAGTGTCGGGTTTAATTGAAGGATCGCCTGGTATGGCAGCCGGGCACGCTGCGCGATCTCTTGCAAGCTCTCGCCGCCTTCGCGCATCACTTTGTAAGTCTTCGCGCCGACCGTCATGGTCCCGCTGGCTGTGGGAGTCGGCAGGTTATCGGTCAGGCCCGGATATCTCTTTTCCAGAATCCGCATCGGTGGGATGTAGACGACTGTGCCGGCCGGCAGTTGACCCGTCAGGTCGCGCCGCATCGCCGGTGAGGCGAGGGGATAGTCGCGGTTGTATTGCCGCAGCGCCTGAGCGTACTTGTCACCCGAACCGAAGTAGAACTTTCGACTGACACTCTGAAACGTGTCGCCCGCCTGCAAGCGATATTCTTCTTCCAGATAACTGTCGTTCGGCGGAGGCGGCGCTGGCACGAACGGTTGCGTGACACTGGCCGGTGCAATCGTCGGCTTGGTCTCAAGCCGACCCGGGGGCGCAATCTCTTTGGGAGGCGCGGGCACGTTCATCAACTTGCCTTGCAGCGGTTCCACCGGCGCGGTCTGCGGCTCCGGCTTCTTGTCCGGTGAACCGACCGGCTTGAATTCCGGTGGATTCAACGGTGGCGGTGGCGGCTGTTCCTTCCTCATCTGCAGTTCATTGTTCAAAGGCAACGGCGATGGCGGAGCCTGCTGCGGCTGTGTCTCTAGTTTCGGCACCTGCGGATCGGAGGATGCGGGGACCGGCGTCGGCGGCGACGGATCCTTCGGCTTGTCATTGATCGGCGGGAAATCGGCCGGCGGGGGCAATAGTGAGCCTGATCCAGGATTGGGCTTAGTATCAGCCGCTGCCGCTATGGGTGGCGGTTGTTGAGCCGATGGGTTTGAAGTGCCCAGCGCCAACTGTGATGAGGTATCGTTGGTCGGTGTCAGAACCGGTGCCGCCACGGGATTGATCGGCGCTGCCGACAATTGTGGCTGCGACACCACGTCGGTCGTCACGGCTCCCGGCGGGGGAGTTGGTGCGAGCGGGGTTGGCAAATCGGCTTGAGCGATGCCCGTGGGTGCCGTGGATTCCGGCTCGGTCTGCCGCATTTTCATGGCGACCACGCCGCCCACGACCGCCAAGAAAGATCCGGCCACGACGAGGCCGATTTTGGTTTCACGTGTCACGATTTGCCTCCTGCATCGATCAATCGCTCCGCGACTCGCAGCTTCGCACTGCGGGATCGCGGGTTGTTTCGAACTTCGTCTTCACCAGCCGTGAGCGGCTTCTTGGTGAGCACTCGCCAAGCCGCGGCGTTTCGGAAGGCCCGCTTCACCGGCCGGTCTTCCAGCGAGTGAAAGCTGATAATGGCCACTCGCCCACCCGGTTTCACGCAATTGGGAAGTTGCCTGAGCAACTGCTCCAAAGCGCTAATTTCCTCGTTGACCGCGATCCGCAGAGCTTGGAACGTTCGTGTCGCCGGGTCGATCCGATCCCGGCCGCGTGGAACACACTGACGCACGATGTCAGCCAGTTGCTTCGCGGTGGTTATCGGCGTCTCCTGCCGCAACTCGTGGATTCGCTTGGCGATCCGGCGTGAACGCCGTTCCTCGCCGTATCGCCAAATCACGTCGGCGAGTTCGCGTTCCGGCAGCCGGGCGACCAAATCAGCCGCGGTCGCACCGCGACTTGCGTCGAGCCTCATATCCAAAGGACCTTCTGACTGGAAGCTGAATCCGCGGGCGGGGTCGTCGAGCTGATCGGAAGCCACGCCAAGGTCGGCGAGCACGGCATCCACCCGATCGATGCCGATCGAGTCCAACACTTCCCGCAATTGATCGAAACCAGCATGGAAGGTGCGCACCGGCAGACCCGCTAGTTGCGGTTTCGCTCGGGCAATCATCTCCGCATCAAGATCGAGGGAAAGGACCTCGCCGCCGGGCGATACTCGCTGGGCCAATAACCCGGTGTGCCCGCCCGCCCCGAGGGTGGCATCGACGATGATTTGGCCCGGTTTGGGGTCCAGCCAGTGCAAAACTTCAGCCGGCATGACCGGCACGTGGAGCGGCATTTGGTCGATTCCGTGAACTATGCTTGGTTTATGACTGCGCAATTAGCTTTGGGAAAATACAAGGTCGGCCGCTTTTTGGGCCGCGGCAGCATGGGCCAAGTCTATTTGGCCCATGACCCGGATGGCCGGGAAGTCGTCATCAAGTTCATGCATCCCAAGGCGGCGGCCCGGCCGCGGTTTCGGGAATTATTTGCTTCTGAAATGGAGCTGATGGCCCGGTTCCATCACCCCCATGCCATCAGGCTCTTTGAAGGCGGGCTCGATCGCTCGGCTGGCCCCTGCATCGTCATGGAATATGTGCCCGGCGCGGAACTGCGGCACATCATGCACCAGAACGGCCGCCTTGACCCGGAGCGGCTTACAAATTTTGTGGTGCCGCTCTGCCAGGCGATGAACGCGGCCCACGCCGCGGGCATCATTCACCGGGATCTCAAGCCCGCGAACTTGATGGTGACCGAGCCCGATGAGCCCAACGAATCGCTGAAAGTCATGGACCTCGGTTTGGCTTCGCTGGCTTTCAAACCCCATATCTCGATTGCGAAACTGCGCGGCGACTCGGAAGGCGAGACGCTTGTCGGCACGCCGGCCTACATGTGCCCGGAGCAAATTCGCGGCGACGATGTCGATGCGCGTAGCGATCTCTACAGCATCGGCGTCATCCTTTACGAAGCGCTCACCGGGCGGCTCCCGTTCGAAATCGATGACGTGCCTCAGCTCTTGCAGGCGCACTTGGGTGCGACGCCGCCGAGTTTCCGTGACATTGGCGTGACTGATGTCCCACCGGCTGTCGAGCGGTTGGTGCAGCAACTGCTCTCCAAATACGCCAACGAAAGACCGCAGACACCCTTTGACGTAGCGCAGCAATACATCGATGCGATGCGGCTGGGCGTTGCTTTGGAACGGACCGATTTTGCGCCGCACGATGTTGACGCCCGGGTCGCGCCATCGCCTTCTGCCCCGAAGGGCAGCAGCGTCGATCGCATTGTGAAAAACATGGAAGCGCGGATGTCGGAGGCGGCTGCGCTCGTGAAACTTCGCAGCCTGCTCGGCGACCTCGGAGCGCGGGTCGTGGACGATCATCCGGGACGAATCCGCGCTCGGTTTGGCGAAGTAGCTCCGGCACCACCGCCGGAGCAGAAAAGCTGGCTCGGCTGGTTCCGGCGGACCACGCCCGCACCGACCAATGACAGCGACGCCATGGCACCCGTGGCGATGGAGGTGTTCCTCCAGCCGAAGTCGGGCAACGCAAATCACCTGGAAATCAAGGCTGTTTTCAGTGTGGACGAGGGTCCGCTGCCAAGCGATCCACGCTGGCATCGACGCGTGAAAAAAGTGATTGGCGATTTGAAGGATTGTTTGGTCACGGGACATTAGGAAGTGAATGGAACGTTACAGCACGGCGGGGATAAACCCCGCCGCTCTTTTCGGAATCGTCTCATTCTAGTCTTAAGGAGCGGCGGGGTTTATCCCCGCCGTGCTCCGAGGCGTCAACCGCATCACCGCCGACAATCGGCAGCTTCTCACTTCAACTCAAACTTCATTCCCGCCGTCAGCAAGTGAATCTTCACGTCGCGCGCCGAGCGCGGTGCGTTGGCCGGTGACTTTTCGGCCGTGCGGGCGTCGATGATCATGACTTGGCGATCGCCGGCCACTTCCACGGTATTGCCGCGCAATATCGCCGCGGTCGATTCATCGACGCCGACGCCGAGAAGTTCCGGCCGGTCGAGAACAGCGGAGAATAATCGATTGAAGCGTTGCCGAGCGATGAAGTGTTGATCGACGATCACGTTGGGCCAGAGGTTCATGCCGGCGATCGTTTTGGTGGAACCGGCGCGAATCACATCTTTGTCGCCTTCGCCGGTGAGCATTACGCTCGAAAGCACGGCCGCCCCCGCACTGGTGCCGCCAACGACCGCACCAACGCGGTAGCGAACGCGGATGGCTTCGATTGTCTCCGCCGGCAGCGCTTTCATCAGCCGGCTTTGATCGCCTCCGGGCATCCAAATCAGGCGGGCTTCGTGGATCGCCAGTAGTGCTCGGTCATTGATTTGCAGTTCGCTGACCACCTTCGCGCCGGCTTTGCGCCACATATCCGCGGATCGCTGCCCGGTATCCGCCAGTTCGGAGGCCTGGGGAATGACCAGGATCGGGGCCTCTGGGCCGCCTGCCAACTGCAAAACCTGCTTGGTCAAGGCCTCGGGCATAGTACCGCCGCCGACGGCCACCAGGGTGCCTTTCGGTCCGTCTGTGGGAGGTGCGGCCAGTCCGATCGTAAGGAGAATTAGGGCATTCATGGAGCCAGTGTAGCCGCTCGGAAGCCTGAAGTGAGCGATTTCGCTCCGACTCTTCCCGCGCCACCCAAAAAGTTGAGCTAGGCTTCGTTGACGACGGGTCCACCCGGAGCCATCGCGCTACCCCTAGGTACGTTCGCATGCTTTCATCAACATTTATCCTGACCTTCCTCGTGTTCATTGCTGTGGCCGGTGCCGTGGGTCTCGTCGCCATGAAAATGCGCGGCGGAGCGGGCAGTGCCACCGAACGCTTGGATCTGCTCGTCCATCGCGGCGGCCGCAAGGATTCCTCCGCGGACATGTTGCTCAAGCAAGCGCTCACGCAGGTGGATAAGCGCACAATTCTCGACGCAATCACCCCCGCGATGCTGAACTATTCGCGGTATTTCGAGCAAGCCGACGTTTGGATCAAGCCCAGCACGCTATTCGCGATTTCGATCGTCGGCGCCTTGCTCGGTGCATTCCTCAGCTCGCTCGTCGCCCGCACGATTTATGTCGCGCCGGTCGGGGCGGCGGTCCTATTCGGTACGCCGTGGACCTGGCTCTGGTGGAAACGTCGCCAACGGCTGAATCGCTTCGCCGCACAACTTCCCGACGCGATGGAACTCATCGCCCGGGCTTTGCGTGCCGGCCATTCACTGGCGGCCGGCTTGCACGTGGTGGCCGAGGAAATGCCCCCACCAATCTCGCGCGAATTCAGCCGGATTTATGAGGAGCAAAACCTCGGCATCCCACTCGAAGACGCGATGCGAGCGGTCGTGGATCGTGTGCCCAATCTCGACCTGAAATTCTTCGTGACTGCTGTTTTGATTCAACGACAAACCGGTGGCGACCTCGCCGAGATTCTCGACAAGATCGGCTACGTGATCCGTGAGCGCTGCAAGATTCTTGGTCAGGTGAAAGCGCTCACCGGTGAAGGCCGGCTCTCGGGATTGGTGCTCATGGTGCTGCCCGCGGGCTTGTTCCTGTTCATGCTGCATACCAAGTACGAGTACTTGTCCGCACTGTGGACCGATCCCTTGGGCATCAAGATGAGCGTGTACGCCCTGATCCTGCAGGTGCTTGGAGCACTTTGCATCAAGAAGATCGTGGACATCAAGGTCTAACCCCGACCGCGGAGACCCGTCGTGGACCTTCAATTCATGCTGCCGATGCTGGTGTTCCTCCTGTTCATGGGAGGAGTCTGGTGGGCACTCTCGTTGCTCTCGAGCCGCACCACGCAGGCCGAGCAGCGGCTCGATCGCATTGGCCGCCAGCGTCAAGGCTCGTCACAGGATCCGGATCTGGGTCCGAGCGAACGGGTGGAGAAATTCGCGGGCTTGCAAAATGCGGCGACGGCCCTCGGCGGCGCTTTGCAGCCCCAGTCGGACCTCGAAAAGAGCGCTCTGAAGATCAAGCTCGCCAACGCCGGCTTCCGCAGTGAATCGGCCGCGTCGGTGTTCGCCGGCATGAAGATGGCATCGTTTTTGGTATTCACCTTGGCTGGGTTCGCATTCTTTGGATTGAAGTCGGGGCTAAATCTCAAGTCGGGCCAATACATCTTGCTTTGCGCGGGCTTCGGTTTCTATTTGCCCTCGATCGTCCTGTGGTTCCTGAAGAGGCAACGGCAACAACAGATCTTCCTGTGCTTGCCGGACGCGCTCGACTTGATGGTAGTCTGTGTCGAATCCGGTCTCGGCTTGGATGCCGCGATGCGCAAGGTCACCGATGAAATGCGCAGCCATGCTCGCATCCTGTGCGATGAGTTTTCGCTCGCCAACTTGCAGTTGCAGATGGGCCGGCCGCGCCGCGAAGTGCTTCATGACCTCGGCGTACGCACGGGCGTTGATGATATGCGCAGTCTGGCGGCGATTTTGATACAGGCCGATCGTTTCGGTGCGTCGATCGCCCAGGCGTTGCGCGTGCAGTCCGATGCGATGCGAACACGCCGGCGACAGATCGCGGAAGAAAAAGCCGCCAAGACGGCGGTGCAATTGATCTTCCCCTTGGTCCTCTTTATCTTCCCCGGCATCTTCGTGGTGCTCGTGGGTCCGGCCGCGGTACAGATCAGCAAGAAGCTTTTGACGCATTGAAAAATTTACCAGTGCGTCCTTAACCAGGTGCGCCGGTTGGTTTTTTGGCTTCCGTCGCTTACGCGTTCGGCTGACCGGTGGCTCGATTCGCATTTTGCGCATTCTGTCTACAGCGACAGTGACGATTATTCCGATAGTAAGCCTGAATCCCCGTCCTACTGGGCGGAGGATGCTCCACTAGGCCGCGCGGCCGCAGACATTGAGGCGCTGATGAAGGGATTCATCGCCAAGTCGATTTCGAGTTCGGCCTTATTGGCCGGATTGGCGGCCACCACGGGCTGCTACGGCGAAGGCAAATGCATCGATCCGTGTTACCCGGAGCGCTACGCCTACGCGTCCCGGCAGGAAGTGACCGCTGCATTTGCGCCGCAGGTGCAAAACGGCGACATCCTGTATCACACGATGTGGAACTTCTATTTTGATGGCGGCAAAGATGAGCTGAACAATAGCGGCCGAGACCATCTCGACGCGTTGATGCGCCGTCGGCCGTATCCCAGTGGCCGCATCTACTTAGCGACGGCCCGCGATATTCCCTACGACCCGCTTAATCCAGAAAAGTTCGTCGAATTCCGACGTGACCTCGACGAGCGGCGCGGTGCGGCGATTCAGCGTTATTTGGGTGCCCAAACCGCAGGTCGGCCGGCCCAGTTCGAGATTTTGGTCCATGACCCGGCCGAAGTCGGACAAGGCGCCCACCCAGCCAATCGAGCCGTTCTGCTGAACCAAAACACGACTTTGGGCAGTATTGCGATCAGTTCTTCCGCCTCGACCGCCGGCCAGGGCCAAGGCGGCAGTAACGGCGGCAGCGTGCCTCCGCCCAGCGGCGGCCATTAAACCACTCAGCTGAAAACCCAGAATGCCTACCCCTGGCCCGGGGGTAGGCTTTTTCCTTGCCGCACGGCGGCGCAAATTATCCTAGACTTGTGCCACACCACTCCGGAGTGTGGCCTTCATGCGCCTACTGACCGCACTTTTGATCTTCGTCGCAACGGCGGCCGGCCCCGCGCCCGCATCGACCACTGCGTCGTTTGCGGCTGCGTGCATCTCGTCGCCGCTTGCTAGCTACGAATGGAGTTGGGACGGATTCAAACATTACTGGAGAGGCCAGTTCGGCAAGACCTCGGGTGTGGTCGGTCTTGTGGTGGGCGTCGTCGGCGTGGGCGTGCTCTTTGTCATGAGCGCTCGCCGTCGCGACTAACTGCTGGGTTCTCGATGAACGTACGACCGAAATCGACGCCGGCCTTGAAATGGGACAGCAACGGTCTGCCCGAAGCACCATCTTCTCCCGACAATCTGCGCGAGGCCGGCTTGAGCATGGGCATGCTCACCGACCTTATTCTCAAATCTCTCTATCAACGCGGCGTGATGCTTGGCCTCGACCTGGCCAAGTTTCTCTGTCTGCCATTTAAGCTCGTTGAAGAGGGCATCCGGTTCCTCAAAGACGAGAAGTGCATTGAAGTCACCGGCGGCGAGCTCATCGGACGGGTCAGTTACAAATACACACTCACTGATTTGGGCCGCAGGCGTGCTCAAGACGCAATGACGTTGTGCGCCTACGTTGGCCCCGCACCGGTGCCGCTCGAAGATTACATCGAACAGACCTACCGGCAAACGGTGACGGGAATCTCCTGCACGCCAGACTTGTTGCGCGGCTCATTCGGACATTTGGTGCTCAGCGAACAGCTCTTCGCGGCACTCGGGCCGGCCATCGTCAGCGGCAAATCGCTCTTCATTTACGGGCCGCCCGGCAACGGCAAAACCGCGATGGCTCGTGCCATCGGCGACTTCATGAACTCGCAAGGCGGCTCAGTCTATGTGCCCTACGCATTCATGGCCGAAGGCTCGATTGTTACGCTATTCGACCCGTCGGTCCACCAAGTCGATGAGGCGGATCGCTCCGCGAATGAACCCACCGATGCGCGGATTCGAGACCTGTTGGTATCGCACACGCTCGATGCCCGGTGGGTCCGCATCCGTCGGCCTGTGATCGTGACCGGCGGCGAATTGAATCTCGATATGCTCGATTTGCGCTACAACGCGGCGGCCAATTTTTACCAGGCGCCGTTGCACGTCAAAGCGAACGGCGGCGTGTTCCTGATCGACGACTTTGGCCGGCAGTTGGTGAGCCCCAAAGAGCTTCTCAACCGCTGGATTTTGCCCCTGGAAGACCGGCACGACTATCTGACCGTGGCCTCGGGCAAGAAGTTCCAGGTGCCGTTCGAGCAGCTCATCATTTTCTCGACCAACCTCGACCCGAAAGACCTGGTCGATGACGCGTTCTTGCGGCGTATTCGCCACAAGGTCCAGATCCAGTCGCCGGACCGGGAAACGTACGAGAAAATCTTCGGTGCAATGGCGAAAAAGCTCGGCATGGCGGCCTGCCCGCCGGCGGTCGATTACCTCTACGACCGCTATTACGATCAGGGCCGGAACCCCCGCGCCAGCGATTGTCGAGATTTATTGGAGATCGTTCAGTCGATTTGCCGATACAGGCGTCAGCCCGTCGTTCTATCGCGCGATTTGATGGCCGAGGCCGCCTCGACATTTATCGCCGAGTTTTGAACCCGGGCGACGACTGCCAGGAACGGCAGTCCCGGGGGGCCGGACATGGATCGTCGCATTCGGCGCATTTGCGCCGCGTTTTTGCCTGTCATTCTTTCTGCGAGCGGCTGCTATTCTCTGGGCGACAAGCCGCTCACGGCCAACCCCGACTTCGCCAAGCTCCAACAGCCTGTTAAGCCCGCTGATGCTCCGCACCCCAGTACGGCACGTGCCGCGGCTGGCCAAGAGAGCAAGCGCAATGAGCCGGCCAAGCCGGAGACACTTTGCGCGATTGCGGCCGTGCGCGATCAGATGGCGGAAAATACCGAGATCAGCTTCGCGGAGGCCGAGCAGGCGCGGGCGTCGGCGCGAAAGATGTATCAACAAGCCATCGCGCAGGATCCAAAGTACATCCAAGCCTACATTGGTATGGCCAAGTCATTTGCTTCAATCGACGACTATGGTCAAGCGGTGAAGATGTACGAGAAGGCGATCGAGCAGCAGCCGCATAACGGCAATTTGTGGTACGACAAAGCTCTCTTGCAAGCCCGCTTCAAGGATTGGGACGGCTCAGTTGCAAGCTTCAAAACCGCACAGAAAATCGACCCCGACAATCGCCAATATAGCCGGATGCTCGGCATGACCCAGGCTCGCGCGGGCAGGTTTGACGATGCGCTCGCCACGCTGACCAAATGCATGAAGGAAGAAGAAGCGCGGTTCACGCTCGCGCGGATGTATCTGCACCTCGACAAAACCGAAGAAGCCCGCCAGCAATTGACCCTGGCGCTCAAAGCCCATCCCACCTACGCTCCGGCTCACGAGATGCTGGCTGAAATGCAGCAGAGCGGCGGGGGATCCATGAATCCGGTCCGGACGGTCGCTCACGCGGAATAGGTCAAAGAAACCTGACCAACAATCATCGGGTCTCCGTCGTCTAGTTAGACCCGCAAGTAACGGAAATCCGGAACCCCGAGTGGGGCAAAGTCGCTGGCTTCCCTCGCTTGCGCGTCGGGCTAACAAAGCGTCGTTTGCGCGAGCGAGTGACGACGTTTGCGCGAGGCAGTGACGACGACCATGTCGAAACGGTCTAAACCTTAAATCCAAATCCCCGCTTGCGTCGTCGAGACTGATAGGCGTACCATAGCGCTATCGATGACACGCGGGTTTCATCATGTCCGCAACCAAATTGCTCGACCAAATTGAGATCGCAAGTCCCTGTCAGGTGCCGTGGTCATCCATGACCGGCAACGACCGTACTCGGTTTTGCCAGCATTGCCGCAAAAGTGTTTACAACATTGCCGAGATGACCCGCGAGGAAGCCGAGGCGTTGATCTTCGCCAGCGGCGGCACACTCTGCGGCCGACTTTATAAGAGGGCCGACGGCACGGTGCTGACTAAGGACTGCCGTAACCCAACGAGCCTGCGGCGACGAATCATCCGCTGGATGGCGATTCCTGGGATCCTGGTGTTGTCGCTATTTGGCTGGGCGTTCCTCCAGGCCAAGGATCAGTCCTACGATCGATATGATTCCTGGACCCGGCGAACCGAACCGTTCCGCACGATTCTGGAGTGGATCGACCCTTCGCCGCCAATGGTGATTTCAGGGGTGATGGCTCCGCCTCCGTACAACTCCCCACCGCCGCCCGCAACTCCTTAGGCAGAGTAGCTTTTCAGACCGTACAACTCACCGTTTGCGCCTCAATCGGAAGGGTCGGCAGCTCTTTTAAGGGATGTGCCGAATTGTTGTTTTTCCGGATTCAAATGCTTGTTTTCGGCCGCGCGGCCCGGTTACCATGGGTGCCGCGTTGTTATGGGAACCTGCATGGCCGATCACGCCGCCTTTCATGCCGCCATTTTAGCCGCCCCGGACGATGACCTTCCGCGGCTGATGTACGCCGACTGGCTCGATGAGCAGGGCGATCCGCGCGGGCAGTTCATTCGCATGCAGATCGCCGCCCATACGGGCGATTTCGAGGCGGCAGAATCTGCCCAAGCGTTGGAAAAGGAACATGGCCGGGCCTGGGCCGGACGGCTGGCCTCGTGGGTCTACAAGATCGGCTTCTCGCGCGGGTTCCCCGATTCCATCGTCATTCGCGGCGACGACTTTCTCGGTCACGTGGCCGCGATCTTCCGCTTGGCGCCCATCCGCCAGGTCACCTTGATCCGGGCCCGCGAGCCACTTCGCCATATCCTGCGCATGCCGCACTTGGCCAATCTGAACGCACTGCACCTGACCGGCTGCGGATTGGCCGACCGCGAAGCCCAGAAGCTCGCGGATTGCCAGCACCTGACATCGTTGCGAACACTCCGGTTGAGCAACAACGAGATTGGTTGCTCGGGAGCGGCCGCCCTGGCCGCGAGCGAGCAGTTGCAGGGTTTGCACACGCTGGATTTGGCTAACAACGACGTCGGCGATTGGGGAGCGCGGGCACTCGCGGGAAGTCGCACGCTGACACGGCTGGAGCAATTGGATCTCTCCGGCAACACGATCGGCTCAGGCGGCGAAGGATCGCTGCGCCGCTCGCCGGCATTTGCGGCCACGCGGCTCAATCTCGATGGCCAACGGCAGTTGGGTGGCTGGGCGAAGAACGTGAAAGCCGTAACTGCTTGATTTGCAGCACTTCAATCGGCGGATCTGACTCATGCATTTCATGGCCAATTCTGAGGTCCCTGCATTTCGTGGCACGGTCTGAAGCTTCCTGCATTTCGTGGCCGGGTCTGAGGTCGCCCTTAGGCGACCGAAGGCCTGGTGAACCCGCGAGCGCTTGCCACTTCACCGGGCCTTCGGTCGCCTAAGGGCGACCTCAGACCCGGCCACGAAATACAAAGGCTCTGCCACAGCGACGATGTGCAAAGACTCTGCTTGGGTCACGAGTTGCAAAGACTCAATCGTAGCCACGATATACGAAGCCTCCGCGTCGACTAAGAAAACAACTCCCCTGGCCTGCGAAAACTCTCCACGGATAACTCCGGCATATCGTCTTTGATCCCGGCTCTCGCTTTGGCGAGCTTGAACAGTCGGCCAAATGTGTCGCGCCATTCACCTTCGCCGCGCATGCGATCGCCGAACTTGGAGCGATAGAGTTCGCCGCCATGCAATTCGCGCACTCGATTGAGCACCTTGTTCTTGCGATCGGGATAATGCTGCTCGAGCCAGGCTGCGAAAATGTCTTTCACGGCCCAGGGCAACCGCAGCACCACGAATGCCGCGGATTTTGCACCGGCTTCCGCGGCCGCTGCGAGCATCGCCGGCGCTTCGTGATCGTTGAGCCCAGGAATAGCGGGCGCAAACATGACGCCGACGGGAATACTGGCGTCGGTTAATTCCCTGACGGCGCGAAGCCGTGCCTGCGGGGCCGACGCGCGTGGCTCCAACTTGCTCGCTAGATCGGCGTCGAGCGTCGTGATGGAAAGGAAGACAGCGGCGGCGTTGTGCTTCGCCAACTCGCCGAGCAGGTCTTTGTCGCGAGCCACCAGAGCGTTCTTGGTGACGATGCCGAGCGGGTTGCGAAACTCGGCGAAGACTTCCAAACATCGGCGGGTGAGTTTCAGCCGTCGCTCGATTGGTTGATAGGGATCGGTCACGCCAGAGATGGAGATTGTCTCCGGCTGCCACTTCGGCGACATGAAATGCTTGCGCAATAACTCGGGCGCATCTTCTTTGACGACGATGCGGCTTTCAAAATCGAGGCCCGCCGAGAAACCCAAATACTCATGCGTGGGTCGCGCGTAGCAATAGCTGCAGCCATGCTCGCAGCCGCGGTAGGGGTTTAGAGAGAAAGTGAACGGCACATCGGGGCTATCGTTCGAAGCGATGGCGGTCCGGCTGTTGTCTCGAAAGAACAGCGTGGTTAGCGCTGGTGTTTCGCCGGGCTCATCGTCGGGGCCGACGGCGTATTGCAGCGGGATGAACCGGTTCGGCGGATTGGCGCCGGCACCCCGCCCTTTGGGACTGTTACTGGACATGCGTTCATTATAGCTATTTCGCTTTGGCGAGCAATTTTTCGGTGACTTCGATCAATTTTGCGCCATGGAGATCGCGGTTTCGAATCATTCCGTTTTGATCGATGACAAAGACCGTGGGATACGCATTCACGTTATACCTCGTGGCGATCGGCCCGCCGTCACCGTCGAACACGATGGGCCAAGGGAGAGGATTCACCGCGAGGAAGTCATGCAGCGCGGTCTCATTGTGATCGGCGGAAATCCCGATCAACACGACGGGCTTGCCCTCGAAGTGCGACACGAATTCGCGAAGCTCAGGCAACGCTCGCCGGCAGGGTCCGCACCAAGTCGCCCAGAAATCGATGACTACCACTTTGCCGCGCAGTGATGCTAGAGAAACCGTTTGTCCGTCCAGGGTGGTCGCGCTGAAGTCGGGCGCGGGGCGGCCCAATTCGGCAGGTGACTCACACCCGGCGAAGCAAAGCACCAAGACGAAGACCAATCGATAACGCATGATTCATCTCGATTCAAAACAGCCGTCGCTGACGACTTTCCTGGAGAAGCAATTCCGCCAAACGTCGCACCGCGGTGGCCAGTGGATAATCCGTCAGCTCTCCCGGGCGGCACCAAGTGGCACGCTGATAGAAAGCCGATGCAAATTTGCCGCCAGAATAGTTGGCTTCAAAGCAGGTGAGTACCATTTGGAAGCGGGTCACACCGTATCGCAGCGTCGTTAGTTCGCTACCGAGCGTCGCTTTTAAGGCGCAACTGCGCAGGATGCGGCGGGCCGCTCGTTCATGGGCTTCATCGTCCTTCAACTCAGTGCGGGGAAACTCCCACATGCCGGCCCAGCGCACGGCATCGTCGGGCCGCTGTGCGAGCAGGACCTTCTCCCCGCGGCGAATCACGACTGCGACTTCGCGTACCTCGCTCGTCGCAGCGGGTGCCGATTTCGTCGGAATCTTGTCTTGGGTCCCGGCGTTGTTAGCCACGCAGTCGCACCGCAGGGGGCATTGCGAACAGCGCGGTTGCGCCGGCGTGCACACGAGTGCGCCCAATTCCATGAGCGCCTGGTTGAAGTCGCCGGCGCGCGACTTTGGCAACAGGGCCTCGGCCGTTTGCCAGAGCCACTTTTGCACCGCCGCCGATTTCGGATCGCCAGTTTGGCCAAACAGCCGGCAGATGACTCGGAGACTGTTGGCCTCGATAATCGGCATGCGCCGATCGAATGCTTGCGACAGCACCGCGCCGAGAATATACCGCCCCACGCCTGGCAGAGCGCGCCAGACTTCTGGATCATCCGGCAGCGAGCCACCGGCAGCGACGAGCAGGCGTGCGGCCTGGTGCAAGTGTTTTGCGCGGCGATAGTATCCCAGGCCGGCCCAGTGTTTCAGGACCGCTTGCTCATCCGCCGCGGCAAGATCGGCCAGGGTGGGAAACGCCGCCATGAAGCGATCAAAATACGGCACGACCGCGGCCACGGTTGTCTGCTGCAACATGACTTCGCTGACCCAGATGCGATACGGGTCGCGATTGTGCCGCCAGGGCAGATCACGGCGATGCCGGTCGAACCAAGCCAGCAACCGACGCCGTAATGATGTCAAGGATGGACGAGCGGTTTCGTTCACGACGTGCGGCAATTAAGAGCGCGGCCGGCGTTGATAGAGGCGCAGAATGTCATCGGCGGCTTTGCGAGTATCGGCTTCGGCTTTCTTCGCTTCCGGCTTGTCCGCTTTTTTCTCGCCGCCTTCTCCGGGAGGTGCTCCGCCGGCGGGAATATTCATCTCCATGACGGTGCTGCCTTCGGGCACGGTCCCCGCGGTGGAGACATCGCCTTCGAGCAAGAACGCGGCGAAGTCGTCATCGGCGGCAGCGGGCTTCGGGGCCACGATCTTCGGTGGAACTTTGACTTCAGCCGTCGCTTCGATTTGGACCGTAAACTCCAAGGGGCCGGCTTTGAGTTTGGCACCGTTGACCACTTCGATCTCGCCCTGCACTGCCTCGCCGTTGACGAAGGTGCCATTGGTGGAGCCGAAGTCGCGGACGAAAACCTTTTCGCCGCGCACGAGCACGGCACAGTGCTTTTTGCTGATGGCGGGGCTGCTGGGCCGCAATTGACATTGCGGGTCTCGGCCGATGGCGAACTCAGAACCGGCAAGCGGAATCTGCTTGCCGGTATGAACGCCCTGGGCGACAACCAGCTTCACCTTCATTCGCCGCTCCCGCGGTCAGGCCGTCCTGAAGAGAGAGCCCGCGAGGCGACGCGGGTCGTTAGAATGGCACTCGATTGACCGCTCGTCATTGTAGGGTGGGAGACAGTTTACGTGCAACGCCAGAGCCGGGCCATTCCAATATCTATTCGTGCCCTGCGGCGGATTGCCGTCCTGTTGGCGATTTTCACGACCTCCTGCGGCTCAAAGCCAGAGCCGAAAGTCACTGGTCCCGTCTGGGCCGGGACGACCTTGCGCGTGAATTGTCCGAATGGCCCGGCCCGCACGCTGATCGATCGCCATGCCGCCGGATGGGCTCGGTTGCAAAAGGTCACACTGACCGTCGGCGACTTTCCCGATGCCGACCTCGTTGTCTTCACACCAGCCGATTTGGGTCGATTGGCGGAGGGAGGGATCATTTCCCCGTTGCCGGAGTCGGTGACCGGAAGTGAATTGTGGGCCGGACAATTGCGGCTCTATCGCAACAAGCTGCTGCTGTGGGGGGCGACGCCCTATGCTTTGCCGCTTCTGGGCGATGCCACGTTTGTGATCTATCGCAAGGATTTGTTCGAAGCCGCGAAGCGCAAGGCGCCCAGCAGCTTCGCCGAATTCGGGTTGATCGCCAAGCAATTCTCAGACGAGCGCAAGCGATCGGTACTGCCGGCTCTGCCCACGGATGACGATGGCCTGGATCGCCTTTTTCACTCCGTGGCGGCCGCATTTGCAGTGATGCCGGTCAATGAAAACGACTTTCGCCGCCGCAGTGGCGATACTTCGGAGTTGTTCGCGTTTCATCGGGATGTGACCACGGGCGCTCCGCGCCTGACTGATCCGGGTTTCGTCGCCGCGCTGGAGTGGCTGAAGAACCTCGCGCCGCTTCGAGCCAAATCGGGAACCTTGGCTGAGAATTTCGGCGCCGATGATGCGGTGATGGCGATCGGCTCACTGGCCGACTTGGCATCGCTGCAGCCCGCGGCTCACCCCGGACGTTACTCCGTCGCGCCGATCTGCACTGGGCCCGCCGGCGAACGTGTGCCGTACATCGGGCCAGGCGGAGCGTTCATCGGCCTGGCGAAAAATGCCAAAAATCAAAGTGCCGCATTGGCATTGGCCTTGCAATTGTCGGGGCCGACCGTGAGCTTTGAAGTTGTGCATGATCCCGTGTTCGGCAGTGCGCCGTTTCGCAGCGTGCATCTCGCGGAGCATCGTGACGGCTGGTTCAATTACGGCCTCGATGCGATCGGCACCGCGACGTTGCTGGAAGCGCTGCGCGAAGTAAGCGAACCGCGAGCGATCAATGCCCCCCTTCGTATGCGGATGCCGGATCAAATCGAATATCGGAAGGTTTTGCTCGATGGCGTGCGACATTGTTTGGCGAAAGATGGTGAGAGCGCCAAGGCACTCAAAGACATCGATGCTCGCTGGCGCGAAATGGACGCGGCGCATCCGATGGACCGCAAGACGATGTATTTGAAGAGTTTGACGTTGCGGCCGTAGCTAATTCGGCATATAGCGTGTGCGAGCAAATTACCTCAATGTTTGCCGTTTCGTTTTAATCCCGGAGTGGCGGCAGTTGTTAGCCAGGGGCGCAGGCCGGCTTTGCACATTTGAGGGCGGCTGCACAAATATTCGGATAGTGTCTTATTTTGACTGGCGATTATTTTTTTTACGCTTTTTGGCTGCCGAACCAGATTTGCGAATTGCCTTTCGTTGCTCCTCGGTCTTTCGAACTATCGAGTCTTGTCGTCGCTGGCCCGATTCTCGGAATGCTGCTGCGCGGCGCAGCAGCCACCCCGCGTCGTCGTCGGCCTTTGGGTCGAGCGCCTGAGTTTCTAGCTTTTCTGCGTGGCGCAAGTCCTCGGCGGCGGGTGGTAGCCTTCGGGGAATGACCCTCGGCTTAGTCATAGCATTACTTCAAAGGGGACTGAAGCCGGTTTTGCCCACAAAGTCTGAAACGTGTGTGATGTCTTGTCCCCTCTCCCCCAGCTTTGTGGGGGAGAGGGTTAGGGTGAGGGGGTCTGAACCGCGCGAGGGCTTTCCCCCCTCACCCTAGCCCTCTCCCCCCGCAAAGCCGGGGGGAGAGGGGACCGGAAGCTCTTCCATCGCGCAACGCAAAAAGCAAGCGAGCACCGATCCGAAACTTGAAATGACTTTATGGGCAAAGCCGGCCGAAGCCCGCGGCTACTCTGTCTTACCCCACATACACGCCAAATGGGAATGGCTGGTCGTAGGCGTAGAAGCTGGTCAGGATCGAGCCATCTTTGCCGCTGTAGGCGATCACGTGCGGGCCGCCGCCGGCACCCGCGCCGGTGACGATGTCATCAACGCCATCGAAATTGACATCGGCGGACGTGACCCGGACGCCGCCGAACCAGCCAGCGTCATATGCCAAGAACGAGCGTAACAGCGACAGATCCACTCCGGAAAACACTTTGACGTGCGGTGTGCCGCCCGCGCCGGCGCCCGTGATGATGTCATCCTTGCCATCGTTGTTGATGTCGCCGGCCGTGACAAAAACGCCGCCCGAGAAGTTGGCATCGTAGGCAAAGAACTCTTTGACGACCGCGCCCGACGAGTTGAAGACGCGCACGTGCGGACCGCCGCCGGGCCCTGCGCCTGTGATGATCTCCGAGCGGCCATCGCCATCGATGTCGCCGCCGGCGACTGTCACGCCGCCGTGGAAGTTCTGGTCATACGCATAAAAACTGACCAGTGCATTGCTGGTGACGTTGTCCCAGGCAATGACATGCGGTCCGCCGCCGGCATCGGCGCCGGTGATAATGTCGGGCCGGCCATCGCCGTTGACGTCACCGACCGAAACGTACACACCGCCGCGGAACTGCGGGTTGTAAGCGAAGAAGCTCCCTAGCGCACTGACGATGCGTTCCGCAATGCCGTTGGCGAGCAGCTTGCCATCGAAGACTTGCACATGCGGGCTGCCGCCGGGGCCGGCTCCGGTGATCACATCCTCAATGCCGTCGCCATTGATGTCGGCGGTGGCGACGCGCACGCCACCGTTGAAGCCGGGATAAGCGTCGAAATCGCACACGAGCTTGCCAGTGGAGTCGTACACCTTGACCTCGGCCACAGTACCCGGTCCCGCGCCGACTGCGCGGAAGGTCGTGGTCACTTGGGGCGGTGGTCCCGGCGGCGTGATGGGGATCGTATCGGACGGAATCGGTTGGTCTTCGAGGGCGCCCATGTCGGTGCGGCCGGCAAAAACGCGGACGAATGGAGCGCCTCGCTGATCGAAGATAGGCACATTATTGCCCGTTGGCGGGTTCTGAAAGGCCGGGTCGCCGGTGTTGATCGCGGGGCTGCCGGGAAGCAAGGCATGCGTCTTGGTTTGGCCGCCGTTGTTGGCGAGCGGCCCGAGCAAGGGATCGGTGTTGAAAATGTTCGTGCCGGAGGCACTGACTTCATTGATATTCGCGCCACCAGTGTCCTTGATCAGGCTGAAGGACAGATTGATCTTGGATTGACTGGCCGTGAACACGTCGTTGCCGTTGGGCTCTCCGTCGCCGACGGGAATGTTGACAAAGAAGGCGGTATTGTTGGCAATGATCGTGTTGACGACATCGACATCGCGATCGGTAAAGAGGCCGCCGCCATAACTGGTCGTATTGGCATTGCTCGCAATATTGCCGGTGATCGTTGAATGCAGGATTTGTCCGGTCAGCGTGATCGAGGCGCCACCAATGTAGATGCCGCCGCCATCGCCATTGGTGGTATTACTTGAGATCGTGCTGTTGTTGATAATGAGGTCCGTGGCGTTGATGGCGACGCCGCCGCCATCGCCGGTCGCAAAATTGTGGTCGATCGTTGAATCAAGAATATTCAAACTGCCGGACGCCACGAACACCCCGCCACCGCTGTTCGACTCAGGTTGCCGCGAAAATACTTGCACCAGCACAGCGCTGTTGCGTTCGATCGTGCAGCGTTCGATTGAAACGGCGGTGTTCGCGCCAGCGTAGATGCCGCCGCCGCTGCCTTGGGCGATGTTGCCGCTTATGGTCGAATCACGGAATTGGCCGCTGGATTCCGAATTGAGAAAAACTGCGCCGCCGGGAGATAACGAATTGTTCCGTGTCAGGGCGCTGTGATCGAGGATGAGGGAGCTATCGCTGCCGATGTTGATCGCTCCCCCTTGCCCATCGGTGGTCGCGCATTTATCGATCGTCACGTCGGTCAAATGCAAATCGTGGCCGCCGCTTTCGACGAAAATGGCGCCTCCGCTCCCGCCGGTATTAGCATTTGCCAGAGTCATCCCGCTGATCGAAACGTGCAGCCGCTGGAATCCGTCGTTGTTGGAAAAGATGTCGAATACCCGCGCACCCTTATTTGCAACGGCGTCGAGTGTGAATTTGCCCGAGCCGGGACCGACGATGGTCAGGTCGTCGTTGATCGCCATCTCGCCGCCGGTCATGGCGACAGTGCCGATCGCCTGAAATGCGATGACATCGGGGCCGGAATTGTTATTCGCATCAATGATCGCTTGCCGGAGCGAGCCGGCACCGCTCTCGGCCGTGTTATTCACCAAAAAGACGGCTGGCGCGAGCCGCGCTTCGAGATTATCAAATCGCAACGGCCGACGATGCCGCAAAGAGAAGCTGCGCGATTTCGAGCGATTCATGGTTGACCTCAGTTGAAAAACACAATGCCGATCAAACAACCACATCCCCAAACGAGTCAATTTGTCGTAGTCCATCCCCCGCCACGTAGACGCCGAACGTGAACGGCAGATCCCAGGCGTAGTAGCTATTCAAGATCGATCCATCGCTGCCGCTGTATGCGACGACGTGCGGGCCACCGCCAGGGCCTGCACCTGTGATGATGTCGCAGAAGCCATCGAAGTTGACATCGGCCGCGGAGATGCGCACGCCGCCAGTCCATGCAGAGTCATAAGCTCGGAACGAGCGCAATTCGGCCAGGTTGATGCCGGAGAGCACTCGCACCTCTGGCGTGCCGCCGGCGCCTGCGCCGACAATGATGTCGGCCTTGCCATCTCCATTCACATCGCCCGCGCCGACATACACGCCGCCAAGGAAGTTCGCATCGAAGGCAAATGTTTCCTGGACGACTTGGCCCTTGGAGTTGAACGCTCGGACGTGTGGGCCACCACCGAAGCCGGCGCCTGTGATGATCTCGGCTCTGCCATCGCCATCGAGGTCTCCCGCGGCGACACGAACACCACCGTGGAAACTGCCGTCGTAGGCAAAGAAGCTAACGATCGCGTTGCTCGTGACGTTGTCCCACGCGATGACGTGCGGGCCACCGCCAGCGTCCGCGCCGGTGATGATGTCGGGCCGGCCGTCACCGTTGACATCGCCAACTGCGACGTAGACGCCGCCGTGGAATTGCGGGTTGTAAGCGTAGTAGCTGCCCAACGCGCTGACGATCCGCTCGGCGATGCCGTGGACCAACAGCTTGCCGTCAAAGACTTGCACGTGCGGACCGCCGCCGAAGCCGGCCGCGGTGATGACATCATCGATGCCATCCGCGTTGATGTCGCCGACGGCGACGCGAACGCCGCCTTGGAAATTGGGATACGCATCGAAGTCGCAAACCAGATTGCCGGCCCCGTCGTAAACCTTGACCTCCGCCGTGGTGCCGAACTCAGCGCCGACAGCGCGGAGATGTACGGTCACGGGTGGCGGTGGCGGCGGGGTGAATGGAATGGTCACGACCGCGATCGGCTGATCCTCGTAGGCGCCCATATCAGTCCGGCCGCGGAAGACGCGGACAAACGGAGTGCCGCGCTGATCGAAGACCGGGGCATTGGGCGGATTTTGAAACGTCGGGTCGCCGGTGTCGATCGCGGGGCTACCGGGTAACAGCGCGTGTGTTTGGGTCCTGCCGCCATTATTGACGAGCGGGCCGAGCGACGGATCGACGCCAAAAATATTGCCGCCCTTGTCGTCGATCGAGCCGCCCGTGGTGTTTTGGATGAGACTAAATGATACGTGAAACACTGATTCATTTGCGTTGAATACATCAGGGCCGTTCTTGCTGTCACCAGTGACAGTATTTCCGGCGATGATGGTATTCGCGACGTCCACGTCTCGACTGATGTAGACGCCGCCACCGAAGCCGCTGCCTGTGTTCGCGCCGCCGGCGTGATTATTTACGATCGTGGAGTGGAACAGTTGTGCCGGGTCAGGCAGCAAGCTCGGCTGAAAATTGCCGACAAAAATACCGCCCCCCCGGCCACCGCTCGCGGTGTTGCCGGACACGGTGGTGTTGTTGAGCGTGATGTCGCCGTTGACGACCGCGATGCCGCCGCCATCACCACTGGTCGAGTTGCCGGCGATAGTCGAATCCAGGATGTTCAGCGCGGCGTCACGAGCGCAGAAGATGCCACCGCCATTCGACGTCGCGCTGCCGTCTGTGGTGGTCGTGTTGCTGGCGATGGTGCAGCGCTCGACATCCAGCGAAGCCTGAACGTCGGCGTAGATGCCGCCGCCATTGGAGATCTTGGAAGTGTTGCCGGTGATGATCGTGTCGCGGAATTGGCCAACTGCGCTGGTGCCAAGAAAAACGCCGCCGCCGCGATTGAAGGCGGTGTTGACGGTCAAAGTCGAGTTATCGACGATTAGTTTGTTGCCGCTTTGCACGTCGATCGCGCCGCCTCGGCTGGCGGTACAATTTTGGATGACGACATCGGAAAGGTGCAGGTCGATATCGCCGAAGCCAAGTTCGATACCGCCGCCATTGCCTTCGCCGGCCGCGCCATTGATCAGCTTCATGCCGCTGATCGAGGCATGCACCGGGCCTTCGTTAGCAAGTTCGAAGATGCGCGAGTTGCCGGCGGCATCGATCGTCAGCAATCCGGAGCCGGGGCCGACGATGGTGAGATCATTGAAGATTTCCATTTGGCCGTCGATGGTGATCGTGCCGGCGACCTGGAAGAAGATCACATCGGGGACGCCATTGTTATTGGCGTCGTTGATCGCCTGACGCAGCGAGCCAGCCCCGCCGTCGTTGAGATTGGTGATGGGGAAAATTGCCGGCACCAGCCGAGTTTCCAGAGCCTGGAGTCGGAGCGGCAACTGTCGGCGTAAGGAGAAGGAGCGAGACGAAGAGCGAAACATGGCCACCTCGCAGCATGTTCAAACATTTGTCGGAGATTTGGCCCAATATAGTCAGTCATTTTGGCGTGAACAGCGAATATGTGCCGGTTCTTTCGATTACAACGACGATACAGCCGCTACAGCCGGACCATTGATTTGACTTTTTACTTTCTGTGACCGGTGAGCCAGCCGAAACGAGCCTGCGATTAGCCTGCGCGACCGCATGTAAGTTAGGACTCCTGTTCGTCATACAGCGGAAGCGGTGCCATTTGGCTCGCCATTACCTTGACCCGATGCCGTTATGCTCTAGTTCACCTGGGTGGACCACGTCGATTCGACGTGTTGGACGGTCATCCGCGCTGCGGCCGAGGGTGATCGAACGGCGCGTGATCTATTTGCACGACAATATGAGCCGGTGATTCGCACCTATTTAGCTGCGCGGTGGCGTGGCAATCCGCTTGCCAACCAAGCCGACGATGTTGTGCAAGATGTGTTCGTCGAATTCTTCAAACCGACCGGTGTGCTGAACCGCGCGGATGCATCGTTCGAGGGTGGCTTTCGAGCGCTTCTCTACGGCGTCGTGCGGAATGTGGCCCGACGGGTGGAAGCGCGGCCCAAAGCCATCGATCAGGATTTGGGTCCGATCCCATCGGATGATACGGCCCTCTCGCGCGTATTCGATCGTGCTTGGGCGACCGCGATCATGAAAGCCGCTGCTGAGAAGCAAGCGGAGATTGCGAAGCAGAATAGCCCCGCTGCGGTTCGCCGCGTTGAACTATTGCAACTCCGATTTCAAATGGGCATGCCCATTCGCGACATCGCGCGGCTTTGGAATGAGCCGGCCGAGCAAGTTCATCGCGAGTATGCCAAGGCCCGGGATGAATTCCGCGACGCATTGCGGCAGGTTGTCGCCTTTCATCAACCGGGCACGCCCGAGAGTCTCGAACGAACCGTTTCTGAGCTACTTTCCGCACTCGCGTAAAAAATCTCGAACAAATCGGCGCGAAAACCGGTTCTGGGCTGAACCTGGATGAAGATGGAGGCGAATCATGTCCGACCCGGTGGATCAGACTGCCAATTACGAAGAAGACGATGGGCTCGATGCGGGCTTGGCCGCGGCCTTCGGACCCGGAGCCAGTGTCGTCGCCAATTTGTCTCAAAGCCTGCCAGGCCTGCGGCGGGTGCAATTGCGCGAGTCTCCAGACATTGGGTCCGGCCACGTGGAGAAGCCGAATTCCCATGAAGTGCCACCGTCGTCCGCGACGGGCCGCTACCAGGTGTTTGGTGAGATTGCTCGCGGCGGGATGGGTGCAATCCTGCGTGGCCGCGATCCCGATTTGGGCCGCGACATTGCCATCAAGGTGTTGCGAGAGGACCACCGCGACAATCCAAGAATGATCGAGCGCTTTGTCGAAGAGGCGCAAATCGGCGGTCAGCTACAACACCCGGGCATATTGCCGGTCTATGAACTGAATCAATTTTCGGATCATCGTCCTTATTTCACGATGAAGCTGGTCAAAGGGCGGACGCTCGCCGTCTTGTTCCGTGATCGGCGCGACCTCACGGACAATCGTGCGACGCTCGTGAGCATTTTTGCGCAGGTGGCCCAGACGGTGGCTTATGCGCATAGCCGAGGCGTCATCCATCGCGATCTGAAGCCCGCGAATGTCATGATCGGCAACTTCGGCGAAGTGCAGGTCGTGGATTGGGGTTTGGCAAAAGTGCTCCCCGCCGGCGGCATCGCCGATGAAGAGCGTTCCCAGAAGGATGCGCGAAGCCGGGCCGCCTTCGTCAACGCTGTCAGCCAAATCAAGACACTCCGAAGCACCGGCAGCGGCTCGGAGACGATGGCCGGCTCGCTCCTCGGCACCCCATCCTACATGGCCCCCGAACAAGCCCGCGGCGATCAAGATCTGATCGATGAACGGTCCGACGTCTTTGGCTTGGGCGCGATCTTGTGCGAGTTATTGACCGGCAAGCCGCCCTTCACTGGCGAAACGCCGGCCGAGATTCAGCGCAAAGCGGGCCTGGGCCAACTCGACGACGCGATGCTTCGCCTCAAAGAAGCTGATGCCGACGAAGAACTCACCAATCTCGCGCGACGTTGTCTCGCCGCCGAACCCTGGGACCGCCCGCGCGACGCGAAGGCAGTCGCCGACGCGGCGTCAGCTCATTTAGCTGCGGCTGATGAACGGCTGCGCCGGGCTGAGCGCGAGCGGGCCGTCGCGGAAATGCAAGCGATCGAAGAACGAAAACGCCGACGCGTGGGAATGGCGTTGGCGGCATCGATCCTGTTGACGTTGGGTATGGCCGGGGCCGGAGCATGGTGGTGGCATGATCGGCGCGAGGCCGCCGCGCGGGCGGACGAGATCGCCAGAGCCACGGCATCGAGCGCCGTCGAGCGCGGCTTGACGGAGGCGGAACAGTACCGCGCGTCGGGCCATTGGGTGGAGGCTCAGCTTGCCGCACGCAAGGCGGCGGAATTCCTTCCGGAGGACGCGGAGGCCGGGCTCAAAAAACGCGTGGCCGAGATCCAGGCTGACCTGAAATTGTTGATCGCGTTGGACGAAAACCGGATTCAATTCTCCGGCGAGCGGCAAGAAGTGTTTGACGCCGACGGGGCTCAGGCTGCCTATGTCGCGGCCTTTCGCGGATACGGCGTGGACATTGAAACCCTCGACCCGGCGATGGCGCAAAGCCGCTTCTCGCAGGCGATTCATATCCAAGTGGCCGAAGCACTCGACCACTGGGCCCAGACACGAGTGAAATACTTCAACGACACGGACGGTTGGAAACGACTGATGAGCATTGCGCAAGCGGTTGATGCTTCCAATCCCTGGCGAACGCAATTGCGCTCGGCGCGGCTGAATCAAGAAGCGCCAAAGCAATTGGCGCTGGCGCGGAGCCCCGACCGCTTGAAACAGCCGCCGACAATCCTCGTTGTCTTAGCTCGCAATCTGCGCGACGGGTTTCATGAGCCTGCGGTCGCGCTCGAAGTCTTGCAAGAAGCTCGGCTTCGATTTCCGGGAGATTTTTGGATCAATTATGAGTTGGGTGAAACGTGCATGACGCTCAATCGGCATGGTGAGGCCGTCCGTTATTTCAATGCCGCGTTAGCCGCTCGACCCGAAAACACTTTTGTCATGACCAGCGTGGCATGGGCACTGTCCGATTTGAGCCAATGGAAGGAGAGCGAGGTCATTTGTCGGCACGTCACGCAAATCCAGCCGGGGTTTCACTGGGCCCATGGCCTGCTGGGTTATGTATTGCATCATCAGCAACAAAACGAGGAAGCAATCACCGAAACGCGCAAAGCGATGGAGCTTTCGCCTACCAGTTGGTGGTGGATGAATAACTTGGGCTCCTACCACAATGACTTGAAGCATCTTGCGGAGGCCGAAGAATACTATCGCAAAGCTTTGGTTTTGACGCCAGAAGCGCCGATGCCGCTCCAGAATCTCACGAGACTGCTTCAGGAACAAAATCGCAAGGAGGAAATTACGAAGCTCTGCCGCGACATGGTCGGCAGGCAGCCCAATTCTCTTCTTGCCCACATCAATCTGGCGAAGCAGTCCGGCGACACAAAAGACTACGATGACGCGATCGCTTGCTTCCGGCGAAAGCTTGCGAAGGGCCCGTTGGATGCTGACACGGTCAACCCGTTGGCCGACGCATTGAGGCAAAACGGCAGAAAGCCGGATGCCTTCCAAGTCTTGCGCGAAGCGATTCCCACCAGCCGGGACTCGTCGAAGTTGTTGGTCAAACTAGCTTTCGATTCGACCGCACCGGCAGACATCGACGCGGCATTGGCGAACCTGCGTGAAGAACTGAAAACCAATCACCCGCGAGCCGGTGCTCGCAACAATTTGGCGAGCTTCTTACGAATGCGTCGGAGGTATGCTGAAGCCGAGGCAGTCGTCCGTGAGGCGATACGTCTGACTCCGGATGACAGGCAATCTTATCTCGAATGCAATCACATTTTGACCGATATGGGGCGGCGTACCGAAGCTGTGATTGTTGTCCGCGACGGCCTCACACATTTGCCGAATGACTCCGAACTTTGGTATTTTCTCGGCTTCCATCTCCAGGAACTCGGGCGTCCCCGGGAAGCACTCGACGCCCTCCAGCGCGCTGTGCAATTGGACCAAAATCGGCGACTGGCCTGGAACCTTCTCGGTTTTTCCCGCTTGCGCTTGGGCGACTTCGTGGGTGCCAGCGATGCGATGGCCCAGGCGCGCGACGCCGCCAAACGCGTTGCCCCCGATTACGATCAGGCAGGCGATATTTACGTCAAGCGCGCCAAAGACATGGTTCGACTGGTCGAATTGGAAAGCGACCTACCGGCCATCGTTGACGGATAATACAGCCGAAAGATGCCGTGCAGGCGCTCGATTTCGCCAAGGTCTGTCACTACCGAGGCTTTCTTAAACCGGCGGTGAACTTTTATCAAAAGGCCTTTGCATCCGAACCTCAACGGGCTGTCACCTTCGACTTGCATCAGGCCGTTTGCGCCGAAATTCAGCTCAGCACAAAGACTCGATCCCCGCTGGCGGCCAAAACGGCACGGCAGCAGGCGCTCGAATGGCTGCGGCTGGATTTGGCCCGTGTGGACAAGCAGCTTGCCGTGAAAGGCTATGACGACGCGCGAAACTGGCTGAACCGCTGGCAGAGCGACGAGACATTGAAACTCGTGCGCGATCCCGAGCAGTTAGCGAAACTCCCTGATGATGAAAAAGTTGCGTGGACCCAATATTGGGCCGATATTCAGGAACGATCCGCCAAGTTGCTGAAGCCGGAACCAAAGGAAGTCTCTCAATAACGCCGGGGGCTCGTAATATTCTCCATCGAGCGACGAATAGCATCCGTCCGGGCGGTCCGCATCCTTTGGGAGACTCGCATGTCCGAACTTATGTCCAAACTCGATGGCGAGGCTGTGATCGGGCTGGCGGCGGTGCTGGGCAGCTTTGTCGTGGGTATCGTGGCGATCCTCGGCTACAGTTGGCAGAAGGTGCGCCGAAGTGAAACGGATGCCGCGCTCAAGCAAGACATGCTCAACCGCGGCATGACGGCCGAACAAATCTGTGCCGTCCTCGACGCTGGCGGCGCCAAGTGACGCTGCTAGTGATCGTCGATTCCATTCAATCCCGCCGCTGACCGACGAGCCGCTCGATGTAGTCGCGGGCTTGGGCAGCCGCTTGCTCGATGGTGTCGGCGGTGAACGTCTTGTCGTATTTGGGATGCCGGCCACTGACGCGGATGATCCATTGGTCGGCCCGCTTCATGCCAAGCAGGCGGAAAGTGAACAGCCGGCCGGACCAAATGCCGTTCGCATCGCGCCGCAGAATCGCCATGGCCCGATTGTTGGCGAGTGCGAAGACCAGGAGCGATGTCGGTTGGGCAATGAATTTTTGACGGCCGTCCAGTTTCGGCCCGCAATGTGCTAATACATTCCTGCCCGCTGAATTAACTGCTATTGGTGATTGGGCGACGCCAATAGTAGAAGTCCAGCGGGCATTTTTTATGCGCGGTACCGCGCATTCGAGTGCGCAGTGGGTGGGAGCCTACTTCCTAACATCACCCCTCCGCCTCCAGCTGATCCGCGTTGTGAAGACGGTACCGTACGCGAAGACTTCAATCAGTCTTGGATTTAATGCGTGAAAGTGAGCGGGGCTCGGGCTATGCTGTTGCCCTAGGCCCCACTCGCTTGATCGATCCGCTCGGGACCCGCATCCTCGAGCCGTGGCGCCCTTCACTTTGCCGCCGGTCCCGGGTCGAGTCACATCATGGCCCGCCGCACGCCCCGCCAGTTCTTTTCGCGAACGTTGCGTTTGTTCCGCTTTGAAGATCGCATCACGCCCACCGTGACTTCGACGTTTGATGACACCACCGGCACGCTCGCAGTGGTGAGCAATGGCGCGGACTCGATTACGATCGGCAGCGATCAGTTCAATTATCTGACAATCAACGGGACGAACTTCGCGACGTCCACCGGTCTGTCGCTGGAAGCCGCCCGCGTGCAATTAATAAACGTCGTTGGTGGGTCGGGCAACAACGTGATCGATCTTTCCGGCGTCACGCCGCTGACATTTCCCGGCCTGCAAACTAAACATGGCCGCGCCGAGTGGCGGACGGAGCCGGCTGGCATCGTCAAAAGTCCGGGCGCTGTCATCGTCGATGCCAGCACCAGCTATGCATGCTCGATTGACGGCGGCAGCGGCAATGACACGATCACCGGAAGCCAAGTCGGCGACTACATCATCTGCGCCAGCGGCGTTGACGTGGTTAACACCGGACGAGGCGACAATGTTATTTGCATTCGCACCGAGCAAATCACCAGCCTGACGATCAATGGCAGTAGCTTTGGCCATAACACTTCGGTTTACGACGTAGCGGCCAAAGATGCCGCGAAGATGACCACCAAGGTTGCAGTCTCGGAGGCGGCGACGACCGTGAGCTTCGGTCCAGCCGGTGTTATCACTTCGATCAACGTGCAAGACGTATTCGTCAACCGCGAGATGGGTGAGGTCGATTGGCAGTTCTCGGACGGCACCGGTACGGCCGCTGGCTTTGGCGGAGCAATATCCATTGCGAGTCCGCCGGGCAGCCAAGCAGACGTTGTGACGATTGCACCCAATAATTATTCGGCGGGCCGATTGAAATGGCAGGTCATCAATCTCAAGCGTGGCATAACGGATTCGATGGACGCGTGGAAATGGCGTGTCGATCCAGGTAACGCGCCGACCATGATGGACTTCAGCGGCACAGGGAACTCGGTGACGGTGAACACGTTTGGTTTGTCCGCGACAACCACGTCGACCGGCGTGCAGGTGGCGGGGCGAGCCTCAGTGGTATGTATCGGAGCGGCTTCAATCACTACCGAAAAGCGGCTTTATGATGAGGCCGCTTTGGCGGACCTCCTCGCTCGTGGCGTGACGATCACGCCAACGGTCACGGACAATGTTGACGGCACGCGGACGTTATCGGTGACATTGAGCAATAGCGCGAGCGGCACTACTTCAGTCACAGGTGCCACATTCGAAGCGTCACACGACTACTACACGAAAAAACATCTCGGCAACGTTAAGTACAACGAGTTCTCGAGTTTTGTCTCTGTTACCCCAAGCCCAGGAGCAACAGTAAGTGTTGACGACGGACTGTGGCTAATGAACCCTGCCGACGCCGCCGTTGGGCGAACCGCCGATCAAAAGGTGACGTTCACCTTGCCTGGCGTAGGCCCCGGCCAGAGCTCGACTTGTTCCATCAAGCAAGGGCACTATGCCGTCAGCAATTTTCATGTGGAAATCGATGGCATGTCCGGTGGTTACCTGTACAGCGTCGATCTCAAGAAGTTCTTCGAACGAGGCGACCAACCGACCGCATCGCAGTTTGCCGCCTTGATCGATTCATTTACCACGAAGACCCCGACCGGCGGTGCATCCACCGCCGTGGCCGTCACTGCTGATGGCTCGCGGGTGTTGTCATCGAGTGCCGCGACGGGGATCGACCCGGCAGTCACGACTGTGAGCCAGGGTGCGCACCTGTATCTCGGCGGGCAGATGGTGGACGTGTCATTCGGCGGCACATCGAGCGGCAATGCTCCGGCCAGCAATCCTGCCATGAGCGTGGATGGCCGATGGGTGGTCTTTGAAAGTGCCGCGACCAATTTGGTGGCGGGCCTGGACGACGCCAACAGCGGCACCGACGTTTTCCTGCGCGATACATTGCTTGGCAAAACGTACTGCCTGTCCACGATCAGTAATGCCGCGATCGGAACTATGTCCACGGGTAATGGCGCGTCGTTGGACGCCAAGATCTCCTGGGATGGCCGGCAGATTATTTTCCGCAGCCTGGCCACGAACTTGGATCCAAGTGTTGTCGATTTGAATAACGAAGCAGACCTTTTCACTGGGCAGAGAGACAATTTCCTCCAGGGCGCCGCGGATGTATTGACGTGCCTAAGTCTGGTACCTAACTCCGTCCCGGCAAAGACTTGCAATAAGGGTGTTGTCGTTGCCGACGTGAATCGCGACGGACTCACCGACAACTACACGTTTTCGTATTTCACTGAAGCGACCAATGCCGTCTTGGGGAGCATTTCCCCCGGCCACTTGATTGCCGGCCGCGTCAACAAATTTGACGCAATAACGATAAAACAAACGGTCAATTTTGCTGCTTGGACAACTGGCCAATCTCTGAGTCTCACGGTGTCTTTGGACAGCAGCACGGTTGTGTTCTGGACCAACACCAATATTGGAACCGTCGCTGGCGTGCCCGATACCAACAATGCGATGGACATTTTGCGCCTGGGCGTCGCCAACGGCGGCGTGGAATGCCTGACGCGCAACTATTTGGGAACCGCGACGGCGGATGGCGCCAGCCCCGCCCACGCCGGCGAAAGCGTCGCGGTGCGCGGCCTTGATGGCAGCAACTTGATCCTGGGTTTCACGTCGGCCGCTTCAAATCTCATTTCCGGTTTGACCAGCCCGGCCAGCGACGGTGTCTATCGCAGCGTGTCGGACCACAGCCCCTCGACCGGCAATCTCGAGATCATCATTCAGCGAATCGACAAAGGCAGCGGAACATACGGCTCCAATAACGCCAATCCCGCGCTCAGCGCTGATGGGTTCACCGTGGCGTGGGACAGCCCAACCAATTACCAACCAACCGGCACCGCCAACGGCAAAATCCAAGTCTGGGTCAAAGACTGCTTCGGCAATGCGGACGCGAATCGGATTGTGCTCGTGTCAGGGGCATTTGGTGACTCGAGCGCCTTTGGCAATGAGAACTCTAAGCGCGGCATTTTAGGCGGCTACGGCGACGGCCTCTCTGTTTGCTATTCCAGCGACGCGACTAACCTCGTGGCCGGTGACACCAATGGTCAACGCGACGTCTTCTGCAGTTCGCTCGGGAGCACCTACGTGTTTACTCTCAGTGTCAGCACGTCGGCCGCGGTCACGTTGGGCTACGATGCACCCACGAATAGTGTCACGGTGAGAGATGGGCAGGGACTCGTCGTTGCAAGTCAGACAGTTACCTTCGCGAAGAACATTGGTTTGTATTTGCGAAGCGGCATGAACGACGTCGTGACGATCGATTACGATGCCTTGCAGCGGCTCGGCGGAAATATCCTGATTCACGGTGATTCGGCCGACAATGACCGAGTGGTCTTCGGCACCGGGCTCGGCAAGACCGATATTACCAATGTCGAGGTTGACTACCGGCCTCCGACTAGCCTCCAGGCTGGGACCCCAATTGTTCTGAGCCATGAGGGGAGGCTGCTCGATAGCGGCGATAAGCCGGTCACGCCTTATCGCGTCGGTCCGCTCGTAGCCACGGTCGATGTCAAAACCTTCGAAGACAACTCCCATGCGGATCACGTGGCGACCACGAGCCATATCACAAATCCGCACAACGTCACGAAAACGCAAATCGGACTCGGGAACGTAGTGAATGTTGATTCAATGACCCTTACGACTGATGACTTTTTTGCTTCGGCCTCACGGTCGATGGATTTGTATCTCCAGGCGGCCGGCGACAATACGGTGGCCGTCGATTACACCGGCTTGCCTGTCAGCACGACGCCAAACCTTCGCATCCACGGCGACGGATCCAAGTCAATATCGGTGACGGTGACGGGCACAAACGGCGGCGCGATCGTTGATGGCGGGTCCACTTGGACTGCCAGCAGCGTCTCGGCGAACAACGGTGGCAGCAACACGATTACGCTTGGCTTAGGTGGTGGGACTTACGTCAGCTCCGGCGGCACCTACAAGCTATTCTCCGTGACCGGCCAGCCGACTCCGGTCGGCGAATCCAAAGACAAGATCACCAACACCGGCGGCATTGCCACGCTGGACGCCTCCGACGCCGGCTCCGGGGTCACGCTGAACATGGACTCGCAAATCGAGCAGGCATACCTGCCCGGCCGGACGATGCAGTTCACCGGCACCATTCAAAACGCTACTGGCACGCCGTTCGATGACACGTTCATGATCAAAGGCCTGGCGGTTCCGCGCACCATTGACGGGGGCTCTGTGGTGAGCGGCACAGGGGATACATTGATCGTCGACGCTCAAGGCAAGGCGGCGACTGTATTGCTGGCCGGCCAACTTTCGATCTCGGGCTCGGGTCGAATCAATTTCCCCAATATCGAACATCTTGTCGTCGTCAACAACGCACCCACGCTTCAGGTGGCCGCGGTGCAAATTAACGACGGCTCGACGCAGCGATCGCGGGTCTACAGCCTCACAGTCGGCTTCAATGGTCATGTGGATTTTCCGAACGGCACCGCGGCAGCATTTCAACTGACGAACAACATTAGCGGCAATTCATATCCATTGATTGCATCGAAGATCGACAACGCCGGCTTCACTGTGGTCACACTGACGTTTGCGCCGGGCTCACCGAATTTCGGTTCCTTGCCGGCGGGCGCGTACACCTTGAAAGTCATTGGCGGTCAGATAACGAGTCCGCTGGGAGGCTTGGATGGGAACGGCGACGGCGTGGTCGCGCCCGGAGGCGAAACTTACTTCACGCCGGATGCAATGATCTTCTGTCTGTTTGGCGACGGCAACGGCGACCGCACGGTTGATCAGAACGACTATCTGATATTCCGCAACGCTGTCGCTGGGGGACCGAATATCACGTATGACTCCAATCAGGATGGAGACGTCGATCAGACGGATTACCTGATATTCCGCAACAACATCGGTGCGATCGTATAACACCGCGCCGTGATTCGCTGTTGGGCAGACTTATTCGCTTGAGTGATTCGAACGGGACCCGCATCCATCGAGTGAATAAGGACATTTTTCGGAAACCGGTCCCGGGTCGAGTCGCATCATGGCCCGTCGTAAGCCCTGCCGTTTCTTTCCGCGCACATTGCGTCTATTACCTCTGGAGGATCGCATCACGCCGAGCGTTACCTCAACGTTTGATGACGTGACCGGGCAGCTCACGGTATCCAGCAATGGTTCGGACTCGATTCAAATCGGCACTGATCAATTCAGCAATTTGACCGTCAACGGCACTAACTTCATAACTTCAACCGGGCTCAGTGTAGCAGCTCGAAGCGTCCGCGCGATCGAAGTGAACGGCGGTCCCGGCCCCAATGTGATCGACCTCTCGGCAGTCACACCATTGAACTTCGGTTTGGCAATCAACCCAGACAGTCAGGAAATCGACCTGACCAGTGACCGACACTCTGCTTCAAAGTCCATCATCCAGAATATCCGCGGCAGGATCAACGGTGGCGGCGGCGCGGACACCATCACGGGCAGTCAGTGCGGCGACTATATCGAGTGCACTGCTGGCGCCGATGTCGTCCATACCGGACGAGGGAACAACACGATCCTGATCACCAATGACGACGTGAGCGGCCTGACGATCTACGGCAATGGATTCGGAAACGATGAGATGTTTCTGGCATACAAGCCAAAATCCGGCAAGGTCATCGCCTGTGATTTCGATGTCGCCACCGGCAACCAAACGGTGAGCTATGACGGCAAGACGCTCGTCGTCTCGGGGATCAGCTCGGTCAACGTGCAAGATGCGCTCGATGAACTCAGTATGCATTTGTTCGACAGCAGTTCTGGTGTGCCAGGCGGCGGAGTGGGCAGCGGGACGGTGACCATCGAACAGTCCCTGGGCTCGGACGTGTCCACGATTGACATTTCTCCGCCCGATTCAACGGCCAAGACAGTCCCAGGCCGTTTGAAATGGCAAATCATTAATCTGAAACGCGGCATCACCAGTTCGATGGACGCCTGGAAATGGCGGGCCGACCCGAGCAGCGAGCCGCTCGACATTCAATGCACCGGCGCCGGCAACACGCTTTCGGTCAACACCTTCGGTTACACCGCGTTCACATCTGGGATCGGTACCTCCATTTCGGGCTATCAGCCAATCACCGACACCGGCATGAGTTCGGTCACGACTCACAACATGATTTACGGCTCAGCGGCAATGGCCGATCTGGCAGCCCATGGCGTGACAATCGCCACCGATACGGTGCACGCCGCGGATGGTTCGGTCACCAACAGCGTGACGCTCGTCAATGCCAGCTCGACGGCCATCACAAATATGTCGTTGAGTTTCGACACATCATCCGAGCAACGAACGACGACGAGGCAGGACTTCGGACAGGCCAAGCCGCGGCGTCCTCGCGACGTTGCGCTTTCGCTCCATCCATCTTCATCGTCGGGCGCCACCGTTATCGCCATCGACGATATGGCGTCGGCACCCCGACGGGCGGCGGATCTGGCCATGGGCATCTCGCCGCCGCAACTGGTGACGTTCACGATGCCCGATCTGGCGGGCGGACAGAGCATTACCAATTCGCTCTCAAGAGAGTATTTTCCACGCAATTCATATCCCGCGGGACATTGGACCCTCGATGTGACGTACGGCGGCCGAGAGTGTCGCGTCTATTTGGAATCGAGATTTGAAGACGGCGACATCCCGACCGGCCAGGATTTTGCCAACCTCATCGATTCGGTCAACGGGCACCCACCGACGGGCGGGGCTTCGACATTGTTGACGACCGACGCGACGGGGTTGATTACGCTTTCGTCGAGTTCGGCGTCCGGCATCGATCCGAATGTCACGACTATGAGCGCGGGCGCGCACCTGTACGTCGCCAACCGCATGGTGGATATCGCGCCGGATGGGCACACCAGCGGCAACGGCGTGACCGGCAAAGCCGAGATGAGCCTGGATGGCCGATGGGTTTGCTTCGAAAGTTCAGCAACCAACCTAGTGGCCGGATTGAGTGATACCAACAGCGGCACAGACATATTCATGCGCGACACTTGGCTTGGCCGCACCTATTGTTTGTCGGCCTATGTCAGCGGCACGGGCACGTTGACCACCGGCAATTTCGGGTCGTTCGATCCGCACATCTCCGGCGATGGCCAGTTCGCGATTTATCAAAGCTCGGCTACCAATCTCATTGCCGGCCTGAGCGACAACAACGACGAGCCCGATCTGTACAAGGTGCGACCTATCCAGCATTGGGACTCAGTCGATAACCAGTGCGTGAGCGTGGTTCCGGGTCTCGTGCCGAGCCAAACGTGCAACAAAGGCGTGATCGTCGCCGACATGAATGGGGACGGGTATGCCGGCTACACCATCGCCTATGTCACGGACGCAACCAACGCCGGCGCGCCGCCGACACCCGGTTGGCATGTTGCGGAGTTCATACAAGGATATCCAGTCAAGTGGGAAGGCCCGGCCGTCACCGGGAGCTTCACCGGCGGGTTGACCGTTTCGCTCGATGGCAGCAACGTGGTCCTTTGGACTGCCACCAATCTCAGCAACATGGTCGGCATACCTGATACGAACGGCAGCCGGGACGTGGTGTTGATCAATGCCACCACGGGTGCGGTCACTCCGTTGAGCACCAATTTCGCTCACACCGCGATGGCGGACGGCGCCAGTCCGGCGGGAACTACGAATGACGCTCCGGCCATGAGTATTGATGGGTCACATGTCGCCTTTAGTTCATCGGCGTCGAACCTCATCAGCGGCATCGCCAGTCCGGCGAGCGACGGCATGTATCGCTATGTGCTCAAAGCTGGCGTACCTCTGTCTTCCGAGCGGCTCGACACGATAGGCGCGAGTTCGTGGGGCTCCAACAATCGCGCACCGAGTTTGAGCGGCACCGGATTCACTTGCGTGTGGTCGAGCCCGACCGATTATGCCACCGCCGGTCCGGGTAATGGCAAGATTCAAAACTGGGTTAAGGATTGCTACGACGGCAAAGACAATCGCCGACCATCAATTTGTATCTCCGTTTCCGAAACGAATCAGCCAGGGGATAGCAACGCCAAGCGCGGCATTCTTGGCTCGACGGGAGACTGTCTCGATTTTTCCACGGATGCAACCAACATCGTCGCCGGCGACACCAACGGCTTTGAAGACGTATTTACAACTTCGCGACATCACTCCTACACATTCCAGTTGAGCGTATCCACAACGACGGCGGTTACCGTGGCGTACGACGCGCCGACCAACAGCGTAGTTGTGAAAGATGCCCAAGGCGCGGTGGTCGCTAGCCAGTCGGTGACCTTCGCATTTCCTGGAACAACGCTATTCATCTATGGCCGCGATGGCGTGGATGATCAGATCACGATTGACATGTCTTCGGGATTGGATCGTTTGGGCGGAGACATTAACGTCTTTGGCGGCACCGGCAACGACCGGCTGATTGCGTTCGCTCTGCCCGGACAGTGCGCATCGACCAGAATCGTCGGCGGTGCCCATGATGCTTCTTCGATTGAAGGCTTCCAACTCACCGCGACGGGGACGTTCAGCGATGGCACAACGCGCGACATCACCAACGAACGGTTCAGCATACGTTGCTTGAGCATGGATACCATCGAGGACAAGACCTATTCCGCCAACGTTATCATTCAAACGTTAGATCCCACTACGAGCATCACCAAGATCGGTAAGAACACCAAAGTAACCACCGGCTCGTTTTCGACTGAACCTGTGTTCCCGCTCGTCGTCGGCAACCGCTTAGTTCAAGTCATCCTGACGCCAGGGAATGATTCGTGCACCATCAACACGGCGGCCATCACTCCCGGGGACGCGGAAAATTTGCAGGTCTTCGGCAATGGTGGTGTCGACACGATGACCACCGCCGGATCGGCCACGCTCACTCATTCGGGATACCTTTTGGATGGCAACGATGCGCCGGTGAACGCTTCAGCCACCCTCCAAGGGGGGGCCGGCAATGACACGCTAGTCCTTGGGCCCGGCGTCGCGGCGATGAACGGCGGCGCGGGCGATGACGTCTACATGTTCAACGCCAAGTACAAGCTCTTTTCGGTGACCGGTCAGCCCGAGCCCGTCGGCGACGCCAGCGGCAACGACCGGCTGGATTTCTCGCACGCCGGCGTCGGCGTCACTGTGAACACGGACTCCTCGGCCGTGCAAACCTTCGCTCCCGGTTGCGACCTGCAATTGAGCGGTCAGTTCGAGAATGCGACCGGCAGCCCCTTGGATGACTTCTTCATTATCAAAGGCCTTTCTGTTCCTCGTTCCATTGACGGCGGCGGGCAGGTCAGTGGGCCAGGCGATCGTTTAGTTGTCGATGCCCAGGGACACGCTGCCACCGTGCTGCATCCGGGTGATCTGCGAATTCAGAGTTTCGCTCCGATTTCGTACACCGGGATCGAAGACCTCGTTGTCATCAATCAAGCACCAACATTGCAAGTGGCCAGCGTGCAGATCAACGACGGCTCGACGCAGCGATCACGGGTCTACAGCCTGACGGTTGGCTTCAATGGCCACGTCGATTTCCCCAATGGCACCGCGGCAGCGTTCCAACTGACGAATAACGTCAGCGGCAATTCGTATCCGCTGATTGCATCGAAGATCGACAACGCCGGCTTCACTGTGGTCACGCTGACGTTTGCGCCGGGCTCGCCTAATTTCGGCTCCTTGCCAGCGGGTGCCTACACTTTGAAAGTCATTGGCGGTCAGTTGACGAGCCCGCTGGGCGGCTTGGATGGAAACGCCGATGGTGTGGTCGCGCCCGGAGGCGAAACTTACTTCACGCCGGATGCAATGATCTTCTGTCTGTTTGGCGACGGCAACGGCGACCGCACGGTTGATCAGAACGACTACCTGCTCTTCCGCAATGCCGTCGCCGGCGGGGTGAATATCGCGTATGACTCCAATCAGGATAGCGATGTCGATCAGACGGATTACCTGCTATTCCGCAACAACATCGGTGCGATCGTATGACGACGGAGAAGCGCGAGCTGAAATTCGAGTCGCCGCGGGAGGTGAAAGCTGAGCTTGCGCGATTGCAAGCCGGCTACAAGCCGGGCGGCAACTGGAACCTCGCGCAGACGTGCGACCATTTGGCGTACTTCATCGAGGGCTCGCTCGACGGACACCAATTCAAGGTGCCGTGGATTTTCAAATTCCTGTTTGGCCGGATGGTGCTGAAGCGCATCCTCGGCTCAGGTCGAATGAAAGCCGGCGTCTTCACGCCACAGAAGCCTCTGCCCGCACCCGACATTGATCTGGCGAAATCCGTCGCACGATTGAATACCGCGCTCGATCGGTTGGAAGCCCACCAAGGCGAGCTGCAAGACTCACCCTTCTTCGGCCACCTCACCCCCGACCAATGGCGGCAACTGCACATGATTCATTGCGCGCATCATTTGGGGAATTTGCAGCCGGGGTGATGTCTCTGTTACGTTGCGATTGGGTTCGTTTCCGATGAGTAAATCCCCCCGCGAGCGGAATTGATGCGGATGTTTGCCACTTGATAAAGCGTGTTGAATGGTTTCAGAGCGCCGCCCGGAGTCCAGATTGTTTTGGTCTGGCAAATCGAAATGCATGTGGTTTTCGCCCACGGCGACCTTTTTCCGAGATCACGGCACGCCAGCGATGCGATTTCGAAACTCTAGATAATCGACTTGATCTACATCGCCAGAGTTATCGAAATCAAAATAACTCGCCCCACCTGAAACTGCTTGACTTATGTAATCATTTTGGTCAACTGTTGCATCTCCGTTGCCATCTCCGAACAAACGATACCAGCGGTTCGCGGTCGAGCCCACAACGACGTAGTTGCTTCCAGATCCGCTTCCGCCGTCAAGCCTGCCACCCGCGACTTGTGCAGCGTCGATCGTAAAATTGTAGACACTATCCTTGAGTGAATTCCCCGGATCGGTTAGGTTCCCCGAAAAGGTTATTGTCACGGACTTCGTTGGACCAAACGCAGGGTATGCGACAAGTGCGACATCACCTACCTGACCGGCACTAATGCTGCTCGCACTGCGCGATAGCTTAAAGGCATTTGCAACCGCCCCCGAAAACGTAACTGGCTCCGAAAACTCGACCACAACCTGCTTCACGGCCGATCGTTGGTTAGTCCCATCTCCCAAAGTGGCTGACAGAACTGTGGGAGACGATAGTGCTGGCACTACCTGGGGTGCCGTCAAGGTCACGTCATTGCCGTTGCCGCCGTTGTAGCTAATGGCGAAGTTAACGCCATCAATGTTAATAAGCGCGCCTTCCGAAAGACCATTGAAAGTTCCGCTGATGGCGTCCGTTCCATCATTATCAATGATCTTCAACACTTGGTTTGCCGTCGGCGCGACTCCTAGTGACACGAATAGTGATGCTCCTCCGAGTTGAACCGTACCCTTGACCGTCAGTTGGTCGTAGCTGGCTCCAGCACTGGCGCCGCTCAATTCGATTTCGACGGCGGAATTCGAATTGAGCGCCAGATTTCCGGAGCCAAAAATGCCGAGTCCGGTACCTGGACTTATACGTCCTGTATTCGTCACCGTAAGCGTGCCCACCGAGCCGGACCCACGGAGCGCTCCATCAATTTGAACCAATCCGGCAGGGTCAAACGAACCATTGACAATGGCGGTGACCCCAACGGGAACTACGAGCGTTCCAGCTTTGTTGTTGGACGCGTCAAACGTCGCGGTTTGCCCTGCTTGCACCGTAAGTACGCCGCTAGTTTGAATAGTGCCAGCTGTTTGTGAAATCGAACCACCGGCGTCAAGAACTATCGCACCACTAACTGCGTTGAGGCCCGCTGCCAGTGTAATTGAACCGGTAGAAAATAACTTGATTGCGGATCCACCTCGGCTAATGTCGCCGTTCACAGATATCAGTTGACATAGATTCGTACCGATTTGCAACGTACCCGCAGTGATATGACTAAAGTCGGCATCCGTGAGTAAGAGTGCATCATGGGAGGCAGACGCCAAGCCCAGATCAATGGCTTCGCTATCATTCAGCGGAACAAATGTCACAGTTCCTACACCTACATTGATATTTGTGTTTGTGGGGTCAATCGCAATGGTATCAGCGTCCAAAGTAATCGAATTGCTGGTCGGACCCGTAATTGAGCTGTTAGCTCCTAAGACGAGCCCGACATTGCCTGTGTGTCCTCCATAACCGCTTACACTAATGGCTCCTCCAGAGGACGCAATTGTGCTGTTCAATAATTCGACGCCGTACGAGGGGACGACACCTGGGCCACCCGCGTTTCCATGCACGCTGACGGATCCCGGTCCCCCGGCTGTGATCGTCGATGCATTAGTAACCACGATGCCGTCGTTGTTGCCGGCGCCTCCAGAATATGCGCCCTCTCCAGTTACGATTACCTCACCACCCGTCGACGTTACGGTGCTCGATTGACCGACGTAAACCCCACAGGCCGATCCGTCAGGAGATGCGCCACCTACCCCATACAGAAACAAAAATTGCTGAGAGCTTGCCGCGCCCCCGATAACTTTGGCGTTGTTTATCAACTTGATTCCGTTGCAATCGAGACCGCTGTCACCGCCCACGCTAAAAATCCTCAGTGAGCCGCTAGCGGTGCTTACGGTGGCGCCGTCAATGGTGACGCCAGTGAAATTGCCATGGCTCTTCGCCGCCTGCTGATTCGCACTGAGATCAAGGAAACCGGATGCGGTTGACAGAGTAGCTGCTAGGATTATCGATCTCGGTGTCGAGATCGATAGGCTGCTCGACCCCGTCACATGGATCGAGTCAGTGACTGTCACGTGTTCGACACTTACTATGCTCAGTCCACCACTCAAGACAAACGACGAACTTCCTGCAAACGTAAGACTTTGATTATCGCCCGGCCCCGAGTCGTGCACAACAATGCGGTTGACCCCGAAGACGTTGACTGCGCCAGAAATGTCCCCGGTTAACGCGATGCCACCGTTGTTGGTAATTGTCACGCTTTCTGGAGTGTTATCGGTGGCGGTGAACGTAATCCCCAACACTCCCGAAGAGAATGTTGCGTTAGCTGGTGCAATCCGGGTCTCGTAGGTCTCTAACACAGGACAAAATCGGTGCCGAAACCGGGCGGAACTCTTCACTGACATGGAAAACTCCGGGCGCTACTTTGGATGAATCAACGCGAGATGGAGACCATTGGACGATTGTATCACGGTGGGCAAGGGCCACATAACGGACGTCATGTGAAACCTCCGTCTGATTACGCTAGCTGCATATATCATGAAGCGAATGAAATTCTTAAAAGCCTTATCTGTCGTACTCTTTGGGTCATATGGCCTCGGGGCTGAGCCTGCGCCGCATCCCCTCGTCCTCGTGTCCGAAGGCAAGTTGCCGATCATTCTTTCCGCGCCGCATGGGGGCGATCAGGCGATACCGGGGGTGGCGGAGCGCAAGGGCGATGCGCTGGAGCGGGGGCCGGGGAAGTTTGTCACGGCGCGGGATACGGGCACCGAGGAGTTGGCGATTGCGCTGGCCGATGCCATTGAAAAGCGGATGGGCAAACGACCTTACCTCGTCGTAGCGAAGTTTCATCGCAAGTATGCGGACGCGAATCGCCCGGCCGAGTTGGCGTTTGAGGATCCGAAGGCCAAGCCGGCGTATGAGGCGTATCACACGGCACTGGCGCAATATTGCCGGGCGGTGCAGAAGAACTATGGTCGCGGGCTGCTCTTGGATCTTCACGGGCAGGTCGCGGCCACAGACACGATCTTTCGCGGCACTCAGAACGGCAAGACGGTCACGTTGCTCACGCAGCGATTCGGGCCCGCGGCGCAGAACGGGCCGAAGAGTTTCTTCGGATTGTTGGAGACGGCCGGGTGCAAGGTTTATCCGCGCGACGAGAGCCGGGAGAAGTCCAGCTTCACGGGTGGCCACATCGTCATGACCTACGGTAGCCACACGGTGCATGCGATTGATGCGATCCAGTGCGAGTTCGGCACGGAGTATCGGGTGCGGGAGAAGGTCAAGGACACGGCCACGAAAGTGGCGACAGCGGTGGAGGAGTTCGCGAAGTTGTACTTGCTGGAAGACAAAAAACATTAACCGCAGAGAACGCAGAGAGCGCTGAGCAAACCAATTCAGGTTTTGGCTTTTTCAGCGCTCTCTGCGTTCTCTGCGGTTAATGTTTTTTGTCTTAACCAAACAATAGAAGAATATTCCAGGGGACCTGTTCGGCGAAGCGGACGCCGACTTCGTGGTGTTTGCCGTCGGTCTTGGTCCAGCAAACAGTGGCTTTGACCCAGGGTGTGCCCTGCGGTGCGTTCTCCGCGAGCAGGAGCAACTGGCTACCGGAGACAAGTGGCCGTTCGATGGCGAGCCGCATGCCGCCGCTGTTGCGATCGAGCACGAGGCCGTGCTGACGTTGGCGGCCGTCGGGGCCGACCATTTGCACGCGGGTGGGATTGCCCTCGCGGCGCGGCACGTTGCGGCGATCATCCGGCTTGGTGGCGGGTGCTTCCCAAAACTCAGAGTTTTCGCGGTCGTGGTGTTCTTTTTGGCTGTCGAGCGTGATGATCGGAGTTTCGTCTGTCCCTTGGTTGGGCCGCGACGTCATCCATCGGCGAGCGAAGAACGAGCCCAGGCCCACGGCGGCGACCGCCCCGGCCCAAAAGGCGAAGAAGGGAATTCCCAGAATAGATCCGCTGATATCCATATTTCCTGAATCGCTGGGGGTGTGTCACACCCGCAAACGAAAACTCCATTTCTAGTGTTGCTTAATTCTGAGCGTTGGTCAAAAAACGAATTTCAGCACGTTCGAAAGCGCGTGCCTAATCGGCAAAATCGGTCCAATTGGAAGCGAATGGGAGCGGAGGGGGCGGGATTCGAACCCGCGATACGGTTGCCCGTATGTCGGTTTTCAAGACCGATGCATTCGACCACTCTGCCACCCCTCCGGCGGCTCAGACATTGTAAGAGACAGGCATTCGGTAGTCGCGTTCGCGGGCGGAGCGGGGTGGTGAGGTGGCGAGGTGGTGGGGTGGTGAACAATGAAGTCGGTTTGGCGTTGCGAGCGTCGGCGGTCCAACGGACCGCATACCTTAGCCCAGGCCTAAACGGCCTGGGCTAAGGTATCGCGGTCCGCTGGACCGCCACTCGCCACCTAGTTCCCCTTGCCCAGTTTCACGGATTTGGGTTACAACGGCGGCTTTCCGCGAGGCGCGTCATGATCGACGAACCGGTGCTTCTGCCGCTGGCTGCACCGGGCTGGGATGAAAGCTCGGCCGCGCGGCGGATCGCTCAACTCGAATCGGCGCTTTTTCGCCGTAATGAACAACTCGATCAGGCGCATGCGGTACTGACGGATCTGCAATCCGCGCACGCCTACAAACTCGCGCATCTCGTCGCCAAGGTCACCGACAAGATTTTGCCGCGGCATTCGCGCCGCCGGCGGGCGATGCGGAGCGTTGCGCGGTCGCTAGTCCGCGGTGTGCAACGGCTCACCGGGCGGAATCTGGCTGACATGTCGGCCGGCGACGAAGGAACGCACGTTGCGCTCGATCAGTTTCAATATGCGCGGTGGATGGCGGCCCACGAGCCGAACGCGGCGGAATTGGGCAAGCAGCGCGCGACGGCCTTTTCTCGGCGGCCGAAGATTTCGATTGTCGTTCCCGTTTACAACACGCCGGCGCTGTTTCTGGAGGAGATGATCGCGTCGGTGCTGGCGCAGACTTACGCCCACTGGGAGTTGTGCATTGCTGACGGGGCGAGCTCGGCTCCGTATGTTCGGCCAATGCTCCAGCGATTCACGACGGATGCGCGCATCCGTGTCGCCTTTCTTGACTCCAATCGTGGGATCGCCGGCAATACCAATGCGGCGATTGAGTTGGCGACCGGGGATCAGGTTGCATTCCTCGATCACGACGATCGGCTCGCGCCGTGCGCGTTGCATGCGGTGGTGGCCGAGTTGAACCGCCGGCCGGGCGCGGACTTTGTTTACTCGGATGAAGACAAGCTCGATGAATCGGGCCAGCGGGTCGATCCGTGCTTCAAGCCGGGTTGGTCGCCGGATTTGTTGCGAACGCATAACTACGTTTGCCATTTGTTGGTGCTATCGCGCGAGTTGCTCACTCGGCTCGGCGGCGTTCGGCCCGGCTTCGACGGCGCACAGGATTACGACCTGGTGTTGCGGGCGAGCGAGGAAGCCCGGGAGATCGTTCATATCCCGCAGGTGCTCTATCACTGGCGACTGCACCAACAATCGACGGCCGCCAACACGGCGAGCAAGCAGTATCTCGTGGAAGCGGGCCGTAAGGCGCTGGCTGAGCATCTGCAACGCACGGAGACCGCCGGTACCGTGCACCCGGCTGAGAGGCCGGGCATGTATCGGGTGGCCTACCATCTGCGCGAGCAACCGCTCGTGAGTGTGCTCATCCCGAACCGCGACGCGGCCCAGTTGCTGCACGGCGTGATTGAATCCTTGGAGCAATCGACCTACGCCAACTTCGAAGTGCTGGTGCTGGAGAACGGCAGCACGCACGAGGACACCTTCGCCTATTACCGCGAGTTGACCCAGAAGCCGCACGTCCGGCTGCTCAAGTGGGACCGACCATTTAATTATTCGGCCGTCAATAACTTCGGCGCAGCTCACGCTCGGGGTAGCGTGCTGCTGTTCCTCAACAATGACGTACAGGCCATTCATCCGGATTGGTTAGAAGCTCTAGTCGCTCATGCGGTCCGGCCCGAGATCGGTGCGGTCGGCGCGAAGTTGCTGTACGCCGACGGTACCGTGCAGCACGCCGGGGTGGTGCTCGGAATGGGCGGTGTCGCGGGGCATGCCCATCTGCGATTCCCCGGCGACGCGGCCGGCTATCAGGACCGGCTGCGGCTGGTGCAGAACGTCGCGGCTGTCACCGGCGCCTGCTTAATGACGCGGCGCGAGGTGTTCGCGGAAGCCGGCGGGTTTGATGAGCGCTTCGTGCTGGCGTACAACGACGTGGACTACGGTATGCGAGTCCGTGCGTGCGGGTATCGCGTGTTGTGGACTCCCGAGGCGCAGTTGTATCATTTAGAATCGAAGACCCGTGGCTACGAAGATGACCCGGCGAAACGAAAACGGTTCGAGCGCGAGTTCGAATTGTTCCAGCGAACCTGGGCGCGGGAATTGGCCGAGGGCGACCCGTTCTATAACCGCAACTTCCGGCTCGACCGGGCGGACTTCGCATTGAGGGCGTAAATTTGGTTAGCGCGAGGCGACAGCCGAGCGCGCTCCGCTATCGCGTCGCGGCTAACCAGCAATAGGATCTCACCATGGAGCAGGTGCTTTTCTGGATTCCGATCAAGACCGTGGCGATGCCCAACGGCATTCCGATCTACGGTTTCGGGGCGATGCTGTTTCTCGCCTTCGTCGTCGGTAGTTGGATCGCGGGCCGGATCGGCAAACGGATTGGCATTCCGACTGACAAATTCTCCGACCTGCTCATCTGGACCTTTCTCTTCGGACTCATCGGCGGCCGGGTGCTGCACATCATCGCCGAGACGGACGGGCGGTGGGACACGTTCTTTCGCATCTGGGAAGGCGGGCTCGTTTTCTACGGCGGTGCGATCGGCGGCGCGATTGGTGCCGTGGTCATGTATCTGTTTCTGATGAAGCCTCTGGGGGTCTCGCCGTGGCAAGTCGCGGATGTGCTCGCGCCGGCGCTGGCCATCGGCATCTGTTTTGGCCGGCTCGGGTGTTTCCTGAACGGCTGCTGCTACGGCTACGTGGCTGCCCCGGGCACGCTGGCAGTGCATTTCCCCGCGTTGACTGCCCCGGCCGAGGAGCAACTGGTGCGCACCGGGCAGCAAACGCTGGCCGGCTTTGCGATGGATGATCGCGCGAAAGACGATCGCACGGTGGGGTACGTCGAGGCAAGCTCGGCCGCTGCCGTCGCCGGCTTGAAACCGGGCGACGTGATTGTCGCCGTCAATGGCATTGAAGTGCCCACATATGCCGCGCTCGATCTGCTCTTACGCAGTGAATGGCCCCGCGGCGAGACGAAGATGGCTCTGAAGGTAAGACGTGGGACCGAGGCGGTGGATCTGCCCGCGTTCACGCCCCGGCTCATTGGGCTGTATCCAACGCAGATCTACGAATCGATCAGCACGTTGTTGTTGTTCGTGGCGCTGTTGCTGACATATCCGCGGCGACGATTTGACGGGCAAGTGGTTGCGCTATTGATGATTGGTTACGCGGTGCATCGCTATGTCGTCGAATCGCTTCGCGACGACACGCCGAAAGATTTCTTGGGTCATTTCACGCTGTCGCAGACAATCAGCTTCGCTATCCTAGCCGGCGGGTTATTGATCATTGTTGTCCGGCGGCGTTATCCGCGGGCCATCGCCACAGCGCCAATAGCAACCCCGTAAGAATGCCGGCCGTGTCGATCACCCAATCGCGGACGCACCCGGTGCGCGCCGGTACCCAGAGTTGGATGACTTCCGTGATTGCACCGTGTGCACTCAAGAGTGGCAGCGCGATTAATAGGCGAGTGCGATATTTCAGCGGCAACCACCCGGCGAACGCGGCCAGGCTCGCATACATGACGAAGTGAAGAACCTTGGCGAGGCCGATGTCGCCGACGGAGAATGACGCGACTTGCCCGAACCAAGTCCCGGGCATAACCAGGCCAAAGGTCCAGAGACCGAAGGTGAGCAGCCAATAGCGCCAGAAGCGAGGGGAATTGAAGAAACTCATGCGTCCGTTGCATTCTCCGGGGAGCTGGGCGGACCTTTCTTTTCCGGTCGCCTTCCCTCTTCTTCCGGTCCCCTCCCCCCTTGTGGGGGAGGGTTAGGGTGGGGGGTTGCACCCAGCGCAACCCAAACCGGCTCCAAAATATCATCCCGCTCTTCGAACACTTGATGATTCCAAAATCGCATCACGCGAAAACCCTGACTCTCTAACCGTGCGGTGCGCTCAGCATCGTATTCCCGTCGCGCATCATGTTGCCCGCCATCCAGCTCAATAATCAGTTTCTTCTCGAAGCAAACGAAATCAACTGTGTATGCTCCGATCGAGGATTGCCGGCGAAACTTCCAGCCGCCGAGTTGGGGATGGCGAATACTCTTCCAGAGATGCCGCTCGGCATCGGTCATTTCATTGCGTAAGTGGCGAGCGAAATCGCGAGACATGGTAGCGCTTGCCGCTTCAACCCCCCACCCTAACCCTCCCCCACAAGGGGGGAGGGGACCGGAAATTCATGCCGTCAACAAGGGCAGGCGGCGCGAGGGCGAAAATACCTCCAACCCAATAACCACACCATCCTTGCCGACATCAACGCAAACTTCCAAATTCATGTTGACCGTGTAATCAACCGACGCAGGCTCCCGTTTGTCAAGATAGACATATCCCATGTCGCAGCTTTGATCATATGTGGCGTTCAATTGGGCGGTGATCCTTCTGCCAGCGTTTTGGTGCACCACCTTTGCCAACTCGTAAGGACACAACGCCACAAGATTTTGCATTCGAAATCCACAAATCTCGTCTTGATCATTGACGAGCAAATACGCGCCGACCAAATTTGGAACTACTCGTGGATCTGCGTGAGGATGCTCCAACGAAAACCAGATCGTGACCTCGTCCTCGCGGCACTCTGAGGTTACGAGCAATTCACCCCACCTCATACGCAAAGCCGCCGGCGGCGTCGGCCTTAACAGTGACGCGGCCCATGGGTTGGCCATCGACCATCTTGGTGAGGATTTCCTTCGAGAGTTCGGGCAGGAGCGTGCCGCTGATGATCTGGTCCACGTTGCGGGCGCCGCTTTCCACTTCCTTGCAGCGGCTGGCGATCGCGTTGACCACCGCCTCGTCGAACGCGAAATCGGCCTTGTGATTTTCGCGCACGCGGTTGCCCACTTGCTTCATCTTCAGCTTGATGATGCCTTTGAGGACATCGTCGGTGAGTGGGTAAAACGGGATCACATCCAAGCGACCCAAAAATGCCGGCGGGAATTTGGCGAGCAGGTCGTTTCGCAACACATCATTCAGCCCGGCCGGGTCGGGCCGCGTGTCCGGGTCGGCACAGTGCTTCATGATCGTGTCGGTGCCGACGTTGGAGGTCATGAGGATGACGGTATTCTTGAAGTCGGCTTCCTGGCCTTTCTCGTCTTGCAACATGCCTTTGTCGAACACTTGATAGAAGAGTTCCCACACGGCCGGGTTGGCTTTCTCGATTTCATCGAGCAGCACCACGGAGTAGGGCTTGCGGCGGACGGCTTCGGTGAGCACGCCGCCTTTGCCGTAACCGACGAGGCCCGGTGCAGGGCCGGTGAGGCGCGAGACCATCATGTCCGCCTTGTACTCGGACATATTGATGATGGTGAGCCCGCGATCGCCGCCGAAGAGGATGTCGCTCAAGGCCAGCGCGGTTTCGGTTTTGCCAGTGCCCGATGGCCCGACCATCATGAACACGCCGACGGGTTTGCGCGGATCAACCAACCCGGCTCGGCTCGACCGAATTCGGCGGGAGAGAGCTTCGAGGGCGTGATCCTGGCCGACGATGCGGGCCTTGAGCCGCTCGGCCAATTCGAGCATCGATTGGATTTCATTGCGGACCATTTTGCCCAGCGGCACCCCGGTCCACCCAGCGACCACTTCGGCGACGACTTGGCCGTTGACGACCTGTTGCACCAGTGGCGTCTCACCCTGGAGCTTGGCCAGTTCGGCCTGTAAACCTTCAAGCTCCTTGCGGGCTTTGCCTTCATCCTCGGGGCTGAGCTTCGGCGCATCGGCCTTGGCCGGAATGAGCTTGTCGCGCAATGCCTGGATTTTCAGCACCAGCTCGCGCTCTTGGCCCCACCGCTTTTCGAGGTCGGTCAGCCGGGTCTTGGCGGCTTCGAGCTTCTCTTTGGACTCGGTCAGGCGCTCCTGATGATTCAGGCCCACCTGCTCTTCGCGCTGGAGGATGCCGATCGACACATTGAGCGCGTCAATCTCGCGGCGAGTGTCTTCGAGCAATGCCGGCGTCGTCGTCTGACTCAGAGCGACGCGAGCGCAGGCAGTGTCGAGCAAGCTGACCGATTTATCCGGCAATTGCCGGTCGGTGATGTAACGCTGCGACAGTCGCACGGCTTCTTCGAGGGCCTCGTCGAGAATGGCCACCTTGTGGTGCTTCTCCAGCATGCCCGAGATGCCGCGCATCATGCCGACCGCACGGGGCCGATCCGGCTCATCGACTTTGACGGGTTGGAATCGCCGCTTGAGGGCCGGGTCTTCTTCGAATGATTTCTTGTACTCGGCAAACGTGGTGGCCGCGACGGTGCGCAGCTCGCCGCGGGCCAGCGCGGGCTTGAGCAGATTCGCCGCGTCGCCTGTGCCCGCTTGGCCGCCCGCGCCGATCAGCGTGTGCGCTTCGTCGATAAAGAGAATCACCGGCGTCGGCGATGATTGCACTTCCTTGATCACTTCCTTGAGCCGATTTTCGAATTCGCCTTTGACACCGGCACCAGCTTGGAGCAGGCCCAGATCGAGCGTGCGCAGGCTGACGTTCTTCAGCGGTTCGGGAACATCGCCGGCGGCGATGCGCAATGCAAAGCCTTCGACGACGGCGGTTTTCCCGACGCCCGCTTCACCGACGAGGATCGGGTTGTTTTGCCGGCGGCGAGTCAGGATGTCGATCACTTGGCGAATCTCGAAATCCCGGCCAATGACCGGGTCCATCTTGCCCGCCTTGGCGGCCGCGGTGAGGTTCTGAGTGAATTGATCGAGGGCTGGCGTCTTGGAGTCGGCAGCCACATGGCCTGGTTCGCCCGGGGCCGCGCCTGCGCCGGCGGTGCCGAGGGATTGCTCCTCGCGGGATTCGACCGAGCCTTCGACGATCTTGCGAAATTCCAGCACCAGTTGCTCGGCCGGGACCTTACTCAGTTCCTTGGAACTGCTCTTGAGCCGTTGGCTCATAGAGAGATCGTTGAGCACGGCGGCGAGCAAGTGGCCCGAGCGAATCTTGGCGACGCCGAATTCCAGCGAAGCGATCGACCAAGCCTCACGCATGGCGTCCATGACTTCCTTGGACAGCGCAGGGGCCTTATTGTTGCCGGTGCGGAAGCCATCGAGTGCCTTGGTCAATTCGCGAATGGCCCGGCCCGGCTCGGCCTCGAAGCGCTGCAGGATCAATTGCATGTCGCCGTTGTCGGTTTCGAGCAGCTTGACGAACCAATGCTCGAGCTCGACATCGAAGTTGGTCTTCGACAGGCACATGCCAGCGGCGGCGTGCAGGGCGTCTCGGCACTGCTTGCTCAGCTTGCCGGCGAGGGATTGCATGTTAACGTGCGGCACGGTTTGTTCCTCGGTAGGGTGGGCACGGCTTTGCGTGCCCACCAAAAATACCCTCACCCGGCCTGACGGCCACCCTCTCCCGCAAAGCCGGGAGAGCGAAAGGAATGGTGGGCATCCAAAGCGATGCCCACCTACGAAGCTCTACCTAGCTCTTATTCACAGTGAGTTCGCGAACGTCCAAAAGTCCCACGGCGTCGTCGCCGGCGAGGAGAGTTTTCGCGCCGGCGCCGCGGATTGGCTCGCCCTCTTGGCCGAGCCAATCGGTGCCCCGGCCGAGCTTGATGGTCTCATCCGCGTGTTCGTGCGAAAACGGATAGAGCGTCGGCAAGAAGACTGGCCCTTGCTGGTCTTTGAGTTCCAAGGTCGCGGGCAGCCAGAACAGATCACGCGGAAACTTGGGCGCGTCGCTGGTCAGCGAAACCACTTCGGACAGCGGAACCCAGAAGTATCCTTGCACGGTTAGAACTTCGAGCACCGGCGCGAGCAGGTCATCGCAATCCGCGAGCGCGTCGAACGGCTTGCCGTTGATGGTGCCTGAAATTGGCGGCGGCGGATTCTTGGCGATGACCGCGGCAGCGTCTTTGTTCTTGCCGGCTTGGATCAGGGCGAGAGCTTCGAGTCGTGGTAGCAGCGATTCGGGTGGGGGACCGAAGAACCCCGGCTTGCCGCCTTCGCGGAAGACTTTGCGGCGGGCCTTCTCGTTGACGAGCAGTTTGACGTAGCCCTGCATGGCAGTGTCGATTTCGACTTCGCCGAAATTGGCGAGCTCGCCTTGCTTCATGGCGCGATCGATGTCGCCGGAGAAAACGAGAAGCTCGAAGAGAAACAGCCGGCGAGCACCGTCGGTTGGCTTCGCTTTGACCAGTTGCAATTGATCTTCGATGGCGGCCTGAAGTTTGCCGGCCTTGAATAGCTCGCTGGCGTTCATGGAGGCTCCGCGAGATCGGTGACGGGGGTCGCAACCAGGAGGGGCACAAGTGCCCGCAAGCCGCCAGCGACGTAAACCCGGGCGGTCATTCTATATCGGGGAAATCTCGGGGCGAGACGATTGTCGGCTCGCCGCTTGGCCGAGTTGGAATATTGTGGAAAAATAAGGGTCGCTAATGGCATTTCGCCCGTAACTCGAACACTTTTCGGAGCCTCCTCCATGGCACGCCGCAACGTTTTCGCAATCGCAATCGTTCTCATTTCTGCACTCGCCACCTCCGCTGCCGAGATGCGCACCTGGACCAGCGGGAAGTTCAAAATCGAAGGGAAGTTCGTGGCCGTCAAAGACGGCAAGGTGACTCTGGAGAAAGCCGACGGTTCGAAGGTCGAGGTGGACTTGAAGAAGCTGAGCGCCGCCGATCAAAAGTATGTCGCCGACCAGCAGGCCGAAGAAGACAATCCGTTCAAATCGAAAGACGCAAAAGATAGCAATAGCGAGCCAGCGCCGGCGGGTGATCCCAACAAGAGCATCGACTGGTCGAATTCGCGTACTGTCGATCCGGCACCCGCGGAGAGCACCTGGAAACTGTCCGTCAAAGCCGGGGACAAATCGAGTGCCGGCAAGACGGTGATGCTGCCGGCGACGACTGACTTTTTCGAGAAGCTCAACGGGCTGGCCATGAACACCAATGCGACGTTCGCGGTGGTCAGCTACACCTTGCAAAAGCCCGGCACCAAGGACACCAAGACACGTCTCCTGTTGTGCGATCTGACCAAGGGTAAGGTCGTGGCCAACGGCGGCTTGCCTGGCGCGTTCGCACCCTTGGCCATCAGCGACGATGGCACCCGCGTGGTGCTGCGCAAGGATGAGTTTGGCCATGGCGCTCATGATCGTTTGGAAGTGCTGACGTTTGAAGGCGCCAATCTCAAACCGGTCGCCCGCTTCACGCCGTACGACGACTACAAGAATCTCGAGCGCGACATCATCTGGGGCGCGTTTGCCGAATCCAATCGCTTGCTCACCGTGTCCGGTGGCGGCAAGCTTGCCTGCTGGGACCTGCAGGCATTCAAGCCCGAATATCATCTGATGATGCACGCCGGCTCGCGGCCCGGCTTGAGCCCGGATCGCACGCTCTTGGCTTTCCACAACGGTCAGGAAGTGGGCGTGCTCGACATCGCGGCCGGTAAGGTGCTCGCCACGCAGCCGATGGAGAAGAAAAATTGGGCGGCCCTGGCGTTCAGCCCCTCCGGCAAACGACTGGCGTGCGTCGCTTTTGATTTCGTGCAAGTTTGGGACTCGGCGACTGGCGCTCAGCAAGCTGAGATGACGCTGCACCAGGCCGCAAATACCGGCGATATCAACTGGACCAACGATGAAGACCTGCTGGTGGGCCATGGCACGTTGATAGATCCCGATAAGCAAGTGCAAGTCTGGACCTACAGCGGCGCGGATGCGCTCGCCAGCGCTGGGGGCACTCTTTGGACCGCCGTGGCCGAGGGCAACCGCGGACCCGGGGCACTCGCGGTTTTGAAGCTTCCGCACCCGGCCGCGAAGGCCGCGCTCGAAAAAGCGATGTCCGACCTCGACTTCGTCATTTTGAAGGGCGGCTTCACGGTGGCTTTGGATGTCGCCGGCATTGATATCGATCAGCAGGAAAAAGTCCGCGCGAACTTGACGCAGAAGTTGCAAGCGAATGGGTGCAAAGTCGGCGCGGGCAACATCACGCTCGTGGCATCGACCGAAGCCGGCAAGGAGCGCGATGTGACCTATCACACCTTTGGCCGGATTCATGGCGACAAGACCTACAAGGTGCAGGAGCATTTCGCGAAGTTGAAATTTGTCTGGCAAGACAAAGATGCCTGGCAGTCATCGTCGCTCAACATTCCATTCTTCGTGCATCTGAAAGAAGGCGAAACGATGGAAGGTTATTTGAAGGAGCACGAGAAGCCGAATTACAAGTTCTTCGAAACCGTGGAGTTGCCCAAAGTGTTGACCAAGCCAACCGGCATGCCAGCCTTAGGCCAATCGCGAGTCACGCCGGCGGGAATCAAAGATTTTCCGCAGAAGCAGTAAGAGTTAAGAGGAGAAGAGTTTAACCGCAGAGACGCAGAGAGCGCAGAGAAAATACCGAAAATACATCTTCTCTGTCTTTCTCTGCGCTCTCTGCGTCTCTGCGGTTAATTTTGATTTTCTTCGCTCTCGCATGCGCCCTTGAAAAACCTTCTCTGCAAACCGGGGTTGTATTGCGTCCATGAATTCTCACCGCGGTCTTCTTTGATTTCGCGGGCGGCGGTGTTCAACTTGGCGTCGAGATTGTCCAAGACGTTGACGGCCACGGCTTCCAGGGTCATTGGCAACTTGGGGCTGCCGAATTCGTATTCGCCGTGGTGGCTCACGATGATGTGCCGGAGCCGCAATCGCAACTCCGAGGGGAAAGTCTCACCGGTCAGCTCAACCGCTTTGCTGATCTTCTCCTCCAACATTTCGACGCCTTGGATCAGATGGCCGACGAGTTGGCCATCGTCGGAGTAGCCGAACGATTGCCGGTAGCAAAGCTCGCGGACCTTGCCGATGTCATGCAGGAAAATGCCGATCATCCAAAGATCGCGATTGACGCTAGGGTAGAGCGGAGCGAGCCGATCCACTCCTTCGAGGAGCGTGACCACATGTTCGAGCAGGCCGCCGAGGTAGGCGTGGTGATTTTTCACGCCGGCCGGGCAGAGACAAAGCTCGTTGAGGAATTGATCATCGGCGAGGAACGCTTCGACGAGGGCCCGCAAATGCATATCGCCGACCGAGCGCACGAGCGTCTTGAGCCGATCGAGCCGTTTGGCGCAATCGCCGTCGGCCTCCGGTAAAAACTCCGCGGGATCGACGGCCGCCGCTTCGACCCGGTCGAAGCCGGTGACGATCATTTGCAATGCGCCCTGGTAATGCTGCACCTTGCCGCGGACGCGGAGATAGTCGCCGATTTCGAAGCTGCGAAAATGCGTCTCGCCCGCATTCCACATCCGGCCAATCAGCCCGCCCGATCGATCGCGGAGATCGATCTGGATGAACGGCTGGCCGTTGCGGTTGGCCCGCAATTGCTTGTCGGCGGCGACAAAAACGCTATCCACCGCATCGCCATCGACCAATTGACCGAGAAATTGACGCATGACAGTCCTTGCTGTGACAAAAGGCGTGAGGTTCTGTTGTAGGTTCACAGCGTGGCGCGTCAGCCCCAAGAGTTGACTGTCCGAAACTCATGGGGCTAATGCCCCACGCTCAGGAATTGGATCAACGCTCCGCGGCAATCAAGCGCACGGCCGCGAAAGCGAGCACGAAGCAAAAGGCGGATATTGCGTGAATCGGCGGATGCGTCTTCGCGCCGCCGCCTTTTCGCCAGCTCGAAAAGGCAAACGCGACGCCGGCCGCGAACAACGGGGCCAAGAAGAAATTCGCCGCCCGCATGGCTGAGGAATGAAGCACAAAATGCGGGACGAAGAACGAGGAGAGTCCACCCAACCCACCGCCGACCAGGGCCATCATGAAATACCAGAGACATCCGTATGGCTCGCCGGTCTTTTCATGACGGCTAGTTTGAAGATCGAACGGAATGAAAAACATCGATTCAAAAGCAACTTCAAAAATGATCTGAATGATCAGAACCAGAATCTCTTCCATGGGCGGTCCTACCAGGACAAGGAATCAACCGCAAGCCTGCAACAATTCCATGCGCCGTGCGCGAGGCGGAATGCGGCACGTGCTGCCGGGTGGCACGTCGTCGTGATGCCGGCCGTCCAGGCTCCGGCCAGTTGTCGATTTGCGCACGCCACCCCATTGCTTGAAGAAAAACGCGACGCCGGCGGCGGCACATTGATCGCGAAGACTGCGCACCCAGGCCGGATCCATTGGTCTTGCGCCGTGCCCGCTTTCGCCGCCGACGATCATCCAATGAATGCCCGAGAGATCGATGTCACCCAAGTCTTCCAGAAGTGGCTCCACGGAGAGAAACCGCACCTTGGCCGGGGCGGAACGCAAATCGTGGATGCGAGGCAGCCCGTGCCGGCGATTTTCGACGCTCACGCCCCACCAGATATGATCGAGATGCGCCGCATCACTGAGGCGCGTCCGCAACATTTCGGCGAGACGCTCGGATCGCTTTGTCAGCACCTGATACGTGTGCCAGTTGGCGGTCTTCATCACGCCAACAACTTGCTCGATGTAGTCATCCGGCACATCTTCGTGAAATAGATCGCTCATCGAATTGACGAACACCATCTTCGGCGCGGTCCATCGCAACGGCTCCGCCAATTTCTCAGGGACAAGCCGCAGATCGAAACCCTGCTCATACGGGTGGCCGGGCACGCCGCGGAAACGCTCGGCGAACGTCTCGGCGTAGCAATGCGTGCAGCCCGGGCTGATCTTGGTGCAGCCACGCACCGGGTTCCACGTCGCGTCGGTCCATTCGATGGAGGAATGCTCAGCCATATCGCATCTTCAAAACAAAACCGCCGGGCCTTGCGACCCGGCGGCAGGGAGTTCGGGACCCGTCGCTTTAGAACATTCGCCGACGCTTGCGGACGGCGGTTCGCTTCTCTTCAGGAGCGGGGGCGAACACGCCGCCGAGCAGGGCAAACGCGGCGATCGCCAACGCGGGACGGGTACTGCTGTCTTCATCGGTCGGCGGCATTTCCGGAGTGGTCGAAGCAAAGCCGTCGGCCACGCGATCAAAATTCGCGGCCGAGCCGACGTTCGACATTGGCACGTAGATCGAGAATGTGCCGCCGGTGGGACCGGATGCTGGGGCGTTTTCCGACGGATGGCCAGGGACGCCAGGAGCCGGCGGATTGGCTTGATCGCCCGACATATCCGTTTCGCCACCACCGCCGCCACGAGCGGAGAGATCCGCGTCGCCGATCGGCTTAAGGGTAGGCGCCAGGATAGGCGGCGATGCTTGCGGCACCACTTGCTCGCTGAAGTCACGCGACCGGTCTTGCGGCTGCGTGAATTGCGGCGGCGGGATCAACTGTGTGATCAACGGAGCCACCTGGGCTGAGGAAATCGCCAGAATGTTGACGGAGCGGCTGGCATTCGCTCGCACAGGTTTGGCTGGGGCCGGGAGCGGACCGACGAATGAATCGCTGGTCTTGGTCTCCGCCAAGTTCTGGGCCAGCTTGCCGGCGACGGGTGAACCGCGGCCACTCGCCATGTCGAAGCCGACGTTGGCGGAGAAGCCATTGCTGCCATCAACGACGTCGTTGAAGCTGTCGGCCGAGACCGTTGCGACGGCCGCGCGAGCGTTGGTCATCGTGGGCATCCCGGCGTCGGCGCGGAGTTGATTGCTGACGGCGAACAGGCCTGCCCACTGCGGAGCGCCCGCACTGGTGCCGCCGACTTCGGCCCAGCCCTTCGCGGAGCTGTTGTAAACCATGAAGCCAAAGCGCGGATCGGCGGCATAGGAAACGTCGGGCACGAAACGGCTATTGCTGGAACTGGACGAGAACGCATTGCTCAGTGGATCGGACTCCATCCGGCTCACGCCGCCAGTGCCACTGCGCCACGCCGCTTCATCCACGTTGCCGCTGGAGTCAATCGAAAGCGATGTCCCGCCGACCGCGACGACGTTCGGCGAACTCGCGGGCCACATGACGCGGCTTGAGCCACTATCGCCCGACGCGGCGACGAACGTAATGCCTTGGTGACCGTCGGGAGTGGTGAAGTAGCTATCGAAAGCGGTCTGGCCTTCGAACTCTGGCGTGCCCCAGCTCATGGAGACGACGGATACGTTGGGTTGGTTGCGGGCGAAATTGACCGCGTCGAGCATGTCGCCTAGGCGCGAGGAATTCGCTTGGACCACGAGCAGGTTTGCGCCCGGAGCGGCCACGTGGGCCCACTGCACGTCGAGCGATGTTTCCATCGACCACGCGGAATTGGACGTGGTGCGACCGAGGCTCACTTGGGTCAGCGACGAATCCGGCAAACCAAACGTGTGATTGAATACGGAGTAATCGTGGTTCAAAGTGGCGTTGTTGTAGGCCGTGATGATGGCGATCGTTTGGCCGGTGCCGTCGGCCGAGATGCTATCGAAGCCATAGACGCTGCGGACGATGGCGGGCGTCAGGCCGGTGAAGTCGCGCGATGGCGCGAGGTCATTCAAGGACGGCAGGCCGACATTGCCGATCCAGGCCGGCGTGTCGCGCCGTTCGAGCATTTCGAGCCGCAGGGGTCGGTTGGTGCGCCGCGCACGGCGCGAACGACGAAGCAGATTAAACATGATGGCGTCCCGTCGAAAGAAATGAGCTGTCGCCAGGCGAATCCTGCAATTTGAGTATAAACAGGGGCCAAAGCGATGGGAAGCGGGAAAGTGGCTATTTCCGGCGATTCATGAGGGCCACCAGCAGCGGGCTAACCACAGCCGTAATCAACACAAAAGCCGCAGCCAGGGGCCCGAGATCCGGCTGCACACCGGCACTCATGCCCAGGCCGGCCAGCACGATGGAGAATTCGCCGCGGGCAATCAATGCCGCCCCAGCCTGCCAACCGGCGGTCCGATCGGTCGATCGCCGCATCGCCCACCGCCCGGTGGCGAGCTTCGTGAGCGAGCCGACAATCGCCAAAGCCATCGCCGGCCAAAGTACCGGCGGCAGCGTCGCCGGGTTGATTTGCAAGCCAAAAAACAGAAAGAAAATCGCCGCGAAGAGGTCCCGCAGTGGGCCAAGCAGACGATGCGCCCGTTGGACAATTGGGCCAGAAAAGGCAATTCCCACGAGGAATGCGCCGACGGCGGCGGAGACTTGGAGGCGCTGTGCCAGCCCGGCGACCACGAGGACGATGCCCAGCGTTGTGAACAGAACAACTTCATCCGAATCGTGGGCGATCCAGCGACTGATTGGGGCGCCGAATCGCAGCGCGATGAAGAGGACTACGGCCCCGGTGAAAATCGCCATGCCGGCCGCCAGCACTCCGGCCGAGACGGCGTGCCCGACGAGCAGCACCGTGACGAGCGGAAGAAACACCGCCATCGCCAGATCTTCGAGCACCAGCAGCGATAGAACAGTACGCATCTGACCGCTACTAATGTGCGACGCCTCACTGAGTACTTTGGCCACGACGCCCGAGGAGGAGATGTAGGTCGCGCCGCCGAGCAAGATCGCGGCGAGCGGGCTCCAGCCTAGCCAAAACCCTGCGACCAACCCCGGCGGAAAGTTCAGGACCAAGTCGAGCATGCCGGCCGGCAGTGAGGCGCGCAGGTCGCTGCGAAGTTGCTCCGGCGAGTACTCCAACCCGAGCATGAACAACAAAAGCACCACGCCGATTTCGCTGCCGACGTGGATGAACTCGTCGCTGAAGCGCAAGGGCACAAGCCCGCCGTTGCCGAACGCCAAACCCACCAGGAGATAAAGCGGGATCGCGGAGAAATGGAAGCGATGCGCGAATCGCGCGAGGATCGCCAGGCCGACGACGACGGTTCCCAGCTCAATGAAGACCCAGGAAACGTCCGCGGCCGCGGCGAGAATCATTGGCGTGACAGCCTCTTATGCAGCCCGCGGTCGGGATTACTTTTCTTTGGCCGGCTTTTCAATCTTCTTTAGCTCATCCAGCAAATAGATGCCGCTCTGATATTCCTTGCCGTCTTTGAAGCGAATCAGATAAGGCTTGCCAGTGGTCGATGAAGTACTAGCGATCTTGTCGATGAACTCGCGGGCGGTTTTGATTTGCGCGTCGTTGCGCTCCCACTTCGAGCGCAGAAAGCCGGCGGCCGTTTTGGCGTCGTGCTCTTGATCGTTGCGAATGAACTTCGCGTCTTTGAGCCCTTCGATGTGCTTGATCAACGCTTCGATCTTTTTCTTCTCGGGCATCTCGTCGGCTTTGGCAGTGGCCGGCGCGATGCAAAGCAAGCCCACGCTGAACATTGGAATGATGACGCGTGACATGTTTTGACCCTTCCATTTTTTCGATGCAAAAATCCACTGCCTGAAAGTGTGTGCTACTAGGCAACGTCGATCGCTCGATGCGATAGATCGGCCTCCATTTTTCGAATTGCTTCCAGCAGTTGCGCGTCTTCCATGTCCCAGAGCGCTTTGTCCCATGGGCCCGCCGCCAAGAGCGTCAGATTGGCGACAAGTTGGCCGAATCGCATATCGGTGGCGAGTTCGCTCAGGTGTTCGAGACGAGCCAGAATCTCGCGGCGAGTGGGATCAATCATGGAAGTAAATCTAACGATAGTCGGCAGAGTGGATATTGAAGCCGATGTTCGACCAACGACTTCAACTCGCAGCAGCGTCCCCGGCGCCAATTTCGCGACGCGAGTGGCCCGTGTCACGCCATTGAAGATTACCAGATTTCCCTGGCCGTCTTCGTAAACCCACGGCGGCGGCATGCCAGCGGTGGATGAGCCAAACTTCGCTATTTGTCGTTGTAGCTTGAAAGGATCAAGGCCACCAAAACGAGACGAAGGCAGGTGCAATTTTCGAGGATCGACATCGCGAAAATCGGGTGGCACTTCGACAGCATAGAAGGTTTGAGGGCAGGACCACTTTTTCAAATCCTGCATTGATTTGGGTTTTCATTGACCCGGCCGGAAATCTAGGTATCCTTGCCCTCACTCCGCGATTTGTCACGACGCGCTTGCGACCGCCGCCACGGTCAGAATGCGTCAACATTTTGACGACCCGAGCCTCGGTCCGGTTCCGTACCGGTTTAACCATGACGGTTGAATCCAGCGGACGCCCCACGAAGGACCAGCGATGAACGAGTTGTCCACCACCATCACGACGCCGCCGGTGTTCGAGACCGCGGCCGACGATTCGGTGCCGCATTGGCCGAAGGCTCCGTTGCAAGTCTGTCTGCTCGGTGGCCGCGGCGCGGGCAAAACCTGTTTCCTAGGTGGCTTGGCGATTCTCGATCGCTTCTGTGGCTGGCACATGCGAGCGGACGCCCGCTCGACCACCCGCCTCGACGACATCATCACCACATTGACCGAGCGTGGCATGTGGCTCGCTCCCACCCGCGACACCGAACGGTATCATCTCACGCTGTCATTCGAAGGCCTGAACATCTCGTTCGACACGTATGACTATCCGGGCGTGTACGTGCAGACGGCGATTCGCTCACTCAACCGCGATGCCGAGCCCGAGTTGCTGCAGCATTATCTCGAAGCCGATTGTTTGCTCGTGTTGCTCGATCCGGACGAAGATCTGGTCGATGCGCCTGTGCTCGCGGCCATCGACGATGCATTGAAGCATCGCTTCTTGGGTAACAACAAGAAGCCGCCTCATGTCGGAATTGTGCTGACCAAAGCCGATCGGTACAACTTGCAGACCGCTTCGCAGGCCACCGCCTTTCTTCGCGAACACTGCCCGACATTCTTGGCCAAAGTCAAAACCTTGTCGCGACGAACGGCCGTGTTCCCCTTGAGCGCGGTCGGCACCGTAGACGACATGGGGCGGCCGACGGCCGACGGTCGGCCCAAGGGATACGAGGCGCTATTTCGCTGGCTCATCTCCCGTGACCGCGCCCGCAAACGCCGACCCTGGGCGAAGTGGACCGCGATGACATTCTCCATCCTCGTGCTCGCGGGGGCGCTGTGGCGTTCTTCCGATCTATTTGCCTACCTTGGTGCGCGGGCGACACTGCGCGAGCAAGGTTTGCCGGTGGTCGAGCAACTTGACCGCACCCGACATTACGACGGATGGTTTAGCAAGGTCATTGACGCCGACCGGGCACAACTCGCCCGTGGAGAACTCGCCCGGCTGCAAGCCGCCATCCCATCGGCCAAGGACGAAGCCACGGGGCGAAAGATCCTTGATCAAATCGCGGCCATCGCCGTGCGCTCGCCGGATAGCCTGCGCGAAGAATTGATCGCTGCGAGCCAGGCGGCCATCGATCACACGGCCACCGTGGCACTCGAACCCGTTTTGCTGGCGAAGAACCGGAGCGATCGAAGCTGGGGCGACCAAGCAAGACTCTTCATCGACCGTTACCCCGACACGCAACAGGCCATAATCGTTCGTGAATGGATCGTCGCCGATATGCCGGCACCGGCGCGTGAGGGCCGAATTCCCATCGCACGGATCGAGGTCGATGGGCCGGCCAGTTGCCAGTACAAGGCCGATGCAATTCGCAAATACCTGCGCGAGTTTGGTTCGAAGCACTCGGAGACCGAACGGCGGCGAATCGAGCGCGCGGCCGAACTAGGCGAGATGTTTGCCCGCAAGCGCGAATGGTCGATTCAACTGCTCAGTGCCGGCGAGTTCAAAGTCCCTCGTCCATTTGCAGTCCGGGTGGTAATGCAGGACAACGATTTCGTGACGCTCGATTCGCCGAACCCCCTGGACAGGGTGAGCTTCACGGAGGAGCCAGTCTCTATGGAATGGCGGCCCGGACAGCCGTTGCGGGTGCAAATCTGGGGCGATGAGGCTTGGCTCCCGGTGAACCGGCGCGACACGCACGCGGCGTCGATCACCCTGGAGGGACCCTTCGCTCTGCTGGATCTGGTCGGCGGCGACACTGGCCTGTGGCTCACGCCGGATCGCCGCTGGCGCAACGATTTCACCGGCATTCCGATCATTCGTTTCCGCGCCCGCGGCTTCGATCCGGATGATGCCCGCATCGCTCGAGAGTACCTGTCACCGGGGCTGCGCTGGAAATAGAGTTCGCCGCCAAGACGCAAAGATCGCAGAGTAATACAGAGAATGCAATGGGCGGCTCGGTAAGTTCTGCGTCTTTGCGATGGACTCTTCATGAAGAACTCCCGTCATTTGCTCGGTTTAGAAGACCTCTCCGCAGAGCAAATTCTCGCGATACTGGAATCGGCCAACCGCTACGTCGGCGTCGGACAACATGGCCAAGCCAAACGCGATGATCTGAAAGGCGCTTTGGTCGCCAATATCTTTTACGAGCCGTCCACCCGAACGCGCACGAGTTTCAGCCTCGCGGCCCGCCGGCTCGGTGCGGATGTGGTGGATTTCTCCACGGCCGGGTCCAGCACGAGCAAAGGGGAGTCGTTCCTCGACACCGCCAAGACCATCGAAGCGATGGGCGTTGATATTATCGTTGTCCGCCACAGTTCATCGGGTGCGCCGCACCTGCTCGCCCGAAACCTGAAATCGGCCATCATCAACGCCGGCGACGGAGCGCATGAGCACCCCACGCAAGCTCTGCTCGATCTCTTCACGATTCAGCGGCGCATGGGGAAAATCCCTGGGTTAACTGTGGGCATCGTCGGCGACATCGCGCATAGCCGAGTCGCGCGCAGCAATATCTTCGGTCTAAAAAAGCTCGGCGCAAATGTGGTCGTCTGTGGTCCCCCGACGCTCATGCCGCCGGGCATCGAAGCCCTCGGGGTGCGCGTTGCTTGTCGACTCGATGACATCCTCGGCGAGTGCGACGTGTTTAACTTGCTGCGGCTCCAAACCGAACGGCAGCAGACGGGATTGATCCCGTCCTTGGGCGAATATGCTGCGCTTTATTGCATGACCGCCGAGCGATTGGCCAAAGCGAAATCGGACGCCCTGGTGCTCGCTCCGGGCCCAATCAACCGCGGCGTGGAAATCACTAGCGAAGTCGCTGACGGCCCGCGCTCAGCGATCTTGGAGCAAGTGAGCCACGGCCTGGCGGTACGGATGGCGGTGTTGAACCGGGTATTTCAGAGTTGAATGTGATATCAATCCATGATACTATATGTCTATGAGCAGCAAGCATCGTCGCACGCTTGAGGCCATATTCGCGGACCCCATACGCTCGAACATCAAGTGGGCTGACATTGAGTCCATGCTCCGTGCACTTGGCGCAGAGATGTCCGAAGGTCGCGGATCGAGAATCCGCATCGCCTTGAATGGAGTGCGCGCGGTTTTTCACCGACCGCATCCGCGGAAAGAGACAACAAAAGGCGCGGTACGATCGATGCGGGGCTTTTTGACGCTTGCGAGGATCAAAGCATGATGGAATACAAGGGGTACATCGGCCGCGTCGAACTCGATGAAGAAGCTGACCAATTTCACGGTGAGGTGATCAACACTCGCGACGTAATCACGTTTGTCGGAAAAACTGTCAAGGAAATTCGAAGAGCATTCCGCGAGTCAGTGGATGACTATTTGGAGTTTTGCCAAAAGCGTGGGGAAGAACCAGATAAGCCCTATTCGGGACAATTTGTGGCCCGGGTGGGTGCGGAACTGCATCGCGAAATAAGTAATGCCGCAGCGCTCGCAGGAAAAAGCCTCAACGCCTGGGTCACCGAGAAACTCAAAGCTAATTTAAAGTCAACTACCAAACGTTGATCACTCCACCAACTCCGCCAATAACCCCTCCGCAGCCGGTCGTGGGCAACTCCAGACTAGAAAAAATAGCGCTTGCCGGGCTCGGCGCTGGGCGGGGTGTGGGGCGACGAAGCCGGCGCCTTTGGCGGCGGTGAGGTGGGCTTGGGTCGCACGCAACGCCAAGCGTGTGCATTCGACGCGGGCGTCCACGATCGTGTCCGGCAACGCGGGCATCGAAGCCAACTCGTGCAATCGTTGGCGAGCTTTGTGATGACTGGCCGCAAATTCGTCGGCGACCGATTTCAGGTCCGGGCGGACGACCGCCTCGTCGTGCATGTCGGCGATGGCCGCGCCGGCTAAGCCGAGGGCAAGTGCCGAGGTTTCCAATCCCCCGCCGCCGGGTCCGGTCAAAACTTTTTCGGCGGGCCCATTGAGTAAGCACTCGGTTTTTAGTTTCACTTGGTCCAAGCGAATTGAACTCGTGCGCGAACCCTTTAGCGCGGCCAAGTCCATCGGCGGCCGGACGAATACACCCGGCTCACTCGTGGGCACCAGGAAGAGCGCTTGCCGGCCATCGGCCAGGCGACCACCGATGACGATGGCTTCGGCTTGATCGGCTCCGGTCACCCACGGCACTTCGCCTGTGAGTTGGTAACCATCGCTGATCGGCTCGACGAGCAGAGCCGGCCCGCCGTGTTGCCGCGAGGTCGTGAGTTGCGACAGGCCCACCGTGAGATAACATTCGCCACGAGCCAGGCGCGGCAGAAAATGTTCGCCGAGGGCTTTGTTCGGGGCAGATGCAATGCGCCGAACCGCGGCTTCACGCTGGCTGAGAATGAACGCCGTGGTGAGGCATGCACTGGCGATTTGCTCGGCGGTGCTCAGTTGCTCGATTGCGGATAGCTCGCGGCCGCCGAAACGAGCCGGAGTTCCGGTCGATGCGAGACCCGCGCGACGCACGAGGTCAAGCGAAGCGGCGGGCCAATCAAAACGGGTGTCGGCTGCGTCCGCCAGTTCGGCGAGCCGTGAAAGTAAAGCAGCGTCCATCCTGTCAGAATACTGTTTACACCGGGCGGATGATCACTTGGTCGATGAGGGCCGTGTTGTCCCCGCCATTCAAGTTAGTGCCGTTAAACGTGATCGTGTGGTTGCCGGCCCCGACGGTGAAGTTTACAGTCGCGAATTGCTGATAGAAGATCCCGCTCACGCCGTTCAACGTGGCGACGACGGCGTTATCGACCAGCACTTGGAAGGTTTCCACGCTGGGCACGTTGCCGCGCTGGGCCGCGAGGAAACTCAAGTTATACGTTCCTTCGGCCAAATTCACGACCTGCGCAGCCGCACCGAGTTGTTGCAAAAATAGTACTTGGCTTCCCTGCGGCGCGGGTGGATTGCTGCCCGTGAACGCACTGCCATTGGCGGCAAAGCCCGCTGTGCCGTTGAATGCCCAGGGCGATCCCGGGGGGTTATAGCGGAATTGGCCCGGCGACAGTGCCGGCGATTCGAAACCGTTGTCGTTAACCGAATCGGGGTCAGAGATAATGGCAACGTCGTCAATAAACACCGAGTTGTCGCCGCCGAAAAGATTGGTGCCGCGGAAGGTCACGATGTGGTTGCCCGTGCCGACCGTGAAGCTCGACGTCATCAGGGGCACATAGTTGCCGCTCGAGAAGTTGTTGAACGCTGTGACCACCACGCCATCGACGAGCACCTGGAAGGTCTGGGAGCTGAAAACGTTCCGCCGTTGAGCGGCGAAGAAGCTGATTTCATAAGTCCCGGCCGTAAACGGGACGACTTGCTGCACGCTGCCGGCCTGCTGCAAGAAGAGCACTTGATTGCCCTGCGGCGCGCCGTGGTTGCCGCTGGTAAAGGCGGAGTTATTGGTGCTGACGCCGGCGGTGCCGGTGAAGGACCAGGGTGAACCCGCCGGCCCGTATCGAAACGTGCCATTCGCGATGGCTGGCAGCTCGAATCCTGAGTCCGTCATGTCGGTGGGCTGCTGGAAGACTTTCAGGTCGTCGATGAAGACTGTGTTGTCGCCGCCAAAGAGATTGGTCCCCTGGACCGTGATGGTGTGATTGCCGGAGGTCACCGTGAATGTGGAACTGACGAGCGGTTGATAGCCCCCCCGGGCGACCGTGTTGTAAGTCCCGACGACGATGCCATCGACAAGCAACTGAAATGTCTCGGCTTGGTTACCGCGCTGCGCCGCGAGGAAGCCAATCTCATAGGTGCCTTGGACGAAGCCGGCGAGTTGCGAAATGCTGCCCGTCTGCTGCAGAAACGCGACTTGGCTGCCTTGGGGCGCGGGAGCATTCGCGCTGGTGAAAGCGCTGGCGTTGCCGGTCACGCCCGATGTGCCGCCAAAGGTCCATGCGGTGCCCGGAGGCTGGTACCGAAACTGGCCGCGCGCCACGCCGGCCATCTCGAAGCCAGAATCGTTCAGCCGGACCGACTCGAAATGAATGACGATGTCATCGATCAGTGCGGTGCTATCGCCCCCGATGATGTTGGTGCCTTGGAAGGTGATGGTCTGGACACCGGTCGCGACGCTGAAGGTGGAAGTCGTCAGCGGCACATAGGAGGCGGAGTTGAGGCTGTCGTAACTGCCGACGAGTGTGCCGCTGACAAACACCTGGAACGTTTGCGGATTGCCGAAGTTCGCGCGCTGGGCAGCTAGGAAGCTCATCGAATAGGTGCCCTGTGTCAGTGTCAGCACTTGGCTGAACGATCCGCCGCCTTGCATGAACGCCACTTGGCTGCCTTCGGGGGCTGGCGAGTTGGCGATCGTAAAGCCGCTGCCGTTTTCGCTGATGCCGGCCGAGCCGGAATAGCTCCAGGCCGCGCCGGGCGGGTTGTACTGGAAGCTGCCGGGCGACAAACTTGGAACTTCGAAACCATTATCAATGAGGGGCGTCGCTTGTGGGCGGATGATTACTTGATCGATGAAGGTGGCGTTGTCGCCGCCGAACAGGTTGGTCCCCTGGAACGTGAGCGTGTGGTTGCCGGCCGTGCCGGGGAAACTGGTGGTGAGCTGCGATTGAAAGCCGACGCCGGTCACACTGTTGAAGTTGCCGATAATTTGGCCATCGACCAGAACGTTGAACGTTTCCTTGCTGGGGATGTTGCCGCGCTGCGCGGCCAGGAAATCGATCGCATAGGTGCCGGCCGTGAGCGTGATCACTTGACTGAAGTTGCCGACGCCTTGAATGAATGCGACTTGTCCGCCTTCGGGTGAAGGCGGGTTCCCGTTGTTGAAGCCGCTGAAGTTGGCGGTGATTCCGGCCGAGGGATTGAACGTCCACCCGGCGCCGGCCGGAGCGTATTGGAATTGGCCGACATTCAAAAGCGGCGTCTCGAAGCCGGGGTTGGCGATGATGGCCGGCACATCGCGGCGTTCCAGAGTGAGCAGTGAGAGTTTGGTCTTTGGGCGGCGGGTGTGTTTAGGCTTATTGGTGCGAACGAAAAGACGCCACGGCGTCATGATGAACCTCCTGATCACAGACGGACAATCCCTGTCGATCCGAGCGATCGGGCCTTTGTATCGCGAAAGAGGGTAGCAAAATTAGGGCCGGGACGCAGTGGCAATCTGTGAAATGAGCGAGGCTCGGCCCCGTTTATTTCTTGTCTCGTTTCCACACACTGGAGGTCCAGCCGCTGCCCGGCTTGGAAGTGAAGTCGGTGGGCCGAGCCTGATCCGGCCTGGCGAAGCAGAATTTGACAGTATCGCCTTCGATCTCATAAATGCCGAGTTGGGTTTTGCCTTTGGTCGGGCCATCGCTGACTTGGTAGTCGATCGTCTTCGGTTTCTTGTCCGCATCAATTGTGAATTTGGCCTTCATGTAGATCTGGTCGTTCTGCGTGACCGTGGTCACGCCGTCCTTGGCCACGCGCCGCATGGTCTTGACCATCGGCTCCGGCATTGGCTGGCCATCGGCCAGTCCGGAGACCATGGACCACTGGCCTTCGAGTTGGGCCATTTCCTTCTTGGCGTCGTTTTTTGGCGCATCGGCTGCGACGAAGAGCAATGCGGTGGCAGCAAACAGGATTGCACGCATGAGTGGCTCCCAGAAGAAATTGAACCGCAGAGAACACAGCGAGCGCGGAGAAAACTAATGCTGTTGTTTTCTCCGCGCTCGCGGTGTTCTCTGCAGTTAACCGTATTTATTCAACCACGGGCGTCACGCTGACGCGCCGGCCACCGACGCCGAAGTTTACCGTGCCGGCGACGATCGCAAAGAGCGTATCGTCTTTGGCCCGACGGACGTTCTTGCCGGGATGGAATTTGGTGCCATGTTGGCGAACGATAATGCTGCCCGCGGTGACGAGCTCGCCGCCGTATGCCTTGATCCCGAGCCGCTGCGAATTGGAATCGCGGCCATTGCGGGTGGACCCTTGACCCTTCTTATGTGCCATGACGCGGACACTCCCAACGAAAACCCTGCAAATATCGGCGACTGATTAATTTAGGGAGATTGGCTCAACAGGTCAATGTTAGAAGAGTTCACCGCAGAGCCGCAGAGAACGCAGAGAAAAAACCGAGAAAAGCCTTCTCTGCGTTCTCTGCGGTTAGCTCTACTCTTCCGGCTTTTCTTCCTTCTTTGGTTCAACCGGCTTCTCCTCAGCGGCCTTGCCGGCAGCGGGTTTGGCGGGCTTCACCGGGGCGGCGACCGACGTGCTGCGGTAGATGTACTCGGATGGCGTGATGAACCGCACATCGAGCGTGTCTTGGTGCTGCGCATCCGTGAGCCGTTTGAAATTGAGCTGCAGCGTCTTGCGGCGAACAATGCCGGCATCATCGATCGTCCAACCGTTCGACAGACCGCTGACGAAAATGCTGAATCGCGTCGTGTCGGCCGCCTTGGTCGCCACGTCCGGCCAAATGGCCACGCCGTACACTGGAGTCGGCACCGCGTCCGGCTTCGACGGCGGGATCGGCTCTTTGCCGATGGTCACCGAGTTCTTGATTTTCAAATAGCCGGTCGGGTCCTCAACTTTGCGGATGGCTTCTTGGACCGAAGGTAACACTTCATCGATGTGCGTAGTGTTGCGGTCGAGCGTGACCCACTCGAATGTCGGGCTGAAGAAGCGCGGTGCGCCGGTGTTGTTCGTGACCTCGTACCAGAGGTACCACACGGTGGTTTTGCCCCGGCCCGGGATATCAACGGTGATCGTCCGTGGATTCTTGAACACGAAGTCCAAGACCCAGACGTCTTCTTTATCTTGCGGATTGACCCGCGGCGGCGCGGGCCGTTCGTTCGGGTTTAGTGGTTGCTGCGCGACGGCGGCAAAGCCGAGGCCGACGAGGCACAGCGCGGCGGCAATCATTCGTGACATGCGTTCACCTCCGGCCGCCAATCGGCCCTACCGGGACTATACCCGCGCCAGGCGATTTTGGACAAGAGAATGGCCGTGGGATGCACATGATTAGGAAGAATAAACGCTCTGGAACGGATAAGCGCGTCGCATTGCATTTCGTGACCCAAGCAGAGTCTTTGTATTTCATGGCTGGGGCGTCCCTGTATTTCGTGGCCGGGGAGTCTTAGCATTTCGTGGCCGGGTCTGAAGGTCGCCCTCAAGCGACCGAAGGCCCGGTGCAGTGGCAAGCGCTTGCGGGTTCAACCGGGCCTTCGGTCGCCAAGGGCGACCTTCAGACCCGGCCACGAAATACAAGAGACTCTGCTTGGGCTACGAAGTGCAGGGACATCAGAGCTGGCCACGAAGTACAAACCAATCAGATCTCTGCGTCCGCTCCGACCAGCTTGAAAAACAGCTCCTCCAAATCCGGCTCATTGTGCAGTTGCCGCAATTCGTTGGCTGTGCCATGTGCAACGATTTTACCGTGCGCCATGACGGCGATGCGGTCGCACAGCAGCTCCACCTCGCGGAGGATGTGGGTCGAAAACAGAATGCATTTGCCGAGCTCGCGAAGTCGCATGATCTGCCGGAGGACCGATCGCTGCACGAGCACATCGAGGCCGGTGGTCGGCTCGTCGAAGATCAGCACTGGCGGATTGTGGACCAGGGCCCGAGCGATCGACACCTTCTGCTTCATGCCCGTGCTCATCTGGCCGCCGCGGCGATCGCGAAAGTCATTCATACGCAGCATGGCGAACAGTTCTTCGAGCCGTGCGGTGAGTGGCTCGCCGCGCAGGCCATGGAGCATGCCGTAATAGGCCACCATTTCCCACGCACTCATGCGGTCGTAGACGCCAGTAGTGGCGGAGAGGTAGCCGACTCGCCGGCGCACTTCCTCGCCTTGAGTGGCCACATCGAACCCGGCGACTCGGGCCGAGCCGCCGGTGGGCTTGAGCAAGGTGCCGAGGATTCGCAGCGTCGTAGTCTTGCCGGCGCCGTTGGGGCCGAGCAAGCCGAAGACCTCGCCGGGCGCGACGGTGAAGGAGATGCCGTCAACAGCGTGCACGCTGCCGAAGGTTTTTGCAAGTTGTTCGACTTCGATCACTGGGTTGAGGATAGCGAAATAAGAGTTAACCGCAGAGTACGCAGAGAGCGCAGAGTAAGACCGAGAAGAGGTATTCTCTGTCTTTCTCAGCGCTCTCGGCGTACTCTGCGGTTAACTCTTCCTCTTAATTATCCACTGTGTGATCACATCCAGCACTTCTGGGGACATCGTCTCTTCAATCTCGCCGTACTCGTTGGGCATGCCGGTCTTGCAGTGCTGGAACAAATGATTCAAGCCGGGAAATACACGCACCGTGACGTCTTTGTTGCCGGCCTCCTTCAGAGCGCCTTCGATCGCCGGGAGGTTCTCCTTCGGCGTGACTTGCAGGTCCAATTCGCCGTTGATCGCGAGTACCGGGCAGCGAACCTTCTTCAGTGAGGCACGAGGATCGCAGTGAATGAAATATTGAACCCACGGCGAACATAGTGCTTCGCATTGGGTCTCATTATCCTTTTTGTCGGCGCTTGCAATATGCTTGGCGTCCTCCGGAGGTAAACTGTCCATGAACACGCGAATCTGCTCGGCCAGGACTTTTGGATCTTTGGTCTCCCGGGCCGCCTTCATGTAAGCGGCTTGGAGTCTGCTCCCCAACTCAAATTTCTTGCCTTCCGTTTTCATTGCGCGGCGAAGAGCTGCGCTTTGATGAATCAACACCTCGTCGCCGGGCAAGCCCGTGCCGGCGAGCATCACGATGAAGCCAATCTCGTCCGGATGCTCGGCCGCGACCATCGGTGCGATCAAGCCGCCTTCGCTATGCCCGGCCAGACCGATGTGCTTACGATCGATCTCTGAGCGCGTCTGAAGGAACTTCACGCAGGCATAAGCGTCGGTGGCGAAGTCGGCCGTGGTGGCATCCTTCATCGAGCCCGTCGATTTGCCGACGCCACGATCGTCGCACCGCAAGACGGCAATGCCGTTGCGGGTGAGATGATCGGCCAGAACTAAGAATGGCTTGTGGTCGAAGACAGTCTCATCGCGGTCTTGCGGGCCGGAGCCTGTGATCAAGACGACGGCCGGGAACGGGCCTTTGCCAGTAGGCCAGGTAATTGTTCCGGCGAGCTTCACATCTTTCGCGGCCGGGTTATCAACCGTGACTTCTTCTTCTCGATAGGGATACGGCTTGACTGGATGCTGCGGCCGCTTGGCCTCGGAGACCTTGGCAACTCGCTTCAGCTCCAGCTCAAACTCGTGGCCCGACTGTTTCCAGGTGCCTTTCACCGATTGCCCATCGACGGCGGGTTTGCCGGAGTAAGTCGCACCGATTTTGGTGAGATCAAAATTGAGTTGGCCATCTTCAACTTTGACCGAGGCGACCGGAATGTCTTTGGCGCCCTGGGTAACGGCATCCATGGTGCCTTTTAAGGAGCCATCCTCGGCTTTCGTGATTTTGAAAGCGAGCTTGAGTTTTCGCATACCCAAGTCGAGTGAGCCTTCCCAGATACCGACAGGATCGAACGGCTTGGGTTCGTCGGCGAGAGCCAACGCGGGCCAACAGAGCAAAAGGAGGGTTGCGACACGACGCATGGGAACACCTCGTAGATCGATTCCAGTAATTCGCTGGGAGGGGCCGAGTATATGAATTTTGTAGCCGCGGGTTTCAGCCCACGTCGGGGCCAAGGGACTGCCAGGACGCGCGGGCTAAAGCCCGCGGCTACGAAGACGCACTACCGCGTTCCAGTCCTTCGCAGGTTGCCGCGGAACATCGGCCAGGCATCCGTGCCTTTGCCGGCTTTGAGGCAATACGCCCGGCCATAGTTCTGCCGCTGTTCTTTGTCCGAGGTGCCTTTGCCGACGACGAAGAATACTTCCAATTGCCCGTCGCCATCGAAGTCGCCAACCACCGGTCCGGAGTCGATCCCTTCGTAAACGTGGCCCTTCACGGTGGCGTCGAAGGCCCAGATCTCTTTGCCATCGCCGCCTGCCGCGCGGAATTTGCGATCGCTCGCCCCAAAGAAAAGCGTCGGCTTGCCGTCCATCTCCGCGTGCGCCACACCGCGGGCGATGCTGCCATACTCCGGCGTTTGCCAGCGCTCCGTCCCATCTACGGAGTACGCGATCAGCTTTGGCCCCGCGACGATGATGGCCGGGGTGCCGTCGCCGGTCAGATCGACCACCGCACTTGGGCCGAACAAGTAACCGCCGGGCTTATTCGTCCAAATCACTTTGCCCTTGTCGTCGAGCAGCGTCACGTCGCCGGCAATCGAGGTCGCCACGATCTTGATGCCGTCCTGGCGAAAGACCGACACGCCGTGATACATGTCCCCGGCCATCGGATGCTTCCAGAGTTCCTTGCCGTCTTTGCCGGAGAGCGCTCGCACGCATTTGTCGCCGCGCCAGGTGGTCACGATGACGTCGAGCACGCCGTCGTTGTTGAGATCGACGAGCGCGGGCTCGGACTGCACGTGGCCCGGCACCTCCGCTTCCCATTTCACTTTGAGCGTGCGAGCATCGAGCGCGATCACCCGGCCAGGGCCGCGATTCACCGTCATCGTGCCGACGACGATCTCGGGATGTCCATCATCATCGAGGTCGGCGATGGCGGGGGGAGAGTCGGTGGAACTCGGCAGCTTGTGCTTCCACATCTCTTTGCCGGCACCATCGAGGCAAAAGAGTGTACCGGTCTGCGAGTCGGCCGCGATGACTTCGAGGGCACCGTCACCATCGACGTCGGCGAGTGCGACAGAGGCATCGAACGGCCCGCCTTCGGATTTGAACTTCCAAAGCAATTTGCCATCTTTAGCGGCAACGGCGTACAAATGCTCGTCGTTGAAATAAGTACCAAAGACGATGGCGAGGTCGTCACCGAGCTTGCCGAGTGCACCGCCACCGTACGAAGGGCTAGCGAGGTCGAGCGACCACAGTTTTTGCGGTGCGGCAGCCATGCTGCGAATCATATGAGATTTGCCATTTACGCCGGGTGACAATGTTGGCCATCCGAGCAAATTCCAGGCGGACGCGCCTAAACCCGCCGGCTCGCGGTCGATGAATGCCTGACAGTCTGCATCCACGCGATAAACATTAGGACTGGCATGCGGTTTCGGACTTGGGCCGGGTGGTTGGCGGCGGTCGTGATCGTTACGGCCGGCATTGCCGCTCCGCCCGACAATCCCACTCTCGACGGTGCAATCGCCCGGCTCGGCGTCGATCGCTGGCATTGGGCGGGGCTGCGCGGCCGGGGCGTGAAGGTCGCCATCCTCGACACCGGCTTCCGCGGCTACCGCAATTACCTTGGCGGCTCCCTTCCGGCAGACACGGCCGCTCGGTCATTCCGCTTCGATGGTGACATGGAGGCGAAGGACAGCCAGCACGGCATCTACTGCGCCGAAGTGATTCATGCCATTGCGCCGGAGGCGGAGATTTTGCTGGCGTGTTGGCAGCCCGATTCACCCGAGAGCTTCGTCGCCGCGGTGAAATGGGCCAAGCGACGCGGAGCGAAGATTATTTCTTGCTCGGTGATCATGCCCTGTTGGGGTGACGGCGAAGGCGGCGGATCGGTCCATGAAGCGTTGCGGCACATTCTCGGCGATGGCCACGCGGCGGACGACGTGCTTGCCGTCGCCTGTGCCGGCAATGTGGCCCATCGGCATTGGTACGGTGCTTTTCGCGGCGGGCCCGGCAGCGATCATCACTGGCCCAATGGCTCCATTGACAACAACCTCCGCGCCTGGGGCGATGAACTCGTGTCAGTGGAAATCTGTCGGCCGACAGGTGGCGGCTATTGCTTGCAGGTCGTCAACGAAACCGGCAAAGAGCTGGGCCGGGTGGTGGCGTCCGCTGAGGACCAACACAACTCCCTGGTGATTCGTTTTCTGCCGGAGCCGAATTCGCGATATGCCGTACGAATTCAACACGCGCATGGATTTCCCGGCCCGTTCCATCTCACCGTGCTGGGCGCGTCGCTCGAGCAGCACACGATTCGTGGCAGCATCCCTTTCCCGGGGGATGGACCGGAATGGCTAACTATCGGTGCGTGGGAAAATGATGCCCGGGCACCGTACAGTTGTTGCGGACCAAATTCTCTTTCCTTGAAGCCGGATCTGGTCGCGCCGGTACCCTTCCCAGGACTCTCGCGGGCCAAGCCATTCGGTGGCACGTCGGCCGCAGCGCCGCAAGCGGCCGGGTTGGCCGCGCTCTACTGGTCGCGCTATCCGAAAGCGACCGTCGCTGACGTCCGCTCGGCTCTCTGTCGCGCCGCGGAAGATTTGCTCGCACCGGGCCGCGACAACGAGACGGGGCATGGGTTGTTGCGGATGCCGTGATTTCATCAACTAAAATGAATGGCACCTTGTCAAGGTGCCACATGTTTGATTGCTTGCGAAAACTCTTCACAAAGACGCCGGACGAAAAATACATCGAGAATGTGCGGCGGCTACGGATCATTCGCCTGCGCCAGCGTCGCTGGTGGATTACATTTCACATCGTGTTAATCACGGCAATTATCGGAATGACATTTTGGGCTAATGAAATGATGCTCAATTTTGGACAGATGGGGATGCAGGGTGGTCAGCTTGGATTGCTCATTGGGATGATTATCGGTGCCAAACTAGGATTACTCCTTATTGTGCAATTTTGGCATTGCGCTCAAGTGATTTTCTTTGACGATCGAAGTGCGCAACTGATGTTGAGATATTTCGATGCGCTAAAAGCGTTGCAGAATGAAGGACTAACTCAAGTGCCTAACGATCCTGTCTACGTCGAGTCAAAATAAAAAGACCCGCCGCGACGAAATGTCGCGGCGGGTCGTGCGAGTCAGGGGCAACGAACTACTTATTCAATTTCTTCTTGGCTTCGTCCTTCGCCGGGTGGGCGGTGAACTCGGCCTTCGACAACTTTCCGTCTTCATCCTTATCGAGCCGTTTGAACATTGCTTCGAGCTTCTTCGGCTTCACCTTGGCATCGATCTTCATTAACTCGTCGAGCGTGAGGAAGCCGTCGCCATTGGCGTCGAGTTTGTCGAAGAGGGCCTCGCGGGCCGCCTTGCCAGGCCCGGTTTTGCCCTCGCCTTTGCCGGCGGAGGCGTTCCCGGCGGTGAAGATTGCGATAGCCACAGCCAAGGCCATGAGATGTTTCATCGGCGGTACTCCCGGCAAATCGTGTTGCTAAATTTGGAAACCCCGGGGAGTTGAGCGAGTTCCGAAATTTTTCCGGGCTTGGAAGGAGCCGCGCACGAAGTAACCCCTAATACCGCGGCACCGTCGGATTGATCTCCATCGACCAGGCGTCGATGCCACCTGAAAGCGAAAAAACGTCGCGAAGCCCGGCCCGCTCCAGGATGGCGGCCGCGCTTAGGCTGCGGACGCCGTGGTGGCAATAAACCACCACAGCCGCGTTTGGCGGCGGTTGAATTTCTTCAAGGTGCCGGACCAACTCGCCGAGCGGGATCAATTGCGAGGGCTCGATGCGGGCAATCGCATGCTCCTCAGGTTGCCGGACGTCAAGCAAGAACACCGGCAGTTTTGACGCAATCCGGTCGGCCAATTCTCGCGGCGTGATTTTCTGAGGCATATCCGCTGATATAGCGAAGGGCGTGCGATTGTATCGGCCCCGCCACGTTTCGCCTCCGGCTCGAAGTTGGCCTTTGGCACCATTCTTGTATGAGGGTATTCGCAAGGAGGCGATCGATGGCGGTACAAACCCAAGCCCGACACGCGAGCAATGGTCAGGCGAAAGATGTGCCTCAAGGCGAAACGGAAGAATTGCCGCTGAACAAGGCGGTGCAACATATGCTCGAAGAGTGCCGGATGATCCTGCCCGGCATTCAAGCTCTCTTCGGCTTCCAGCTCGTGGCCGTGTTCAATTCCTCTTTCGACGAAAAACTCGCGCCGGCTGAGCAACAACTGCATGTCGTGGCGATTGCCTTCGTCGCCGTGGCGGTCGCGCTCATCATGACCCCGGCCGTGTTTCACCGTCAGACCTCACCGCGTGAAGTGACGGCGGCATTTTTAAGCCTCTCCACGCGGCTACTGCTCTGGAGCATGGTGCCGCTGGCTTTGGGCATCTGCATTGATTTCGCCTTGATTGCCCGAATGGTGTTGGGGCAGGGCATCGGCGTGACGCTGGCTGCGATCATAGCCGGTGTGTTCGCCGTCTTGTGGCTCGCACTACCGCGCGTGACTGCGTTGCAACGGCTATTCTTGATTGGCTGCGATTACCACCACGCCCGCGGACACTAAGGCTGATTCTGTTTCAGAAACTCCACGATCGCCGCGTGGGTCACCGCGTGCCGCATGGCCGTGGCGGAATCCCAACTATTGTGCAGTGCCACGACCTCGCCGGACTCGTTGAACAGCGGGCTTCCGGAGTGGCCCCAGTAAGTCCAAGCGTCGTGCTTGGTGCCGCCCAGAGGCGACTGTTCCTCCAGCGGTTCGCCGCGCAGGCCGCGGATCTTGCCCACCGAAACATGAAATGGCTGATAATTCGTTCGTTCGCCACTGGGCGTGTAGTTTCCCGGCTGGCCGATGCAGACCACGCGGTCACCGGCAGCCGGCGCATGCGCCGCGACTTTCGCCACGGGTAGATGGTCGCCCTTCTCCAAACGGCAGAGAGCCAGATCGAACTTGGCGTCGATCGCGATGCATTTCGCCTCGAACGTGCGGCCATCGGGAAATTCAGCGGTCATCGTCTGGCCTTTTCTCCAAGCCACGTGCGCATTGGTGAGCACCAAGCCATCGGCGGCAATGTTCACGCCGCTGGCGCGATTGATCCGAACGCAGGCCGGCTGGATCCGGCGAATGACTTGCCGCAACGCCGCGTCGCTGATGGCCGCGTCAACCTTTTCGAGATACGGGTTGGCAATGGTACTGAGCCGACTGTCGGCCTCGGCGAATAGTCGTTCTGTGTTCGACGAGATGGACCAACGGGCGGTGATGTAGCGGTGGTACTGATCGAGCAGCTCCCGATTTTGCATGGCCGTTTGTCGGGCGACTTCGGCATCCCCAAGATTTTTCGCAATGAGACGAACGCGCTCGGCATCGTCGGCGTAGTCGCGAAGGTCGCGCTGCAGCGTGTTGTTGCCACCGTCGCGGGCCGAACCCCAGACCGTGAATCGGCCGTCATCCGTGGGCCGCACGCGCTCACGAAGCAGCCTGTGGCCGCCGCGACGAGGTCACGACGTTGTTGGGTCGTCAATGTGGTTGGCGAAATGCGCGCGAGTTTGTCGAGAGCGTCCCGTGCCTCATTGCTGTCGGTGGAGCGAAGTTGCTGCAATATCGCCGATGGTTGGATGGAATCGGTTTGGGCCGGCGCGACCGCGACGAGGAATACAGTAATGAAGGACAACATGACGTGACCTCCTATGGCCAGTGTCAGCATAACCGATCCGCCTGGCGAGCGGGATTGCGTAAGCGCCCCGAGGGTTTGAAGCTCAAAGGACTCGGGGCGCTTTCGCAACCCCGCTCGCCAGGCGCCCATCACACCGAATACAAATCCATCGCCCCGCTCAACCGCATTCGCAAGCGTTCGATGCCAGCCTTGTCTTTGGCTTTCGCCATCAGTTCGATGTGCGGTGCGTAGTTGATCACGTTAATCGCTTTTACTTCCGCGGCGATGTGGCGGTACTGCCGGCCGGTCATGCCGTAGCCAGCGAGTAATTCTTCCTTGGCATCGATTGAGAGATCGTGCAACGCGACAGACAGATCCCAATAGGGTGCGACGGCCGAGAGGCAATTCTCCCAATCGAGGATGGTAATGATCTTGCCATCCGCATCGGCCAGCACGTTTTTGAGCCGCATGTCGCCGTGATTGAGCGCGGGCGGTTTGTCCCAGCTTTCGGTCTCTTTCAACGTGCGGCGAATTGAGGCGATTTGTCGCGGCGCGAGCATGCGATGCCGCTTCAATGTTTCCAACCGCTCGGCCACCTTGATTTCATTCCGCAGGAAGTCGCGCCACGTTTCATTGAGTGACAGCGAGTTATTCGACCAATCAAATGTCTCGCCGAAGCCGTGGGTGCGGATGGTGTGAATCTTCGCGAGCACTTTGCCCATCTCGTGCAGGGTCTTGAGCCGGTCGGGGTGATGGGTCGCTTCGGTGCCGAGCGATTCGCGCACGACCATATAGGGGATGCCGACCACCTCGTTGCCGACCTCCAGGATCTCGTGCGTTGGCACGCCCACTTTGCGGGCGTGTTCGGTGGCCCATTGCTCCTTGATGAAGGCGTTAATCTTGGTCGGTTCGTCTGACAGACGAATGATGAACGGCCCCTCGGGATGTTCGACGCGAAAGACAGCGTTGGTCAACCCGCCGCCGATCGCTGCGATCTTTTTGGGAGATGTCCCAAAGTGATGCCGGATGATGGCCCGCACCATCGGCTGGAATCGCTTGAATTCGCTCGCTTCACTCATGACGGGATACGGTCGGCGAGGTGAAACAGCAGATCACCGAGTTCATTGGAATCGCGCAACCGGACGGTATCACGGAGTCCCTTGTATTCGAGATCAATCGGCCCAACATGCACGGCCAGCCCCACCTCGGTCAGGAATCGATCGGTCTCGGCATCGCCCGCACCCACCGAGTGCGGTAGTTCAACGTTCAGTTGCTTGGCAAACGTCTTCGCGCCGGACGCTTTGTCAATTCCCTTATGCGTGAAGAAATTGCTGCGCTTGGTGTGCTGATACGCCATCAACTGATCCTGCGGCGCATCGAGCAACATGAACACCATGCAGATATCCTGAGCCATCAGTCGAGATTCCAAAACGCCAACGTCGCCCGTGAATACCTCGGTCGCGCTACCGTACTTGTTGCCGACCTGACTCACGCGGCTCGGCTCCGGCGTCCAAATGATCTCGCCGAGTTTCCAATCGCGCGGATAGTAAAAGATCGTGAGATTCGGCACCCGCTTTTCCAACAGCCCGGTGACGCCGATCAGAATCTCGCGTAGCTCCGACTGGGCCAAAGGCGTCGCAGATAATTCTTCAAACACAAGTTGCTTGTCTTCGCCTTCCGTGACGTAACCCAGCAGGCTGCCATTGAGCGTGACGCAGGGAATCGGCGCAGCCGAGATGCGGTGCCACTCGCGGCCAAAAGTTTTGATCACCGAGAGCGGAAACCGCAACGTGTCGATGATCACCGGCCGGCCGATGTCGTAAAGGCGCTTCAGCCCAAACTCAACCGGTGGCGGCACGAAGCAGCGGCCCTGATCTTCCAACACCGCGGTGCCATCCAGATCGGTGATGACCGCGCCAGTTTTTGCGAATTGCGTTTCGCGAACGAATCGTTCGACTTGAGTGCAGATTGGTTCGGCGAGTGGCATGAGGGGTTGTGGGGCAAATGGTGTGCCTGCGACATGAAACTAATGTCTAGCATAGCGACGAGGATCAAGCCGCGCAACTAGTCCTACAGTAGCCGGCATGACGATGGGCCATCCGGCAATTAATCAACCCGTCGCCGGACGGCCGTGATGACCTCAGTCCAATTTTCAAACAGCTGCACGCCCTTCTTCGACCGGAACTCAAGAGTCTTTTGCCGTATTTCCTCTAGACGATCGAGCTCGTCTCGACCGGCCGATGCTGCGATTGCCGCGAAATCACCTTTGTAACCATTCTCGTTATTGACTTTAAGCAACGCGGCTTGCAACTGTTCCTTGTTCAACTTGGGTACACCCTCGCTAGTGGTCTTTGCGCCAGCGCAATTTTCAATTGCGGCGTCAATCTCCTGGAGAGTATCCTTGTCCTTTTCAATGGCCTTGGCGGCGGTGAGTGCAGGAATGGCGTCTTTAGATCCAATTTCGTACAAGGAATAAGCTGCCCAGAACCGTGTCCTTGCAGAACTGCTCTTGAGCAGTTCTGCAATTGGTTGAATTGCATCTTTAGCATCGAGCTGACCAAGCGCGAATGCTGCGCCGCCCGAACCGATGTCACTCGCTGCGAGCATCTTGATAAAGGTCGGTTTTGACTCCTTCATGAAATATCCCAGTATGATTGCCGTATTGCGTCGCACATAAGGGTCCGAATGTCGCAACATTGGGCGCAAATATGGGATCACGTCACCCCCATAACGGCCGAAGACAAAAAAGAGGGATTCGTGCGTTCGAATGTACCAGTCATGGAGCGGCAGATACACCGCTTGGTCGTGTGTTCGAAGCATTAAAAAAATGGCCGGGAGATATTCTGGTTTGCGTTGGGACGCTAGGTCACAACTGACTTGAAAACAACCGTCAAATGCCTCTTCCAACGATGTGGATGAGGCCATTGCCCAGGTCAATATCGATCGTCCTTTTTGGCCTCCGAGCATATTGACGGAAGTTGCAATCATCAAACGCTCCCAATCATCTTTCGATGTTCGCACTAATTCAGCGCCGGCGGCGCAGGCCGCTTCTGGTGAAGCGTCGAGAAATTTGTACGCTTGGTCTCTCATGTGCCTGTTTTTCTTCGGACTCATCCTTGTATTTGCGGTTTGGGCGAAATTGACAAAGAATCTTCCAGGCTTCCGCAGCCTGTTCCTTCTTTGAGAGATTGACGTCCTTCCACGCATTCCAGTCCGGCTCTTTGACCGCAGGCAATGGTTTTTCGCTTGGTTCCCCGGCCGCGAGAGCGAGCATCGTGAGCAAACAAAACATGTTTACCTGGGGCTAAGTTGGTGGATCATTGACGGTATTTTGTGATGTCCCGGAATTTCGCATAGCCCTCGTGCTAACCGAACGGCAGAGCTGTTAAGATTGTAACCTCAAGTAATTAAAGCCTTTTTGTTATTGCCCGGGTTCAATAACGGGGGTAGGATTCCTCCGGGACTCACCAATCGGCGACCACACGCCGACGGCTCGATTAATCTCAATTTCTATCCGCCCATGCATTCATTTCTGGAGATTGTCTGATGCGCCGTTCAACCCATCGGTTTGCTCCGCAACTGTTGCGCCTCGAAGCCCGCGATGTGCCCGCCATCTTCACGGTCAAGAACACAGGCGATGCGGGAGCCGGCTCGCTGCGGCAAGCCATCATCGACGCCAACGCCAATCCGGGCGCGGATGAAATCCGCTTCGTCTTGCCCGGCGGCACGGGCACAATTCATCTCCAGAGTGCCCTGCCCGACATCACCGATACTTTGGACATCGAAGGTCGTCAGGCGGATTCACCGGATGAGCAGCGCATTGAGATCGACGGTTCCAAGGCGGGTGCGAACGTCGATGGCTTCGTACTTCGCAATCACACCGGCAGCCACCTCGATCATCTCGTCATCAATGGCTTCGATGGCTCAGGCATTCACATTGTCGGCGGCGGCGAGCACAGCATCACCGGCAACTTCATCGGCACCGACACGACTGGGAACGCCGCCAAGCCCAACCGCCTCGACGGTGTCACCATTGAGAACTCGCAACACAACACCATCGGTGGGTTTGGATCGTACATCGAATATCCGCTAACCGATCCTGTCGCGATCGCCTTCACCACCAGTCCCGCTTGGGTCGGCTATGGCTCGTTCATCAGCGACAGTAACATTATCTCCGGCAATGGCCGTGATGGCGTGCGCATTATCGGCGGTGCTGACAACATCGTGATCGGCAACTCCATTGGCCTTAGTTTCGACAACAATCACGCGCTGGGGAACGCCAACGACGGCGTCGCAATCCTCGATGGTGCGACGGGCACTCGCGTTGGCGAGATTCAACCGCGGTTCTATCCCTATGGCGGTGTCCGTTCCGTGACGCCCGACGCGAGCAGCTTCAACACCACCGCACATAGTGTTTTTCCGGGCTACTACTACGGCTATTACGGCAACCAAGCCAATCACATCGGCGGCAATGGCGGGCATGGCGTCTTCGTCGATGGCGCAAGCGCCGTCTCAAAGAGTTTGATCGCGGGCAATACCATCGGCGGGGTGGGTTACGACTACGTGGGTGACAGCACCTTCTCGCTGGCCAACGGCTTGGACGGTGTGTTTCTGGGCGCCGGAGCGACCGACACGACGGTCAACGGCAACACCATTTCCAACAACAAAGGCAATGGCATCACGGTGGCCGGCGCGCAAAACAGCACGCTCGTGCTCAATTACATCACGGAAAACGACGGCGACGGCGTCCGCGTCGAGGCGGGGTCCGCGAACACGCAGATCGGCACGGACCCGATCTTCATCGATTATCCGGTCTACTATTATCCCGCGAACATCGTGTCTCCGCCGCCCGGCGGTGGGATACCCACGCGTTATCCGCAATCGCAGGGCAATGACTTCTATGACAACCACGGAGTCGAGATCCGCATCAATGGCGGCACCGGCACCAGCTTGGAAAACAATTCGTTCAACGGCAAATCGCCGGAGTTGATTCGCGACCCCGCTGCGCCAGGTTCCGATGTTCCCACGATCACTCGAGCCGAGATTGCGATTGGCGCATCACGCGTCTTCGGCACCGTCCATGGCACCGCTGGGCATCACTTCCGCGTGGAGGCTTATTCGGACAATATCTGGGATACTTATCACAGCCGCTACTCCGTCGGCACCGTCGAGGTGGTGGCGGATGCCAGTGGCAACGCGGTTTTCGAGATTGACGGCTACGGCTCATCGGACGGCACCAAGTTCACCGCCATCGCCACCGACCTCACCACCAACGAGACGTCGCTCTTCACCGATCTCGTGGAGCCGGTCAAAGTTGGCGGCACGATCAAAGTCAACGCCTTGTCGGATTGGGATGGCGATGGACAAACTGAAGGCGGCCCGGTGCGCGGCGTCGTGGTCTATCTGGACGCAAACAATAATGGCAAATTCGATGTCGGGGAGCAATCATCGGCGTCCTATTATTGGGGAGACAACTATTATCAGACACCGATCTTCAATGTGGATCGTGACGGAACCTTCACGATTCGGGCCATTTTGCCGCCCGGAGCGCACTTGTCTGGGCCGGACTCGCTGACCGTCACCGTCAGGGGCGGGCAGACGGTTGATGCCGGTGTATTCGCCGTTGTTCCGTCCAAAGACGTGCCGCTCACGGCGGTCGGCGCGGGCGACAATGGCTGGCCGCTGGTGACCGTGTTTGATGCCAATGGCAAACCCCTGCTCTCATTCGAACCATTCGATCACGGCTTCCGCGGCGGCGTGCACATCGCCTTCGGCGACGTCGATGGCGACGGCCAACGCGATCTGATCGTGGCGGCCGGGGCCACCGGCGGACCGCACGTCAAAATCTATAACGGCGCTGATTTGCTGAAAGGCAAGACCACGCTGATCCACGAGTTCTTCGCCTTCGACGCCAGCTTCAAGGGCGGCGTTAACGTGGCCACGGCCGACTTCAATGGCGATGGACGAGCCGACATCGTCGTAGGCGCGGGCGCAAGCGGCGGGCCCCATGTCCGAATCTTCGACGGTGCGACCAACAAGATCATCGGGGAGTTCTTTGCCTATGCCGCGGACTTCCACGGCGGCGTCGATGTCGCCGCGGGCGACCTCGATGGCGACGGCAAAGCCGAGATCATCACAGGCGCGGGCCCTGGCGGCGGCCCGCACGTCCGCGTCTTCGACAGCCTCAAGGGCCATGAGCGCTACGGTTTCTTCGCGTTCGGTGCCGACGATCACAGCGGCGTTAATGTGGCAGTCGGCGATATAGACCACAAAGGCTACGGCGAAATCGTCGTCGGCCGCGAAACCGGCCTCTCGACGCTCAACGTCTTCGATGGCCGCAGCGGTGGGTTGTGGCGGTCATGGGATGCGTTTCAGGGCGTGAACATCGGCGTGCGCGTGGCAGTGAGCGATAATTATGGTCAAGCGATTCTGGTGGTCGGCGCTGGCCCTGGCGGCGGCTCGCACCTGAAATTCCTCGATGGCAACTCGTTCGGCGAGCGCAATGAGGAATTCGTCTTCGATCTGACATTCGTCGGCGGCATTTACGTCGGTTGATTTAGCTTTCCGCTTTTGTAGCCGCGGGCTTTAGCCCGCGTCTTAGCCCCGGAGGGGCGGCCGTTAATAGCCAGGGGCGCAAGCCCCTGGTCTCCGATCGCAAATGATTGAAAGCCCTGAAAGGGCGACAGAGCGTGGGTCACCTCACGCGCTCTGTCGCCCTTTCAGGGCTTTGCTTTGGGGGTACGCCTTCCAGGGGTTGCGCTCGCCCGCCTAACGGCGGACTCACTCCACCCCTGGCTTTTAACTGCCGCCCCTCCGGGGCTTAATGCAATACATACCGAGCGTGTTGATGCAATTTGCTCTGAAGCCCGCGGCTACATTCGGAGAATGCGCGCGCTACTCCGGCGTCGGCGGCGTATCCACGTAAAACAGCGGAACGCTCAAATCTCGCTGCGTCACGCATTCGACGTGGCCATCGCAAAACAGCACGTGAAACTTGCCCATGTGCCGTTCGGGATAGTGATAGGTCCCATCGGGATCGAATAATGGCCAGGGCAACCCGGACGGCAAACCCACCGGCTCGATGCCGTTGGTGGCGCAGACCGGCAGCCGGCCATGCTCCCACCCCAGCATGACATAGGACGTGCCATTTCCATTGGTTACAAACACAATCGGCTGACCGACCGGCCCGCCGACCACGCCGCTCATGCAATAGCTCAACTGCAACTCTTTTCCGCGCGTCGGGCTGCCAACGGTTAGATCGACGCCGTTGGGGCATTTGAATACGTTGCGATTTCCTTCGACGTAATTCCAGATGATCGCTTGCGACGGGTCAAAGTCTGGTAATGGTGCCTCGGCGTAGCCCACCCGATCGTCGAACGGTGCCCACCAGACATTGAGAAAGCTCGGCGGAAAGCGATCGTCGTTGTCGTGGCTATAGAAGTGGACCGCGATGCCGATCTGATGAAAGTTGTTCGCGCATTGAGTGCGATAGGCGGCTTCCCGCGCTCGTTGAATCGCCGGCAGCAACAGACTCATCAAGACGCTGATGATGCCGATGACCACCAGCAACTCGATGAGCGTGAACCCAAGTCGATTTCGGCGTGCCACGAACGACGCTCCGAGGCGAAAACGGCATTTTAGCCGACCGCAGCCTATTCGCCGATGATTTTCACCAGCACTCGCTTCGCCCTCCGGCCATCGAACTCACCGTAAAAGACTTGTTCCCAGGGGCCAAAGTCCAATTTGCCATTGGTGATAGCGATCACCACCTCGCGGCCCATGACCTGCCGCTTCAGATGCGCGTCGGCGTTGTCCTCGCCGGTGCGATTGTGTTGATACGTCTGCGGCGATGCGTCGAATGGGGCGAGCTTCTCGAGCCAACGCTCGTAATCGTGATGCAGCCCCGATTCATCGTCGTTGATGAAGACCGAGGCGGTGATGTGCATGGCATTGCACAGGAGCAGGCCTTCTTTGACGCCGCTCTTGCGGACGAGTTCGGCCAAGGTCGGCGTGATCTTCACGAACCCCATGCGGGCCGGCACGTTGAAGGTGAGATATTCGGTCAGGGATTTCATGATGCGCTCCGAAATGGTGAGCGCATTTTATGTCAGAAGGCTCACGCTGCCCGGCGGACGGTTTGAATGTCGTCCAGGTCGAGCCAACGGTAATCGCCGTGGCATTCTTCGAACGCCAACTGCGGCGTGCCATGGCGAGCGAAAGAAAGCTCCATCGGCGTGCCTTCGAGCAATTCGCCGTCGCGCAGCTCGATCTTGGCCTCGCAACCCAAGAGATTTTCGATGAGCGGAATCATGCGCGTGCCCAAGTGTTCCATGGCCATCATAGGTGCCTCCTTACGTAGGGCTGCCGCTTCCGCCTCCCATTATTGCGAGCAAGGCAACCCACTCGCCGCGATTTCTGTTTGCACAGGATGGATAAAATGAAGCATGGCGACACTCTTTCCAATTCCTGCCGAAATCGACGTTCCCCGCATCCCGGGATTGACGTATCTGTCCGACTACATCACAGACGCGGAGGAGCAACGATTGGTTCAGTTGATCGAGGCATTACCGTGGGACACTAGCTGGCAACGGCGCCGGCAACTCTACGGCGCGGGCTATGGCCGGGCTGAAGCCGCGGCACCGATTCCCGACTGGGGCCAAACGCTTGCACAGCGATTGCTCTCCGAGGGCATCACGGACGTGCCATTCGACAACATGTTGATCAACGAATATTTCCCTGGTCAAGGAATTTCCTTGCACCGCGACTACGATCCATTTGGCCGAACCGTCGTGTCGCTGAGTCTGCTCTCGGCCTGCGTGATGGATTTCCGCCATGCGGTGTCAGGCCAGAAGGAACACATCCTGTTGCAGCCGCGAAGTCTGCTCGTGCTCAGCGACACCGCACGCTTCGACTGGCAACACGGCATCGCGCCGCGGAAGACCGACGTCTGGCACGGCGAGCGGTTGCCCCGCGGTCGGCGATTGTCAGTGACATTTCGATTTCGAAAGTAAATCATGTACTAGCCTGAAGCGCGAGCGAAGGTGTGCTCATCCGTTGTCGCGTACTTTCTTAGATTGCTCAGGATCGTTTTCACACCAAAGGTGTGAGATTTCTCAGCCCAGGGCAACGCCCTGGGTAAGGTGCCATTTTGCTTTGCAGGCTGAAGGCCTGCGACAAGTCTATCGCAGCCCTACAGGCTGCACCTCTTTGCGCCTCTTAACCCAGGGCGTTGCCCTGGGCTGAGAAATCTCACACCTTTGGTGTGAAGATAATCCAAGAAAAAACTGAGACATGACGTTCGCTAGCGCTTCAGGCTAGTACGGAATTAAGTTCGCCGTGTAGGGCAAATACAATGGGTGCCTCGGATGCCCCGCAGACGTCCGGCCCAAACACATCAACTCACGATTACCAATGTGCTCCAGCCACGCCGCGACTTTATCTCCCTGCTCCATCAACTGGCCATGCACGCCCCAGGCACAAACCACTATCCCGCCGGGCTCGGCCAACACTCGTTCGATCATCCCGCGATTTCTCGGGCCGACTGGATCGCTCACGCGGCGTAATTCGGCCGGCGAGGTGGCCCGCAGTGCAAACAGATTGACCACCTGCAACCGGCCACAGCCCCAACGCTGCGCGAAGCCGATGCACTTGCGAATGGTCGGATCGTTGCGCTCTGCGTCGGCCGTCGAGGGATTGAGCATGACAAACGTAACGCGCGGCCCGACACCCCAGTGCCGCGTCAGTCGATAGCGATACCGCCCGCAGCGGGAGAACTGGGCCGACCCGTGGATGGTCGCCGTCAACATTTCGGAATCCATTAGCCTCCCGGCTGCGGCTGCTTTATGATCTGGGCAGACGAGTGCCAATGATGGGTGAACCGGCTCGAAATCAACGGCGATCGCCAATCCGGCTCAAGCACATTGTTTGGGCACTGGGTGCTGTCGTTTTCGCGTGGCTCGTCCCGGTCGGCCCGCGAGATGGCTGGCAACCGACTGACAGTGGATGTCGTCCGCAATTCCTCGCGGACGACACGACGGTGGTCACGGCAGGCTCAAGGAAATCACAAAAACCAATCACTGGCCCCATAGATTTGTGGGACATCGAAAGTGGGACAGTGCTCCGATCACATTTTTCCACGGACGACGTGTTCTCGTCGGTGAGATTCGAGCGCTCCATCAACAAATTGTGCCTGGAGCAGTCTAGCCAAAGTCTGACCTTACGTGATCACTTCCTTATTTGTACATTGCGTTTGGTCGATCCATGGACGGGCGAAGAATTCCATCGATTTAGAACCAAACGTGCGAACAACCTTGCTGAGTGGATTTTCGATGACCGCGGGCGAACTCTGGCCTGCACGACTGATGATGGCTATGGCAACTACGGCGTCGTTTTGCACGACGTTGCGACCGGCAACAAGCTAGCGGAATTACCGCGTTGCCAACATTCGATTGTCTTTTCGCCCGACGGCTGCAAAATTGCTGCTTATCGCGGCTATCACATTCATGTTTTCGACGTTCCCAGTGGGAACCAGATAGCGCATCTGGATCCTAACTATTCTGTTGTCGCACCCGTGGCTTTCTCGCGCGACGGCAACTTTCTCGTCGATGGTCGAGGTCAAGTATGGAACGTGACTACAAGCGAAATGAAATGGGCGCTTTGTAACGCCCATAACTCAAATTTCTATTTCATGGACGACGGGACGACGTTACTGGCAATTCAGAAAATCGAGAACGCCTTCCGCCTTGTTTTTTTCGATATTGCCAGCGGTCGCGAATTCATGGATCGAAGGCTAATCGTGAATGTCGGCCAGGACTTCTGTAGTGCTCGACCGGCTACTTCAGCAAAAGGCATTCTGTCTGTCTGGGGATCGACCAAAACACAACCTTCGACTCTTCAGCAATTGATAGGTCGATGGTCGTACCTTCGTTCAATTGGTCAAGTTGGAACGCAAGAGCGATTTGCTTTGATCGATCAATTGACTGGCCGCGAACTAACCCAAGGCGACGGCTTCGCCGGTGACATCACATCGGACGGCCGATTTCTTCTCAATTATCAACCAATTAAACACTGGGACGGTACGTGGGAAAGTGCTTGGACCATCTGGGACATCCCCGCTCGCCGGCCGGTGCGTTGGGTGCTCGCGGCCATTTTCGGCTGGACGGTCGTTTGGTCGATCGCGGTGAAAGCGCTTCGCTGGCTGGGGCGGCGATTTCGATCGCAGACCGCTTTCAAGAGCGTCGAGGCTTAAGCCGACGTGCGTGTGAATCACATGTCGGGCGTAAGCCTTGACGCTCTTGAAAACGATTATCCCCGCGCCGCGGCCGGGGTGACCTGCACTTCGATCAATTCATTGTCCCGAATCACATCCAACTGTGCGTCCACGCCAATTTGCGTGGCCGTCAGCAGCCGGTGAAGGTCGTCGATCCGCGACACATCCCGGCCATTCCAACTCACCACCACGTCGCCTTCGCGCAAGCCCGCCTTCTCAGCGGGGCTTTGCGATTCCACCCCCATCACCAAGACGCCCTGATCTTGGAGCAAATCCAACTTCCGCACCAACCAGCGTGGCAATTCCACGTTCTGCCCGGCGATGCCGATCTGGGCCCGGCGAATGTGGCCCTGCGACATCAGCTCTTGCGCGACGAACTTCGCCGTGTTGATCGCCGTGGCGAAACACAAACCTTGTGCGGGCAGAATCACGGCGGTGTTCACGCCGATGACTTCGCCGCGCGAATCGACCAGTGGTCCGCCGGAGTTACCCGGGTTCAGCGCGGCATCGGTCTGGATCACATCGTCGATCAGCCGGCCCGACTGTGAACGCAGCGAGCGGCCCAGGGCACTGACCACCCCGGCCGTCACGGTAGCTTGGAAGCCCAGCGGGTTGCCGATGGCGATCGCCAACTGGCCGACGCGTATCGAACTGGAGTCGCCGAGCTTGGCCGTCGGCAAGTCGGCACTGCGGACGCGAACCACCGCCAGATCGGTGGCCGGGTCGTCGCCGATTAGATCGGCGTCCAGTTGAAAACCATCCGAGAGCGTCGCACGGATGTGGCGAGCGCCATGGACGACGTGGCTATTGGTGAGCAAGAAGCCACCGGGCGTGAACAGAAAGCCCGAGCCGCTGCCGCCACGCGAATTGTTGCCGTGGCGGACGTCGAGCTTTACGACCGCGGGCCCGACAATCTCCACCGCTCGCACCACCGCGGCCGAGTAAGCGTCGAAGATCGGTCCTTCGTGCCGCGTCGCCTGCCGGGTGACCTCATCATCATTCGAAGACGTTGGTGCATTCAGATTCCAGAATCGCTTCATGGCATAACCTCCTTCACTTCATGTTGGACAGGAGGTCAAGCCCGGCTCGCTCAGGGAGCGACCGCAAGTCGTTTGCGGAATTCCAGATAATCCGTCTGACCGACATCGCGGTCATTGTCGAAATCAAAGACAGTGCTGGGACCGCCGACGGCATTGCGGAAGATCAAGTAATCCATCTGGTCCGTGGCCGCATCGCCATTCTGATCGCCGAACAGGCGATAGAACTTGTTGGCGGCCGTGCCGGTGACGACGTAACTGCCGCCGGGAATGCCGTCGTTGTTGCCATCCAGCGCAATGCTGCCGGCACCCGACACTTGCGCCGCATCGATCAGAAAATTGTAAAGGCCGTCTTTCAGCGACCCACCCGGATCGGTGAGGTTTCCTGCAAAGGTGATTGTCACTGTGCTCGCTGGGCCACTGCTTGGACTCGCAGCCAGCGTAACGTCGCCAATGGTCCCCCCGGATCCGGTGCGGTGAACCGTAAATGCGCTTGCCGTGCCGCCCATGAAGCTGACAGGTTGCGAGAAGGTGACGACAATGCGCTTGACCAGGGAGCGCTGGGGAGAGCCGTCGCCGAAGACGACCGAGGTCACGGTGGGAAGTGGAAAAGCTCGTTCAATCGCGCCAATATCACAGGCGACACCGCGCGCAAAGCCCGGCCCGCGCTCGTCGAACGGTAGATTCAGCGAGTTGCTGCCGCCGAAGCCACTCCCCGACAAAACATGCACATTTCCCCCTGGATCGGCGGCGCTGCGAGGCCGCATCGTTGGCAGCCGTGAGCCGTCTGGCAAGACTATGCCGCCGTTATCAGCCAGCAGATTGACGCCGGGTTTTTCCAATGTCGCCGTGCTTGCACCTTCATAATTGGGAGAGCCAGAAAACATGTAGGCCGAGTAATGCAGGCCAATGACATTGTGGTCGCCGATGATGGTTGTGCTTGAGGGAGTGTAAATATCTGGAGCAGCCGATAATCCACCCACATTGCCCGCAATGATTGAGCTATCGATCTTCAGTGTGGTGGAAGTCGATTGCGAAAGACCACCGGCGTAGGACGTCGTCCCAGTGTTGCCGACGATAGTGCAATTCTCAATCGTGATGCTCGGTGTGCCACCTGCGGTGTGGTATGGGCCGACCACGCCATATTGCGTCTTGTTGTTCGTGAAGGTCGAGTTGATGAGGTTAATCTGAGCGCCTTCATAGGGCTCGAGGAACCCATAACCCGAACAGGTATTACCTGCCACGGTCGAATTGCTGATGGTCAGCTTCATGCCCCAAAAGGAATAGACCAAACCGTGGCTGGTGCCCGTAGTGGTATTGCCCGAGATCAACGAGTTGTTGATCGTGATTTGCGGCAGCAACAGATTGGTGGACGTACCTTGCGGCCGGATGATCCCTGAATCAGCGGCGACATTGTTCTTAACGATCGATGTCTCGATATCGACCGTTGCCGTGCCGACGTAAATCGCGCCAGCGTAGGACGAACCGGTGTTGCCGCTCAGAATGCTGTTGAGCACCACGATCGAGGACGTCGGAGCGGTGTTTGAATCGTTGGTGTAAATGGCGCCGCCGACAGCCGCTGTGTTCGAGATGAGTGTGCAGGTGCTGATCGATACTTTGCCGGTGCTATAGCCAATCGCACCGCCATCGGCCGCTGTGTTACTGCTGAAGGTGCTGTTGGTCACATTCAGCGAGCCCGAGGTAAAGTTAATCGCTCCGCCAATGCTAAGTGCCGAGTTGTTGCTAAACGTCATGTTGTTGAGGGTGACTGTCTGGTTCGTAAAGGCAATCGCTCCTCCGTAGCTAAAAACCTTGCCGTGGGTCAACGTCATACCGGAAATATTGACCTTCCCGCCCGACTGAATGTTGAAGATCTGCACCGAATCGTGACCGCTGAGCACCAGCAAGCTCTTCCCGGGTCCGTTAATCACAACGTCGTCGACGATATTCATCACGCCGCCGATCAAAATCGGCGTGCCGTTGAATGCCGTTGAATCGAAATTGATCGTGTCAGTGCCGACATTCTGATTGGCCAAAATGATGGCCTCGCGCAAGGTCAAATGCCCAGGAACCGAATTGAAGGACTGCGCATTGACAACAAGAGTCACTGGAAACGTCGTTGCGAATGATCCAATTATTCCTGCATCGACTGGAATTGAATTATTGCCAAAGACCTGACTCGGCAGCATTGTGATCGTGTAAGAGCCTATGTTCGTGCCGCCCAACCTCCCGCTGGCGCGGCAACAGTGTAAGTCACCGTGTACGAGCTACCGCCGCCGGAGATATTCCCCAACACACCTGCCTGCCCCACCCCGTAACCGTTGCCGGTCACCATGATGTCGTTGTTATCGAAAGTTGTGCCGTCAATATCGCCGCCGTCGGCTTCAGTGTAAACAACCGTGATTGTCTCGGCCGCGAAGCCTGGGGCGCCGATCGGCGGAGCGCTCAGCAATTTGGCGCTGGGCTCCGGGAAAACTGAATGCTCATAGGCACCGATGTCGTGGTTGCCACCGGGAACGTCGCGCGGGTGGCCAATGCCGCGTTCATCGTAAAGCAAGCCAAACGTACTTGTACCGCCATTGTTGTAAGCCCAGCTCTGCGACGACGAAATCGCCATCGTCCGAATGCGCGTGCCATCCGGCAGCAGGAACCCTGTGCCGTCGTCGGTCAACGCATTCAGAAGCGGATCAAGCGGGGAGTTCGCCGTTCCAATAAAGTTCGAATTCGACGAACCCGTAGTCACCCAGGACGAATCCTGGACTCCAATCAGGTTGTTGTCGCCATAAAGTGTTGATCCGTTCGCCATCTTGAGGTCTGCGGTCGTCGTGCCTGCGTTCTTAGCGTTGATGGTAGCCGTGAAAGTCGTCACAGTTATCGTTGAAGCCACGCTGATGCCACCGACGCCGGCCGTGGCCGTGTTGCCCGACACCGTAACGAAATCCAATTCCAACGTCGGCGTGCCACTGCCGCCAACCGTGTAGATCGCCCCGCCGTTGACCGCCCGATTGCCCGTCAACGTCGAATTCTGAATCTTCGCGTTACCGTAATATGACAAAACTGCCCCGCCTTGAGTGATCGCGGTGTTGGCGCTCAGCGTGCTGTTGGTGATTACCAATTGGCCCGTAGCATTCGCCGATTCGTAAATCGCCCCCCCGCGCGCCGATGTCGCGACGTTGCCCGTGAAATACGATTGATCGACCGTCATGGTCGACCCGCCACCGGTGTAAATGGCGCCGCCGCTCGTGCCGCGGTTGTTGGCGAAGATGTCCAGACTCGCCGTGATGGTGCTGCTATTCGCAGGCGCGAAAATTGCGCCGCCGGATCCTGCAGCGGTGTTGGCTAGGAACTGATCGTTGTTGAGTGTGAGCTGACAGGTACTGCTGCCGTAGATTGCGCCGCCGGATGAGGCGGATGTGTTGCCTTGGAATTTGCTGTTCGAAACCGTCAAATTGCCCGTTGTCAGCGCGATCGCGCCGCCTAGGCTCGTCGCGGTGTTGAAGCTGAACACCATGTTGGACAGTATCACCGTGCCATCGGTCATGTTCAGGGCAGTCCCGTTGGTCGCACGGCCATGCGTGAGCGTCAAACCCGACATGGTTACCGACGCTGTGCCAGGCGGCATATTGATGTTGCAAATGCGGGTGACATCGCTGCCAGAGATTGTAAGTGCCGTGGCACCCGGGCCATTGATGACCACCGGATCGGTCAGGGTGAGTGGTCCACCGGTCAGCGTGATTGTCGTGGCCGCATTGAACACGTTCGAGTCGAAATTGATCGAATCCGTGCCGGCATTAGCGTTGGCCAGACCAATGGCTTCGCGCAGATTGAGTTGGCCTGCAACGCTCGTGTCCGTTGGATTGTCGACGAGATATATGGCCGGGACACACCTTTCTTCAAATCCGGTGAGCATCAATCGACGGCGATAGTGTCGAGCCATGAGGGGTCTCTCGCAGCAGGAGGCACATGTTCGTGAGCAGACAGTCTGGTCAAATCGCTTGCCAAGGTAACAAGCGAGAGCCGGGACTGCCAGGGATCAAAGATTGTGAAAAAATCTCGGAAAACGCTGCGGCACAGCGAAAAGTTGGGTCCGCTCACCAGGACATTGCTATAGCCCGCCACGAAGTAAGCGCGGCTCTTGGAAACTCAACACCGCACTATTAGAGCGGGCGGCCGATACGATCGGGCCAATGTCATCAAAAATCATTCGTTGTTGGACTGTTACGTTGCTGGCCACCAATTCGACCCCGCCGCGAATCGTCTATATGAACAGAATCTGAGGCCGCTCTCGCTTGGCCTGACAGTTGTTTTCGTTCCCACTCTGCAATAAGTTTGCGATACTCGCCGCGCTCCCTCAAGGGAGCGAACTCCTCGTCAAATTTCATGAGTTCGAAATCGCGATAACCTTTATCAATTGCCTGCTGCAAGAGTTCTAATGCGCGTGCGGAGTAGTCCGCGTCGTCGTCATTGGTCGCGACGGCAATTCGGGAAAAAATCCGCGCAGCGAGGTAAAGCGTTTCGCCGGTTGAATGCGCACCAATGAGCGGCTCGATGGCCAACGTCGCTTCAATCACAAACCCCGCACGTGCGAGCAACATGCCCCAGCGGGCCAACTGGGCGGGGCGGGTGTTTTCAGGTGCGAGAGCGACGGCGCGACGCCAATCGGCTTGCGCGTCGCTGAGCCGATTTTGCCACATCTTGGCCGCGGCCCGCTGCTCGAATGCATGGCCGAGTGCTTCCCGCAAGGCTGCATGTGTCGGCGTTTTCTCGAATGCGGACTCCAAAACTTGGATCGCGCGATCGTACGACTCCAGTGCTCCCGCCACATCGCGATCCATTTGCACATCACCGTAGCGACTCAATGCGTTTCCCAATAGTGCAGCGAATTGAGGCTCGTTCGGCGAACCGGCTAGCAGCCGTTCCGCAATCGTGATCGCGCGATGGGCAGCGCTATCGCCTTCGGCAGATTGTTTCTGCTGGATCTGCAAGCCGGCAAACTTGACGTAGAGATCGCCCAACAAAGATCGGAACTCGGGCGCAGACCCAAAACGGGCGGCGAAACCTTCACAGATTGTCAGCGCCTGGCGCACGACAAGTTCGGCATCGTGGTATTTCCGCCGGCTCGACAATTGCACGCCGAGATCTTCAAGACTCTGGGCCAAGTCCTGTGCGTATTCCGCATTTTCTGGTGCCGCCTGATAAACCTCGTCACGAAGGCGGATCACCTCGCGCAACTGCGCTTCGGCATCGGCGAATCGGCCGGAATTCTGATGTAGCCGTTCCAAGTCATAGAGAGCTTTTCCCAATGACTGCTTCAGCTTCACGTTACCTAGATGGGTGCTCATCAACTGGCGACGCAGTGCAATGGTCTTTTGCAAACACGTTTCAGCGTCTGCGGAGTTGCCGAGGTGAATTAGCGATTCACCCAGCCCCAGATATGCGTCTGCCATATCGCTGGCGATCGCCTCGTCGCCCGGGGACGTGAGAAGCTCAAGTCCGGCCAAGCCTTGCCGATAAGACGTGACGGCGTCGGCATGTTGGCCTTTCTCGGCAGCGAGCGAGCCAAGATTCAGTTGCTCTTTCGCATGGCGCAACTGATCCTCTCGGAGGCGTTGCTTCTGGGCGAGCGCCTTTGCAATGGCGTCTTTAGCCTCTTGTTGCTGATACGCCGCATGGCACTGTTGTTGATCCACCGCGAGCAGGCCGGTTGCCAAGCTAATTAGGGCTAGGAACAAAGCTATTTTGGGGGTTAATTGATGACGAGGGGTATCCCGGCGCTCGGATAGCCGCGCGACTTTACTTACCGCTTCCGTCGGTGGCGCACCAATCTGATGCAGCATGCGCGCTTCGAATACGAACGGGCGATCGAGCGAGTTTTCTTGAAGCGTGTTCATGCCATCGAGCGAATTTGGGGCGCGGCGTCTATCCGCATGGCTTATTCCGAGATTGAGCTGCCCGAAGCGGAGGTCGGTGCAGGACTCAGTTAGAGTATCTGATTCTTGCGGTTTTTACACACTTGGTGGATCGGAGAGCAAGCGACGGCGGCGGACCGCCATCGCTGGCTCTCCCACGATTCCAACTACTTACGCCTTCTTCTTCCGCACGAGCTTCATCGTCATCTTTTGATCACCGGCCGGCTTGCCGTTTTGGTAGGCCTGCCAAGACGACTCGATGTGATCGTCATCAATGAAGGTCACGGAGCCCTCGTGCATGTGCATATCTTTGGCGGGATCCATGTTCGAGCCGCCGTTGAAGTTGAACTTCAAGGTCTTGGGCAGGCCGGAGGCATCAACCTTGAGCTTCGGCTGATTTCCGAGAGCGCAGTAATGCGTGGCGACTACATCATTGCCGTCCATGTGATAGACCGTGACCATTTCGTGAGGTTGGCCCGGGAAGATAGTCTCATGGATCGCGCTGCCGGCCGAGATGATTTTGGTTGACAGCACAATTTGATCGGTGGGGTTGCCTTTGTCGTCAGCCATCACCCACTCGCCGACGAGCGTCTTCATTTTCTCGAAGGCCGGGTTCTTCGATTGTTCTTTCATCACATGTTTTTCGTCGGCAGTTCCCGCGACGGCGAACACCAACAGCGCGCAAGCAGACAGAAGCACGGAGCGGCACATAGGAGGCCCTTTCAAGGAATTGGGTGGAGATGAACTATCCGATCCGTGGAAACAGCGGCTTCACTTTGCCATTATCCAACTCTGCCAGAATACGAAGATCGGCTTTTGGCTTCATCGGTTCGGCGGCGTGAGCGTAGTTCAAACTGTCCCAGCCGGCGTCAAAATTGAAACTCTCATAAATGGTCTTCGCCGAACGCGGCAAAAACGGCTTCAAAAGTATGGTCGCGGTACGGAGCGGTTCAATCAGATCGAACAGCACTTCCTTGGCCGCCGCGAGATCGGTTTTCACCAATTTCCAGGGAGCATTCTTGTCGGCGTACTGATTAGCCGGGTCGAGAATCTGACGCCAAATCACTTCTAGCGCCTGATTGTAACGGCAGGTTTCGACATGCTCCCGCACGGCTTGAATGGTGGCGGTGATGTTGGTGTTTTCGATGACCCGAGGAGATCGGCCGGCCGTGCCATCGAGCACGCCGTTGTAGTTTTTCGTGACCAGCGTCACCACTCGGCTATAGAGGTTGCCCAGGTTGTTCGCCAAGTCGGCGTTGAAGATTTCGCCGAAGCGCGACCAACTGAACTCGCCGTCGCCGGGGAACGGGCACTCGCGGAGGAAGTAATAGCGGAACGCCTCCGACGAGAACTTGTGCACGATTTCCATGGGCTCGACGATGTTCCCCAGCGATTTGCTGAACCGCTCGGGAATGCCAGTCTCTTCACTCTTGCGATAGACGAAGCCATGCGCGAACACCTGCTTCGGCGGCGTTTCGCCGGCGGCCATCAACATCGCGGGCCACAGGGCGCAATGGAAACGGGTAATGTCCTTGCCGATGAAATGCACGTCGGCCGGCCACCACTGGTGGAATTGCTTATCGTCTGCGCCATAGCCCATGCCAGTGATGTACGTCAGTAGCGCATCGAACCACACATAGATGGTGAAACTGTGATCGAACGGCACGGGAATGCCCCACGCCTCTCCGCGGCGCGTGACGTTGATATCCTGCAAGCCCTCAGTGCGCACGAGCGTGAGAATTTCATTTCGCCGGCTCTCGGGCTGAATGAAATTCGGATTCTCGCCGTAGAACTTGAGCAATCGGTCGGTGAATTTCGATAGCTCAAAGAAATAGCACGGCTCGCTGCGGCGCACCGCAGGCGTGTTCGGGTGCATGGGGCACATGCCGCCGACGAGTTCCTTCTCGGTCTTGAATCCCTCGCAGCCTTCGCAGTACCAGCCCTCGTATTGATCCTTGCGGATGAACCCGTTGTCGTAGACCTTTTGCATGAAGGTCTGCGCGCAGTGGTGGTGCCGGGGCTCGCTCGTTTGCACGAACACGTCGTATGAGATGTCCAGCGCGTCCCAGACCTCGCGGAACTGCCGGGCCATATCGTTGCAGTATTCCTGCACATCGTGGCCAAGCTCCTCGGCCCGCTTGGAGACTTTGACCGTGTTCTCGTCATTGCCCATCAGGAAGAAGACGTCGTAACCTTCCATGCGGCGATAGCGGGCCTGCACGTCGGCCCCGAGCTTTTCGAACGCCGTGCCGATGTGCGGCCGACTGTTCGGATAGTCGATGGCGGTGGTCTGAAACCAGCGAGGCTTGGATGGCATGGCTTTGAAGAACCTCCGTTCGAAACGCCAAGCGGCATTCTAGTGATCCCAAAATGCCGCAACCCTCGTCGTCGACGAGGGTTGCCAAGTGGAGCAGAAGAGATTTGAACTCTCGACCTCTTCGTTGCGAACGAAGCGCTCTCCCAGCTGAGCTACTGCCCCAGGATCGGTAATTTTAGAGACAACCTCCAATGCCCGCAAGCCGGAAGGATTGAAGAGCGTCGAGGCGTAAGCCCGACGTGGGAAACTGGCAAGGAAAGACACGTCGGGCTTACGCCTCGACGCTCTTAGGACCAGTCTTATTCAGAATCGCCAAGCAAATGCTGCAATTTGGCCAGTGCCGTCCGACCCCGGGCGGCCAGTTCGGGGTTGCCATTTTCTTGAGATCCCATGAGATCGGCGAGCGCTTCCAACATTTCGACACCCGCGCGCATCAAGCGATCTTCGGGTGCCCGGGGTGGAGGTTTTGCAACACCCCAGGCCTGGGACGTCGAAGACTCTGCCCCAGCCACTCCATCAAGGGCATTTCGCAGCGTCTCCAAAAATGTCATCTGGCCCGGCGCGGTGAAAGACACTTCGTCAGTATCGCCCTCGAACAACCCGGCAAACAATTCGCGCTTCTGGTGCACGACCTCCAGCACCCGATCCTCGATCGAATCGCGGGTCACAAGGCGGATCACGCGCACCGGGTTCTTCTGGCCGAGGCGATGCACGCGGGCGATCCGCTGCTCCAAGACGGCCGGGTTCCAGGGCACCTCCAGATGAATGACGGTGTCGGCGGCCTGCAGGTTCAGGCCGGTCCCGCCCGCATCCGTGCTCAGAAACACTCGGCACTTGGGATCGGTCAAAAATTCCTCAATCACACCGCCGCGCTTGGCCGCCGGCAATCGCCCGGACAACGTGGCGTAGCCGATGTCGAGCTTGTCCAACACCTCGGCCGCTTTTTGCTGCATCAACTCCCACTGCGTGAAGACGACCGCTTTGTGCTCCGGGCCCTCAGCGACCAACTCGCTGATGATCTCCGCGAACTCGTCCAGCTTTGGCGAGACATTCGTTTGCTTGTCGTAGAGAAACGTCGAGTTGCAGATCATGCGCAGATTGGTCAGGCAAGCGATAATCCTCTTGCGGTCCAAATCGGATAGCACCGGCTTGGCCAGCAGTCGTGCGAGGGCTGATTTCTGGTTTTCATAGGGCCCGCGCTGTTCCGGCGCGAGCTCGACATAGACCGTGCTGTCGGTGCGTTCCGGGAGTTGGCCCAACACCTCGGAGCGAGTACGCCGCAAGAAGATCGGGGCGAGTCGTTCGCGGATCGTTTCGAGATTGCGGTAACCGACCAGTTGACCTTTGGAATCGAGCTTGCGGTGATCGTGCAAGAACTGGAAGGCCGGGCCGAGCCGGCGATCGTCGATGAATTGCACGATGGAATAGAGCTCTTCGAGCTTGTTTTCGAGCGGCGTGCCGGTGAGCACCAGGGCATAGCGGCTGCGCAACTTCTTGACCGCTCGGCTGGTTTTCGATTCCCAGTTCTTGATGCGCTGTGCTTCGTCGAGAATCACATTATCTGCCTGCCAGGCATTAATCTCATCCAAATCGCGCGTGACCTGTTCGTAGTTGACCAAGCGATAGAAAGCGGGGCCGACGTATTGGTCGAGTCGATCGGGGCGATCGCCTTCGATCACCTGCACCGGTCGATTCGTGAACTTGCGAATCTCGGTTTCCCATTGGTATTTCACTGACGCCGGCGCGACGACGAGTACCCGGCTGATGCCGCGCTCACGCGCCAGCAACTCGGCGGCGGCAAGGGCCTGTACGGTTTTGCCCAGGCCCATATCGTCACCGAGAATCGCCCGGCCACGACAGGCCGCGAAGATCGCCCCGCGAAGTTGATAGTCGTAGAGTGGCACGTTGACCAAGTCGCGGAGTTGGTCCGGCATTTCGCCGCGATCCAGCGCGGTAAGCAATTCACGCTCAAGCGAAAGCAATCGCCGGCGATCGACCGCTGTGTCAATGAACTCCAGCGCCTCGGTGGCGAAGACGACTTGTTCTGGGACCTTCTCCACGGCGGCGAGCAAATCTTCGAAGCGGTCATCCGCGATCCAGCGGCCCTGCGCGTCAAAAAACTCTCTCGCCAGGGCCAGCAGTTGATCTGATCGGCGCGGGGGCAGCACTAGTTCCAGGTCCACTTGTTCGCCATAGCGCAGGTGTATTTCGGGCCGGGTGATGGCAGCCTTGCGGGTACGAACGTGAGCGGGGGTCTTCGAACCGACTTGCTCCAGCACGGCCTCGATGTGCTTGCAGGTGCCGAGGGTATTGGCCTTGTAGTCGGGGCAGGTGCACTCGTTATCGCCGACGTCGAAGCCACGAAGCGTGACGGTGTATTTGCCGCCGGTGGTGGGATTCGAGACGCGATATTCGCCGAAGAGTTTCTTCTTGCCCGCGCGTTCGACGACGAGGCCCTCGGCCTTAGCCCGGGCACGACGCAGGTCAATCTGTTCCTCGCGAAGCACGGGTTTATGGTACGGGCGATGCAAAGCGAATTGCAACGTAGGGTGGGCAACGCTTTGGTTGCCCATCAACTTGGGTTTTTGTCGTTTGTAGCCGCGGGCTTTAGCTCGCGCTCCTGGCAATCGCTTGGGCCGACGCGGGCTGAAGCCCGCGGCTGCTGGCCCAAAGACCAAAACGGTGGGCACCCAAAGCCTTGCCCACCCTACATTAACACCATGAAAGATCGCATATTGCAGCATGTTTCTCAGCCCGGCTACACGCCCCTCAAGCCGCGCGGCCTCGCCCGTGCGCTGGGCGTCACCGATGCCGACTACGGCGAATTTCGCCGGGCTCTTAAAGACATGGTGAACGCCGGCAAGTTGGCTTTCGGCAAGAGTCATCAGGTCAAGCCAGCGGGGGAAAAGGGGGCAGTTTTACTCGGCATTTTTCGCCGTACGCCGAATGGCCGGGGCTTCGTGCGACCGCAAGCCATTGAAGGCAAGCCGCCGGTCAAGGACATTCCGATCGCGGAAGGGCGCGAACTTGATGCGGCGACTGGCGACGAGGTACAGATTTCGTTTCTCCCAAGCCGGGGCGAAGGCGGCGTCCGCTTCGCCGCCGTGGTGCGCGTTCTCGAACGGGCCACTCGTCAATTCGTCGGCGTCTATCACGAGCGCGATGGCGACGGCCTCGTTCGCGTCGATGCCGCGGTGTTCTCGCATTCCATCTATGTCGGCGATCCCGGCGCGAAGGGCGCCAAGCCCGATGACAAAGTCGTCATCGAAATGTTGCGCTTTCCTTCTCCCGAGGACGCCGGCGAAGGCGTCATCGTTGAGGTTCTCGGCAAGCAGGGCACACCCGGCGTCGATACGCTTTCGGTCATTCGTGCATATGACTTGCCGGACAAATTCTCGGAGGATGCTCTCGAGGAAGCCCGCACGGCGGCGGCCGGATTTCACGAGAACGATCTGGAGGGCCGCGAGGACCTCACCGGCGAACTGATCATCACGATTGACCCGGCGGAAGCGCGCGACTTTGACGATGCAATCTCGCTGACCCGCGATGAGGAATCCGGCCATTGGCTGCTGGGAGTTCACATCGCTGATGTCGGCCATTTCGCCCAGCCCGGCGGCGCGCTTGATGCCGAGGCTCGTACCCGGGCTACCAGCGTCTATCTGCCACAGAAGGTCATTCCGATGTTCCCGGAGTTGATCTCGAACGGGCTGGCCAGTTTGCAGGAAGGGAAGGTGCGATTCACCAAGTCGGCGTTCATTGACTTCACCCCACAGGGGCAGAAGGTATCGGCTCGGTTTGCCAATACTGCCATCAAGAATCGCAAGCGATTCACGTACGAGCAAGTCAGCGACATTTACTCTCAGATCGATGCCAAGAAAACGCCGCCATTATCGAACGATCTCATGGAGTTGCTTCTGCGGATGCGAGAACTGGCGTTGATCCTGCGTGGCCGACGGCGGAAGAAAGGCGCACTGGAACTAACGATGCCCGAGCCGGTCCTGGAATATGACGCGGCGGGAAAAGTGAGTGGTGCGCACTTCGCGGTCAACGACATCAGCCATCAAGTGATTGAGGAATTCATGCTCGCGGCCAACGTCGCCGTTGCGGAGCAACTCGATGATCTTGAGGTGCCATTTCTTCGCCGGATCCACCCGCCGCCGGAACCGCGAAAGCTCACGGCATTTGCCGAATTCGTGCGCTCCCTCGGCTACAAACTTGATCGCCACACCGATCGCTTCGGACTGCAAAAAGTGTTGGAGCGTTCCGCGACTCGGCCCAATGCGCCTGCCGTCAACTACGCCATGCTCCGCAGTTTCAAGCAAGCAGTGTACAGCGCGTATGAAGAGGAGCACTACGCCTTGGCGTTCAAGGATTATTGCCACTTCACGTCGCCGATTCGCCGGTATCCGGACCTGACAGTGCACCGGTTGCTTGATCGCTGGCTCAAGCATCGCCGCGTGACGGCCGACATGACCGAGACGCTGGCCCTGGGCGAACACTGTTCGAAGATGGAAAAACGCGCCGAGGCGGCCGAGCGCGAACTCGTGAAATTGCGGCTGCTCGATTTCATGAGCACTCGCATCGGCGAAGCGTTCGACGCCGTTATCACCGGCGTGGCCGACTATGGCTTCTTCGCCATGTGCTCGAAATTTCCGGCCGAAGGCCGGGTGCACATCAGCACGCTGACGGACGATTACTACGTCTACGAAGAGTCCGCCCACACTCTGACCGGCAAGCGAACGAAGAAGCGCTATCGACTCGGCGACACTGTTCGCGTGGAGGTCGTGCGGGTCGATCTGACGCGGCGGCAGTTGGATTTCCGCGTGGCCTCCGAGAAGGCGGCGAAAACGAAGAAGAAACCCGATCGAACGAGCCGGGAGCGTAAGCGACGGGAGTGACCATTCGCTTTACTCGTCGTTTCGGCACCCTAAGATGGCGGCTGTGAAATACACGCAGTATTTTCTTGCGATTCGACAGCGGCCCGATCGTGCCCTCATTCAAGACGAGTGGATCGAACGCGTGATTCAACATCCGGTTCGTGAGACAATTCAGGAAGATGGTCGAATTCGCCGATGGACACCGATTGCGGAGATGGACGGCCGCTACCTTCGAGTTATACTGCTGGAGGATGGGCAGACGGTACACAACGCGTTTTTCGACCGGACATTCAAACCATGAAGATTCAATATTTTCAGGATACCGATACGCTCTACATCGAGTTCAAGAAGGCTGATGTCGCCGAGACTAAGGACTTGGATGAGAACACAGTTTTGGATATCGACAGTAACGGCAACATCTGTGGGATGACAATCGAGCATGCCAGCGAACGAACTGACATTCCGCACTTTTCGTACGAGCAAGTCGCGGCATAGAAAACGATATGTGGTATCCAACACTCGAGCGTGAAAAATCCGACGATCAACGATTTCTCGATCGAGTATCTGAGATTGTTGCCGGTGTCGCTACCTTGCATCCTTCGCCATACGTGCGCATTCACAAAATCGACAATTGGTTCGATCACAAATGGCTAGAGTTTTCCGGCGTGGTCATGACACAGGTCGGTTACTGGAACAAGCATCTTACAGTTCCACCTTTTCATCCCAATCGAATTGCGAAGCGGTGGCAATTTGTTCGCACCGAGCAAACCGGCGAATATGAGCTGTCTGAGAACAGTCCAGATATCCATTACGCAGGTCCATCGGGGAACAACCTTCATCGCATGGTACAGCAAATCGCACCATTGACGTCGGTTTTCTGGCTCAGTGGCAATTCAGCACTATCTGGCCGAGCTAGCTTGATGGCATATGTTCCAATCGAGAACGATTGGTGGCCATGGTTTGTGTCATTTTCTCGTGAGTCTAATTGGGAAATCATTAGGCGGAAACAGATTCACGATTACGAAATTCGAAGACTGTTGGATGCTGCAGCGCCTGCGAAACGATAGTTACTCGAACTCTGCCAGCCACGCCGCGGCATTTGAATCTGACGGCATTCGCCAATTTCCGCGCAGGCTCACGCTGCCGACTGCGGAGGAATCCAAGTAATCACTTATTTCGTTCAGCCGAGCCCTTGGATTTCGTCGCGGGTTGCGGCGCCGGTGCACCGCGCAGCAAACCTTCAGTGCTCAAATCCTCGTCAATGTCCGGCCAATGAATGCCGTAACCGCCGCCAGCGACTTGCCAATTTTTCCGCTGCGCGACAGATGCCTTCAACAAACGCGGATACCAAACGAGCGGAACGGAGATCGTACGCCCGTCCTTCAATGACACACTCAAGACGTCCTTGGAAAAACTGACGTCGGCAACTCGCTCATCAGCGCTCAGTGCCAAGATGCCCATTCCATGCCTCCATCAGTGTTTCACAGTTTTCCGCGACCAATTTTTGTATGGTACCCAATTCGTGGGCCGCAAATCCAGAGTTTCGAGCTAATGCCGCCGTTTTTTGCCAGAACTTTGCCGACTTGTCGTCAGGATCGACATGAACATGAGGCGGCTCATTCGGTTCATGGCTGTAAAAGTAGAAGCGATACGGACCGGTACGCAATACGGTGGGCATAGGAGTATTACTCCAACTCTGCCAGCCACGCGGCGACATTCGCATCCGACGGCATGCGCCAGTCGCCGCGGGGGCTTAGACTTACGCTGCCGACCTTGGGACCATCGGGCAGGCACGACCGCTTGAATTGATTGGCGAAGAATCGTTTCAGGAACAGGATGAGCCACTTCTTGATTTCGTCGGTCGAGTACTCGCGGTCGAACTTCGCGTGGCGGGCCAGGAAGAGAATCTTAGCCGGCGGCACACCGTAGCGGAGGAAATGGTACAGAAAGAAGTCATGCAGTTCGTACGGCCCGATGGTCGCTTCGGTGGATTGCGCTGTCCCCTGCGGGGAAGTGGGCAGCAACTCCGGCGATATCACCGTGGCGACGATATCCTTCAGCGTGCTTCGCGCCGGCTCTTTGAATTCTTGTTCGGCCGCCCAGCCAACGAGGAACTTCACCAGCGTCTTGGGCACACTGACGTTGACCGCGTACATGTTCATGTGGTCGGCGTTGTAGGTGCACCAACCGAGGGCCAGCTCTGACAGGTCGCCGGTGCCAATTACGAAGCCTGAATTCATGAGCAGGCTGGTGCGCATCCGGGCCTGGACGTTTTCAAAGACGAGATCGCTGCGGTTGTCGGGCGGCAATGCGCCGAGTTTGGACGTGAGGGCATCGACATCTGAACCATTCAAATCGATGCCGAATGGTGAGTGGCCCAGCGCCTTCCACTCGGCCAGGCACAACTCGCGAATATCAATCTCGGCCGAGCCGATGCCGAGATGTTTCATCAGCGCCTGGGCATTCGCCCGCGTTCGCGGCGTGGTGCCAAAGCCGGGCAGCGAGAAGCCGCGGATTTTCGAGCGCGTCTCACCGAGCAAATCAAACGTCTTGCACGCGACCAGCAAAGCCAACGTGGAATCCAGCCCGCCGGAGACGCCAATGGAGACCGAGGGTTTGCCAATCTGCGAAAGCCGGCGAGCCAGTCCGGCCGTTTGAATCGCGAATATCTCTTCGCATCGGGCTCGCAATTCGGAATTATCCGCGGGCACGAACGGGTGTGCATCGATGACTCGCAGGAGGTCCTTTGGCTCGGCAATCTCCAACTCGAAGCCGATCCGACGAAACGGCCCGCCTGTGGGGAATGGACCCGTTGCCGCGAACGAGGTGGTTCGCAACCGGTCGCCGCGGAGGTGATCGAGGTCGATAGCGGCGACCAGCAAATGCGGCTCGCGGTCGAATCGCTGCGATTGCGCGATGAGCGAACCATTTTCAGCAATGAGGCAGTGCCCGCCGAAGACCAGATCCTGCGTCGATTCGCCCGGCCCCGCGCCAGCATAAACGTACGCCGCCATGCAGCGAGCCGACTGTTGCTCGATCAGTTGCCGGCGGTAGTTCACCTTGCCGATCAGTTCGTTTGACGCGGAGAGATTCAGAAGGACTGTCGCTCCGGCGAGGGCCTGATGGCTCGATGGCGGAATCGGCGACCAGAGGTCTTCGCAGATTTCGACACCAACAGTCAGCCCCTCAATTCCCTCAGCATCGAAGAGTAGATCGGTGCCGAATGCGGTCTCCGCCCCGGAAGGCAACACCACGACGTCGGAGTTCGCCTGCACCGCCGGCGAGAAATATCGGCCGTCGTAATACTCTTTGTAGTTCGGCAAATACGATTTCGGCACGATGCCGAGCACGCGGCCTCCAGCGAACACGGCGGCGCAGTTGAAGACCTGATGATCGACAACCAGCGGCAGGCCGACCACGGCGAGACCATCGAAGAACAATTCAGCTTGCGAAACCAGATCTTCGAGCGCGGTTGCGGCGGCGCGTAACAGCGTCGGCTGATGAAACAGGTCGTGGCAGGTGTAGCCCGTCAGCCCCATTTCGGGGAAGACGACAATAGCGACACGCTGTTTGGTGGCTTGCCGTATTAGATCAAGCGTTCGCTTGGCATTGGTGGCCGGGTCGGCCAAGGCCAAAGCCGGCGTCGCAGCGGCCACGCGAACAAACCCGTAGTGCGGCATACTGCTATTCTCGCAGACCAAGCGAGTCGAGCAATGCCGGCAGATCGGGAATCATGCCTTCCCCGGGTCCCAGAAGTATCGACTGTAGGCCTGATGCCAGCGCGCCCCGGTGATCGTTTTCCAGATCATCGCCGATAAAGAGGATTTCAGGTGCCGGCACCATGACGGCTTTTGCGACGCCGGCAAAGAATGCAGGACCGGGTTTGCGGGCACCGACTTCAGAACTCACCACAATTGGATGCAAATCGGCCAGTTCGGGAATGCCGGCGATAACCAAGCGCAGCCGCGAATCGAAGTTGGATGCCAGGCCTACCGTTTTGCCGCGATTTTTCAAAGCCCGAATCAGGGATTCAGCTCCGGCTTGCACTCTCCACTCGGCCGGCTTTTCAAAATGCGAATGCAAGTCCCGAAAACAGGCATCGACATCGTTGACATCGTCTAAGACTTGATGCACAATCGCTCGCCAACGCTCGTATTCACGGCGATCGTCGGTCACCCAGCCGGCTTGGCGATCGATTTCTTCCTGAGCTCGGAAGGCGGTGCAGAAACGCCGTGCAATTTCGTCAGCCGTGAGCCGGCCGCCCCGCTGTTTGGCCGAGGCATGATAAGTCAACGGAATAGGCTGATGCGGTATGATGAGTGTACCGACCGCATCGAACATGACCGCCCGCACATTTTGTAGGTGATTACGATTTGTCACAATGATTCCGAAATAGACGGATGGTCCAAGTCGCCTCTAGGTTAAACAATAACCAAGCCCCCCAACGCGAGCCCTGATTGTATGACTCGACCGCGACGAAACCGCCGCCGCGATAATGAAGACGACGACGTGACATTCGGCGATATCACGCCGTGGAAAAATCCGGCCGCCGTCTATGGTTACCGCTGCGCCGTGGTGGGGTTAACACCGGTAGTCGGTTTGCTGACCGGCCCAGTGGCTATCGTCTTGGGAATCGTGGGTATTCGCAAACATCGGCTCGATCACGCTAATCGCGGCTACGCCCAGTCACGGGCCGCGGTCATCTTGGGATTGCTCGAGCTAATTTGCAACGCTTGCGGTCTGGCGCTTCTGGCTCGCGGCCTGGGCTGGTGGGACTAAGAAGATCGTCTAGTTTTTCCAATTCACTTGCAAATTCACCAAGTCCAATGAGCCGACATCCACGGAGACCGCGTCGCCTTCCACTAAAGCGCTCGCTAATTCGCCGCCGCTACCATCGACAATCGCGGCCAATTCCGGATTGCGGGCCCAGCGAAAACTCGCGGGGCCGCTGTGGCCGCCAACTTCAAACAGACGTGCGAAGATGGCATTGGCGACTGGGCGCATCGAAGTGACCAACACATTTGGTACGTCGAGATGAGCCAGCCAACCAGTGGGGCCAACCGCCGACGGGCCCTGCTCCGCGGCGACGGCGGCGACCGGCGAGATCATTCCTTGCGCGGCATGGCCTGGTTGCGGCCGATTCAGACCAATGGCCAACTCAAACATCGTGGCGGTCTCACCCCGGCGTACCAGAACCGTGTCAAGCATCCGCGGTCCATGCCGGCGATGGAACGGCAACCCACCGGTGACAATCAACGCTGATGAATCGGCCAGTCGCAGTTCAAGGAAATCCGGAGTAATGATTCGTTCACCCGCGGTGTACTGCGCTCGGCCGAGCATGCCGCCGAAGATCGATGCCGCTTCCTCACGCCAGGCGAACCGGCATCCGAAATAATCGTGCCACGGATCGCCTCGCGGCGGCTTTTCGGGACGAAGTTCAATCCGCAATTCCAAAAGCGGGCGGCCCGCCCACGCGCGGAATCGCTGCGTGAAGGCGGCGAGGCGTTCGCCACGCTCGCTGAGGATTTCGCCATCACTGGTGACCTCGCCAAGAGCAGGTCCATTGGCGGTCACGCGCACGGATGTTGCGCGTTGTGTGCTGCCGGGCTGCCAAACGAGTTGTTGGCCCAAGCGGTTGGCGCGGGCGCGTTTGTCGTGAAAGCCGCGCAAGCCACCGGTATCAGGATCAATGTCGGCTTCGAAGAACTCGTTGCGGAGCGTGAGATCTTCGATCAGTTTTCTCGTACCCGACTCACCAACTGCTTTGGGAATCCATGCAAACCCCAATGCCGGAAGATCGATGACCAGGCGGACGAGATCGCCGTCTTGTTGAACCGCCTTGATCGGCCCGCCGATCGGCGGCGGTCCGGGCAGATCAGTGCGCTCGATCGACGCTCGGCGAGCGAAGGAACATGGATTTAGGACCAATAACCCCGGGCCGCCGGTTGCGCGACGGAGAATGCGAGCGGCGAGTGCCTCGGCGGATGTGGTTTCCAATGCGCTGAATTCGACCGGTTCACTCGCGCGGCTCTCGTTATCGATTCCGAAACTTTCCGAAGTCTTCTCTGCGCCCTCTTCTTCCTTCCCCCGTATTTCCGGTCCCCTCCCCCCTTGTGGGGGAGGGTTAGGGTGGGGGGTTGAGCCCTCGCGCGCTTCCACCCCCCACCCTATCCCTCCCCCACAAGGGGGGAGGGGACCGGACGGCGGGGGGAGAGGACCGGTATCGCCAGTGTGGGGGACGGAAGGCGTGGGAAGGGATGACGAGAGTGCGGGCTGCGAAAAAATATTCGTCTCGAATTCAGTTTCGAAACGATCAAATTGAGCCAGCAACTGTTGGTCAACTGGCTCTCCCAAGCTGCGGAGCAGGGCGGCATAGGTCATTGCACAATCAAATCGCCGGCGCACGTGCGTGTGGCGGACCACGGCACTGACGGGATCTCGTTCGAGATGTTCGAGTTCAAAGTTGTCGAAATCATCGGCCTCTGCCGCGGAAGCGTACTCACCCACGAAACCTTGATCGAGATAATCGCTTACCAGCGACCATGTGCCAAGAACCGGAGCCAACCGCGAGAGAGCGAGCAGGTCGTCGTACCAGGGCCCGGCTTGCGCCGCGCCATGCACCAGCGCGAACACGGCCGCGTTATCGTGGGCAATCGTGTGGTTCAAGTGATACGCCAAATCGAAAAATGTTCGAGGATCGTCAGCTGGCTGCGGCGTGCGCGTGAAGGCATCGGCTCGGCGGCCATCGGGCGAAGGCCAGCGAATTGATGACACTGTATGGTGAGGTACGCGTGCGCCATCAAACGGCACAAGCCATAGTTTCGAGAGATTCACTTGATGCAATATTTGAGGGAGATAGGGATGATATGCGCTTGTCATGCGACCGAAGACTGTCGCTGGCCGGCCCAGCAACTCCTCCAAGCGAGCTTGCCCGTGCCGAAGATTCCAGAGTTGCGATTCCGCCGGTAGGAGGGAATCCGCCCGCTCAGCCGCTAGACCGCCGCACAGTTCGAGCGTGCCTTCCCCAAGCCTTTGGCGAATCAGGTCGCGTTGTTCCTTCGTGAGCTTTTCAACGTCGGCTGACGTCGCAATGAGGTTGAGCGGCGAACCGTGCTGCAACGAGCTTGGCAGCGGTTGATTTGCGAATGCGACATCGAGCCAGTGAATTGTGACCGGGTAGAGTACCTCGCGGGCTGCGAGAAGCCGCTGCGCTACCGCCCGAAGAGAACTGTCGTTGTTAGGCTGAGTTGCCGCGGCACGGAGTTCCGCCAGTAGGGCGAATTTATCGAGCGGATTTTCTCGGCTCATCGCCTCAAAAAGCGACTCCAGAACGATATATGCGAGGCCAACACCTGCAAAGGCGTGAACAATCTCCGGCGCTATCGCATCAGAAACTGCAATTGGCTCACCGGGTTTGGCGTACACGCACTCCGGCTGCGGATGTTCTTGCGAATTGCTAACGGCGGGTAGAGCGTCCGCATCGCGCAATAAAGCAGGGTGCCAAAGCGATTGCCACGCGGTGAGCCAATCGGCCGCACCCTTCGCGTCGAGCATCGACGGGAATTGTCCGGGGAACTGGTCTGACGTCAGCAAGAACAGTAGCGGCATCAAAGTGTATTAAATGGCTACGGCCGCTTTTCCGCCTCATTCGCCAAAAGGCCAACAAATATCTGTCCATCTTCCGTCACAAACCCGCGGTAAATGCCAGTCGTCTTTTTCGACATGGCAAACGTGTGCCGGCCCTCGCGATCGAGCGCGATGAGCCCGCCGACGCCATCCTCTTCATCGGGTAATTCAGCGATGGTCTCGCGTGCGGCATCGGCTAAGCTGCTTCGCTTGTACAACATTCGCGCGACTACATCGTGAGCGACGGCGTGCCGGATGAAAATCTCGCCGGTGCCGGTGCAGGACACGCCGCAGGCGCGGTTGTCCACGTACGTGCCCGCACCAAGGATCGGCGAGTCGCCAATTCGCCCGGGCAGCTTGCCGGTTAACCCACCGGTGGATGTGCCGCACGCGAGATTGTTATTTCGATCGAGTGCAACCGCGCCGACTGTGCCGAATCGCTTTTGACTGTCCGTATGTCGCTGGCGGATTTGACGCACGCGTCGATCGGTCCAGAAGTTGATGTTGCTGACACGCTCGAGATGATATTTCGCGCGATTTGCGTCACTCAACACCAAGGCCTCGGCTCCGTCGCCGGCCAGCAGCACATGCCGCCCATCGTCCATCACTGCGCGGGCTGCTGAGATCGGGTTCTTGACATGCGTCACGCCAGTCACCGCACCGGCTCGTTTTCGCGGATCTTGTTTGCCTTCACCCTGCCCGTCCATCTTTCCTTCCATGATTGCCGCGTCGAGTTCCACTCGGCCATCGCTGGTGAAAGCGGCACCGCGACCCGCGTTGAATAGCTCCGAATCCTCGATGACCCGGATGGCCGCCTCAACGGCGTCAGTGCTGGATTTGCCTTGCTTGAGCACTTCGTAGCCCGCGGCCAACGATTGCGTCAAGCCGCGCTCGAAGTCCTGGCGCGTGAGATTGTCGAGTTTCATCTCGGCGTCAGTGAGCACACCGGCTCCGCCGTGGATGACGAGAATGGTGCGTGAAGTTTTAGGAGGCTGTGAGTTCGTAGTTGTGATCAAAAGCGTCAAACAGGCCAAGGCTGAAATAGCGCGCATCAACAAGTCCTCGCAAGTCTTGTCGTTTTAGGTCAATTGCCCACGCAAAACACAGGGACGCCTGCCGACCGCTGGCAGACGTCCCTGGTTCAGACAACCCCGGGCCTTGCTGCGAGGACAAGGCCCGAAGCTCTGGAAACGGCGGCCCGCTGGGCGGAAAAGCGATCGGCGGATTGCTTTCGGACCGCCGAAGTCGGCCACCGGCTCGCAACCTCAGACCCCTCAGTCAAGGCTGCGTTCGACCATACCAGCGAGAGCAAGCCTAGTGAAGGATCACAATTTTTTCGCGAATGGTTTTTTAGCCCGCTGATGCGATCGGCGGCGGATCGGCCGGCATCCGCGGTGAACGGAAGCGGGCATGCAGCGAATCCCAATCCAGGACCAGCCGGCCTCCGGTCGAGTGATGCTGCTTCTCCCAATTCAAAAGCAACTCCAGACACGCATGATCGACGTAGGTGAGATGCGTCAAGTCAGTGTGCAACTCGGCATTGGCCGGCACACGCTCCAACTCGTCCGCTAGAAATGGCGGCCGTAAAAATGTGGCGGCTCCGCGCAAGTGCAAAATCGCTTTGCGCTGGTCCGGTTCGATATCGAGGCGGATCGACAAATGCGAGAAGGTCCAGACCAACTTGGCGACCGACAATGCCACGCCGGTCACCACTCCGATCAGCAAGTCGGTACTGACGATCGTCAGCGCGGTCACGATTAGGATCGCTACTTCGCTGCGGCTCGTTCGCCAAAGCGCTTTGATCCCCGGCAGGTCGAGCAAATTGTAACCCGTGACGATTAAGATCGCGGCGAGCGCCGTCGTTGGCACATTGGTGAGCAACGCCGACAGATAGGTCACGAACAATAGCAGCCACGCGCCATGGAATACGGCCGAGAGCCGACTTCGTGCCCCGGCTTCGACGTTGGCGGCACTCCGGACGATGACGCCAGTCATCGGCAGCACGCCCAAAAATCCACAGAGTACGTTGCCCACGCCTTGGGCGGCGAGCTCGCGGTTGTATTGCGTCCGCGCTCCGATGCGCATGCGATCGACCGCTGCTGCGCAGAGGAGCGACTCGGCACTGGCGATAAAGCTAATCACCAGAGCCGCCTTCAGGATTTCCGGATTCAGCCAAACCGAACGATCCGTAGTGGGCAACCATTTAACGACAGACCACAGATTGCTTTGCACCTGGACCGTCAGTACGCCCTTGTGCAGCCATTGGCTCAGCAATGCGGCAGCCACGACCGCCACCAGCGCGGCGGGAATGCGATGAAGCCACTTGGGGGTTACGAGCTTCCAAGTTACCAAAATGAAAATGGCCCATAAGCCGACGGCTGCTGCCGCGAGATGGTGGGGATACTCGCCGTCGTGATCGTTGAATGCTTTCGCGATGGCGTGCGGGATCGTTGAAATGTTCTCGATGACACTGTCGGCTGGCTTGGCATCCACGAGCACGTGAAATTGCTTGGCCATGATGACCAAACCGATCCCGGCGAGCATGCCGTGGATCACCGCTGGCGACACCGCGCGGAACCACTGGCCGAAGCGCAGCCAGGCGGCCGTGAGTTGCAAAAGCCCGGCGATGAAAACCGCGACACCCAGCCCCGCTTGTCCGTGTGCACGGACAAGTTCCAGCACCAGCACGAGCAAGCCGGCGGCGGGGCCGCTCACTTGCAGCGGACAGCCCGCGAGCCAACCCAGGACCAGCCCACCGATGATGCCGGTGATAATCCCGGCTTCAGGCGGTACGCCGCATGCCTGCGCAATCGCCAGGCACAAGGGCAATGCGACCATGAAGACGACGATTGACGCCGGTAAGTCAGCCCACCAAGCGGCGCGTGGTTTCGATGCGACAGGTGGAAACGGCGTTGTGTTCACTTCCTCTCATCCTAAGAAAGTGAATCATTTAACCCGGTGGAATTGACAGAGGAACATTGACTGGTCGATTTTCCTTGGGTGCTGCCGGTTTCCAACGCAAGCCGTCGGCTTGATTCGGCCGTTCCAGAAATTTCAATATCGGGCGTTGCACCGGCTGAGCGCTATTTGGATCATGCTGGGCAATTGTCGAACCGGGTGGCACGGCCTGGGCGTTATGCGTTTCGCCGTAGGCGAGGTAACTGAGGCCCGCCAAAATCGAGTACGTAAACAGTGTGGCCGACTTGGACGGCGAGTAAAACTTCACCGCGGTGCCGGCAAAGCTATTGAGCTTGGGCACGACGCCATTGATGTCCACAGAACAGAGTTCGTCGAGCACCAGGTGTGACAGGAATCCAATCATAATTCCGACGGCGAGGAAAGATCGTACCTCGAAGTCAGGATGTTCGCACGCCAGAAACACGACCAAGCCGGCGATTAGCATCGCCGGGATGCTGTGATACATGCCGCGATGGACCGTGATTTTGCGGAAGAGGTTGAACAGGATGAAGCGCACGAAGCAATAGACGCCGGCGCAGGCGAGAAAGGTTTGCTCGTGCGACAAGCCGTAACTGGCCATTCGTCGGAGGAGAAGAATCGGGGCGAGCGCAGCCGCGAGATGCATCATCTCGCGGACGGGCACGCCTGAGTCACTATCGAGATCAGGCAACAGGCCACCGACCGCACAAAGGAGGCCGCCCACGGCGGCAATCGGCCAATCGACGTGCAATTGCCAGATGGAGAGCCCGGCATAAGCGATGCCCAGGCCGGTTGAAGTAAACAGGTGTCCTCGGTAACTGGCCATGCCGCCCTCCGTGGCGATGTCGAGAAAATCCGGGCGAGATATAGCGAAGCACGAGAATTCGTGCAAGAGTTAACCACAGAGGCACAGAGAACACGGAGAAAACGGTTTTCTCTGTGCTCTCTGTGCCTCTGTGGTTAGATTCTTCTGCATGCTGCAACGAATTCGCCTCTTCTTGGAACTCATTCGCTTTAGCCACACCATTTTTGCGCTGCCATTCGCGCTAACGAGTGCAGTACTCGCGTGGCAATTGGAGCCTTTTCGCTGGTTTGACTTACTCGGCATTCTGCTCTGCATGGCGTCGGCCCGCTCGGCGGCGATGGCATTCAATCGTCTCGTCGATCGCCGGATCGATGCGGAGAATCCCCGCACTGCAGGGCGGCATCTCCCGGCGGGGTTATTGAGCGTCCCGGCTGTCATCGCATTTCTGTCAGCGAGCGGCGCGATCTTCGTGTTCTCGACTCTGTTATTCCGTAATCCGTGGCCGCTCTATCTGAGTGGACCAGTCTTGGTTTTCATTTGCGGATATTCGCTGACGAAACGATTCACCGCATTGGCTCACTTCTGGCTCGGTGCATCGCTCATGCTCGCACCTCTCGCGGCCTGGATTGCGATCCATGGTCCGCATGACTTGCAGACGCCGTTGATACTGGGTGGCGCGGTTCTCTTCTGGGTCGCGGGTTTCGACATTCTTTACGCGTGCCAAGATGTGGATTTCGATCGCCGTGCGAAGTTGCACAGTGTGCCCGTGGCCTTGGGCGTGCCGGGAGCATTGCGGTTAGCAGCGCTGTGCCACGCGGTGATGGCGGCACTCTTGATTTTGCTGTACGTCGTGGCGCAACCGCAATTGGGTTTGGTCTACTTGGTAGGGGTCATCGCGGTCGCCGGACTTTTGATCTACGAGCACTGGATAGTGCGACCTGACGATTTGAGCCGCGTCAATCGCGCGTTCTTTCAGGTCAATGGCGTGATTTCGGTGGGGTTGTTTTTGCTGGTCTTGGCGGATCAACTGCTGCGAAGGTAAAGAGCCGCGCACGCATTAGGCGGTCCAAAGCTTCGCTTACTGCGTGCGCGGCTCTTTTACTTCGGCCATTCCACGGGCTCACCGCCGGCTGGCGTGATGATCGCGCGCCAGTTCTTCTCTGGCCATGTCGCTGGCAGTTCACGCACGGACATGTCGAACAACATGACACCCACCGGCTGGCCGCCGACGCCGAGCTTTGGCAGCGGTTTCTGGGGGTCGTATTCCAAGTCGTCCGGCTTCGTCCAGATGACTGGATCCGCGGCCTGCACGAGCATCAGCGTGTTGGCGGTACCGTCTTTGATTTGTTTCAGCCCGAACGATTCCTTGCTCTTGGGCCACGCGGCTTTCTCGCCGACGAAAAGCTGAATGTTGGTGAGGCCCTTCTCCTTCGGCTGACCTGTGCGCGTGTTGAAAAAGACTGGCGGCATCTCGGCGATCAGCTTCTTGTTGTTGTCGCTGTCCCACGGTTCGTCGCGTTTGAACTTGGCGTACAGCTCTTTTTGGCCGAGCGTCGGCAACAGCTCAACCCGCCAGCTCAACAGCGGTTTTCCGTCAGCCGAGTAGATCGCATGCGACGGGAACTTCTGCTGGTGTTCGTCGTGATATTTGTTCAGTGCGATGCCGATTTCACGCAGATCGTTTTTCTCTTTTAGGGTCAAGCCGATGCCGCCCATTTGGTTCAGGATGTTAGTGACGGCTTCAGGTGGAAGTCCGGCAGCCAAGCGCAGCGTCGTGCCATCGACTTCGGCACGGGCCGTGGGAATCAAGAGGGCGACGGTCTTCAAATAACTCATGTTCGGCGGGGCATTCGCAAAGACTGGCGCCAGTCCGGGGAGTGACCCGAGCGCCTCGCGGCCATCGGCGGCCTTACCCACGGGGAACTCGGCGACAGTGCGGACGACCAAATTGTCTTTGATAAAGACGGCCATTCCCATCGAGGTCGCATCGTTCAAAGGTTTCAGCGATTCGAGCGGCTTGGGCAATGTCCACGGAATGCCGCCGCTGCCCGCGATGCCGGCGATGAGCGGGCACTCGGCCATCGCGACGCGAAACACCGGCTCGAGCTGGCCGTGCTTAGTCTTGCGATTGTGCAACTCAACATAGGCCGCAATTTGTCGTGGGTGCGTGCCGGCCACGAGGACATCCGGACTGAGAGCGTAAATGGCCCAGCTGGGGCCGACCATCAGATCTTTTTCCAAAAGAATCGGAGGGAGCGGTTCCTTTTGTTTGGGTGCGCCCTCCTTGCTCGTCACTTCGCCGATGCTCTTTTTGACTCGGTTACGATCGTACGGCTCGCGCGTGACAATGACGGTTACCGGTGGCTCGGCCGGGTTCGCGGGATCGAGCCTCGGCCAAACATAGCTGATACTCTCGACCTCAGTCACTTTCAGCCCGTATGACTTCGTCAGTTCGCGGTTCATGTCCGCGACTTCTTTGGGCACTTTTGCCGCGAACTGCTTTCCGACCGGCGAGTCGAAAAATCGCTTCACCCGCACCTGCACAAAAGCAGCCGCATCGGTGGGGATGAGCTCGGTCGGGTCTTTGCCGGCACGCCGGTCGTCGGCGGCCAATCCCATGCTGACCCAAATAAGCCCGAGAGTCAGAGTGCGCAACATCTGAATAAGTCTCACGTGTTTCAACGAGGTTCTGCACCTGCTATTTGAGGTCTGGATCTAGCCACTCTTCGACGACAGAAACTCGCGTATTGACGGACCAATCTTGAGCTTGAATGAGTGACGCAACAAAATCAACGGGCGAGTGCCAATTGTGTCGAGTCTGCCGCGCGTCATTCAGCAAAATAATCTCGCCAGAACGAGCGTTGAGGCAAATAACATCATGCCAGTCACCATAAAAAGGAATCAGATCCAGTGGAATACCCCAATCAGCTTTGACGCGGTGACTATCCTCTATTTCCTTGGAGTTCCAGAAGGAATGTCGCAGAGGTTCGGTCAGGTTGCCCAGACGCACAACGTTGAATTGACCGTTGAATCGGCCAACACCACGGAGAAACAATTTGTGTCCGTTAGAGATCTGCATCGCGGTACGCACATTTGACGCTAAGAATCAGTCTACGCAAAGGTGCAACTGACATCCATTTCCAAATCCGATCTGGCTACGCTGCTAACATGACAGCGATGGCCGCTGTTCCGCGATTATTTGACGAGCCGCCGCCCGAAATGCCGCGGGAACGGGCCCGGCTCGCGCCGTTGACGACTCACTTCGCCGACGTCGTTTTCGACCGACCGCTCGATCAAGCTTACACTTACGGCGTGCCCAATGAACTAACCGCGTCGCTACAGCCCGGGATGCGTGTCGAGGCCCCCTTCGGTCGCGGCGATAAGATCGAAGCCGGCTACTGCGTCGGGCTGCATCAACACGTCCCGCCGCGGGCGGTCAAATCGATCGTGCGAATCATCGATCGAGAAGTAATCTTGCACGAACGGCTGCTCCGGTTGACGCGCTGGGTGGCGGACTACTATCTCTGCGGCTGGGGCCAGGTTCTGCAAGCCGCGCTGCCGGCCGGCGTGCGCGAGGAGGCTGGCACCCGGCAACAGGTTTTTGTCGATCTGGTCCTGCCCGACGAAATTCCTTCGCCGCCCGCGCAACTCACTGCCAAACAAGAAATCGTGCTCGCGCATCTGCGTCGCCACACCGGTCCGCTCGAACAGGGCCACCTCGCCCGGCTCGCCAAGTGCGGACCCGGCGTGATTGCCGCGCTTGTTGGCAAAGGCTATCTCCGCCGCGAACGCCGACGGGTCGAATCCGGCAGCCCCGTGGCCGAGCCGGGCAGTGTGCTAGTCACGAACCAAGAGCCACTTGTTTGGAATGACGATCAACTAGCCGCCTGGGCACCGATCGAAACGGCCATTACTCAAGGCGGCTTCCACGCCTTCCTGCTTCATGGGGTCACGGGAAGCGGTAAGACTGAGCTCTATCTCCGAGCGATTGAAGAGACCGTTCGGCAAGGCAAGCAAGCCATCGTGCTGGTACCGGAGATCAGCCTCACTCCGCAGACGATTGAGCGATTTCGCGGCCGCTGCGGCGAGGTGGCGGTGCTGCATAGTCACCTCGGCGACGCCGACCGCGGAGCCCAATGGCGCAAGGTCGCGGGGGGCGGGGTGGCCGTCGTGGTCGGCGCACGCAGTGCAGTGTTCGCGCCGACGCCGAACCTCGGCTTGATTGTGGTCGATGAGGAACACGAGACGAGTTTCAAGCAGGAATCGACACCGCGCTACCACGGCCGCGATACCGCGGTGATGCGGGCTCGGCTGGAAAACGTGCCGGTGTTGCTCGGCTCAGCGACGCCGTCGCTCGAAAGCTGGCACAACGCGCAGAAGGGGCATTACACGCTGCTCGAATTGCCGCAGCGGGTGCTCGACTTGCCTATGCCGCCGGTGAAGCTCATCGATCTGCGGCACGAGAAACCTGTCGGCGGAATCTCTCAACCGTTGGAAAAGGCGATGCGCACCGCGCTTGCGGCTGGTGGGCAGGTGATGCTGCTGCTCAATCGGCGTGGCTTCAACACGATCGTGCATTGCCCAAGCTGCGGCTACGTGGCACCGTGCGACTATTGCGATCTGGCGATGACTTATCACCGCCAGCGGCAAGCGCTGGTGTGCCATTACTGCGGCTTCGAAAAAGCGCCGCTAACGTCGTGCCCCATCTGCCAGCAAGGTGCGGTGAAGTATCAGGGCCTCGGCACCGAGAAACTGCAAACCGAAATCTCCGAGAAGTTCCCCGAGTTCGTCGTGCGACGGATGGATTCCGACACAATGTCGCGCCCCGGCAGTCATGCCAAGGTGCTGGAAGCATTCCGCAACGGCGAGGTGCACATCTTGCTTGGGACGCAGATGATCGCTAAGGGACTCGACTTCCCGAACGTCACGCTGGTCGGCGTCGTGAATGCGGACGTGGCGTTGCACATTCCGGACTTCCGTGCTGGGGAGCGGACATTCCAACTGTTGGCCCAAGTCGCCGGCCGGGCGAGCCGTGGACCTCGTGGCGGCCGGGTGCTGATTCAGACCTACGCCCCGGAACATCCGGGCATCGCTTACGCAGTGCGGCACGATTACGCCGGCTTCGTCCGCGACGAGATGGCGCAACGGCAAGCGCATCAATACCCGCCATTCCAGCGACTCGCTCGGCTCGTCATCCGCAGCCAGGATCAGGCGAAGGCCGCGGAATTCGCGGAAAAGCTCGCTGGCGCATTTCGCTTGGCGAAAGCCGACGGCGTCCGCGTGCTCGGCCCCGCCGAGGCGCCCATTCACAAGCTCAATGGCTACTACCGCTTTCATTTCCAACTGCAGTCGCCGGGCTCTGCCGCGCTGCATCAGCTATTGCGCGAAGTGCTGGGGAGCGCGAGGGCTCCGAGCGGCGTGGAGTTTCAAGTGGATGTGGATCCGTATGCGATGCAATGAAAATTGATTGACGGATCTGGCGAATAATATGATGGCATGTTTACGGTCGATGAACTGCGAGCGATGCAGAAGCAAGCCGACCGCTGGCTTATCCTCCGTTTTTTTGCCTTTCTTGCTCCTGCTGTCGTTGGTTACATCTTAAGTGCAATTTTGATCTCCAAATTTGAACCATCTCTCGACACTTGGATCGACCGAAACGCCGACGATGAGGTGGCACTTGGTGGCCTGACTTTCATGATTGTCGTTGGCCCGCCAATTGTGGTCACACTGATTTATTGGCTCATTGTCCGAATGAACTGGGTGCGACTCGATCCACCGGCATATCATTGTCCGCGCTGTGGCGAAGCGTGGGACGGATTGCAATTGATCTTGGAATCGGGCAATTGCCACCGCTGCGGCCGGCGTGTTGCAGAAGCTCCCGCGATCGGCCGAGCGGAAGACACAAGTGGTCCCAGAGTTCCAATGGAGACATTCGCGTCCAACGCACGCATCGGGGAAGTCACGATGCAGAGGCTCGTGAGTCGATTCATCGGCTTCGGATTCTTCTTGTGCTTTGCACTGTTGATTTCGTCACTTGTTTTCAAAAAGACGCGTTTGTTCTCCAACGCAGATGTGTCGACTCTATGTCTGTCTCTTGTAATGCTCATCTTCTTTGGCTCCCTGATTTTCCTCGCCTACAAGGAAAACCAAATTAGAACGCGGTTTGGCCTGAAGTGCCCAAATTGTCAGAAATCGTTGCTCAGGCGAACATCATCGGTCATTGCAATGCGAAAATGTTCGTCGTGCAAAATGCGAATTCTTAACGAGCCGGAAGCGTGAGCGACGGTCTTTGAATACACCGTCGCTCGCGCTTCCGGCTCGTTGCCAATACCCGAATCAATACTGCATCGACTGGTAGCGAGGCCGGACGATGAGTGCGATGATGAAGCCGCCGGCGGCCCACTCGAGGAGTTTGCACAGCAGCTCATCTTGGATGTACGCCCACGGGTAGCGGTACCAGATGAAGTACGATGCGCTCGATGAGAGCCAGCAGAACATGCCCAATACGATGGCCGCAAACCAGCGGCCGAGAAATCCGACGTCGGGCCGAGTCAGGCTGAGAACCACGGCAACGCACAACGCGGCCAGAGCGCTAGCGCCGTATTGCAGGTAAAGCTGCTGGTTGTTCATCATGTCTTCGTTAGTCGGCGGAATCACAATCCAGGCGGCACCCTGCTTGTAGAGCGGGGCAATGTCTTCGTGCATCTTTTTCTTTTCCGCCAAGGTCATTTGGCCATAGTTATCGGGCCGGCTTGGCGTGCCGTAGATGCCGGGTTCCTTGAAATGCGTCTTCAATTCCTCCCGCAATGCCGCTTCGTTTTCGGGTTTCTTGAAGGTCCGTCCGGTCCAGTCCAGGAGCATATGCTCCGCGAAGGCAGCCCCGAAAACAAACGCGCCGCCCAAAATCGCGGCAAAAATGACCCGGAAAAACATGGTGCGGCTCCGTGGGGTGCTGCAATGAATGTACTTGAATTCAGTATCGGCCAAGTTCGAGATCGGTATCCAGCACTTTAATCGAAGTGAAAAAATTGACCCTAGCTAAGCCGGAGTTTTTCCTAGCCTTTGACAAAACCGAAAACTATCATTACAAGGCTGCCGACCCGGCCTTCGACCGGGCTGGCCTCGAAAGCGCGAAAGGAACCTGACTCCATGACGCATACCGTCTGTGAACCGTGCAACGACTGCAAATACACCGATTGCTGTGTGGTCTGCCCGGTTGAGTGCTTTTACGAAGACGACATGATGCTTTGGATCGATGACGTTGATTGCATCGATTGCGAAGCCTGCGTGCCGGAATGTCCGGTTGAGGCAATCTACCTCGAAGCCAACGTCCCGGCCCAGTGGCAGAGCTGGATCCAGCTCAACAAGGACAAGGCGGCCGAGATCAAAGCCGCCGGCACCGGCCATATCACCGAGAAGAAAGACGCCAAGGAAGGGCCGACCTGCAAGAAGAAAGCATGACCAGTGGTCAGTGGTAAGAAAAACTAACTCAACTGTTAGCCCCCGGCGAGCCGCCGGGGGTTTTTATTTGGCGGTGCGGAACTGGCCGCGATTGCGGCGAGCGAGTTCTTGGATCGGCGTATTTGGCATGCCGGGGTTTACCAAGCAGATTGTGTGAATCACCGACCGGCCGCGGTTGTATTCGGTAACGGACTTCACATCTGCCGGCGTGAGGTCATCCTCGTCGGTCAAGAAATAGACGACATCGGCTTCGAGCAAGAGGGCGGCTTTGATCGCACGGACGTGGTCGGTGCCGCCTTCGGGGGCAAGCTGTGCCAAGCGCTGGCTGGTGTTGGCGACGAGCGACCGTTCAATCGGCATTAGCCCTGGCCCGCCGCAGAGAGTGTCCGCAGTTCGAGAATATGCAATCACTTGCACGCGTGTCTCCACTGGAAGATGAGCCAAGCTCGCGGCGACTTCGCGCGCCGCGCGCTGGAGACGACCTTCCAGCCCCATGGACGCCGAGCGATCGATCACGTAAACGATTGATGCGCCAGTGGCAGGTACGCCAAAAAAGACTGTGGATACGCCGCTTGGTAATTCGCTGTCCAACCCTCCCCTACCCCTCCCTGGAAGGGAGGGGATAAGAACGTTCTTATCCTCTCCCTTCCAGGGAGGGGTAGGGGAGGGTTGCGCTGCATCAGTCGCGGCGACTTGCGTAATTGGCTCAAAGGTCGTTTGCACTGGGTCGGCGGCTAACGGCAGTGCGGTGATGGCGGGTAACGTCCGCGGGACATCGGCGCCGAGTTGCACTTCAAACGACACTGTGCCGATTTCCATGCCCGGCGCGGCGGTCGGTGCATGCGTGGTGGCGCAATAAATCGCGGCGATCATCGAGAGATGAATCGCCAGCGACAATGCCCAAGCCAATCGTGCCCGCGACATGCGGAACCTCCCGAAAACGCTCCATAACATGCGAGCGCTAGCTGTGGAAGCCGAGTCCAGCGGTTGCCGGCGTAGGGCAACGGATCATAGTGTGTTACTGTGACGATGGATTTGCCCGAGTCGTCGGAGTGCGATCATGTCCATGAAACGAGCCGGTAAGACCCAGCCGGTGCCCATGTCCGATCGCACGCTCGCCACGCTCACCCAAGTATTCAAACTGCTCGCCGACGACAGCCGGCTCCGCATTCTCCTCACACTTTCGCGCGAGGGCGAGATGCACGTATCCGCCTTGTGCCAAATGCTTGGGCAATCGCAGCCGGCAGTGAGTCATCATCTCACACTTCTGCGCATGGCCGGTCTGGTCGGATTCCGCCGCGCTGGGAAATTCAATTTCTATCGCATGGATGGAATGATGCTCGGCAATACGCTTGAAACTCTCTTCGACAGCACCAAAGAATCAAAAATTGATTTCGGCGACTTCTCTGTCACCTATAGCCGCACGAACGAGCCGCCGCGCAAACGCGCCGGCACCCGCCGCGGTTAGACCTGTTCCAAGATTCGCAATCGTTCCACCAAAGATTCCATTGGCAGACCGATGACGTTCGTCACGCTGCCTTCGACAGAGAGCAACGGGTCGCCTTCCTCGCGAATTGCATAGGCTCCGCTGCAGCCGACCCATTGCCGCGTCGCGATGTATTGGTCCAGTTCGGCCGGGCTCATCGCTTTCATCGTCACCCGGCTCATCTCCTGCCAAACGAATTGCAAATTATCGGGCCGTCGCCAGAGGACGACTCCGGTCCAGAGTTCGTGATCTCGTCCACCCAGCGAAGTGAGGATTCGCCGCGCGTCCGCTTCGTCTTCCGGCTTCAAGACGGGCCGGCCGTCGAGCCAGCCGACCGTGTCAGCGGCGATGATGATGCCGCGATCGATCGACGCGGCGACCGCGGCCGCCTTTATCCAAGCGATATGCGCGACATAACTGCGAGCGTCGCCGGTGCCGGCTTCGAGCGGTTCTTCGACTTTGGCGGGAATGACTTCGAATGGCCGGCCCAGTCGCGCGAGCAATTCGCGGCGGGCGGGTGAGCCGCTGGCGAGAATCAGGCGCGTTTGCGCGTTACCCATCCGGACATGACCTCGTCTAACAAACCGAACAATCGTTCGGGCGGTAGCGTCGGCAGGCAACTCATATGATCGCAAGTTTTGCGATAGCTGCCATGACACGGCACCATGGCACTCGCTGTTCGGTGCGCTTGGCCATATGGTCCGTGCCGCGTTACGAGAGTGCAAGTATACGGGGCGATGGTTGGCCGGCCCAAGGCCGCGGCGAGGTGTAACGGTCCTGTGTCATTGGCAAGCACAACATCGGCGCGTTCCAAAACCGCGGCCAGTTGAGGTAGCGATGTCTTGCCACAGAGATCTAGCGCCGGCTTGTGCAATTTGACACTTTGCACGGCCGTGGCATCTTCGGAGCCGCCGATGAATATCACCGAGCCGCCGAATCGATCAAGTGCTCGCCGCGCCAGGGCCGCGAAGTTGTGTGGCGGCCAACGCTTGGTGACCCAGCGTGCCCCAACGCCGAGCACGACCCATGGTCGTGGCCACGCCGCGAGCCATGAACTGACTTGAGACCGCGCCATGTCCGGAATCGGAACGAAAAACTTCTTCGGGCAATCACCCGCGCCGATCGCTTCCACCACGCGCCAATAGCGATCGACGGCGTGAATCTGATCGGCGTCCGGGACCGAGATTCTATCGGTGTAACACCAAGGAGCGCCTTCACGGGCATTCGCGAAACCGATTCGTCTCGCCGCGCCGGTCGCCAGGCACATCAATCCAGTTCGCAGCAGCCCTTGCAAATCGATGACGAGATCGAAGTGTCCGTCGTGAAGCCGACGGGCCAGCCGGATCATTGTGGTAGCGCCCGTAATCGGGCCATCTCTAAAGGCGGCCCGATCCACGGGCAGGATAGCATCCAGATCGGGATGGCCATTCAACAGCGAGGCATAGGAGCGGTTAACCACCCAGGTGATTTGGGCATTGGGCCATCGCTGCCGCAGGGCCGACAGTACGGGAAGCGAATGGACGATGTCGCCGAGGGCACTGGGCTTAATCAGTGCGATACGGCACGGAGCGAGACTTTGTGGGTCGCTGATCAATCGCCTATCCCTGGCACTTTAGACGCACGGCGGGGATAAACCCGCCGCTCGCCGTCAGAGAATAACCGCAAACGGCCCGTTCCGACCAGACCGCCCGGTCGTTACAATTCCCCCGGCGACGCAAAAATGCCGCAATCGGGCCGGCAACGGACATTGACCCTAGCCCCTGCCAGGGCTCATTCTGGCCAGGAGCGTCACAAAATGCGGAAGAATGGCATGACGTCCACCGAAACCGCGACTGGCCAGAATTGCGAACCGAGCACCCGCACGGGCTTCTTGATTGTTGACACTGAGAGTGTGCCCGACGGCGAACTTTTAGCTCGCGTCAAATATCCCGGCGAATTGTTGACACCAGAGGCCGCCATTGAGCGAGCCCGGGCCGAGGCCCGGGAAGCCTCCATTAGTGGGTCCGATTTTCTCCCGGTTACTTTTCAAATTCCTGTCGCTGTGTGCGTCATCCGTGTCGGCACTGACTTCCGCCTGCAAAAGGTCACTTGTCTCGACGCGCCGCACTTTCGGCCACTCGAAGTGGTCAAGAAATTCTGGCTCGGCGTGGACCACTACGAGAAAACCAAGCTCGTCACGTTTAATGGCCGCGGGTTCGACCTGCCGCTCTTGGAGCTGGCGGCGTATCGCTATGGCCTGTCACTGCGCGATCACATTCTGCACAGCCGGCACCGCTTCAACGGCAACAGCCTTGATCTGCAAGAGTTCTTCACCAACTATGGCGCGTGCCGGATGGTCGGCGGGCTGAATCTGCTCGCGAAGATGATCGGCATGCCGGGCAAGCTCGAAGTCAGCGGCGACAAAGTGCTCGAGATGTGGCGAGCGGACCAGTTGCAAGAAATTAATGATTACTGTCTGTTCGACACATTGGATACATATTTTGTCTTCCTTCGGACGCGGGTCCTAACCGGCGATCTGGAATACGATCAGGAACGGGCCCTCGTCGCCGATGGGCGAGCCTTTGTCGAAGGATTGTCCGCGGAAATCCCCGCACTGAAGACCTATCTCGACGCTTGGCCCATCAGCGAGAATTAGTCAGACGTTAGCAATTTGGCGATTTCGTCCAGAAACGACCGACATTGAAGGTTGGACCGACGGAGTCCGAACTCGTAGTCGGTGAGTGCACACCTTTGATACATTGATCTATTGCCATTTAGTAATCCTGTGCAAACTGACACCGTGAAAACGCTGTACCTCGAAACTGTTGGCTGCCAGATGAACGTGCTCGATAGCGAGCTCGTCGTCGGCTCTTTGCGCCGAGCGGGATATCAACTCGTTCACGACCCGGCGGGAGCCGATCTGCTGCTCTTCAATACCTGTTCCGTCCGCGAACACGCCGAGGAGAAGATTTACTCCGCGCTGGGGCGCGTGCGCAAGCAAAAGGTAGAGCGGCCGGGCACGGTCGTCGGCGTATTAGGGTGCATGGCGCAAAAGGATCAGGACATCATCTTCAAACGCGCTCCGTACGTGGACATTGTCTGCGGCCCGGGGCAACTTGCGAAGCTGCCGGAGATGATTAATCAAGTGATCGCCGGCGAAGGCCGACAGACAGCGTACTCGCTGGGCCGGGCCGATGCATCGAAGCTTCAGATCACCGAATCGTTCGAGAGCTACGACGCGCTGCGAGAGCCGTCGATGCGGCCCACGGCATTCCAGGCGTTTGTTCGCACTCAGTTCGGTTGCGACAAATTCTGCACCTATTGCATCGTGCCATCAGTTCGTGGCCCCGAACAAGGCCGGCCGCCGGCGCACGTGTTGGCTGAGATCCGCCAACTGGCCGACCAGGGCTGCAAGGAAATCACCCTCGTCGGCCAAACGGTGAACAGCTATCGCTACATTGACGGCGGCACGACCTATCGGCTCTCGGATCTGCTGGCACTGATCCACGACACAGCGGGAATTGAACGAATCAAGTTCGTGACGAACTTCCCCAAGGACATGACCGACGATTTGCTCCAATCCGTCCGGGATTTACCCAAGGTCTGCAAGTACCTGCATGTGCCAGCGCAACATGGAGATGATGAAGTCCTGCGGCGAATGAAGCGACTGTACACGGTGGCCTTCTACCGCGAGATGCTGGCTCGTGCACGTGAAGTGATCCCTGGCGTAGCGGTGTCGAGCGACTTCATCGTCGGCTTTTGCGGTGAGACTGAGGCGGCGTTTGAGCGTACCCGCGAACTGGTCCGCGAAGCTCAGTTCAAGAATAGCTTCATTTTCAAATACAGCCCCCGGCCCGGCACCAAGGCGGATGAACTTTTTCCGGACGATGTGCCGGAAGAAGTGAAGAAACGCCGAAACAATGATCTGCTCTTGGATCAAAGCGCGTGCAGTCTGGCCGAGGGCCGACGTTGGATTGGCCAGACAGTTGATGTCCTTGTGGAAGGGCCCGCGAAACGCGGCGACTACGCGCTGACAGGCCGGACGATGACCGATCACATCGTGGTTTTCGACGGACCGACTCGACTGGTGGGGAATACCGTGCCGGTGCTCGTGAGTGAGGCGTCGCCGTTTACGCTCTATGGCGATGTGGTAACGGAGGAGTTTGTCGGTGCGGCGCAGGAGTGCTGCGAGACGATTGCAGATCCGAGGCCACGGATCGCGCTGCCAATTCTTTGAATCCAACGAATCAGAAGCGTAAATGACGGTTCCCGTCGTACACCGTCGCTCACGCTTCCGGCTGGTTAGCAAATAATCCTTCCGGATTGTCGAGCAGCTCTTTGAGGCGCGGCGCTAACTCGATTGGCAAACGCTGCAACCAATCTGCATTTAACATTCCCGCTTCGATCATGTCGCGCAAATGAGTTCGATCGCTGTCACGAAATGAGGTCAGCTTCATGCACACCAACGCATCGAGATTCAAAATCTTGTATGACGCTTCTGGCTCGACTTCGGTGACGTTCGGGGCCGGCATCACGTATTCCGGGCGCACCTTCTCACCAGCGAAGACCACGTGCACCGCATCACGCGCCTTCGCGCCGGGCCCATCCAAAAACATGTCGATGCTAGTCGCATGACGATAAACGAAACCTGCCGCTTCCAACGCTGTCTTCGCCGCCGGCAGGTCCGAACGGCGAATAAGAATATCAACGTCCCTGGTGTTCCGCACCATCGATTCATCAACTCGCGCCACCCATGCTGCGACGGCATTGCCCCCAACCACAGCGTAGGGCACTCCGGCCGCTTCCAACGCCGCCGTGCAACGCAACAACCGATCGCGGACCTTTTGCATCATCTGCTCGATCCGATCGAGGAGGCGGAAATCAGCGGGCAGCAAATCCATGGCCATATGGTATCACTCTTACTCTCCTACATATGACTCCGATTTTGTGCGGGTCTTTCGACGCACACATCCGTTGTCCTCAAAACGCCCTTGAAGACGAACTCTCGACCATTCGCAACACTCCAAAGATGAAACCGATGATCGTCGAGATCGGTACCACGAATATGCCAAAATCTGGGCGATATGTGATGTCAAATTCGGCTGGAATCACCACTCCTTCGATGGTGAGGCCCGACTGGCGTATTGTGCCGAGCCAGGAAAATGTGGCTGATTGACAGGCGATTGCCCCTACCAGAGTGACTGCAGCCAAACCCCAAATCACCCTTCGCGTCAACAGCGGCATTTTTGCATACTGCCCTAGCAAAAAGAGGACGCTTCCGAATCCGAGCAGTGTCGCGCTCGCTGGTCCCCAGGGCTGTAAGGCAAAACCGTGTGCCCAAAGGTTCAGTCCTCCGGAATTCCCATGAATCCAGTTCAAACCATGTGCAGCTATTGCAAGCACGAAGCAAAATAGAGCGGCGTGACCTACAAATGGCTCGGCTCTAACGCTCTGGACTAAAGAGCAATTCCAAGCAAACGCCAACATCGACTGCTGTCGTCTTTTGGCCAGCCACCGCCAAATGAGTAGTGGCATACCGAAGATCAAAATATCGACACCTGCAATTGCAATCCCCCCGACAACAAAATCGTGGGACAAATCGGACGAACGGGCGGCGAGGATTGCAAGTGCACAACCCCATAAGACTCCAAATGTCACCACCGGTAGCGCGACGTGCCTGTAGAAACTCGGCAGGGAGGCAGCGGCCGGCTGACTAGGCGTCTCCAAACTTCGCGGCCACCACCGTACCGCCTGGGACAAAGCGATCAGGCTGGCCACGCCGATACCCACTGACCACCTCAGCCAATTCAATTCGAACCCAGTTCCATTGGTGCGGTTTTCCCAAATCAACCACGCATCCGGTTTTCCCATTCGGAAAGCCCATTGCCCCCGTTCGCCAGTACCTTCGAACGAAAGGAATAACACGACTCCAATTACGCCAAGAACGGCCAGGAGGATCGCTAAGGCTTCCTTTCGATGTTGCCCTGTGGATTTTGGGACTGTCGTGTTGGAAGTGTTGCCTTGCGAACTTTCTGCCGCGGCGGGCTGGACGAACAGCCGGAGCCGAAAACTTAGAAGGCCTGCATTCGTTCGAGCGACAATGCGATCGCCTGCACCGGGGCCGCTCGGGATTCGCGCATTCAACTCAGTCCACAATCCGATTCCGCCGGAAGCCATCACCCGGCCATCGATCATCAGGCTTCCGGAGGTGAATACACCATTCTCGAAGCGGATGATGTGCCCGAGGTAATCGACCTCCCATTGTTGGCGAATACGACCTGCGACCACGAGCAGGCCAACACCCCCGGCACACAACGCGATGCTAAATGGCAGCAGGCCAGTGAACCCGACGGCCAGAATGAGTCCGAATCCAATAAAAAACAACCCAGCGAATCCGGCAAAATGTTGAAGCCGTCGCGCGGATCGATCCGTCTCGTCGAAGAGGAGAATCGGTTCTTCTCTTTTACTCGTCGGCGGCCCAGTTCTTTCTGCATCCTGTTGCTCCCGAATAGTCGCCATTGGTTTTGGCGGCGAGGTCGCGATTGGAATTAAAGGGACCGTGGTTACCTCCGCAAATAGGCGCAAGTGAAGATACGAAAAGCCCACATCAGGACATGCAATAATGCGATCGCCCGTGCCTTCGCCCGATGGGACCGTTCCGTCGAGTTCGATGCACCGATGCCAACCACTTTGCGCTACGCAACGACCATCCATATACAGTCGCAAAACAGGAGTTCCTCTTAGCCATGCCGAAATTCCTGTCATCCCACCTTCAAAGATAATTCGATGACCCTTATAAATGGTTTCCCAATGTTGTTTCAGCGACCATGCCATCAGCAGTGGTATCACTGCTATGATCCAGATCAAAATCAGCCCTATTGGGAAGGTGATGAAACTCAAAGTGAATCCGAATAGGTGTTCCAAAGCAAGCGGGAGAATTAGCAAGAAAATCGTAGCGGTTGGCCCGACGATGTTCTGCATTTTTCGACGAACGTGATCTGTTTCGTCGAGCAGCAGTTCCATGTGTCGTCCAGCGGCCGCACGCTCCATTGCCGGAGTTGTCACCTTCTCCACATCCGTCTTAACATCGCTCGCATGTTGATATCGCCGGTCGGGCTGCTTCTCCAGTGTCCGCAGTACGATCTCGTCGAGCCGCACATCGACGTGGACTGTTTCGGAAGGCAGTGGGAACCGGCCCAGCGGTAACTCGCCGGTGAGCAATTCATAGAACACGACGCCAAGCGAATAAATGTCGGCCCGGTGATCGACCGTCGCGGGCTTCTCCCATTGCTCGGGGGCCATGTAGTGAATCGTGCCCATCACTTGGTGGGTGTGGGTCAGCGGTTGCGGCGTTGTTCCGGATGTGAGTAACTTCGCCAAGCCGAAGTCCGCTATCTTCACCCGGCCCTGTTTGTCCAACAGAATGTTCTCGGGCTTGATGTCGCGGTGAACTACGCCGGCATCATGAGCGAATTGCAAGGCAGTGCAGATCTGCGGCACGATGGCCAAAGCCTCCGCCGGCTTAAGCGTTCCCGCGCGTTCGGCTTCGCGGAGATTGACGCCCTCGACGTACTCCATCACGAAGTAGTAGAGCCCCGCGGTTTGCCCGAAGTCGAAAACCGTGACGATGCCGGGATGATTGAGCTTCGCCAGCGTCCGGGCTTCGCGAGTAAACCGCTCGGCGAATGCGGGGTCGTCCCGCTGTGGCAGGACTTTTAGCGCAACAATGCGATCGAGGCCGGGCTGGCGAGCTTTGTAGACCGCGCCCATGCCCCCAGCGCCGAGCAATTCGATGATCTCCAACTGTGGAAACAGCGCTGCCACCTCGGCCACGCTTGGTGGCTCAAATGGCGTGTAGTCGCTGGTTTTACCGGAATCGTTGAGGCCACCGGCTAGCAGGCACTTCGGGCACATCCCGCCCGGCGCATCGGTCGGTAGCTCGGAACCGCAGGATGGACAGGTCTTGCTCATGGATGGTGCCCTCCAGCATATCCATGAAGCAATCACCGAGCAAAGTTACACAGAAATTCAGCGCTTAAGCCGGTTCAGGTCGATGATTTGGCAGTTTTCAGTCGCAAATACGACCGAATTCGCCGGCGGGTGCAGAATGGCCGGCTCTCGATTGCCGAGCCGCTCGGCGAGTTCACGGTACACGTTGGCGAAAATTGTGGTTGCCGCGTACACGTCATCGTCACGACGCACCCGGGTGACCACCAAAAGGTCCACGCCGTATTTGCCGCGCAAGGCGATCGCTCCATCGAGATCGGGAGCCCACAGCGCCCGCAAGACGTCGACGAATCGACTCTTTGCCTCGTCGTAAAACTCTTTGTGGCAGGGATACAAACACTCGGACAACAACAAGACCCGGCGGCGGGCCAATAAGGGAATATCGCCAACGTCTTTGGGGTAGCCGGCGATGAGCGTCGATTTCGGAGTCATGGCGAGAAAGTCGTAGGCCGCAGCCGGGAGCACGGCCGTGACACCGCCTTCGTGCCGTTCAATCCGCCGGTGGACTAAATAGCTGGCCCCGAGAGTCGTCGCCATGCACCATATTACGGTGGCCCAACCTAACACATTTCGACTCATCTTTAGCTTTGAGGTGACATCCACGACGATGATCGGAACGACGAGCAACCAAAGACATCGCAGCGGAAACAGGTAACGACTGGGTTCATAGAGACGGTTGAACAGCGCATACGCCAATCCATACGTGGCCCATGAGCCCAGGATGATCGAGAAGAATACCTGCCAAGGAAAATCGCGTCGCCGTCTAACTATGACAACGATTATCAGACCTGCAAGCAACCCGATGGCGGGCGCGGGGAATGGCACCAACTCTCGCAAATAGGGCCACAGATTATGGTGCAGGTTGCTATCGATGGCCAGCGCGCGATCGAAGAAGTCGGGCATCTCGAGCGCTTCGCGCAGGGTATATGTTGTCCAGTGACTTGGCCGCGAGAGAATCAAAACCAAAAGTGCAACGCTGTTCCCCGCGGTAAACCAAAGCCATTCTCGGAGAACGACACGACGTTCATTCCACCACCGGAACAACAACGCAAAGAGCCAGATCGCACCCAGCATGATGCAAGTCGGCGGGTAAAAGAAAGCGGCGATCACGGTTGCGGAAGCGAGCCAGGAGTCACGGCGTGCCAATAGTCCCAGCATCCCAACGAAGAAACAGGGCACCACGAATGATCGCTGCAAGCCGCCTTGGACCCACCGAATAAAGTGCATGTCGAAGGCAATATTGCCCGCCGTCAGATACACAATTAAGCCGGCGAGTCCACCAATTGGATTTCCCTGGGTCACCTGTGCGCCGATGCGATAGGCGAGCCAGGCGGACAGCCCAGCCAGCAGCATCCCGAGCAGTTCCGCGGCGACTTGCGGATCAAGCCACCGAGCGACGACTGCGAGGTAGGCCTTATAGCCCGGTGGCGCGAACGCGTCGAAAAAGTAACCTTTGACCCAATCGTTAACGAACAATTCCGAATCTTGGAAGACTGCCATGTAGGCGACGTGTTGCCGACTGTCTTGATTGAAAACTTTTTGAGACATCGCGGCCGGCAAAAGATAGATCGCCAACACGACGATGGCCAAATGAATTGAGAGAAACCAGATTCGCCACGGATGCATGAGCCGCGGGCTAGCTTCGGAAGGTACGGTCGGAAGCATTTGCAAGAAGCCAAAAGAATGTCACACGGACGGAGTTATGACAATCGTACTAGATTTCGCCCTTAAACGAACTGCTACGTGCCGATCATCAGTTCCTCAACTGCCGAGCGCCTGAAACAGGCAGCGTATCTCGTCATCGACTTCGGCCGGTGTGTTCACGGTATCCGCAATTGCGGCACGCAAGGTCTCTCGATATCGCAGCCGGAGACGGTGGGCCGCCACTTTCACCGCACCTTCGGTCATACCCAGTTCTTGGGCGATGGCGGCATACGAGGCGCCTTCGCCTGTCAGCGAACTCGCTAGACAGTTAAAAAGCTCCGCGCTCCCCGTTTGTTGATAATCCAGGCGCAAGGTCTCCAACGTCCCCTGAAGCAGCATCAACGCCCATCGGCGATCGAATAATTGGTCCGGTGTTCGTTCGTCAATCGGCTCGGCAGCGTAGCGTCGCTCGGCATCAGGGAAGTCGAGGGAGATTATCGCTTTCCCACCTCCGCGCTTGTCGGCATTGGCCCGATCATATTCGTTGGCGAGGAAATGCCGGCAGGCGCCCAGAAGATAGTTGCGAAATCGGCCGCGATCCGGATCGGCACCCGAAAACCCGCGCTGGAGCATCCCGGCGAAGAACCCTTGGGTCAGATCCTGCGCGAGATCCGGATTGTACCCACGACGACGAATGTAAGCGTAGGCCGGATACCAATAAATCTCGCACAACTCAGCGAGCGCCCGCTGGGCGGATGGCTCCGCCAAATCGCGGGCGGCGCCGATCAAGCTCCAACGTGTCGAGCGAAACGCCGGCATAGCGACCATCTTACCATTCGCTTGTTCGCCTGCGTCCGGCGTGGTAATAATGGATATCCATTCAATCCCTTGTGAGGCCAGAACTTGAGTCGGATCTTTACCCGCGACGTCGGCGTCATCGGCGGTTGCGGGCATGTCGGGTTGCCGCTGGCCCTCACGTTCGCGGATTGTGGGCAGAAGACCGTTATTTTTGACGTTAATCGACAGGCCGTCGATCAAGTCCGGACCGGTCAGATGCCCTTCAATGAAGAGGGCGGTCCTGAGACGCTGGCCCGCGTCTTGCGACAAAAGACACTCGAGGTTTGCGACGAGCCGCGCCTGCTGGCCGAGTGCCGTTATCTCGTGCTCATCATCGGCACTCCGGTCGATGAACATCTCAACCCCACATTCACCGGGATCTTCCGCGCGCTTGAAGGTTTCCGCCATTGTCTGCGCGATGGCCAGACCCTGATCTTGCGCAGCACCGTTTATCCGGGAATGTCAGCTCACGTCCAGCGCTATCTGCAGGAGCAGGGCCTCAATATCCCGGTGGCTTTCTGCCCCGAGCGAGTGGCGCAGGGCTTCAGCATGCGCGAGTTTCGCGAGTTGCCCCAAGTGATTAGCGCGTTTGATCGCAAGACGCTGTTTGAGGTCGGCGACTTGTTCTCGACGTTCGCGCCCGAGCGCGTCGAGATGGAACCGATGGAGGCCGAGCTTTGCAAGTTAATGACCAACGCTTGGCGGTATATTCAGTTCGCGACTGTCAATCAGTTTTACATGATCGCCACCGAGCACGGCCTCGACTTCAATCGTGTGCTGCATGGCTGCCGGCATAACTATCCACGTATGGCGGGGATGCCGGGGCCAGGATTCGCGGCGGGGCCATGTCTGGTGAAAGACACGATGCAATTAGCAGCGTTCGGGCAAAACAACTTTGTGCTCGGCCACGCCGCGATGCAAGTCAACGAGGGATTGCCCGCTCACATCATTGAATTGGCCAAGCGCCAGACCGATCTGCGCGACAAGACCGTGGGCATCCTCGGCATGACCTTTAAAGCCGAGTCGGACGACATCCGCGACTCCTTGAGTTTCAAACTTCGCCGGCTGCTGACCTTTGAGAGCCGGCAGGTCTTGTGTCACGATCCGTTCTGGACGGGACCCGGCTGGTCTCCGCTCGACGAAGTCCTCGCGCAAAGCGACGTGATTTTCGTCGCGACTCCCCACGCGGCCTACGGCGAGGTTGTGGCTCCGGCGGGAAAGATCGTCATCGACGTTTGGAACCGGCTGGCGAGTCCGCCGGAGCCGGAACCCTTTGAACGCAAGCAGAGGGTCGCGACGTGAAGGTCCTGCTCACCGGTTCAGCCGGTTTCATTGCCGGCTACCTCGTGCAGGAACTTTTGGACCAAGGCCACGAGGTTATCGGCGTCGATAATTTCTCGAAATATGGTCGGGTCGAAAAAAGCTACCAACATCATCCCAATTATCGTTTCGTCGAGGGCGATGCTCGCGATGCCCGGATATTAACTGAATTAGCCAATGAATGCGACCACTTTGTCGCGGCCGCGGCACGCATCGGCGGCATCACTTACTTTCATCAGTACGCCTACGATTTGCTCGCTGAGAATGAGCGCATCATTGCCGCCAGCTTCGATGCCGCGATCGCGGCATTCAAAAAAGCCAAGCTGCGGAAAATCACGGTCATATCCAGCAGCATGGTTTACGAAAACGCCACCGAGTTCCCGACGCCCGAAGGGGCCGAGCGATCGAGTCCGCCCCCGTCGAGCACCTATGGCTTCCAGAAGTTGGCGTGCGAGTATTTCGCGCAAGGCGCCTGGGAGCAGTATCAATTGCCCTACACGATTTGCAGACCGTTCAACTGCGTTGGTGTCGGCGAACGTCGCGCTCTCGGTGATAAGAGTATTCCCTCGGGAAATATCACCCTGGCCATGAGCCACGTTGTGCCGGATCTGGTGCAGAAAGTACTAAAGGGCCAGGATCCACTCCACATTTTCGGTGCGGGCGAGCAAACGCGTTGCTACACCTATGGCGGCGACTTGGCCAAGGGCATCGCGACTTGCATCTTCCACGAGGCGGCGCGCAATCAAGATTTCAACCTATCGACGTCCGAACCAACGACGGTGCGGGAGCTTGCCGAATTGATCTGGACGAAGATCAATGGCCAAAAACCGCTACGCACGGTATCTGACCCGGCATTGCCCTACGATGTGCAGATGCGGATCCCCAGCGTTGAGAAGGCGCAGCAACTATTGGGCTTTGAAGCGACGACACCGTTGGATGTCGTCTTGGATGAAGTGATTCCTTGGGTGCGAGATGAGATCGCGCAGGGAAGAATTTGACCGGCGATAGCGAAATCTGAATTCCTATGCGTTATTCCATCGTGCTGCCAGTGTTCAATGAGGCGGAGAATATTGGTGCATTCTGCCGGCGCGCGAGAACCGAATTGCCTCCAGATTTTGAACTACTGATTTGCTACGACCATGAGAGTGACACGACCTTAGCAGCGCTCGCGGCACTGCCGACCTCGGACAAGCCAAATGCTCGATTGATCAAGAATGATCTAGGACCTGGGGTTCGCTACGCCATTGAAGCCGGCATGCGAGCCGCTCTATCAACGGTGGTCGTCGTCATGATGGCCGACCTTTCCGACGATTTTGCCAAAGTTGAAGCCATGGTGAAGAAGGTTGAATCGGGAGCCGATGTCGTTTGCGGCAGCCGATACATGAGCGGCGGGGCTCAGATCGGTGGGCCGCGCTTCAAGAAATTTTTGAGCCGCACCGCCGGGCTCACGCTGCGGTGGTTCGCCGGCTTGCCAGTCCATGACCCGACCAACAGTTTCAAGGCCTACAAGAAATCGTTTCTCGACTCAGAACGAATTGAAAGCACAGCAGGCTTCGTGCTCGGCCTTGAGCTGACCGTTAAAGCGCATCTCGCAGGCAAACGTGTTGAAGAAGTGCCAGTCGTCTGGACCGACCGGAGTGCGGGGACCAGCCGCTTCCGCCTGTGGAAATGGCTGCCGCTTTACTTGAAGTGGTACTTTGTGGCCTTGCGCGGACGATTCAAATTAAGATAAGCCCCATGCCGCGACGGCTTTTCGTGTTATTGATCGCATTGTTCGCCCTGCGAATTTGGGCGGTGCAATACGCCTTCGACCGGCGTCCGGTCATCACGAATAATGACGAAATCTATTGGGCCGAGCCGGCTTGGGCTTTAGACCATGGCGATGGTTACCGGTTGCCTTGCTGTGACGGCATGCTCTTCGGCGACTTCTATCCACAACATCCACCACTGTATGTTCTGATTCTGGCGGGCTCATTTCGATTGTTCGGATTCACGCCGGGGGCGATGCGACTACCGAGCATTGCTGCGCACATTGCCAGCGTGGCGATGCTGCTCGTTCTGTTGTGGAAACTCCGGCGATTGCGCGTGCTTGACAACTGGGGTGTCGCCATGGCGGCACTGCTCGCAACCACCGATTTTTCGACGATGTACGTCTCTCGCTGGGGCCGTCCTGACCCATTCACTGGCCTGTTTGCGTTGAGTGGATTCGTTTTGCTGGTCGCGGGCCACATGCGCGGAGCCGCTTTGCAGTGGCGGGCCTGGCTTGCTAGCGTGCTCGTAGGATTGTCGCTCGCCACGCATACGATTGCAGTCTTCTATCTGGGACTGTTTGTGATTGCCTTGTGGCTGTTGCGCAAACGACTTGGATATGTGCACCTCATCGGCTGTTTGCTGCTGCCAATACTTATCTTTGTCGGCTTTTGGATTGGGGTCTTTGGCGATCGTTGGCTCGTGGCACTGCAAGAACACCGTGAATTGGCCGGGACGATGGGTGGCGCGACTAAGCCGCCCTACCGATCGTTGCAACTTCTGAGCGGGAGCATCAACCAGAAAGAGTTCCTGCAAGCGGGCGGTACCACGGCCGTCATGATTTTATTGTCGTTCGTTTGCTTTGTGTTGCGAGGGCTCGGTGATCAACGGAGTGACCGGCGTTGGCTCATTCTCGGCGTGGGGCTCGCAGGGCAATTCGCTCTGATAATCGCAATCACTGGCTTGGGAATCACACGCTGCAGTATTTACTACCCGTTTACGCTGGTCGTGTTCGCGCTACTCGTCACTCGCTGCCCCACTTGGCTGCGACGGCCAGCGCTGTGGGGAGCGATCTTGGTTGCGGCGGCTGAGATCGGTCAAACCGCACATGTTCTTTACGGCACGCATCGTGACTATGCGATTCGCTCGCCGCACCGCCATGACGCGCTCATGAATCGTTTGGCGTCGTATCGCCGCGTAGCTGTTATTCCGGTGCTTTGGTTCCAGGCGCGGGAACGGGGCCTCGATTTTCAACTCGTCGATCTGAGCGTGCCCAGGCAATGGGATGAATGGACAAGGAGACCGCATCCATTTGAGGGATTCGATGCCGTGGTCTTGGAAGCCGATCACCTGCTTGGCAAAACCGCAGACCTCGCGGACATCAAGCCGATTGAATTCCCCGAGCCCATGGCCGAGAAGGGTCTTTTGCTCTATGAACTTCATCCACCTAGATAGCGCAACCTAATAGCCTGGCATCATTTAGGCGATGACTCGATTGATCAGCCGGTTCATCTGAGTGCCTTCAATTTCTCCAAAGTCTCAGCGTTTCGCCCAGTCACTCCGGCTTGCCTGGACTCTTCGCATCGGGTATTCCGCTGACGGATGTTTGCCGAGGGCTGCGCTATGCGACGGGCTTTGATCGCGCTACTGGGTTTCGGAGCTGTCGGCTGGGTCATTGCCCAAGGCCCGGCGATGACTGTGTTGCGCGATACGTTTGAAGCACCCAATCCGCAGTGGGCCCGCAGCAAATCGAATGTGCAATTCAAAGAGGATGCACACTCGATCACCGCCCAATTCGCACATACGGCACCCTCCTCAGAGTTCATCCGCGTTACGGCCGAACCCGCCGGCGGCGAGCTGAATCCGTTCATCTATTACACCTACACAACGCCGCATGCACCAATCACGGACGATACGTCCGGCAGCTCGTGGGTACGAGCAAGTCGGCCCGGCGTTCAGATCTATGCGCGTGCGGTGTTACCGCGTGAGCGCGATCCCGCCGATGCATCCAATCCGTTGAGCGTGTTATTGCCTGGTGAGAAATATCAACTGGCCGGCGGACGTTGGCAGCGGCTCGAACTTCGCCGACTCGTCAAGCTCTTGGCCGACGAACGCCAACGACTGCGGGTGGCCGCCGGCCGCGATGTGGACACGACTGGCGCATATGTCGATCAAGTGGTGATCAATGTCTACACGGGGGCAGGAGTCTCAGAACTGTGGATCGATGATTTGGAACTCAGTCCGGTTGTCGGCGACAAGGAAGTGCACGGGCAGAATACGGCACGCTCGACCGCCGCCCCGGCGCCACCGCCATTGGGTGTCAAACCAATCGGACCGGTGCCGGTGGAGTTCCAACGTGATCAATTGCGCGTGGGCGGACGACCAATTTTGTTCCGAGCCATTCGTCACTCCGACACGCCAATCAAGACCCTGCGCGACGCAGGCTTGAACACTCTGTTTTTCTCGGGCTCCGCACCGCCTTCAGTTTGCGACGAAGCCGTGAAGAATGGCTTCTGGCTGGTGCCAACCGTCCCGGCCAATGCGGACACCGATACGATCAATCGCGAAATTACTCGCTTTGCCGCGGACGATGCGGTGCTCGCGTGGCACCTCGGCGACTGGCAAAATGTGGAGCAACTCGACAACGCCGTCCGGACCATCGCCACGATTCGCGCCGCGGACCCTAACCGGCCCATCGCGGCGGATATCAAAGACGGCTTCTGGTCCTACTCCCGGCACGTCGATCTGCTCGGGGCGCACCGCTGGCCGTTGTTTACGAGTTTGGAGCTAGCGCGCTACCGCGACTGGCTACAGCAGCGTCACAAGCTCGCTAGGCCAAACACGTTCTTGTGGACATGGATTCAGACGCATCTGCCCAACTGGTATGTCGATGTGCTGCAACCCCCGAAAACGCCGGCCGGGTTTGCCGAACCCGTCGGCCCTCACCCAGAGCAAGTGCGCCTACTCACCTACATCAGCGTGGCGGCCGGCTCGCGTGGCATCGCTTATTACTCGGACCGTGCGTTAGCCGACGCGGAACAAGGCCGTGACCGGCTGCTCGGCATTGCCACGCTAAATCAAGAACTCAGTCTGCTCGAACCATTACTCGTATCGACGATTGATTCTCCGCAGTGGATCGACACGACCGTGCCGCAAGTGAAGGCGGCCGTCCTCCGTTGCGAGCGTGGGGTGTTAGTCCTGCCGATCTGGCTCGGCGAGGGCACGCAATACGTTCCGGAGCAAGGTGCCGCGTCTCGATTGACGATGACGGTACCCCAGGTTCCGATCGGCACGCAGGCCTGGGAGGTTTCCCCCGGTGAGATTCGCTCATTGCCGGCGCGGCGCGTTGTCGGCGGCGTCGAAGTCACGCTCAACGAATTCGATCACACCGCGGCGATCGTGTTCACGGCCGACAATTCTCCAACCGGCATCCTTGTCAAATGGCAGGACCAGGTCCGCAAGATGTCGCCGCTGGCCGCTCAATGGACCTATGACCTGGCCAACGTCACTTTGAGCAAAGTGGAACGGGTGCAAGCTCAGCTCAAGCAGCTCAATGTCGCGATCACCGACTCGGATTTGCTGCTCACGGCCGCCCGGGAGCGACTGCAAGCCTCGCGAACCGCTTGGGAGGCCGGGGACTACCGGATCGCCTATCGGGAAGCCCAGCGGGCCCAACGGCCCCTGCGGGTCTTGACGCGAACACAATGGCTGCAGTTGATCCGGGGCTTTGACCAGCCATGCTGCGCGCCCTATGCGGTGAGTTATTTCTCGCTGCCGCAACACGTGGCGTTCGTGCGGCAAATCAACGCCTCTGCAGCGGCCCCGAACCAACTCATTGATGGTGGCTTCGAGAATGGCGGCCTCGCGGGCTGGCAGGTGGTCAAGAACACGCTCGACGAGGTTGAGATGATCGCTCAGCCGACGCAAGATGCCCAAGAGGGGCATCAGGCGCTGCGATTAGAAGTGAAGCCGAAAGCTGTGGCGGCTACGCCCGGTTCCAACCCTCCGCCGCCACCGGCGGCTTTGGAACGAACATTCCTCGGTGTCGAAAGCACGCCGGTACGACTGACTCCTGGCAGCCTGGTGCGGATCAGCTTTTGGGTGAAGATCCCGCTGCCGTTGCAAGCGACGGCCGACGGCTTGGTGATTTACGATAGTGCCGCCGGCGAAGCGCTGGGGGTACGACTCACGGCCCCGGTGCCACAGTGGAAGAAATTCACGATGTATCGTCGGGTGCCGGAAAATGGCGAAGTACGGGTCGTCGTTGCGCTCACTGGATTAGGAGTGGCCGTGGTAGACGACGTCCGCATTGAGCCGATGGTGACGAAGAAGGAAAACTAAGCGCGAAACGTAAGCCGCGTGTGGCTTTCGTTTCGCGCCACATCTTAACCCAAAATTCTCACGCTGGGAGTGCTTCCCGGAGTGACGACCACCGGAACAGTCACATCTTTCTTAGCGGTGTGAACCACCAGATTGATGGTAGTTTGTTTTTCCATTTGCGGTAGCTCGATCACACTGACGCCGTTCTCGAATGTCAACTTTTGTCCTGCGTAGCGAACCTCGACATTCTTCGGCGCATTGACCAAGAGTTTCGCGGGCGCCACTGGCACTGGTTTGGTCACAATGACGTGGCGAATGGCGGGCGGCGGAACCTCCCACAAAAAGTCGCGCGGTCCGTAATAGGCCGACCCTCCGAGGGGCACGACCGGAACCGCAGCCCAGGGATACGCCGCGCATCCATACGAATAATATCCGTAGGACGGCACGTAGAAGACTTGTGCCGAAGCGGACGCAGCACTGAACAATAACACGGTGGATGCGAACAGAAAGCTTCTCATGGCGACACTCCGAGGGGTGAATGATCCGCCGCAAACATCATTTAGCAAGTCGTGCGCCGACTTGATTGCGACTAGTTCTCACTGAAATGGAATTTCTTTTCCGCTTCCCGCGCAAGTGGATCCTGCAAAAACTTGCGGTGGCATTCCGAGCACAAATCGTAACGAAAACTTTTCCGCGCCGGCGGCAAATCCTCGGCCGGGTTCGCCCCGTCCTCTTCCGCTTGGCGCAATGCTTCACTCAGACTTTCGATCGGGTCCTGCTCCAGATCGGCCTCGGTCAACTCGGCGGGATCGGTCGCGGCGAAGACCTCCATCTTCAGCACGTACCGAGGGTCCGCACTTGCATCGATATCCTTGCCGCATAAATCGCACGTGAAATGAAGCATAATGAGGGACACCTCCAAATGGTTTCGTTGCCGCTCTTGCGGTCGAAGCCCGACGAGCATCCTGCCCAAGCGCGGGCCAATTCGGCACACAAACCCTCTTCATTACGACTCTCAGGTGAACGCACTCTCGTCAAGCGGAATTTTTGAACGATTTGAAATTCTGAATTGAAGGTGCGGATCACCTCTTGACGATCGCGCGCGGATCGAATCCGGATTTTGAGGTTGCTCGACCGTTGTTTTTTGCGCGCCGACACGCGTTATTTTCTCAAAGGTCGGTATGTTGTTTTTGTCACCGCGCGCAAGAGAGATCCCTCGCGAAGCACGGGATGACAAAATCACGAAATGCCTGAACTCATGATCGATGCTGTTTTTTCCGGAGAACTTGTTCGTGCCAGCCGGGGCCGGATGGCGCACGCAGCGCGCTGGTTGGTCGGTGGCTGGCTGGCCGCGGAAGTCCTCGTCATCAGCTTCTTCTCCAGCAAAGCGGAAGGGCTCACGGCGGACGCCGCCAGCAAAGCTGCTCGTGAACTCGTGGGCATTGTCACGTATCAGTTGGTCGCCGCGATTCTGCTCGCTGGCCCGGCATTCGCCGCCGGCGCGGTGACGCACGAAAAAGTTCGTCGCACAATTGAGCCATTGTTCTTGGCCGAGATCGGAGCGGGCTCCATCATCCTCGGCAAACTTCTCGCCCGCTTGGTGCAGGCGTTCGTTTGGTCGTTGGTGGCTTGGCCGGTGTTGGCATTCATTGGCATCGCCGGAGGCGTCACGTCGGTGTTCTTTGCATCGCTCGCAATCATCACGCTGCTCATGCTCGCCGGCACATGTGGTGTTGGGTTGCTTGCGTCAGTTTGGACCCGCAACACTCGCGACGCGGCGATCTCGGTATACGCACTCATGATCTTCGTGGCGGTGCCTGCAGTCGCATATCTCGAGATCTTTTGGTCCAAGTCGCCGCTGGTAAAATATCTGATCGCTCTCGATCCGCTTTACGTGCTCGATGCAGCCCGCGATGACCCGAATTATGCGGTCCTGCAAACACGTTTGGGCCAAGCGGTGATTTCCTGGGGGCTTATTGCTTGCAGCACTACACTCGTGGCGGTCTGGCGTCTGAGGCCGGCATACTTCAAACAACTTCATGTCAAACCACCGGGCCGCATTGCCCGCCGGCTGAGTTCTCGACCACCAGTTGGAGATGATGCGATTGCTTGGACCGAGCGCTACGCCCGTCGCCGGCTCCCAACCGTGCTCGTTGTCATCCTGATCGCGGCGGTCGCGGTGATGGCGACCCAATGGATCGCCAGAAAGGCTGCGGACGCAGACGAGATGTACAAATGGTTCACGATGGCGCACTGGCTCGTGCTGATGGTCTTCATGCTCGCCGCGGGGGTTCGGGCGTCAGGTTGCATCACCGGCGAGCGGGAACGGCAAACATGGGAGCCACTACTGACAACACCCTGGAACTTTGACGCGATCCTGCGGCAAAAATGTGTCGGCGTGATTCGCTCTCTGTGGCCCTATTATTTTGCTTTCCTCATTCCCGGCGCACTGACACTATCGATCTGCGAGGAATTCCACGGCCCAGACATGGAGCTAAGGACCTGGGCACCATTTGCGATCGCGGCGGCGATTGCGGCGGTGTTCATAGCTCAACGAACGCGGCTGAGTTGGCGGCCATTTTGGTTAACCATGATCGCGGTTGCAGCCGGTTCACGCGCGATTGTCCCGGCTGCCATTGCATTGACGGGACCCTTGTTTGCCTATGCGTTCATGATGTACATGACCGGCGTTGGGTTGTGGTTTTCGGCGCGATCGGGCAATTCGTGGTGGAGCATGCTGGGCACCACGGTCGGCGGGTTCGTGCTTGGCACGGTCATTGCGTTTGGCTCGACGCCGTTTGGCTGCATGCCGTGTTGTTCATCGTCACTGGTGGTGGGGCTTCTCAGTCCGTTGGGAGTGTCGGGGCTATCCAGTGTGTTTGATAACGTGCTCGTGTTTATCGTTTGCAGCATCGGCGCGGCAGTAGGCTTCAGTTGGATCGGCTACCAAACGACGCTCGCTGCCGCCCGTTACTTGGGCCGGCATGAGCGCATCCCAAGTGGCTTCACACGGATGATCGACCTGAATCTGCCTTGGGGTCAGGACGAACCGAAGCTTACGCGCCGTGATAGTCGATGTCTTTGACTTCAAGCGCATGCTTGACGATGAAGTCCCGCCGAGGCTCCACCTTTTCGCCCATCAAGATGCGGAATAGCTCGTCAGCCTCCATGGCGTCTTCGAGCCGGACTTGCAGGAGCGTGCGCACTTCAGGATCGAGCGTGGTCGCCCAAAGCTCGTCGGCATCCATTTCGCCGAGCCCTTTGAAGCGGGTCACCGCCAGGCCCTTTTCGCCGCCACGGCGGATCTCGCCGGGCAGATCGCGAAGGTGGTTGAGAATCTTGTGAGTGTCTCCGTGAACCAACTCAAATCGCAAGGGCGGCTCGCGCCCAGCGATGCGCTCTTGAGGCATCAGATGTTCGGGCCCGAAGCCGAAGTCGCGCCGGAGCAACTCCAGCCCTTGGTTGATGCGCTTGGTCTCGTGCAATTCCATCCAGGTATAACGAGCGGCCGCCTCGCCATTGGATGAGGTATCGTCGCCACCCTCGGCGGCGACTAATTCACGCCCCAAGCGGGCCTGCTCGGAGTTGCGGAACTCGTCGAACTCCTGCCGCGTCATGAACCAATAATCCTTGCCTCCCATGATGACGTGGACGAGCGGCAACTGTCCATCTTTGCCCTTGGTGAGCATCTCCCTTAAGGAGTGGCCGCGGCGTTCGAGAATCTGGATCGAGTTTTCCATCTCGGCCATGACCTGAACCAATTCCGCAAGTTGCAACTCAGCGAACTCTGTAGGCGGGGCCCCGACAGTCTTGTGAAAGGTCAGTGCCGTGCCTTTGATGCCTCGGTTGATCAACTCCTTTTCCATGTCGTCGGCCGTCCGCACAAAACGGACGTCCTTCTTCTGAGTCACCTTGTAGAGCGGTGGCCGCGCGACAAAGATTACGCCGTCATCGACAAGCTTGCGCATCTGCCGATAAAAGAATGTCAGCAACAGTGTGCGAATGTGCTGACCGTCAACATCAGCATCGGTCAGGATGATGACTTTGCCGTAGCGGCATCGACTGGTGTCCTCGGTGTTGCCAATATCAACGCCGATGGCCGCGATGAGGCAGGAAATTTCCTCATTGCCGAGCAGTTTTTCGATGCGCGCCTTTTCGACGTTGAGCACTTTTCCGCGCAGTGGAAGAATCGCCTGGAAATATCGATCGCGGCCCGACTCTGCGGAGCCACCGGCCGATTGGCCTTCGACGAGAAATAACTCAGAGGCATCGCGATCGCGCGTGGTGCAATCCATGAGCTTGCCAGGCAAGCTGCCGCCGCTCAGAATCGATTTGCGATCTTTGAGCGCCTTCTTTGCTTTCGACGCCGCTTCGCGGGCCTCGGCCGCCAGCGCGACCTTCTTCATGATCTTCTGAGATTCTTTCGGATGCTCTTCGAGATAGCGCGCGAGCGTTTCGTACACGACCGAGCTGACGATACCTTCAACTTCAGGGTTGTTCAGACGAATTTTCGTCTGGCTCTCAAATTGCGGTTCAGGCACCTGCACGCTAATGATGGCCGTCAGGCCTTCACGGAAGTCTTCGCCGATCGGCGCGGCGTTCTTGAAGAAATTCTCTTTGGTCCCGTAGGCGTTGAGCGCGCGAGTGATCGCGGAGCGGAAGCCGGAGAGATGCGTACCGCCTCCGGGGTTGAACGCATTGTTGGCGTAGGCGCGGGCACGCTCATCTTCGCCTTGCGAGGTGTATTGCAGCGAGATTTCAACGCGGACTTGGTCGACCGTTTCGTCAATGTAAAGCGGGTCGTGCAGCACTTCGTCGGCGCGGTTTAGATATTTCACGAATTCGGCGATGCCGCCTTCGTAGTGGTACGCTCCCTTTTTGCCTGTTGTCTCATCATTCAGGATGATGGCGAGGCCTTTATTCAGAAACGCCAACTCACGCAAACGGTGTTCTAACACGTCGAAGTCGAGCTTGGCCTCGTGGAAGATCTGCGGGTCGGGCCGGAAGGTGATCATCGTCCCGGTCTTGCCATCGGCGGCCGCGCCGAGATCGCGCACATCGCCGACGGCTTTGCCGCGCTCATACTCTTGCGTGTAGGTCCGGCCATTGCGGCGGATGCGGGCTTCGGTCCATTCCGAAAGTGCGGTTACAGCCTTGGCACCCATGCCGTGCAAGCCGGCCGACACCTTGTAGACGGCGTTGTCGAACTTCGCGCCGGCACCGACGGTGGTCAGCACGACCTCGAGCGTCGATCGCCCGGTCTCGGGATGAATATCCACGGGAATGCCGCGGCCGTCATCAGTGACGCTGCAGGAGCCATCGACGTGCATGGTGACGGTGATGTGCTTGCAGAAGCCGGCGAGAGCCTCATCGACCGAGTTGTAGACCAACTCGTAGACGAGGTGATGGAGGCCCTTGGGGCCGGTGTCGCCGATATACATACCGGGCCGTTGCCGGATGTGGGCGGCGTCGCGAAGAATCTTGACGTCACCGCCGGCATAGCGGCCTTCCGGTGGCGGGGGTGTCGCGGTTGCTGTCATTTCAACTCCTATTATCACTTCGCATCGGTCCCTGATGCGATGTCGGTCGCAAGCTCACCGGTTGTTGCAACAGGTGGCTTTACATCAATCCAGCGCGAAAGCGGATATCTTTGAATACCGCTGAGGGCATTTCACGTTTCATCGCTTCGAGCAGGCGGCGTTTGTGAAACGACGCCAGCTCTTGTAACAACGCTCCGGGTGCCACTTCGATTTCCAGCACGCCGCGTCGCATTGCCGCGACCCGGGTTTTGCCGGCGTACTCGGGCCCCGCCGCGGCTGCCCAGGCTTCTTCCAAGCGAAGCCGCTCGGACTTGCGGCCCCAGCCACGGCTGGTGAACAGCCGGCTCAGGATTTCTCCCAAGCCTTCCGGGCCTTTCTTTTGCCCGTCGTTCGGCTTCCGTTGCCTGTCGTTCCAGTGCATACCTCACCCGGCCTAACGGCCACCCTCTCCCGCAAGTCCGGGAGCGGGGAAAATGATTACGAGAGCGGCATGACTAGGTATTGGTAGTTCGGTCCGCTACGGAACAACGCCGGCTTATTGGCGTCATTCATTTCCAGCATGAGCGGTGCATCCTCGGGCAACACCTTGAGCAAGTCAATGACGTAATGCGGATCGAAGTTGATCTCGAGCGCGGTGCCGTCGAATTCGATCGGCATCTCAACTTTTGACCGCCCGGTCGCGGCACCCTGGGCCTGCAACGTGAGCTTGCCGGGTGCGAAGCGGAACATCACTCGCTTGCTCTCTTCATCGGTCATGATCGCGGCTTGTCGCACCGCCGACATGAATGGCATCACGGCCAACGGCACTTTTATGGATGATCGCTTCGGAAGGATTTCCTTGTACGGCGGATAGCGGCCCTCGACGAGCCGGCTGTAAACCATCGCTTTACCCGTTTGGAACAACACATCGTTGGGTCGTAACGTCACACGTACGGGCTCGCTGTCATCGAACAAGTTGCGTTCCAGCAGTGCCATCGCTTTGGTAGGCACGAGGTGCGAGCCACCCTTGGTGTCGTGCCCGCCGACTTCGTTGGCTTCACCTTGTGCCAGAGCCAATCGTTTGCTGTCGGTGGCGACCAGTCGCGCCGTCGAGCCTTCCAGCTCCCATAGCACGCCGGTCATGGCATAGCGAGTGCTCTCCTTGGCCGCCGCGAAAACGGTGCGGCGGATCATTTCCCGAAGCGTGCCGGCCGTCAGCTCGTGGAACTTTCCATCCTCGACCTGGGGAATGTCGGGAAACTCATGCGGATCCTCCGAGGGCATTTCGAATTCGGTGTTCGCTCCGGTAATGATCACCCGCTCGGCGTCGGCTTTGACAATCAGCCGTTCGTCGCTCGATTCGCGAAGAATCGATAGGAGCCGGTTTGCTGGCAGGATGGCATCGCCGGGTTCGACCACGATCGGACTTCGCACTTTCAGGCGAATACCGAGTTCAAGATCGGTGGCCATCAGGGTGCAGTGATCGCCATGGGCCATCGCCTTGATGTGCCTGAGGATCGGTTTGACATCTCGGGTTGCGGCCGCGGCCGCGACGATCTGGCAATCCTGGAGCAGAGCTTCCCGTTCGCAATCGAGTTTCATGGCGTCTTGGTCCTGGGTGTGGGTCCTGATTGTCTTAGATAAAAGAAAACGATCTTTAAACTCAGTAGTGGTAGTAAAGGTCCGGAGCTTTTCGGTTGATTGCTCCCAGCCGCCAAACGTAAACAATGCTGTTAACACCGCTTACCATTTCCAAACGAGGGGAAATAGCCTGTTGATAAGTCGGCGGTCCTTCGATGGTACCCGTTGACCGTTGCACCGGGATGGCCGCGGTGTGACCTGGGCTCTGGAACTAGCAACACGACCAAACCGGGTACTGACGAGTTATCAACAAGCTATTTCCCCTCCAATTGACATCCGATTTGGGCCACCAGCCGCTGCCAGTCGGCCGCGGCGGCCGAGTTATCCGCGATCTTTTCCTCTACCGTGGTGCAGGCGTGCCGAATGGTACGTGGCTCGCGGTCGTCGAAAAAACGGGCCAGTTCGGCGGTCGAATAGCCGGTGAATTTGCGGGCCAGTGCCATGGCCAGTTGGGTGGGCCAGGCACGCTCTGGAGCACGGCCCTTGGCACGCAGAACTTTGGGGTCGATCTCGAAATATGCAGCGACCTGTTTGAGGACCAATTCCGGGGTCGGGTTGGCCAAGTTCGCCTCGGTCTCCCAATGCCTTTGGACCGACGTGCGATCGAGCGGCGTCGGCGAATTGGCCGCCAGCGTGATCAGGGTTTGCATGGCCCCTTGCAACGCCCGGACGCTGGTCAGCCGTTTGGCGAGCCAATCGAGAGCCAGGGGCTGCACCCGCAGCCCGGGCGGGGCCAAATGTTGCAAGAGGGCTCGCCGGCTGGCCACCGCGGGAAAGTCGAGCCCGAGAATCAGGCCACCACAGATGCGATTGGTGAGGCGTGGGGTTAGCTTGAGCCGGCCCGGACCGACGTTGGCCGTGACGACGGTGGCTTTGCGATTGCGTAGCCGCACTTCGAGGATGCGATCCAGGGTACCCGCGGCACGAGCAGCCAGATTCTGCAAATCTTCGAGAATCCATAGATCGCACCGGCGGTCTCCGTAAAGCGCGTCGGGCAGCCGGGCGAGGTCGGCCGCAGGGGTCAATTCGGTAGTCCGGCCGGCGGCCGCCGCGGTATCGGCGAGTCCTTGCGCCAAATGCGTTTTACCGGATCCTGGAGGACCATGAAGAAACAGAACGCCCGGGTCGATGGTGCGGTCGGCGCTCACCTGTTCGGCCAGCTCGCACACCGCTGTCCACGCCGCCGCCGTCTCCGGCGTCGGCAGGAAATCCGCCAACGTCACCGCTCACCTCGGGCGGTCAAATGCATGAGGATATTTTAGGGGTTTGGGCGTGGGCGGGTAGGCAAAACGGTGACGGCTGCCCGCGCTGCAAATTCACGGAATTTAAAGATTTTATCTGAGGTATTTCGAAGGCTAATTCAACGCCTGTGTCGTGCGACAACACCAGAACCTGATACATGCAGTTGGTTTAAGAGCGTCGAGGCGTAAGCCCGACGTACATACCGATTGAAGTGTGACAGTCTTCCACGTCGACCTTACGGCTCGACGCTCTTTTTGAAATACCAGTACGCAACTACACCCGACTCAACACCCGCAACTCCCGCGGCAGCGGGAAACTGACGTGCTCCTCGCGAACTGTCCGCGTTTCGACCGTCGCGCCGAAGTGGCCGCTGATGTAATCGACGCACTCCTGCACCATCTCTTCGGGTGCACTGGCCCCAGCAGTGACTAGCACGGCGATGGCGTTGACGAACCACTCATCGCGCAGCTCATGCACGCCGTCGATCAGAAACGCCTTCTTACCTTGCGCCTTGGCGACTTCGACCATCCGCTGACTATTTGAGCTGTTCTGGCTGCCGAGCACGATCACCAGATCCACGTCCGGCACCAAGGCCCGAATCGCCTCCTGGCGATTCTGCGTGGCGTAGCAGATATCATCTTTCGACGGCCCAGCAATTTTCGGATATCGCTTCCGCAGCGCGTTGATGACGATGTTCGCTTCATCGACGCTCAGAGTGGTCTGCGTCAGGTACGCAATCTTCGCATCCGAGGGAAATGGCAGACGCGCAACGTCGTCCGCCGTTTCCACGAGGGTGATGCTCTGCGGTGCCTCACCCATGGTGCCGATCACTTCATCGTGGCCTTCGTGGCCAATCAAAATGATGTGGTAGCCTTCGCCGGCGAATCGAATTGCCTCCATATGGACTTTGGTGACCAGCGGGCAGGTGGCGTCAATCGCCCGCAACTTGCGGCGCGCGGAGGCTGCGCGAATCTCCGGCGCTACGCCATGGGCGCTGTAGAGCACCGTTCCGCCTTCCGGTACATCATCGATTGACTCGACGAAGATCACGCCCTTGGCACGGAAGCGCTCGACCACGGGACGATTGTGGACGATTTCGTGGTAGGCGTAAATCGGCGTGCCGAAAAGCTCAATAGCGCGATCGAGGCTCTCGATCGCCATGTTGACGCCGGCACAGAAACCACGGGGGTTAGCGAGAATCACTTTCATGCAGTGTTAACCGGCAAACCGTCCAAGAAAAAACCCCGCGGACGTAGCCGCGGGGCGTTTTGCCACATTCAAATTGTATCGCCGAGTCCAAATCCGACTGGAATCGGTTTGGTTCTTGACGTCTTGTCTCTCGGTTCTTTCCTCACGCCGCTTCGCTGAAGATGCTCAGCGGCTTCGCCGCGGTCGGGGCCGGGATCTTCAGTGCGGTTTGCTGGATCCAGCGGCCATCGTCGGGAGCGCCTTGCCAGTGCTGGAGCTCGATCGACTTGACGGCGGTTCGCTCGTCTTCGTCAAGCACTTCGAGGAAGGCCTCGACGTAGCCCGCCCGCACTTGGGTGGAGGAACGACCCAAATACAGCAGACAATCGTGGCGCTCGTCGGTGAACGTGGCCACCGCGCGCCAACCTTGGGGTTTCGACTCAGTCTGGTAAATCATTGTTGGCTCCTCCATGAGCCTCGACAGGGGAAGTCCGGGCAGTCTATTGGTGCGCCAAAGTGGAAATTCTGTCAAGATGAAAAAGAGTTAACCGCAGAGTACGCAGAGAGCGCGGAGGAAAACCAGAGAAACCTCTTCTCGGTATTTTCTCTGTGCTCTCTGCGTACTCTGTAGTTAACTCTGATGTTTCTCAGTCCACGACAGCCAGAATATCTTCCTCGGTCATGATCAGATACTCTTCGCCATCGACGGTCACTTCCTGGCCGCCGTAGGAGCTGAAGAGCACTCGGTCGCCTTCTTTGATTTGGAATTTGGCGCGCTTGCCACTATCGAGCAATTTGCCGTCGCCGAGGCTGAGCACTTTGCCCTGGCGCGGTTTTTCTTTGGCATTGTCGGGCAGCACGATGCCGCCGGCTGTTTTGCTCTCGGCTTCGAGTCGCTTTACCACGATCTTGTCATTTAGCGGTACAACCTTCACGGGTCTATCTCCTCGTTTCGAATCAAGATGCCTTCTGCGAGTTACTCGGGCCCTGCGGATACACCCGCATCAAAGCCCGGACTACTGTGTACAGCACGACGTTTTTGTTCACCGGCTTTGGAATCACGCTATAAGCGTGGGCCTGGAACGCTTGTCGCATCAGTTCCTGCGTCGCATTGGCCGTCATCAGGATGCACGGCAACTGCGACCGGAATTGGTGTAGCAGTTTCAGCGCGTCCAGTCCCGAGATTCGCGGCAACTGCACATCCATCAACACGACATGCACTTGCTCCTTGGCGACGATGTCGAGCGCTTCTTCTCCCGATTCGGCCAAAAGCGTGGCGTAGCCCTCCGGCTCGATGATGTCGCGCATCGCCTGCCGGCAGCCGGGATCGTCATCCGTGATCAGGACCGAAAAATTTCGCTGGGCGGTTATCGCCATGGTTATCGGCCTCGCAGCATCGCATTCGCTGCGGTCATAGTTTGCCTAGGTGGCCTAGTACCGCAGCAAAAAAGATACCACGGGTATTGGATGGCGTCTTTGCGAGTTATAAACGATTCTGGCATATAGACTTGCAGCTCCGCTTTCGGTATAGACTCTCTATCAATAGCGACTTTCGGCGCTGTCATCCTGACAGGGTCGGGTCGCGAAACTAGGTATCGGAATCCTCTGTGGCAGAGCACCAAACTCAGCTAATGCCAGGTGCTTGGCGGTTTGGCGCATTCGCTGGACTGCTCAACGGCGCATTTGCCGGCGTGACCTGCTGTTGGCTTGATCGGGTTGATAGATCATTGGATTCCATTCGCAATCGTCGGCGGTGGTGTGGGTGCGATTGCTGGAATTTTGATCGCGATGTGGCGCAACAAAACTTACGGTGAAGCACCCAATCCTGATATCGCCACTTTCACCGGCGTGATTTGCGGAATCATCCCGGGCGTTTTGATCGTGATCGGTGGAGGTGGAGTGGCTGGACCAAAACTTGTCGGCGGGAGTGCCTTTGGTCCACCGATGGCGGGATTACTGATTGGAGCAATATTGGATCGATGGTACGAGAATCGTCTGCGGAGAGTGATCGCCAGAACTAAAGCGAACTCGCCGAATGCCCAATAGGGAGTGCTACGGAGTCTTGGTCGCTGCAGTTCCTCGTTTGCCCCATAACTTGTCTGGATCAAAATCGTCGTCGTCCAACTTTAGATCGGTCTGAATGCGATCGTAGCAGTTATAGTTTTGCTCGCGGCCGGTTTCATCGAAGAGCAGATACAGCACCGGCAACTTGGTCTTGGTGCAGTAGAAGATTTGCCGAGAGCCGCCGCGCGGCAGGTCCGCGTCGTGGCCCTGAGGCAATCTGACTTCGACGCATTCGAGTGGTTCTGGATACTCGGGTCGTTGCACCGGACCAAGCAGCTTTGTGGTCACGCCGCTATTGGAACTGCGCGCGGATGCATAAAGCTGCGTGAGGTCGCGCAGATACGAAGCCATGCCGGCTTCGCTGATGTCGTGGTTCGGGTTGGCCGCCTTCACGAGCATGCTGTCGCGGGCCAGAGCCATTCGCTGGCCGCCGCTCATGAATGGCACATCGCCGGCCGCGGTGATGATGTTGAGCTTGTCGCCGAATTTGCCGCGAACATAGAGCACTTCACGACCGTTGGCTTCGCTGCCGATCCACTTCATGTGAATGCCGTAAGGATCTTTGCGCTCTTTGAAGAGCACGAGCTCCTCGGGCCGCGCCCTGCCGTTGACGGTTTCGCGGCGGCGCAGACGGGCGACGAATGACTTGGCTTCGGCGAAGTGAGTGATCGCGTCAGCGTGCAATGAATCGACTGAGCGTTGGGCCGGCTCTTGGGCGGCGACCGGCACGATGGCGGCAGTCGATGGCGCTATTGATGTTGAGTTCACTGGAATCGCGAGCGTGGCCGGATGATCCGTACGTGGAGCGCGGGCAGTCGGGCGCAATGATGGCAATGATTGACAGCCGGCCAAGACCAACGGCAATAACACGGCAAACCGCATGGCACCTCCTTGTGCGCACGCTTCCCGCAAACGAGGTGCCCTGTTTATCCTGTTTGCTCAAGTTTGCAAAGGGGAATTTTGGTAGGTCACGCCTGCCGGGCGGGACCTGAATCAAATACGTGAACAAAACCCGGAATTTATTCGCGCAACTGCTATCTCTGCCAATTTATGTCGCATCTCGACGTGCGAATGCCAGGTCCCGCCCGGCAAGGCGGGACCTACTTGATCGCGTACAAATGGCTCTCGGTCATGATGTACAGAACGCCACCAGACACAATTGGCGTGCTGCGGATCGGCTGCTCACCTTCGATAATCTTGGGTTCCTTCTTTTCCTTGCCGGCATCGAACACGAATAGGTTGCCGACTTCGGTGCCGAGCAGGATCTTGCCATCGACGTAATAGGTCGAGCCCCAAATCGCTTCCTTGATATCGTGCTTCCAATGGACTTGGCCGGTCTTCGCGTCCAGGCAGTGCACCATGCCGTCGAGCTCCGCGGCGTAGAGCAAACCATCATGCACCGACACCGTGCTCATCGTGCGGCCAAAGACGAAATCTCGGCCAGCGGCTTGCGGGTTCTTCTCCGGGCCGCCGTAATGCCACACAAGGCCGCTCTTGGCGTTGGCGGGCGCTTTGGGATCGAAGTTATCATTGACTGGCGACAGATCGACGTTGTCTGCAGTTGCCTTCGACGGATCGATGCACCACAGGTGGCCAACGCCGGTGTAATGCTCCGGGTCTTGGCCGGTGCCGATGTAAATCAGACCATCGTGCTCAACCGGCGTGGCGATGAAATCGCTGCGCGTGCCGCGGCCGCCGAGTTCGTATTTCGAATTCTTCGGGTTGCAATCGAATTTCCAAATCATTTTGCCGGTGAGAGGCTCGAGGCCATAGAGCCAGCCGTCGCCACCGGGAAACACCATTTGCGCTTTGCCTTTGACCATCGCGCAGGTGGGGTTTGACCACTGGCCGTGCATGATGTTGCGGCCCGGCAAATTGGATTGCCAGGCCACTTTGCCTGAGTTCTTATCCACGGCCAGGAAGCTCGGCGCATCGGGCGACGGGATATTGATGTGTCCGGCATCGACACCGTTGGCAGTGATGACATAGACCAGATCACCGACGACGACCGGCGAGCAGGCCGCCATATTGTGCGGGAAGACATTGAGCTCCTTCATCATGTCGAGCCGCCAGATCACGTCGGCATCGGTCGGGTCCTTGTATTGCTCGTCTTGCACGCCTTGGTTGCCGTCAGCCAAGCCGCCGGTATCGAGGCAGACAAGCTCGCAGCGATTTGAAACGTAGTAAAGCCGATTGCCTTCCACGGCCGGTGTGGAGCAGACGCCTTCGCGCTCCCAGTCGTTGACCTGGCCGGCGGGCAGCTTGTCGTTGACGTGCTGCCAGAGAAACTTGCCGCTCGCTTCGTCGAAGCACATGACGATGCCTTTGTCGATGGCGTCGCGCTTGCCGTCCTTGCGCAGGAGCGTGTCGCGCTGATTGCGCGGCGACTCGTTATTGGTGCCGACGAAGATCTTGCCGCTGGAGATGGTCGGTCCGCCGTAAGCGCGGGAGCCGAGCTTGGCGGTCCACTTGATGTTGCGGTTGGTTTTGAAATCGAAATCGAGCGTGATGTTTTTGTCAACGGTGTTGACCATGTTTCGCGACGGACTGCCGCCGAACATCTCGGCCGTCCCCACAGCGAAGACAAGATTAACCGCAGAGAACGCGGAGAACGCAAAGCAAACTAAGAGACATGTTTTCGCATTGCTCTGCGATCTCTGCGTACTCCGCGGTTCACTATTTCTTGATTTCATTTGGCACCACGCTGATGTTGTCGAAGTAACTCTCGGCCCCGGGGTTTGGCTCCACAATGCCGGTGGCATACGCATAAAGGCCCGCGCTGCCGGAACGGTTTGGTCGCGGGTCCTCGATCTCCACCATCCAGTTCGCGGGCTCCTGTTCATCACGCGGCCAGACTTTGCCGCGACAGATCGCCGTTTTGTCCTGCTGCTCGACTGTGAACTTCATTCGGTACCAGGTGCCGGCTTTCCAAGTGAAGGGCAACGTCTTTTCGAGCCGGGGCATCGCGTCCCAGGTACTGATGCGAATGTTTTGCATGTTGCCGGCCATCTGGAAGGTGTACCGACTATTGACCAGGCCATGATCGGGCATGTTCTTGTTGACTTCGGTGCACATGACGTCCGCCTGGACGGTGTACTCGTGCGCGTCGGGCATCGTGATGTAGCTGTTGATTTTCGCCACCGGCGGCGACGGATTGATTGCCAGCTTCTTCAAGAGATGCTTGCCGTCTTTTTCGACGACTTCGAACTTGCCCTGCGCGTTGATCCACCCGCCGGGTGTCGCGCCGACAGGTACTTTGCTGAGGTCAAGCTTGTAAGGGAGTTTTGGTGCGACTCGGACGCGTGCCCGCGCGGTGAGGTTGCCGACCTTGGCTTCGACGTAACCGAACTGGCCCGGCACTTCTTTGACGACGGTTAACACGCCGTTTTCAATCTTGCCACGAAGTGCGGGGGGTTGTGCACCAGCGGGAGTCTTTGGAGGCAATGGAAGTGACCACTCGACTTTGACATCGCTTCCAATCGCGATGGGTTTTCCTGCCGCGTCGCGACGATCGACACTCAATGTCGTTGCTTCACCGGGCGCTAGAATAACGTCGCAGGGCTGCACGAGCAGCGTAGCTGGCACAGATTTCGTAGATCCTTTCGATTCGTCGGGCGTGTCTGGTTTATATTCCTGCACCGTTACGGATTGTTGCGGTGTCGGTGCGAGCGTTTCCGCCCAGGGACCGCCTACGCAATAAACCTCATCGCGCGTCCCAAAGAAAATGCGTCGATTAGATACTGCCGGGGTGCCGTTCGTCTCGACCAACGTGCCGTCAGAGCTGAAGAACGACTGCGCGTACAACTCTTTGCAGCTCGAGTCGCTCGGCTTCAGAATGTGGAACTTCGCGTTCACTTCGGCGACGTAGACTTTGCTGTCGGCCCAGACCGGAGCGCCACGAGCGACGCGGCCATATTTGAACTTCCACAAGCGGTTGCCGGTCTTGCCGTCGAAGCAGTGCAACATCGCGCCGTCATCGGGCACATAGAGCTTGCCGTCATGAAATGCCGGCGATGCGAGCCCGGCTTTGATTCCAACTTTCTCCCAGACTAATTTCGGTGCGCCGTCTTTCACCAGGCTGGCATCGAGGCACACGATGCGGCCCTGCTCGCCGACATCGACGTTTTCTTCGCCGTGCGTGACGTAGATCAGCGGGCCATCGAACACCGGGCCCGTGTTGATCACTTTCGCGCTGATGCGGTAGGACCAAAGCTTTGCGCCGGTGTGGACATTCATGCCGATGACTTGGCCGTCGGCCGCTCCCGTGATCAATTGCTCCTGGCCGTTGATGTTGGTGATGATCGGATTCGAGTAATACGTCCCCTCGATCTTCTCGGCCGGTGAGCTCCACCAGCGGACCGCGCCGGTCTTCTTGTCGAAGGCGACGAAGCGATTCGCGCCGCGGGCCTGGTCGCCCCAACTGGCGTTGATCATGCCGAGGATGACAAGGTCGCCATGGACGGTCGGCGAAACGATCCGGCCACCGTAGCCGGTGACGCGGCCATATTCTTCGGTGAGCGAATGGACCCAAACCGGATGGCCGCTCTCGCCGTTGAGACACCACAGAAAACCTTGGGTGCCGTGAGCGTACACGTAGCCGGTCTCGGGGTCAGCGGAGAGATTCGCCCAGCCGACGCGGCTCGACACGATGTCGGTGTGAAAGACGTTAAACTTGTGTTCCCACAGCACCTTGCCGGTCTGCGCGTCGAACGCCATGACGCGCTCGCCTTCATTGATGCCAGCGCCGTCGGAGTTGATGATGTAGACTTTGCCCTTCATCACGAGCGGCGTCGAGCGGCAACCGTAGGGTGCTTTCCAGATCAGATTTGACTTCGGGTCCGCGGGATCGAGGCCAAAGGTGTCGGGCAGATTGGTATCGAAGGCGACGCCATTCTGTGTGGGCCCACGCCAGTGGATCCAGTCCGCCGCCAAGAGTTGAACCGCGGAGAACGCCGAGAGCGCAGAGAAAACCAAAGAGAGAACAAATAATCGCTTCATGCCACTCTCCTGCATTTCTCTGCGGTCTCCGCGATCTCTGCGGTTCAGCTCTTTCTTATGAATCTATTGGCCTTCATGTCGAAGCGGGGCAAGCTGCCCGGCGGGACTACGACGACTTCGGCCCGGAAAAGTAACTCATCGCTGATCGCTGTACTTAAGCGTTTGGCTGCCGACCAGTCTGGTGCTTCGATGCGGATCGTCAACTCGCAAAGCGCATGCCTCGTCTCCACCTCGACTTGGAACTCACCAATCTCCGGGAATCGGCGAATGATGCCCTCGATCGCCGATGGATACACGTTGTTGCCGCGGACGTGAATCATGTCATCGACCCGGCCGAGGATGCCGCCGACGAATCGCGCGCCTTCGAGGCGAACCAGATCGCCGGTGCGATAGCGAACGAGCGGGCTATCGAGCCGGCCAAGATTGGTGAGAACCAACTCGCCGGTGGTCGCGGCCTCGAGAGTAACTGGGTCAATCACCTCGGCGATGTATTGGTCTTTTAACAATTCCAACGCGCCGGGCGCTTTGGCCGGCTCGACCGCGACCGGGCCCACTTCGGTCAGGCCGTAATGATCGACGATGCGAGCATTCCATGCCTGTTCCAATTTCGCGCGCGTCGCGGCGATGAGCGCGCCGGGCTCGCCGGCGAGGATCAAAGTCTTAACGCCAATCGCTGAAAGCTGAATGCCGTTGGCCGTTGCCGAATCCGCGAGGTGCAGTGCATACGTCGGCGTGCAGAGGATCACGGTCGCGCGGTGCTCGGCCATTTGCCGCAATCGCGCGGCCGAAGACATGCCGCCGCCGGAGATGCAGAGCATGCCGAGCCGCTGCGCGGACTCGAACGCGGTCCAGAATCCGAGGAAGGGGCCGAAGGAGAAGGCGAAGAACGCCCGGTCGCCGGGGTTCACGCCGGCCCGCTCGTAAATTACGCGCCAGCAATCGAGCGCCCAATCCCAACTCCGCGGCGTGTCGAGCCAGACAAGTGGCCGGCCCGTGGTCGTGCCTGACGTTTGGTGCAGGCGGGTGTACTCGCTGAGTGGGCGAGTGAGGTTGCTGCCATAGGGCGGATGCTCCGCCTGATCGGCGACGAGCTCGGCTTTGGTGGTGAATGGAAAGTCGGCGAGCGATATAGGCCTGCAATCAGCGAGCTTGCGCGCGTAAAAGGGCGTACTTGGAATGTCCATGTCTTTTCATGTTAGCCCGACGCGCCAGCGAGGGTGAACCACGCGAGCGCTTGCCGGTTCGCCCTCGCTGGCGCGTCGGGCTAACAAGGAGAAATTACGACGTCGGTTGATCCTTCAAGTCGAAGCAGAACAGCAAGTCCTGGTCGCGCAGGAACAATTTGCCCGCGGCAATGACCGGGTGCGTCCACACCCCGCCCTGGGCGGCCGCCTTCTCGGACGTCTTCGGGATCGTGAAGCGGGCCTCTTCGATGAACTTCTCCGGCGACGGCTTCACCTTCACGCAGGCGCCGGTGGCTTGGCCGTAGCAGTAGAGCGAACCGTCGGCGTAGCTGACCGCGCTAGGCTCCAGAGTTTTGTCTTCCTTCCAGACGATCTCGCCGGTCTTGATGTCTTGGCAGACGAATTGCAACTTGCTCTTCTGATTGGCGTTGCCGTTGGAGAAGTAGAGGTGATCGCCGACGCAGATGACGCCGCCGTGGTGATTCTCGATCTTGCGGTTGGCGTAGATTTTCTCGGCTTTGACGCCGTCGCCGTCTTTGGAGAGCCGGAAGCAACTGCAACCGTCGCCGTACGAATTGGTGGCGTAGACCAGATCGCCATGGATGATGGGCGTGGGGATGTTCGGCCCGTGGCCCGCCCCGACGGTGTCTTTCCAAAGTAGCTTGCCATCCGATGGCCGGACGCCGGCGATGAACTTACTGGTGGAGACGACGTAGTGCCTCAGGCCGCCGCCCTCGGTGATGATCGGCGAACAGTAAGACGCCTCATCGGTCAGTTCTTTGCAAACCCATTTGACGTCGCCGGTTTTTTTGTCGAGCGCCTGGATGCTGCCTTCGCCTTTGGCGCCTTGGTAGCCGGGCATGCAGATGAGGTGATCGCCATCGACCATGGGCGATTCGCTGAAGCCCCACATGGCCGCGACTTTGCCGCCGAGGTCTTTGATCATTGACTTGTGCCAGACAATCTTGCCGCCCTTAGTGTCGAGGCAAGCGAGGTCGCCTTGCGCGCCGAGGGTGTAGACGCGATCGCCATCAACGCAGGGCGTCGAGCGCGGGCCGCCGCCCCAGCCGGCTTTGAAACTCGGATCCTTTTGCAGAATGGGAATCGGGGTCTTCCATTTCTGCTTGCCGGTGCCGAGTTCGAGGGCGGCCAGGAACTCGCCGTCTTTGGCTTGATCGCCACCGTTGATGTAAACCGTGTCGCCGACGACTGCCGGCGCTCCGTAGCCCACGCCAGCTTTGTCGAAAGTCCAAAGAAGCTTGGGGCCGCCTTCGGGCCAAGTCTTGATCAGGCCGGTGTCGGCCGAGTGGCCATCGCGGTTGGGCCCGCGCCACTGCGGCCAATCGGCGGCGAGGAGCTGAGCCGCACCGATGAGGCTGAGCACCGTGAACACAGAAACAACGGCGGTCAATCTTCGCATGATGATCTCCTAGCTCGGCGAGGTCCGCGTGAGATGCGGTTCAGACTTATTCCTATGGAATGACGAGCCAGCGCCGAAATTCTGCCCAGTGAAATGGGGGGGACCCCATTGCAGCAGAATCGTTTTCACTGGGCGGAATCGGTGCACATGACGGAAGGTGAACGCCGCGAGCCAGATGCGCCGCGGGGCAATTGGTGGGCGGAAAGCGAGTTCTCATAGTGCGTTTGCCGTGCGCCTGCTACGATGAGCGGTCCTAATCATGTTGTCGGTTCGCGGCGATCGCCGTGCCGACGATTCATCAGGAAGGGGAGAACCCCAATGTCATCTATCCGTTATCAGGTGGAGGAGAGTGGGTTATGGTTGCACGGATATATCAAGCGCTCAGACGATGTCTGGTTGCGCTCGTGTTGTTGTTTTGTTTTCAAGGTGTCCTGCAGGCGGCCATAATAACGGACCTCGGCACGCTGGGAGGTGCCGATAGTTACGCCAATGGAATCAACAATTCGGGTCAGATTGTTGGATACTCATCGACTCTAGGCAGCGTGACCCACGGTTTCATTTGGCAAAACGGATCCATGACCGATTAGGGTCAATTGGCGGTGGCCCAAATTCTAGCTGCATCCCTGGTGGGATTAACGCCTCTGGCCAGATTGCAGGCGAAGCAACTTCAGGCCCAAATTGGCGCGCATTTTTGTGGCAAAACGGGGTCATGAATGACCTAGGCACTCTCGGCGGCCCTCAGAGTTTTGGTCACGGCCTCAATGATCTGGGTCAAGTCGTCGGAAAGGCAAATGGATCAACTTTTACGCATGCATTCTTATGGCAAAACGGCAACATGACCGACCTTGGAACTCTCGGCGGAAGTAGCGACGCGAGTGGCATCAACAACTCGGGACAAGTCGTCGGAATTTATGACACGGCTTCAAACAGCACGCCTCACGGATTTTTGTGGCAGAACGGCACCATGTCAGACTTAGGTACGTTGGGCGGTTCGACTAGCTATGCCGTTCGAATTAATCAGTCAGGACAGATTGTCGGTTACGCGGCGACCACGGGGAACGGTGCCATGCACGCCGTCGTATGGCAAAACGGAATTATGACTGACCTCGGCGCGTATGGGAATTCAACGAGCTACGGGAGTGGCATCAACAATTCGGGACAAATCGTCGGTGCGGCATTTACGGCACCTGGCAACAACGTTAGGCACGCAATTCTGTGGCAGAACGGTATTATGACCGACCTCAACGATGTAACGTTGGGATCAGGCTGGATACTTGATTGGGCGTTCGCGATCAATGATTACGGAGCGATCGTCGGCACAGGCATCAATCCATCCGGCCAAACCCACGCCTTCCTCCTCACCGGTGTGCCCGAGCCATCGAGCATCGCGCTCGCCGGGCTTGGCGTCGCGGGGTTCGCGTGGCGTTGGCGGCGGCGAAGCGCACGGCGGGGATAAACCCCGCCGCTCCTTAAATGCCCAAACACCAAAGGCAGATGATAGAGCCGCTGCTCTTGGTAGAACAAATTGCATCGTTCTAAAGGAGCGGCGGGGTTTATCCCCGCCGTGCCCACAAGTGTCGTTCGCTCTGCACATCACTTGGACGACATATGGCACATGGTTGCCCGGCGATCCGCGCGGACACGTCTCAAACATCGTTGAACAAAGCGGCGGATACACCTCCAAACAGAACACGTTTGGAATTGAGTGCGGCGCCGGCGATCAGTATTTGCAACGCCGCGCTTCAGAGCTCATGAAAAGCGATGCAGTTTGGCTCACTGCGGAGCAAGCCATGATTGTTGCTAACTCGCTCGTCGAATCGGTCCTCAAGCGCGGCTGGATCATTCGGCGAGCCGCAGTGATGTCAAACCACCTTCACGCATTGGTAATGAACTGTCCCGAAGATGGGCCCGCTGTGCGGCGCGCCCTAAAAGGCCCGAGCCAAGCGAAGTTGAGCGATGTGGCCGGACATAATCGGTGCTGGTGGACCCCATTTCATCTGAGGCTGTGTATGCGCTGAGCCGTGTGGAGATTGGCGGCGGACATTTGCGTGGCGATGGCTCGGTCGGCGCGTGGGCAGCGAAAGCGGTTTCGCAATTCGGCGTGTTGCCACGCGCAACACTCGGCAAGTTCGATCTCTCACATTTCGATTCCGAGCGGGCGCGAAGTTGGGGCCGGGATGGATTGCCGGATGACTTGGAACCTGAAGCGCGGAAGCATCCAGTGAAGACAGTGAGTCTGGTGAAGTCGTTCGAAGAAGCGCGAGCTGCACTTTCACACGGCTATCTGGTGGCCGTCTGTTCAGACCAAGGCTTCACGATGACGCGCGACCAGGACGGATTTTGTGTTCCACGCGGGAGTTGGGGCCATTGCATGTGCTTCATCGGCGCGCGTGGCGGCAGACGGCCCGGACTTTGCTGCTTGCAGTCGTGGGGACCAAATGTCCCGGATGGTCCGATCGGTTTGGGCGACCATCCCAATTGCTCTTTTTGGGTCGATGCGGATGTGGCCGATCGCATGTTGCGGCAAGGAGATTCGTGGGCGCTTTCGGCCTTTGTCGGCTTCCCCGCGCGAAGGTTGGATTGGCAGATTTGAGCTAAATTCAGAGTTCCCTGCAGAGTGCGCAGAGATCGCAAAGAGAAAACTGAGTCGACAGATTTTTCTCTCAGAAGTTCCTCTGCGATCTCTGCGCCCCCGCGGTGAACTCTACCGGCAATTGTCCGGCACATAGGCGATGTTATCATGCGCATAGAAGGCGCACAGGACGGCGGGATGGATGCACGCGGGTGGTGGCGGGCAGCGACCGACGCGGCCCGGAAACTAGCCGAGGCCATGCGTCCGCATTTGCCGCCCGAGCCTCCGCGACGACGGCCGCTCGCCCCAATTGCTCGACTGCAGTTGACCGATGAAGTCAGCCGCACCCTTTTTGCAGAATACGCCGAGCATCGCGGCAGCGAGCGCGGCCACGAAGAAACAGGTTGGGCACTCTTGGGTTTGCGCGAAGGTGATTCGGCGCTCGCGCTGGCCACGTTGCCGGCCGGCGCTCAGCGCCATGCCGGCGAAGCGCACGTGCGCTTCAACAGCAGTGCTCAAGTCTTGGCGAGCCGCATTTTGCGGCAACACGACAAACGATTGACGCTGTTGGGGGTCGTCCACACGCATCCGGGTAGCATGCGTCATCCGTCGCAGGGTGACTACCGCGGCGATCATCGCTGGGTTGAGCAGTTGCGCGGCCAAGAAGGCGTGTTCGGGATTGGCACTGCCGATGCGGACGATGATCCACAAGCCGGCGTGGCCTGGCATCCCACGCCGAATCGGTAATGTCAGGGTGGATTGAGCTGGTCATGGTACGCTCTCGCGCCGACGGATCGCCAGTATCGAGCGCTGCCGTTTGAAATCACCCTGGGCCCAGATTTGGCCCAACCGCTTCGCCCAATTTGGGGCGTGCTCGAGTGTCACGCGGAACGGCTCGAACGATTGACGCGTCAGCTTTCTCGAGTGCGGCTCGGACTTGCCGAAGATAGTGCGGCCCTGGTAGTCGAAGTACCACTGGTCGAGTCGGACGAAACGATCCGGGTGATTTTGGCGGGCAAGGAAGTGAGATACCTGGTGGTTCGCGACGGCAACGCTCAGGCCGCGGATCTGCCTGAACCGCGGGTGGATCAGGGTGTCTACCTTTTGCTGGCTGAGCTGGCCGCCCGCTAAAAACGCCTATACCAGATTGAATTTGAACCGGCACCGAATCTGCAATATAGCCACTCGACTTTTGAGTTTCGCCCGCGGGAGTAGAGCGATGGATTTTCGACCCCTCACCGATCCGGAACGACGTCAACTCGTTCACGCACTTCGCGGCAACGCGGACAATGGACTGGCGATTCTCATGAATCGCAAGAACACAACGTTCGTCGGCTACACGGAGGAAGTGCCTGATGAAGAGGTAATCAACGCGATCAAATCGGTGCCTTGTCATTACTAAGAGTGGCCAGTGGCTAGTGACTAGTGGCTAGTTGAAAACCGAATGGTTTTCCCTGAGCACTAGCCACTAGCCACTGACCACTAGTCACTAGCCACTACTATGGGTTTGCTGGACAGCGAATCCGGGAAGCGACGGTTGCTCTCCGTCGAAATCCCGGTGATCGAGCAATACAACGCCGGGCGTGACCCGGAGTATCGCATTGGATTGCATCGAGCGGGCGGCTCAGTTTTGCTTCGGTATCGACTTCGGCCGGGCCACAACGACTACAGTTGCGAAACGCGATTGCTTTCGAGTTACCCCACCGTGCCGCCCGAGACGCGCGTTATCACGCCACTGAAACATTGTCCGCATCTGCTCGAAGGCCAGACACTCTGCATGTGGCGGCAAGGCTCGACGCGAGCCACGAGCCGATGGGACCCAGCGCGATTCACCTGCGTGTTCGCGATCCAAGCGGCTTGGCGTTGGCTGGCGTGTTACGAGATCTGGTACGACACCGGCGATTGGCCGTTGCCCGAGGCGAAGTAACGAGTCGCAGATGGCCCATTTGTTCCAAGTCGGCGCCGGTTCGGGCGGCATGCACGCCCTCGATGCGATCGCGCGCGATCCGCGAATCACGCACGTTACGCTCCTGGATCCGGACACATATCAAGAGCACAACATTGATCGGCATTTGTTCGGTCGCTTTGGGATTGGCAAGTCGAAAGTTGAGCTTGCGGTCGAGTGGTTACAACATCGCCGGCCCGAGTTAGTGATCGAGGCGCTCACGTGGGATCTGTGCGATTCTGCACACTCTCAGGAAATTGAAACACGTGTTGCACAATGCGACATCGGCGTGTGCGCGGCCGACAATGAGGCCGCCAAATTCCATTTCGATGCGCTATTTCGCAACAACAAAAAACCCTGGACGCTGGGTGAAGTGCTCTCGGGCGGCATCGGCGGTCTGGTGCATCGCTTCATTCCCGGCGGTCCGTGTTATGGCTGTGTCTCCAGTCATCTGAAGCGCGAAGCGAATGAGGCCCCGGCGGAACCCGCGCCGGACTATTCCGCACCCGGTGGTCCGGTCGAGGCGGCGCGCATCCCCGCATCGAAGGCGGCCGTCGCGGCAATTGGTGGCTTACACGCGCTTCTGACACTGGATTTGCTGGAAACTCCTCCCGTTGATCCCGGATTCACAACGCTTTTGCTGTCGCTGAAACGTGTGCGGGGAGTGTTTGATGATCCGTACCGTCCGTTTCGTTTTCGCGTGCCGCGATTGCCGGACTGTTTGATATGCGGCACGCAGACTGGCAGGTCCCCGGAGGACCTCGATGTGGCGCTCGATGAGGCATTTACGCGATTGGGCAATGGCTGATTTACTGTCCCCATTTCGGCGCCGCACCAATGAAGTGCTGCAAGTCAGCGCCGAGTTGGGCGGTCTGATCATCACCGGCCAGCCGATTCCCTGGAATGCCGAGGCGGTATTGGTGGAAGCTTGCCTGCGACTGCCGGCCGGCTTTCGCCGGAAGGAAGATTTGGCGCTACGAGTCGCTGGCCGTGAGCCGGTCTTGCCAGTGGCTTATCGCCGCGATGAGGTGCCAGATCGGTGCCGAGTGTATTTCCGCGTGCCGACGCCCGTTGCGAACACCAGTGCGGAATTCACGTGGTGCGAGCGGCTACTGAGCCGCGTCGCGATGCCGGTACTATCGCGCGAGGACTTTCTGGAATCGCTGCACTTTGAGTTGCCAGTCGTGCACGCTCGCCTTGGTACGGAGTCGGTCGCGTGCCAGACTTTTGTCTCTGGGCAATGCCAGGGATTGCTTGCCGGCGGCATGTTGAAATCTCCTTACAGCTTGGCACCACTTGCGGAACTCGGCCTGACCGCGGAGTTTTTGGGCGATAACATCGGTGCGCCGATCACCGTTACCGTGCCACTTTCCGGATCGCAACTGCTCTCGAAGGAGGCGCTGGTCTCAGCCGCGCCGCGCAAGCTGGCCCGCCGCTCGGCCACGTGGAACATTACCTGGCGGGCCGGCGGACGAGTCTTGGCGACCAGCAACGTCAGGGCAATTCGTCCGGGTGAATGCCACCGCTCGATGCGGCTCGTGGGCACGCGGTTCATCGTCGATGACGGCAAAGAGATCACCGCCCGCCGTCAATTGCCGGCACCTGGCGAAGCGGTGCGCGTCGGGCCCTGCTTCCTTGTCTCCAGCAGCGAACCCGGATTAGCGGCGAAGTGCGAGTTTGAAGTTCGAGCGGTGATGTCGGGGCCGAGTGAGCCGATTGGCTACTGGCGGCAAACGGTGCTCGTGACGGATGGGCCAACCGCGATCGCGCCCGGCACCGTGCCCACCGCCGACTTGGCAAATATTCAAGCGTTCGACTTGCGCTTGCACGGTCGATCGCTGGGCCAATTGCCACTGCACCCGGTCCCGGTCGCCACATTCACCGCAGAGGGCGGCTACGTCGCCCCGCCGGATTTCCCCTGGACCGGTGCGGCCGAGGATGAGTTGAACGAGCGATTGAGCAAACTAATGGGCGGCTAAGTTTGTTCCGCCAGCGGTTCCACAATGGCGCAAACCGCGCCCGCCGGATCCTTGATCACTGCCATGGTGCCATAGCTGCCTAGCGAGCGCGGGCCATCGACCACCGAGCCGCCCAATTCTTTGGAGCGCATTACGCTGGCGTTCAAATCCGCGACAGTGATGTAGACCAGCCATTGTGGCGGTATCTTGGCGTTGGCGCCGCGTGCATGACATATCCCGGCCACTGGGTCGCCTTGAAGCGGGCTCATGGAATAGTCAGAGTAGTCGCCCATGTTGACGACCGAACTCGTCCAGCCGACCACGTCGCGATAAAAGTCGCGGACTTTCTCCGCCTCGGGAATCGTGAGATCGCACCAGGCGATCGTCCCTATCGTAGCCATAAGACATTCTCCTCTGGTGGTGATTCGGGACGTCGATTCATCGCAATTGTCGGCCACGTTTTCGTTTGAACCAGTCCAGGGCGCAAAGTGCGCGATCCACCCAATCGGGTCGCATGAACGGCTTTTCCAAAAGAACGAACAAGACGGAACAACACACAAGCATCAATGGCACCAAGGTCAGGGACTGAATCGCAAAATTCACCCAGTGCGGCCTCAAGGGATCATAGAGTCGCAACGTCAGTGGACCCAACGCGAAATAACACATCCAGTGATAGAGATAAATCGTGTAACACATTCCGCCAATAATGACGATGGCTGGGGCACGGAAAAATCGGCGTGAGATCGGACCGCGGAATGCCGAGATGTAAGCCAACACTATCGTAAACGGAGTCACAAATAAGAAGAGATTGCCTGAGGTGTTAAGAACCACGAGCATCAGAATCCAACTGGCTGCGCCGACGAAATCCCAGCCGAAATTCAAGGAAGGATTTCGGCGCCAATCGACTAGAAACAAGTCCGCCAGCAAGAAGCCGGCCAGGAAATATTGAAGATTGCCAACGATCGTCCGCATCACATAGGGCGAGTCGAGATCCAAGAAACTGCATTGAATCACCGGCAGTAATAACATCACGCCGGCGATCAGGCACCGGCGCCACATGGTCGATCGAATTTGAAAAACGCGCGTCAACAGCGGAGCCAGGCAGTAAAACTGCACCTCGATTTCCAGCGTCCAGGTGACTTGGTTGATCCGGCTACGCTCGCCATAGATCAGAACGTGCAGATAAAAAATGCTCGCCAGCAAATTCGGCAATAGCCCCAGCGCCGTACCTCCTTTGAGCAGGATTTGCGCCGGATACCAGATCAACAGATTCACAATGTAAGGCGGTTCGAGCCGCGTCACGCGCCTCATGAAGTATCGGCGCAAGGACGGCCGAGGCCGATGGTGCAGGTCGGCATGCGCGAATGGCAGGGCGAGGATAAAGCCGCTGATCGCAAAAAATAACTGGACCCCAAAAGCACCGACTCCCACTAGCTTCGACATCCATGAATCGATCGTGCTGGGGCTCGGCAAGGGGCCATAGCGTTCGACATGCCGCAGGCCGATATAGCCGTCTAGGTGAAACAGTATCACGGCGGCAATCGCGACAAAGCGAAGGCCGTCGATTTCGGGGACGAATTGACCGGTCGAGGTTTCCCGCGACAGCGCACGGCGAAGTCGCGAGGTCCAGCCCCGTGCAGGCGGTTCGATCGGTCGAATATTGCCCATCGCGCGTACGGTCCACTCGCGGGACTGTGTTAGATCCGAAGATATTACAAAGTACGTTTACTCGACGATCTGGCGGGCGACATCGGCGATGCGATACCCGGCCAACACGATCCGCCGCCCGGCGACGGGTTTTGCCACTTTCGGATAATCGTCGGGTAATGCCGATGCGTGTTCGCGAGTCGTGCTGCCGGCGATCTTGCCGTGGCGATACACGACTTCGTCCACCAGCTTGAAACTCTCGTTCTTCACCCAATGCTCGATCCCCTGAGTGCGCAGCTCCGTCAGTTTGTCTTTGGCAAACTCAGGCCGCAAGCGAAGCTCAATCGCGCGATTGTGCACCGACTGATAATGGTCGCTACCAATAACCAGATCATCCCAGAACTGATGCAGACCGATCGGAGCGCTGTCGTGATGGACGCGGATGTAAAAAGAGTTTCCGCCGTGGTCACCGCGAGGGTATTCGTCGGAATACAGATTGCTCGTGTGCAACGGCTGATGCCCATCACCAATGAGATGGAAAACCCAGCACATGGCGATCGCCCGCTCAGCGGGCTGGCCCGTCCGGGCTCGGGCTCGATTTAGCTCAAAAGCTCGGATGAGATTGTCATCGCGCGGCGGGGGCGGCTCATGTGAAAACGGATGGCCCGGAGCGATGTACGGCAAGTTGATGAAGTGCCAGTTGCCGTGGTGGTATTCATCGGTGTCGCGGATATCATCGGGCCATCGAGCCGCGAGCATGAATAAGTAAACGTCTTTGTCTTCATCGGAGAGATGCGGGAGCGCGGCGATTTTTTCCGCCCAGTGTTCGTACTGCGGATGCTGTTTCAGAATTGCAACGATTTTCGGAATCGCGTCGGGGTGCTCGTGCTTGAGCACGGCATGCGCGATCGACGCGGACACCATGTGCCCGCCCTTGTTCCAGGCCTGCGCCGGATTCGGCAACAAAAAGACGGATGCAACAGCCCCTAAAACAAACCGCATGCGTATCCCTCCGCGTCAGGCGTGCTGGCATGATAACTTGACGAGCGTCGAGGCGTAAGCCCGACGTGAGAGACTTCCACGTCGGGCTT
>JBJMQS010000019.1:0-305633 GCA_045802605.1 Gemmataceae bacterium | reverse complement strand
TGGTGGTCACCGCGCAGAACATCGTGATCGCCGCGGATTGGACGAGCACCGCGGGCAATCTAAGCTTCCGAGCTAATCAGCAAACAACGGCCAGCTCGGGCAACTTCATCGGCATCGATGTCAACGATGCCCAGATCAAGAGCACGACAGGCACAATCAGCTTGGTGGGTCGCGGTGGTGATGACACCGTCGGAGGGCAAGTCGGTATTCACCTGGGCAGCAGCACCGTGACCATCAGCACTGGTGGCGCGGTGAGCCTCAATGGCACCGGCGGTAAGAGCAGCGGAGCCAACAATGTGGGTGTGCTGTTTGACAGTGACACAGTCACCCTGTCGGGCGGCTCGATCTCGGTCGTCGGCATCGGTGGCGGGATCGATACCCTCGGGTTCAACCATGGTGTCGTGTTGGCCGGCGAGGTTGATGTTACGGGTGCCATGACTGTCCAAGGCACCGGCGGAGCAGCTAATGCCGCTGACAACTGGGGTGTCTTTGTCAGCGGAACCGTCAATTCGGCCAGCGCCATCTCCTTGGTTGGCCAAGGCGGCGGAATCCTAGCGGCCGACTCGAACTTTGGTATCGAAGTCACCGGTACGATCACGGCCACGGGTTCCGCCAGCGTGTCGCTGCTAGGCACCGGCGGTGCAACCACCGGTACCAGCAATGACGGCGTATCGATTGTTGGCGGATCTGTTGCAACGAACAACGGTGCGATTTCTATTACCGGAAACGGTGGCGGCACCGCACTCTCGTCCGGTGGCAATGTCGGCGTCATCGTTCAGGGAGTTGTCGCGGCCGGCGGATCAGGCAAAGTCACTGTGTTGGGTCTCGGCGGCTTGGGAGCAGGCAGCGATAATTGGGGCGTCTTTGTGGGCGCCACCGGAATCAGCTCCGCTGGCGGCGACGTTTCTGTGACAGGTACCGGTGGCGGCAGCGCGGGGTCGGATGGCAACTACGGTGTCGTGGTGGAAGGATCCATCACCGCTGGCGGCTCGGGCGCTCTCGATATCAACGGGAAGGGCGGCGCGGCGGGCACATTTGACTACGGCGTTTACATTCCCGGCGGCATCGTCAGTAGCGCCGGCGGGCCAGTCTCCATCACCGCCGAAGGCGGTAATGGCACCAGTGACGCACTTCGCCTAGATACAGGCGCTACCGTATCGAGCGGCGGCACCGGAACTGTCACCATTGTTGCTGATAGCGTCAACATCGTTGATGCGGCCTCGACGATTAAAGCCGGCGCGACTGGAAATGCGATCGCGACAATTCGCGAACGCACCTCCGGCACGAAGATTGACCTTGGCGGTGCCAACGTTCTCAGCGGCTCGCCGCTGACGCTGGGCCTTACCAACGCGGAACTGGCTCGCGTATTCGCCGGCGTGCTTCGCATCGGCGATGCGAATGCCGGCGCAATCACCGTGAGCAGTGATATTGATGTCACGGCCAACATCTCAACCTTACACTTAACGACCGGCGCAAATGTCACCGCGACTGCCGCCGGCATCACGGTCAATAATCTTGCAGTGACCGCCGTCAGCGGCGCGAACATGACCGCACTAACCGCAGATGTATCTCGGTTGGCCATGGCGATGTCGGCTGGCAATGCGACGTTTACGGGCGACCCGACAGGCTTCTCGGTCGATACGGTGGATGGAGTATCTGGCGTGGTCGCGACCGGCTCCGTAACCCTGAGCACCACGGGTGCGACCAGTGATTTGACCATCGTCGTCGCCAATACCGTGACCAGTTCCGGCAGCGATGTGTCTTTGAATGCTGGCCGAACCATCAAGGTGGACGGCAGTATTTCTGCCAACGGGCAGGTTACGCTGACAAGCGGCGGCAGCACTTTGCTCAACGGAAATGTCGCTGCCAACGACGACATCACGATGAATGCCGGCGGGCCCATCACCCAGGCCGCTGGCACTGTCCAGACTCCTGACACTATCACCCTCAACGCTGTCGGCCAAGTCGCCACGTTTAATTCGCTTGGCAATCAAGCCGGCGTGCTGGTGATTCCGAACGGCGTCACGACCTATGTCAACGGCTCCTTCAACGCTGCGGGCCTGGTGCAGGTCGCCGGAACTTTGGGTGGCACTGGTTCGGTCGGATCTGTGACTGTCTCGGGTACGGGCAAAGTTACCCCAGGGTCCAGCCCAGGAAAACTGTCCACCAGCAGTGTGACATTCAACACTGGTTCAACGTTTGTGGTCGAGCTCAACGGCACGAATCCGGGCACGCAATATGATCAGCTGGCCGTCACCGGGTCGGTCGACCTGGGAAGCGCCACATTGCAGGTCAGCCTCGGTTACGCACCGGCCCCTGGGCAAGTCTTCAAGATCATCGACAACGACACGACGAGTGACGCTGTCACCAGTACCTTCAACGGATATGCCGAAGGCTCGATCGTCGCCGTCGGCCCCTATCACTTCTCAATCAGTTACGTGGGGGGCGACGGCAACGATGTGACCCTCACAGCTCTGACGCCGCCCACCGTGACATCGTTGGTCCTCGATAATGGAGTCGGCGGTACCCTGTATGGCGTCGATGCGACGGTTCAGCGATCGGAAGTCCGACGCCTCATCGTCACGTTCTCCAGCCCGGTTACGTTTACGGGCAATGTCGCCGACGCCTTCAAGCTCCACCGCAATCAAGCGAACAGCATCTCGACTGGCCCCAACGTCGATGTGACGCTTGTGGCCAATCCGGTCACGGGCACGACGAACTCAGTGACGATTACGTTCGCGAATCCACTCGCTGGTAGCATTGCGGATGCGGTGGACGATACCTTGTCGCTGGTCAATGGTTACTATGATCTCACGATCGATGCGTCGAAAGTCGTCGGCACCGGCGGAGGCCTGAATGGTTCAGGAGCCGCCCCGGGCACGAACTATCAACAGACGGGCACACTCGCGAACAAGTTCTTCCGAGCGTTCGGCGACGCAACAGGCGATGGCAGTATTGACCAGAATGACTACCTCCTGTTCCGTAACACGATATCCAGTGGTCCAAATCCGAACTTCGACTTCCAGAACAGTGGAGACGTGGATCAAGAGGATTACCTGGCCTTCCGCCAGAGCATCTCTCAGGCGCCTTGATGTGCAGTTAATTTCTCATGTCGATAGTCGGTCTGCCCCCGGGGGACGCCGACTATCGACATGATTTCCTCCGAGCCATTGACCGATCAGTTCGCGGACTTCAGTGCGGTCTGACCACGAACATTTGATCATTCGCACTCTCCCGTCCCGGGGACGGCTCGTTTTTCCAACGAACCATCGTAACCTTTCTCCGATAAATTCGTTTTTCAAAAGGAGATGCGATGGCACCCTTGATTGGCCTTTTGATGGGTTCGAAGACAGATTGGGAAACGCTGCAGCACACCGCGACCACGCTCGATAATCTCGGAGTGCCGTACGAAGCACGCGTGATGTCGGCGCATCGGACGCCCGATGCCGTCGCGGACTATGCGGCATCGGCGGTCAACCGCGGGTTGGAAGTGATCATCGCCGGCGCGGGCGGGGCGGCGCATCTGCCCGGAGTCTTGGCAGCAAAGACGACGTTGCCGGTGCTCGGCGTGCCCATTCCCTCAACCGCGCTCAATGGGCTCGACGCTCTTTTGGCAATCGTGCAAATGCCGGCCGGCATCCCGGTGGGCACGCTGGCGATCGGTAAATCGGGAGCGATCAACGCCGCGATTCTGGCGACGACCATTGTGGGGGCCAAGCATCCGGAGTTTCGACAGGCCGTGGAAGCCTTCCGGAAGAAACAAACGGAGAATGCGCTGGCGTACACCGATCCGCGCGGCTGATGTTACGGCTGCTCGGGCACACGCGGGTTGGTTCGGCGGTTAGCCCGATCGATGCTACGCCGTGTGGTTTCGCTGTTCTGCGTATTGGTCCGCTGGCGATAATCGAAGAATTCGAGATAGGCCGGGCCGATCAGCATGATGGCCGCCGCCACCCAAAAGCAAAATACGGACGGGAAGAGCATCCAAAAGCTGGTGCGGTTGGCTTGGCTTTCGGCTCGCTGGCGGGCGGTGGCGCGGAAGTTATTGGCCATCTCAGTCAGCGTCGCGGCGGTGTCGGTTCCTAGCCGCTCCGACTGGATCAGAAGCATCGCCAAATTGGATACTTCGGGCACCTGCACGCGGTCGGCCCACTGCTGCAGCGCGGATTCCATGCTGTGAAGTTCAGCCTGCCGATGAACGATCGTCAATTCCTGCGCAAGCACAGGATTTGAATGCCGCAATTCGATGGCCACTTGGCCAAGGGCGGACACCAGGTTTTGCCCCGCCGTTAAACAGAGTGTCAAAAGGTCGATCATAAGCGGCAGCCCGCGGGCAATCGTCCGGCCGCGCGATCGCGCCCGAAGTGCCAAGACCACGCGGGGCAAACTGAAGCCAACGAGCGCGCCGATGACACCGCCAATAATCGCTCGACCAATCAATGGCTGCGGCACGAGCAGGGCGATCGCCGCGGCAAACAATAGCGGCAGGATTGTCAGGACGGTTCGGATGGCGCGGAATTCGGCGAGGGCAGTGCGGTGGTAGAAGCCGGCCGCCTGCAGCAAGCGATGCAAGTCGCTGCGTCCTGGTCCGGTCATTGGGATTTGCTCAGCGAGCGGCTCAGTCATCTCGCCCAGCAGCGGTCGCGTGGTATCAGCATCAAGATCGATATCGGCGGACGTGACAGCGTTGGTTTGCCGGCGACGCGCGAGCGAAAGGAACACGGGGAATAGCCCCAGTGCCACGCCCGCGGCAATCAGACCTATCGCTAGCCATTCACTCCACATCCGTCGTCCTCAGTCTTAATACTCGATGCGAAGGATCAGATAGAGCCAAATCACGCCGATGATTTCCAGCAACACCGCTACGGTCAATGCACGAATGCCGGGTGCCGTTGACGTCAATCGCTGGACGAACTCGGGCTGCCAAATGGAATAGGCAGCCAAGATCACAAGCGGCGCCAACGCGATGACGAATCCCGTAATGCGCCCCAAGGCTGTCGCGGCACGGAAGTAGCCGCGGAACTGGTTGCGGTCGCGAATTGAGGTGGCCACGCGCTCGAGCAGCATGGCCAGGTTGCCGCCCAAATTTCTGTACAAGGAGACGGCGGTTACGAAGATGTTGAAATCGGTCACGCCGAGCCGTCGCGCCATGCCTTGAAGAGCCGCTGAAACGTTCAGGCCCAGGTCCGTCTGCTCGACGACCCAGCGAAATTCACGCGCCAACGGCTGCGTGCCGTAACGCGCGACTGTAGCCATCGACTGTTCCAGGTTTTGTCCGGCCCGCAATGATCGGGCGATCAAAAACACGGCATCAGGCAATTGGTCCTGGATTCGCCGCCGATACCGAGCACGCTGAATCGTGAAAAAAGCGAAGGGCAATAGGACGCCCACGATGAGTCCTGTCGCCGCCAGGATTAGGTCATCACGAAAAATGAGCGGAATACCCGCGCCGATCACGCCGCCGAGGGCAATGATGGCGATGGCCTGGGCGGAGTCGATTCGCATTCCCGTGTCGAGAATTAGCCGGTCGAAAAACCGATCGACGCGCTCCCGGGGATTGCGCGCATTGGGCACCTCGGGCAGCACCAATCCGCTTGGCCCTTCATCGTCCAGCGGCGGCAGTTCGCCGCGACGGGAGTCGATGACCCCACGGACGATCGCAAACGCGACCATGACCACTGCCGTGGTGCCTAAGACGATCAGCAGAATCAGCAACGGCTCGTTCAAGGACGCTTTCTCCTACTCCGCGGGGAACACTCGTTCCGTGAAGAGTGACGCCGGCAGGTGCGCGCCCGCCGCGTGGAGCCGCTCTAAGATCTTCGGCGGCTTGCCGGTCGCGTAAAATTCACCGACCGCTTGGCCCTCGCGAATCCCCGTTTGCCGGAACCCGAAGATGTCGCGCACGGCATAGTATCGTCCTTTGCGGATTCCGACGATCTCGGAAATCCTGACGACTTTGCGCGCGCCACCTTTCAAGCGGGCCAACTGCACGACCAGGCGAATCGCGGATGCAACGTAGTTTCTCACCACAGGCACCGGCAGGTCAAACCCGGCCATCATGGTCATCGTTTCCAGTCGCGCCAGGGCGTCGCGAGTGTCATTCGCGTGAATCGTCGTCAACGATCCTTCATGGCCCGTGTTCATGGCTTGGAGCATGTCGAGCGCTTCGGCGCCGCGGCACTCGCCGATGATGATGCGGTCCGGACGCATACGCAACGCATTGCGGACTAAATCGCGCTGATTGAATTGCCCCGTTCCCTCGACATTGGGCATGCGGGTCTCCAGGCGGACAACGTGCTTTTGCTGCAGCAGAAGTTCCGCCGAGTCTTCAATGGTCACCAATCGCTCATCGTGTGGAATGAATCGCGACAAGGTGTTCAACAGCGTGGTCTTGCCGGCGCCGGTGCCGCCGGAAATCAAAATGTTCATGCGCGACGCGACAGCCGCTTTGAGAAATTCGAGCACTGCGGTCGGCACAGTGTTGTTCGCCAGCAAGTCCTCGGCACGCAAACGCACGCCGAAGCGGCGAATTGAGAGCACCGGGCCGTCCAGTGCCAAAGGCGGGATGATCGCGTTGACGCGCGAGCCGTCGGCCAAGCGCGCATCGACCATCGGCGACATTTCATCCACGCGCCGGCCCACGCGAGCGGCGATTCGCTGAATGACTTGCATCAGGTGGGCGTTGTCGGCGAAGACGACGTTGGTCTCTTCCAACCGGCCGCGGCGTTCGACGTAAACCGTGTTGGGCCCATTGACGAGAATATCGCTGACTTCCGGATCGCTGAGGAACTGCTCGAGCGGCCCGAGGCCGAACACCTCGTGCATGATCTCGTTGACCATTCGCTCCTGTTCGAGTTGCGAAAGCGGTTCCGCACTGGCGCGGGTCAACTTTTCTGCGAGAGCCCGGACGTCGCGGCGAAGCCGCTCGGGCTTCACGGTATCGAGCTTCGAAATATCGAGCATCTCCACCAGTTGGCGGTGGATGTCGGACTTGAGCTTCTGAAACTTCCGCGTCGGTGGAAGCTCAATCATCGGTTCGGTCATCGAGGACATCGACATCTCAAACACTCCACATATGTGGTCAGGCCGCGCGGCGTGTCACCGCGGATTGCTGGGCCGCCAGCCGCTCGAAACTAGCGGCAATCGGCTTGTTGCGTGCCGTCAAAACCAAGGGCTTTCGCGCGTTGCGGGCGGCGTTCACTGACTCGGAATCATCGGGTATCCACCCGCCGATGGACAAGCCCAATGCCGCCCGGGCTTTGGTCCAGGGCCATTCTTCGCTCTGGCCATGGAAGTTCACAATTCCCGTCAATTTCTCGCCGAACACGCCATGGCCGGCGAGTGCTCCGACGTACTGCCGCGTCTTCTCCAACGTCGGCACGTCCAGCCGCAACACTACGTTGACGGCATCCGCCGTTCGCAGGGCGTCAACTCGTGCGGCATCCATGGCCAAACCGAAGTCGGCGACCACGTAAGCGAATCGTGAACGCAAATGGACGAGCAAGTGCCGCAGTGCCACGGCACTCCATTGTACCGCAGACGCGCCGGCAGATTGCTCCGCCAGAATCGACGGCCCCTTGGAGTACTTCAGCAGAAACCGATCGAGGCTCGCCAAGCTCAGCCGGCTCCATCCCGCGGCGAGTTCACCGAGCGGATACTCAGGCTGAATTCCCAAGTGGAGGGCCAAATCTCCGCCGCCATCCACAATCTGCACGAGTGCCACCTGCCCCGGGGCGCGGCTCGCCGCCGCAAATGCGAGGTTGGTCGCAATCGTTGTGACGCCGACGCCATGCTGACCGCCGACCACCGCAATCAATTGGCCCCGCGAGACGGGACAGGTTCCAGCTTCCAGATCGGAGGCGACGTTGCCCAAGTCCTTGGCGACTGCTGATCGTCGGACATATCCTCGGGCGCCGGCCCGCAGCATTGTGGGCACGAGCCGATCGTCGGCCGAATCACAAACCGCGTAGAGCGGCACCGCACCCGCGCGGTGAACCGCACCGAGGATTTTCGATTCGTCAAGGCCGACCGAAGCGAGCGCGGCATCCACGCCGCCGCGCTGCAAGCGCTTGGGCAACGCGGCCACGCTCACACAGTCGTCGGCTTCGCACGCCAAGCCCGCATCCAATGCGGCTTGGCGATAGGCACGGCGTTCTTCAGCGGAGTCGCTTGCGATCACGAGGCGCATGTCGGTTCCTCCGGTCATGCTACTCTGGGTTGTTACTCGATCCTTCGCAGTCGGCACAAGTAGCGGTTGTCGTTGCGGGTCGCAAAGGCGCCGTTCAAATCGGTGTCAGTCACGGCTGAGGGCGCTACCATCATGGTGGCTTGCAGAGTGAACGAAAGCGGCTGCCCTGCCGCGGGTGTCGTCACATTGGCGACCCGCGCGGCGACGAAGCCGGAGATATGCACGACGTTGTTCATGGAGTCGTATGCGCTGTAGAGTGGCCACGCCCTCACTGCGCCGCTTGCACGCAAACGATCGAGCGCGGCGGCGACTCCTTGGATCACCGGGTCGCCGCCGGCAGGGCCCACTTGTTGGCCTGCGATGTCCTTGGTCCCAGTATCAGGCAGCACGAATTTACCTTGATACGCGGTCAAGTCCGCGGCCGTGATACCGCTGTCGAGTTGGCTTGCGAGCCGGCTGGTGTCCGCACTGGGCAACAGCATGAATGCGACGTTGGCGTTGGCGACCTGGCTTGCATCTGTGGCGTAGACGGCGGGAAATTCGCGGATCTGGTCGGGGCCTGCGCCAAAGGCATTCGTGTTGGAGTCGTGCGTCAGAATATCAGGCCCGTTGCCTTGCTCCACTTGCGATGGCCACGATTGCACGCCGCCATCCGCGGACAATGCAATTGGCGCGAGCGGGATGGGACCAAATCGCGCGGCAAATCCTCGCACGCCGTGATCGAGCGTAACAGCCGAGACGGCTTGCACATCTTGGTAGGGCCGACCGGCCAAAACTCCGAAGACGAGCGGCGGCGCGTTGTGGCGAGCGCGTGTTTGCCGGCCATGGATGACAACTGTATTCATCAACGCCTGTTGGACAGATACTTGATCACGTCCTGGCACCGGCACAAAGTCGCGGGCCAAGGGCAGGGTCACGACGCCGAGCACGATGTCGCCATGCGCATCGTTGGTCAGATTGTCTCGCAGCTCGAATGGTCGCGCACGAACCAGGTTGGCGTTGGCCAGGAAGATCGCGGAGTTGGCAACCCGACCCATCAGGGCCGGGTAGAGGGATGTGTCGCCGCGGAGCATGTCGTCATCAGCCAGTGAGGCGCCGGCGGCGAACGCAGCGGCGTCGGTCGCCGTCTTGATGTCTTCGTGCACTGACCAGATCCAACTCGCATTCACCGCGAGGGATAAGAGCAGCAGAAAGACCGTCAAGGAGACGAGCAGAAATGGGACAACGGCCCCACGACGTGGGTTGAAGCGGTCCATATCTCGCAAGGGGGGTCGCATCCTACGGTCCGGCGGCGTCGTCCGGTGGCTCATCCTTGAGCCCGGTGCGCGAGGGCCGCGTTAGTATTTGTTCTTCTTGCAGCTCGGGCAGTCGGGAACGGAGAAGCGGACAGCGCCATTATCAAACCCGCCGGCCCCAGTAGAGTCGCCAGTAACCCGCAAACCGCCGTTGCGGAATCGCGGATCATTTGTAACACCGCCCGATCCATGCGGGAAATAGGTGTAACGACCAGTACGGCCAATGACTCCTGTCGGGTGAGTGTTAGCCCCGTTGTTGGCCGAAAGGCTCGTGGGGCTAACTCGCAAGCCGTCAATGGTAAATACCGCCGGCTCCAGGCGGTGTGTACCGCTATAGCGTTCGATGTTGACCATTTGTTTCGGCGGCGGACCGCTTTCCTTCCGCTTGATGCCAAACAAAAGGACCAAGTCATGATCTGTTACTGCTTGATTTTCGTGAGTAGATTCGGCAAACCGCATTTCGTCATCGTCGTCGGTGGGCGCGGACTCAATACCTGCCGCGACCGGAGGATTGTTCCCCACTTTGCCGGCAGTTAGCTTGTCTTGTCGCTGCGCTTCGAGTTTCTTTTGTTCACCAACTGGTAGTGGTGTCATTGAAAAATAGCCCTTCGTGCGAGCAAACTCGAAAAGCTGGGCACGATATGCGCTCATTTCCACAGTGAACTCAATCGGCTTATCCTTGGGGAGCGGCGCAAAGATTGGCCACAGTGAGTCGCGCTTTGCAATAACGCGCACCTTAGGCCCGATGGCGGCCGTGCGAGTACTCGCGCCCTCGTCAGTGGCAATTGTGCTGGTTAGAAACACGTCCACCCATTCGCCGACTTGGATCAAGCCGCCAGCGCAGCGATCCTTCGGCAACGAGATATTTACAGCACGCATCTCGGGAGTCAGCCGCTCGTTCAATGGCGCGGGCTTTTTCATTTCGGTAAGCAAGTCGCGAGTAATCGGAGTGTCAGCTTCAATATTCACTTTGGCCATGCGAAGCGCGGCAGCGGCCGGGACGGCTGGAAGAAAATAGCTTTCGCCTTGGTGCTGCTTGAATGTCGCAACTTCATCCGACTTCAACGCACGCACGCGCACCATGTTGGCTTGGATCGTATCGCCGGCAAAGAGGTTTCTTGCCGCGACGAGCACCTGCTGAGTTGGTGCTGCGGTTCGAACCTCCGCGGCCGTGCCGCGGAAGAAGCCGCCCAAGCGGAGCGTGATCGCGATGCCCAAGCCGATGAGCACGGCGGCCGTTAAAGCGAAGAGTGTGCTGGCGCGCATGATGAAAACTCCCGGTCGCGTTCTGGCGACCAACCCCTGGCTATTCTAGGACCGCACCTCGGTCGAATCCTGACCGGTCCCGGTTTCGGGGCATCCTCGTTATCGGACGTTGTGCAAATCCAGGGCGAACCCGTCGTGGCCGATCATTCGACCTGCGAGCCCGCTGGGCGGCGCATTCGGCAAAATTGGCTATTCCTTCAGCATCACCGCCCGACAACCGATCCTTGTGTTCCTGAGACTGAAGCCAATAAACTTCAGCAAATCCGGGACATAAGCATTGGTCGGGACGCTGACCACGATGGTGATCGGGTCCCCAGGCTGCGCATCGAGATCCGCGGGATCTATTGTAACATCATACGGGTGAGGACCCAAAACCCTTACAATCACAATGTTAACGTCCTCTTCGCTGGCTCCAAGGGCCGCCTGACGTACCGCCTCCCGGGCCGCGATCGTCACCTGCTGCCGGGCTGTCAGTAGCAGGCTGAACTCGATCATCGCCAGCAAAACCCCAAGCAAAATCGGCAGGACAAGCAGCAACTCCATGGCGAGGATGCCGCGACGGTTTCGTTGATTTACCGAGCGGGGGGCATCAGCCTCGTGAGTCTCAGGGGGCTGACGCCCCCCGCTCAGCCGGGAACGATCACTTCCCATGGCCGGCCTCCACCGTGGAGGCTGCCTGGGGAGGCGTCAGATGCAACTCGTACCGGAAGGCCCAGCCGAGAACGATCGCGGCTGAAACGGCTAACGGTGCGCCAAAGGTGATGAGGCGCTTCACGGGCCGTTCCCGATTGGGATCCTGGAAGCGTTTGCCGCTCTTTCGCAGCTTTTTCCACTGACCGGTCATCGCGGCTTGGGCAGCCTGGAAGAGAATCAATCCGGCCACGACAACCAGCGTGACGATCAAGACACCCAGCGCCATCCACCAGCCAAGCCAAGCTGAGAGCGCAGCAAAGTGCTTCACGTCGCCGCCGCCGGCCGCACCGAGAATCCACAGCAAGAAGTAAACGGAGAACCCGAACACAAACCCAATTAATGAAAACAGCAGTCCGTTCAACACTCCGATCGCTGCACTATCGCTGGCGATTAAGGCAGTGGGGGATGGGCGCCCCTCCGCGGCGAACCACGCCAGTCGCACGATGTTGAACAGGATGCCAACCGCGAAACCGACGAGCGTGAGCGACTTCGGAATGATCGTGGTTTTTAGGTCGGCGTAGGCGGCAACCACGAGGTACGCCATGAGCGCGACGATGAACGTGACGGCGAATGCCTCGTTCGGAAAAAACGGTGCGGCTGGTGAGGGTGCAGTCATATCGGGTGCATGGGTCCAGTGTCGGATCGCCGGTATTCGGCGGAGTCCAAGGAGTCGCAGGCGTTCCGACAAATGAAGGATTACGGACTATACCGGCTGGGCCGGAATACCTGACATCTTATCGGCGATTCTCAGGGAAATTGCATTCGCCAATTCAACTGAATCAACAAAATTGGGCCCCCGCGCTTATCAGCGCGAGAGCCCATCAGTTTATCTCCTTCGTTTTTAGGATTAGTCGCACGGCAAGGCGTTAATATCGCTGCTCGTTACCGGCCCGCTATGGTCTGGATCGAAGCTCTCCGGAGCGTCGGTCGATTCCGTCCCGTCGGTCTGGCTGTTGCAGCCCACGGTGCCGGAGAAGCCAAAGGCTTGGCTAAGTGCCATGAAGGCATTTGCCACTTCCGACAGCTCGTTGACCACGGCGTCGCGGACATTGGCAAACCCGACGACGATGCCAATCACAAGAATGGTGGCGATAAAAAGATACTCTGCCGCGATCAGCGCACCGTCATCATCCTGCCACAGTTTTTCCATGAGTTTTCGCATGATAATCCCCTTCGCGAAAAGTGTTGCGCGGGGCAAAACACGAACGGACCGAGCGAACTCCCAGTTCGCTGGCTCCGAGGCGGAATAACTGGCACGATTAAGGTGCTAAAGCCGTGCCGAAAACTGGCCGATAAATGACAGAACCCCGAGCGAGTCTCTCGGGGTCCTGTGATCTTTGATATTCCAAACCGCCTGGGGCCGATTTGGCCATTGCCGGCTCAGTCGCAGGGAATTGCGTTGATGTCGCTGCTAGTGACTGGGCCGCTGTGATCCGGATCAAACGTTTCCGGAGCGTCAGTCGCTTCAGAGCCATCGGTCTGAGCAGCGCAACCAACGGTACCGGAGAACGCGTAGCCTTGGCTCAACGCCATGTAGGCATTCGCGAGCTCGGTGAGCTCGTTGACCACGGCATCTCGCACATTGGCGAGGCCGACGATGATCCCGATTACCAGGATCGTCGCGATGAAGAGATACTCGGCGGCGATTAAGGCGCCGGCATCATCCTGCCACAACTTCAGCATCAACTTAGACATGAGCAGACAACCTCCCAGGAGTACGGCCGTTGATGGTCAAGCTATCGCCCGCAACGCACGGGCGGCGGTCATGCCGGACTATCGAGCCGTAAGTATTTGCGAATGATTCGAGTTTAACGAATCCGGGCTGGTTGTCAATTATCCAAAACTCATAATTTCACTCAACAGTAAAATGCGGAAACAGCCCCGCAACTCGCTAACCGTCACTCTCCAATTGGAATAGACTCTGTAACCCGTACGGTTTGCATGATTAGCGAGGTCGAATTTCGGCCTACAGATTTCGGCAGAAAAGTTGAAAAAATGCAGGAAAAAGTGGCCAAACGCGGTTTGTTCGTGGCCAGTCCAGAGGGGGTCGGAGCCGGGTTCGACTTCACCGATCCTGGGTCGGGGTTAGCTGGGTACTATCTCCCGATTGGGCATGTTGCGGCGGCCCTCATCCTTTCTCTCATTTTCGTAATTCTCAATGCGACCCCCCTTTGGCACACCGATCTATGGGCTCACATCCGGTTTGGCGAGAATATCCTGCAAAGTCATGCCTTCCCAGAGGGGGAGCCGTTCACGCAATTTGGCGACAAAAGCGCGGGGCAGTTCGTCGGTCCATGGCTCAGTCAGGTCGCTTACGCGGAGACCTACCAAATCGGCGCAGCCCTGGGCCATTCGGATTCCCTTGGGGGACTTTTGGGCGGGGCGGACGCCATCCGGTTCCTGCACGCCTGTCTGGTAACGGCACGTTTCGCTTTTCTCTATTGGGCGTTTTTGCGACTGACCCGTTCTTCGGCGCTCTCCGCCATCGGCATCGCCGTGGTTTTGGCGATGAGCGTCGGGAATATCGCCATAGCCCGGCCGCAGGCGTTTGGCGAGACGATATTAGCGGCCCTGTTGGTCGCCCTCAGCCGGCCGGTGCTATCGGTCCGAGGCGTGGTGTCAGTCACAATTCTGATGGTGCTGTGGGCGAACTTCCATGGCTCGTATCCCGTGGGCTTCATGGTCATGGGTGGCTTGGCGATTGGCCGGGTGCTGAGCGTCTGGTGGCATTCGGGGAATTTCCTCGCGGATGCGTCCGTCCGCCGGCTTCTGATCATGTTGGCGACGTCTCTCGTTGCCGTCGCTCTTCTCAATCCGGAAGGGCCCCGCATTTTCCTCACCACGATACAGATGGGCCAGAATCCCAACGTGCTAGCGATGGATGAATGGCAACCAATCATCTCGCAACGGGCCATCGGAGCCCAAATCATCTTCACGGCATGCCTGTTGTTGGTGACGATTACCCTCTTTCTTTATCGCAGTTGGTTAGGGGCGGACGCATGGGTGCTGTTACTGATCTTTGGAACCTCGGCGGCATTGCATCAACGTGGGCTGATCTGGTTCATTCCTCTGACGGTTTGGATCATCATGCCGTATTGGGGTGCGGTTCTCGACAAATGGCGGCCCTCCGCGTGGGATTCAGTGCCCAGCCTGCGCAAGACGATGGTCGTCGCTGCCATGGCGGTGTTGGCCATCGGCCTCAGCGCGCCGGTTCGTTTGCTGACCAGCAAGCCGCTGGACTGGAATCATGCGTTTTCGGACGGCACCCCATGGCAATTGGCGCTTGAGCTTCAGGATCCCTCACGGGACCCGAAGTCGAAATTAGCCCAACAGGTTCGTGCCACTTATCCGAACGGAGCATTCACCGGCACAATTTTTCCGACCGAAGTGCTCGGAGATTTCTTCGTGTTCGAAACGCCGAATATCCCCGTTTACATTTATTCGCACGTGCATCTGTTCACGCCGGAGCATTGGCAACACTACCGCCAAGTACTTGATGGCGCGGAGAACTGGCGAGCGGTGTTAGACGCGGCCCATGTCAATCTCATCATCGTCACGGCCGAGAACAACGAATCACTCCGCACCCGCATCGGGAACGACAAACGCTGGCTCGTTCTGTTCGACGAAGCCGGCGATCCGGCCAAGCGCGATCCACGTTGTCGACTTTTCGCTGCAATTCGCCGCAAACCGCTGTAGAATCATCGTTGAGCCGGAAGGGGACTTATGCCAACCAAAGTCATCCTCGTCGCCGATCCCGGAATTGACACCGCATTCGCGGTGGCGCTGGCCCTTTTTGATCCTCAGCTCGATGTCATCGGTCTGTTAGCCACGCCCGGCAACGTGGACGCCGAGCAAGCCACCCAAAACTGCTTTGTCCTGCTCGATCAGCTTGACCCCGCAAAGTGGCCGCGGATCGGTGCGGCTTTGCCAATTCGCTACGACATCGATGGCACCAGTCTGCATGGCCCCGGCGGCCTCGGCGGTTCTCGCTTTCCGGCCGTGCAACTTCACTCGCCAATACCCAGCGACAAATTGCTTTACGAATTAGCGAAGGAACACCCCAAGGAAGCGACGCTCGTCGTGTTGGGGCCCTTGAGCACTGTCGCTGTTGCGCTGGAACGACATCCTGAGCTCACCGAATTGTTGGACCGCATCGTCTGCGTCGGCGGCGTCTGGCGCGAGCATGGTAATGCGGGGCCGGTCAGTGAGTTTCACTTTGCGCTCGACCCGTCGAGTGCCCGTGCGGTGTTGCGCAGCCGAATGCCCATTACCGTGGTCCCGCTCGACGTCACCCGCCGGCTCATTCTTTCACCGACTGACTTGTTGGTGCACCCCAGCTCCGAATCGCCGGTCTGCAAATTCCTCCGCCAGATCGTCGCCTATGGCATCCGCGCCTCGGCCAATTGCTATGGCATCGAAGGGTTCCACCTCAAAGACGTGCTCGGCATCGCGGCCATTGCTCGGCCGAAAGCATTCTCGCTTCGGCCGGCCCACGCCGATGTCGAAACTCGTGGCGAACTCACCCGCGGCATGATGGTGATCGACAATCGCCCCGCCCAAGCCGAGCGGCCCAATATCGACCTCGCCATCGATGCCGACGTGATGATGGTTCGCGACTATTTCGCCGAAACCCTCGGCTGGAACGGAACCAAATAGTTCTTCAATCAGTGGCTTGAAACCGTTTCCAATTCATAAAAAAATGGTGGCCGCCCAAAGGTCTTTCCAGAGCCCTCGCCATGCCCACTCTCATCGTCTGCCCGTCCTGTGCTTCCAAATTGAAACTGGCCGACAACATGAAGGCCAGCAAGGTCGCTTGCCCGAAATGCAAAACTGTTTTGGAGTTGATGACGGCGCCGCCAGCGCCTGTGCGCAAGCCGCAAGCGGCGCCTGCCGCTAAACAACCTCCGGTCAAACGCCGCGAACCTGTTCCGGAAGTGGAGCCTGAAGACGATCCCGTCGAAACATTGGAGCCGGGGCGCAAAAAGAAAAAACGGCGTCGGCCCGAATTCGAATCCGAGAAAAACATCCCCGAGTGGGCCAAGTGGGCGGCCCTTGCGGGCACAGTGGCTGCCACTGTAATCACGATCATAGTCACAAGGGCCATGGGAAGTGACATCGCCAAGGTCTACGCGATTGCATTTGCCATTGTCATTCCCATCGACGTCGTCAGCCTCATGGCCAGCATGTTTATTGCGGGCATGCTCGGAGGCGGAATTAATTTCGGTTCGATTCCCGTGGCCATCTTGAAAACGATTGCGATTGCAACTGTCTGCGAATTTGTTTCGCTAATTGACTTCATCGGACCCCTATTGTCTGGTGTGGTTCTGTATGCAGGCTTCCTGGTGCTGTTCCAACTGGATCAATTCGAGACCATGTTGCTCGTCGTCGCGAATTGGGTCATTCGACAAATTTTGGGTTTCTTAATTTTCGCGGCCATCTTGACTGCCTTGATGAGAGGCGGGCGCGGAATGCAAAATGACGGACCGATTCCCGCAATGCCCGATAATGGAGAGGTTCCGGCGCCGCTGCCCCCAGACGGAGATGGAGAAGGCGGCGCGCGAAGAATGATGCCGATCGATGTGTGCCGCTTTGCGACAACCGAGCCGTACGTGGCGGTCTAATTCTTTGGCTCTATGGACTGGCTCATCAAACTTCTGCTGGTGGCCTTTGCCATCTGGGTCGTTTGGTCGTTCATTCATCTTCGCTATGTCATCGAGATTCGTATTCGGAATGGTCGCCCGCAACTTCGGCGCGGCAAAGTCACTGCATCTTTTCTGGCCACGATTGAAGAAATTTGCCGGGAGGGACGCGTCGATCGAGGCTGGATCGGCGGGCTACGCCGCGGTCAGCGCATTGGGTTGGTGTTTTCGCGGCACTTTCCGCCTCACCTTCGACAACGGCTCCGCAACGAATGGCAATCCAGCGCGTGAAGCGCGGTCTTGTTAGCCGGACGCGCAAGCTACGGGAAGCAGAGACTCGCGAGAGGGGGGCAAAGTCTCTGCTTTCCGTAGCTTGCGCGTCCGGCTAACAGGAATGAATTGGCGCTCGTAGATAGCGCTAATTTATGGCATTCGCCTCGCCGGCGCGGTAGGATGGCCCAAGTTTCACCCAGGGCGCTCACCGTGGGATTTCTCGACCGCGACTACTATCGTGAAAAGCCGACCGGCTCGCCCATCGCCGCCTGGGGCGTCGAGTTCCCGGTCGTCAAGTATTTGATCTTCCTCAACGTTGCCGTCTTTCTTTTGCAGATCTTCATCACTCAACCGATCCGTCCGCATTTCGCCTATGGCGACCCAGACGCACAGGAATTAGCGGAACCTGACGACGAAGCTGGGCAAAAAATGCGCGACCGCATTGACGAGATGTTGGCCCATGTGCCCTCAGCGCAACATTCGACCGTGCAAGAGTGGCTTGAACTCGATCCGGTTAAGACGATTAAGAAGGGACAGGTCTGGCGGCTCGTCACGTCCGCGTTCTGCCACGATCGTCACAACATCTGGCACATCGTCTTCAACATGCTGATGCTCTATTGGTTTGGCCGCCGGCTTGAGCAGATGTATGGCTCGCGCGAGTTTTTGCTCTTCTACCTTGCGGCAGCCATCTGCGGTTCGCTCGCTTATGTGGGCCTGGCTTTCTACACCCACAATCTCATCCCGGCGATCGGCGCATCCGGCGCGGTAATGGGAGTGATGATGGTCTACACCATTTATTACCCCAACGAAGAGTTCCTGCTCTTCTTCTTGATCCCGGTCCCGTTGTGGGTGCTTCTGGGCGGATATGTGATTTACGATCTTCACCCGATCCTGTTGACACTTTCGGGTGAGAGGGTGTTCACGCAAGTGGCGCACGCCGGGCATCTCGGCGGACTCGCATTTGGTTTCCTGTATTGGCGATTCGGCTTGCGGCTGGATGTGGCATTCGACCGCCAGCCGCGCCGGCGAGTGCGGCGGAAAACTGGGCCGTTCCGCGAGCCTGTGATCTTGTCGCATCCGAAGCGCAGTGAGCTAGCCGACCGCGTCGATGAAGTCTTGAAAAAGATCAGCGAGCACGGCAAAGAAAGCCTGACCGACGACGAGCGAGCTTTGCTGGATGAAGCGAGCGCACGGTATCGAGGAGCCAAGTCTTAGCCGGCCATGCACTTCTTCACTCACTGGTTTGCCGATTCTCCTATGCTGGCCGAAAGCCTCGGCCTGCTGCAATTGGCATTTACGATTTGGATGATCGTCGATGCCTACAATCGCGGCGCTGAGTCGTTTTGGTATTGGGTCATTTTCATCTTCCAGCCCATCGGCCCTTGGGCCTATTTCTTCGCGGTGAAGTTTCGCCACTTTCGCTTTCGCGGTGTGCGGCCAACTGCGCCGCGCGATCGCAAGATGTCGCTCGATGAGCTGCGCTACCGGGTTGAGCGGACGCCGACGGTCGCCACGCGATTCGCCTTGGCCGAACGCCTGATGGAGAAGGGCCAGCACGCCGAGGCCATCCCGCAACTGGAAGCCGTCTTAGCCTTCGAGCCGGACTACTGTGCCGGCTTGCATGCGCTTGCGGAATGCAAAGTGATTCTGGGCACTCCCGATGATGCGATCGCGCCTTTGGAGAAGCTCATCAATCGCGAAGACCGTTGGCAAAACTACCGCGCTCGCCGCACGCTCATCGACGTTCACGACGCTCGCGGCAAATCGGCCGACACGCTGGCCGCATGCCGCGAGTACACCAAGCGAATGCCGAACTTGGAAAACAAATGTCTGCTGGCTGAGTGCTTGATGGAAAACAATTTGCCGAGTGAAGCGGCCCAGGTGCTCGATCAGGCCTTGCAGGATCTCGACTACGCACCGTGGATGGATCGCCTGCGCAGCTGGCGCTGGGCCCGCGAAGCCAAACGCATGTTGGCAGAGGCGGAGGCGAGTGAAGAGAAGATGGATGGGGCGAAGGCGGGCTGACTGTTTGGAGATTCGTGTCGATTTCGCGGCCCCCGGCAGAGTCCTTGCATTTCGGTGGCCGGGTCTGAGGCTCTGCGAAGGCCCGGTGAAGTGGCAAGCGCTCGCGGGTTCAACCAGGCCTTCGGTCGCCAAAGGGCGACCTTCAGACCCGGCCACGAAATGGAAGAAGCTTCAGACCAAGCCACGAAATCTAAGTAGCTTCTGCCCCGGCCACGAAATACACAAGTCTCCAGCCCGGCCGCGCGGGCAACTCACATTTTTCGAGAATATTCGGCGGATCATTCACGTCGAGTATTCGGTGAACCAACGGATGAGCTTATGCCCATCACCATTGCCGCTGTTTTCCTGCTCACTCTCCCCGCCGCGGCCCCAACCGCTGCCCCCGATCAGCTTTCCCAAACCCTCCGGACGCTACTTCTGCAACACTTGCCCGCGCCGCTCTACCAATCCCAAAAGGACTGGGGCAAAACCAAGGACGTCAAAGTCTTCACATTTCGCCACGGCAAGCCGGTCGTGGAACGTTCGCCGCGGAACGATGGCCTCTGGCGGGAGGTTCGCATCGATGCGATCAATCCCCATCAGACGCTCGTTCTCGAGGTCCGCGACTTCGCATCGCCCAAGCCCGGCGTCATTACCTTTACGCTGCACATCGCCGGCGACGTGCAGTTCGAAGCCGATCAACAGCAATGGGAAAGCGGCATCAAGATGTATGGCGCATCAATCCGCGCTCGCGCCCGGGTGAGTGCGACGCTTCACTGCGAAGTCACCACTAAGACCGAATTCAAGAACTTGCTGCCCGATATTGTCTGCCAAGCGAAGGTTCTCAAGAGCGACGTCGGCTACGACAACCTCCATGTCGAGCATGTGGCCGGGCTCGGCGGGGATTTTGCCAAGGTCGTCGGCGTCGCCGGGCATGAGATGATTCATCAATGGAAGCCATCGATCGAAAGGCATCTGCTTGCGAAGGCCAATGAGGCCATGGTGAAAGCGGTCGAGAAGAAGGAAGTCCGCATCAGGCTGGCAAAATTGGCCAAATAACGGATTCCCGCCCACTTTACTGGCCATTTCACTTCGGCTTGCCAGTATTTTCCCCCTCCGGTACCCTCTGACACGTCGCGGCTGCGCCAGGACCGTGCATTCCCGCGGCCCGGCTCGCAACTCCGGGAAATAGTCCCCGGCCCGCCTCGCGAACCGGTCCCACCTCTTTGAGCAAGGACGCTCCTGATGGCGCCCTCCTTACGCTGGCTCGCGCTCGTTGCATTGATCGTTACTGCGCCCGCCTTCGCCGCGGACCGCCCGCGCGAAATCGCCGATGCGCTCGCCGTGCAAGAAGCAGTTCGCTCTGGCCGCGAGCTCATCATCCGCGGCGAGTACGCCAAAGCCGTGGACATTCTCGAAAAGCAACTCGACCGCACGCACGGCGACCCCACATTCCTAGCAACTCTGCGCGAAGCCTATGTCGGCTATCTGAAAGATTTGCAGCTTGGCGGCAAAGTCGAGTCCGTCGAAGTCTATCGGCAACGTCTCGCCATTCTCGAGAAGTCTTCCAAGCCGGCCACGCCGCCCATGTCGCCGACACCACCGGCAACCGTCGTCAAGCAGCCCGAAGCGCCGCGCGGCAGTGTGGTCCGCGGCGTGCGCCCGGATGACGATCCGTTTCAGCAAGTGCCTCTCGCCGACCGTGAGGCGGGTCACGATTTGCTCGTGCAAGCCGAGCAAGCCTTCGGGAGTCAGCACTACGATGAAGCCGCCGACTTCTTCTCCCGCGCTAGTAAGTCCGGCCCAAGTTTGAGTAGCGCGCAGCAATCGCAGTGGGCCTATTGCTTGCTGAACGATGTGGTCACGCGGATGAACTCAGCCAATCCGCCGACGGTCGGCGCACTTGAGAACGAAGTGCGCTCCGCGCTCGCGATGGCTCCCAAAGATAGCGAGCTTGAGAAGTTCGGCAACAAATTGCTCGGAGAGCTGTCTGCCCAAAACAATTCGGGCATCCCCGTACCTTCGGGTTCCATCAAGCACACGGCCGCGACCGATGGCTGGGCCAAAGCCGAATCCGCAAATTTCCGCCTTTACCACAATCAGCCGCGCGAAGCGGCCGAGCAAATCGTGAAGCTAGCCGAGCAGCACCGGGCCGCGGCATTTGCCAAGTGGGCGACGACAAACCCGCCGGCCTGGAAGCCGATCTGCGAGCTGTATCTGTACGCAAACGGCGCCGACTATGCCAAGGTGACGGGTCAGAACCCGACTTCGCCCGGCCACTCGACGATCAAAGCGCAGAATGGCCGGGTCATGTCGCGGCGAATGGACCTGCGCGTTGATGATTCGAATTTCCTGGGTTGCGTGTTGCCGCATGAGACTACCCATGTCGTCCTTGGCGACTTGTTCGCCGACGCGCCGCTGCCGCGCTGGGCCGACGAGGGCATGGCCGTGCTCGCCGAGCCACGTTCACAGGTGGAGCGATATTCGCGGACGCTGATCCGCCGCCGCGAAGCCGGGCAGTTGATCCATCTCGGGCAGTTGGTGAGCCAGACGGAATACCCCAGCGCTTCGATGGTCACGGTCTTTTACATCGAGAGCGTTTCGGTGGTCGAATTCCTGGTGAACATGAAAGGCCCGGCCGAGTTTGTGAAGTTCATGCACGATGCGAGCCGCGGCTTCGACGCGGCTCTGGCAAAACACTACGGCTTCCGCAGCACCGCTGATCTGGAAGACCGCTGGCTTCGCGCAACCTTCACCGAAGTCGATCGCCTCGCCGGGCGGTGATCCGTCTTTATGAGCGTCGAGCCGTAAGGCCGACGTGGAAGACTCTGTAACTTCGGACCTTCCAGGTCGGCCTTACGGCTCGACGCTCTTTAGAATGATCATAAAGTCACCGTGTGAATACCATCTCCGCTCCAATCCGTTGGCTCATCGTCTTCATCGCCGCGGTCGGCTTTGCGTTCGATATCTATGAACTCTTGATGCTGCCTCTGGTGTTGCCGCCGGCCATTCGCGAAATGGCGACGGTCTCGCCGAACGATCAAGCTGCGTTTCAAGCGTATGTCGCTTGGTGGCGCGCGATCATGTTTTACTTGCCCGCCGTTGCGGGTGGCATCTTCGGCCTGCTCGGCGGCTATCTCACGGATCGGCTCGGCCGACGCCGGGTGCTGACGTGGAGCATCCTCGTCTATTCGGTCTCTGCATTTCTCGCGGGATTTTCCACTTCGTTGCCGATGCTACTCGTTTTTCGCTGCACCACCTTCATCGGCGTGTGCGTCGAATTCGTCGCCGCGATCGCTTGGTTGGCGGAACTATTCGATGACCCACGCCAACGCGAGCGAGTGCTCGGCTACACCCAGGCATTCTCGTCCATCGGCGGTTTGCTCGTGGCGTTTGCATTCTCGCTGGCGATTGCCTTGTCCGATCAATTGCCGGCGATCACGGTGCCCAGTTGGGCCACCTCGTGGTGGGGCAGCATTGGTGCCGGCCATGACCGCGAGCCGTGGCGCTACACGCTCATGTCAGGCCTCATTCCCGCACTGCCGTTGTTATTGATTCGCCCGTTCCTCCCCGAGTCGCCGGCCTGGCGCGAAAAGAAAGAGCAGGGCACGCTCCGCCGGCCCAGCTTCGGCGAATTGTTTGCGCCGGCCTATTTGCGAACCACGATCGTCACGACCATCTTGTTTGCGTGCGCTTATGGCATCGCGTTCGGCGCTATTCAACAATTGCCGGAGATCGTCCCGGGGCTATCCGATGTCAAGCAAACGATTGCGGATAAGTCGCCGCCCGACGCACGAAAGCACATTCAATCCGTGGCCGCTGATTACACCAAGATGCAAGAAGTGGGCGGGCTCGTCGGCCGATTCGTGCTGGCGTTTCTCGCCGTGCGAATCGTCAGCCGCCGCCGGCTGCTCCATGTCTTCCAAATTCCAGCGCTCATTGTCGTGCCGCTCGTCTTTTATTTCTGTCTGACTATGGAGAACAGGACGTATGCGGTCTTCTCCATGCCTTCATTCATGGTGAATGGCAAATCTGTTTCGTTCGGCACGTTGCCCGTGACGACCGTGTCCATTGGCATCTTCTTCGCGGCGCTTTTCACCGTCGCTCAGTTCAGCTTCTGGGGAAACTATTTGCCGCGCGTGTACCCGCTGCACCTGCGCGGCACCGGCGAGAGCTTCGCGGCGAACATTGGCGGCCGGCTCTTCGGAACGCTCTTCGCCGCGGTCACCGCCGGCTTGACTGCGATACCATGGATGCCCGGCCAGACGATGCCTGAGCGATATGCGTTTGCCTCCGCGTGCGTGGCCTTTAGCCTAGCACTGGTGGCGGTGCTCGTTTGTTTTGCACTGCCAGAGCCGCGCCCGTCCGATTTGCCGGATTGATCGTTACATTTTGACGGCCTGGCAACATTCCGCTTCGAACCCTATCCAGTAGCCGCATTGAATCGGCTGATAAAAAGATAATCCGCCCATATCAACTGAGACGGTTCAGGATGAGCGTCATTTTGGCCATGCTGGCGTTGGGAACAAACCTGCCGTGCTACTACGGCGAGCTTTTTCAACCGGCGTATTGCCTAGATCATTGCCTGCGCGGACCGTCTCGCCCTTATGAGCCGCAGCCCGGCGACATTCTTTTTTTCACCGATGATGCCACCCACAAATGGGACTTAGGTTACAAGCTCGCTTTTTCTGGTCATCCTTATCATTCGGGCGTCGTGGTATTGCTGCCCGATGGAGAACTCGCAACGTTGGAGTCGGGCCCGGATGATTCGAGCAAGGTCGAAGTCTGCAGTTTGTACGAACGGCTCAAGTTCCATCATTGCAACCGCGGCCGAGTGTGGGTGCGCCGCCGCAGAGTTCCTTTGACCCCAGAAGAAAACTGCCGGCTCACAGAGTTCGCACTCACACAGCGCGGCAAAGATTACGCGCTCTGGCGATTGATGGGGCAAGTGACTCCGCTGCGAAGTCGCGGCCCAATTCGCACACGCTTCATGGGCGGCTGCCAAGGCCCGCATGATTCCTATTTCTGTTCGGAAGTGGTGTTGGAAGCATTGGCCTACGCCGGAGCGATCGATCCGTGCACGACTCGTCCCCGGGCGACCTATCCACGCGATTTCTTTTTCGATGATTCGATGAACCCGTATCTTCGCCGGCACCTGAATTTGTCATGCGAATGGGAGCCACCCGCGCGGTGGTCCACTGAAGGCTGCTCGTGCGGCCATGCGTATCAGGGCCATTATCGTTCGCCGAACCCCGAGGCGATCCCGGTGCCAGCGTATTTCTGTCATTGATTGACGTTAATTTGTTAGCCCGACCAGCGAGGGCGAACCCTGCGAGCGCTTGCAAGGGTTCGCCCTCGCTGGCGCGTCGGGCTAACAAGACCATTATCCCGGTGCTGGCTCGATCACGCAGCCGATTGGCCCGAGCTTCGCGGCATCGCGCTGCCGGATTTCGTGGAAGGTCGCAACTTGCTCGGCCTTGAGCTCCGCAACTTCCTTTGGTCCCGTCCAGACCACGGATCGGCCCTTCTCGTGCGTCTCCAGGGTGTGCAGGAATGCCTTTTCGACCGGGAAGCCGAAGACTTCCCGCAAAACGTGAATGACGAAGTCGAACGAATGGTCATCGTCATTGAGGATAATGACGTGGTAGGGCGGCAGCAGTTTCTGCTTTGACTTCTGCCCGGGTTTGGGGCGAGTCGTTGTGACAACCGGTTCAGTCGATTCGGTGCTCATGTTTGCGTTTCGCGACTGCTGCCACGCCGCTTGTACCCCTGTCCACCTCTTCTATACTGTCGTTGTACTCCCCGCCACCGCAACAGGAATCTGTCCATGCGCGACTGGCTCCGAGATGTGTCCCGCGCCGTTGTAACGGTTGCCCAGGGCATGTACGTCACGCTCTGGTACTTCTTCCAGACCTATAAGAGGAAGACCTTTACGCAGCGCTTCGAGTACCCCGAACGCGGGGTGCCGGTGAAGCCGCGCTATCGAGGTTTTCATCGCTTCGACCTCACGACCTGCATCGGCTGCGATAAGTGCGCGAAAGCGTGCCCGGTCGATTGCATCTATATCGAGAAAGAAAAGGCCACGCCGCCGCTCAAGGGATTCAAAGTCACCGGCTTCAAGATCGACTACACGAAGTGCATGTTCTGTGCCCTGTGCGTCGATCCATGCCCCGTGGATTGCATTTTCATGGGCTCTACATTCGATCAAAGCTGCTTTAGCCGCGACGGTTGCGTGGTCGATTACGCCAAGTTGCCGCTGGATACGGCTTGGGGTCAGGCGAGCTTGAACCCGACCGCCATCGCCGCGCACAAGTACACGACGCAACCGGTCTGGGAAAAGAAGCCCGAGCCGCCGAAGCCCGCGGAGCCGGCTGCCGCGCCGCCTGCTCCCGCACCGACGGCTGCCAGCTAACGAGGAGTGGCATGACAAAGACGGTTGGTTATCTGCTGCTCTTTCTCTTGACGGGTGCCGGGTTTGTCTTGGTCAACCTGATGTTGGGCAAGCTGTTTCGGCCCAAAGACGCGACGCCGGAGAAGGGCACCATCTACGAATGCGGCGAGCCGACGATCGGCAGCGCGTGGGTGCAGTTCGATTTGCGGTTCTATGTCGTCGCATTGCTCTTCGTCGTCTTCGACGTGGAAATGGCATTCTTCTTCCCGTGGGCTGTCGTGTTTGGTCAGGCCGTCAATGCCGCTGACGCCGGCAGTGTCGATGCCCATCGCTTGGCCTGGATCGCCTTTTTCGACGTTCTGTTTTTCTTCGGTGTGTTGCTGGTGGGTTATGCTTATCTCTGGCGTCGCGGCGATTTGGACTGGGTCCGCAGCCTTGCAGCGCAGCGGAAAGATAGTGGCCCAATGACAACGGATGAAAGCGGCACGATGAAGGATGAATCCAAACCGGTATTGGTTTGAATTCATCCTGAGGAGCCTTTATTTATGGGTTGGCTTGAAGGGCGTTTTGAAGAAGGCGTGGTCACCACGTCCTTGGAACAGGCAATCAACTGGGCCCGGCAATCGAGCATGTGGCCCATGACATTCGGCTTGGCTTGCTGCGCCATCGAGATGATGGCGACTGGCGCCTCGCGCTTCGATATCGACCGATTTGGGGCCGGTGCTTTTCGTGCCACGCCGCGGCAAGCGGACCTCATGATCGTCGCCGGCACTGTCAATTACAAAATGGCCTCCCGCGTCCGCCGGCTTTACAACCAGATGCCCGATCCAAAGTTCGTGATCGCTATGGGCGCCTGCACCTGCGGCGGCGGGCCGTACTACAAGTACGGCTACAACGTGGTCAAAGGCGTCGATCTGTGCGTGCCGGTTGACGTGTATGTGCCCGGCTGTCCGCCGCGCCCGGAAGCATTGCTCGAAGGCCTAATGCGGATTCAAGACAAAGTCCGCGGCATGAAGTCATTGACCAAGAATCAGCCGGTCGAAATGCCAATCCCCGCCCGCACCGGCTACACCGATCTGCCGCCGGAACTGGAGACGATGGACAAGGCGAACGCCTACGTCATCAAGCAGAAGGAATTGGCCAAGCCAACGAAGGCGTGATGTATTAACGAGCCGGAAGCGTTAGCGACGGCGAAACCAAACTCCGTCGCTAACGTTTCCGGCTCGTTCAAACGCAGAAGTATTCACTATGACTCCCGCTGAAATCATCCCCATCCTCGACCAGCAGTTCGGCGAACGCATCAAGCAAAAGGTCGCTGAGGCGATCGATCCCTTTGTGGTCGTCGCACCGGAGAATCTCGTGGAGGTGTGCCGCTTCCTGCGGGATGATCCGCGGCTGAAGTTCGAGATGCTCAATGATATCGAAGGAGTCGATTACCTGGAGATCGATCCCAAGAAGGTCGCCAAGGCCGGCTATGAGCCGCACCTGGAAGTCGTGTATCAGTTTTCGAGCTTTACCCACCTTCATCGCTTCACCGTGAAAGTAATTCTCGAGCGTTGGAAGGGCGGCGTGGCCGGGCAACTCCCCGACGTGCCGACCCTGACGGGACTATGGAAGTCAGCCGACTGGTTTGAGCGCGAAGTGTTCGATCTCTGCGGCGTGAATTTCAGCGGCCATCCCAATCAGCAACGCATTCTGTTGTCAGAAGACTGGGAAGGCCACCCACTGCGCAAGGATTACGAATTTCCCCTGGAATACCACGGAATTCGTGGAAGGTAAGCATGTCAACAGTTCTTGAGCCGCGAAGCACGAAGGCCAATCCGGATGCGACGGTCATCGAGTTTGACGTTCGCACCGATGAGATGCTTGTCAACATGGGCCCGCAGCATCCAAGCACCCACGGCGTGCTTCGGCTCGTGCTGCGAACCGACGGCGAGGTGATCTCCGAAGTCGTGCCGCACATGGGTTATCTGCATCGCTGCGCCGAGAAGATCGGCGAGAACGTCACGCCGATTCAGTACATCCCGTACACGGATCGGATGGATTATCTCGCCGCGATGAACATGAACCTGGGCTACTCGCTCGCCATCGAGAAGCTCTGCGGCATGAAGGTCCCCGAGAAGGCCAACGTCATCCGCGTGATCATTTGTGAGCTGAACCGCATCGCCAGCCACTTGGTCGGCATGGGCACCTATGGCCTCGACCTTGGGACGTTTAGCCCATTCCTCTACGCTTTCCGCGAACGGGAAATGATCCTCGATCTGTTCGAGGAAGTGTGCGGTGCCCGGCTTACTTACAGTTACATCACGATCGGCGGCGCGCACGACGATCTGCCCGAAGGCTGGGTCGAAAAGTGCCGGCGTTTCCTCGACTATTTGAAGCCGCGCATCGAGGAATACCACACCCTGCTCACGCGCAATCACATCTTTGTGAAGCGCACCGCCAATATCGGCATCATGTCGAAAGAGTTGGCGCTCGCGCACGGCTGCACTGGGCCCATGCTCCGCGGCTCACTCGACAAGACCAAGGGTGATCCCGATTGGGATCTTCGCCGTACCGAGCCTTACTGCGGCTATGAGGGCTACGACTTCAGAGTCATTATCCCCCCGTTCCCCGAAGCGCCGGCCGGCGTGGTCATCGGTGACTGCTGGCATCGGTTCTATGTGCGCATGCTGGAAGTCATCGAAAGCATCAAGCTCGTTGAGCAGGGCCTGAACAAATACGCCACCGCCCAAGGCAGCCACCGGATCGAGCCGCCCCGACACTTGCACCCCGGCGAATGCTACGTCGAAACCGAATGCCCGCGCGGTCAAATGGGCTTCTACGTCGTCGGCCGGCCGAGCAAGGAAAACGTGCCGCTCCGCGTACGTGCTCGCTCCTCATGCTTCGCCAACTTGAGCGTGGCAGATGAGATTTGTCGCGGATGTCTAATCGCCGATATCCCCGCGATCGTCGGCTCGATCGACATCGTGATGGGGGAGATAGATCGTTAAGTGAAAGCGAGCTGAATTTCCCTAACAGCCTGACACTGCGGCGTTGTATGCAACGAAATGGCAGGTCAATTAATGCTCGCTTCGGGACCATATCCGCGTGACGTCGTGGGTCTCATTTTCGGTTGTTGCTTCTTTTCAAGTATCGCCGCTACCGGAATGGGATTGCTCGGTGCGTACCTGCCTCCAGGCCGATCCTCGGCACACTGTTAGGGTTGCTGGCTTGTTTTGCAGGTGGAATGAGTGTGTTGTCGGCTGTGGTGGGGAACTTGGGCGCCGCCGGAATCGTAGCTGCCATACCTCCATTGAGTACCGGCGTCTTGGCACTGATTGTTCGGTGGCGTAACAAAGCGTAAATGTGTCAAGTTTTGAAGAGTGAGATGATCTTGATCGGCAGTTTCATTTTCAAACACACCGTGCCGCCATGAAACGGTATGCCATCGTGGTCGAGAGGGCGGCGAAGAACTTCGCGGGGTATGTGCCGGATTTGCCGGGCTGCGTCGCAACCGGCACAACCGTGGAAGAAACAGAACGCCTCCTGCGAGAAGCAATCGAGATTCACGTCGCGGGGTTAGTCGAAGATGGGATCGATGTTCCAGAGCCTTCGAGCGTAGTTGACTACCTTGAAGTGTCGGCGTGACGCGATTGGTAAAATACTCCCCAGCATGTCCCGGCAAGAAAATCTTGTCGATCGTCGCTTTGCAGTTCACCCGCTGGCGTGGATTGGAATCGCGGTCGTTTTGCTCGTTGGGTTTGTGCTCAATGCCCATCCGGAGCAGCGGTTCTCCCGCGAATTACCCACTGGTGGGTTTCGCGGCAGCGTGTCGGAGTTCGTCCGGGATTTTGGCTATCCCGCAATTTTCTGCGCAGAGGATTGGGAGTGTGATGACTCTAACGCATTACTTAATCTCTACTTGAAGAAGAAACCGCTTTATAGGTTGGTTGATAGCAAGCTCATTTACCGCCGGGTCGGCTGGTCAGCCGCGGCAATTAGCGTGGCGTTTTGGTTCGCCGCTGCCGTTTTCGTGGGAATTGTTCTGCAATCCCTAACACGGCGGAGCCTGAAGATGCCGGCCGCCCTCAGTTTGTTAGCCTTGGCGATCATTATTTGGTTGTGCCATACGAACGCGGCCGCCTTCTCCGCCCGCCTTTAGAGGGCTCTGCCGCCTAGCACGACCGGTAGGGTGGGTTTCGGTGCAGAAAAGCGGGGCCGGCGGCCCGTTTCGTGAAGTCTGCTTGACGCCGCCTAACTCTCAAATACATTAGCCGTTCGGAAAAATATGCGCCCCGAGGCGGTCATTGGGGCGTTAGGAACCGGAGGTGAGCGCGTGGCAGGCTTTTCCAACGAGCGTATTCGCATCCGAATGGAAGGCTTCGACCACGAAGTGCTCGACCGCACGGCCTACGAGATCGTCGATACCGCGCAGCGAACCGGAGCCATCGTCCACGGCCCGATCCCGCTGCCGACGCGCACCGAACGATATACGGTGCTGCGTTCGCCCCATATCGACAAGAAGTCGCGCGAGCAGTTTGAGATCCGCACGCACAAGCGGCTGATCGACATCCTGCAGCCGACCGGCAAGACAATTGAAGCGCTGAACAAGGGCCTCAGTTTGCCGCCGGGTGTGGATATCAAGATCCGAGTGATGTCCGCCGCGGCGAGCGCGTAACCGGCCTCCCAGCGCGGGAATGGTCGGCGACGACCCCCTGAGCGAGACCGAACTAAAACCCTGACCTGGCCGCCTTGTAGCGCCGGGCCAGAAACGATTTGTTCGCCAATGCGGCGAATGTGTGAAGGGTGACGATCGTGTCCAGCACAACTGAAGCTGCCGTGAATGGCCCGATCTCCGTGCAGGTGTTCAACCGCGCCGGCGACTCGGTCGCCACCATCTCGGTTGATCCCGCTGATTTCGGCGGTGTCATCAACAAGCAGCTCCTGCAGGACTGCGTGCTCATGTACCGCGCGAACCAGCGGGCCGGCACGCACTCCACGTTGCGTCGCGGCGAAGTCGCCGGCAGCACCAAGAAGCTGTTCCGCCAAAAGGGCACGGGCAATGCCCGCGCCGGCACCCGGCGAACCAACAAACGCCGGGGTGGCGGTACCGCCAAGGGCCCGAAGCCGCGCGATTACTCGTATCGGCTGCCGAAGAAAGCCCTGCGAGCCGCCACTCGAATGGCGATCCTGAGCAAGTTTGCTGACAACGAAGTGACCGTGATCGACGATCTCAATTTCGCCCAACCCAAGACCAAAGAATTTACGACGATCCTCAAGGCGCTCAAGCTCACCGGGCTTTCGTGCCTGATGTGCACCGATACCGAGCAGCCGACCGTGTACAAGTCGGGCCGCAATATCCGCGGCGTCGGCGTGTTACCGGCCGCTCAGATCAATGCGTACGAAGTGCTGAAGCGAAAGCGGCTGCTCCTGACCCGAGCGGCCTTGGAAGCTTTGCGAAAGAGCTAACTGTAGCTGGCCTCTGTGAGGCCGGCCGGGGTCACAGACCCCAGCTACAGATGATGGAGTAGGGCGATGCAGACACGACCGCGGCCAGTCCGCTACCGAGCGAAAAATCGCAAGCGGAAGCCGGTGCGCGAAGGCCGGCCGAATCTGGAATTGCAGCCGCATCAGGTTGTGATCCGTCCGCTGGTCACTGAAAAGGGCACGCACCACAGCACCCGGCACAACGCCTATAGCTTTGAGGTGCACTCGGCGGCGACCAAGGGCCAGATCAAGACGGCGATCGAATCGCTGTTCCCGGTGCGCGTCGTCGGCGTGCGGACGCAAATCCGCCCCGGCAAGGTGCGGCGGTTCAAGGGCCGCGAAGGCCATCTGCCCGATTGGAAAAAGGCCGTAGTGGAGCTGCACAACGAGGATCGGATCGAGTTCTTTTAGTAGTCCGCCGCTGCGCGGCGGGTCATGCCGCGACGGAGTCGCGGACTACGAGTGAGGCGACGATGGGTATCCGACAATACAAACCGACCTCCGCCGGCCGACGCCACGGCTCGGTGAGCGATTTCACGGAGTGCACCGAGCCCAAGGTGAACCAGCCCGAGAAGTCCTTGCTGGTGCCGAAGAAGAAAAAGGGCGGTCGGAACAATCAGGGCGTCATCTGCGTGCGCTTCCGTGGGGGCGGCCACAAGCGGATGTATCGTCTCATCGACTTCAAGCGAAAGAAGACCGGTGCCGCGAAGGTTGTGTCGATCGAATACGATCCCAACCGATCGTGCCGCATTGCGTTGGTCGAGTATCCGGACGGCGGAAAGTACTACATTCTCTCGCCCGAAGGCCTCAACGCGGGCATGACGGTCGAGACCGGCGACGATGTCGAACCGCGAGTTGGCAACAGCTTGTCGTTGCGTCGCATTCCGCTGGGCATGGAAATCCACAACGTTGAGATGCAGCCAGGTCGCGGTGGCCAATTGGGTCGCTCGGCCGGCACGCACGTGACGTTGTCTGCTCGCGAAGGCCACTGGGCTCAGATCACGCTGCCTTCGGGCGAAGTGCGCCGCGTCGATGCGAACTGCCGCGCGACAGTCGGCGCGATTGGAAACTCCGAGCACATGAACATCGCGATCGGCAAAGCCGGCCGAAATCGCTGGAAGGGTCATCGCCCACACAGCCGTGGATCGGCCATGAATCCGCACGATCACCCGCTTGGTGGTGGTGAGGGGCGCAGCAAGGGCGGTCGCCACCCCTGCAGCCCAACAGGTGTGCTGGCCAAGGGCGGCAAGACACGACACAAGCGCAAGCCTTCGAACCGCTCGATCGTTCGCCGTCGTCGTCCCGGCCCGCACTACTCGGGAAGCTAAGGAATTGCAGATTGCAGAAGTTAGAATTCAGAATGAAAACGGTTTTGAATTCTTCATTCTGACTTCTGCAATCTGAAATGAGGTTTCGGAATGAGTCGTTCGCTGAAAAAAGGGCCGCACGTCGATCTGCGGTTATTGGCCAAGGTCGAGAAGAATGCTCGGCGCGAGCCGATCAAGACCTGGTCGCGCGATTGCACCGTGGTGCCTGAATTTGTCGGGCAGACGTTTCTCGTGCACAACGGCCGGCAGTTCACTCGCGTGTTCTGCACCGAGGATTACGTAGGCCATAAGCTCGGCGAGTTTGCCCCGACGCGGACGTTCAAGGGTCACTCCGGCGGCAAGGCGAAAGCCGCCGCTGCAGCGCCACCCGCCAAGTAACTAGCCGGAAGCGTAAGCGACCGGAGGAAAGAACATGCGATATTCCGCCAAACACCGATATGCCGACGTGACGCCGCGAAAGCTGCGCCCGATCGCCGATCTGATTCGAGGCAAAACTGCGGATGAGGCGATGGAAGCGCTCCGCTTCCTGCCCAATCGCGGCGCCCGGCTCATCGAAGCGGTGTTGAAAAGCGCGGTGGGCAATGCCGAGGATCGCGGTGTTCGCGACGTTGATGATTTGCAAGTGGTCGAGTCTCGCATCGACGGCGGCCCGATCATGAAGCGGATTCAGCCGCGCGCCCGCGGCATGGCGTATCCGATCAAGAAGCGTTACAGCCACATCATCGTGGCAGTGGACGACGGCCGTCAGACCGCGGAAGCATAACGAGCCGGAAGCGTAAGCGACGGAGATTTCTATGGGTCAGAAGGTACGACCGACCGGGTTTCGCGTGGGGATCATGACCGGATGGGCCGGTCAGTGGTTCGCGGGCAAGGCTGATTTTTCAGACCTCTTGCTCGAAGACGCGAAGATTCGCGCGTACGTGAAAAAGAAGTTCAAGCGCTCCGGCATCTCGAAGATCCGCATCGAGCGGACCCGCGAGAAGGTCGTCGTGCAGATTCACTCCGCAAAGGTCGGAGTGATCATCGGCAAGAAAGGCGCGGAGATCGAGAAGCTGACCAAGGATCTCGAAGACTTGACCCATCGTCACATCGAGGTGAAGACCTTCGAGGTCAACAACCCGATGACCGAGCCGCAACTGATCGCCGAGGACATTGCCGAACAGTTGGAGAAGCGATCAAGCTTCCGCAAAACGCTCAAGCGCTCCATCGAGCAAACGATGGAAGCGGGCGCCAAAGGCGTGAAGGTGCAGTTGGCTGGCCGGCTTGGCGGCTCGGAAATGGCCCGCTGCGAGTTGGCGATGCAGGGCAGCATTCCGCTCTCGACCTTGCGAGCCAAAGTGGAATACGGATTCGCCGAAGCCTCTACTGCTCAGGGCAACATCGGTATCAAGGTGTGGGTGAACAACGGCGACTATTTGAACAACGACGAGTCGGCCAACACGCCCAGCTCGCCACCGCCCGGGATGCCGAAGGGTCGGCGTCGAGGACCAGGGGGACCAAGGCGCGGCTAAGCGCTCTTGGTGACGGAGGAGTTTGAGTCATGCCTCAGATGCCCAAACGGGTGAAGTTCCGCAAGATCCAGCGCGGCAAGGTGAAGGGCAACGCCTGCCGTGGCAACACCGTGGCGTTCGGTGACTTCGGCCTGCAATCGCTTGAAGGCGGTTGGCTGAGCGCTGAGTCGATCGAGGCCGGCCGCGTGACCGCGGCTCACTCGGTGCGCGGCGAAGGCCGGCTCTACATCCGCGTGTTCCCGCACAAGTCGGTGACGTCGATTCCGCTCGAAACCCGCATGGGTAAGGGCAAAGGCGAACCGGAATATTGGGCCGCGGTCGTGAAACCCGGCATGGTGCTGTTCGAGTTGGCTGGTCTGCCGGAAGCGGCAGCCCGCGAGACGATGGCCAAGGTGGCGTACAAGATGCCGTTTCGGTGTCGGTTCGTGGCCCGGGCCGCCAAATAGGTTAGCCGCGACGCGATAGCGGAGCGAGGAAGAGATATGAAAGCGCGAGACTTACGAAGCACGGCTGACGAAGAGTTGGGAAACCATCTCAAAGAGACCGAGCGTCGGCTCTTTGAACTGCGGTTTCAGTCCGCGACTGATCGCCTCGAGACACCCAGCGCGATCCGCAAGGCGAAGCGCGACATTGCACGTATCCGCACGATTCAACGGGAGCGCGAGCTCAAGGCGAGCAAATAACCATGGCTGAAACCGCGAAACGGCAAACTCGGCGAGCGCTAGTCGGCATCGTCACCCGCGACACGAACGATAAGACGCGCCGCGTCGAGATCTCCCGGCTGACTAAGCACGCTCGCTACGGCAAGTACGTGAAGACCCGTACCGTCTGCTACGCCCACGACGAAAAGAATGAGTCGCACAAAGGCGACACTGTCGAGATCATGGAATCCCGCAAGATGTCGCGAACCAAGTGCTGGCGGCTCGTGCGCGTCGTGAAGAAAGCGCCGGCTGCCGAAGAGACGACCGCGATTGTGTCCGAGGCCCGCTAAGGCCTCTCGCGGCCAGGAGAGACGACCGTGATTCAAGAGTACTCCTTCCTTGATGTAGCCGATAACACCGGCGCCAAGGAATGCATGTGCATCAAAGTGCTCGGCGGCAGCCGCAAGCGCTACGCTGGGCTCGGCGATGTCGTCATCGCCAGCGTCAAGAAAGCGCTGCCCGGCGGCGACGTTAAGCCAGGCGACGTGATCCGTGGCGTGGTCGTTCGCACCAAGCGCTCAGCTCGCCGTGAAGACGGCAGCTATGTGCGGTTCGATCGCAACGCTCTGGTGATCATCGACGCCGAGCAGAATCCGAAGGGCACCCGCATCTTCGGAGCAGTTGCCCGTGAGTTGCGAGAGCGAAATTTCACCCGAATTATCAGCCTGGCTGCCGAGGTCGTATGAAAGAGCCGGAAAACGAAAAGAAAGCCAAGCCGGAGAAAGCGGACAAGCCCGCGAAGGCCGCCGGCGGCGAAGGCAAAGCCAAAGCCAAGGGCAAGCCCGATGCAGCCGCACCTCCCGCGGAGGCTGTCAAGCACCCGCCGATCAAGTCGCGCATTTACGAGAAGTACAAGGACGAGATCGTCCCCGCGCTCAGCGAGCGCTTCGGCCGCAAGAATGCGCTGAGCCTGCCCAAGCTGCAAAAGATCGTTCTCAACATGGGCGTTGGCAAAGCACTGCAAGACAAGAACCGCATGGAGCAGGCCGTCAACGATCTGGCGATGATCGCCGGCCAGCGGCCCCAAGTGACGAAGTCGCGCATCGCAGTCAGCGGTTTCCGGCTCCGTGAAAACAGCGAGATCGGCTGTCGCGTCACGCTTCGCGGCCGGCGGATGTATGAATTCTTGGATCGCTTGATCGCCGTGGCGCTACCGCGAATTCGCGACTTCCGCGGGATCAATCCGAATAGCTTTGACGGCCACGGCAACTATTCGTTCGGCGTCAGCGAGCAGATGATCTTTCCGGAAATCGAAGCGGATAAGGTGAATTTCACGCAGGGCATGGATATCACCTTCGTCACTTCGACGAGTAACGACGATGAAGCCCGCGAGCTGCTCAAATCGTTCGGCATGCCCTTTCGCGAGACCGATTGATGTCAACAAACGCCAAAGAAGCGAGATTCCGCAAGCAGTGCCTAGCTCTTGCCGAACACAAGAAAAACCTGGCCACCTCGAAGATGCGGCCGCGCGACCAGATTCGCATCCGCAACCGCTGCAAGCTGTGCGGCCGGGGCCGGGCGGTCTACCGCAAGTTCGGCATCTGCCGGATTTGTTTCCGAAACATGGCGCTGGATGGTTTGATCCCGGGCGTTCGCAAAGCGAGCTGGTGAGGAATTTGCACCCATGATGACTGATCCGATTGCCGACATGCTCACCCGCATCCGCAACTCCAACGCCATCGAGCGTCCGGTGGTGGAGATGCCCGCGAGCGGTCTGAAGACCAAGCTCGCCCAGGTGCTCAAGGACGAAGGCTACATCATCGACTTTCAGACGGGCCGCTACGTCGAAGGCGAGAATGGCCGCGAATTTCAGAACAACCCATCGTTGACTGAAGCCGGCGCCATATTGCGAGTGTTCCTGAAATACGGGCCGGAAGGCGAGAAAGTCATTCGCCATCTGGAGCGCGTCAGCAAGCCCGGCTTGCGGCACTACGTGCGGCACGATCAGCTCCGGCCCGTCCTCGACGGCCTGGGCATCGCAGTGTTGAGCACGAGCCGCGGCGTGATGAGCGATCGCAAAGCCCGGACGGAAAAGGTCGGCGGCGAACTATTGTGTCGGGTTTGGTAGGAGATAGCCGTGTCGCGAATTGGAAAACAACCTGTCGTCGTGCCGGCCAATGTCAAGGTGCAGGTCAACGACCGCACCGTGAAGGTCGAAGGACCGAAGGGTTCACTCGAAGCCAGCTTCCTCAAGGAAGTGGGAATCGAGTTCGACTCGGCCGCCAAGGTGATCAATGTCAAGCGATTCAACGATGAGCGCTTTAGCCGGTCGGCCCACGGTTTGACCCGCAGCCTGATCGCCAACATGGTGCATGGCGTGACCAGCGGATACGAGAAGCGGCTGAAGATCGAAGGCATTGGCTACCAAGCGCGCTCGGACAAAGGTGCGGTGGTGTTGACGGTGGGTTACTCCAATCCGATCAACCTCAAGCCGCCAACCGGCGTGACCTTTGAAGTTCCTGATCCCACGACGATTGTCGTGAAGGGCGCGGACAAGCAGAAGGTCGGCCAGTTTGCCGCCGAGATTCGTGCGGCCCGCAAGCCGGAGCCCTACAAGGGCAAGGGCGTACGCTACGAGAACGAAGTGGTCCGCCGCAAGGAAGGCAAGACCTTCGCCAGCGGCGGTTGATCGAACACCCACTAATGGGATGTTGCCGCGGTTGGCATCGCGGCGGCCGAGTCCCGGGGAATGCGACGATGAAAGCACAAAGACGATTGCATGCGACTCGCGAGCGGAAACGCCATCGAGTTCGCAACCGAGTGCGTGGCACGTCCGAACGTCCGCGGCTGACCGTGTTTCGCTCGTCGAAGCACATCTACGCTCAGTTGGTGGACGACGATGCCGGCAAGACACTCGCCGCGGCGAGCTCAGCCGGCAAGGACGGCGGCTACGGCGGCAACATCAAGGCCGCGACCGCCGTGGGCACCAAAGTCGCCGAAGCGGCCAAGGCCGCGGGGGTCACCAAAGTGGCGTTCGACCGGGGGCACTACAAGTTCCACGGTCGAGTGAAGGCCTTGGCGGAAGCGGTTCGCAAGGGCGGAATTCAGTTTTAGATGGTGAGGTGGTTGGGTAGTGAGGTCGTGAAGACGAAAGTCACAGATTTACACGACCTCGCCACCACACAACCTCACTGAAGCGACAGTGAACCCTGAGGGGATAGGTTCAGCATGGCACGAGAAAGAGAGAGCCGCGGTGGTGAAGGTTACGACGATTACGTCGTGAAGATTCGCCGTTGCGCTGCGGTGGTGAAGGGCGGCCGGCGATTCAGCTTCAATGCGCTGGTAGTCGTCGGCGATAAGCAGGGCCGCGTGTCCTGGGGTTACGGCAAGGCCAATGAAGTGCCGCCCGCCGTCGAAAAAGCGCTAAAAGACGCGCATGAATCGATTAAACGCCAAACTCGTGTCCAAATGAAGGATAGGTCGATCCCGCACCGCATCGTCGGCCGCTTCGGTGCCAGCCGCGTGGTGATGGTGCCGGCTGGCCCGGGCACTGGCGTGAAAGCCGGCCCTGGTGTGCGTGAAGTGCTGCAGGCTTGCGGAATTCAGAACATCCTGACCAAGGTGCACGGGAGCACGAATCCCATCAACTTGGTCAAGGCGACGATTGCCGGGCTTTTGGAATTGCGGACCCGCGAAGAAGTGATGCGGCTCCGAGGAGTGACTCTGTAATGGACCTTAAAGCCGTTCACTCGGGCGTTCACAAGCTGAAGCGCAAAAAGCGCGTCGGTCGCGGGCCGGGCTCCGGCCACGGCAAGACCGGCAGCCGCGGCAGCAAGGGCCAATACGCCTCCGCGGGTGCCAAGCTCTTTGGCGCATTGTTCGAAGGCGGCCAGATGCCGCTCTTCCGCCGTTCGCCCAAGCGCGGCTTCACGCGTGGCCGGCATGAAGTGGCGCATTTGGAATACAACGTCGGCCAGATTGACGAGCACTTCGAGAAGGGCGACGAGGTTTCCACGGAGTCGCTAAAGTCGAAGAAGATCCTCAACGGGTCGGCGACCGTGCTTCGCGTCCTCGGCGAAGGCGACGTCAAGAAAGCCGTCAACGTGAAGGCCCATTACTTCACGAAGTCCGCGAAGGAAAAGATCGAAAAGGCCGGCGGTAAGACGGAGCTTCTGCCCGGACCGAAGAAACCGGTTCGCAACAAGATGAAGCCCCGGACGGCAAAGGAAGTGTAATTTCAGATTGCAGAAGTCAGAATGCAGAAGTCAGAATGATGAGTGGAATGTGCGACTTCTTCAATCTTAATTCTGCATTCTGACTTCTGACTTTGAGACAGGATGTCCTCGCCCTAGACGGTGGATCCATGAATAGCTTTTTCACGATCTTCCGGATCCCCGAACTATCGCGGAAGATTCTCTTTACCATCGTTTGCATTTGCATCTATCGCATCGGCTATTACGTGCCGCTGCCGGTCATCGACCAGCAGCTCATGTCCGAGCGGATGATGCAGGCCCAGCAGGGCACCTTCGGCCAATTGCTCGGCATGGTGTCGCTGTTCTCCGGCGGCAACCTGAGCCAGTCGTGCATCTTCGGCTTAGGCATCATGCCCTACATTTCCTCGTCGATCATCTTCCAGCTCCTCGCAAGCGTTTACCCGCCGCTCGAGAAGCTGTCGAAGGAAGGCGAGGCCGGCCGGAAAAAGATCAACGAATACACCCGCTACGCCACCGTGCCGATCTGTCTGGTGCAGGCGTACGGCTACGTGCATCACCTCATGGGTGACCCAGCGAATAACCTGGCGCTGCCCGGATACGACCGCGGCTTCCCGTATTTCTATTTCGCGCTGGCGTCCGTGTTGACCATGACCGCGGGCACTGTTTTCCTGATGTGGCTCGGCGAGCAGATCGACGAGTACGGCATCGGCAACGGCATCAGCTTGATCATTATGTCGGGCATCGTCGCCCGCATTCCCGAAGCGACCAAGGTCCTCTTCTATGACCCCACCAAGGGTGAGTTCAAGCAGTCGATCTTCCAGCTCGGTGGCGGAGGCGGCAACGACATCGGCTTCGAGAAGCTGCTCGTCTTGATGTTCCTGTTCGTCGCGGTGGTGATATCGGTCATTGCCATTACCAAGGGGCAGCGCAAGATCCCGACCCAATCGGCCAAGCACGTTCGCGGCCGGCGCGTCTACGGCGGCACCAAGCAATACCTGCCGCTGCGAGTGAATCAGGCCGGTGTCATGCCCGTGATCTTCGCGTCGAGCTTGCTCATGCTGCCGATGATCTTCCTGAACATGGCTCGCAACTCGAATTGGGGCATCGTCAGCACGATCGCCAGCTCGTTTGAGCGGCAGGGTTACATTTACAACCTGTTCTACATCGCGCTGATTTACTTCTTCTGTTACTTCTGGACCGCCATCCAGTTCAACCCGAAGGACATGGCGACCAATCTGAAGGACTACGGTTCGTTCATTCCGGGCTACCGGCCCGGCAAGCGCACCGCGGATTATCTCGAAAAAGTGCTTATGCGCGTCACCTACGTCGGCGCGGCGTTCCTCGCGGTGGTGGCCGTCATTCCCAGCCTGGTCTCGAACACGATGAACGTTGATCCTCGCGTCGCCAGCTTTTACGGCGGCACAGGGCTATTGATTGTGATCAGCGTCGCTCTCGATCTCGTAAAGAAGATCAATAGCCATCTGGTGATGCGAAACTATCCCGGGCTGACTGACGATTGATCACGTCGGACACTGCCATGCGACTTATTTTCGTCGGGCCCCCCGGCAGCGGGAAGGGCACTCAGGCCAAGCTGTTGCACGATCGCTACGGCGTCATGTGCATCGGCACCGGCGATTTGCTTCGCTCCGCAGTCCGCGAAGGCACTCCCTCGGGAAAACTCGCCGAGCCATTCATGCTTCGCGGTGCGCTCGTGCCCGATGACATCGTCAATGGCCGCGTGGCCGAGTACTTTACCGGCGATCATCCGCCGACCAAATTCTTGCTCGACGGCTACCCGCGCAACAAGTCGCAGGCCGAATTCCTGGACGGCACATTGAAAACCGCCGGGCTGGCGTTGACCAAAGTGATCCACTTCGATGTGCCCGATGAAGAGCTTGTCCGCCGGCTCGACGGTCGCGGCAAAGTCGAAGGCCGAGCCGATGACACGATCGAAACCATTCGCCAACGGCTCAAGTTGTATCATGAAGCGACCAAGCCCGTGGTCGAGCATTATCGCCACACAGGGCTACTCGCCGAGGTCACGGCCATCGGTGATATCGAATCCATCCACCAGCAAGTCGTCCGACTGATTGGTTAAAACAGTGTTCCGCCAATTTCAAAATAACGCACCTGAACTGAAATCCGAGCGCGAGATTGCGCTGATGCGCGAGGCGGGCAAAGTCGTCGCCGAGGCGCATCGCATCGCCGCCGACATGATGAAGCCCGGCACCCGCACGATCGACATCGATCGCGCGGTCGAAGCTCATTTCGAAGCCCACAAGGTGACGTCGCTGTTCAAGGGCTACAAAGGCGGCCACCGCGTTCCGTACCCGGCCGTCACTTGCATCTCGATCAATGAACAAGTGGTGCACGGCATCCCAGGTCAGCGCGTGCTCAAAGACGGCGACCTGGTGAAGCTCGACACCGCGTGCAAACTCAACGGCTGGTGCGCCGATGCCGCGGTGACGCACGCCATCGGCAAAGTCCGCCCCGAGTGGGAACGGCTCGTCAAAACGGCCTGGGAAACGCTGGCGCTCGCCATCGATGAGATTGGCAAGCGCAAATGGTGGTCGGAAGTCGCCGCCGCAATGGAACGCTTCGTCACGCGGGCCGGCTTCGGCATCGTCAAAGCCTACGTCGGCCACGGCATTGGCCGGACGATGCACGAAGGCCCGCAGGTTCCGAACTTCGTCGCCAAGGATTTCCGAAAGCACGATTTCAAACTCGAGCCGGGATTAGTCTTGGCCGTCGAGCCCATGGTCTGTCTGGGCCAGGGCTTGGTGGACGTCAACCGCGACCACTGGACCGTGACCACCCGCGACGGCCTGCCCAGCGCCCACGTCGAACATACATTAGCCATCACGCCCGACGGCGTGCAAATTGTCACCGAACCACTGACGCCGCACCCGGCGATCCCGGTGCCGGCGGTGTTGTCAGGCAACAAGGTGCCCACCTCGGCGGCATCGGCATAAATTCGACATCCAATCGAGAGGGTAGAAACGTGGCGAAGCGACCCATCGCGACGATTTGTCCCGCATGCAGCGGCAAAGAATTTAAGATTGCCAAGCCGGATCGATTCGTCGCCTTTGCGAATGACCGCATCTGCAAAGCCTGCGGCATCGGTTACCGCCTGCCCACTCCGATCTGGGCCGGCTTGGTGTTTGCCGTGATTGGGTTGGGGATGCTCCTGGGCGGTTTAGTTACCGTCGGCGTCCTACTTCGACATCCATTTCCAAATCCAATCGGCCTCGCGATCAACAGTTGCGTAGCCGTTTGCGGTGCGTTGGCACTTTGGCATGGGCTCAAAGCAATTTTTCAGCCTGGGAAAGTGTGAGAGTTGCGCATGACAACGGACGAAAATCAAAGCTTCCAGCAAACGGGAGATGAATGGGAAACGATTGTGGCAGTCAAGGAAGGGCTCGCCGATGTGGCCTCAGGGCGTATTGAGGCGGCCCGCGCGGTGATGACTCGGTTGGCGGCAAAACACAAGTTGTCTAAACCGGACTTGGAATAGTCCTTGATTTTCAAGGTTTCCATCACTGCCCAAGAGGAGCTGACAGGCAAGCATATTTCCCCAAGCCATCATGATCCGCATTTTGGACGGTGTGGCTCTCCAATGAGATTTTCCAAACGACGATTCCATCGTCGCATTGATTCTCTCCAAGTAAACTCATTCTGTTCAACTACAACTACTTTTCTGTTGCCCCGGATGATGTTTGAGCATGGCCACCGCAGAACAATGGCTGGCTAAACTGGCCAAACTCAAAGTCGATAGAGCGAGTGGGAATCCCGCGCCTCACAAGCCACTTCTGCTCTTGGTCATTCTCGAATTGTCCGAACAAGGAAGTTTGCCGCCCAAAACCCTCGCGCTCACTCCCGAACTGGCATTTCGATTTTCAACCTTTTGGGCCATCGTTGCACACCGTCGGACGCAGAAGCCAGACGTCAGGCTGCCATTTCACCATTTGCAGTCCGATGGCTTTTGGTCATGTTTCACCAAAGACGGAGAACCATCGCCTGATAATCGGTTGACACATTTCGCTCAAATACCGTCCGATTTTGTTGAGTTTGTAAGGAACCCGATCTTTCGAGAGAAAGCGCGCCGGATTTTGATCGCAACGTATTTCGAGCCAGCCGAGCGAGTAGCCTTGTATACGGCATTCGGCCTTCCAATACCGCGCGAAGACGAAATCCAACAAGACGCCGCCTACAAAGCTCCAGACGAAGCGCGACGACAGGGGAGAGAGACTCGGTTCCGGCTCGATATCGTCGCCACCTACAACTACACTTGTGCTCTTTCTGGGTACCGGCTGACTACAGTCACAGGTGCCAGCATAGTTGACGCGGCTCACATCCATCAGTTCTCGGACTCACGCAATAACGACATTCGCAATGGAGTGGCACTCTGTAAAAATGCGCATTGGCTTTTTGACAACGGCCTATGGACCATTTCGGACGCCTACGAAGTCATTGTTGCTGTCGGGCACTTCACCGAAGCCAGTCCCGATCACAAAAGTCTCGCCTCTTATCATGGTCAAAAACTGCGGCTACCAACAGATAAGCAAGTGTGGCCAAATCCAATTCACTTGGCGTGGCATAGAAATAAACGGTTTCGAAATGCATGAATCATTCGGGCATGCTTGTTGAAATGCAGGTTTTCGCACCACAAATACCACACTGGAATGGCCAAGGATGATTCTGGCCAATTCGATCCCATACTCCTTTCGAAAATTCGTCGCGGCATTGTGCCGCAGCTGATGTGGATGCCAGCGATGCTCGTGTCGCCACTCCATCACGGTTTCTTTCTCGAAGGTGCTGAGTCTCCGCCACCAAGTACACTTGTTTTCGCCTCGCTTTAGCGCGAGGTTTTCGGGCAACGGAAATGCTTGATCGCAAGCAGAAACTATGGCGCGATGATAACTGTGTGTCGTATATCGCTCTCCGGGTATACGCCTGGGGTGAGTTCGCCGGCGACAAAATTGTGATGGCTGAACCGCAGTCTTTCGACCTAAGCGCAAAAGTCTAAACCGCTCTTCGCGCGCATCATAGGGGCTGAAAACAAATGCTTCCCTGTCCGCCTTCAGAAACGGTTTGAGTATCTCTTGGGCCCTGGGCCCGATGTATATCTCTCGACTGTGTCCATGATGCGCGGTTTTGTGCAAATCAAGTTTGTAGACCCAAACTCGCCCCGTCATGTCAAGGTCGCATGCGCGAATCATCGTTACTTCGCCGGGGCGCATCGCCGTGAGGAGTTGCAAATTTGCCATTGCAGCCGTCTGAGGATTCAAGAACCGCATCGTTGTATCAATCGTGTCGTCGGGCACGGGCTTTACCGGATTAGTTTCCCTCGCTGCACTTCGATAGGGCTTCAGACCCTGCACAGCGAGAAGCCCGTGAAAGACAGAAGGAGGAACAAGCTCTTCTTCGACGCCCCACTTGAATAGGTGCTTAACACGGCCCATTCTCTGATTCACGACTTTACGTGAGAGGATAAGCGACGCGCCAGCATGTTGCCGAGCCGCCTTTTGTTCGAGTGTGAGCCAGGAGCAATCAATCATGGCGCTGCGAACAGCCTTGAATGCCTTTGGACCGAATTTGTCTACCGGCAAATCGGAATAGAGCGCAAGTAACGGCCGCAAAGATAATTCAAAGTCGACCACTTCCTGAGAGCGTGAGCCGTCTGGCTTGCGGTAATAATCCAGCGCATGCGGTCGAAAATGCGACACAAGATCTGAGACAGTCTCGACGCAGTTGGTTTCTAACGAGTTTTGTTTTTCTGTCATGGACTTCCTCAAGCGCAGAAATTCACTGAAGGTCCACGTGTTACAAGTTTTTAAGCGTTTCCTTGGCGATTCTAATGGTGTTGGTGCCAGGGATCAGGGCCGAAAACTGATGTGAGGGACTGTCGGCGGTATCACGTCCAGGGAAACGGCGCCTTCTATGGAGCCCTTTGGCAAGAGAGGTGACGAGACCAATCGGGGATGGAGAACCCGGCTTTCGGTTCACAATCACATGGTTCCGTGATTATTGGGCGATTGTTGCAGCAGTCCGAGTGGTTGGTCGGATCAGCCAGCAAAAACAGGGGTGTAGACGCTTCAAGAGGCCAAAATCCATGCCCGGACTAGCCCGCTTGACGGATTTCTGTAAGATTCTGGGTTCCAGATAGTCTGCGCCCATATGGTCCGCGAGGCGGCGATGAAAGTTCGTTCGAGCGTCAAAAGGATCTGTGAAAACTGCAAGTTGATCCGGCGGCACGGTAAGCTGCTGGTCATCTGCACGAATCCGCGCCACAAGCAGCGGCAAGGATAGGGAACCACAGTATGCCGCGTATTCTTGGCGTTGATATTCCAGCCGACAAACCGACCCACATCTCGCTCCGATACCTCTACGGCATCGGGCCGACCACGGCACTTGAGCTATGCGAAAAGGCGGGCGTCGATCCGCAGCGGCGTGCTCGCGAAATGTCCGAAGATGAGATTGCCCGCGTTGCCGGCTTGCTTGACCGTGAATACACGGTCGAAGGTCAGCTCCGCCGGCAGATCCAACAGAACATCGCTCGCTTGCGCGACATCAATTGCTACCGCGGCACCCGGCATCGCCGCAGCCTGCCCGTTCGCGGACAACGAACCAAAACCAACGCACGCACTCGCAAAGGCCCACGCAAGACCGTGGCCGGCAAGAAGGGCGTGAAGGAAATGCGATAGCAGTGGTCAGTGGCTAGTGGTCAGTGGTCAGCAAGACCTGATGCTAGCCGGATCACTGATTGGGATATTCACTGACCACTGGCAACTGAGTACCGACCACTGACATGGCAAAGACAAAGAAGCGAAAAGCGCGACGTAACGTGAGCCGTGGGATCGCCCACATCCAGGCGACGTTCAACAATACGATCATCACGATCACCGATACCAACGGCGACGTGTTGTGCACAGCCTCGGCCGGCACCGTCGGCTTCAAGGGCAGCCGCAAGAGTACGCCGTTCGCCGCCCAGCGAGCGTCTGAAACTTGTGCCGACAAGGCGACGAAGTTCGGATTGAAAGAAGTCGAAGTGCGGATCAAAGGGCCGGGCTCGGGCCGCGAGTCGGCCGTGTCCGCGCTGCAAGCCGCCGGCTTGACCGTGAAGGCCATCGAAGACGTGACGCCGTTGCCGCACAACGGCTGCCGCCCACCGAAGAAACGGCGCGTATAGCAGTGGTCAGTTGCCGGTGGCCAGTGGTCAGAAATGACCCGCCACGGGCCCGACCACGTGAGAGTTTTGTTCTAACTGACGACTTACCACTGGCCACTGACCACTGAGAAATATGGGACGCACGCTCGATCCAGTTTGCAAGAAATGCCGCCGTGAGGGAATGAAGCTATTCCTCAAAGGCACCCGTTGCGACTCGCCCAAGTGCCCGATCGAACGGCGCCAGGGTGTGTTGCCCGGCATGCACGGTTATCGCCGGCCTAAGGTCGGCGAATACGGCATGCGCCTTCGCGAGAAGCAGCGGCTCAAGCGGTTCTACGGGCTGTTTGAACAACAGTTCCGCCGCTTCTTCACCATCGCGGCCCGCTCAAAGCAAAACACCGGCGAAGTGTTGCTATCGCTAATGGAGCGCCGGCTCGACAACGTCATTCATCGGCTCGGCTTCGCTTCGTCGCGGCCGGCCGCCCGCCAAGTCGTGTCGCATGGGCATGTGACGGTGAACGGTCAGTTTTGCAATATACCCAGCAGACTGCTCAAGCCGGGTGACACGATTGCCGTGAAGACGCACAAGCGGAGCGTCGATCTGGTTCGACACAACCTCGGCGAGACCCCGCCGCCCTTGCCGGACTACTTGGAAGTCGTGAGCACCGATCCACCGGCCGCCCGCCTGACCCGTCTGCCCACCCGCGGCGACGTGGACCCGCGCATCGCCGAGATCCGCGAGCAGCTCATCATCGAATTTGTGTCGCGCTGACGTCACGTGTCAGTGCGGTGAACTCTGAGGAATGGCGAGCAGGGTCGCGTGACCGACCGAGACATCGCCAAATGGCTGGAGGCATTGAGTCATGCGAATTCGTTGGCGCGGTCTGGAATTGCCCAGCAAAGTTGGCGTCGATCACGGCACACTGAGCGATACCTACGGCAAGTTTGTCGCCGAGCCGTTCGAACGCGGCTTCGGCAGCACCGTCGGCAATAGCTTGCGTCGCGTGTTGCTGTCGAGCCTCGAAGGCTCCGCCGTCACCCGGGTGAAGATTCAAGGCGTGCAGCACGAAGTGAGCACGATCCCCGGCGTGGTCGAAGATGTCACCGACATCATCTTGAACATTAAGTCGCTGGTCGTCAAAAACACCAGCGATCAGCCCAAGACTATTCGCATCGATCGCCACGAGCGCGGCGTCGTAACCGCGGCGATGATTCTCGCCGACGACTCGGTGCAGATCATCAGCCCTGAGCACGTGATCGCCACGCTCACCGATGATGTGCCCTTCGTCATGGAAATGACGGTAGAGAATGGCCGCGGCTACCGCACGTCGGAAGAGAACTTCGGCGCGGAGCGCGAGATCGGCGTGATCCCGGTCGATTCCAGCTTCACGCCGGTCGTGCGTGTGAAGTACGAAATCGAAGAGACCCGCGTCGGCCAGCGAACCAACTACGACAAGCTCGTCCTCGAAATCTGGACCAACGGCACCGTCCGGCCGCAGATGGCCCTCGTCGAAGGCGCGAAGATCCTGCGGAAGCACTTGAACCCGTTCGTGCAATTCGCCGAGCCCGGCCCCGAGTTGCCGCTCGACGAGCGAACTGGTGAAGTTGTGGGCAGCACCGGTGGCGGCGGAGAGGCTGACCATGAACTCGAGCGCAAGCTCAACATGAGCTTGGCCGAGCTGGAACTCTCCGTGCGTGCGACCAACTGCCTGGAGTCCGAAGGCATCACCACGGTCCGCGACCTGGTGAATCGCTCCGAAGAGGAATTGCTCGAAGTTCGCAACTTCGGCGAAACCACGCTCAAAGAAGTGCAGCAGAAGCTGCAAGAGCGCGGCATGCATTTGGGAATGAAATCGGCCGCGGGAGCGCGCCGCTAGAACGAGACGAACCATGCGACACCGTAATGCCGGCCGAACTCTGGGACGCAGCCCCAGCCATCGTTTGGCCCTCTTCCGCAATCTGACCCGGGCTCTTTTGGAGCACGGCCGGATCATTACCACTTTGGCGAAAGCCAAAGAGCTGCGGTCATTCGTTGAGAAGCTGGTGACCTTGGCGAAGCAGGGTGACCTGCATGCTCGCCGGCTGGCTCTTTCGCGCTTGCCAGACAAGACCGCGATCCGAACACTCTTCCAAGACATTGGGCCACGCTTCGCCGATCGTGACGGCGGCTACACCCGCATCATTCGCCGCCACCAGGTGCGGCTGGGCGATGCGGGGCAGACTGCCATCCTCGAGTTCCTGAAGGCCGGCGAGAAGCGCAAAGAGACCGCTCCGAAGCCGGTCGCTCCCGGCGTCGAAGAATAGTCAGTCAAAAACAACGTGTCGGTCCCGTCTGCCGGATGGGACCGACATCCTGAGGTCCGCCCCGGCAGGGCGGACCTACTCATTTCTGGTCCCGACCCCTCGCTTGACTGCATATCCCATCCCGGTTATTCCTTCTCCCGCTTTCGGATTTTGCCCCGTCAGGAGACCGGCGATGCGTTTTTCGACATGGATGGCAGCATGCGTGTTCGTGAGTTTTTGCGGGGCTGTCCGTGCCCAAAAGGCCGAGCTCGTCGAATCACCAAATCCGAAGGATGTCTCTCAGGTCGAGATCAAGATGCGTCTGGCCGGCGAACGCATCTTCGATCAAGATGGCCAGCGGCAATCGCAAAAGGTCACCGCATCGGCCGAACATCGATTCGACGAGAAGGTGCTCGCCATCCACGACGCCAAAGGCGAACGGCCGCGAATGGTGGCCAAGGTTGCGCGTAAATATCAGACCGCCAAGGGCACGATTAACGTCGATACACCGGTTGCAAAAACGATTCGGCCGGAGCGTTCAGTCGCAGTCGCGCAGCGGGGTGAAGACGGCACCTTCCTGGCTTATAGCCTCGGTGGTCCGCTCACCCGCGATGAACTCGATATCATCAGCGAGCATTTCGATACGCTGTGCCTCGCCGGCGTGCTGCCGGGCAAAGAGGTGGCCAAGGGCGATAGCTGGCGCTTGAACAACACGGCCGTCTTGGGCCTGTGCCAATTCGAGGGCTTGGTCGCTCACGAAGTGAAAGGTACCCTCAAAGACGTCGAGGGCGACAAGGCGACATTTACCCTCGCCGGCAACGCCCAAGGCATCGAGCTTGGCGCGACCGTCGAGCTGAAGATCACGGCCACCGGAACATTCGATTTAGCGAATCACCGCATCACGTCGCTGGAGTGGAAGCAAGAAGACAACCGCGGCGGCGGCCCCGCAAGCCCGGCGTTCAAAGCTGAGGTGGTGTTCAACATCACTCGCAGCACAATCGCCGAGCCGAAAGAGCTCACCGACTCGGCACTCGAAACGGTGCCGCAGGGTTTCGACGTTCCGGCTGCCTTGACCGCACTCGTCTATCACGATCCGAAGGGGCGATTCGAGTTGAGCCACGCCCGCGACTGGAAATTCAATGGCCGGACTGATCAGCACGCCGTCTTCCGTCTGTTGGACCGCGGCGATTTTGTCGCCCAGGCGACGATCACACCGTGGACGAAATCAGAGCCGGGCCAGCATCAAAGCGACGAAGATTTCAAGAAAGATATGATGGCCGCGCCGGATTTCGAAACCGAGCAAGTCCTGCAGGAAGGTGAGATCAAGACCGGCCGAGCCGGCTGCTACATCTACCGCATGTCGGCCCAAGGCACGACCGGCGGCATCAAGATCGTGCAGACATTCTTCCTCGTCGCCGCTCCGAACGGCGAGCAACTGGTCGTCGCATTCACGATGAACCAGACGCAAGTCGGCAAACTGGGCGCGCGGGATTTGACTCTCGTTGAGGGATTGGTGTTTGGCGAGAAGAAGTGAATTTAAGGAGCGTCGAGGCGTCAGCCCGACGTGGAAGACTTTAAAGTCTTGAAGTCTTCCACGTCGGGCTGACGCCTCGACGCTCTTTAAGAACGTCACTCCACCGTGACGCTCTTCGCCAAGTTCCGCGGCTTATCAACGTCGCAGCCACGCAAGACGGCGATGTGATACGCCAAGAGTTGCAGCGGCACGGAAACCACGAGCGGCTGCAGATACTCCGGCACATCCGGCACGAAGATAATCTCATCGCACCGAGCACCGACGCGCTCGGCGCCGTCATCATCGCCTTCGCTCAATACTGCGATGATCGGACCGCCGCGGGCTCGCACCTCTTCGAGGTTGCTCATCACCTTTTCGAAGATGGGGCCCCGCGGCAGCAAGAATACCGACGGCGTGTTTTCATCCACGAGCGCGATGGGCCCGTGTTTCATCTCCGCGGCGGGGTAGCCCTCGGCGTGGATGTAGCTGATTTCCTTGAGCTTTAAGGCCCCCTCGAGAGCGACCGGGTAGAGATACTGCCGGCCCATGTAGAGGAAGTTCGTCGCCTGATAAAAGCGCTCGGCCACCTTCTTCACGCGGTCATGGCATGTTAGCGCACGTTGCACCATATCCGGCACCGCGGACAACTCTTCGATCATCTTCGCGCCTTGCAGGCTCGATAGATGCCGAAGACGGCCCAGATGCAGGGCCAACATCGTGAGCACGGTCACTTGCGAGGTGAATGCTTTGGTGCTGGCGACGCCGATTTCCGGCCCAGCGTGTAGGTACACGCCGCCGTCCGCTTCGCGGGCAATGCTGGAGCCCACGACGTTGCACAGAGCCAACGTCGGGTGACCTTTTCGCTTCGATTCCCGCATGGCGGCCAGCGTGTCGGCTGTCTCGCCGGACTGCGTGATCGCGAGCACAATCGTGTTGCGATCGAGCGGCGGATTGCGGTACCGGAACTCGCTGGCGTATTCCACTTCCACCGGCATGCGTGCAAATTCTTCGATGAGATATTCGCCGACTAGAGCCGCGTGATAGCTGGTGCCGCACGCGGTGAGGATCATCCGATCCGCTTTGCGGAGTTGTTGCGTATCGAGATTCAGCCCGCCGAAGTGGGCCGTGGAGTTTGCCTGATCGAGCCGCCCGCGCATCGCGTTGCGGAGTGCGTCCGGCTGTTCGTAAATCTCCTTGAGCATGTAATGCTCAAAGTGGCCTTTGTCGGCTTCGCCCGGTTCCCAATCGATGGACTGCACGTCGGCATCTACGCGATTGGTGTCGGCATCGTAGATGTGCCACTCTTCGGGCGTGGCGACCGCCACTTCATGATCGCGCAGGTAAACGACTTTGTCCGTATGCCCCATGAGCGCAGATGCGTCGCTGGCCAGGAAGTTCTCGCCATCGCCGATGCCCACGACGAGCGGGCTGCCAAGTCGGGCGCCCACGATCGTGTCGGGTTGCTTGGAGCTGATGACGGCCAAGCCGTACGTGCCTTTGAGCATCGGCAGCACTTTGCGAACGGCGGAGACGAGGTCTCCGCCATCGAGATGCCGGGCGATGAGATGAGCCACGACTTCGGTGTCCGTCTCGGACCGGAACTCGTAACCCTCGGCCAAGAGTTGCCGTTTGAAGATTGCAAAATTCTCAATCACTCCGTTATGGACCACGGCGACTACCGGTTCGCCCTTGCCGCCCATTTGCGGGTGCGCGTTGATATCGTTTGGTGCGCCGTGCGTGGCCCAACGGGTGTGGCTCAAGCCCACGCAGCCCGGGACAGGGCGGGTACGGAGCACCTCGGCCAACTCGGCGAGCCGGCCGGCTTTCTTCCGCATGTGCAGCTTGGGACCGGCAAGGGTGGCGATGCCCGAACTGTCGTAGCCGCGGTATTCGAGCCGGCGCAGCCCTTCCATGAGGATGGGCTCGGCTTCGCGGCGTCCAACATAGCCAACAATTCCGCACATCCGTGGGTCTCCAAGTTGTTTGGCCGCTTGCCCCTCCTGCGCAGCCTGCTATCACAGTTTGCAGAATCGTACCTTACCGTGCAAGCTGAACGCAAGTACGCCGTGAAATTAGCCATGAAACTCGGCATCCTCAGCGACAGTCACGACCGCGTCGAGAGAATCGAGCTGGCGCTAGCAGAGTTCCAAAAGCGCGGCGTTGAGCGGCTGATTCACTGCGGGGACATCACCGGGCCCACGACGGTTTACGCCTTCGCCGGATGGACGGTCGATTTCACGCTCGGCAATTGCGACTGGGATCCGGACGCACTAGACAAATCGATCCGCGAAATGGGCGGCACGCTGCATCCGGAGTTCGGTGATCTCGAACTGGCTGGCAAGCGCATCGCCTGGACGCATAGCCACAACGCGATGTTGTTTCGCCGCCTCGAGCATAGCGACGATTACGACTACCTCTTTTACGGCCACACTCATGTTGCCGAGCAGCATATCACGGGGCGCACATTGGTCATGAATCCCGGCGCACTGCACCGCGTGCGCGATAAGCAGTGTGCCGTGCTCGATCTGTCGAGCGGGCAAATCGAAACCATCTGGCTCGGCGAATAATCAAGAAGCCGTCGTTTCCATGGCGCCTTGGCGCTGCAAAGAGCGCGCGACCAAGCCACAGAGCAAGGCCCAGGTCAGCCCGGCCGACCAGCCCGCGAGCACATCCGTCGGCCAATGCACACCCAAGTAAATGCGACTCACACCAATGATGAATGTCAAAAAAGTCGCGATCGCTACGAAATAAAATTTCAGTCGCCAAGGTTCGGCGAGTCGCGCCAGCAGTGTCCCGAGCGTGAGGTACACGGTGGCCGAGAGCATGGCGTGGCCGCTCGGGAAGCTGGCCGACGTCACGTGCGCCAGATGCGAGACAAGTTCAGGCCGTGGCCGGGCGAAGTAGTCCTTGAGCAAGTAACTCAGGATGGCCGCGCCGATGGTCGCCGTCAACAGCACACCCAACGCGTGGGTTTTGCGGACGAGCAAGAGATACCCGGCGACCGAACCCGTCACCAACGCCAGGGCCGTGCCGCTGCCTAGCGCGGTGATGTCGCGGGCCATTTCTTGAAACCAAATGGGACCAATGGGATCGGAAAGATCGTTGGGATGTCGGAGCGAGCGGATGAGGTGCTCGTCAAACTCGCGGGTCCGGCCAGATTGAACGCTGAACATGGTTTCCAGGAAGGCCCAAACGCCACCCACGATTAGAAGGAACGTCGAGATGAGCGCTAAATCAAGATTGGACCAGGGAATCCACCGCCAGGCCTTCATGCGTGAGTCTCCGCGCGCAGCCGTCTCAATCCTGTAAACAATCTATATGGCACGCCGGGCGATCGTCATACTCAATCACACGGCCCGCAACGCGGGGGTGCACAAGTTGCTCGCCAAGCTGGGCGCGATCGGTTGGACATTCGTCGATCCGCATGCCGCTCGGCCGCCGGAAATCGCGAAGGCTATTCGAGAACGCCAGCCAGACGTCGAGGCGGTGATCGTCGCGGGCGGCGACGGCACATGCAGTGCCGCCGCCGATGCTCTGGTTGAGTCGCAACTCCCCATGGGCTTACTGCCCTACGGGACGGCCAATGACCTCGCCCGCACGCTGAATATTCCCCTCGATCCGGCCGCTGCGATGGACGTTATTGTTGCGGGGTCTACCAGGAGAATCGATCTCGGTTGGGTCAATGGAAAGTACTTCTTCAATGCAGCCAGTCTGGGGCTGGCGGTCAAAATCACGCGGCAACTTCGCCGCGAGCATAAGAGTCGCTGGGGCGTTTTCGCCTATGCCATTGCCGCTTCCAAGATGCTGATCAAAGCCCGGCCATTTCGCGCCGAGATCATCGCGGGCGATCAATCATGGCGAGTCAAGACCGTGCAAATCGCGATCGGCAACGGCCGGCATTACGGCGGCGGCATGACCATCCACGAAGACGCGCGGATCGATGATGGCCTCTTGGACCTTCACAGTCTGGAGGTAAAAAACTGGTGGCAATTGCTCCCGCTCGTTCCCGCGCTCCGGCATGGCACGACCGAGAAGTCGGCCCGAATTCGGACGCTCCGGGGAACCGAATTCACCATCAGGCCCGTTCACCATCAACGCACGATCAGCGCGGATGGCGAACTAGTCGGCCACACGCCGGCGACGTTTCGCGTCGTGCCGCAATGCCTGAGCGTCTTCGCGCCAGTTTCACCGCAAGGCACCGATAAATAACTCAGTGTCGTACTGGAACATCACTCTTCCACTGACGGCATGCTGTTCGAAAACTTTCGCGAATTGTTCCATCATGGGCTGGTGCCGCGGATGATCCGGGGAAGGAACATACGAGGACGAACGCAGCCGGCCCTGCAGGCCCTCCCAGTCAAATTCCTGCCCGTTGTCAAACCTGAACGACTGGAACGGCCCTCGAAAAAACTCGGCGATGGCGGCGCGATCCAGGCTGTCGTGCCGGACGCGGTCGTAATCGGTGCCGAACTCGCGCAGGAGCGATTCATAATCGCGCAGAAACGGTGTCGAGCTTGTTCGCCGAGTGTTCCAGATAACCGCAACTCGTCCGCCGGACCGCAGAATTCGCATGAATTCGGCCCGAGCCTTTACACGGTCGAACCAATGAAACGCCTGAGCGGCGACGATGAGATCGGCACAATCGTCCGGCAACGTCGTCGATTCGGCCGTCCCGGCCACACTCTTGAATCGCGCGTCATGGCTGAATTGAGATTCGGCGGCCTGGCGCATCGCCTCGTTGGGCTCGACTCCGATCATCTGATGCCCGTGCCGCAAAAAAAACTCAGACGAGATGCCGGTGCCGGAGCCAATATCGACGACAATCGCACTGGGATCGAGCGCGAGGGCTTGATAGAGCGGTTCGGGATAGCCGGGCCGATACCGCACGTAGTCGGCCACGCGGTCGCTGAACCGGTTTGTGGAATCCGCGTTAATAGTCTTCACTGATGAGTTCGCCACCCGAGCGAGTTATCAATGCCCGCATCGTTTGCTCAGATACCTTGGGCTTGATCGCTTTGACCGAGCCATCGAAGAACGCTACGTTGATCGGCTTGCCGCCGAAGCCAAGCTTCGGCAACGGCTTGCCGGGCTCATAAGCGAGATCTTCCGGTTTGGTCCAGGTCACCGGGCTGGTGGCGGTGGCAATCATGATGGTGTTCGAGGTGCCGTCGGCGATGTCCGAGATCTGCACGCCATCCTTGTGCATCACGAAGCCGGCGGTTTTGCCGACAAACACCTGGTAATGAGTTTGGCCCGGCTCCTTGTTCGGGGGGGCCTCAGAGTCGATGAATATGTCCGGCATCTTCGCGACGAGCTTCTTGTTATGTTCGCTGTCCCATGCTTCATCGAGCTTGAACTGTTGATAGAGAGCCTTCTGCCCAATATGCGGCAAGATGGCGACGCGCCAACTCAAGATCGGCTTCTTGCCGTCTTTGCCAAAGATCGCCGGCGGCATGTTGCCTTCCGCTTCGTGATACGCGAGCATGCCCTGCGCCAGTTGCTTGAGGTTGTTCTGGCTCTTCACGCGGACGGTCGCGTCTTTCGCGTTTTGGATCGTCGGGAGCATCAGGCTAGCGAGCGTCCCGCTCGAATAGAGTGCGAACCGTGGACTGGTGGGATCAAGCGTATATTCTGCCGACAGCGCATTACCGCTTTGTTGGATCGGGATGGCTTTGATTGTCGCATCGATCGACCGCAGCATCGCCAGGTTGAAAAGATCAGTCACGGCATCGGGCACGGCTTCGAGCTTGTCGGTTTTCCCTTCCGGCAGCGCCAGGACCTTTTTCTCTAGATCGTTGATCTGCTGCGTGAGCCGGTCGCGAGCTGCTTTGATGCCTTCGCGCACTAGTGTGTTTGCGGCCTTCGCCGACGTTTCGTCGATAAATTGCAATCGCAGCGCGAGTGTCAGTTCCTTCCCCAAACTGCCGGTGAGAGTTAGCTCCTGAGCTTTGGTCAGTTGATCGAACGGTTCGGGAATGTTGTCGATTACATCTCGCGGTAGCGCTTGGACATTCACGGCTGCGTAGATCATCTTGCCAGCGGCCATCTTGAAATGTCGCTTCAGAGGCCCGTCAGTTCCGATCTCCTTGCTCAGCAAGATCGGCATGCCTTCGACGCGGCTGACCAAAAGCGTTTTGGAATCGAGCACGCGAATTGCAACATCGAGCTTGCGATCGACCGTGTACTTTTGGCTGAAGTGGGCGGTCGATTCCCCATTGGGCAACAGCGCTTTGATCGTCTTGGCCGGGTCGAAGGTCTCGGTGAAGCTCAACACGACTCCCGGCACCGGCGGCTTCTCCTCCTCCGGCGCGGTCATGTATAGGCAGATCGAATCGAGGTTGGCCAAACTCGGAGCGAATCGCTTGTTGAAGGCTTGCAGCGCGGGCGAGCCGGCTTTCTGGAAAAGCTCGCGCACGCCGGCGAACATCTCCGTTTTCCATACATCGGTTGCTTTGATGTGGCAAAATCCGAGCGCATCGGCCGGCACCTTGCTGAGGGCGCCTTTCTCGGGCGCATCCTGTGACTTCGCCGGGCTGGCGATGAATACAGCGGCCGTCATGATGGCCGCGAAAAGACCCCGGAGCGACCATTTTGCCAGCGGACAACAAGCGGCCATGTGCGATCCTCGATATGTTCCTAGCTACGCTGGATTTTCGGCACGCAGGCCGAAGAGTCAACCCGCACGCCCGGCGGCTGAATATTGACGCAATGACCCGTAGAAACTCAACATGTTCAAAATCAAGGTCGCAATCCCTCAGAAGATCGTCCTGATCGACCGCGGCGCGATGCGCGAGGCGGCCAAAGCGGTGCTGGAGGGCGAGAACATTTCCAGTGCCGCGATCAGCCTGGCGTTTGTGAACGACGCGACCATTCATCGGCTCAACAAGCAGTTTCTCGATCACGATGAACCGACGGACGTGATTTCGTTTCCCCTCTCGGGGCCCGGCGCGAAGACTCTCGAAGGTGAACTCGTCATCGGTGCCGAAGTCGCCCGCCGCACGGCCAGTGAACGTGGCCACGACGAGAAAGCCGAGCTGACGCTGTACGTCATCCACGGCCTGTTGCATCTGTGCGGTTACGATGACAAGACCGCGGCGGCCGAGCGCGACATGCGTAAGCGCGAGCGGCATTACTTGCAGCAACTCGGTCTGCCCGACATCGCGGAAAAGTAACGTGCCTCCGGAGCGAGCGCAAGCGCTGGTGTTGCGAATGACCGACTGGTCGGAAACCAGCCGGATCGCCACGCTCTGGTCGCGCGAGCTGGGCCGGCTGCGCGTCTTGGCCAAGGGGGGCCGCCGGCTCAAATCCAATTTCGAATCCGCGCTCGATCTGCTCAACGTGGTGGACATCGTCTTCATTCGCAAATCCTCCGGCGGCCTCGATTTGTTGACCGAGGCGCGCGTGGCGGAGCGGTTCCTTCGTTTGACAACCGATTTGCCCGCACTCTACGGCGGCTATTACATTGCCGAACTTCTGTCGGAATGGACCGAGGATTACGATCCCCACCCCAGTCTTTTTGATGCCGCACTAACAACCTTGCGTGAATTAGGTGGACTAGGGGCTTTGACCGGCCAGCGGATGATGGCATTCGAGTTGACATTGCTCGGCGAACTTGGATATAGCCCCGCCTTGCGTGACTGCGCGGTTTGCGGGCAGTCCGCGCCGTCGGGAGTGGCTTTCAGTGCCGCGGCCGGTGGCGTGGTTTGTTCCGGGTGCCGAGCGCAGACGCGCGACGCCCGCCCGCTGAGCCCAGCGGTGCGGCTAGCTTTGCAGGAGTTGCAGGACGACGCGGCCGCCTGGCGCATCGAGCGACCAAGCGGCCTCCGAACGACGCTGCGGCAACTGCTCGGACAGTACATCAGTTATCGCCTGGGCAAACGACCGAAGTTGTTGCCGTACCTCAGCGGCTGAGGCGATCGAGGGGATCGACATGCCGGCCGATCGCTGGGCCCGATTTGCGACGCTACTCCTAGTGCTCGCACCTGGCTGCGCGCTGAAGGATTACATCTGGGAGCCGAGCCCGCGCCCCGTGGGTGACTCGGTCATTTTGCGGACTGGCATGGTGACCGCGGCCCCAAGCGAACTTTCGCCGGAACTGGCGGCCGCTCACAACTTGTACCGCGAAGAGAAGATCTCTCAGGCTGAGTCGGCCTACCACAAGATCGCCGAGAATCAAAAGAACCCGCCACCCGTGGCTGAAGAGGCCCGGTTCTACGAGGCGGAGTGTCTCTACAAGCAGGACAAGTTCCCGAAGGCTTGCGACACCTATCACAAGATGTTGATCGATTTCCCCAACGGGACGTATCGCGCTCAGTCGGTTCGCCGGATGTTCGACATCGCCAACTATTGGCTCGACGACATCCGCGCCGAGAAAGAAGCCGACAAAGAGAAGCGCGAAGGCAAACGCATGATGGTCATCACGCCCGTCGTGCATTTCGACAAACAAAAGCCGTTCTTCGATCTCGAAGGCCGAGCGATGCAAGCGCTTGAGCAAGTGCACCTCAACGACATTGGTGGGCCGCTCGCCGACAAGGCGCTGTTCCTGGCCGGCGGGGTGAAGTTCTATCGCGAAGACTACAAGGAAGCCGATTACTACTACTCCATGATCGTCGAGCAGCACCCGAATAGCCCGCTCGCCCCGCAGGCGATCGAGTTGGCGATTCTCAGCAAGCACATGAGCACGGGTGGCTCAGACTATGACGCACGCAAGGTGGCGGAGGCACGACTCATGATTGACATGGCAGTCCGCAGTTATCCCGAATTGGCTTCGGAGAAGAATACCTTCCTGACCAAGCAGATGGCCAGCATCAATCTGCAACAGGCCGAGAAGGACTACAACACCGCCGACTTCTATCTGCGCACCGGCCACGCCGGGGCAGCGTTCTACACGTTCGAAATCGTTCGCCGCACGTATCCCACGACGCGGTTCGCCCCGATGGCGGAGACTAAACTGCAAGAGATCAAGCGCGACGTGGACGCCGGCAAGTACACCAAGGCCGAGCGCGACCAGATCGCGGAACTGTTCAACAAGTGGGAAGGGCTGTTCACCAAGGGCGGTACTCCTGCTGCGGCCTCGCCGCCGCCACCCATGACCGGTCGGCCAGGAGGGCCGTGATGCGACGGTTGAGTGTCGCCATCTCGGTTCTCTTTTGCCTCGCCGGTGCGGGCTGCACCTCGCGCGGGCATTTCTCGTTGCTCGGCTACACGACGCAGCCGAACTACGACGAGTGCATCAAGACGGTCTACGTCCCGATCTTCGAGAACAAGACATTTCGCCGCGGGCTGGAGTTCGATGTCACTCGCGCCGTGATTCGCGAGATCGAATCCAAGACGCCGTTTAAGGTGGTCGATGATCCGAACGGGGCGGATACTGAGCTGCGCGGCACGATCGTGAATTTCACCAAGAACATTCTCAATCGCAACCAACTCAACGAGCAGCGCGAAACGGAAACCGTGTTGACGGTGGGCATCGTCTGGAAAGACCTGCGCTCCGGCGAGATCCTCTCGCAGCCCCGGCCCAAAACGATGGGCGGCCCCGCGTTCGGCCCACTCCCGGACCTCGCTCCGGGCGCCGGCGGCGTACCGAACGCCGGCCTGCAAACGCAAGACACTCTGCCGATCCCGCCCTCCGGCCCGATCGTTCCGAAACCGGTCCTCGTCACGTCCACCGGCACCTTCATCCCAGAAATCGGCCAGTCCCTGACCACCGCCGAGCAGATGAACGCCAATCGCCTCGCCGTGCAAATCGTCGCGCTGATGGAAAAGCCTTGGTGAGTCCCGAGCGACAATGCTCAGGGAATCACCAATGTCTTGGTGCAAACGGTTGGCTGTAAAAGCTTGGTGAATGGGCAACATTAGAGCAGAACACCCTTTTAATGCTGAAAACGTCCGCGCATTTGTGCGCGCGCAGCGGTGCCTGGGATGATGCGGACGAAGTGGGCGTTTGAGTTGTTGTTGGTGAATCTTCCTCGCTGAGCGGGAGCGCATGCTCCTCTCACGCCTCTTTGTGGAAGTTGACGAAGCTCGCCGCCTTGTTAAGGGCGGCACTCCGGGCGAGCAGTGGAATTGGCCGCCCGGTCGTCGCTTGCGGTGGTGGTAGTGGTGGTGTTCGTCTGCGACGACCGCAATTGGGCGAACAGTTGTGCGCCCGCATCACCCCAGACACTGCTGAGCAAAACCTCCTTAGGTGGGCACGGCTCCCCGTTTTTGTAGCTGACGTCTGTGAGCCGGCCTCGCCGAGGCCAGCTACAAAAACGCGGGAGTCACTCACCGTAAATGTGTTTCATTGCTCCCTGGAAGTAGCAAAGCCCAGTTGCCAGTTTCCGGTTTGGAGCAATTCATCGACGATGGCTAAGACGCGCTCGACCGTGCCGATGTTTGGTTGGAACGTGATCACTCGTGGTACCGGGCGAGCGAAGTGAAGCCGCGCGAATGCGGCCAATGAAGTTATTCATATTTTGCGGTCAATGTCAAAGAAAAATGTCGGGCTTTTTCATTCACCGGATCGCCGCTCGCTGGAGCGCGGAATCTCTTATTCTCGTCTCAAACGGAGATTGGGAACGAGGATAAGAGATTCCTGGCGACTTGGCGGTTCGGCGCCCTGCATAAATAGCATTTTTCGTAATCCGGTGTCCGGTTTTCGGTATGATTCGTGTCTTAGGGTCTTGAGGCATCATTTATGTTATTCGCCTTTCATCCCGGGCTGAGGTTTTCGTCATGTCGTCATTTTCGTGGGGTTGCGCTTTGCGCCAAAGAGGCCCCACCAGGGGTCGTTCGTTTCGTCGCCGACTTTTTCTCACCGCGTTGGAATCGAAGTGCGTCCCGGCCGCCTACGTGGTGGACAACTTGTCGGACATTGACGACTCGAATTATGGCACCGGGCAACTGAGTTTGCGCGAGGCGGTCAACCAATCGAACGCCAGCGCCACTGTGCTGGACGCGATCTCGTTCAATTTGCCCGCCAACTCCAGCATCACGCTGACCTCCGAATTCACGATCAGCGACTCGGTCGTCATCAACGGCTCTGGCAAAAACAACCTAACGATCAACGGCAACAACACGGGCCGGCTCTTTAATGTGACTGGTGGATCGTTGAGTATTGCCAGCATCACCTTGAAAGGCGGCAGTGCCACGGGGACCGGGGGAGCCATCAACTTTGGCGAGTCGACCGTAACAGTCACGGACTGCCTTGTCACGGGCAATACGGCATCGACCCATGGCGGCGCGTTCTACATGTCCAACAACAAGGGTGAACTCGACATCGTGGGTTCGGACATTTCCGGCAACAGTGCGGGCGGCACCGGCGGCGTGTTTAGCAATCAGCACACCACCGGTGCACCGGTGGTGAGGATCACCAGCTCGCTTCTGAGCGGTAACAAGTCAGATTCGCACGGCGGTGCTCTCTACTTCCGCTTCGACGGGAATTGCACGATTGTGAACTCAACGGTGACGGGAAACACTGCCAGCGGCACAGGCGGAGGGCTGTATTTCTACGAATTACATGTTTCGAACTATACCATCAAAAATTCCACGATTACAGGGAACAGCGCGACCAGCGGGGGCGGGATTTACGCCAACTCATACGTCTCCGATATCAATTTGGATCACACGATTATCGCTGGCAATATCGCCACCACTGCGGCGAAGAATGATTTTTCTCAAGCGGTGGCTGTAACGGGCAGCTACAACCTGATTGGCGATGCCAACGGTTCGACCTTTGCCGGAACTAAAAATCAGTTGGGCACGACGGTGTCGCCTATCGATCCAATGTTAGACATCTTGGCCAACAACGGCGGGAAGACGCGGACGCAGGCGTTAAAGCCGGGGAGCCCGGCCCTCAATGTGGGCGGCAGCGCGGCGTTGGCATACGACCAGCGCGGCCCGGGCTATCCCCGTGTGGTCAATGGCGCACTGGACATCGGCGCATTCGAAGGCGTGACCTCGAATCCACAAGCGAAATTGACGTCCGCGCCGGCAGTCGGCAGCGCACAAAGCGGACAATCGACCTATCAATTTACGGTGGTCTATACCGACAATGCCCAAATTCTGACGAGCACGATCGCCAACTCGAATGTCACCGTGTCTGGTCCCAGCTTCGGACCCGTCAACGCTTCCAGCTTTACGATCAACAATTCAACCGCGGCGTCGGCGACGGTGACTTACACCATCGGGGTGCCGGGCGGGACGTGGGACACCGGCGACAGCGGCGTTTACACCGTCAGGATGGTGGCCAATCAGGTGTCCGATAACGGTGACAGCGGAACGACGCTCTTTGTCGCGGCGGGCGCGATCGGCACATTCAGCGTGGGAGCGACTTATTTGGTGGATGTGAATACCGACGTCGATGACGGTATCACAACCGCCGGCAATTTGAGCCTTCGGGAAGCGATCCGCCTCACGAATACAAGCGTAGGCGCGCCGGATACGATCAATTTCGCCGGCTCTGTCACCGGCACGCTGACCATGACCGGAACTGAGTATGCGATTACGGACGCGGTGACCATCAATGGGCCAGGGTCCGGCAAGTTGACGATTACCGCCGGCGGAGTCCGGCGCATTTTCAACGAGTCGGCGTCGGGGGACGTGTTCATCTCGGGGCTGACCTTGGCCGGCGGCAGCACCTCCGGCACTGGCGGTGCGATCATCACTACCACGGGCAATCTGACCTTGAATGACATGATCATTTCCAAAAACTCCGGGGCCAGCTCCGGTGGCGGCGTCGCGGTGATCACTGGGAACCTTACGGTCACGAACTCCAGAATTTCCAGCAATACGACGAGCGGTGGCCACGGTGGCGGCATCTACTTGAGAACCGACACTCACCTCCGACTGAACCGTTCGACCGTCTCGGGGAATCAGTCCGTCTCGAATGGTGGCGGTATTTACTTTTACAGCGGCGGAAGCCTGTACATGGATTCGAGCACCATTTCCGGCAACATTTCCAATACCGTGTATACGGGCGCTACCGACCCCGGCGGCGGCGGCGTTTACTGGTATGGAGCGCCATCGGCCGATTCGACCGGATTCAGCGGCGTGACGATTGTCAACAGCACCATTTCGAATAACACCGCCACCGGTAGTCCGGGCGGTGGCATCTCAGTGATCTCAACGCCCGCCACCGTCATGATTTCCAACTCGACCATTGCTGGCAATGTCGCGTCTACCGGCGGAGGCATTGCCAAAGTCTACAGCACCAGCATCATTCAGTTCACCAGCACGATTGTCGCCGGCAACACAGCGACGACGGGTGGGCCGGACGTCAATTTCTCGACCGCGGGCAAACTCGACGGCAATAATAATCTCATTGGCGTGGGCAACACGGGTAGCTTCACGCTTACTGGTAGCAACAACATCACCGGCACCAGTGGCACACCTCTCGACGCCAAACTCAATCCCCTCGGAAACTACGGTGGACCGACACAAACTCGGACGCTGCAGGCCGGTAGCACCGCTATCGGCGCCGGCGACCCGGGGACGCTGAATTACGACCAGCGCGGCCCAGGATTCCCGCGCGGCAATGACATTGGCGCTGTCGCCTATATCCCGAATCCGCCAACGGTTTCCTCCGTTGTTTTCGGCGACGGGACAAATGAGCGCTCTATGGTCAAGCGCATCGTCGTGACATTTTCCCAGCCCATGAATTTCATGGGAGGTGTCGCGAGTGCGTTTACGGTCCATCGTACTGGCACCAACGGTACAGTCGGCGATGTAACGCTCGCGGCAACACCGGGGAGCGGACTGGCGAGCGCGGTTACGATCACATTTTCCGGATCGCTTAGTCAATCCGGCGGGTCCTTGGTCGACGGGCTTTACAACCTCATCATCGGCGCCGCGCAAGTGACTAACGCGAACGGCGTTGCGCTGGACGGCAACAATGATGGCATTGCGGGTGGCGATTATGTGGTGAATGGGACGACGGCGAATAAGTTCTATCGGTTATTCGGCGACACTAATGGCGATGGGACGGCGGATCAGACGGATTATCTGGTGTTTCGCAATGCGTTAGCCGGTGGGCCGAGTATGGTGTTTGACTTTGATGCGAGTGGCGATGTGGATCAGACGGATTACTTGGCGTTTCGGGAGCGGATTGGGGCGGGGCCGTGATGTCGCGTGCTTCAACCCCCCACCCTAACCCTCCCCCACAAGGGGGGAGGGGACAATACCACGCCTTGGACCATGTCACTTTTTCATTTGCCCGCTTCGGGCTTCATGGGCCTAAGTTCTAGCCCTTTTGCGTGGTCAGACGGACGAGCGGCGTGGGATCGATCTGAATGCCTTCGGTATATCGTGCTCCTTGCCCGGGTTGCACTCATCGTCTAACCTGACAACAGCAGTGGGTTTCCGCACACCTCTTGAGGATCGCAACGATGTTACGCCGTGCCTGGGCGATCGCCGCCGTGATTCTGACGTCCGCCACTCTGTGGGCCGCCGATCCGCCGCCGGCCGTTAATCCGGAGCCGGTGAAGCCTGTCGATTTGAAGTTGATTCACGATCGAATCGACCAACTCGAACAATCGTTGAGGCGTATCGAGGACAAAGTGAGCCGGTTGGTCGAGCCGCCCAAAGTCGTCGAAATGAAACAGAGCCCGGACCGCGTCGAACAACTGGAGCAGTCGGTCAAGCGCATCGAAGAGAAGCTGAGCCGTCTGGTCGAGCAAAATGCCGTCGCGGCCCAGCGGGAGGCCAGCGAACTGCGCGAGTTGGTCAGCAACTTGCGCCGCGAAGTCAGCGACATGACCGTGCGGTCGGCCAAGGAGCCGGTTGTCTCCCGGAAGCCGGTGGAGACGCTCACTGGCACGGTGATGCTGGTCAACGATCACCCGACGATGATCATGGACGCGTTGGTCAACGGCACGGCTTATCGCGTCATGCCGAGCACCAGCCAGGCCGTGGCTGCGCCCGCGGGTACGTTGTCGGTGCAAGTGCTGCAAACCGATTTGATGCCGCGAGCGCGGACACTGTTGTCGGGCGAAACCAAGATCATCACCATGCGATGAAGGAATCTGTGACTTCGGGGCGAGCCGCCAATGAATATCAGGCGGCTCGCCCCGTTGCACGCGCGGGAGCGGTTGGATGATCGTGACGATCGATGGCCCGGCCGGGGCCGGCAAATCGAGCGCGGCGCGCGAGCTCGCCCGGCGACTCGGTGTGCACTTCCTCGACACCGGCTCCATGTACCGGGCCGTCGCTTATGCAGTTCGCCAAGCGGGGATCAACGCTGACGACGAACAGGCCGTGTCGCTTCTTCTGTCGCAAGTGAAATTGGAGTTCGCTCCCGGGGTCGCTCGACTCGATGGCCGGGAGGTTTCCAGCATCCGCAGTCCGGAGATCACCGCGCTTTCCAGCCGGCTCGCGGTCCAGCCGGCCGTCCGGAACTTTTTAGTAGACCGGCAGCGGGCGATCGGCGAAAACACGTCGCTGGTGACGGAAGGGCGCGATCAGGGCACGGTCGTTTTCCCGCATGCGGAGTGCAAGTTTTTCTTGGTGGCGGACCCGCACGAGCGAGCCCGCCGCCGGCATAGCGATCTACTGACCCGCGGCGAAACAGTGACGCTGGACGAGGTGTACCAGGCGCAAGAGGAGCGGGACCATCGAGATGCCCAGCGGCACGATGGGCCGATGGTGCCAGCCGAGGACGCGATCGTTCTGGATAGTACGGGTTTGGCATTGGACACGGTGTTGGAACGCATGGAGATGGAAGTTCGTCGATGCAAAACCCCCTCCACTCGCTCGTCTACGAAATCAACTACCGAGTCTCCCAGCTCACGCTGACGTTGGGTTGGAGCTTGCGGACGGCTGGCCGAGCGAATGTGCCGCGCACGGGGGCGGTGCTGCTGATCGCCAATCATCAGAGCTTCCTCGATCCGCTCGCCATCGGCGCCGCATGCCCGCGGCACATGGCGTATCTCGCCAAGAAAACGTTGTTCAAAAATCCCGTCTTCGGCGCTTACCTGCGGATGCTCAGTGCCGTGCCCATTGATCAAGAGGGTGTGGCCAAGGAAGGCATCCGCAACATCATTACTCGACTGCAAGAGGGCTGGCCGGTGCTGGTGTTCCCGGAAGGGGCTCGCACCTGGACCGGAGAAATGGGACCATTGCAGCCGGGCGTATCGCTCTTGATCAAGCGAGTGGCCGCGCCGATTGTGCCCGTAGGGATCGCGGGCACGTTCGCTTCGTGGCGCAGAGGGACGTTGGTGCCGATGCCGAGCCCGGTCTTCATGCCGCCGACGCCGCGCACGGTCGCCGTCGTCTTCGGCAAACCGAGGCCCGCCGCCACAGTGGCGGACCTGCCGCGGGAGGATATGCTCCACGTTTTGGATGCGGATATTCGCGCCTGCGTGCAACATGCCGAAGAACTGCGCCGCAAGTGATTGTCAGCCATTTGGATTTAAGCTCTCGGCTCGTCGCAACAAGAATTGAATGCGGTCACGGATTGCAGGGGTTTCTGGCGTGCCCGTCGTAAGCGTGTCATACCAGTGAATCAACGCGCCAAGGATGCCCGTGCTCTCCAAGACCAGCAGTAATTCCAACTCCTCAAGCGACAGTTTGCGCACTTGTTGATAGCTCTCCAGCAGCGTAGATCGCTGGATAGGGGTCAACTCCAAGCTACTCAAAAGACGGGCCAGATCGACAACGGGATGATCGACGCGAACCGATGCATGATCAATTAGCCCGGTTACCTCATCGCCGACAAACAGAATGTGAGCGTACCAAACGTCGCCCAGGATGGGTTGAACGCTGAAGACGCGTCCTAGCCAGGGCATGAGAGATTTTTCGGCCGTGCCGACGACTCGCTCGAGCGCTCGCTTTATCTCGGCCATCTGATCGGAAGTCGGCGCGGTATTGCGAAGTGCCGGCCAGCTTTGGAGTGAATGCCAACGGCGGTGAAGTGAGATTGGCGGTTCCGGGAGCTCTTGCGATGGTGCCCATGCCTGGTGCAGCCGCGCCAGAATGGACCCGGCCGCGTGCAGGCGACTTGGCGTGGGATCCGTGGCGAGCAGGGGTGCGCCGGGGTGCCAAGACACGATGTCCAAGTACGCGTCGTCGTGATACGGAGTCCACGTCTGGCCTTCGTAGATCGTGAAAACGCGGGGGAGGGCTGTGATTCCCATTTCACGGCCACGCAAAAGCAGGTTGTGAAATGTTGTCAGCCCGCCCGGGCCAATTCGCGATCTTGGGTAGGCCTTCAACGCGAATGTGGCGGGAGGTGCGTCCACTCGCCAAACGATGGCGTCGCTAAAGCCACCGCTGATGCGCGTAACGCGCAGAGGCTGGGGCAAGCCGAAGCCGCGAAGCACGTCGGCCGCTCTTGCATCGGAGATGAGTTCCATGTCAGGGAATCGCAGTGGCGACCACCGGCAACGCGGCTTGGCGGGTGAATTCAAAAACTCGCGGCGGATAGCATCCCAGCCAAATCACGAGGGCGGCACACGCAGACAGTGCTGCTACGCCATAGATCGATGGGCGGCCCGCGAGCGGCTTGATCGCCGTCCGCAAATACATGACGCCGACGATTCGCAAGTAATAGTAGGCGCCGATCGCGGAATTGATGGCCGCAATCAGCGCGAGAACCTTCAGCAACGTGCCGTGCGATTCGGCTTGCGCGGAGAGGGCGGAGAAGAACAGCATCAGTTTGCCCGTGAACCCACCGGTCAGCGGGATGCCGATCAGGCTGAACAAAAACAGAGTCATCACGAGAGCCAGTGTCGGGTGTGTGGCGTTTAAGCCGGCTAAGTCATCGATCTTCGACACCTGCCGATCGCGCGTGGATACGGCCTGCAGCACGGAGAATGCGCCGATCGTCATGGCCCCGTAAGCGAGCAAATAAAAGAGCATAGCCGCGAGGGCGCCGCCCGCCACGTCCGCGTGCAAAAGTTGAAACGGTGCGACCGCCAAGCCGATGAGCATGTAGCCAGAGTGGGCGATGCCGGAGTAAGCAAGCAGCCGCTTGGCGTCGTCTTGCCACAGGGCGACGATATTGCCGACGGTCATCGTAATTGCGGCGAGGATCCACAACAACAGCGGCAACTGCGTGCTGGAAACCAGGACATTCGGCATCACGCTGCCGCCATAAGCGGGTGGGCCGGCCAAACCCAGCAAACGGATGAGCGCGACGAACCCCGCGACCTTTGGAGCGAATGCCAACAGAGCGGCCGGCCCATTGGCGGCACCTTCGTACACGTCGGGCGCGTAAAAGTGAAACGGCACGGCGGTGATTCGGAAGCCCAGGCCGGCGATGACCAGAACAGCGGCCACTAATACCAGCGGTGAAATCGGGAATGCATCGCCATGGCTGAGCGCTTCGTGAATTGCGGGCAAATTGGTCGTGCCGGAGATGCCATAGAGATAGCTGAAGCCGAACAGGAGCAATGCCGAGGAGAAGATGCTGAGCAGGAAATACTTGACCGCGGACTCTTGCACCGGCCGGCCGGTCCGCGGCAAGTAGAGGAGCACGTAGGTCGGGATGCTGACCATTTCGAGCGCAAGAAACAGCGTGATCAGTTCATTCGCCGCACCAATCAAACCGACGCCGGCCGACAAAATCAGCAAACAGCCGGCGTACTCCGCCGCCCATTCTTCCGGCAGCTCATCCCACGACGCCAACAGCAGAATGATCCCGCCGAAAATTGCGGTGACGCCGGTGAACATGGCCAAGTGGTCGGTCCATAAAGCGCTGACGCTCGGCACCAAACTCGTCACGTCGGGCCGATGGGCGAACAGGGCGTAACCCGCCCCTGCGAAGGCGGCCAAGGTGACCCAGCACCACGTGGCCTTGCGCGGATGGAAGGCACCGCCGAGAAAGACAATGCACGCCGCCGCGACCAGCACGACTTCGGGAAGTGCGAGTCGAAAGACGGACTGCAGCGTTGTCAGAATCGGCGCATCCACGTTCAGCAAGCCCTTATCAAGGTCGTGTGGGAGTTTGCGCCCGGAGTCGAGCGGCGTCGGCAATGCGAACCACGACGTTCACATCACGAGCGGCGGACTGGAGCACCGGCTGTGGGTTTACCCCCAGCCAAATGCATGCGGCCGCCAGCGGCAGCATGGCCGCGAGTTCCCGGCCATTCAGATCGGACACGGCATGCCCGCCGTGATCGGGCTCGTGCACCGGGCCGAAGAACACATTGCGGAGCATTGTGAACAAGTACCAGGCACCGAGGAAAATCCCGGCGGCTACTGTGGAGACAAGCACCCATGCCGCCCCTGGCGGTGCCGGGATGCCATATGTTCCTGCCAGGATGAGCATCTCGCCGACAAAGCCGTTCAGCCCCGGGAAACCGATACTCGTCAAGCAGATGAACACCATGAACACGCTCAACAACTTGAGCCGGGCGCCCATGCCGCTGTAGTCAGGCATCATGCGGGTGTGATAGCGCTCGTAGAGCATGCCCACAAGAAGAAACAGGCCGCCCGTGGATAGACCGTGGTTGATCATCTGCAACAGCCCGCCGCTAATGCCCTCGGTGTTGAGCGCGAAAAGGCCCAACACGCAAAAGCCCATGTGCGAAACAGAGCTATAGGCCACGAGCTTCTTGATGTCTTGTTGTGCGAAGGCGCACAGCGCGCCATATATGATGCCGATCGCGGCCAACCCGCCGAGAACCGGCGTGCCGATCGCGAGAGCCGCATCGGGAGCTAGCGGGATCGCCAATCGCAAAAAGCCATAGGTGCCGAGCTTGAGCAATACTCCCGCCAAGAGAACGGAGCCGGCCGTGGGCGCTTCAGTGTGTGCCAGCGGCAACCAGGTGTGTAGCGGGAAGAGCGGAACTTTCACCGCGAAACCCGCGGTCATGGCGATGAACGCATACATCTGTACCCGGTGCCAGAACGCGGCGACGGGGCCGTCTTGGACCGCCAATTCGCCTTGCACGATTTCGACCAGCCGCGGGACGGAAAACGTCAATTCGCCGGTGCGATATTGGCAAGCGACGACAATACCCACCAAGCCCAAAAGCGCGATCAAGCTGCCCGTGAGCGTGAAGAGGAAAAACTTTCGCGCCGCCTCGCGCCGCATCGGCCCGCCCCAGATGCCGATCAGGAAAAAGAGCGGCACCAGGGTGAGTTCAAAGAAGACGTAAAAGAGAATCAAGTCGAAGGACAGGAACACGCCGAGCATGGCGGTCTGCAGGACCAATAGCCAGGCGTAAAACTCGTTGGCTCGATCGGTAATCGAATTCCACGATACTAGAACCGAGGGCACCAACAATAACGATGTTAGGGCAATGAGCCAGAGGTTGAGGCCATCTATGCCGATAAAGAACTGCGGGCCAGATCCAGGAATGCCCGTCGCTAACGGCAACAGATCGAATCGTGTTACGAAAGCCGGCTCAAATGTCGGCGTTCCGGCGGCTGGCACGGCGTTGCGCTCGATCAGACCCGGCGTCACATGAATGGCGAGCCCGACCGTTACCGCCAAATTCAGAAGTACCGTGAAGAGTGCGATGCTCCGAGCCGCGCTCACGTTACGGCGGCATAGTGCGCACGCGATCGCTCCCGCAAGCGGGATGACCAACAAGGCAACAGTGAGCATTCGCGGATCGAGCGGCATGAGTTCCCGTTAGGAGCGAAACACCAGGATTCCGAGAAACACCGTGAGGCCGAGTATCATCGCCAGGGCATAGAACTGCACGAGGCCATTCTGGATCGGCCGCAAGACGCTGCCAAACATCCCCGGAATTTGGCCGGCGAGATCGATCATCCCATCAATGATCAGATCAAAGACTTTGCCGAGGATGGCGAGAGCTCGCAGCGGACCGACCAAAAGGGCGGCGTAAATCTCGTCCCAATAAAAGCGATTCGAGGAGAGGCGATACAGGTTCGGCATCGCCGCCGCGAGTCGTCGCGGCACGTCGGGCTGTCGAACGTAGATCCACCAAGCGCCGGCGAACCCAAAGATTGCCAAAATGGCGCTCACGACCATCAGCATGCGATCGGGATGATGCTCGTGATGATGCAAGTATTCGCCGAACGCTTGGGTTCGATCGAGGAAGTGTGCGAATCGGTGGCCGAACCATAGCGCACCTCCGATGACGACAGCGCCCACGGCTAAGACCATCAGAGGCAAAGTCATCACCGGCGGCGATTCGTGGGCGTGATGACCCGCTTCCTCGGGGATTCGTTCTTCGCCCCAAAACGTTCGGAAGTATGCACGGCCGGTGTAAAAAGCCGTGATCAGTGCGGTCACTAAAAGCGTGACGAAGACGGCGAGGTAGAGCCAATAATACGTGGGGCCGAGGTGGCTTGTCTCTTTGGCGACGGCGAGAATTTCGTCCTTACTGAAGAAGCCGGCGAGCGGCGGCACGCCGGCGAGAGCAAGCGCCCCACACGCAAAGGTCCAATGCGTCGTCGGCAGCACGCGGCGCAGCCCGCCAATCTGCCGGATGTCAATCACGTTGCCCATGGCGTGCATGACGCTGCCCGATGCCAGGAACAAAAGCGCTTTGAAGAATGCATGCGTGAGCAGATGGAACAAAGCCGCGGTGACGGCGAAGCTGGCCAGCGAACCCTGGCCGCAACCGAGCGCGGCAAACATGAAACCAAGCTGGCTGACCGTGGAATACGCAAGGACGCGTTTTAAATCATGTTGAGTGACTGCGATCAGGGCGGCGAGGATCGCAGTGAAGGCGCCGATCACCGCTACCACGGCCAACGCGGTCGGCGCCAAAACAAATAGCGGCATGCAACGGCCGACCAGGTACACCCCGGCGGTCACCATGGTTGCCGCGTGGATCAATGCGGAGGCGGGAGTCGGGCCTTCCATCGCGTCAGGCAGCCAGACGTGCAGTGGGAATTGCGCTGACTTGCCGACCGCACCGCAAAAGAGCAACAGGCACGCCGTCGTTAAACCAGGCATCCGATGTTCGTGCACTTGGCGAAACAACTCATTCAGATTGAGCGTGCCGTAGGATTTCCAGAGTAGAAAGATACCGAGGATGAATCCGGCGTCGCCCAATCGAGTGACAAGGAATCCTTTGCGCGCAGCGGCCGCGGCGGATGGTTTCTCGAACCAAAATCCAATCAATAAATACGAGCACAACCCCACGCCTTCCCAGAAGGCGTAGATGAGCAGAAGGCTGTCGCACATCACCAGGCCGCACATGGAAAACAGGAAGCCCGAGAGCACCGCGAAGAACCGCGGATAGCCCGGGTCGCCGTGCATGTAACCCACTGAGAAAAGCGCAATCCAGAAGCCGACAAAGGTAATGGCGGTGAGCATGACGGACGTGATGGGGTCGATCATCAGCCGCGCGGTGACTGTGACCTGACCGGCAGAAAACCAGTTGACTGCATCCGTTTGGACGAGTGCGGGAGCATCATAAGCTGCCATCTTCACGACGGCCGTCATGGCGATCGCACATGAGCCACCGGCCGCGAGCAACACCGGCCAACGGCTCGCCGACTTGAGCGCTTTGCCAAATAGTCCGACCAACACGGCAGCCGCGAGGGGCAATCCCGGGATGAGCCAAAGCTCCCAGTGGTTATGCATAGGTGTCCTCGCGGGCCCGCTCCGGCACGATCCCGGCGACGGCGAGGTGGGGTTGTGGCGGACCGGGCGGGGGACCGGTCAAGGGTTCCGTGTCCAAGCTGGGCTCCTGGCCCGCCTCGCGCAAATCTTGCCACACGCTGACATCGAGAGACCGCCTCGAACGATAGAGCATGAGCACCAGAGCGAGCGCGACGCCGGCTTCGCATGCTGCGACCGTGACGACGAATAGGGTAAATACCTGGCCGTGCAGATTGCCGTGATGCCGAGCGAAAGCCACCAGGTTAAGTGCCACGCCCTGCAACATCATTTCGGCGCACAAGAAAAGCGTGATCAGATTTCGTCGAGTGAGAAATCCAATCGCGCCCAGCGCGAAAAGCACAGCACCGACCGCCAAATACTGGCTGACCGGGATACTCATGCCGGCCTCCGGGCGTGGCGATGCGTGATCGCGATGGCGCCGATGGTGGCCACAAGAAGCAGTGTGCCGGCCATTTCGATGGCGAGCAGGTAATCGGAAAATAATGTCCGCCCCAGCAAGACGACATTGCTCGCCGGCAGCAGTTGATCGCTTGCTTTGTTGACAGGCGTGCCCGAAAACGCCGAGAGGGTGACACGGTCGGATGGCCGCACGTCGCCCAAATGTGGTTTCTGTGCCGTCACTCGGTCAGCAAAGTTCGTCAACGTGTCGTGGATTTGTGCCGGAGTAGCGCCGAGCTCCGCCAATCGCGGCTCGATCTCTTCGAATTCGCGGCCGATTGCACCCGCTCCCGGCGTGTGCCCCAAACCATTGACCGCATCGCGCACGACATCGATCTTGCCCGAGTCCGCAGCGGACCGCGCGGCAGCGATGACCTGCTCGACGCGGTCGTTGCCATACTGCTCACGCACCGCGAATAACAGAATGACAAGCAACAATCCGCCGGCAATACAGGACAAAAATGGTTCCCGCGAACGGCCATCGGCATCGCTAGGTCCGTGCTGCTGCGACAACATGATCACGAATAGAAACGTGACAACGATGGCGCCCGCATAGATGATGACGGTGCCGGCCATCAAGAATGGTGCGGCCTGCAGCAAAAACAAACCACACGTAGACAACACGACGAGCGCGAACGACACGGCACCGCGTGCCGGGTTGGATTGGGTCACCAAGAAAACCCCACCCAAAATCGCAAGCCCTGCGAACGTGTAAAACAGGATCGCTTCGATCACATTCGCACGTGCCGCTTCGGGCACAATCATCAGACCGCCAAAGACGAAAGCTGCCAAGCCGGCAAACACGCCCAAAATGCGCGGATATGGCTGCGGACGGGGCAGTAGCAAATAGATCGCAACCAGGCCGACCAGAATGGGCGGCAGCAACTGTGTCGAAAAAGTCGCCTGCGGCGTCATCGCGGATGCAAATTCCTTAGGGTTTGGGTTGCTCGCTCGCTATGCTCAAGTGCCCGGGGCGGGTGCGAATCGGATCTTTGTCCGGCGAGTTGCGCGTGGTTTCGTCAAAGACGCTTAGCAGTTTTTCCTTGTCGAACATCATGTCTTCGCGCGAAAACCCCGTGAGGTCGTAGAGCGATGTCAACTCGATCGCATCAACCGGGCAAGCTTCCTCGCACATGCCGCAGTAGATGCATCGCAATTCATCGAGAACGAATGTCTCTGGATATTTTTCGCGGTCAGGCCACGGCGACGGCGCGGCGACGATGTCGATGCAGTGGGCTGGGCAGGCGGTCGAACACATGTAGCACGCCACGCACTTCACCCGGCCATCGGGATCGCGATTCAAGCGATGGACACCGCGGTAGTTGGCGGGCAGGTTCGGCTCGACTTCGGGATATTGCTGCGTGATCTTCGGGCCGACCATGTGCCGCATGGTCGTGCCGATGCCTTGCATAATGGCCGGCAAATACAGCATGTCCGCGAGGCCCATTTTCGGGGCCTTGACCCAGCGCACATCTTTGTCCGCCATTGGCATGATCAGTACCTACCTCGTTGTCGCCGGGATGAGCGACCCATCAATCTCGCTTCTCAACCGCCTATGCGGTCGATTGATCCGCCCGGTCGCGGTGAGAATTTCCAGGAAGCCCCAGCCAATGATCAAAGCGATGGAAGCGGCCAACATCCACCACCGGCTGCCATGAAACTCGCGCACAATCATCGCCGCTAAGACGTTGAGCGTCGCGAGCGGGATCATCACCTTCCAGGCCAAGTGCATGAGTTGATCAAATCGGAAGCGAAGGATTGTCCAGCGAACGACCATGTAGACCATGATGAAAAAGAAAAGCTTAGCCAACACGACTCCGAGTTTTATCGCCCAGCCGGTCCAGCCGGTGAAGTGATCTAGCCCTGGGAATGACCAGCCTCCCAGGAACAGCACGGAGAGCATCAGGCTCGTCGTAATCATGTGCGTGTATTCGGCCAGAAAGAACAGGCCGAACTTCATGCTGGAATATTCGGTGTGGTAGCCGCCGACGAGTTCCGACTCGCATTCCGGCAAATCGAATGGCAACCGGTTGCATTCGGCAAAGACGCCCGTGAGAAATAGCAGGAACGCCAGCGGCTGATAGAGAATGTTCCATCCGTGGCGCACTTGGTCGTCGATAATGGTTTCCAAATTCAACGAGCCGGAGAAGAGCATCACGCCAAGCACGGATAGCCCGAGCGGAATCTCGTAGCTGATCAATTGCGCGCTGGAGCGGAGTGAGCCGAGCATGGAGTATTTGTTGTTCGAAGACCAGCCACCCAAGATGATGCCGTAGACGGCCAGGCTCGTCACTGCGAAGGCGAACAGGATGCCAATATCCACACCCGGTGCGATGACTGCGCGACTGGTGGCGACCTGAGCGCGGTAGGTTTCGAGCGTTTGTTGATACGTCGCGACATCTGGCTGTGGCAGAGGCGGCGGCACAGTTGCGCCAAAGGGAACCACTGCGATTGCAAGCAAGGCCGTGGTGACCGCGATGCCGGGAGCCAACACGTAAAACAGGCGGTCCACATGATCGGGAATGATGTCCTCTTTGAGGAACATCTTGATGCCGTCAGCGAGGGGTTGGAGCATACCGAACGGGCCGACGCGGTTGGGCCCAATTCGATCCTGCATCCATGCAGACAGCCAACGCTCCGCCATGACCAGGTACGCCACCACGGTCAAGACGACGAACATCACCAAGGCGATGGTAATGACGGTCAATAGCAGGCTAAACTCCGGCATCGATCCTCACGCAACTCACCAACGGTCAAACCAGCGGTAACTCCAGCTTCAATCCCGTTTCCGGTTCCTGCGGCAGGCCGACGAACTCGGGGATTTCATTTCCGAGTTCAGGCCGCACCGAGGCGGCGCGGAACAAGCCGCGCCGGCCAAGCAACTCTGCGAATACCTGACCTTCGCTACGGCCTTCTCCGGGGAGGTGGTTCCCCTTTTTCATCGGTTGGGCGAGTCCCGCGTGATTTACGAAGGTGCCGTCTTTCTCCGACCAGGCCGCACTCGGCAATATGTAGGCGGCATGTTGGGTGAGCGGTGACTCGAACACGTCCTGCACGACGACCAACGGCACGTTGGCAATCTTCGCGGCATGGTCCGTCGTGTATGGCGATTCATGGAGAGGATAACCGGTGCCGCGCGGATAGCCGGCCGTGACCCATAGTGCTTGCAGGTTCGAGCCAAACACGTTTTCGAACGGGATGACCTCGCCCTGGAAGTGCTTGAGCACCGTCATGACGCCACGGCGATTCGGGCATTTCTCCGCATGGATTGTGAATTTCGTCGGCGGCACCGGGTTACCGCGGCGATCTTTGGGATAGTGATCGTCCTTGCCGACGGTGGGAATGATGCCCATTGCCAGAGTCACGTTGCCGAGGCTCTTGAAGAACTTGGCGGCGAGGTAAGCCTCTTCCACCGTGAGGAAGGGCGATAGCACCGCCGCGGTTTTGCCACGGTTTGCTGCGTCAGCAAATTGAGTCTTGATCGCCGGGAGAATGTCGAACCACCCGGTCGGGATTGGAGTCCCGCGGCGCACCTCGGGGCGCTTTAGTCGCGCCTTGTCATTGACGTAGTGGTAACCCCAGCGACCCTCGTCGCACATGTAGTAACCTTGCGACTCCAAGTTCTCCCGCGGCCGCAACCGATAGACAACGTCCTTGTTGGCATCCACATAGATCGAGCAGCCAGTCGAGCAATTTGGGCAAACGCTCGGATTCTCTTTGAGGAACCAGACGCGTTGCTTGTAAAGAAAGTCTTTCGAACCCAGTGCGCCGACCGGGCAGAGATCGACGACGTTGCCGGAAAGTTTGTTTTCGAGCGGCTCACCGGGGAACACATCGATTTCGGAATGATCGCCGCGGTTAATGATGGTCAGTTCAGCGGTGCCGGAGATCTCACGCGTAAAGCGGACGCAGCGGGAGCACATGATGCAGCGGTCAGTGAACAGCGTGATCTTGGAACTGATCTCCGGCTTGTTCGGCGGCGTGCGCTTTTCATCGACCATCCGGCTCTCGGACCGGCCATAGTCGTACGAGAAATCTTGCAGCATGCACTCGCCGGCTTTGTCACAGACGGGGCAGTCGAGTGGGTGGTTGAGAAGCAGTCCCTCCAGCGTGTCGGCCTGGGCGCGTTTGGCGCGCTCGCCGGGCTTCCCGTAGTTCGAGGGATACGGCAGTGCTGGCGTGTGTTCGACTCGCTTGTCGTATTCGCCCGTGACGATCACGGTACCGTCGCGAACGGGTGTTTGACAGCCGGGCTGCACCTTCGGCTGCATGGCGATCGTGCCATCGGGCTTGCGGTCGCCGACTTCGACGAGGCACATTCGGCAACTGGCGACCACCGTCAAAGACGGATGCCAGCAGTAGTGCGGAATAAAAACGCCGGCCCGATCGGCGGCCTGAATGCAGTTCATTCTGGCGTCGCCAATATCGACCGGCTTATCGTTGACGTAAACGGTGGCCATACTCGCGGAGACAATCCTTGATCAGCGACGTTGTTGGACCAAAATTTGTTGCAACTCGTTGGGCTTTATGACATTCATTTGCCCATTGGTATCGACGGCGAGGATGCCCACCGTTGTCTCGTTGGCGCAATACGCCAGAATTCCACCCTCCGGTGGATTGTTCACCAGTACATAGGTGCCATCCTCGATTTGCTGCACTAGCTTGCGGGCGTTGGGGTCTTTCTTGATCTCGGCCTTGGCGACCTCGGCGGATGGCCAGCGACCCGACGAGGTGTGCGCCGTGTAGAGGAACAAGTGGATGTTTTTCAGATCGTTTTCAATCATGGTGCGATCGAGCACCGGGGCTTTCTTCCGCGCGTAATCTTCCATCAGTTTGCGCTGCTCGGCGTCGGTGGGTTCGGGTTGAGGGGGCTGGCGTTTGCCGCAACCTAAAATGGCGACGGCAAATACGATTGCCAGAAGCGAAAACCGAATCATCGAAAATCCCTCACGGGTGCCGATTCGTTCATTGGTTTTGTATGACCTCAAGGGTGAAAACCTATTAGCCAGGCAAGTTGCCAAACATCGTGATTTGGCATTCATCTCAGAATTGGTGAGCAGAATCCGGCGTTTTTGGTCAATGTGCGCCGGCGAACTGAGGAGTGCGTGACTTCTTACCGCTCTGGATGTACTCTTCAAACTCTGGTCGAAATTTCTTGATGGCGTTTTTCACCGGCCAGCCGGCGCCGTCCGCGAGGCCGCAAATCGTTGACCCGGGCATGATGCCGATGCGATCTCCGACTTCGTGGAGCAAATCGAGATCTTCGATGCGACCTTGGCCGCGGCGGATGCGATCGACAATTTTCAGCATCCACCCAGTGCCCTCGCGGCACGGCGTGCATTGGCCACACGATTCGTGGGCATAGAACCGGCAGGTGTTGTAAAGCACATCGACCATGCTGGTCTGGTCGTCGATCACGGTCACCGCGCCGGTGCCGAGACCAAGACAACCCACTTTGCCGGGCCCATTGAAATCGAGCGGCGTGTCCAGTTCGGCTGCGGTCATGAATCCCATGCTCAGCCCGCCGGGCACGACGGCTTTGATCGCACGGCCCTTCCAGCAACCGCCGCCATACTGGTCGATGAGTTGCCGGACGGTGATGCCGAGGGGGATTTCGTACGTGCCCGGTTTGTTGACGTGTCCGGAGAGGTTGTAAAGCTTGGGTCCGTAGCTGCCGGCGTCGCGCGGGTTCTTCGGGTCAGCCGGTACGCCCATCGATTTGAACCAATCGACGCCGCGGCTCATGATGTGGGTTACGCAGGCAAGCGTTTCAACGTTATTAACAATGGTGGGTTTGCGGAACGCACCTTCGATGGCCGGGAAGGGGGGCTTGATCCGCGGCCAGGCCCGTTTGCCTTCGAGCGATTCGATGAGGCCGGTCTCTTCACCGCAGATGTAAGCGCCGGCCCCGCGGTGCGTGTAGATATTGAGCGAGAAATCGGTGCCGAGGATGTTCTGGCCCAAGAGCTTGGCGGCGTAAAGCTCATCGATCGCGGCCTGGGTGGCGCGATACCCCTCGCCATATTCAAAGCGAATGTAGTAATAGGCGGTCTTCGCGCGAATGGCGAACGCCGCGATCATGATGCCTTCGAGTACCTGATGCGGGTCCTTCTCCATCAGCACGCGATTATTGAACGTGCACGGCTCGCTCTCATCCGCATTCACACACAGATAGATCGGGCCGGGATGGTCCTTCGGCAGAAACGTCCACTTTACGCCGGTCGGAAAGCCCGCACCCCCGCGGCCACGCAAGCCCGACGCCTTCACCTGATCCGTGACCTGAGCCGGCTGCATCGTCTTGAGGACTTTTTCAAAAGTCTGATACCCACCATCGGCTCGATAGCTCGCCAGCGTATGGCTCCCGGGCTTTGCGATGCGTGCCAGGAGAACGGGTTCGGTATCTGCCATCAGGATTCCTCGACGAGCCGGAAGCGTCAGCGACGATTTTTTGGATACACCGTCGCTAACGCTTCCGGCTCGTTAATGCGCGGAGCGCAATTGGCCGACTAACTGGTCAGCCTTCGCTGTAGTCACATCCATCACGTGCTCGTCGTTGACGAGCACGCACGGGGCACCTTCGCATGCACCGATGCACTCGGCTGTTTCAAGCGTGATTGCTTGGTCCGGCGTCGTGCCACCGACCTTGACGCCGAGCTTGTCGCACAAGTGAGCAGTCAAATCGTCGGAGCCGCGCAGCATGCACGCGAGACTGCGACAAACCCACAACCGGTTCTTGCCCAGCGGATTTTTCTCATCGCGGAAGAAGCCATAGAAGGTCATCGTGTCTTGCACTTCTGCCGGGGCCAAATCTAGAAGCTTGGCAATATCGCGGATGGCATCGAGGGGCACGTGACGATGTTTGTCCTGCACCAGATGGAGCGCGGGGAGCGTCACGGCCTGCTTGTTCGGATAGCGCGGCAACAAATCGAGAATCGCATTTTTGAGCTCGTCATCGATGAAGCGCATGCGTGTCCTTTGTTACCGATCCACCTCAGCCGCGATCAATTGCATGGAGCCCAGGATCGCGACGACATCTGAAATCTGGTGGCCGGCGATCAATTGGGGAAACGTCGCGAAATGGATAAAGCCTGGTGGCCGGGTCCGGCAGCGGTACGATTTGCCGGACCCGTCGCCGACGACGTAAAAGCCAAGCTCGCCGACCGGCGCTTCCGTCGGCGCGTAAATCTCCTCGAGCGGAGTGTTCCATTGGCGGTTCGGCATCACGAGTTCGAAGTGCTGGATCAATCCCTCGATTGAGCGATACGTCGCCATTTTGTCGGGGATCACGGCCTTGCCTTCGAGATCGACATTGACCGGCCCCGACGGAAGGTTCTCGATGCACTGATGAACAATCTTCAAGCTCTCCAGCATCTCGTCCATTCGCACCAGGTAGCGAGCGTAGCAATCTCCTTCCTCGGCACAAATCACTTGGAAGTCGAGATCCTTGTACACGAGATACGGATCGTCCTTGCGGACGTCGCGGACGACACCGGAGGCCCGCGCCATGGGGCCCGTGCAGCTCGTGGCGATCGCATCTTCCTTTGACAGCACGCCGATGCCTTTGGTGCGCTCAATGAAGATGCGGTTGCGGTTGAGCAAGCGCGTCACATCCGCGTGAGCGCGCGGGAAGGTTTTCACAAAGTCGCGGACCTTGCGAATGTAGTCCTCATTGACGTCGGCCATTACTCCGCCGACGCGGAAATAGCTGGGGTGAAATCGCTGGCCCGAAGCCGTTTCAAAAATGTCGTAAAGCTTCTCACGCTCGTTGAAGGCATAGAGAAACGCTGTGAACGCGCCGAGATCGAGCCCGGCCGCCCCACAGCAAAGCAGATGGTCGCTGATGCGAGCCAACTCGGCCATGATCACGCGGATGTATTGGCAACGCGGGGTGATGTGAATTCCCAGCAGCTTTTCGACGCTCTCGAACCAGGCCACTTCGTTCGCGATGGGCGAAACGTAATTCATCCGATCGACGATCGTGACATACTGATTGAAATCGAGGTCTTCGCCAAGCTTCTCAAATCCAGAATGCAGGAACCCGATGTCAGGCACAGCCCGGACGACGTTTTCGCCGTCGAGCGTGAGCACGATGCGGAAGGTGGTGTGCGTGGCGGGGTGTTGCGGTCCAAAGTTGAGCGTCCAAAGATATTCTTTGTCCGCCCCTGGGATATCTTCGAGCACTTTGTCCATCAACTCGAGTGGCATCGCTTAGCCTTCCGATCGAGTGAGGACGGGAAGATTGTGCCGTTCGCCGTAACCGCGCAGCGGATAATCCTTGCGCAATGGATGCCCTTCGAAGGTGTCGGGCATCAAGATTCGCCGCAGGTCTGGGTGACCGGGGAAGTCGATGCCGAACATGTCGAACACTTCGCGTTCCATCCAGTCCGCTCCGGGCCACAGCGGATAGACGCTCGGCACCGAGGGATCCGGATCGTTGACAAACGTTTTCACCACGATGCGTTCGGCCGTCCGGGTATTGGCTAGACAGTACACGACACCGTAGCGATCAGTTGCGTCGGGATAGTGCAGGTAATCGACCGCGGTGATATCCACGAGCAGGTCGAAACCGCCATGCTCCTTGAGTGTCTTAAGGGCTTCAAATATCTGATCGACACCGATGATGATGCGGTGATTGTCGCGAAAGTTCGACGAGCTGAAGGAGCCCGGACCCAAATGCTCGCGGAGGACATCGTCGGCCGGCATGCAAAGCTCCTACTGCTGGCGAGTTGCTGAGACCGTATTGGCCGGGCTAACGATGCGGTCTTCGTCGGGCAACATCTCATTGAGCGGTCGCGGGCCTTCCGGCCGGTTGCGCTTTGGAAATTCGCTGCCGAGCATGGTGCCGGTCTTCTTGATTTTGTCCTGCAGGTCGATGATGGAGCGGATCAACTGCTCTGGTCGTGGCGGACAACCCGGCACATAGATATCGACCGGAATGAACCGATCGATGCCCTGCACAACGGAGTAGGTGTCGAACACGCCGCCTGACGACGCACAGGCACCCATCGAGATGCACCACTTCGGCTCAGGCATCTGTTGCCAAATGCGCTGCAGCACCGGCACGATCTTCATCACCACACGGCCGGCAACGATCATGAGGTCGCACTGCCGCGGGCTGAAGCGCATGACTTCGGAGCCGAAGCGGGCCAGGTCGTGGCGGCTCGCGGCAGTCGCCATCAACTCGATGCCGCAGCAGGCGGTGGCGAACGGCATGGGCCACAGGCTGTTGGCCCGGGCGTAATTGGCCACCCAGTCCAAAGGAGCAATCATGAAGTCGCCGAAGCCTAGCGCCACGCAAACACCCCTTTGCGCCAAGCGTAAATGTAGGCGATGGCTAGCGATGCAATAAAGATCAGCACTTCCCAGAAGACCAGCCGCCCAAACGTCTCGCGCCAGAGGGCTTCGCCTTCACGATAGGCCAGTGCGGCCCACGGATAGAGGAAGAGCAATTCGACATCGAACACCAGAAACAGAATCGCGATCAGGTAGAATTTCACGTCGAATTGCTGGCGAGCATCGCCGATCGGGTCCATGCCCGATTCGTAGGGCATGAGCTTCACGGCCGTACTTTTTCGTGGCCCGATGAAGCGGGAGCCCAACAATGTGCCGCCGGCGAAAAGCAGAATCACCGCAAGATACATCAGAATCGGGTAATACACCGACAGATCAAACGGCGCTTCGAAACCCGCGGGAGTCTGGATTGGCACAGGACATCCAAGTCAAACAGGCCCGAACTCGGCGGCGGGCCGATCCGCAATCACTGATTACGATAGGTTTTTCGGGCGAAAGGTAAACGAACCCTATTTCGCCAATTCAGCTTCGATAGTCTCCGTCAGCTCCTTGCTCTCGGGCTCGACTTTCGACTTGTAGCGGCCCACAATTTCGCCTTTTTTGTTAACCAGAAACTTCTCGAAATTCCACGACACCGCACCCTTTTCGGGCGCGTGCGTCGTGAGATACTGGTAAAGCGGCGTGATATCGTCGCCTTTGACCGATACCTTCGACATCATGGGAAACGTGACTTTGTATTTTGTGGAGCAAAACTCTTTGATTTCCTTTTCGTTGCCCGGCTCCTGTTTGCCGAAGTTATTCGCCGGCACGCCGATGAGCACAAAGCCTTTGTCCTTGTACTTTTCGTAGATCGCTTCCATGCCGGTGTATTGCTTTGTGTAGCCGCACTGCGACGCGACGTTGACGAACATTAGGACCTTGCCCTTGTATTGGCTCAGGTCCACGTCCTTGCCGTCGATGTCTTTCATCTTGAACGCCAGAGCGGACATTGGCTGATCTCCTTTGTCGGCCGCGAAGGCAGTGCCGAGTAACAACGCAGAAAATAATAGCGTAACCAGTCGCTTGCTCATGTTGATCTCCGATTGTAGTGCGTTGCTCCGCAACGCGCCCGTCGCGGAGCGACCGGACTACAATTAGGTGCCGTGTTCCCAGCCGCTGAGGTAGGCCTGTTGTTCCTTGGTTAACGTGTCGATGTTGATGCCCATCGACGCCAACTTGGCCGCGGCGACCATCTGCTCGATCTCCACCGGCACGTCGTGCACGGCGTTGCCGAGTTGGCCTTTCTTGCGGACGCAGTACTCGGTGCTGAGTGCCTGGGTCGCAAAGCTCATGTCCATGACACTGGCCGGGTGGCCCTCAGCCATCGCGAGATTCACGAGCCGGCCTTGGCCCAAAACGAAGATCGACTTGCCGTTCTTGAGCTTGAATTCGTCCACTTGGGGCCGGGCATCTGCGATCACCTCTTTCGACTCGGCTTTCAGGCCGACCAGATCCACCTCGATGTCGAAATGGCCGCTGTTGCAAACTACCGCGCCGTCTTTCATGGCGGCGAAGTGCTCTTTGCGAATCACGTGTTTGTTGCCGGTGACGGTCACGAACACGTCGCCGATCTTGGCGGCCTGTTCCATCGGCATGACACTGAAGCCGTCCATCGCGGCTTCGAGTGCAGCGATCGGTTCGACCTCGGTGACGATGATTTGGGCACCCAGGCCCCGGGCCCGGCTTGCGACGCCTTTGCCACACCAGCCGTAGCCAGCGACGACCATCTTGCGGCCCGCCAGCAATTGATTAGTTGCGCGAATGATCCCGTCAATCGTGCTTTGGCCGGTGCCGTAGCGGTTGTCGAACATGTGCTTGGTCTTGGCATCGTTCACGGCGATGACCGGGAACTTGAGAACGCCGTCTTTTTGCATGGCGCGGAGCCGAATGACGCCGGTCGTGGTCTCTTCCATTGAGCCGATGACATTGGCGAACCGGTTCGCTCGTTCGGCCGGGCTGAATTTGGCGGCCCATTGACGCACCTGAGCGTGCACATCATCCAGACGATCAAGAGCAATGAACACCATTGAGCTGACCAGGTCAGCACCGTCATCCATGGTGACGTTCGGCTCGTGCTCGAGCGCCATCGCAACGTGCTTGTAGTAGGTCTCAGTGTCTTCGCCGTGAACGGCATAAACCGAGATGCCGAAGTCATGCACGATGCTGGCGGCGACTTCATCCTGGGTGGATAGCGGATTGGAAGCGATCAGTACCAGGTCGGCGCCACCGGCTTTGAGCGTGCGTGCCAAGTTGGCCGTCTCGGCGGTAACGTGCAGGCAAGCGGCCATGCGAATACCAGCGAGCGGCTTTTCCTTTTCGAACCGCTTGCGAATCTCGGCCAAGACCGGCATATCGCGGTCGGCCCAGAGGATGCGCTTTTTGCCCGCGGGAGCGAGCTTAATGTCTTTGACGTCGAACTTAGGCGCCGATTGCGTCGCAGTGGCCATGAATCGCTCCAAATGCGGAAGGTCGTCTTGCGTGGAAGTCATTTTAGGGAATGGAAGGCAAAGAGTTAACCGCAGAGACGCAGAGGGCGCAGAGAAAGACAGAGAAGACTTCTTCTCGGTATTTCCTCTGTGTTCTCTGCGTCTCTGCGGTTAACTCTTCCGGCTTACGCGTAGGACTTTTCTTCTACGATTGAGGAGCCAAGCAGATCATTGATCTGCCGCTTGATGGCGGACCGGCGATCGTTCTGCTGGTAGACCGAACGGGCTAGATCGACGAACTTTTGCGAGAAATCGCCTTTTTTCTCACAGATGCGGATATCGTCTTCGATTTCCCAGAGCTTTTGATTCACGTCTTTGAGGTCGGCCGCCAGTTTGTCCAAGCCCGAGCTATCAGGCACCCGCTCTTTCAGAGCTCGCCGCAAAGCTGCGAGTTCGTGATTGACATTCTCGAGCTTCGCGGCGTCTTTGATTCGCTCGCTCTTGATCTCCAGGATGGAGATCTTGTCGAGCAACTCGCCTGCGGACACTGGCACTTCGACCGTTGTTTCCGGTTTGGTGGTGATCGTTTGCTTGCCGGCGACGCGCTCCGCCAGGGCCGCGGCGACTTCGGCGAAGACGGGCCCCCAATCCTGCAGTTTCTTCTGACGGAAGATGCGCATGGTCGGATACCAGTACGAATCGCTGCGGTCCTGGCCCCAGCGCCAGTCGCAACCGGTCGAGACCATCATCCAGACGGGCCGACCCAAGCAGCCGGCCAGATGCGCGACCGAGGTATCGGAAGTGATGATCAAATCCAAGTTGTGCATGATGGCCGCGGTGTCGAGGAACGCGCCTTCCTGATCGAGGTCAGGAATGACGTGCACCTTCATCTCGTTGCGCAACTGATCGATTTGTTCCTCGCCCGTGCCTTTTTGCAAACTGATGAGCTGCACGCCCGGCACCTTAGAGAAGGGCACGTAGTTCTTGAGCGGGATGGAGCGAAATTGATCGCCTTCAAAGGTCGGGCTGCCTTGCCAACAGGTGCCGACCTTGAACCCGCCGATCTCGTCAATCTTCGGCTTCCACTTTTTGATGCGCTCGGGGTCGGCGTGAACGTACGGCACTTCCTTGGGAAGATTCTGCTCGTTGATGTTGAGCAGACCCGGGAGGCACATGATCGGCGAATATATTTCGAAATCGATGTTGGCCGGCTCATCGATCGGGAACCAACGATCCACGGACTTGTCATGTTCCAGCAAAGCCTTCAAAGGCTTATGACATGCGAAGACAACGCGGCCGCCCATCTTCTTCAAGATCGGCAACAGGCGGATGATCATCAGCACGTCGCCGACGCCTTGCTCGGAGTGAATGAGGATCGAGCGGCCATTGAGCGGTGAGCCGTCCCAGCGCGGGCGAGGAATCTCGGGGCCACGCACGAGGCCGCTCGTCCATCGCCATTCGTATTCAACCCAGCCGTCTTTGAAATTGCCTTCCTTGAGCATGATTTCAGCGCGGCTAAAGTGGCAGATCGGATAGACCGGTTGCAGGATCAGGGCACGATCAAAGTGGTATCGCGCCTTTTCAAGATCACCCAGGCGGTAATAACAGCAGCCCAGCCCATTGTGCGACACATTGAAATCCGGGCGCAACTCGGCAGCGCGGGTTAACTTGGCCAGCGATTCATAGATGCGGCCCTTGCGCAGATCGATGAAGCCCAATACCTGCATCGCCATGGCGGCATCTGGGTTTTGCCGAAGGGCGCCTTCCGCCAGGGCAGCCGCCTCATCGAAGCGATTCTGATCGAAAAGCTGGGAAGCCTGGACGCTCGCATTGAGCCAGTCCGGTTGCATCGGAGTCACCTCACTCGAAAAAGTTCGCTGAAATTAGAATAACAATTTAACCACAGAGACACAGAGAGCACAGAGAAATGCATTTTTCTGTGCTCTCTGTGTCTCTGTGGTTAAATCTTCTTTCAAGCCGCTTTCGTCACAGGCGGGGAGTTGCCGAAGTTGTTGATCGACGCCGTGGCGATGGTCGAATTCGGGATCGACATCAGCGACCCCTCCGGCGTGCGCAACGTGCTGGAGCGGAAGCCCACCTGCTCCACAATTCCTTGCTTGCTGTCCACGGCGATGCGATCGCCGATCTTGAACGACCGCTCGCCGATTAAGAGCAAGGTGCCGAAGAAGCTCTTGAGGGCATCTTGTGCCGCCAACGATGCGGCCAAACCGGCAACGCCCAAACCGGTGAGGAACCGGCCGAGCATGTCGCCTTGGCCAATCTGGTACACGATGTAAGTGGCGACGATGATCAAGGTGATACCCTTCGTCAGTCTCATCGTGACTGGCACGATCATGTCACCCAGGCTGCGATGCGGCTTGAGCAATTCGCTGTTCGCATAGACGGCCAGAATGAGATCGATGAGCCGGAGGCCGAACCACGCGACCATGCCGGCGAGCAGGAACTTCTTGACGGCCAACACGCCATCGAGGCGCGAGGCCGGCAAGTCGAGCGCTTCGAGCATTTGAAAGAATAGTGCGGCGCCGGCGACCCAAGTCAGTGGGCGAAGCTTGGCGGCGACAAAGCCACCCGTGAGTACGGACCCGAATTGTCGAAGAATGAACGCCACGAGATGGTGGACCTGCCCGAGGAAGATTGAAGCTACCAAACCCGAGAGCAGAAATGCCACGCAGAGACCCACCCACTGATAGGCATCGAGCGGGCCGAGCTTTGTCTGGGCCCAATCCGGCAAGCGCAATCGCAGCCACACGCCGGGCACTGACCACAACGAGGGCGTGCTGGCCGTGTCCTGCATGTTGGGATCCGCGGGACGGCGCATCACCGTGCGGAACATCGGCTCAATTTTTTTCACCGTATCGGGAGTGAACAGCCACGTGCCTTTGTGCGGATCGGTCGTGCGCCCCGCAAGCACGATTCGGCCAAGCTCGCCGCGATAGAGTGCGTAGCGGGGTCCACCCGGATCGTCCGGCACTTCCTGGATGTAGATGCGACCGGTGCGATCCAAGATGTACTTCAACTTAAACGCCAGCACCCGGCCCAGATCGTCTTCGGAGCTCGGGAAAAACTCGTGCGTATCGAGGCAATTCGCCGCTTGGTCCAGGTCGCCGGAGTTCATCGCGGCGAGGAAGGTTACGGTGGTATCCCGGGCACTTTCGAGTTGGCCGACGCGCTCGCGGCCCGCCCGCTCTTTGGCATCGAGCTTGTCGAAGAATTCCGGAATCCGCCCCACGGTCGCCTCGCCGAATCGCCAGCAGCCATCCTTTTGCCGGACCATTTCGACCTTCATGTTGCGAGCTTCGCCGAGCAGATGCGGCGGCGCGTCCCAGGAATCCGGCACCGCAGATAGATCGATCCGCAGGGCCCGCAAGACCGCATCGAGCTTGCACGCCAGCGTGGCGCCCAGCCCCCGGCGATCTTTGTCTGGAATGGCGCCAAGGTCGAGGCACTCGAGCGCTTCGTTCATCCGGGCGTCACTCGTCTCTGCGGCGTCCATGGCCCGGAAAAAGGTTTGCAACACTGCTCGTGGCGACGCCAAACGATCAGGCACCCGGTCCGGCTTGGTCGTGCCGGCGATGGCGGTGCCATCGGTGCTGAGCGCGGGCACAGTCAGGCCCAACCGCGCGAACCGTAAGTCAGCTTTCGCGGGCTGCGCTGCCTGATACATGCGATGCAATTGGGCAATCGTGTTGCGGCTAAAGAGCCACGCGTCTTTCCCGTCCGGGCAGTGAGTTCGCTCCAACACGATGTGACCATCGCGATCGGCGTGCCATGTGAAGGATGGAGCCGATGGGTTGTCGGGGAACAGTTGCGAATACGTGAAGCCTCGCCGCTGCAATACGAACGCGAGCATCTGCGCGAGGGCGGGCCCGTCTTGTCGCCGCTGGGCGGTGTCGAGGCCGCTCAGGTCGAGCGCCCGCGCCGCGGCCGGGAAGTCACCCCCAAGCGTATCGAGCCAGAAGCGCTTGATCGTGGCGCGAGCGTCGGTGTAGCCTTCGCGGAGCGCCGTGCGCTCCGACATGAGGTTCTTCTGTTTCGCCAGCGTCACTCGCCGCATGGCGGGAATACGATCGACGGTCGCCCGATCGAATCGCCACAGGCCATCGGTGTATTTGCGAATGACAATCTTGATATCGTCGGCGTCGTAGATCGTGACGGACTCGCCCGTCGCTCGGTCAGGCACGCTGCCGAGAGGGATGTCCAGGCTGTTGAGGACATTTTCAAGTTGCACGGCGAGCAAGGAGGCCGAGGCGGAGTCGGCCGGCATCGTGTCAGCCAGATCGAGAGTCGCCACGCCATCGCCGATCATACTCGGGAAGAACTCGTAGACATCGATGGCGTAATACAGCGTTTGCAGTGTGTCCCGCGGTGAGCGCAGCTTTTCGGCGAGCGGAATTTCGACCGCTTGGAGACGTTTGCCGCGAACGTGGGTGCCCTGGTTCACAGGATCGGCGGCGATCGTTGTGGTTCGGATTGTGAGCAAAAGGACAAACGAAACGGCGAACTTCAAAAGTTTGCGGATCATGACGACGACCTCCCTGTCGGCAGCAAGGCCGGGCAGCGTAACATGGTGCCAACAATGCTGACAAGGTGAGGGCGGGCCGATGCCCGAATTGCCGGATATTGAGGTGTATTTGCAGTGTCTGGAACCCCGGGTGGTGGGCCGCACTTTGGACAGGGTGCGGGTCGCCAGCCCATTCCTGCTTCGGAGCGTGGAACCGTCGCTTGAAACTGTGTTCGGTCGCCGCGTCACCGGCTTGCGGCGTTTGGGGAAACGAATTGTCTTCGAATTCGAAGGCGAATTGTTCTTAGTCCTTCACCTGATGATCGCGGGCCGACTGCATTGGAAGCCGGTGGGCGCGAAGTTGCCCGGCAAGGTAGGTCTCGCGGCCTTCGATTTTGAATCCGGCACGCTCACGCTTACGGAAGCGGGAAGCAAACGCCGGGCTTCGCTTTACCTCGTCTATGGCGAACACTCGCTGGTCGCCCACGATCCCGGTGATGTCGAACCGTTGACGGCAACCTTGAAACAATTCACGGCTGCATTGCGAAAAGAAAACCACACGCTCAAACGCTCATTGACCGATCCGCGCTTCTTCAGCGGCATCGGCAACTCGTACTCCGATGAAATCTTGCATCGCGCGAGGTTATCGCCGCTTTTGTTGTCGCAGAAGATGTCGGATGTGGACGTAAAGCGTCTGTTCGAGGCAACCGTCGTGACGTTGACCGAGTGGCGTGATCGCCTTCGCGCCGAGGCCGGCGATGGATTCCCGGAAAAGGTTACCGCGTTTCGTCCGGGCATGGCCGTGCACGGTCGCTACGGCAAGCCATGCCCCGACTGCGGCACGGCGGTGCAGCGGATCATCTATGCGGAGAACGAAACGAATTATTGCCCGCGGTGTCAGACCGGCGGTAAGGTGCTCGCCGATCGATCGCTCTCGCGGCTACTCAAGGATGACTGGCCGCGATCGATTGAGGAGTTGGAGGAGCAGAAGCGAAGTGATTCCTAGGCCTCATCAATTTCGTGGCCTGGGGAGACTCTCACCCGTATTTCGTGGCCGGGGCAAAGTGTTTGTATTTCGTGGCCGGGTCTGAAGGTCGCCTCTGGCGACCGAAGGCCCGGTTGAACCCGCAAGCGCTTGCCACTGCACCAGGCCTTCGGTCGCCAGAGGCGACCTTCAGACCCGGCCACGAAATGTAGGGGGCTCTGAACTGGCCGCGAAATCTGAAACCTTCAGACCCGGCCACGAAATAACCAGAGCATGAGGCGATTCCTGCGGCCTGAGCCCGCATTACAAATCAAAGCACAATTACCGCACGCGCACCTGGAACTGAATCATGCCTGACTGGCCCGCGGGCAGCTCGCCCGGAATGGTCCAGCGCAATGTCGCGGAGCCGGCTTCATTCGCCTGGAAGGTGAACACCGTTGGGCGATCGCCAGCCGAGGTGCCGGGGATGTACTCTAAGCGCGGCCCGAGGTTGTCGGAAATCTCCAAGTTTCTCGCAGGTCGGCTACCGTAGTTCGAAAATCGCAGCGTGATGGTCACGACGTCGCCGGGTAAAGCTTCGCGCGGCTCGGCCGATTTCGCCAGGACCAATGGCTCATTGGGCTTGCAGTAGTCGCGGTATTGGGTGAAGCCGGCCAACTCCACGACCGTGGCTTTGAGGGCCACGCCTTCGATCATGGCAGTCATGGCTAAGGCCACGACTTGGTCTAACTCGTGCACGCCTTCATTACTGCGAGCGCCCTGCAGACTTTTGCGCGCCACGACGGCGGCCGGCGAAATGATCTCTTCGAAGTTCAGAGATGGCACACGGGTGCGATTCTCAATGAGGCCCATGGCGCTGATGGTGCCAAGAGGCGGCAATGCACCGTGAAAGCCCGCAATCGCCGTCACTTCTTGGATCACGCCAAAACGTGGCGCGAAGAGGCATATGCGATTCGACGTCGTCGTGCGGCGGTTCTGATCGGCGAAGTTGTAGATTGCCGCCGTGTCAGTCGAGTTCAGATTCCCGATCTGACCATGCGGGCCAACGCCGATGCGCAAACCAACATCGCCGCCGTTTGTCACCAATTCCTCGGTGGGAATCTTCGGCCCCGACGCCGGATCGAACAATTGGAATGTGCGAGCCGGGATCATCGGCGGACATGCCGGCGGCCCGAGTGGTTCGCCGGCCACTTGCACGACGCCGGGAACGGCTGTCTGCGCGAGCTCTTCCTGGTTCAGGGGCCGGCCGCCTATGCGGACGATGGCGAGCACTCGGCCGCGGCGGCGGGCAATGTCCACGGGATCATCGCCGCGGAGCACTTCTCGTTCGAGCGGCTGATCGGGCGTAGTCGGCCCGGGGGCAGCGAGATCGGGATTTTCGAGGTAAATCAACTTGGTGACGAGGGCACCATCAAGCACGCGGTGCAGGTCGGGTTCGCTGATTCGGACGGTTGCCGGAAAGTCTTGCCCGTTGAGGTTTGGCGGCATGAACAGGCTGGCGCGAACCTCAATCGATGGGCAAATGACCGCGGATGGGTCTTCGGCAAATCCGGTGAGTGCAACGCGGCAGATGTAGCCAGGTCGAACCGCGAACGTGGCCGCTTCTCGATACGCCCGGGCTTCGGGCGAGCCGGGCCGCAACACGATGGTAACGCCGCTCGGTGCGATCATCCGCAGGTGCAGCACGGGGGCAAACGCCGAGGGCGGTTGCGGCGGCGCTCCAGCGAGCATGGCGGCGAAGAAGGTCGCGTACATGGGCCTGTCTCAGCGGGGTGGATGAAACGCTGAAGAGGTGAAAGGTGATCGGCAAAAATACCAGTTCACCCCTTCACCTCTTTAGCTGTTCAGATTCAGACCGTTATCGGCGCATTCCAGGTCCAGTCGGCGGCAACATCATCGGCGTGGACGGGCCGCCCATCGGGCCCATTGCACGGGGCGGTGGGCCACCGGGGGGCACTTCCATTCGCATGTTCTGCGGGCCTTCGAGGTCGATATTTCCCATTCGCAGAATCAAAAGTACGGTGCCGCGGCGAGTCGCTTCGGCGACCGGGTCAACGCCCGGCTCCAACCGCGACGAGACGATTTCATCCGGTCCAACGGCCGCGAGGTCTTGGAAGGCGGGATCGGGCAGATAGATGACCTTCACGACAAAGTTGCCGGCCGCGACTTGCTCGAGGTCTTCCTCGGTCACGCTGATCGGCACAGCGCTGTGGGCCAGGAACGTGCCAGACTTGGAGTTGGCCGGGATGACTTCCAGCGTCGGATACAGCTCAACACCTGGGCGGTTCGGCAGATCCGAAAGCTTCAGCCGGAAGGTCGCACCCTGCGGGAAGTTGTAGCGGCCTGGGGCTTTGACCATGGTCGGGGTGAAACCACCCGGGCCAGTGCCATTGAACCAGGAGACCGACATGCTGCTGGGCCGCACGAAGTAAACGCTGGTGCGGCCACAGCCCTGACGCGGTGCCCCGCCTTGGACCAAGGCACCAGTCGCGCAGACAGCGCCGGCGACGGGCGTGGGCATCGGCGGCGAGTTGCTGCCGTGCACTTGGCGGATATTGGAATTCATGTCGCCATTGGGCTGCATGAATTCGGCTTTTGCTTGTTGGATGCCGGATGCGTTGCCGCGATTGGCGACCGGCTCGCCCCACGGGCCGACGGCATTGGGAGCGGTCCGCATCGTGCCGACCGTGCCATTGTGCGGCTGCTGGTCGGGCTCGATCTTATCGGTGCTAACGCAGCCGCCACCCAGGGCTGCCGCGAGCGCCAAAGCCTGCGCTGTGCGTTTCATCGCTCCCCCTCGTCATGCGTCCGAACCGCGCTCCCAACGGGACGTTACGCCCGGAGCGGTTGTCAATTCTTTCGTCATCGGCAGGACTGGAACTTGTGGAAAAAGACGCAGGCTGGGGATTGTCGTTCGAGCCGCGATGATTGCATGAATGTTCCACGGCGCGGGTACACAAGCGCGCGCGTGGAACCTACAACGGACAATGCATGGCGATACCGGAACAAACTGTCGCGCTGTTGAAGTCTGCCAAGCAGATCTGCCAAGATATGCCCGCCGACGCCATCCTACTCATGGTGGAAACCGCCATGGACTGGGACGCCATTCGCGCTCGTCTCCCTGGATGCCGGCTTTTGGTGGCCGCGCAGGGTCGGGCACTAATGCAGCGGCTACGCGAGACGAGCGGCTTCGAGTTGATCGAGCTCGACAATGTGCCGCGCCCGACGGCCGAGCGGATGAGCGTCGCGCTATTGCGCGCTGTGGCCGACGAACAGCTTCAGCCGGGAGCCCATGTCGTCGTCCTCTACAACGGCATCGCCGCGGAGCAGGGCCGGCCGGAACCCGTTGACTCAATTAGCGTCATCCACCTTGGCGAACATCTCGAACGCCTCAGCGCGGGTGATCTGCGAAAACTCGAAACACGTGTACCGCTCGAAACCTTGCGATTGGTCGTAGACATGGCGACCGAACTCGGCCGCGAGGGCCGCGAATCGAAACCAGTGGGCGCGTTGTTCGTGGTCGGCGACACGAAGCGCGTTCTGAAGATGTGTCGGCCGATCAATTTCAATCCATTCAAGGGTTACAGTGGAGAAGAGCGGGATTTGCGCGACCGCCGCGTTCGTGAGCAGATCAAAGAGCTGGCGCAGCTCGACGGGGCGTTTCTGATTGGGCGCGATGGAATCGCCGTTGCGGGGTGCATGTATGTGGACGTGGAGGCGGAAGGCATCACTCTCTCGAAAGGCCTGGGCAGCCGGCATTGGACCGCCGCCGCCGTAAGCCGGAAGACTGAGGCGATCGGCGTGGCAGTGAGTCAGTCGTCAGGGACGGTGCGAATCTTCCAGGACGGCGAAGTGGTATTGCATATCGAGCCATTGAGCCGGCCGCACGTGTGGCAGCAGTTTTACTTGGAGTCGCAAGAAGGCGAAGACGGCGTGACCCCCGCCGCGATCGAGGACTAGACCATGATTCGCAAGATCGCATTTGTTGGCTGCTGTCTGGCAGCCTTCTGCTGCAACACTCTCGCTGCTCCAGTACCGGCGAAGCCGGTCTCATCGCTCAGCATGGTCCCCGCACAGTGCCCGATCGTGCTCCAAGTTCGCGGCCTCGATCGAGCCAAGGGTCGTCTCAAAACGTTTCTCACCGCGGCCGATGCAAAATGGGGCGCGCTTGCAGCGCAAAGCATCGACGACGCGCTGAAGAATTTGCCCGAGGGCCGCAAGCTGCAAGGCCTCGCGCCAAACGGGCCAGTGTTCATCGCATTTTCCGATTTGCCAAAAATGGGGAGCGTGGATCCATCGTTCGCACTCATCGCACGCGTGAACAGTTTCAAGGAATTTACGGAAGGCCTTCTGACAGACGAGGAAAGAAAGCGTCTGAAAGTTGAGCCCGGCGGATATCAGTCCGTCGAGATCGACAATCAATTGCTCTTTTTAATGGACCGCTCCGATCACGCGATTGTGACGTTTACCAAAGAGTCAGCCGAGATATTCGCCAAGCCTTTCACGGCTCTAGACGCGCAGATGGCGAAGGACCTCCAAGAGAAATTCATAACGAGCGACGTGTCGGCCTACGTAAACATGGGCACGGTCATCAAAGTATACGGCGATAAGATTCGGGAAACGCGCGACCAGTTTCTGGTGCTCATGAACATGGCCGCCGCGGCTGACCCGAATTCGGCCGAGATTGCAAAAAAACTATACGGGGGTGTGTTCCAACTGGCGCTGGACAGTGACGCAGTAGTCGTCGGCGTCGATTTTCGTCCCGAAGCGTTGGCGTTGAGCACGCAAATTCGGGTCGGAACCGACAGTGAAACTAATGAGTTCTTCAAAGCCCAGAAGCCCACAACTCTGGACAAATTGTCGATCATGCCGCGTGGTCAAATGATGTACGTCGCCTCCGGTGGGCTATCGCCGGAGACATCCAAGACGTTGATGTTGATGAACGGCGGCATGGCCGCCGGCTCGGAACGAATTACAAAAGCGATTGAAGAACTAGAATTGGCCGGTGGAATCAAATCGTATAGCACATCGAATTATCCGATCGCACGGATGATCGTTGAAGAGTTTCAAGACGCACCCAAGGCTTTGAGAGCGACCGTAGGGATTTTGGAATCTCTGGATGACGGGGCGCGTTTCGGCAGCGGATACGTGAAGACCAAGCCCGAGATCAAGACAGGCGCCGAATCGTTCCGTGATATCGCATGGACGTCGTACCGAATCGTTTGGGATCACGAAAAGTTCAACGAGATGCCAGTCGGCGGCGATGAAGCGAAAAAATCGGCCAAAAAAATGCTCGGCGATCAAACGTTTGGCTGGCTCGGCATTTCTGGCAATCGATTGATTGAAGTGCAAGCTAAGGACTGGGAAACCGCTCGCGGTTGGCTCGAGGCATACTTCACTGGCAAAGGTACAATTGGCAGTGACACGACACCCGAAAGTGCCGCCTTCCGATTAACTCATCAAGCGATGCCGCAGCCGGCATCGCTCATTTCTCTCGCGGATGTTGGGCCCATAGCGCTTTTGATGGCTGAGAGTATGCTGCCGCAAATCAAGGCGGGTACGCTATTCCCATTTCCTGTTCCCGCACCTGCGGAGTTAACGCCGGTAAAGTTCACGCCGTCGTATCTCGGCTTCGCGGCCACGCTGCAAGCGGAACGCTTGGACTTCAACATCTTCGTGCCCGCAAGTGCTGGAGCAGAAGTCAACAAGATTGTCAACCAGTTCGTCATGGGTGGGAATTAACTGCCGACATCTGCGCTTGTGTCGCCTATCCGGCCGTTGCTAGACTACGTTCGATGAACGAGCGACCCGCTGCACCGGCCGTATTGGAAGCGTACCTTTTGGGGCGCGTCGAGTTCGACGATTTGCTCGCGCTGCAACGCCGGCTGGTTTACGAAATCGGCGGCCAGCGGTCGCGCGGCGTCCTGATCCTTTGCGAACTGCCATACCTCATCACCGTCGGCCGCTCCGGCTCCAGTGCGCACATCCAATATGAGCCATCCGAATTGGCGACGCGCGGTTGGCCAGTGCGGTGGATCAATCGCGGCGGTGGCTGTCTGCTCCATGGTCCGGGCCAACTGGCGGTCATTCCCGTCGTCGCGCTCGATCAATTCGGCATGGACCTTCCGGGCTTCCTCGCCGCCCTCCACGACGTATTGCTTGTGGCAGTCCGCGAGGCGGACGCTGCAGCGACCGCGCGGCCCGATGAAAGTGGCATCTGGGTCCGCGACCGGCTGCTGGCACACGTCGGTGTCGCGATTCATGACTGGGTCAGTTATTTCGGGGCGGCTATCAATATCGACCCGGACCTGGAACTGTTTCGCAAGATTCAATGCGACGGCCAAGCCGAGCCAATGACGTCCTTGGCCCGTGAACGCCGTGGTCCAGTGCGGCCGGCGCTCATCCGGCAACGGCTGGTTGAGGCATTCGCCGAGCGATTTGGATTTAGTCGAACGTCGTTATTTCATCATCATCCAGCGCTCTCTCCCATTACGGCACAAAATGAATTTGCCTATCGATCGGCCTGATTTCGTGATCCAAATCCGATGAGCCAACGTGTGGAAATTGTCGTGCCTTCGGTGGGACCCCCCGCCGTGGAAATCACGGTTTGGTTTGCCGAACCAGGCGATCGTATCTACGCTGGTGATCGTCTGGTCGAGGTCTTGTCGGGCGGTGCGACGTTCGACATCCCGGCTCCTGCCACGGGCCAATTGATTGAGCGAACGGCTTTCGCGCACGACAAAGTCACGCCCGGCCAAATCATTGGCGCTGTGACCGCCGATCCGGAGTAACCATGCCCGGTTTGTTTGTGAGTTTGGATGGAATCGACGGGACCGGGAAGTCCACGCAATGCCGCGTACTGGCGGAATGGCTTCGCTCCGCAGGCCACACGGTGACGACATGCACCGATCCGGGTGGCACGCCGGTGGGCGATCTACTTCGCGCGCTCGTCTTGGGCCGGCAGCACGACATGACGCTCGCTTGTGAGGCCCTTCTTTTCATGGCGAGCCGAGCGGAGTTGGTCGCTAAGGTGATCCGTCCCGCACTGGATCGCGGCGAGATCGTGATTTGCGATCGGTTCCTGCTGGCAAACGTCGTTTATCAAGGCCATGCCGGCGGATTGCGGCCCGAGGATTTGTGGGAAGCCGGCAAGCTCTCGACGGGCGGCCTCGAGCCTGACTTGACCATTGTGTTGGACCTGTCCGCTCAGAATGCGGTGGCGCGGCGCAAAGAGACGGCCGATCGTGTCGAAGCTCGCGGCATGGATTATCATGAGCGCGTCCGCACTGGGTTTTTGACCGAAGCGCGACGTCGGCTCGATCGGATGGTGATTGTCGATGCACAAGGGAATATCGACACTGTAAAAGGGCTGATACGTGCGGCCATCGAACCGCGCTTGCCGAAAGCGAAGCCATAAATGTCGTGGGCCAAAATTCGCGGACACGCTCGACAAATCGACGCTTTCACGCGCGCCATGCGCTTGAACCGACTGGCACACGCCTATTTCTTCACCGGGCCCCCAGGCATTGGCAAAAAGACATTTGCGACCGAATTGGCGAAGGCACTTCTCTGCGAGAATCCGCCCAAGAACAAGTTTGATTCCTGCGACCTTTGTGCGAGTTGCCACCTGGTCGATGCCGGCACCCACCCCGACTTAACAATCACCGGCATGCCGGCCGACAAACAAGAATTCCCTATTTCGGTGATGCTAGGTCTTTGTGCGAATCTGTCACTGAAACCGGCCCGTGGCGGGAGGCGGATTGCGATCGTCGATGACGCCGATTTTTTCAATGAGGAATCGGGTAACTGTTTTCTCAAGACCCTGGAAGAGCCCGCACCCGGCGCGTTGTTGATCCTGATCGGCACCGACCCGGATCGACAATTGCAGACGATTCGATCGCGTTGCCAGCAAGTCGTATTTGAGTCGTTGCCCACCGAGGCGATTGCCGAATTGCTTCGACAACAGGGTATCACCGACGCGGCACTGGTCGGCCGGCTCACGCGTTTCGCGGACGGCAGCCCTGGCCTAGCCCGCGACCTCGCCAAGCCCGAATACTGGTCGTTTCGCAAATCGCTCTTGGAAGAGTTGCAAAAGCCGAAGCCCGACTCGGTCACGCTCAGCAAACAATTTATGTCCTTTGTTGAGGCCGCGGGAAAAGACGGCGCGACGCAACGACCCCGCGCGATGTTATTGGTGCAGCTAGTGCTCGATGTATTTCGTCAAGCTCTGCGCGAAGACCCGGCTGCACTACAAGACCCGGTCGAAGGGCCGCTGCTCAAGAAATTGGCCGAGCGGCTGGGGCCGGAGGGTTTGCTCGATCGCATTGAACGATGCTTGGACGCGGAGTTGCACATCGGCCGGCGAGCCCAGTTGATTTTGGCGGTTGAGGCGTTGGTTGATGCGATCGTTCAACCGGGCGGCGTCACGAACTTTCGGCCCGCATGGAGTGTCTAACGAAGTCGCAGCCCCGTCGCGGCGAGCAAATCTTGCCACTCTCGATACCAATCGCGAAAACGGGCCGGCCCGGCAGCCGCCTCGGATTCAAAGTGATTCTTCCAGGCGATGATACCGGGACGAAAACGGATCTGATCGGCCGTGGAGGCGTGATCAACCAATGCCAGTTGATCTGCTAATCGATCCGCAATGGTGCGAGCGTCGTGAGCTTGCCCCAGTATGTCTTGTGCCATTTGCACCGAGAGCCCAATCTGATCGGCCGCGGGAATACCCGGCCCGAGCAATTCCAGCGCATAGCGCAATCGCTTGCCGGCGATCCGCAATCGGTGCAGCAACTCTGGTCGATTAATGTTCGCCGACGCCGCCGAGTGAAACGTGGTGAGCCGTCGCGGGATCTGCTCCGCGGCTCGATCCGCCAAGGTTTCACCCGTGGTATTGGCCCGCGGGCGAAGCTCTTTTATCAGCGTGCGCCAACGGCTTCGTAGTCGGTCGGTTTCGCAAATGCCCAATCGAGTCGCCGAACGCTTCGCCGCTTCAGCCCCGGCGAGCCAGTCGAGGCCGGGTCGCTCGTCGTCGCCGCGAGTCTTGGCCCACTCGCGCAGCCGTTCTGCGAAGACGTCCTCATCCCGGGCGTCGCCCGCGGCACGGCGGAGCTTGCTCAAAAGTTTGTTCAGTTGCTCGGAAGGCTTGCGAGCCAGTAGATCGTCGAACACGCGCAACGCGGCGCCGGCACGCCGGGTCGCCACTCGAACGCGGTGAATGCGCTCGGGATCGCGTGGTTCGTCGAGCGCGTCTTTCCACGATTCATCCACCGTCTTGAACCGCGCCAAGAGCGAGAGCCGGGCCGCCCGCTCAATGGCGGTCGAACCCGTCACACCCTCGATCCATTTGACATCGCCGGCCATCGCGGGCTGCTCGGTGGGTAGTTTGTCTGCCGATTGCATGGTACTGCACGCGAAAGATGTCAATCGGCCGGCGTGCCGTAAAGCGAGTCAATTCGAGCCGTTTGCCGGCGGGCATTCAACAAAGCCTGCATTTCCCGAACCTGGGATGTCATCGCGTCGATCGTGGCTCGCTCTTTGGCGACCTCGCCGGCAACTCGTTCGGGGACCGGCGAATAGGCCGATATGAGCCGGTCGCGGACCGCCACCCGCACGTATCGGCGGAAGTCACCGCGGATTGCCGGCCAACGCAAGGGCAGCAGCAAATGGATGAGCACGTGGAAGAGCATCAAGACGGCGAGCGTGAGAACGAACGGCACAAATACGCTGGAGAGTGAAGTCGGATATCCCTTCACAATGGAGTTCCACAACAGGACGCATACCGATCCCACGAATGTTATTTCTGGAACATAGTTCGCAAGCAGAATCAGCGCGCCACGCAACAGACGCTTGGCCCCGCTCGGATGTGTCCACCCTCGTTCCACAACCGTGAGTGATTCGTTGAGAGCCGATTCGAACTGACCTCGCCAATCCAGCGCTGATAGCTCTTGCAATCTGGGTTGGACCAAGTCCCCGGGCAGGCCTTTTGCATTCGCGGCCACGATCAAACGATTGTCGAGGGCCTGAATCCGCTGACTGAGTCCGCGTTTGCCGGCCGAGGTCAGACATTCGCGCGTCAGACTTGGGATGTCCCAACCGCGCGGTGCGTCGCTGGAGCCACCGAGCAAACCGCTCGCCGGATTGGCGAGTTTGCTCCCCGCGTATTGCAACCGTGTCAGCAAGCCGAGATACCCGGCCATCAAATGCTGGAACCGCTGCTGCCCGGTGATCCGGAAGTGATGCTCGATATCGCGCTGGCGCGGCTCCAGCGAGAGCAACAACGTTTCGGCGAATTCATCCGACTCAGCGTCGAGCAATTCGTCCCACACGGGGCGTGTCGCTGCTGCCGCGGCGGAAACGTCCGCAGGCTTGGCGGCATCGAACGTGCGCTCGAGGTCATCGAGCAACTGACCGACGCCACGCGCCTTCAATGCTTCGATTTCGAGCCGGCTCAAACCTTCTTCGAGCCAGGTCACAAGTTCGCGAAACTGCTCCCCGGGGGGCAGTGGAGTATCGGGCTGCCCATTCGCTCGGTCGATCCAGATTTGTGCGGCTGTGCGAAAGAGCAGGGGACTTTTGAACCCTTCGGCCGTGAGGTCGCGCAGCAAATCCAGATCGGGCATCATGCCGCCATGGACCGGCTGCGAACAACGATCCCACTTGTTCAGAACGAACGCGAACGCCCGGCGTTGCCGTTGGGACTGAAAGAGCTCCCAACCCAATCGGTCGTGATATTTTTCCTGCGAGCCGACGTACAGCACGACGTCGGCGACGGGCAGTACGCCCATGAGCCGTTCGCGGTTTGCCTCTTCGTTCGAGTCGAGGTCCGGCGTGTCCACCAGCACTTTGTCGCGCAGCTCCTCGCGATCGTGCGCCACGAGCCGACAGCTGCGTAGGGCCGGGTCGAGCCGCTCGGGCTTCAGCGACTGATGGTGGTAGACGATCGGATCGCGCGTGGTCGGGCGGGTGAATGAGGCTTGGGCCACGGCCGCGCCGGCCAACGCATTGAGCAATGACGACTTGCCGACCCCGGTGCCCCCCATGAGCACAATGACCAGAAACGGAGAATCGAAATCGAGATCATCTGCTTTGCGAGCCAAATCGTCGCGGATGCCTTCGAGCGCCGCTTTCGTCAGTGTGGAGATCGGCACGTGCCGCGGTTGGTCGAGCCATGTGGTCAACGTCTTGCTCAGGCCGCGCAAGGCCGGCACGAGCGTGCGCAGCAACGGCAGTCCAGCGGGCGCGGCCGTCATGGGATGCGTAACTCCATGAGGGTGCGCGGGACTCGTTCGAGAATTTGCTTCAACCGCTCATACGGAGTGCCGCCTGTCAGGGGCCATTGAGCGAGCCAGTTAGCGATGGGTTGCGAGACGAAGCGGTGCACCAAATTGCTTTGCCGCTGCCGGGCCTGTTCACGCTGCATGTCCACGTAGCTGGCCCCGACCCATTCCACCAGTTGTTGCGAGATAGCGGCGGCAAGTGGAACAGTTACAAAATCCCAAGCGGTGATGCCGCCCATGACAATGCTGCCCCCGATCGCCACCACATCCAATGCCAGCTTGCTCCCGCGCAATGCCTTGAGCGTGCCGGGTGACTTCTCGAGGTCCTCGTAAATCGCGCGGGCGGTGCGGTCGATCTCGTCGGTCTGCCCGGCCTGAAAGTCACGGAGCCCGGCACGAAACCGTTCTTGCGATTCCTTGTCTACACCTTGAGCGAAGCCCACAGATACGCGTGCCCACAGGTCGTGCTTCTTCGCTTGAGCTAGCGCGGTGGCTTGCACGCGATCCATCCATGCGGAGAAAGCTGATTCCAGCACGGGCTGCTCGGGAATGGCCGGCAAGCCGGGCACGGCGAACATCTTTCCCATGAATCCCTTGAGCAGCCGATATGGCGTGCGCACCACGTAGAGCGTGGCCGTGACGTATTTCCCTGCACCCGGGATCTCCAACAGATCGATCAGTTTCACTAGCGCTTCATCGAACCGGTGGAACTTTGCTGTGGTCAGGAACTCGCGCCGATATCGGTCCTCGAATTCCGCTTGGGCTGAGCGAATCAGCTTCGACCATTCCTCCATCGCGGCCACATCATCGCGAGCCACCGCAAGCAATTCATCTTGGGAGTTGCGAAGATAGTTCACCGCGGCTTGAACCGATTGCCGGCGCAGTTGGTCTGGAACCTCGCCGAGCACCGCGATCTGATTAACAAGTGGAATGCGATATTGAGCGGCGGCGGTACTCGGATTCGCCAGCTCCTCTGCTGTAAGCTGAGGCACCGTGAGGATCGCGACGCGGCCGCGTGGCAACTTGGACAGCACTTCCTTGCGGAAGTGCTCCGTCAAGGCGGCCGCATTTTCAGGCTTCATCTTGGTCAACACTACGACGACCGGTTTGCCGGAAGCGAGTAACAGCCGCAAGTATTCCGTCGGTACGGCGTCGTTGTAGCGCTCATCCGAGGCCACGTACACAATCACGTCGGCGAGCGCGGCGACTTCCAACAACCTCGGTGCATAGCCCGAGGCGGCCCAGGTTGTCATGTCCGGGCAATCCCAGACCACAAAGCGATGGAGCAGCGTCGCGTCGTGCTCAGCCGGGACGGTACGAATCTGATAGACATCCTCGTGGAGATTCGAGGAGGTAGCGTCGATCCGACGCGTCAGCGGTCCGAGGAAGCCATCGCTTGTGGTCCACTCCAGAGTTCGAGCGGCGGTGACATAGGCGACTGGATGCCGCGTGAAGCCGGCCTGTGGATTCGCCTCGGCAACGACGGCGCCACACAAAAGATTGGCGATGGTGCTTTTGCCGGTGCCGGCCCCCCCAACGACCGCGAGATGCAGTGGACTTGCGGAGCCGCCTGTGCTGGCGGGTGCAACGAGATTGCGAACGAGCGCTGCCGCGAAACGTAGACTCGCGCTCTGTGGCGCGGTCTCCGCGCGGGTCCGCGCGTGCTCTTCCAGCCAGCCCAAATCATCGGCGAGGTTGCGGTACAGATCCGTGGGCCCGCTGGTCATGGGGGCGATTCTACCCCAACACCGCCGGCATCGGAACGCGGGCTTGACGTGTCGCGCGCCGGCGAGAAGGGCTCTAGCGGCATAAACGGCTCTTGGCCCGTCAGCAGCTCAGCGAGCAGCCGGCCCGTGACGGGAGCGCCGGCGATGCCCCAGCGGAAGTGCCCTGCCGCGACGGAGAGGTTTTGCGTGCCTGGCACTCGACCCAAGAACGGCTTGCCGTCAGGACTACTAGGTCGCAGCCCGGCCCAGAATTTCTCAACCACCGCTTCAGCCAGCGGTGGGGCGAACGTCACCGCGAACCGGCAGAGCGAGTTGACGGCCTCCACCGTCGGCTTCGCATCGAAGCCGACGTCCTCGAGAGTCGAGCCGACCAGGACATAACCGTCATCGCGCGGCACTAAATACTCCGGCCCAGCGTGATGAATGTATTTCAATGCGGGTTCATTGAGTCGATACAAGACGATCTGCCCACGCATGGGTTTGATGTTGAGTTTGCACCCGAAGCGCGCGAGCAATTGATCGGTCCACGAGCCGCCGCATACCAGGAATTCGCCGGCCGGGTACGACTCTTGTGTCGTGTGCGCGGCGATGATCCGTTTTCCCTCGACATCCCAGCCGACCACCTCTTTGCCGCTGACAATCTTGACGCCTTTTTTCACGCAGGCCGCGATCAAAGCTTTGATCAAACGTGGATTGCGAACCTGGGCGACATCTGGAACGAAGCAACCAGGACTGCCCACGACGCCGGGTTCACGCTGATGCACCTGGGCCGCGTCACAGCGTTCGTACTTGATTCCTTCGGCTTGCCATTCCGCGAGTGGCACAGGTTCATCGGGGTGGTCGTAATAGAACGCGCCACAGCGCCGAAATCCGGTGTCTATTCCTGTGAGATCACGCAACTCTTCGGCGAACTGTGGGAAGCGCACCGCGCTCTCGGCCCGTAATCGATCGATGGGTTCGGTGACACGATTCGGGTTGCCCGGCGGCACAATGCCCGCCCCGGCCCAACTCGCTTCCTGCCCAGGTTTGCCGCGTTCGAGAAGCGTGACGCCTGAGCCGGCTTTCGCCAGTTCCAGCGCGCACGACAGCCCAATCGCACCCCCGCCGACGATCAGCACATCCGACGTTTCGCTCATACGGTGTTTATAGGGCATTTCATTTGAGAACACGTGCACGGCGGGGATAAACCCGTCAGCTCCGTATTTCAAAAAGAGCGGCGCGGTTTATCCCCGTCGTAATGAAATGTGATCGATGAGGCTGTAAATTTGCGACCTATGGCAGTGTTCGTGAGGCGAGCCGGGTTGCGTAAGCGCCCGGTGGTTTGAGAGAGCCACACCGGGCGCTCACGCAACCCGGCTCGCCGATGTTTTGCGGCGATAGCGAGCCAGGATGCCGATGCCGGCGACGGCAAGCAGCATAAGCGAACTTGGCTCGGGGACACCGGTCAGTGCGTAACCATTGTCACTGCCCGCAGCGATGGCCACGAAGCCGCTGCCATTTGGAGTATTGGACACCTGATTAGAGAGATTCAGTCCCCACGCAGCGATGGATCCGTTTGATCGAAGCGCAAAGGCCGCGTCATCCCCTCCATCGATTGCAATAAAGTTGGTGCCTGACGGTATGTTTGAGACTTGGCTACCATTGTTATTGCCCCAAGCAATTATCGACCCGTTCGTACGAATCGCATAACCATTTTGGTTGCCCGCTGCGAGGGTCGTGAAGTTTGTTGCCGACGGAGCGGTTGAGACCTCGCCCCAGTCATTGTTGCCCCAAGCTACGATCGATCCATTACTCCGTAGTCCGTAGCCAGTGAAAGTACTTGCCGCGATGGCGACGAAGCCGGTGCCGGATGGAGCGTTAGAGATTTGGCCCCAGGAGTTGTCGCCCCAGACTGCAATCGAACCATCGGACCGCAATGCATAACCGTTTTTTGTGCCGCCTGCGATTGCGGTGAAGCCGGTGCCTGACGGCACATTGGAGACTTGGCCCGACGCGTCCCAGCCCCAAGCGGCGATCGATCCGTCGGCCCTCAGCGCGAATCCGGTGAAGTCGCCTCCGGCGATGGTAACGAAGTTATTGCCCAAAGGGACGTTGGAGACTTGGCCTTCAAGATTTCTTCCCCAGGCCGCGATCGAACCATCTGACCGCAGTGCGTAACCGGAAGGGCCACCTCCCGCGATGGCAACGAAGTTGTTGCCCGAAGGGACATTGGAGACTGCACCCCAGAAGTCACTCCCCCAGGCGACGATGGCACCGGCTTTAAGTTGCCCGGATGCCAAGGACGCTATTACTAGCGCAAGGAGCGTGCGGAGTGCTCGTATCAATTGGCCTCGCAGACACAGCGAAGTCGGATAAGCCGATGTTGTCCGTGACTATAAGTTTCTGACCCCTACCGAAGACACACAATTGGCTCTCAACCGGACAGCCTAATGGCAAAAAGCTAAGAAGATTTCATAAATCTGGTTCAAGCACGCTAATTCGACGTGGGCTAACCCTCTACTCTTCATCTCCTTCGTCGGTCTCGTCCGCCTCTTCCGAATGAAACTCCGCATCTTTCAAAAGTCTTGCCGCCTGCTCGGCATTTTCCTGTGCCACCTGAAGTTTGACCTCGCCCCCCAGATGCAACATGTCGCCAGTCGTCGCGGCCTCGATGAAGGCTTCGATGCCTTCGTTGACAAGGAAGTTCTTCGCCATCTCGGCGGCGGCGGAGGTGCTGTAGGTGCTGACGGTGACGAGGTCCATGGAAAACTCCAGTGGTCAGTTGCCAGTGGTCAGTTGTCAGCAAAACCAAAACCGGCTCTTCTTGCTGACAACTGACCACTGGCAACTGACCACTGTTTTACAGAATGCCTGGCGTCGCGACGCGGATGCCCTTGAGAGCCATCTTCAGCGCTTCGGGGTTCGGCGCGACTTCGACGGCCATTTCTTTGGTCACGTCGCCGCGCTCGACCAGTTGCCGCAGACTTTCGGTGAAGTCGAGCATGCCTTCCAAGAAGCCGATCTTGATGGCATCGCCAAGTTTCTTGTCTTCCGATTTGATGATCAGATCGCGGATTGTTGGGTTGACGATCATGATCTCATTGGTTGGCACCCGCGACGTGCCGGGCTTGATGCTGGGCAGTAGCTTTTGACAGACGATCGCCTTGAGATTGAACGCCAGCGCTTGGCGAATTGCATTGTGCATTTCGGATGGGAACAAGTCGAGAATACGGCTAATCGTGCTCGCGGAACTGGAAGCGTGAATGGTTCCGAATACGAGGTGGCCGGTCTCGGCCGCGTTGATGGCAGCTTCGAACGTTTCGCGGTCGCGCATTTCGCCCACGAGAATGATGTCGGGATCTTCGCGGACCGCGTGTTTGAGCGCGATATTCCAGTCGATCACGTCGATGCCAACTTCGCGCTGATTGATGACCGACTTCTTGTCGGTAAACATGTACTCGATTGGATCTTCAATGGTCAGGATGTGCAGTTGTTCGCGCTCGTTGATATAGTCGAGCATCGAAGCGATGGTGGTAGACTTGCCCGAACCAGTGACGCCGGCGAGCAAGATCATCCCCTGGTCGTAATGGCAGAGCTTTTCAATTGAAGCCGGCAAACCGAGCCCTTCGAACGTCGGCACCTTGTTGCTGACGCGGCGAGCGACCAGCGCAAGATTGCCGCGGGCTTTGAAGAGATTGACGCGGAAGCGGCATTCACCGTCGCCGATTACGTGGGCGAAGTCGATACCGCCGGTCTCATCGAAAATCTGTTTTTGGCGTTCGTCGAGAATCGAAAACAGCAGATGTTCCATCTCTTGCTGCGAGAGCGGTGGGTGATCCATTCGCCGGATCACGTTCTTGAGCCGCATCATCGGCGGCAGCCCGGCTTTGAGATGAAGGTCCGAGCCCTCATGCTTCATCACCGTGCGAAAGAGCTTATTGACCTCCGGCTCCTTCTTTGGCGTGGCGGCGATCTTCTCCAGGCTGACAACTTGCTCGCTCATCGATTCTCCCAGCGGCTGAAATTTCGGCGGCGCGTGCGAGGCCCCTCGCGATCATGTTAACACGAGCGCGGCAGCATGGCACCTAGGAGGTCGATGAAGCAACGATGAGTCTGTGAAGATGGCCGGCTGATTCAGCCACCCTGCTGGGCGGCCGCCCACATCATGAAGGCCACGCGTTCCCGCAGCTTTTTCCGCTGCCGGAACAGCCCCACCTGGGCGTGCCGATAGACGTAAAACAGCGCGGCGATAGCGACTGCTGAGAGGTTAAAGAGTAACCAAGGCATGGCGGCGACTCCGCTTCCGGTTGCGGACGGGAGATGCGTGTCCTTGGAACTATGGGCAGGAGGGAGGAAGGAGGCCCACTGACAAAAAATAGATCACTTTCGCACGTCAGTCAAACGCCGAACCGAGTTACTTTTCGACGGGTTCGCAAAGCAGCCCGGCCAGGGCTTCGCTGCCCAAACGGAGCGAGGTTCCCGCGACCGAAAGCTCAAAAATATCGTCCAGTTCTTCGAAGTTGCGGATGTGAATCACGGCCCCCGGCGTCAGGCCTTGTTCGTGCCACCGGCGGAGCCGGGCGGGGTCATCGTCCTGGACCTCGCGAATGACGACCCGGTCGCCCGCGCGGAACTCCGAAAGGCGGTACAACAGCCGCGACGCGAGCTTTCCCTCGGCCGTCGGGATCGGATGGCCGTGTGGGTCTTCGAGCGGCTCACCGAGATGGGCAGCGATCGCCTCTTCGAGGCGGGGAGAGATTGAGTGCTCTAGCGCCTCGGCCTCAGCGTCCACCTCGCTCCAATCCAGGCCGAGCACTTTGTTGAGGAACAATTCCACGAGCCGATGCCGGCGAATGACCCGCCGGGCCTGCGTCCGGCCCTTTTCGCTGAGCTTGGCGCCGGTGCCGGATTCATATTCGATTAGGCCCACATCCGCAAGCCGCTTGAGCATGCCGGTGACGGATGGGCCTCGCACGCGCAATTCGTTGGCGATCTCGGCTGGGGAAACGAGTTTGTCAGCGCCGCCAAGCGAATGGATCGCCTTCAGGTAATCCTCAACGGCGCGGCTAGGTTGCATGAAAGTGTTCCGAGGGCAATTCCAGTGTATGAATCGACCCACTTGTTGATACGAGTCTGCATACCATCCGAGTTCACTTCCGCATGAAGCTGCCCCACCCTTGCACAGCTCATCCATAGCCCCAGACCCAGGAGGAGGCGAGCCGCGGTTTGCACTACCGTCCACCAAAGGGCCGAGTGGATCAACTTGTTGCCGGCCACCAGCGCTTTTTTGACCTCGTCATCGACCATGCGGTGCGGATCGATTTTGCCGAACGTCGCCGCTCGAACCAGCTTCGATTTCCAAGTGCCAATCCAGCCTTCGGCTTGCTGAAAATATTTCTCGGTGGCGGCAGTATCGATTTGGCCGACGCGAATCAGAAAGTAGGCATCAATCGCAATGACGGCGACAGACGGCAGGAGCACCGCGGCCAGAGCCCACCATCGCGTTGCTAATTGACTGAAGGTTACGTTAGCGTGGGGAAAAATAAGTCGGGTGAGAACCGTTTGCGCCGCCCACAACACCCCCGTCATGGCTGCCGGCAGAATGATGGAGCCGGTGAATAGCACGGCCCGCTGCTCTTGGATTCTGCCAAAAAGTTTTTGATATTTGCGCAGGAGAACTAACCCGAGATGCGCCATTGCGCGGTAGAGATCGAGCCGGCGCACGATGCTGATAATGCACATCGCCGCCAGGTAAAACCCGAAAAGACTCAGGAGATTCATCGGCGGGTCACTAAGTTATTTGCCCCACCTTAAGATCGGCTCTTTCGCTGCTTTGACTTCATCAGGCCGGCTGATGGGCGTTGTGTGCGGGGCTTGCTTCAGGAATTCCGCATCCTCCGTGATGATCTTCTTCAACGCGGTTGCGAAATGATCGATCGTTTCCTTGCTCTCGGTTTCAGTCGGCTCGATCATCAGCGCTTCGGGCACCACGAGCGGGAAGTAGACGGTCGGGGCGTGGTAGCCGAAGTCGATCAAGCGTTTGGCGATCTCCATCGCGCTGATCTTCTTTTCCTTCCGTAACGTCTTCGCGCTGGCGACGAACTCGTGCATGCAGCGATTGCCATGGGGGACTTCGAAGACGTCGTTAATCTGCGAAAGCAAATAATTGGCATTGAGTACTGCGGTCTCGCTGACGTCGCGCAAGCCATCGGGGCCCAGAGTGCGAATGTAGCAGTAGCCGCGGAGCAGAATGCCGATGGTGCCGAAGAAGCTGCGGACGCGGCCAATTGACTGGGGCCGATCGTAATCGAGCCGATAAGTGTCGCCGTCTTTCTTGACGAGCGGCGTCGGAAGATAGGGCGCGAGGAAATCGCGGACGGTGATCGGCCCGGAGCCGGGGCCGCCGCCGCCGTGCGGGCCGGTGAATGTCTTGTGCACGTTGTAGTGCTGCATGTCCACGCCGAAGTCGCCCGGCCGGGTCAGGCCCAGGATGGCGTTCATGTTGGCGCCGTCGAGATAGACGAGTCCCCCAACGTCATGAAGCATCTTGGTGATCTTGGTGATCTGCGCCTCGAACAGTCCGAGCGTGTTCGGATTGGTGATCATGAACACGGCCGCGCGATCGTCGAGCTTCGATTGCAGGTCCTCGAGATTCACCAGGCCATGCGCGTTACTCTTCACCTCGACCGTTTCAAAGCCAGCCAAACGAGCTGATGCTGGGTTGGTGCCATGGGCGCTATCTGGCACGAGCACACGCTTGCGATCATGCTGGCCCTTGTGCCGGTAGTAAGCCGCGGCGACGTAGAGAGCCGTCAGTTCACCTTGCGCCCCAGCGGCCGGCTGGAGCGAACAGGAATGCAGGCCCGAAATCTCAATGAGATACTGCTGCATTTCAAAGAGCATCTGCAGCATGCCCTGACAGGTCGCGTCATCCTGGAGCGGGTGCACCGCGGACATGCCGGGCAAACCCGCGAGCCGTTCGTGCCGCTTCGGGTTGTACTTCATCGTGCACGAACCCAGCGGGTAGAAGTTCGTGTCGATCGACATATTCCGCGCCGACAGATTCGTGAAATGGCGGATCAGATCGATCTCGGCCAGCTCCGGCAATGGTGGCGGCGCCTCGGCCAGCGCCGCGGCAGGAAGACCATGCGCCGTCGGCACATCGCACTCCGGCAGGCGATGACACCGCCGGCCGTGATGGCTGATTTCAAACAGGAGTTCAGTGGATTGGTTGTTCATGTTACTTCGTCGCCCCCAACTGTCGGAGGGCGGCAGCGAACCTGTCAATCTCGGCTTTGGTGCGTTTCTCGGTCACCGCGACCAATATCCCATCGCGCAATTGCGGATAGTCGCGGGCCAGAGGCAAGCCGCCAAGAATCCCTTCTTTCGCTAGGCCCGCCAAGATGTTTCGCGCGTCGCCGGGCACGCGAATCACGAACTCTTTGAAGAACGGCCGGTCGAACGCGAACTTCACGCCGGGAATCTTGCACAACTGCTCCGCGGCATAGTGCGCTTTGCGGGCGCACAATTCTGCCGTCTCGCGAAGCCCCTCCGGGCCAAGTGCACTCAGATAAACCGTAGCCCGTGTCGCCAGCAGGGCCTGGTTCGTGCAGATGTTGCTAGTCGCAGACGCCCGGCGAATGTGCTGCTCGCGCGTTTGCAGCGTCAGCACCCAACAGCGATTGCCGCGGCGATCCGTCGTCTGGCCGACCAATCGGCCGGGCATCTTGCGGACGAACTCGGAGCGACAGGCCAGCAGCCCCAGGTATGGTCCCCCAAACATCAGCGGGTTGCCCAAGCACTGGCCTTCGGCTATCGCAATGTCGGCCCCGTAACTGCGCGGCCGTTTGAGCATGCCGACCGAAATCGGGTCAAAGCTGGCGATGAACATCGCCCCGCGCGTCTTGGCCGCACCGGCCAGGGCAGACATCTCTTCCAAGCCGCCGAAGAAGTTGGGATGTTGAACAAGCAAAGCTATCGTGTTGTCGTCGATTGCCTTGGCGGCGTCGTCTGGATCGAGGAATCCATTCGGCGTGGGCAGTGTGACAAGCGGAATCTTGAGCGGTTCTAGAAAAGTTGCGAGCGTCTGGCGGTACTCCGGGTGCACACTCTCGGGGATAAGCATCTTGCCCGACCGGCCGGTGACCGCATGGGCCATCAGCACCGCCTCGGCCACCGCGCTGCCGCCGTCGTAGAGGCTGGCGTTTGCCACATCGAGGCCCGTCAGTTCGCAGATCATCGTCTGGAATTCGAAGCCGACTTGCAGTGTGCCCTGGCTCGCTTCCGCCTGGTAAGGCGTGTAAGCGGTGTAAAACTCGCCGCGGCTCGTCACCGCATCGACGACCGACGGGATGAAGTGGTCGTAAGCCCCGCCACCGAGGAAGCACACGGCGTTTTCGGCCGACAGGTTGCGCGAAGCGAGTTGCTGCACGTGTTGGGTCAGCGCCATCTCTGACATGGCGGGTGGGATGTCGAGCGGCCGCCGCAAGCGAATGTCGCTGGGAATGCCGGTGAGTAGATCGTCAATGGAGTTGGCGCCGACGGCTTTGAGCATCTCGCGCCGGTGGTCGTCAGTCAGCAGCGTGTACGACAAGGTCTAGTGTCCTTCAGCGATATGGGCTTCATATTGTTTGAGATCGAGCAGGTGATCGAGCTTCGCGCCGGGCTTCAGTTTGACCTTGAAAAGCCAGCCTTCACCGTAAGGGTCATTCGTAATTAAACCCGGATTGCCGGCCGCTTCCTGGTTAACGGCGACGATCTCGCCATCGACCGGCGAATACAAATCACTAACCGCCTTTACGGATTCGATTTCACCAACAGCCGCGCCGGCGGTCGTCGAGCGGCCCACCTTAGGCAACTCCACATGGGTCAAATCCGTGAGCAAGTCCACCGCGAATTTGGTGATGCCCACTTTGACTTGATCGCCTTCAACGGCGGACCATTCGTGCGTCTTTGCGTAGCGGAGATTCTGGGGGTCCATGTTTCACTTCTTTCGTGAGTAAAACGGGAGCGGGACCACACGCGCCGGTGTCTGCGTGCCGCGAATGTCCACCGCCAGTTGTACGTCCGGTGTGGCATGACGGCGCTCGACATAGGCCATGGCGATCGGCTTGCCGAGTGTCGGCGACGGAGCGCCGCTCGTCACCGTGCCAACCGGTTGGCCATCGGCGAGAACAGGACAACCTTCGCGTGCCGCACGTGTGCCTTCGAGCACGAGGCCGACTCGCTTGGGCCGATCCACATCGTCACGCATATTGAGTATCGCTGTCTTGCCAGCGAAGTCGTCTTTCGCCGGCTTCACCGCCCAGCCGAGCAACGCTTGATAGGGATCGATCTTCTCGCTCAGCTCATGACCATAGAGCGGCATCGCCGCTTCGAGCCGGAGCGTGTCGCGAGCGCCGAGCCCAGCGGGGACGGCACCGCGGTTAATGAACTCATCCCACAGCGGGCCCACGCCGTCAGAAGCAATCATAACTTCGATGCCGTCTTCGCCGGTGTAGCCCGTGCGGCTCAGCACGCACTGCTTGCCGCGACTCCGCGTCGGGGCGCCATGATAGTATTTGAGTGAATTGGGATCGACGTCGAACAGACCGTCGCACAAACCGATGGCCTTCGGGCCCTGCACGGCGATCATGCCGGTCACTTCGGTGGGATCTTCGAACTGAACCCGAGGGTATTTGGTGGTGATCAGGCCCTGCAGCCGATTGATAATCTTCTCGCGGTTGGACGCATTAACAACCATCGACCAGGCGTAGGGCCAGCGGTAGACCAGCACATCGTCGAGGATGAACCCCTCGTCGTTGCACACCAGGCCATAGCGAACTTGACCGTCTATCATTCCGGCGGCGTCATTGGTCCACGCATAGTCAATCAGGGGAAGCGCGTCTGGTCCAGCCAAGGTGAGCCGGGCCATGTGCGAAATGTCGAAGATGCCGGCCGCAGTGCGCACCGCATTGTGCTCGGCGACCACGCCGGTGTATTGCACCGGCATCGTCCAGCCGGCGAACTCGACCATGCGGCCGCCACGTGCGACATGTCGATCGTAAAGCGGAGTGCGTAACGCGGTCATGTTGGGTCGGCCCGAGAGCGTGGTTCCGCAGATATGCTAGTGAAACGGCATCCGTTGCAACGGGGGGCGTTTGCCAGTACAGTCAGCCCATGTTTACTTCGCTGATTTTGGCGTTAGCTTGCGCGGCTGACCCGTTTCCCTATGCCGAAGCGGAAGCCGAACTCTCCGCCGAAATTCATGCGGATGAATTGAAAGCTCACGTCTACCGCCTCGCCAGCCCGGAGTTCTTGGGCCGTAAGGGCGAGGGCGGCGATCGCGCAGCCGAGCACATCGCGTCGGCGTTCGCCAAGTTGAAGCTCAAGCCGGCCTTCGGCGACACATATTTCCAGCCGATTCCATCGCTACTCACAACGCCGCGGGCCGACGGCAAAAAGGTGTTGGGTCGCAACGTCGGCGCGTTTTTGCCCGGCAGCGATCCGAAGCTAGCCGAGGAGTGGATTATCCTGGCCGCCCATTACGATCACCTCGGCTTGCGCCGTGGCGCCATTCACCCAGGGGCTGACGACAACGCCTCCGGCGTCGCCATGCTCCTGGAGGTTGCCGAGGCCTTCGCTTTAGGAGCTTACAAACCGGCTCGAAGCGTTTACTTCCTTTCGTTTGATCTGGAAGAAGACGGCCTACTCGGTGCCACGCATTTTGCGGCCCACCCGCCACGGGAGTTCAAGCAACTCAAGGCATTCCTCGTTGCCGATCTTCTGGGCCGGTCGTTCGGGGATGTCATGGATGAGTATGTCTTCGTGCTCGGCAGCGAGACGTCTCCCCGGCTGCGCACTTTAGTCACCGACACAAAACCCGAGGCTGGCTTAACCATCGGCCGGCTTGGGGCCGACTTGGTGGGAACCCGTAGCGATTACGGGCCATTCCGCGACCGGCGGGTACCATTTCTCTTCTTCACGACCGGCACCCATCGCGATTATCACAAGCCGACTGACTTGCCCGATCGCCTCGACTTTGAGAAACTAGTTAGGATCAGTCGATGGATCGCCGCGATCACGAATCGGCTTGCCACGGATCCGGCGCCGATATGGGAACCAAATTTGGTTCCCGATCCCGTCGAAGCGGAAGTGGCCTTAGTTCTCTTGCGAAGGATTCTCGATCGGCCCAAGGTCGTGCCGCTCACGGACGACAAGAAGCGGCGGGTCACCGAAGCGCGCGATCGGCTGACTCCCATCGTGGAAAGAGGAACGGTCACTCCCGAAGAGCGACAGTGGGTCGTCGATACCGCACGGTGGATGATTCTAAACCTGTTTTGATCTTTCGGAGCACTGCATGTCCGTGACATTGGTGGCACTGAGCGAAGGGCCGGACTTGTCGCTCGACAAGCCCGTGATGCTGCTCGGCCGTCACGGCGAGTGCGACGTTCAACTCCATTCCGGCAAAATCTCTCGCCGGCATTGCATCGTCGCCTACGTCGATGACCGCGTGGTGGTCCGCGATCTTGGCAGCACCAACGGCGTTCGCATCAACGGCAAGCGCGTGGTCGAAGGCAATCTCGCCGACGGCGATGAACTGGCCATCGGCAATTTCTGCTACCGCGTTCAATTAGGCCGTGGTGAACAACGGGCCGAAGATGCCGCGCTTGAATCCTCGGACGTGCCGGTCGCACTGACCGAAGATGGTGCCGAAGCGCCCGTGGCCAAGAAGTTGCCACAAGACACGTTTACCCAGCCAGATATGTGATCCTCCCGCTCCCTCTCGTTCAAACTCTGTTTGGGAACGCAGTTCGCGAAACTCCGTTTCGCGTTTGTTCTGACGAAGGGGCAAAGTCTCTGGGCGAAGTAGAGCTTCGCGGCAGTGCGTTCCCAAACAGAGATTGGGAACGAGGAATACGTCTGAGGAATACGTGGAGGCCGCCATGTTCCGCACCATTGTCACGCTCGTCACAGTTTCCTTCGCCTCGACGGCCAATGCCCAAGTCACGCGCTACGACCTGGGTCGCAAGCTCGTGGCCCTCGAGAAGGCCTGGGACGACCACACCGGCGCCGAGGCGCGAAAGCGAGCACTACCGCCGTTGAAGAAGGTGATGAAAGCCTTCTTCTCGGGTCATAGCGACGAGGTGGCCCAGTTGTTCGACGAAGCTCGGCACGCCTTGGAATCGGACAAACCGGTGCCAGATGCCGTCCGCTGGGCGGATGCGACGAAGCTACGTTTCGAAAAGCGCGTGTTTGATGCGGCCGAGAAGTCGATCAGTGTGCAACTGTTTCGCCTTTACGACTCCAGTGCAAGATTGCCCACCGGTTTGCAATTGCGGCTCAAGCTCCTCAATGGCGACGGCAAGTCAATAACCGAATCGATCGCTCCAATACCAGGCCTGCCAAATTTGTTCGTTCTGCAAGTTCCGCCCAACACCAGCGGCGACTTTCACCTGCGCGGAGAGATCCTGGAAAACGACCGTGTCACCTCGTCAATGGATTACGGCATCTCGTTCGTGCCCAACGTTGAAGCACGCGTGAAGTCGCTCGACGAGCGCGCTGATCTTCGAAAGCCCGTGACGACCGAAGATTTCACGTTGCGTTCGCATGTCAGCTTGTTGGTGCGTGGCTTCGCGCGCGAGGAAACGAACTATCCGGTAAATCGCCTTCTGGACGAAACCGAAGCGCTCGCTCGTCTACCGAACGACGGAACGTACTTCGACAAATCCCGGCCCGGCCAATTCTGGATGACGCTCGCCACCGCGAAGGGTCCCGCGCCCATTCGCATTCAAGTGCCGAAATTCGCCGCCGACGCGAAGCCGGTGCCGCTCGTTATCGCGATGCATGGCGCGGGCGGGTCGGAGAATTTGTTTTTCGAAGGTTATGGTCACGGCGAGATCGTTCGCTTGTGCGAGAAGCGCGGCTGGTTGCTCGTTGCCACACGCACCGAAGGCATCGCGGCTGCTCCAGTGGCGGCCATCGTCGATGAGCTTGCCAAGCGATACCCGGTTGATCAGAAGCGGGTATTCGTCATTGGCCATTCGATGGGGGCAGCCCAGGTGATGTCCTTGGCGCGCTATTGGCCCAACCGTTGGCGCGGCCTCGTTTGTCTGGGAGGGGGCGGAGCGCTGGCGGAGCCAGCCAAGGTAAAACACATCCCATTCTTCGTCGGCGTGGGCAGCGAAGACTTCGCGCTGACCGGAGCCCGCTCGCTCGCCAAGTCGCTGCAAGAGGTTGGTGCGGAGCAAGTCAAGTTCATCGAATACCCCGACGTTGAGCACATCATGGTGGTGCAGGTGGCGTTGCCGGATATTTTCAAATGGCTGGATGAATTGGCGAAGTAGGGGTGGGCACGGAAGTAATTGTGCTCGGATGTAGCCGCGGGCTTCAGCCCGCCTCGGGACCAAGCGATTGCTCGTTCGGAGGCGAGCGGACGTCTCGTGTGTATTCGCCCCGGAGGGGCGCAGGGTTGTAGCCACGGGTGGAGCGAGCCGAGTCTTCGAGGCGAGCGCAACCCGTGGAAGGCAAGCGCAGTTGAACCCCGCCCCGGCAGGGGCGGAGGAACTTGTCTGCACTCCTCCGCCCCTGCCGGGGCGGGAAGACAAATATCCGTCTGACCACGGGTTGCGCTTGCCCGCCTAACGGCGGACGCGCTTCACCCGTGGCTACATTCCTGCGCCCTTCCGGGGCGAATCCCGACGGAGGGTCGTGCACATGGCGTTAACAAGGCATCCAGCCGGCGTCGGGACTAAGCGATTGCCACGACGCGCGGGCTAAAGCCCGCGGCTACAAAACCAAAGACGAAAACGGTGGGCAAACAAAGCGTTGCCCACCCTACAAAACCATTTGCCCTCCCTAATCGTCGGATAGGATGAGGCCACGTCGTTCGCCAATCGGCCCCACCGGAGTAGTTCCATGCGCCGCCGCACAGTCCTTGCCGCTTCTGTCGCCGTGCCCGCCTTGGCGGGATGGTTGATGTTCCATCTCACTAGCACGGCACAAACCGGTGGGCACGAGCCAACCGCCTCAGCCAAGCTGCCGGTGAAGAAGGTGGTGCTCTTCTCCAGTGGGGTCGGCTACTTCCAACGGACGGGCGAGATTGATGGCAACGCCAAGGTCGATCTCACGTTCCCCGCCGGCGACATCAATGACCTGCTGAAGAGTCTGACTCTGGAAGACCAGGGCGGCGGGCACGTGCAGACGGTGGGCTACGACAGCCACGATCCGGTTGAGCGCACGCTGAAGAGCTACGCGATCGATCTTTCGGACAACCCGGCCCAAGCGCAAATCCTCGATCGCGCCCGGGGTGAGAAAGTCGAAGTCACTCTCAACTCCGGCCCAGGCATCACCGGTGCCATCATCGGCGTCGAGAAAACCGAGGTCCCGGTCAAAGACGGCAAGATGACCGTCGAGTCGCTGAACCTCCTGACAACCGAAGGCCTGCGCTCGGTGAAACTATCGGACATGCAGCGAGTCCGGTTCCTGAATCAAACATTGGAGACGGAACTTCGCCGAGCGCTCGAGACACTGACTCTCAGCCACGACGCGCAGAAGAAAGCGGTGACTTTGAAATTCGCCGGCTCCGGGCGTCGGCCCGTGCGTGTCTCTTACGTGGTCGAGAACCCGATTTGGAAGACCAGCTACCGCATGGTGCTTGACCAAGCCGGCAAACCATACCTGCAAGGCTGGGCGGTCGTCGAGAATCCGACCGATGAAGATTGGACCGACGTGCGAATGGCCCTCGTCAGCGGCCGGCCCATCAGCTTCAAGATGGACCTCTACTCGCCGCTCTACGTGCCGCGGCCGACAGTCGAGCCCGAGTTGTTCGCGTCCCTCCGGCCACCGACTTACGACGGTTCGATGGAGAAGGGCTTCCAATACGGCATTCCTCCCTTCGCGGGCGGCGGTGGTCCTGCGGGGGCACCCGCACCAGCCGCGGCTGAGCTTCGCAGCAGAGCGACACCACGCCGGGGTGACGACGCCGCCAAGCTTCAGCTTCAGAAATCCCTGAACCGAGTCACCGAAGCAACGGACAAGGATGCCTTTCTCACCGACCTAGATCTCACCCGCGGCGTCAACTCCGCCGCGGTCGGGGCCCAGCTTGGCGACTACTTCCAATACACGATCGAAGAACCGATTTCGATCGCTCGGCAGAAGTCGGCGATGTTGCCGATCGTGACGAAGGAAATCGAAGGCAGCCGGGTGTCGATTTACAATCCGCGGACGCATGCCAAGTATCCCCTGCTGGGTGTTCGGTTCAAGAACACCAGCGGCGTGTCGCTCATGCAAGGGCCGGTCACGGTGCTCGACGGCTCCAGCTACGCCGGCGATGCCCGCATGCCGGATTTGCAGCCCGGCGAAGATCGGCTCGTCAGCTACGCAATCGACCTCGGCACCGAAGTCGAAGCGAAGTCGAAGGCCGGCGCGGCAAACTACACGTCGATCAAAGTGGCCAAAGGCATCCTGTGGGCGACGCGCAAAATCCACGAAGAGCGCAGCTATGAGGCGGTGAATCGCTCCAAGACCGACCGCACGCTCTTGATTGAACATCCCTATCGCGCTGACTATCGTCTTGCCGGCAACGCCAAGCCGGCCGAACGAACGCGCGACCTCTATCGCTTTGAGCTCAAGTTGCCCGCCGGCCAAAAAGGCCAGGTGGACGTGGTCGAGGAGAAGGACCTGGATCAAACGGTTGAGTTGCTCAACACCAATGAGCAGCAAATTCTCTTCTACATCCGCATGCCCGCAATTAGTCCCAAGGTGAAAGCCGCGCTCGAGGAGGCCGTGAGCCTGCGGTCAAAGTGGGCCGCGGTGCAGCATGATCTAGCCGGCGTGAACAAGCAACTGGCCGACATCACCAAGGAGCAAGAGCGATTGCGGGCGAACCTGAAAGAGCTGCCGCCAACGGCGGCCGCCTACAAGCGCTATCTCGAGAAGTTCGACGCCCAGGAAACCCAAATCGAACGGCTGCAAGCCGAGCAGAAGAAGCTCACCGACGCCGAGCAAGCCGCCCACGCCAAGTACGAGCAGTATGTGACCACACTCAGCGTGGAATAATTTCTGTTTGAGCGACGCGCAAGCGTCTTGTTAGCCGGACGCGCAAGCTACGGGAAGCAGAGACTCTGCCCCACTCGCGAGTCTCCGCTTTCCGTAGCTTGTGCGTCCGGCTAACAATAACAAGTTGTCAGGCCAGCGCCTGTTGCAACGCGAAGGTCAACAGCAAGAACACGAGCGGCAATGCGAAAAGCCTAATCATGGCTAGGCCCTCGAAGGTCGGCAAAAAATGAAGGGGCCGCCGTGGACCAAATCATTTTCAGCACTTCGCCCGCCAATGGACAGGCCTTACAACCGGAACCCACCGGAAAATCTTCATCGGCTCAAACCCTGCCGGCGCGTCGTTTAACGGCCTATCCTGGGGATGGGGAAACTCCCCGAGGCCCATCATGGTTCCACGCAAGCTACTCAAGGCGCTGGTCGTCAAACCGGGCAAACGTGCCCACCTCGACAAGCGCGGCACCGACTGGGACTTCGACAAGGATCTGAAGAAGGCCGGCAAAGCACTGGCCAAACAGCGGTCCGAAGACATCCTCGCCAAGAATCTGGAAGACTTGGCCCACGGTCAAAATCTTCTGTTCGCTTCCGGCTCGCGCTCCATCCTGATCGTGTTGCAAGCGATGGATACCGGCGGCAAAGACGGCACCATCAAGCATGTCATGTCCGGCGTCAATCCGCAGGGCTGCCGGGTGCACAGCTTCAAGCAACCATCGATGGAAGAGAAGGCGCACGACTTCCTCTGGCGATATTCATTCCGCTTGCCCGAGCGCGGGATGATCGGCATCTTCAATCGCTCGTATTACGAGGATGTGCTCGTCGTCCGCGTTCATCCCGAGTTACTCGGAACGCAAGAAAAGTCGGCCGACAAGGAAGGGAAGCGATTCTGGAAGAATCGCTTTGAGGCCATCCGCGAGTTTGAACGCCACTTGGTCGAGAACGGCACCGTGGTGTTGAAGTTCTTCTTGCACATCTCCAAGAGCGAGCAAAAGCAGCGGCTGCTCGACCGACTGGAAGACCCGGAAAAGCGCTGGAAATTCTCTCCCAATGACCTCGTGGAGCGAGCGTATTGGAGCGAGTACCAAAAGGCCTACGACAAGGCGATCTCGGCTACGAGCACGGACTGGGCGCCGTGGTACGTCGTTCCGGCTGATCAAAAGTGGCTGGCGCGAGCCATCGTGGCTGACGTGGTCACCCGGGCTATCGAGGATTTGGATCTGTCGCTTCCCAAAGTTCAGCCGGCGGTCGAGAAGGCGCTGGCGGCCGCACGACGGGAACTGGGAGGCAAACCGGCAAAATCGGCAAAAACCACCAAGAAGCCGGGGCCGGGGTCAGGCCGGAAGAATTCATAGATCCCTCACGATCGTGGCAGTCACAATGATGATTGCGAGCAGTTTGACCGTCGGGCAAGGCGTGATGGGACCTGGAAATTTCGACATAACCATAATTTTTTTCGGAAACTACTGGAATTGCGCCTTCGTTTCGGTTAGAAAAGTTAGTGACTTCCCATAATTATTTTGACTCGCACTAGGGTTGCTGACCCCGTTCAACCACGAGGATGGTCATGCGTAAGACTCGCAACGTGAAGCTCAACCTGCTGAATTTGGAAAGCCGACTTACCCCCTCAGTTTCCGCGACTTTGAAAAACGGAAACCTGAGCATCGTGGGCGACGGCAATTCCAACACGATTTTGATCGCGTATCACGGGGCCACCACCGACATCTATGCGGTCAATGGCTATGACGCTCAAGCCGGGGCCAACGCCCTCAGCTATGAGCTCCCCAGCAACAAGGTCACCAACTTCAAGAGTGATAACAGCCAGGTCAACAATATCCGCGTCACGGACTCCAACAAAGCCTCGAACCCCGACGCCGTGGTCCTCACCATGGACGACGGCACGACTCTGGCCGGCAGCTTCCGCCTCAACAGCGGCAAGGGCTACACCGACCTCCAGATTCAGACTCGTAATAACACCAACGCCACCATCGGCGGCACGGTGGAATTGTTTGGCGGTGACGGTGCCGACAACTTCTTCATCTTCGACACGACGGTCAACGGCAAGGTGACCGCGAACGGCGGCAAGTCCGGCTTCCGCGTCCTCACTGACCCGATGTTCATTACGGGCCTGAACCCGACCGGCCAATACAAGGCCTATGGCGACGTGTTCCAAATGTCGGACTGCACGTTCAACAGCGACGTCACCGTGTCCGCCGCGGTCACGTTAGTCGACTCGAACTTTGGGCCGAACTTCATCAACGGCAACCTGCGTGTCACCAACAGTGCGAATAGCCCGCTAGGCACTTACCGCACGATGAACGGCCTCGTTTATCCAGACGGTGGACTTCCCGGCGGCACAAACTATAGCGGCCTCGTCGTCCTCGACCAGGGCACCGTCGTCACTGGCAACTTCATTTTCCAAGGCAGCCAGTTCTCAGACGGCATCTACATCGACGGCACCGTCACCGGCAACGTCAATGTCGCCGGCCAAAATGGCCCCAACGACTTCTTCCTCGGCGAGCAGCGCACCGCGCCAGCGCTGAGCCGCGCGGCCACGATTGGTGGGAATGTCTCTTACACCGGCGGCAACGGTGTTGACCATGTGTACCTCAACGACGGCACCACCGTCGATGGTTCGGTGAATCTTAACGTTGGCGGCGGTGACAACGTTTACGACCTCGATCACGGCTTCGTGGTCGGCCAGGACTTCCGCCTGACCGCTGGCAACGGCGTTGATAACGTCGGCGTGCTCAGTGGCATGATCGGCCGCGACGTGTGGGTGAACCTCGGCAACGGCGACAACACCATTGAGTTCGCCTTCGACAACAGCAATGCCAGCCCCGGCTCTAACGGCACCGACATTAGCTACACAGGTGGCAGCGGTGTTGACAGCGTCACGCTGAACGGCAACTACCGCACCTTCAAAGGCAGCTTCGGCGCCGGCAACGACTTCTTCGGCTACGCGGCCGGCTCGTCGCTGAGCGTCAGCTTCTACGGGGCCTTCGGTGGTGGCACCGACACTTACGATCGCAGCTTGGTCAGCCCGACCTGGCTCGAGACCTACACGAACGCAGAAGTGGTTCTGTAAGAATCACCTGAAAATTCGAACCGCACAGCCGGCCCGACTGGAAACAGTCGGGCCGGTTTGTTTTTTGAATCTGTTCCCCTCTCCCCCTCACCCTAACCCTCTCCCTTCGCGGGAGAGGGTTAGGGTGAGGGGGTCTTCACTTCAACCGCTTCCAGGGAAGGGTACGAGAGGGTCGCCCTGAGTACGTGCGTGAATGGTGACCGTTTAGTCGTTGAAAAAATTAAGGCCGACTATTTCAAGGATCGATTTGAGCCGATCAGTGAATGGCGTTTTGGTGTCCGTCACGAAACCCAAAGCCTTATTTTCGCGGTCCAACCACATCGTTAAGTCGCTTTTGTCGTCAAACTTCCAACTGTAGCACCTGAGGTCACTGTCGAGTATGAAATACCGGCCACTGCATCCTATTGCAGTCTTTGCCTCTTCGTAGGTCATGCCACTGCGCACGCGGACTGTCGCCCGATCCGCAGTTGAAATCCCGACGCCCATTGCGAATATGATTGCCACGGACGCAAGCAATACAAGAGCAATGGTTGCTTGCCACCGGTTCCATTTCAGGTTTTTCATGCGAGGCCTCAACGACCGCGTAATCACCTTGGGCGAGTCATGCTAATGGGGGTGGCGAAGTCACGCAACTTGAATCCGATCTATAAAAACACTGGGGCCCGGCCGTCAATTGTCAAGGTCGGAGGCGTTGTCACACACTGCGCTGCGGTGATAGGATGCAGCAGTGATTAGCCCTCAGCGAATTCGAGCAGATCTAAAACCGCTGGTCCGGCTGGCCGTGGTCATGTTGGCGAGCATTTTGTTGTTCTTCGCAATTCATTTGGTGAGCTGCTATCAGACCGGCGTGGCTTGGTCGCCTTCTTTGCTGCTATTTATGCTGCAGGTTTCCCTATGGATGTATACCTATTTCGTCGCAAAGCTGACGTTGTTCACATGGCTGGCGGGCCGCATGGCCAAAAACGCCCGGCACAACGGCGAGAGCTCACGCGATCTCGTTCCGACCCGCCATGATTGACCTCTCCGCTTGCGGTTGTCGCATGGACCGGGGAGTAGGACTAAATTCCTAGACGGCGACGCAGGATCCACCATAACGCAGTACTGCGATCCGCGTTTACCCTCATCAATCCGTTGTCCTCGCTACCGAAAAGAACGCCGCCAATGCCATCCTCAAATAACCAATATCGATAGGCTCCAATTTGAAAGGCTGGCGGACCAAAAACTAGCTCAGCTTTCTCTGGCTGGCTCCATACAAACTGACTGACAGAACCCGGTGTCGTCGGAGTTCGCCATACCACAATCAGGGGCACTGCGATCAATGCGGCGAGAATTGAAAGACAAAAAAGCAGTTTTCGCCGTAGGTTCTTCATCCTTAACCTCGGCTGACCATCCTTAGCACATCCCGCCGATCATCTTTCCAGAACTCCGCTTCATTGCCAAGCTCCATTTGCGACATGATAACCACGGTCAGATTGTACGCGGTGAACTGCACAAGCGCTCGGTGACCATCGCGGCCAGGTGCTTGCTCCGCAAACGGTTAGATTGTGTCTTCGGTTGATGTCAGGCCGGATTCGGGACTCTACCGCCACGGCACCACGATCACATACGCGCCGATCTGGCCGAACGGGTGGGACGGCACGGTGACGGTTCGCGCCTGGCCATCGAAGGTGCTGATGTAGCTCAATGTGGCCAGCGGAGCGGAAAGTCGAAAGGCCGCAATGAAATCCGGAATCGACGACACGCGCACGCCGTTGACGGCCAGCACGATGTCGCCAGGAGCCAGTCCCGCGAGGTGGGCCGGGGTGCCGGCGTTCACGCCGTTGACCACAAGCACCGACGTCGCGTAGTTCACCAGTCGATCGGTTGGAATCCCATACACGCCGATCAGGCCTTGTCGGTCGGGCCGAACGTCCGCGACGCGAAACTGCCGCGTGCTGCGATCAAAGACTGACAGTCGTGCAGCGCCATTGGACTGGCTCAACCGCTCGACAAATTCCCAAAGATCAGTCACCCGGCGATCGTTGACGCGTGTGATGATGTCACCGGCGTGCAGATTCGCTTGTGCCGCTGTGCTGCTCGCCACGACGCTCGTCACCAGGATGCCGCGCGGCAAACCTGGTTGTGCGGGCACTTGGGCTTTGGCCGTTGCGGCGAGCAGGCTGAACACAGTGGCCAACGCAATTGGCCTCAGAGTGGCAAAGTTAGTGGATCTCATGGCACATTTCCCATCACAGCGTTTCGAGGATCCATCTCTAAAACGCTGGCATGAAAGGAACTTGCCGCAGACCGCGTGCCAGATTTGAACGTGAAAAGGGCCTTGGTAGGGGAGGATGGTCCCCTTTCTTGCTGCCCTCGCGCTATGATCCAATCGCCCGCAGATAACGCTGCACCGAACGATCGACCGCGTTCTTGGCATCGGACTTCACCGTCAGGCCCGGAAAAGCACCATAGAGCCGTTCAAACTGAAACGGCTTGAGCGCCTCGGCGATCCGTCGAATGGCGGAAGCCGGCAGCGGAATCATGTTCGGATAACTGTACATGAATGAGACCCAGTGCCGATCCTGACAAACCTGCGGTTGATCGCCCGACAGCAGTACGCCCCGGTTTGACGCGCCCGCTGGCCAATGAGCGACTTGGAAACCTTCATAGTGGCCTCCGGTATTGATCAGTGTCAAACCGCCGAACAACTTCTTGGTAGTGCCGTCCCAGAACTCAATGGACTTCTCGGGTCGCATGACCCACTGCTTGTCCGCATGGTGCAAGTGCACCGGGACGTGGCCGAATGCGTGGCTCCATTCGATCATCGCGGTGTAGTAATGCGGATGCGACACGGCGATCGCGGCCACTCCGCCCAGTGCCTTGATGGCAGTGACGGTGGCGTCGTCGATCAGCGGCACGCAGTCCCATAACAGATTGCCTTGGGGCGTGCGAACAAGCAGAGCCCGCTGGCCGATTCCAATCTTGGGTTGCGTATGAATCGAGTGCAGCCCGGGCTCTTCCTCGCGGAGGACGTTCTTGAAGTGGCCGAGCATTTCGGGCAACGTCGTCCAGCGTTGGCCATCCCATCCCACGTATTGGCGTTCGTCGTCACAGATGGGGCAGTTCGGCGGCGGTCCATCGGTTTCGGCGAACTGCGTTCCGCAAGTAACGCAAAGATACGATTGTTTGGCCATGTTCACCTCAGCGCGAGCGACAAGGGGCAACGCCGCGATTGCCGCTATCGACTGTTGCAGGAACGTGCGTCTTGTTCGTGGAGAAGACATAGGTACGGATCGTGTGCTGGCCGGGCGTTCGCTTGTCCTTGCCGGCGATGTTGAGCTGCTGGATGAAGTAGACATTGTACTCTGAGTCGTGCTTGCACTCTTCACAAAGAATGCACAACCATCCGCCTTATCCATCCTGGGTGGAGGTCCATCCGTTTCGGCGAATGGTGTTTCGAATAGCATGACGCTAGGACGATTGGATGCCGTGCAAAACCCTTCCCGGATGCGTTGATGTCCAACGATCGCCAAGATGACGTCCCGACGGTCACGGACCTTTGTCCCCCAAATCTGAATCATCCGTATTTCGAAGGTTCGAATCTCCCGCCCTTTGATCCCACCGCGACGGGTTATTCACCGGCCAATGCTTGGTGGCTGGCGGAGGCATCGCTCTTGGCGTATGGTGGACCTGCATTATTCGATCGCGTGCGCAATGCCGATAACGTCTTGGCTCGTGACAGGGTTCGCCTCGAAACGCTCGACGACGGGCACGAGAATGGCGTGCTAATCCTGTCCACCGAACGTTTCGCGATCGTGGCATTTCGTGGCACGCGGGTCCTTGGTCTTCAGAATCCGCTCGCGTTCGGACAGTCACTGAAGCCGCATTTGCGCGACGTCGTCACTGACATCCAGTTTGTGCAAGTGCCTTTCGAACCGGGGAATGTGCACCAGGGATTTCTTGCAGCGTATGACCAGCTCACCGAAAAGCTCGACCCTCGACTCGCACAATGGCGTGATCGCGACATTTGGTTCACGGGCCACAGCCTCGGGGCCGCGCTGGCGACGATCGCTGCGGGACGAAATGGACACGCGCGGGCCTTGTACACCTTCGGCAGTCCGCGCGTCGGCGATATGTTGTTTGGGACTGCATTCACGGATTTGCCGTGCTTTCGTATCGTGCACCAGGACGATATCGTCGTGCGATTGCCGCCGCCTCGAATCCCCTGGGTCTCGTCGGCGACTTATCGCCACGTCGGCAATTTGATTTTTATCGAACGCGACGGTCACATGGATCTCACCCGCGCTCCCAAACCCTATCTTGACGTCTTCGCCGGCCAGATGGATTGGGAAGCCATCAAGCGAGGTTGGCAGGACATCGTCAATGACGTGACGACCATCATCGGCCGCCCACCATCGATCAAGAATTTCACGGACCTCCCGGTCCCACGAAACTCCGTCACCGATCATGCGCCAATTTTCTACACGCGGCATTTGAAGAGGCAGTTGGCGAGGTAAGGCGGCGCGCCGAGAATCAGTTCGGACCGAAACGAATTGCAGTTTGAATGGGAGTAGAAGCTAGTTTTTGAGACGTGCCCTAGAAATAGCGAAACCCGCCAGCGGTCGTGGGGTGCTAATCCCTCCCAAGACCACGGCGGGTTTGATGCCAACCCGCCTTTTGGGCGGGTGTTTCGGACCTAATATTATCGCGCCGGCCCGCAGGCCGCGTCTAGCCGTCTTTTCACGAGTCAGTCAACTTCGCAATCGACGAGTCATGATTACAACGGTTTGAAGAATTATACAACCTCAACTGGGTCGGTAAAGGGGCGGAGTGGCAATATGCGTAACTTTGTGGCGGTGGCGGTGGGCATCCTGGGACTGTTCGCGTGGGCCGATGAGCCGCGCTCGCGTGGTAAAGTCGAGGTCACCGAGGCGGCGCTCGCGATCCATCGCGATGCGATCCTGGTCGATGGTCACAACGATCTGCCCTGGGAGCTTCGCGCCAAATCCGAAGGTGCATTCCTGAAGGTAGACATCGCTCGTCCACAACCAAAGCTCCACACCGATATCGCGCGGCTGCGCAAGGGCGGTGTCGGCGCGCAATTCTGGTCGGCGTATGTGCCGGCCGAGTCGGCCAAGAAGGGCAAGGCCGTCACGCAGACGCTCGAGCAGATCGACACCATCCACCGCATGATCGCGCAGTATCCCGAGACGTTCGCATTCGCCGGCTCAGTCGATGAAATCTACGCGGCCCGGGCGCAGGGGAAGATCGCGTCGATGATCGGCATCGAAGGCGGGCACTCGATCGACAATTCGCTCGGCGCACTGCGTTGCTTCTATCGCCTCGGCGTACGCTACATGACGCTGACCCACTCCGACACACTCGATTGGGCCGACTCCGCGACCGATGCGCCGAAGTCGCACGGCTTGTCGCCCTTCGGCGAGCAGGTGGTCGAGGAGATGAATCGACTCGGCATGCTGGTGGATATTTCGCACGTGTCGGTCGAGACGATGAAGCACGCGATTCGCGTGAGCAAGGCGCCGGTGATCGCGTCGCACTCGTCGGCCTTCGCCATCGCTGCTCATCCCCGCAATGTGCCGGACGATGTGTTGGTGCTGGTCCGCGACACCGGCGGCGTGGTGATGATCAACTTCTTCTCCGGCTTCATCGTCCCCGAAGGAGCGCGTGCGGTGCAGGATCTCTTCCCGGCCTACAAGGAAATGAAGGAAAAGTACAAGGACGAGAAGCAATTCGACGAAGCCTGGGGCCAATGGAAGAAGGAGCACCCGATCCCGCGCGGCACCGTGCACAACGTCGTCGATCACATCGAGCATGTCATCAAAGTCGCTGGCATCGACAACGTGGGATTAGGATCCGATTTCGACGGCATCGGCGTCTTGCCGGAGCAACTCGACGACGTGTCGTGTTATCCCGTGATTACGCAGGAGTTGCTCAATCGCGGCTACAACGCCGAGCAAATCAAAAAGGTGCTGGGCGGGAATCTGCTGCGCGTGTTCCGGAAAGCGGAAGAAGTGTCGAAGCAGTTGAAATCGGCGGGGTAGGCCAGAAGAACGCTCCTGAATTTGTTAGATGTATTCGTTAGGGGAATTTGTTAGCCGGACGCGCAAGCTACGGAAACCGGAGACTTTGCCCCCACTCGCGAGTCTCGCCTTCCCGTAGCTTGCGCGTCCGGCTAACAAGAGAGCGGAGACCTGCTATGACAAAGCGAGCGATCGGTACGTTGGGTGTGATCGCGGTGTTCGTTACACTTCCGCTTTTCTCCGCCGATCCGCCGCTCGAATTGAAATCCAAGACATTCACCTACCAAACCAACGGCGGCTCCCTGGCGACCGTGCTCGATGAACTCGCGAAACAAACCGGTGCGGTCGTGGGCCGAACGAAGGCCGAGACCGATCGCGTGCTTCGGCTCGAGTGCAAGAACGTGCCATTTTGGGAAGCGCTGGAGCGCATCGCGAAAGAGTCCGACCATCGCATCGTGTTTTCGGATAGCGGGCGACGCGTGCAACTCGCCGGCGGCGGGGATATTACCTATCGCGAAACGCCGGTGAGCTTTGATCGGGTGTTTCGCATCTCGGCGCGGCGCGTGCAATGCACGACCGATTTGGAAATGGAGCGATCGTACACCGAGGTCACGCTCGGGCTGAATTGGGAGCCGGGCTTCGCGGTGTTTCTGGTCGAGCAGCCGGGGCGGAACGTCGCGGCTCGCGACAACGCCGGGCAGGATCTGCGCGTCGATGATCCGGGGCAGGGGCGCATCCCAGTGGGTGGCGCGGGCATTGACTTGCCGCTGCGTCTCGTGGACGTGCCGCGTTCCGCGAAAACCATTGCGTTGATCGAGGGCCGCTTCAGCATCGTCGGCGCGACCAAGATGCACGAGTTCACATTCGAAAAGCCGGTCGCGGCCAAGGATGCCAAGGATGCGCGAACGGAAACGAAGGAAGGCGTGACGGTCCGGCTACGAACCGATTTCTCCGAGAAAGCCGATCTCTGGTCAGCCCGTATCGAGTTGGAATATCCCGAGGGTGGGCCGCAGATCGAGAGCTTTGAAGCGTCCGCCTGGATGATCGACAATGACGCCTGGATGACAACCGCCGATGGCAAGCGCAAGCTCGAGTGCAACGGCGGCTACGAGTTAGTCGCGCAGTCGGAGCGTAAAGCAGTCGTCGTGTATCGCTTCATCGATGAAGCGGACCGCAAGCTGGGCAAGCCGGAAGACTGGGTCTTCCACATTCGCACGCCGGCCAAGTTGATTTCCACGGACGTGAAGTTCAAGTTGGAGAATATTCCGCTGCCGTGAGTTCTCAGATGCCGAGGTTGTCGCGGAACCGCAAGTAATCGAGTTGATCCACCTGAGCGTCGTTGTTGAAGTCGAAGACTTGGTCGTTCACCGTCGAGATGGCATTGCGGAACAGCAAATAATCAACTTGATCCACGTGATGGTCGCCGGTGCCATCGCCAAAGAGGCGGAAGAAACTCGTCGTGGAATCTCCCCCAGCGATGCCATCATTGTTGCCATCGAGATAGCGGTTCGCGTTGTCCTGAATCCAGTTGCCATAGATGGTCAGCAAGTAATTGCCGTCAGCGAGCGAATTGTTTTCCATCCCCGACCCGGTGAATGTCAAGTTAATGACACTGTGGCCGCTCGAGTTGTCGATGGTGCCGCCGCTCACTGTCGCCGCGCCGGCGCCCAAAGTGAATGGGTCATTGGGCGTGCCGATGTAATGGACGACCGAATCGAAGTTGACTGTGAGGTTCCGAATCATTGATCGCTGCGCTCCGCCGCCGTTGACCACGACGCTCGAAACGCGCGCGGGGGCCGGAAGGCCAGTAATACTCAGGGTAGCCGTGGCACTCATCGCGGAGCCCGACGCATTCGTGAGCACGACCCGATACATGGTGTTATTGTCGCTGGCGGCTACGGAGGGAATGGTGTAACTCGACGATGTCGCCCCGGTAATATTGACGCCATTGCGTTGCCATTGGTAGCTGAGCGTGCCGGGCCCGCCGGCGGTGACCGTGAACGTCGCGGACTGACCAATGGCTTTCGATTGGTTCGCGGGGTCAGTCACCACATAGGGCGGTGCAGTTCCGGTGTAGGTGGCGAAGCCGACGATGCTGGAGCCGCGGGCAAGGAAATACAAAGCTCCGTCCGTGCCTACTTTCAAATCGACGACGCTGCCGGCCGAGGTTGCGAAGTCTGTGACGGTATTGGTGGCGATGTCATAGCGCTTAATCCACGAACTCACGTAGTCCGCGTAGAAATAGTCGCCGACGTAGGCTTGCGGATATTTGTAGTTGGTCGGATTGTAAAACGCGCCGCCAGTGATGGCCGAACCTGTGTAATTGCTGCCGGTCGAGTTCGCGGTGGCGTTGGAGTGGTTGTAATAGAGGAGCGGCTCGGTGAATTGGGGAAACGACGCCTGATTGAACGCGCCTTCCGTGGTATTCCAGCCATAGTTGGCGCCGGCCGCACCCACGTTGATCTCTTCCCACGTCACTTCGCCGACGTCGTTGATGTACATCTGGCTGGTGTTCGGTCGAAACGTGAACGTGAATGGATTGCGCAGGCCCATCGCCCAGATCAAACGGTTTTGGCCCGTGAACGTGTTGTAAAACGGATTGTCTGTGGGGATCGAGCCATCCGGATTCATCCGCAACATCTTGCCGAGCAAGTTGGCGGATGATTGGGAGTTGGCCCCGTTCGCATTTTCGCCGACGGCGATGTAGAGCTTGCCGTCGACGCCGAAATGTATGGAGCCGCCATTGTGATTCGTCGCCGACGAAAGGTTATCGAGATCGAGCAATGTCACCTGCGTGCCGGCCAACGCCTTGTCGCCGGCGGCATTGGCGGTCACGCGAATCACACGGTTGTGAATCGGCGTCGTGGAGGTCGTGTGGTAGAAGTACACGAAATGATTGCTGGCATAGTTGGGATCGAAGGCGACGCCGAGCAGGCCGCGCTCGCCGGAGGAATTGACGCTGAGCAATTGATCGGCGAAAAAGTTACTTTGCTGCAGGACCCATGTCGAACCGCTACAAGCGTACACCTTGCACGTTCCACCTTGCTCCAAAACAAAGAGCAAATCCGTCGGCGAGAACTCCATCGCCGTGCCGTTGGAAATTGTGCCGGGTAGTGTGGTCTGGGTGAAGCCGGCGATCAGTGTCGCGGGGGCCAGCCGAGCTTCCAATGACTCGAGCCGCGGCCTGGATTTGCGCTGCAATCGGCACATGATGAAGCTCCCGCCGGCGAGATGTCAGTGTAGGCGATTGGGTTTTGGCTTCAAATAAGATGCCAACGGGATGTGGAACTGTCTTGACCGAAATCGGCCCAGAGGCTATTGGCTGGCCGGTTGCACGATGAGGAAGAAATGCGCGGGCGCTTATCCTGGATTTTGGGTCTGATGGTCGCACTCTCCGCGGGCTGCGTCGAGCGGCGCTATGTCATTGAGTCCCACCCGCCGGGTGCCATGGTTTTGGTCAATGGCCAGCCGCTCGGAGCGACTCCCGTCGATGGGCACTTCCTGTATTACGGCAAGTATCAGCTCACTCTCATTAAAGATGGGTACGAAACGCTGCAGGTGGAGGAGTGCTTCCGGCCGCCTTGGTATCAGTGGTATCCAATTGATTTTCTGAGTGAGAACGTTTGGCCGGGCAAGATCGAGGACGTCCGCCGGCCCAAGCCGTATCAACTGTTGCCCAAGGCCCAACCGCGTGCCGATGAACTGCTTAATCAGGCCGACCAATTCCGCAATAAGGGCCGATCGATCGAGTCACCGCCGACCTCGTAACGAACTGAAGCGCTGCGTACTCATAACCCGAAACTGAATTTTCGACTCTCACACTTTTGCCTAACCAAAAAGTCGCTGGTCAGGCTATAATTGACCTCGCCCGGGAAGGTCCCGGCTCTTTTGTCCCATAAATCGAGTTATTCAATGTCGCAACACCGCCGTCACGCGTTTACGTTGATTGAGCTCTTGGTCGTCATGGCGATCATCGCTGTGCTCATCGGCTTGCTCTTGCCGGCGGTGCAAAAGGTCCGTGAATCAGCCAACCGCACGAAATGTGCTAACAACTTGAAACAGATCGGCGTCGCACTTCACAACTTCAACCAAACCACAGGCTCCTTCCCTCCCAATGGAGTTTATCCGGCTAAAGCGACGCAGGCCGATTCCTATTCGGCGCTCGCAAGAATATTGCCGTTCATTGAGCAAGCCAATCTGTATCAGTTGGTGGATCTCAATGCCGCCGCGAACACCCAAAACGCAATCACTTCGCAACGAATCGCGATTTACGTTTGCCCCAGTGAATTGAACGATGTCGCGAAGCCACCGACAGGCAGTCAGACGATTACCCGCTACCCTCTGAACTACGCCGCCAACGAAGGCACTTGGTTGGTTTGGGATCCGAATAAAGGTATCGGGGGAAATGGCGCGATCGTATTGACGAATCCAAAACGGCCTGGCAATGCGCCGCGCGACTTTATCGATGGCATGAGTACGACCGTGGCGTACGCCGAGGTGCGTGCCTATGGCGATTATTTACTCGGCGGCTCGCCGAGTTCGACGCCGCCGGCTGATGCCGCGGGAATCGTTGCTCTGGGTGGATCGCTCAAAGCCGTATCGGCTCACACCGGTTGGACTGAAGGGCAGACCTTCCACAACGGCGTGACGTTTGTCGTGCCGCCTGGGACTAATGTCAAATACACAAGTGGTGGCACTGACTACGATGTGGATTTTGTCTCCAGCCGCGACGGATCGTCGGCCACGGCGATCTCATATGCAGCCATGACCTCGCGCAGCTATCACACCAGCGGAGTGGTCAACGTGTTGTTCATGGATGGCAATGTTCGACCGATTTTCCCGGGTATGAACCGAGACACATGGCGTGCCCTGGGCACTCGCAACGGTGGTGAGATCGTTAACGGGGATTATTAGCAGCAGAATTTGCCAAGCCAAACAAGGTGAGCCGCGGGGTCTGATCGCACCTGTTTGCGACTAACCGTCTTTAGTTTGCTCAATCACGAAGGGCGTCGCGGTGCGCAAATCGCCCACACGGACACCGCGGCGACCTTCGAGCACTTCCAACAAGACCGGCAATACAAATTCGGAGCGCCAGCCACGATTGAGATTCGAATCTTCCGGCGGTGGCTGCTCCATAACCATTGCCCGCACCAATTGCTTCAGATCGGAAGTGGTGGCGACCAGTGCTGGAGTCAGTTTCTCTTTTGCGCAGAATGCACCCAAGACGGCCTGAAGCAAATTGGTGACCAGTGCGACTTGCGGTGGATCGTTGTCGCGCTCGACTGCAATCGGGTGAGTGTCCGGATCGGTGGCCACGCCTTTGGCGACCGCCGCCAAGAGATCCGCGTGGTCGCGTTTGGGTAAGCCGCGGAGCACCGCTAAATCGCGTTCGCTCTTGGGCATGCGCTTGGCGACTTCCACAACCAGATCATCCCGAAGCAAAAATCGAGCGGGCCGATTGAGACGAGATGCAAGCCCTTCGCGCCACGCATAGACTTCGCGGACAACGGCGAGGCGCTTGCGATCAAGCCCGCCGAGGCCGCGCAAACGGCGCCAGGGTTCGAGGTCTGGGTCTTCCGCGAGCCAGCGCCGCTCCATCGCGTGAAATTCTTCAGCGGCCCAATCGAGCCGTCCCAATTCCGCAAGCCGGCCATGAATGCGCTCGTAGAGCGGGAGCAAATATCGCACATCGTCATATGCGTAGCGCACTTGATGCGATGTCAGCGGTCGGCGGGCCCAGTCAGTCAGTGTCTCGCCTTTGTCCAGACGGACCCGCAAGAACTGTTGCACGAGCGTCGCATGGCCGGAGGGATAACCGGCCCCGAGCAATCCAGCCGCGACCTGGAGGTCGAACGTGTTGCCCGGCGCTTTGCCGTAACATTGCCGGCACATGCGAATTTCTTCACGGCCCGCATGAACCACACAGGTATATTTGGGATTCGCAACCAGTTCCCAGAATGGTTCCAGCGACGGCAGGGCGAGTGGATCGAGAAGGTAAAGGTGTTCGGGCGTTGCCACTTGCACGAGGCAAAGCCGGGGGTGATACGACGATTCGCCGATGAACTCAGTGTCGAAGCCGAAGACCGGCTGAGACGCCAGATGCGCGCAGCACTCGGCCAATTCTTCCGGCCGGGTCACGACGATTTCGGGAAGCTCTGCCATGGCCATCCTGCTGCCTGCCGCGGGCCGCCTGCTAGGATGATACAGACCTTCCCCGGCCCGGCGTGGGAGCCTGACACTATGCTTGACGAATTCGTTGGTCAAAACGTGGTAATCGACCTGCGAAGTGCCTACGTTTGCTTGGGCAATCTGGCGGAAGTTGGCCCGAGCTACCTGGATATCCGCAATGCGGACCTGCATGATCTTCGCGACACGGATACCTCCCGAGAGCTTTACGTCGCTGAGTCCTGCGCGACGGGAATCAAGCGGAATCGCCGGCGGGTGCTCGTGGCGCTGACGGATGTGGTGGCGGTCTCGCGGATGGAAGATGTTGTGGACGAGTGAGTACCTGAATGCGGCAAATTCAAGTCGGAACCCACTCGGAAACCGTTGTCGAACGCTCCGACTATCCTCCCGAGAAAATCCGCTCCATTCTTGGCGGCGACACGCTCACAATTCTCGGCTACGGCTCCCAGGGTCGTGGCCAATCGTTGAATCTCCGCGACTCCGGATTGAATGTGATCGTCGGCCTGCGCGAAGGGCCCAGTTGGGACCGGGCAGTCGCCGACGGCTGGGTGCCCGGCCAAACTTTATTCCCGATCTCCGAAGCTGCCCGGCGCGGGACAATTGTCTTTTACCTATTGTCCGATGCGGGGCAAAAAGAGTTTTGGCCCACACTTAAGCCATTGCTGGCACCCGGCAAGACGCTCGTCTTCGCCCATGGGTTCTCGATCGTTTACGCCAATCAGACCGGTGTCGTCCCGCCACCGGGTATCGATGTGATCATGGTCGCGCCCAAGGGTTCGGGCACCACGTTGCGGCGGCTTTTTCTCGAGGGCCAATGGGTCGGTGCGAGTTACGCCGTGGCCCAGGACGCTAGTGGCCATGCACGCGAACGCGCCTTGGCCTTGTGCGTCGCCATCGGTTCCGGGACCTTGTTCGAAACCACGTTTGCGCGAGAAACGAATAGTGACCTGTTCGGCGAACGGGGCTCACTCTTGGGTGCGATCTATGGCTTGTGGTTGGCACAATACGAGGTGCTGCGCGCCAATGGCTATTCGCCCACCGAGGCATTCAACGAAACCGTCGAGGAGGCAACGCAATCGCTCTACCCGCTCATCGGCGAGAAGGGTATGGACTGGATGTACGCCAATTGCTCGACGACCGCGCAGCGCGGAGCGCTGGACTGGTTCACAAAGTTCCACGATGCCGTCAAACCCGTCTTCGAGCAGCTTTTCAAGAACGTGGCCAATGGCACCGAAACGCGTCGAACACTGGAAGCAAATAGCCGGGGTGACTATCGTGATCAACTCGCCTCCGAGCTGAAGGCCATCGCCGACAGCGAAATGTGGCTGGCGGGCAAAGTGATCCGGGACCTCCGACCGAAGAAAACCGACAAGGAGATCGATTAATGGGAATTCAGACTCGACCGAAAGCTCAGCGCACCGCCGCGAAACGCCGCCGAAAAGGGCGAAAGCACAAACTCCGCAGCTTGAGTACGGCCAGGCGGAAAGAAAAATAGGCAATGTCCCAGCGCCCGAAGAGTTAGCGTCCTGATGGAAGGTCATTTGCCCTCGACGACCACCGAACGGCCTTCCGGGGTTAAGTCAGTGGGGTACACTTAGGACATCAACAGTTTGTCGAGGCCGCTTACCGAATGACCCTTGCTCACCGATTGGCCGCTAAGGGCCAGCTCAAAGAGGCCGACCTGCCGCGGGTCGAGGTCGCGGCTGCTAACGCGCCGGACCGGCCATTACACGAGCTGCTCATCGAGCAGGGGTACGCAAAAGAAGACGACGTTCTGCGCGAGCTCGCTGAAGAGTTCGGCCTCGATTTGGTCGATCTCACCCAGATTAAGGTCGAGCCGGAATCGATCCAGGCAGTCCCCTTGCGGCTGGTGCACCGTCGCAATCTCATGCCGATCAGCCGGAACAACGGCACGCTCGTGGTAGCGACCGGCAACCCTTACGATGTTTACGCCCTCGACGAGTTGCAATCGATCACCGGTCTGAATGTGCAGCCGGTCATCGCCAGCCCGCGGGAAATTAGCCGGCTTATCAAAACCCACTTCGGCGTCGGCGGTGATACGGTCTCAGCACTGGTGCAAGAACGCGCCGCCGATTCGGTGGAACTCCTCGAAGACATCGAAGCGGATGATTCGGAGCTGGCGAAGCAAGCCCAAGAAGCTTCCGTCGTCAAGCTGGTGAATGAAATCCTAGTCGAGGCGGCCAACGAACGGGCAAGCGACATCCACATCGAGCCGGAGGAAAAGACACTTCGCATCCGTTACCGCATCGACGGTTTGCTGCAAACGCAAAAGCTGCCGCCAGAAATCACTCGCTTCCAGAACGCGATCATCAGCCGCATCAAGATCATGTCCCGGCTCAATATCGCTGAGAAGCGGTTGCCTCAGGACGGGCGCATCAAGATGCGAGTGCAGGGCCGCGAGATCGACGTCCGCGTTTCGATCATCCCGATGACCCACGGCGAAGGACTCGTGTTGCGTCTGCTCGACAAAGGCCGGATGGTCTTCAACCTGGCCAACGTCGGAATGTTGCCGCACATCTATTCGACATTCAAGCAACTCATCGACCGGCCACACGGTATCTTGCTCGTCACGGGCCCAACTGGTTCCGGCAAGACGACGACGCTATACTCCGCCCTCAACGAGATCAAAGACGAAGTCACGAAGATCATCACGGTCGAGGACCCCGTCGAATATCAGCAGCCAGGTATTAGCCAGATTCAGGTGCATTCGAAGATCGGACTCACATTCGCGACCGCCCTGCGGAGTATTTTACGCCACGATCCCGACGTGATTCTCATCGGCGAAATGCGCGATCTGGAAACGGCCGAGGCGGCGATTCAGTCATCGCTCACGGGCCACATGGTGTTCAGCACGCTGCATACCAATGACGCGCCCAGTGCGGTAACTCGGCTTATTGATATGGGTGTCGAGCCGTTTTTGGTCGCCAGCACGGTCGAAGGCGTGATGGCTCAGCGCCTGGTGCGGACGATTTGCGAAGAGTGCAAGGAGTCATTCACGCCGCACGTCGAAGAGTTGCCGATCGATTTCCCAGTCGGTGCCGAAGCCGAGGCTTATCTGGTCCCTGGCATCGCTTCGGTGCCGGTGAAGCGATCGCTGGATCGCAGCGGCCCCGCTCCGACGCTTTATCGCGGCAAAGGCTGTCGAGCTTGCAGGCAAAGCGGCTATCGTGGCCGGACCGGCATTCACGAGCTAATGGTGAACACCGACACGATCCGCGAGTTGATCGTGAACCGTGTTAACGCCGGCGTCATTCGCCACGAAGCGATGAAAGCCGGGATGCTGACGCTGCGACAAGACGGTTGGAAAAAAGTGTTGTCGGGTCAGACGACAGTGGACGAGGTGGCGCGAGTGACGGCCGGGGATATTATTGCGTGACCGGTCGGTATGCTTTATGTCGTCGAAGTGTAATATCCCGGGCCGGTTAGTGGCTGCTTACGCAGAACCACCGTCAATCCCGGCCGCAAGCTCTTCGGCAACCATGGATATACGGCGTTCTTAATCGACCCCATCATTTCTTGGCGGCGAGATCGCGTTTCGCCGTGATGACAAAAGCGATAGTCGAAATAACTTCGATACTCCACGCGCTCCACACTCAGTTCCGCGGCGGCCGCATAGTCGCATAACTCGCGCGCGGTGTACTCGCGGAAATGGCCCGGGTTCGTCCAATCCTCGCGGATCAATTCGTACGGGTTGCGGCCCAGCATCATCGCGAGGCGACGGGGCAGGGCGACCGCGTTCGGCGTCTGCACGATCAAGACGCCAGTGGGCGCGAGCAGACCAGCCAGATATTCCAGCACCAACCTCGGCGACGTATGCAGATGTTCGAGCACTTCCGCGAAGACGATCGTGTCATAGGCGGGTAGATCGTCCCGGCAGCGGTCGGCGAATTGGCAATCGTTCAAATCGAAACGATAGTAGTCGCCGGAATCGATCGTCCGATCGTCGCCGAAGCCCATCGCATCGACCGCGCAGCCAAAGCGTTCGTGAATCATCTCCGTGAGCCGCGACATACCGATGTCGAGTACCCGGCTCTGAGGCTGCACATAGTCATCCAGTACTCGCAGCAGATATTCGAATCGCGGCCCATGAAAGCGGAGATAATCCGCCATCGCAGGATCGGCGGCTGGGGTTGTCCGTGTCAAAGTCGTGTACATGGATGCGAGAATCGGTATTTTGGAGGATTTTGTCAACGTTAGACGAGGTTGGACCTATCCGAGCCCTTTGGCGAAAACGCCCGGCATTAACGCAACCCGGCTCGCCTGAATTCGCCAAATCGGTTAGTTTTCCGCCATGCGACGCATCGCTAACATCGGCCTCCATGCGTTCGTCGTCGCGGCGGGCCTGTGGATCGCCTTTCGCCCGACGCTCGGGAGCGGTTTCACGCTCCTACAGACCGATCCCGGCGACACTCTGCTCAACCACTTCATTCTCGAACATTCGTGGAAATGTCTCAGCGATCCAGCTTATCCCGGCTCGCTCTGGTCGCCGCCGTGTTTTTATCCGGAGCAAGGCACATTGGCGTACTCAGAGAATCTCCTCGGCACCGCGCCAATCTATTGGAGCTGTCGTTTCTTCGCCAGCGAATTGCCGGCCTATCAGGCGTGGATGCTAACGGTTGCGGGGCTCACTTATGTCGCGATGGCGTGGACGCTGCGCCGCTTCGGCGTGGGTCATCTGCTCGCCGCACTCGGTGCATTCGTTTTTGCGTTCGGTATGCCGCGGGTCAATCAACTTGGGCATCAACAGTTGCTGCCCGCGATGTTCACTCCACCGGCCGTGTACTATGCATGGCGATTGATGGAGAGCTCGAGAGTTGGAGTGTTGGCCGGGTTGCTAACGTGCGCGCTTCTGCAATTGCTCGCTGGCATCTACCTTGGTTGGTTTTTGATGTTTGGTCTGGCGGTGTTCGCGGGCGCGAGGCTTTGGCGCGATCCGGAGACACGAGAAAGGCTGCGAGCGTTTGCTGTCGAGCGGTGGCGCAGTGTGATGGCTTGCTTGGCCTCCGCAGCGATCGCCGGCGGAATGTTGTTCTATCCGTATGTCGAGGCAAACCGCGGCTTCCGCCGACACTATGGCGAAGTCGCGCTGATGTTGCCCACGCCGCATTCGTGGTTCTCGCCGACTCCAAGCAGTTGGTGGGCGAACGTGCTGCCGCAGTTCGAAGGGCCGTTGAACCATGAGCATCACGATTTCTCGGGCTTGGTTTTGCCCGCGCTGGTGCTAGGAGCTGTTTGGAGTTTGCAGAAATCTCGTCCCGTGCCCCCGCTCTCCGCTCCCCACCCTGGTGATGGTGGGGAAAGGGAACAAGCCGAATCCACCCGCAATCAATTGGCGCTCGCGCGAACAGCCTTACTCTCAGCCGCGATCTTTGTTCTTCTCTCGCTCAGTGTGTTCGGCATATCCCCGTGGCGTCTCGTCTACGCCCTCGTGCCCGGGGCGAAAGCGATCCGTGCCGTGTCGCGCATCTACATCGTCGTCTATCTGTTCGCTTGGATTGGCGCACTGATCATCGCCGATCGCAGGTTACGCGGCTGGCGACGAGGCGGAATCGTCGCATCCGGGGTTCTTCTATTAGTGGGAATGGCGGAGCAATATCATCCGCGCTTGCCGGCATTCGATCCCCGGCCCTTCTACGCCGAGGTCGATCGGCTTGCGGACGAGATGCGCGGCTCGTCGGCCGCCTACGTTGAGCCGGATCCGGAGGTGCAATTCTGGGTCAGCCAATTGGCGGCAATGTGGGCCGGCCTGAAAGCCGATGTTCCCGTGATCAACGGCTACTCGGGCCGCACGCCGAAGGGTTATCCCGACGAGAAGATGATTCTTGATCGAGAGGACGTTGTCACCTGGATAAATTGTAGACCGGTCACTCCGCGACCGGAATCCGGTCGCGGAGTGACCGGTCTACAATTGATCGGTCCCGTGCGGCTCGCCCATGCCTATCCCGCGCCGGTCATTCCGGCGAATGCACCGGTGACAGTGCGTGCGCTCGACTTCCGGCCCTACCGATCGTCGCGACATGTTGAGATAATAGATTCATGCCTGATTTCACCTACGAAGCGCTCGGCACCTCGGGAGCCCGCACCCACGGCACCCTGACGGCCGGCTCGGAACGCGAAGCGCTTGCCCAACTCGACGCGAAGGGCCTGTTCCCCGTGCGCGTGCAGGCTGCCATACCGGTGTCTGCGTCGCGCTGGGGCCGGCACATCAAGTCGCGCGTGTTGGTGACGATGTACAGTCAGCTCGCCGACTTGCTGCACTCGGGCGTGCCGCTGTTGCGATCGCTGGAAATTCTCGAACGCCAATCCGTCCATCCCGCGCTAACCGAAGTCATTCGAGATGTCCGCGCGCAGGTGGCCGAGGGCACGACCCTCGCGGATGCGATGGCCAAGCACTCGCACGCCTTCAACGAGCTCACGGTAAGCATGGTCCGGGCGGGACAAGAAGGCGGCTTCCTCGAAGATGTGTTGAAGCGGATCGCGACGTTTACCGAGAATCAGGAAGATCTGAAGGCGAAAGTGGTTGGCAATCTCGCTTATCCGGCATTCCTCGCTGTGGCAGGCACGTTAGTTCTGATGGGCTTGATCATTTTCGCGGTGCCACGATTCGAACCGATCTTCGCCAAGCTGGAAGAGAAAGGCGAGTTGCCGAGTCTAACTGTCGGCGTCCTAGGCGTGAGCCGGGCCTTTCAACACCAGTTTCTTTGGATTGTCTTGTTACTGGTCGGATCCATTTGGTGGTTTCGCCGATGGGCGAAAACCGATGCGGGCCGGCTTAGAACCGATGGCTGGCGTTTGAAGATGCCGGGCTTCGGCAGGATCTATTTGCAATTAGCGTTGTCACGCTTCGCCCGAATTCTCGGCACGCTCTTGCACAACGGCATCCCCATCTTGCACGCGCTGCGCATCGCCAAGGATTCGACAGGCAATCGGATATTATCGGATGCCATCAATCAGGCGGCCGACAACGTGACGGCTGGCGAAAAATTAGCTGGCCCGCTCGCGGCGAGTCATTGGTTCCCGCGCGACGTGGTCGAAATGATCGCGGTCGCTGAGGAATCCAACACGCTTGAAACGGTTTTGGTCGGCATCGCGGATAGCCTCGAGAAGCGGACGAGCCGGCAGTTAGAGCTGTTTGTGCGCTTGTTAGAACCCATCATGCTCGTCGTCATGGCGGTCGTCACACTAATTGTGGTGCTCGGACTGCTGTTGCCGGTGTTTAAGATTGGTAGTGCCATTCACTAAGATGACCTCAGGCCCGTCGAATGCCCGAAAATACGGAACGTGTGTATAGTAAAGGTGTCACTGAAGGAGCATTGGCCATGACCGTTGCAAAACCGACCTCGCGCGCTCTCCGACGATCAGCTTTCACGCTTATCGAAGTTCTGATCGTGGTAGCGATTTTGGTCGTCTTAATGGGTGTCGGGGCAGTGCAATATATGCACTACCTCGAGGACTCGAAAAAAAGTGCAGCGACAATGCAGATCAAAAACCTCTCAACGGTCGTCGATGCATACCAAATCAAGTTCGGCGAACCGCCAGCGTCACTGGCTGCGCTCGTTGGGCCGGAACCTGACGGCAGTCCTTCCAAATTAGACGGCCAAAAGGCGATCATGGACCCTTGGAACCATGAGTATCAATACACGCCGGCAGGGTCTCGGCGCGGCGGGCGGCCGGAAATCTGGACGGTTTCGCCTGACGGCAGCACCATCGGCAACTGGTAACCACGCGGCTCATCTATGAGGCGAGGCTTCACGATTCTGGAAGTGACACTCGTCCTCACCGTGCTCTTGGTGTTGGCCGCGATCACAGTTCCTTCCCTTGATGCGATGTACGGCGAGTCGAAAGCGACCGCGGCCGCCGATATGGTGCGCGCCCGCTGGGCCGACGCCCGAGCGCGGGCTGTCGAGGACGGCGTGCCCTACCGCTTCGCGATCATGCCCGGCACCGGAAAGTTCCGCGTCGCGCCGGATGCCAGCGAGTTCTGGTCCGGGGGCGGCACCGTCGCCGCGATGCCCGAGACGGAAAGCCCGCCCCTCGTCCTTGAGGAGGAACTTCCCAAAGGTATTCTCTTCACCTCCGACGACGCATCCGGAGACACCGACGCGGGTGGTGGCGACTGGACGCCCCTCGTGACGTTTCAGCCCGACGCCACCGCGAACGCCGACGCCAAGATCACATTTCGCGTCCGTAGCTCTCGACCCTTGGATGTGCAATTGCGGGCCCTCACCTGCGCGGTCACCGTGCAGTTCCAGACGGAGGGCAAGTGATGCGTTGCCACATAAGCGCGCCTCCTCGTCCCCTCGTCCCTCGTTCCCCCCGCTCTCGTTCCCAAACTCTGTTTGGGAACGCACTACCGCGAAGCTCCGCTTCGCACAGAGACTCAAACCCTTTGCCAGTCCGAACGCGAAACAGAGTTTCGCGGCCTGCGTTCCCAAACAGAGTTTGGGAACGAGGACAAATACGTAAAGGCCTGTCCCTCCTGGAAGTGCTCGTCGCGCTCACGATCTTCCTCTTTGCGCTGATCGCGATCTCCAAACTCATTGACCTCGGTAGCCAAACCGCGGTCGAGATGGATCTGCGGAGCCAAGGTGCATCGCTCGCGCAATCGAAATTGTCGGAAGTGATTGCCGGCGTCGTGCCGTTGTCGTCGCAGAGTGAAACACCGTTCGACAGCGATAGCGACTGGGTCTGGACGCTCGATGCCGACCAGGATGACATTCCCAACCTCTATCGAGTGAAGATCGTGGTGAGCCACGACATGCCAACTGGCAAAGTCCAGGTGACGCTCGCCCAGTACGTGCTCGATCCGAATTCCCGCGGCTCCACGGAGGCCCCTCCGTGATGAGCCGATTTTTCTTATCGCCTCCCTCCCAGGGAGGGGTAGGGGAGGGTGGGAGTGGACCGCCGGCACCCTTGAGCAACGCTTCCGCGCCCCTTCCTACTAGGGAGGGGATAAGAGATGGCTTCACACTGCTCGAAGTGCTGATGGCCCTCGCCATCTCGGTCCTGTTAATGGCCGCGCTCTACGTGAGCATGGATGTGCTCTTGCGCTACGCTCAAGCGGGCCGCGAGCGCGTGGATGAAGCGGTACTCGCCCGGGCGCTCTTGCAACGCATCCGCTCGGATGTGTCGAGTGCGATCACGCCGATTCAGGGCAGTGCGACGTCGACTTCCTCCGCGGGCCCGACGCCAGCCACCGGGACTGCGGCGGCAACCACGACCACGGACACACCCACTGTCAGTCTCGACGCCGTGACTCCATTCAACGCGGGCATTCAAGGCGAGATCGATCGCTTGACGATGTGGGTAACCCGCGTGCCTGGCCAGAATCGACCCGGCACGGAAGCAGACACCCCCAACGGCGGGCCCGACGTTCATCGCGTCACATACTGGCTCGCCGGTGACAAAGGCTTGGCGTCACAAGACATTTCCCGCGTGACGGCCGATGATTCATCGATTCCGTTGCCGCCCGATGTGTCGGATGACGCGATCACCATTGTCGCTCCGGAAGTGACGAGCTTGGAGTTTCATTATTTCGATGGCACCGCCTGGCAGGATTCGTGGGACGGCACCGCGATGAGTGCCGATGGGTCAACGCCGCTGGGCCCCCCCAAAGCGGTAAAGGTCATCATCGGCATTAAAGCTCCGAACGGAAAAGCGAAGACCTACGAGCACGTAATCGCCATCCAGACAGCGAACGCCCAACCCTCCGGCAGCACGACGGAGGAGATGCAGTGATACCTTCGAATCGACTACTCTCCGAATTGCAAACGCCTGCCAATTCTGGCGCCGTCTCGCGCAAGCTCTTTTCCGCGCCGTCGAATTCCCTGCGCTCTTCACCTTTTTCCTTCCCCAATATTTCCGGTCCCCTTCCGCAACTATCCGGGTCCATCACGCAGCCCATTAATCCCCTCCCCCCGCCCTCCGGTCCCCTCCCCCACAGGGGGGGAGGGGACCGGAAATACGGAGGAGGGAACCGGAGAGCGGGGAGAGGGGACAAATTGATTGCAGGAGGCGACTGGTAAAGATGCGGAGGGGACCAGATGGCACCGGGAAGGAACCGAAATTACGGGAGAAAGAACAAGACCGCGCCCGTCGCGGCGTCGTTCTAATTGCCGTCCTCGTCGCGGTTGTGTTGCTTTCGCTCGTCGCGTACCAGTACAGCGACCTGATGACCTCGGAATATCGTGCGGCCGAGAGCACGGTGCGGGCGGCTCAGTCGCGCAGCCTGGCGATCTCCGGCGTGCATTACGCAGCCGCGGCTCTCGCTGACAAAACCACGTTTACCAATCGGCTGAACTCGAATCCATTCGACAACGAATCGGTCTTCAAGGGCGTGATCGTTCGCGACGACGACCGTGCGCATTTCCAGGGCCGATTCACGCTCATCGCCCCGCCGGCCATCGATGACGCGCTCAGCGGAAGCACGACGACAAAATATGGCGTGACCGATGAATCGGCGAAGATCAACCTCAATGCGCTGGTGAAGCAAGATACCACTGGCAACACCGCGAGCAAGATTCTCTTGAAGCTACCGAACATGACAGATGAAATTGCCGACGCGATTATCGACTGGATCAGTGATAGCGAAACCCCGCGACCCAACGGCACGAAGAGCGATTATTACTCGGGGCTGACGCCGCCTTATCGCTGCAAAAATGGTCCTCTGGATTCCATCGAGGAGTTGTTGCTAGTCAAAGGCGTAACGCCTGAATTGCTGTTCGGCAGCGACAAGAATCACAACGGCATGCAGGACGATGACGAAAATTCGAGCAATGGGTTCGATCCGGGTTGGGCAGCGTATCTCACCACGTATTCTCGGACTCTCAACCTCGATTCAGATGGAAAATCGAGGATGTATCTGGGCGAAAAGCTCTCGCAGGATTTTTACACGAACCTAAAGACAGCCGTTGGCCAACCTTTGGCGGATTACATTGTGTTGTACAAGGCATACGGTGCGGCAAGCCCGGTCAACCACGAGCCCGGCGACATGAGTGCTGAAGTACAAACCGTCCTGAAACAATCGTCTCCGCCATCAAAGCCGCTCAGTTCTCAATTCGACCTTTATTCGACTATCACGCTTACTTATCAAGAAAACACAGGTAACAACCGAAATAGACAGGCTCGAACGTTTACCAAGCGATATCCCAGCCCGCTATCTGCTGACGACCAGCTTTTGGTAACGCTTCTAGACAAAACCTCGACCAGTAGTGCGACGGAACTGCCCGTAGCCATTAACGTACTCACTGCTCCTAAAGCCGTACTGTCGTGCTTGACTGCACTGGGCAACGCGAATTCGGCCCTTAGCGATACAGACGTCGATTCGATCATCTCCAGTAGGCCAGTGCCCGGAACGTATGACCCGGGAGACCCGAAGTACCAAACGATTGCTTGGTTAAAAACCGACATAAAACTATCTAACGAGCAACTAAAGGTACTCCAGACGTATATCGCCTCGCGCACCCAAACCTATCGCGTCCAATCGCTTGGGTACTTCGACCAAGGTGGGCCGGTGACGCGGGTGGAGGCGGTGATTGACACGAACAACGGCTCGCCGCGTATCATTTATTTTCGCGACCTGACGCCCCTGGGGCGGGGATTCAACGTTCCGAGGTAGAATGGCAGTATGCCGCGTGTGTTGATTCTCGATATCGAAGGCAGTCATGTCATGCTGCTCCCTGCGACCACCGGTCGCGGTGGGTTGCAGGTCGAAGCCGTGCGCAGTTGGGATGATGACAAGCTCCTCACGCTCACGACCGCCGAAGCCCAAGGCAAGGCTCTGCGCGATCGGCTCAATGGCTTCGGGATTGCGCCAGCGCCTTTGGTGATCGGCATCGGCCGTGAACGATTAGTTCTCAAAGAAATCAAATACCCGGCTGTACCCACGCACGAAGAGCCGGCCGTCGTGCGGTTCCAGGCGCTCAAAGAACTCACTGATGCCGGCGATGACATCGTCATCGACTATCAGCCGCGGGGCGACGGCGTCGCCGAGAAGCGCGCCTTGGTCGTCGCGATTAAGAAAGAACTACTCCGAGCGTTGCAATTGTTCGCGCAAGGGGCCGGGCTGAAAATTCAAGCGGTAGTGCCCCGGGCCTATGGCATCGTGGCGGCCGCTCGCTCGTCGAGCGTGCAGCCAGATCCGACGGTCGCCATCGCGGCCATGACGGTGGGGCCGCAGGGTGGGGAATTCTTAGTCGCGCGCGGCGAGCAGCTATTGTTTAGCCGGGCGATCGGTGCGCCGGTGCTCACCAGCGATGCGTCGCTGCTGGGCGAAGTGCGCCGCAACCTTGCAGTCTATAACGGGCAATTTGCGAATTGGCCGGTGCGAGCGCTGTATCTGGCGGAAGGCACCGCCCCAGCCGGCGCGAGCGCGAAGTTGCGCGAGACGCTGGCGGTGCCGGTCCATCCGCTGCACCCGCTCGCGGACCTGGGGCAGCCCGATGCGGTGGCCGGCGAGTCAGCGACGGCGGCTGGCCTGGCGCGATTGCTGCAAGCGAACACAGAACTACCGATCAACTTCGCCAAGCCGCGCGAACCGAAGCCGCCCGTCGATCCGAATCGCCGGCCGATCTTGATCGCCGCCGGCGTTTTCGCCGCGATTGTGTTGCTACTCGTTGGCTTGGGATATTGGCAGGTTTCGTCGAAGGACCGCATGCTGGCCAATCTTATCGCCGAGCGAAGCAGTCTCGATTCGCAACTCTCGGGTCTCGATCCGGACAAGCGGCGGGCCAAGGCGCTCGACGATTGGCTTAGCACCGAGGTCGTTTGGCTCGATGAGTTTTACGATCTCACCGCGAGATTCCCGGACATCACCAAGCTGCGGCTCGTGCAATTGAATGCCGATCCAGTGCCGGCCGCGGGCCGCAACAAGTACGTTGGCCGGGTACAGCTCAAAGGCCTGTCAACCGCGGACTCCAAGCCGCTGGAACAGTTGATGCGTGAGCTAGTGGCCGAGGGCACGTATCGCGTCGAGCCGAAGAGCCAGTCGGGCAACACCCTCGGTATCGACCGGCGGAACTTTCCGCAACAATTCACGCTGCGATTTGACGTGGAGCGAAAGCCGCCGGAGAAGTTCACACGAACTCTGAATGCCGAAGCCCCACCTAAGAAGAATGAGGGCAACGGTGGATTCAACTTCTTCAACATGATGGGGGGCCAATGAGCAAGCGTGAACGAACGCTGGCCCTCATCGTGCTGCCCGTCATCCTTTTGATTGGCGGCTGGCTGATCATTGCCGAATTGTGGATCAAGCCGATCAATCAACGGGAAGAACAGATCGCTCAGGTATTGAAGGATATCCACGAACGCCGCGAGATGGTCGATGGCATCGAAGCGCGGAAACGAGATCTCGGCAAGTATCGCATGCTGAGCCTGCCGGCCGATGCGGACCTAGCTCGCCGGGAGTACGAGGACCAGTTGAGCAAGATGCTTCGCGCGAGCGGGTTCGAGGCCGGCTCGTTCAGCGTCACGCCCAAACCGCTCGACACCAAGACCAGTCCGCAGCAAGCGAACAAGAAGCCGATTTATTCTCGGTTGATTTTCACAGTGCAGGCCAAGGGAGAGCTAGTCGCGCTCGTAGACTTCATGGAGAAGTTCTACAAGCTGCCGCTGTTGCATCAGATTCACAACATTGCCGTGCAGCGGCCACTGTCTGGTGCCCAGGGCGCTCGGACGAGTGACCTCGATATCAATTTGACCGTGGAGGCGCTGGTGCTCGACAATGCCGAGCATCGCAAGACGCTTCTGCCCGAGAAGCCGCCGGAAGTGAAGTTGCTGGCCAGCGAACCGCGCAAGTACGGGGCGATCGCGGGACGAGATATGTTCTTCGGGCCGGCTCCACCAGCGGCGGCACAACAAACACGAAAAAGCGATGTCGATTACGCCAAGCACATCAAGTTCGTAAGTCTGACCGAAGGTGAGAAAGGACTAGAGGCGACATTTTACGACGCCTACAACCAACACGAGTTCACCGTGCATCCGCGCTTGGATGGCGATGGCTTCCGCGTGGAAGAGACATACATGTTGGGCGGCCGCCGGCGGGTGCTCCGCAGCGGCAAAGCGATCGAGATCATGGACGAGAATGGTGAGCTGCAGCATCGCTGGCTCGTGTTGAAACTCACCGATCGTGAAATGTATTTGCAGGATGAAGACTTCTATTACTCGCTGCACTTAGGTCAGTGGCTCTCGGATATGAACCGGCTCTCCCTCGAAGAGGCGCAGACGCACGGGTTGGTCACGCCGAAGAAGCCGGCCGCCGAGGAAAAGCCGAAATAATCCACGGCGGTCCTGCCGCTCCTTTTGGGGACATTTCTGTCGCTTTTTGAAAGAATTTGAAAGAAAACGGTCGGTTATTTGAGATTTGCAAAGAGCGGCGGGGTTTATCTCAGCCGTTTTCATCCGGCGACCCGGCGACCGATTTCGCCATTTTCAGCCCTGTGCCCGCGAATCTGGTGTTGAATTCGTAGGGGAGGCAAGATTCGTTCGTCTACAATGACGGCATAGGCTGGGCACCTCTGTCGGTTCGGGTTGGTGGCGACTTAATGTAATCCGGGGTGGATTGGTCAATTTTCATCATTTCCCCGGGTGACTTTGCCGAAAATAAGGATTGTCCCGGGGTATCCCGCCGCAGCGGGCTGCGCTTGCGCCCGCAGGCGCGGGAGGTTTCGGAGTGCTTCACATGCGAACGCACCACAAGTTTGGCCAGGGTGTCCGCTGGATAGCCGCGGCGGTCGTGCTCGCGCTGGGGATGGTCGAACTCTCGGCCCAACAGCCGATCGCCCAGTCGCAGCCGCCCGCGGCGGTGCCACAGCCAGCTCCGCAACAACCCGCTCCGCCACCAACAGTTATTACGCCTGTGAACCCGCCCGCCGATGCGGGCCGAGCCGACAAGACCGTTTCGTTCGAAATGCGGGATCGTCCGTGGACCAGCGTACTCGAATGGCTCAGCACTGAGACCGGGCTTCCAGTAATCACCGTCGCCAAACCGACGGGCACGTTCAGCTACTTCGGAAACCCCAAGAAGAAGTACACCATTCCAGAAGTGATCGACGTCATCAATGAAGCTCTACTGAATCAGAAATACATCATGATTCGGCGTGACGCGTCGTTCACGGTCATCCCAGCCGACATGCCGATAGACCCGGCCATTTTGCCGCGGATTCGGCTCGATGAATTACCGACTCGCGGTGCGACTGAGATCGTTTCGGTGGTTGTCGATTTGAAGTCGATGAACGCCGAGGATGTGGCGCCCGAGGTCAAAAAGATGATGGGGCCGTTTGGCGAGATCAACGCGCTGACCCGGTCCAATCAGTTGCTTTTGCAAGATACCGTCAAAACGCTGAGGCGAATCAAAGACACGCTCGACATGATGGAGAAGAGTGAGAAGAACGGCCAGAATGAGAGCTTCTCCCACGAGTGCAAGTACATCAAGGCTCGTGACGCTGAGAAGATTCTGAAGGATCTGCTCGGCGACGTCAACGCACTGATTCGTCAGGCGGCCGCGGCAAACCCGCAACAGGGTGGGAATCAGCCGCAGCAAAAGGGCGGCAATCAACCACAGCAGCCCGCGGTACAGCTTCCGAAATTGCGACCGTTCTACATCACGTCTGACGAACGACTTAACACGGTGCTCGTGAGTGGCCCGCCTGACAAAATCGCACAAGCCCGGGATATCATGACCCGCGTTGATGTGCCGCAGCAGGGCCAGCGGCCAATCACTGTTGGCCCGCCGACTTTGAAGACGTACGTGACTGCGCCGGGTTCAGCCGATGCGATGGCCAAGACTTTGCAAGAGATTTACAAGGCCAACACCAGTGTGCGGATCTCCTCAGTGGGCAGTTCGTCGGTCATGGTCTTGGCCGGCGCGGACGAACACTTCGAAATTGCGAAACTGATTGCTGGCGCGGATGTGAAAGGCAACACGGCCGAATTCATTCCACTTGTGAATCTCGAAGCCGAGAAGCTGGCTTCCACTCTCAAAGGGATGTTTCAAACCACGGATTCGCGGCTTAATACCAGCGGGCCCTACTTGGAGGCGGATGTCGGTCGCAATGGCATCATCGTAAAAGGCACTCCAGACCAAGTCGCTGATGTGAAATTGACCATTAAGGCGCTGAGCGAGGGCGAGGCGTCAAACGCAACGGGCAACGTGCGCGTTATCACGCTCGATCGCGGTGGAGCGGCGGCAGTCGCGGCAGAGCTCGAACGGCTCATGGGCCAGATGCGGAATAACCCAGTCAAAGTCGTCACGCCGAACCAGCCGCGCCCGGAAGAGAAGCCGGCACCCAAGGAAGCCGGGAAGGGTGGTCCTCGTGAGGAACCGCAAGTGCTTGCGGATCCTCAGGCGCAGAAGCCAGGCGGTGGCAAGCCGGTCACGATCACCGCGGTCGGCAACAAATTGATTATCACCAGCGAAGACCCCGAGGCGTTGAAATTGGCCAACGAATTGGCCCGGCTTTTGACCTCGACCACGGCCGACGGCGATTTCGAAATCATTCGCTTGAAGAACGCCAATGCCACCGACGCCGCCAAGGTCATCGACGAGGCATTCAATGGTCCGCGCGGGAACACCGGCGGGAATCAGCCGCAATTTGGCTTCCCGTTCGGTGGAGGCGGCGGTCGCGGTTTCGGTGGCGGTTTTGGCGGCATGGGAGGACAACAGCCCACCTCTTCCTCACCGGCTGGTGCCAAGGTCCGCGTGGTGGCCGACCCGGCTTCGAACTCATTGCTCATTAAGGCCAGTCCGGCCGATATGCTCTCCATCCGCCGGCTGATCAAAGAAGCAATTGATAACTCCGACGAGACGCGGACGCTGACCAAAACCTATGTCATCGGCCCGCTGAAATACTCGCGGGCTTCCAACGTCGCTGACGTAATCCGCGACATCTATAAGGATTCGATCAGCTCGAACAACACAACCGCCGGTGGCGGCAATCCACGCGTGCCCTTCTTCCTCGGTGGAGGCGGGCAACAGAATCAACGCTTAACCGACGCGTCAGGAAATCCGCGACCGGCCGCCTTGACAGTTAGCACTGAAGAACAGATCAACTCAATCGTCGTGCACTGTTCGGAAGGGCTTTATAAGGACATCGCCAAGTTAGTGGACTCGCTCGAGATGACCGCCAGAGGTTCGCCACGCTCGGTGCAGATTGTGCCAATCAAGGGCCTCGATCCGGAAGTTTTGGAGCGGGCGATCGACGCGTTGCATGGCCGTTCGAACAACGGCATGAACAACAACCGCAACATGGGCAATCAGTTTCCCGGCGGTGGAGGTCGATTCGGCGGCGGCTTTGGCGGTGGCGGGTTCGGCGGTGGCGGAGGAGGTGGCAACCGCGGTGGACGCGGCAACACCCAACGCTTCAACCGCGCTCCTGAACGCGAGCCCGGAGGAGGGCCGGAAAATTTTGAGCGGGGGGCCAAGGACGGCCGACATCCCGCGAACACGGATGACGCAAATGAATCAGTTCTCTTCGACCCGGCAATTCAGCCGATTGGGCATTGGCAGACCGAGACCCCGGCCGACGCCGGCCCGCAGCTAGTCCGGCAAGACAACCGCCCGCCGCAAACCAATCCTCAACAACCCGCTCAGCCTCGCGATCCGGGCGATATCCGCAGTCCGCTCGGCACGGTCAACGTGCAGGCGCTGCGTGAACTCGGTGTGATCATCGTCGATGGCGAGAACAAGGAAGACGTCGAGGAGATCCTCCGTCTCGTCAAAATCATCCAAGAGACGGCCAAGGATGCTGAAATCGAGTTCCAACTTGTCGGCATGAAGCACGGCGATGCGACGAACATCGTCAGCATTTTGAGCAATTTGTTTTCGAAGGTTGTGGTCTCGCCGAATGGCAATGTGAGTGTGCCGCTGCAAGACCAAGCCCGCAGCGCGACCACGCGAACCACGACGAACAATGGCACATTCACGCAGCAGACAGATGCCCCGTCCTCCGTCGTGATGATCCCGCTGCCGCGGTTCAACGCGATCCTCTTGGGCACGCCGAAGGGTCGAACCAAAGACGTAATGCGTGAAATCGAACGGCTCGATCAACCGACCGCGCCGAGCGCCCGCGCATTCTCGTTCCCGCTCAAGAAAGCCGCGGCCGCCCGCGTGGCCGCTCAAATTCAAGCCTTTTACGCCACGCGCTACAACGAGACCGATATCCAGAATCAGATCCGGATCACCAGCGACGATCCCTCGAACACAGTGTTCGTGCAGGCGTCGCCGGCCGACCTGGCTGAGATCCGAGATCTCATCGAGCGGATCGACAACAATGTATCGAGCGCGATTAATGATTTGCGAATTATCAAGCTGCGCAATGCTCTCTCGGATGAACTTGCCAACACCCTATTGCAGGCGATCGCGCAGGGTGCGTTGGCTCCGACCGCGGCTGGTGCTCCGGGCATCGTCCCGCGACCTGCGGCCGCACTGACGCAGCCAGGCGTCAGCCGGCCCACAGGTGCCGCGCCAGGGGCCGCGCCAGGGGCCGCGCCGACTGCAGGTGTTCCGAGCACTGGCGTGAAATCCAGCACGTTGCGGTTTTACAGTAAGCCGGGAACTGCCGTGGAATCGGGTCTTCTCGAAGATGTTCGCATTACTTCGGAGCCCCGCTCAAACAGCTTGATCGTCGCCGCGCCGACGCGGACGATTGAGTTGATCGAAGCGTTGATCAAAGACCTGGACATTGTTTCCTCGGCGCGGTCCGAGATGAAGATCTTCACGCTGAAGAAAGCCGACGCCGTCCAAACCGCCAACCTTTTGCAGCAATTGTTCCTCGGTGCTGCTCCTGCCGGGGCGCGTCCCCCAGGCGCGGCCCCAGGACTGACCGGTCCAACGGTCGGTGCCCCGACCTCTACGGGTTCACGGCCACTTTTATCTTTGACGACTCAGCCCGCCGAAGGTGCCACGCTGGTCGATCTGAAGATTTCAATCGACGATCGGACCAACAGTGTCATCGTTGCCGGTAGCCGCAACGATCTCGAAGTGATCGAAGCTGTGATCAGCCGTCTGGAAGACGCGGATGTGCAACAGCGGAGGTTTGAAGTTTACCGACTTCACAATGCCACGGCTGCGGATGTCGCCAATTCGCTCCAGCAGTTTTTGACTCAGAGCATTGCGGTGCTGCGAAATGGCCAACAGCTCACTGCGTTTCAGGAAATCCAGCGCGACGTGGTGATCGTGCCGGAGCCGATTACGAACAATCTCTTGATCTCAGCGACGCCCAAGTATTTTGACGAGCTCTTGAAGATGATTGTGCACCTCGATGAGATGCCGCCACAGGTGGTGATCCAGGTGCTAGTCGCTCAGGTGACGCTGACGAACAACGAAGAGTTCGGCGTCGAACTGGGCATCCAGACGCCTGTGCTGTTTCAGCGCAGCGTTTTGCCGAACGGATCAACCGTCAATAGCACCGCTTACACGCAGACCCAAGTCGCTAACACACCGATCGGCGGTGTGCCGCTGTTTAATTTCAACACGACGGACCCGCTGCCAAACACAAATATCATTGGGCAAAACGTAGTTGGGGTTCAAGGCCTTGGTAACCTTGGCGTCGGTCGCCAGTCGCAATTCGGCAATTTCGGCGGCCTTATCTTCTCGGCCGGCAGCGACTCATTCAATCTGCTCATTCGCGCTTTGAAGGTACAAGGCCGCGTCGATGTGTTGAGCCGGCCGCAGGTGATGACGCTCGACAATCAACAAGCGGCGGTAAACATCGGCCAGGAAATCCCGATTGTTACCAACACCGTCGTGACGGCCACAGGCATCTCGCAAAACAACATCGAGCGCCGTAATGTCGGCGTGTTGCTCAAGGTTACCCCTCGTATCACCCCTGACGGCAAAGTGCTGATGCGGGTGTTCCCGGAAATATCCAGCGTAGTACCGACGCCGGTGCAATTGGGTAACGGTCAGCTTGGCACCGCCCTCAACGTGCAGCAAGTCGAAACGACAGTGACAGCGCCTGACGGTGAGACAGTCGTCATCGGCGGCATGATCACGACGAGCGATACGAAGCAAGAAAACAAAATTCCTTGGCTCGGCGATTTGCCGGTGGTCGGCTCCGCCTTCCGGTTCCGTACGCAGCAAAGGCTGAAGCAGGAACTGCTCGTGATCTTGACTCCGCACATAGTGCGCTGCCAGGCCGATGCGGATCGGATCATGTTGGAAGAATCGCGGCGTATGGACTGGGTGCTCGGCGACGTGGGCAAGATCCACGGGGCGAACAACATCTCGTCGATCCTGCCGACGCCGCCCTGTGCGACTCCGCCGATGCCCGCGATCATGCCACCGACTGTTGATGCCGGGCAGGGGCCGATCCCGCTGCCGGCCCCGCAGGCGTTGCCGCCGACGGCACCGCCCGGCGAACAAACCAAATCACCGCGCAACGGTTCGATCCAGCCCGCGAGTTTGCAAACGCCGGCTCCGCAGCAGGCTCAGCCCTCGGGCGTACCGCAAACGACGTGGAAAGACGCGAAGAAGGCGGAAGCGGATCGCAAGGAACAGCAACGCAAGGCTCAGGAGGAGTCCAAGCCATGGATTTATCGCAAGGACTTCTAGTCAGCACAACTTGCAGTGACCTTGTGTTCGCTCGCTTCTCCCTCCGGTCCCCTCCCCCCTTGTGGGGGAGGGTTAGGGTGGGGGGTCAAAGAGCCACCGGCTCCATACCCCCCACCCTAACCCTCCCCCACAAGGGGGGAGGGGACCGAAGGGGTGCGCGAAAGGACTGGATGCGCTTTGCTTTTTCAATGATCGCGTGTGCCGCCGTCTTGTTGTTTTTTCCCGGCTGCATCCTGCCCGAGAAGTTCACGTTCAATTCGGAGTTCACTTGTCCGGCCGTGTGTCAAGTCGGCGCGGCCTGGAACAATAAGGTGATCTACGCGCCCGACCCGACGCGCAATGGGACGCCGGCCCCGGGCCTGGCTGGCCGCCTGTATTTGTTTGGTGCGGTCGCGGACTTCCCATTCATTGGCGATGGCTCGTTAGTAATCGATATGTACGACGACACGGTCCGACCGGGCGAGACACTTCCCAATGGCGGCAAGCAAATTGAAGAATGGCGATTCGACCCGCTGACACTCAAGAAACTGGCCAAGAAGGATGCGATAGGTGAAGGCTACACGGTGTTTTTGCCGTGGGGCACCTATCGTCCGGACATCCGCAATGTGCACTTGGTGACGCGGTATGAGCCGGTCCATGGCATGCCAATTTATGCGGCGCCCAACTCGCTCTCGGTCGATCATGGTACGCCGCCGCCCGGCGCGACTCCAACGCAATAAGAGTTAACCGCAGAGACCTGAGAGCGCAGAGAAATACCAGTCTCTGTCTTTCTCCGCGCCATCTGCATCTTGCGCGGTTAACTCTTCTCCCCTTTGCGCTGTAACATACCTAACCAGCCTGAGCCCCAGGGATTGACCATGGAGTTTCGTCCGTCGAATAACTTGCGGTCGCGTACGTTCACGGGTCTGTTGATTGCGCAGTTCCTGGCGGCGTTCAACGATCAAGCGATTCACGCCTCGGCGATGTTCTTCGCGTTTCACAAGCATTTGTTGAACGAGGCCCAGGCCATCTCGTTGATGCCAATTCTCTTTTACGCGCCGTGGGCCATCTTCGTCACGCTCGCCGGCTATCTCGCGGACCGCTACAGCAAGCGCGATTCACTCGTGTTCTGGAAGTTTGCCGAGATCGGAATTTGTTCGGTAGCTCTGATCGGGTTCGCGCTCGGTAGTCACGGACATGGGAAAATTGGACCCATTTTGGTTTTGGCGTGCGTCTTCTTGATGGGCATGCACTCCACGTTTTTCGTGCCGGCAAAGTACGGCGCGATGCCTGAGATACTGGAGCCCCAGATTCTCTCACGCGGCAACGGGGCCTTGGAATCTTTATCTTTCTTGGCGGTCATTTTAGGCACCGTGTGTGGTGGCTTGTTGTCGTTTGTGCTCCGAGGACATGAGACTTGGATCGGCGTCATTTTCCTGACGCTGGCGGTGATCGGCGCATTGTCGAGCTTGCTCATTGAGAAAATGCCGGCGGCTAATCCGCAGCGGCAGTTTCCGCCTTATTTGTATGGGCCCTTGGCACAGAGTCTGAAAACGCTGCTCAGCGCTCGGCCACTGGCGTTAGCGGCGGTAGGTATCGCTTTCTTCACGTTCGTCGTTGTCTACATGCGCGGCAGCGTGTACATGCTCGGTGAATCGCAGAGTCCGCGCTGGAACGAGTTTAAGACCAGCATTGTGGTGGGATTCACCGCGCTGGGTATTGGTATCGGGTCGCCATTGGCAGGCTGGCTCTCCGGTCGCAAGATCGAGTTGGGTCTAGTTCCTATAGGCGGGATCGGGATGGTGCTCGTCGCACTGTTCGCGACGGCTAGCTTGGGTTGGCTTCCAGGCCTGATCGTTGGAGTGATCTTGATTGGATTTTGCGCCGGCTTCTACCTCGTGCCGCTTTACACCCTTTTGCAACACCGCGCGCCGAAATTGAGCAAAGGCGACATGGTGGCGACAAGCAACTTCATCAACGTCATCGGCGCCATGGTAGCATCGATCTTGTTTTTTGCTTTAGTGTCATCATTTCAGAGCCTGGGATATGCTCCTCTAGTGCCGTTTGTCGATGGACCGCTCGTGAAAGTGCATCCAAGATTTGAAGAAGGCCGTTTGGTTGATTTTGAAGGTCCCGGCGGATTGAAGCCCGTGACTGGAAAAAAAGAAATTCGCGCGCACCCATCAATACTTCCGGTGCACCGCGATGAATTGATCGAGTTACACATTGACCAGGTGCAATACAAGGGCGTCGAGTGGTATTATCTTCGGCCCGATGGGGAGGCGCGGGTTCCCACTCACGACAACTCCGGCCTGCCGCGATTTCTTTTTCTCGGCGCGGCCGGCATTACGGGATTTATTCTCGTGGTGTTGTTCTTTATCATGCCGGATTTGCATAAACGCGCCATTTTTGCATTCCAAACATTGGCCGGCCCGCGTCTGCGGACCATTAATACCCACTTCGTTCCCTTGACGGGCGAGACGATTCTCGCCACCAACTGCCGCACCGTGACGAGCTGCCGGCAATTGCGTTCGGCAACCGATCGGCTGATTTTTTTCGTAGGGCCGTTGGCCGACATGGCGACAGCGAATCGCGAGGAATTGATTCGGATCGCCAAAGAGCAACTGGGCCGCGGGCAGGTTGTGGGGGTGGCGGAAGAGGCACTCGATATTATTGGTCAGCTCCACACCGTTGGTCCAGTAATCCCCGTGTATGTTGGACCACCAACCGGTGATGCCAAGCCTTCCACGCGCGATGTGCTGGTGGCCTTTGGACCTGCTTTGCCGGCTCGACCCGATACAAATGCGATATCTACCGCTATCCGGGAGGCCGCCGTGGCACCGGAGGAATTCGGCGCGCATTAGAATAAGATCATGAGCATGGCAGAGATCAGTCGCGAGCATCTGGTGGCCTATCTCGATGATGCGCTCTCGGACGCGGAGACCGCGAAGCTGGAGCAATATCTTCGCACGTCGGAACCGCTGCGCTCTCGATTGAAAGAACTGATGACTCAGCGCGATCGCGGCGAGCATTCGCTCGGTGCCATCTGGCGGCGCGAACGGCTCACCTGCCCGACGCGCGAACAACTCGGAAGCTATTTGCTTGAAGTGTTGGAGCCGGAGTTACAGGATTATTTGTCTTTCCATTTGACCGTCGTGCAGTGTCCCTTTTGCCAGGCCAATCTCGCTGACCTTCGCGAGCAGGCGCCGGCCTCGCAACCGCAGGCCCACGAACGCCGCCGGCGTTATTACCAATCGAGCGCAGGGTTGTTGCAAAAACGTTAGTGCAAGCGAGATGGTGCTCGGCGGGACAATTCACCCCGTCACCGGGAGATGGACTATCCGCCATGCGCCGCGATCGCGGCATCAACGGTGGGAAAGATTTGAAAGATCCGATTCAGGCCGACAACGCCGAGCACCTGGGCCACGGCGCCGTGGACCGCCGCGAGCTTCACGTCGCCGCCGAGTTTTTTCATCCGGGAATGGACGCGGACGAGTGTGCCGAGTCCGAGGCTTGAAATGAATTCGAGTTGTCCGCAGTCGAGGATTAATTTCATGCGGCCTTCGAGAATCTCGTCCTCAACGCATTCGAGCAAGTAGTTGCAATTGTTTTCGTCAAAGGTACCCGTGAGTACTACCGCCACGATGTCCTTGCTCTGACCGACTTTCTCGTAGCGGAAGTTGAACATAAGTCTGGCTCGGTGAGAGTGAGAACCAAAGGTCACGCATACGATTCGCGCGACAAATGTCAGCGAATGACGCTCTTATGCTACGTGCTTATTTAAAACCAGCTTTACGGCATCGGATTCGGTTCAAGACGCACCCGCATCATCTGGCCCAAGCCGCTTGTTACATTCCCGGCCCCCTTTTGGCCAAATGTCCGCGCAAGTTGGCCGGACTTTAACCTTTTTCGTTCAGCGGATGGTGTTCGTTCGCAGGGTGAGCGGGTTTTTCGTTAGTCCAGGCGGGGTTTTTCTGACCGGATCGATCCGCGGGATAGGTATGCTGGGGCTTCTCCGGGCGGATGATTAGGCCGCCGTAGGTTCCCAGTTTTGACTGACTTGCGCCGTTCCGGTACATTCAATGTATCTGCATATATCGAGCTCGCCGCCCTTCATTCATCGTTTGGGGAGTCATACCGATGGCGTTATTCCGCTTTGGTCGCGGAGCCAAGCGTTCCGCGCGACCGGAGGCCGCACTGTTTGCACGGGCGCGACTACGGCTGGACACTTTCGAAGACCGGGTCGTGCCCGCGACGTTCACGATCCCTAACGGCGACATCGCCGCTTTGCGAAACGCGATCACCGCAAGCAACAGCAATAACGAGCCAGACGTCATCGACCTGGCTACGAACGGAGTCTACAACTTCACGGATGCAGCAGTCACCGGTTCGGCATTACCCGTCATTACGCCTGACACGGCTGATTCCGCTAACACGCTGACGATTAACGGTAACCATTCGACTTTCAATCGCACGGGAACTGTTTTCGTGCGGTTCATCACGGCTGATAGTTCGACCACGCCGCCGGTGCTCTTCATCAACGATTTGACCATGATGAATGGAGTTAGCACGACCAGCGGCGGAGCTGTGTTTCTGGGAGGCACGAGCGCCACTCTGACGAATGTTCGACTGACAAACAATCAAGGGAACAACGCGGGAGCATTGGCCTCTGTCTCGAGCACTAATGTTGAGCTGACGTTGGTGAACTGCGAAATTGATAACAACTCTGTGACCGGAGGCACCTCAGGCATCGGCGGCGGTGTTGCGGTCCAGGGCACCGTGACGCTTAAGTTCACAGGCATAAATGTCCACAACAATTCGTCACAATATTTCGGTGGGGGGCTGTGGATTCAAGGGGCAAATCTCGATATCTCCAAATCCACCATTCGGGGCAACACCGCCCCTACGGGGCTCTCGGGCGGCGGCGGGATCTTTATCTCCGGCAACCTCACGATGGATCAAACCCAAATCGCCGACAATTCCGCCGTCGTCGGCGGTGGCGGCATTTACACCACCGGCGACGTGACCATCACCAATTCGTCCTTGACCGGAAACACGGCGACAGACCCGGCATCTGGAGGCGGCGGATTATTCATTGGCGGCAACTTTGTCGTGGATAATGCGACGTTCGACCGCAATCGGGCCGGCAATGGTGCCGCCATCACCATGTCCAATGGTTCGATCAACGGCACTGTCACGCACAGCACCATCACTCGCAACGTGATTTTTGGGAACCCCGGCGAAGGTGGCGGCATCTTCGTGAACGCAAACGCCACGCTGAATTTGGGTGGCTCTATCGTAGCGCAAAATACCATCGAAGGCAGTGCCAGCCTCGCTTTGGGGCCCGATATCTTTGGCCACGTGAATTCGTTGGGTTACAACATCATCGGCGCGACGGATGGGGCCACCATCACAGGCTCGACCACGGGCAACAAAACAGGCACGCAGGCCGCCCCGCTCGATCCGCTCTTGAGCGACTTGGGCAACTTTGGCGGCACGACGCTGACGCGTTCGCTTCTGCCTGGCAGCCCCGCTCTCGATGCCGGCGATCCAAATTTCCTGCCTCCCCCTGACTTTGATCAGCGCGGTGCGGGCTTCCCCCGAAAGATCGGCAGCGCTATCGACATTGGAGCACTCGAAGGCTCCCAGGTCGATTTGAGCATCGTTAAGACGGACAACGTCAACTCGCAGGTGCCCGGCGACAAGATCACCTACTTCATCACCGTGACGAATAATGGACCTCAAGATGCCAATGGGGCCGTGGTTCATGACGCCGTCGTAGCACAACTGACCAACGTGAAATGGACGGCCTCGTTCACGGGCGGCTCGACGGGCAATCCATCGGGCTCGGGCACGATCTTAGAAACTGTGAATATCCCGGTTAATGGGACAATCACTTATACGTTGACGGGAACGATCGATCCCTCGGCCACCGGCAAGCTGATTAACACCGCATTCATCGATCCGCCGGGCGGCTTTGCCGATCCGGTCCCGGGCGACAACTCATCGACCGACACCGACATTCTCACTCCGGTTGCCGATGGATTCGTGACGAATGTGCTGTCGGGGAATCCAACGGCCGGTGGGTCGGTCATCTACACGATCACCGTCGGCAATAACGGTCCTAGCACCGTGGGCAACTTGCGACTGCAAGACTTTTTCCCGACCGTGTTTTCGTCCATAACCTGGGATTCTCAAGCCAGCGGCGGCGCGAGCGGCAACTCAGGTTTCGGCACCGGCAACATTGATCAATTTCTCACCCTGCGGCCCGGCGCGACGGTGGTTTACACTGTCACCGCTTCGATCAACGCGGACGCCACGGGTGGGCCTATCGTCGACACTGCTTTCATCACGCCGCCCGACACGGTCAACGATCCGGATACCAGCAACAACTCAGCCACTGCTTCCAGCACGCTCATCGTGGGGCGGCAAATCGTGGCGATCGGGGCGGACGCCGGTACCATGCCGGTCGTCAAGATTTATAACCCGTTGAGCGGCTCGCTCCGCTCGAGCATTTTCGCATACAACCAAGGTTTCCGTGGCGGGGTCCGCGTGGCGGTCGGCGACTTCAACGGCGACGGCACGCAAGACATCGTGACGGCACCTGGGGCCGGCGGCGGGCCGCACATCCGCGTATTCGACGGAACCAATGGCGTTGTGCTTTGGGAGTTCTTCGCCTACGACGCGGGATTTTCGGGCGGTGTGTATGTTGCAGTCGGTGACGTGAATGGCGACGGGCAGGCCGACATCATCACCGGAGCGGGCGCGGGCGGCGGGCCACACGTGCGCGTCTTCGACGGTGCCACACGATCACTTATGGCAGGACCAGTCGGCGAGTTCTTTGCCTATGACTCCAGATTCTCTGGTGGTGTCCGCGTGGCGGCCGGCGATGTGAATGGCGACGGCACGGCCGACATCATCACCGGGGCGGGTAAGGGCGGCGGACCGCACGTGGAAGTGTTCAGCGGCGTCGATCGCTCCTTACTGGCCGGCTTCTTTGCGTACGATCCCAAGTTCACCGGCGGAATCTACGTCACTGCGGGCGACTTCAATGGCGATGGAAACGCCGATATCGTCACCGGAGCCGGCGAAGGCGGCGGACCGCACGTGCGCTTCTTCGATGGCGCTACCGGCTTCCTCTTCCGCGAGTTCTTTGCCTACCCGGCCTCATCCGGCGGCATCGGCACCAATTCAATTTGGACAAGCGGAGTGCGAGTAGGGGCCGTAGCGGACGTTACCGGCGATGGCGTGGCGGACCTCTACGTAGGTCCCGGATCGGGTCAACGAAGCAACGTCCGCCTATTCAGCGGCGCCAACCTTGGTCTGGCACGCGAAACCCAGGTCTTTGACCCCACGTTCCTCGGCGGTGTCTTCGTCGGCGGGGCGTAAGCGTCAACGGTCTCACGTCAATTTTGGATTCGAAGAAGGATCTGCTGTGCTACAGCAGATCCTTCTTCGCTTTCATCAGGCAAATGCATTTGATTGCGGTCTGAAGGACCGCGATAGATTCTTGCGAGACTTATCGCGGTCCTTCAGACCGCCAATGCAAACCAATTCAAGAACCCAGGCCTCGCGGCCTGGGCTAAGGTATCGCGGTCCTTTGGACCGCAGACCGGCCGATGCGGAGAACTAATTAGCCCCCGTGTCGTGGATCACCTACCGCCGAGGCATTTCTTGAATGATCCGCTCTCGCAAATCGGAGGCTTGAGTCATGCCGGGGCTCAGATGCAGCGCCTCATCGAGTTGTTCGAGCGCCTCTTGTTTGGCAGCAGTTGTCTGCAAGGTGTAAAGCAATTTGGCGTATTGAAGCCGCCAGAGGCCGATTTGCGGCGAATAACCGATCGCCTGTTTATAGGCGGAGAGGGCTTGGTCGGTTTCCCCGAGCATGGCATGCGCTTCAGCCAGTTGATGAAAGCTCTCGCCATCCCATTCCACGCGCCCGTTCAAAATCTCCTTGGCGCGGTACAACATTTTTCGCTGGGCATCGGCTTGTGTCGGATCGGACGCCAGCGCCCGCGCCCCTTCCAAGAGCACGCCAGGATCATCGGTCAAAACCGATTGAAGTAATTTGTCGACGCCGACCCGAGGGATCGCCTTAGTCACAATCTCCTGAACATGTGCGGGAGCGCGCTCGAGGGATCGCCGCCAAAGCGGCCAAGCCTCCTCGGCGCGGTTGGACTGTAAGTGCAACAGGCCGACGAAATAGAGAAGGTCCGCATCATAGGGCGCGAGCCGCACGGCGCGGTCCCAATAGGCCGCAGCCGGATCGGATTTGGCCATCGTAAACCCGTCCGGCGATTTTGCGTCGAAGGCATGTGCTGCCAGACGGGATTGCGACCGCGCCAACAGCGGGCAAAGATCGCGCGCGACGATCATCTCATGGATGCCGGGCTTGATGAAATCGTCCACATACGTCCGCCGGGCCGCGGGCGATGGCGTGGTAGTGGCGTCCCAGGCCGAGGCGGGGCCCAGCGAATTGAGTGGTTGCTCAATCGCTGTCGCAGCCATTCCGCTCCCCGCGGCCACCTGGAGTCGTTTTTGGCGGTCTTGATTGAGCAAACGTTCGGCATCGAGAAAAATCTGGCCTAATTCCGCGCGAAGGCCGGCGTCATACCGATCGCGTTCCACCGCACGCTGCAGTTGCGTGGCCGCCAGCTCCCAATTGGTGCGATTGGCCGAGTGCATTGCCTGATAAGCCGCCATACGCCGCTGGTTCACGAAGCTGATCGTTGATCCTTGGCCAGCCAACAGAAATGCAATGACCACCAAGCATACGGCTGCCACAACCCCGCCGAGGCCACCCAAATCGAAGGCGACCATGTTCGGGGAATTTTCGCTGGCTGGCTCGCTTGGGTCGGAGCGTGCCATCGTGGCGAGTTGCGCGGCCACCACTGCCGCCATGCATGCGACGGCTGGCGTGGTGATGCCAAAATCGACCACGCTATGTACAGCAAGCGCGGCGATGCCGACCAGAGCCCCGAGGGCCAGACGACCGGGCGTGCGCGTTTCATGTCGCCGCATCGCTTTACGGCCGAAGTTGAGCAGAAAAAAGACAATCGCCACGGTCAATGCGAGGCGGATGATTCCGCCTTCGACCATGGCTTCGAGATAGTCGTTGTGTGCGTGGTCGATGTCGACGGTCGCGTTATAGCCGTAGTAATCGGTCTGGCGATGCAATGGCTCCACGTATTGCAATGTCCCATAGCCGCTGCCGAAGATCGGAAAACGGTACGTCAGAGGCAAAAGGTTCTTCCAGATCTTAATTCGTGCGTCGCTGACAAAGGTCGTTTGCGCATTAGTCACACGTTGAAGTGGATTGATGCCCAACCAGGCCACGAAGCCGACGATAAGGAGTATCGGAAGGGCGAAAAACTCCAATCGCGTCGGTCGCCGGCCAGGCAACGTGCCGCGCAGTACCACGGCCACGATTGCGCCAAGAATTAACGCCGCTACACCGCCGCGCGACATGCTGCATAGGACGGCGACCGCCATGATCGCGATGCCCGCGCTCAACCAAAGTTGCATCGGCGAGTGAAGGAACGAGAGAATCGAAAAGCCGGTTTCATCTTGTTCGGACTGTTCCACCAAGGCCTGGGCCTTGTGAGTTCGGCTGGCGCGTTTGTCGCTTTCACTGCGGCTGCTGACCAGAAGCAAACCAATTCCCAAGCCGATGCACAAGTTGATGTAATCCGGGAAATGGTTGCGGCAGATAAAAGGGCCGAACGGATCGCCCTTCGTCTCGAATGAGTACACCGCGTGCCGCGACACGCCGCCAAGCGCAGCCGAGCCGAAGAACTGATACATCGCGAATACCGAAAGAAAGATGCCGTTGGCCAACGTGATCCAAGACAGCCGCCGCAGCGAGCCGGTCGAGGCCACAACATTTCGCACGGCAGCAAAACAGACCAAAACGGCCAACCAGCGGTAAAGCTCTTGCCGCGTCGCATGCGGGTACATGGAAATGGTAGGCACCCATGCGGAGGCCGCGGGAGCCTCGCCTGGAGATATCACTTCCGATTGAGTCGGCCGAAGTTCGTGATTGAGCGATGCGGTGGCCGGCGAGACGACCGAAACAAGCCAGGAGGGCATTGGAACGAGCTGGACGATGCCCAACAAGAAGATCAGTGCGATGGACAAAGCGACGGGACAGGCGAACCAATGGAAGCGTCCCCGCAATGCGGAGATGACGCCCCATAAGATGGCGAGAAGGCCAGTGCCGGCGTAGAGGCCGTACTCAAAGACGGGATCGACCGCCCCATACGCCCAAGGCGACAGGACGACCATTACCAAAACAACCCCCTCCATCCCACTTCGAAGCCACTTGATGGCTTCGGTGCGAGAGGAGGGGAGAGAATTTCGAGATTCGCTCACGCCGGAGAAAGCTCAAAAAGACGAGTTCTAAACTCGGCGGCGAAGCGCCTGGGAATTAGACCCGGGGCGTCGGCGCTGTGCGGACCGTGTTTTGCCAATCGCCCAGGTAAATTTCGACCTGTTCGGGGGCATCCTTCTTCTCAGTCGTGACCGCAATGGTCTGACCGGCGCGATTGAAGTCTCGCGTCTCTGCAAGTTGCAGGCTCGGAATGCTCAGGCCAGCGGTCAGGCTACTGCCCAAGAAGGCCACAGCGAGAGCCGGGACGGCCAAAACTGCGGCAACCGTACCTGTTCGTACCCAATTCTTTGACATGGAGTCACCTCGGGATTGTGAATCCGAGACCAACGGACGCGGAACTAAGATCCTGATGTTGACTAATTCTACAATGGATTAGAGCCCATTGGTAGCACTTTTTCCCCAAAGAGCCGATTTTTTTGAATTTGGGGGCTATTTGCGGGCCGTCTCCAAAAGGTCGCCGTAGCTTGTGTCCTTCAAAAACCTCCGAATTTCGCTGATATGGACGTAATATCCGTTATCCTTGTCACTTCCACTGCAAATGCCGATCAAACGGCCTTCCTTGTCGATTAGGGGCCCGCCAGAGCGTCCGGGAGTCGATTGCTTGCCCAATCGCCAGTGGGTCACGAAATTCGGCTGGCCCTTCGTCTTTTTCAATTGCACAGCCTTGAGGACCTCATCCAGCCAAAGCTGCGGCTCCTGGCCGCTGGTGCAGCCCACCGAAAGGCCGAGAAAGGGCACCTCACTTGGGATTTTGTTTTCGGGGCAAATAGTCACGCAGGGAACGGCCGCTGTACCGCCCTCGAGCAGTGCGAGGTCTTCTTTCTCCCATCGGGCCACAACCTTCACTGGGTACTTTGATGCAACCTTTGCGGTGCCTAGATCAAACCGCTCTAAATCAACGGCGTCGTCGTTGCCCATCACGTGTGCAGCCGTCAAATAGTAAAAACGCCCACTCATCTTCCCCACACAAACCGCCGATGCTTCGTTGCCATTGATCTTTAAGCGGTACGTTGCCGCCAGCGCCTTCTCTTGCACGTCGCGCGGGAAATCCTTGTTCTCCACCCAAGGACTGGCAAGCAACATGGCGAACATCAAAGGCCGCATCGAAGCACTCCCACTTATTTGCTTGTCAAATCGATCCGCATGCCAACATTTGCCTCGCGAAAGCCGAGCGCCCCATAAAACGCACGAAGCTCGGGCTTGCAGTGCAGGATGACTTTGTAGCAATTCATTTTGCGGGCCTGGTCCAGGGCGAAACGCACCAGATCACTCCCGACGCCGCGGCCCTGCACATCCTTCGCAACTGCCACATCTTCAATGTGGCCCACTCGGCCTCCGGAGTGAATGAATTTCTGCTCGACTAAGAGGCTCGTGGTAGCAATCACGCGATCTCCATCGAGTGCCACGTAAATGTGCTGGTTTGGCGCGAGCCGGCCCAGGATTTGGATTGCGTCATCTTGTGAAAGCTTGACGTCAGTCAAGGCGTCCAAAACATCGAGGAAACCGCGCTGGAGATCGTTCTTCTCCAGTTCGCGGATCAGAATCGACATGAGGCTTCCTTAGTCAAAGCGATGTTCGCATCCATCATAGCCGATGCCGGCCTGCGAATTCATGCCGATTCTCACGATTCACACGGCCAATGCCTGTGCCGAACCGGTGGATGATGTAACATCATCAAGGCAGCACTTTTGCTTTTCCGTAGGCCCCGGGGATGGATCCTAAATCGATGTGGGCGGGCCGCCGTGTTGAATGTTCGTTGGATTGGCCGAGTCATTGGCGTTGGGCTCGCATATTACGTCGCGGCCCGATTCGGTCTGCTGTTGCAGCTTCCCGGGACCAACGCGTCGCCGGTCTGGCCGCCATCGGGAATTGGACTCGCCGCTCTTTTGATCTTCGGCATCAATGTCTGGCCGGGGATTTGGGCCGCCGCTTTTCTCGCCAATCTGCTGACGCTGCCGGAGAACTCGTCAGGACTATTGGCCGCGCTGGGCATTGCGTCCGGCAACACGGCGGAGCAACTCTTCGCGGCCCTTTTGATCCGTCACTTTATCCGCGGCGCGAGTCCCATCGAACGACCCAAGAATGTATTTGAATTCCTCGCCATCGGCGGTGCGGCGTGCGCGGTGGCCAGCATCAATGGCGCGACGTGCCTCTATCTCAATGGGATCATTCCGCACAACCTCGTTGGCGCCGTCTGGTCTACATGGTGGCTTGGTGACTTGGCCGGCATCCTCATCGTCACACCATTCTTGGTGAGCTGGCGACTGGACTCAACTTGGAATTACTCACTCCGGCGAACGCTTGAATTTCTGCTGATCCTCATCTCCACCGCGGCAACGGTTGAACTCCTTTTTGGTGGATGGGTGCATACGGTCCTCGTGTTACTGCCGTTTTTATTTGTGTTGCCATGGCTGTTATGGGCCGCGCTGCGCTTTGGCCCGCGCGAGACCGCGACGGCGGCGCTGGTCTTCTCCGTAATCTCGATAGGCCGGACCTGGTGGTCGCTGGCCGCTCTACAGGGCCATGCGGAAGATCGCACCCATTATGTGCCATTTCTAAGCCCAGCTCTGACAGCGCATGAATCACTGTTGATGCTGCAGGTATTCATTTGCGTGGCGATGACGACAGCGATCATGTTGGCGGCGGCGGTGAACGAGCGGCGTCTCGCCGAAGTTCAATTGAAACTGGCCGACCGGCGCAAAGACGAGTTTCTTGCCACGCTGGCTCACGAGTTGCGCAACCCGCTGGCCCCTTTGAGCAACATGCTGGAAATCCTGAAACAGGCTGGCGGAGGCGGTGTGCTCGATCACGCCCGGACGACGATGGAACGCCAACTCCAACAACTGGTCCGGCTGGTTGATGATTTGCTCGACGTGAACCGCATCAATCGCGACAAGCTCGAGCTTCGCAAAGAGCGAGTGGATCTAATCAAGGTGATCGAGCAATCGGCGGAAGCCTGCCGCTCGCTTTCGCAAGAGAGTGATGTCCCAGTCACGCTAGATTTGCCGCGAAGTCGAATCGAGGTCGATGCCGATCCGGTGAGATTGACGCAGGTTTTCAACAACTTACTGCATAATGCTTGCAAATATACGCCTCGCGGCGGATCGATCAGAATCGTGGCCGAGCAACAAGGCCGAGTTGTTTTGGTTTCGATGAAGGATACCGGCATCGGCCTGGCGCCGGAAATGTTGCCTCGCATTTTCGAATTGTTCATGCAAATCGAACATTCGATGGAACGGACGCATGGTGGCCTTGGCATCGGCCTGAGTCTGGTAAAACGCCTCGTCGAGATGCACCACGGCACGATCGAAGTTCGCAGTGAAGGTCCGGGTCGCGGCACCGAGTTTATCGTGCGATTGCCCACGCTAGAGTCGGAAACAACAGCACCCGTTTCGGCCTCGGGCCCGACGGGTGCCTCGGAACTGTCGAAACGTCGGATCCTTGTCGTCGATGACAACGTCGATGCTGCTGTTTCGCTGGCGGAGTTGCTTAACTTGGCGGGTCACCAAACAATGACCGCCCACGACGGCGAGGCTGCTTTAGATTTGGCGAAGCGTCACCACCCCGAGATTGTGTTGCTCGATATTGGTCTGCCGAAGATGAATGGCTTCGAAGTCTGCCGGCAGATCCGCGAACAATCTTGGGCGACGAAGACGGCGGTCGTGGCCCTCACCGGTTGGGGTCAAGAAGAAGACCGTCGCAAGTCTCAAGCTGTCGGATTCAATGCTCATCTGGTGAAGCCGGTTGAGTTCCACGCATTGATCGCACTTCTGGCAACACTTGTCCCATGAATCGACGGACCGTCGGTTACTGCAAACAATTTCTTGAATGCATTTGAACGTCTTGTTCTTCGCCAAACCGCGCATCTCGTGCAATCGCTAATTGCCGAAAAAAAGGTTTATCGCGAGCCGTTGGAATGGTCGATTTGGAGACTGCCGCGAACTTTCGTCAATGCGGCGCTTTGGAAGGTCCGTGGGGGCACAGATCAATGAGGCAGTTCTCGCTCTTACTGCTCGGCTTTGTGCCCATCTGTGGCTCAGGCTGCAGTTTTGCTCAAAACATACGGCAGAACGTCGTGTTCTCGCCGATGTACGCGGCCACCGAAGCGGTCGATCATCATCGCCATTTGCAAATGGGCCGGGAGGCGTTCGCCGAGATGGCGATGGCGTATCCCGATTACGAATACTCGTGCGACTACCGCCGTGGCTTTGTCGATGGATTCGCCGATTACCTCGACTTTGGCGGAATCGGTGAAGCGCCGCCAGTGCCGCCGCCCAGCTACCGATCGGCCCGCTATGAGACTCCAGAAGGCTTAGCAATGATGGAAGACTGGACCATCGGCTTCCGCCACGGTGCGTGCACCGCCAAGGCGAGTGGCCTGCGCGGGCTCGGTGTCATTCCAGTTTACAAGGGGCCGACCTACGGCGCGCCCTACATAGAAACTCCGATGGCCCAACGAACCCGGCCATCGACTGGTGAATCTGAAGAAACGAAGCCGCCACCGCCTCCGGTACCATTGCCGGGTCCCCAGGTGCTGCCGATCGAACCTAAGCCGGTAGTTCCCGCGAATCCGCCGGTTGTTGAACCACCGCCCCAGTGAAGTGTGCTGCGCCTCAAGGTGTCCGCACTCCCCTAATGGAACAGGTCATGCGCTCGATACAGCTCGCACTGCGCCGGTTTCTGCCGATCGCCCTGGCGACCCTTACCGGATGTGCGTCGTTTTCAAATCCGACAACGTTCCCGGCCGTGCCGGTGCGCCGCTTGCCGGACGAGATGCTCGGCAAAGCGCGCGACGAACAGCTCGACATTCCCCAAGCGCTGTTGCGCCAAGAGAAACCCGACAAACACTTGGTTGATGCGGGCGATATTCTTGGCATCGTGTTCCCAGGTGTATTGGGTGCTGCTGACCAAGCGCCTCCAGTGTCCCTTCCGCAACCGGGCCAAATTAATCAAACGATCGGTATTGGCTACCCAATTCCAGTTCTGGACGACGGCACAATCACACTGCCATTACTTGAGGAAACAATCGACGTTCGGGGTTTGAGCGTCCCCGATGCGCAAAAGAAAATCAAAGATGTCTATGTCGAAAAAGGCATCTACCGGCGTGGTGATAGAACCCTCAACCAATTGATCGTGACTCTCTACCGAGCGCGCCAATTCCACGTGCTGGTGGTCCGGCAGGATTCCGGTGAAGTGCCATTGGCGAATAACACGTATCTCAGTTCCAAGCGTGGATCTGGCTATGTGCTCGATCTTCCGGCCTACGAAAACGACGTCTTGACAGCGTTGACTCGCTCTGGCGGTCTGCCGGGCAATGATGCCAAGAATGAAGTAATCATTCAACGCGGCAAGCTCGAAGGGCAGCTAACGACCATGCCGGTGCCTTCCGCCCCGATTCCCGGCTTGGAAACCATAACTATCCCGTTGCGCTTGCGTCCGGGCGAGCCGATTCCGTTCAAACCAAGAGACATCATTCTCCAGAATGGCGACATCGTTTTCATCCAATCGCGCGATACGGAGGTCTTCTACACCGGCGGTTTGATCACGCCGGGCGAATATCCGATCCCGCGCAACTATGACCTCGACGTGTTGACGGCTGTTGCTCTGACGCACGGACCTCTGGCCAATGGTGGGCTGAATTACAACAACCTGTCAGGCAACATCGTGACCCAAGGGCTTGGTTCACCTTCGCCGAGCCAGTTGACTGTCTTGCGCCGGGCCCCCGGCAAACGCCAGATCACGATCCGTGTGGATCTCAATCGGGCCATGCAAGACCCGCGCGAGCGAATCCTGATTCAGCCCGGCGACTTCCTGATCTTGCAGGAGACCATGGGCGAGGCATTCACGCGATATATGACGACTCAGTTCAAGTACAACGTCTTCACCAGCATCCTGAGAACCAAGGATGCGACGATTACAGGTTCCGGTACCTTCCCGTAATGTGGCAACTAACAACAAAGGGCTTAGAGAAGACACTTCTCTAAGCCCTTTGTTGTTTGTGCCAGTCTGATTACCCGCCGAACAACCAAGAAAACCATTTGCGATTCGCTGGTTCCGGGGCCGGGACAGTGATCCGCTTGCCCGCGAGAATTGCCAAGCCGTTTTCGCTGCCGACCCTCGTCGCCTCCGCGTCGCCCACCCACTTTTGCACTTGGCGGAACGCGTCGGCCATCACCGGCGGCCTGCGGCGCAGCGAGTGGCCATCAGATCCCAACACGTGCACGATGCGGCGGCGAAACCAGGATTTGATCGCAGCGGCGTCTTCGCGCGTCGCTGGGTGCGTGATGCTCTTCGACGACACCTGCACTAAACACCCGGCCGATATTAACGCTTCAATTTTGCCCGGGTCGTGCAGGAGCTCTTCGCTTCGTTCGGCATGCCCGAGTATGGGCCGCACGCCGCGCTGAACGAGTTCCTCCACCATCCACTGCAATTCGACGCACAACCCGTGTGGCATTTCGAGCAAAATGTATTTGCGATTGTCGGCCACCGTCATCAATTCGCCGCTCTTCAGACGGTCGAGCAGCTCCGGGCTGACCATTACCTCCGCACAGGGATAGACGGTGACGGGCAAGTCCAGCGATTTCACGCCCTCGGCCAGCTTGGCGGTTGCCGAGCGAATGACGTCGGGCGTGTTGTTCGGGTAATCGTCGTTTTGATGGGCGCAGGCCACCGTGTGCCCGATGCCTTCACCGGCCATCATCCGGCACATCGAGAGCGCATCCTCCGGCGTCTTCGGACCGTCGTCGAGTCCAGCCAGGAGGTGCACGTGAATGTCAACGAGTGGCGGCATTTCAGTGGTCAGTGGTCAGTGGTCAGTGGTCAGTGGTCAGTGGTCAGTGGTCAGTGGTCAGTGGTCAGTAAATGAAAACCGGGGCCATTAGGCCCCGGTGAGTGTTTTTGGTTTTTGCTAGCCACTAGGCACTGACCACTAGCCACTATTACGTCTTCTCGGCGGGAGGCAGCGCCAACTCTGGCTCTGTCTTGTCGCCGTAATAGCTCTCGGCGTCCTTGTCGGCGTAGGTGTATCCGTAGGTGTAGCTGTAGCCTTCGCCGTAGCCGTACTGGTAATGCTCGTATCCATACTTGCCGCCGCCGACTTGAGAACCGAAGCCGTTGACGACCACGCCAATCACGTTGGCCCCCAGCGAGGCGAGCACTTCGCGGGCCCGCTCGGCGAACGGCCGGCCGTTCTTGGTGACGCGGATGCACAGGATGACGCCGTCAACTCGCGGAGCGACCACGGCCGGGTCGGTGACGACCAGGATCGGCGGCGTATCCACGATGACGAAATCGAATTGGGTCCGCAGTTCGTCCAACAATTCCTTGAATTTCGGGCTAGTCAGCAATTCGGAAGGGTTCACGGGCCGAGGACCGCAAGGCAACACCGACAGATTCGGCACTGCGGTGGGCTGAATCGCGCTGGCCAGTTCCGCTTGGCCGGCCATGACCGACGCCATGCCGACTTGAGCCGGGACGTTGAAGATCTTGTGTACGCGCGGCTTTCGGAAGTCGGCGTCGATGAGCAATGTCCGCTTGCCCGATTGGGCGATCGAGGCAGCCAGGTTGGCGGCCAAGGTCGATTTGCCGTCGCCCACATTCGGGCTGGTGACCTGAATCACCTGGTGAGCTTCGCCCCGAGTACTGAAGTAAAGGGCAGTTCGCACGCCGCGATAAGCCTCGGCACCAATCGAACTCGATTGATAATGCGTGATCAACATCGGATCGACCGTCGAGGAGCCGGCCGCGACCAGTTCCTGCGCCTTTTCGTCGGCGGCGAGGAATGGCACGTGGCCGATGACCGGAAGACCCAGCCGGCGGCGGATTTCGACCGGATTGCGGAAGCTCTTGTCCGACAATTCAGCAAGATAAGCCAAGCCGATGCCCAACAAGGTGCCGAGCAACCCGGCTGCGGTGAACACCTGGAAGGGAATCGGGGAGACTTTGAAGCCATAGCCGGCGGGCGTGATCGTCTTAGCCGTGTAGCCGCCGCCCTTTGACAAGTCGAATTGTTCAATGCGATTGACGATGGCGTTAAAGAAACTGCGGGCCATCGTTACTTTGTTCTTGAGGACCTCTTCTTCGTTTTCCGCCGTCCGGATCTTCTCCATGTCATCTTTTTGTTTTTCAAAGTCCGCTTGTAACTGATTGACGATCAATTCGTTCAACTCGACCCGGGCTCCGAGGCTCTTGATAAAATTCTTGGCAGCGTCGATGTGAGTTTCTACTGGCGCATCTTTGTTGTGGCGAAAATAACTGTTGCGCATAGCGTCGATGCGCTCGGTTATCGCTCTGACGTCGGGGTGATTTGGTCCACGTTCCGCTTTCAAAGTGTCGCGTTGAATCTCGGCTTTGGTGATTTCCTTTTCAATATCGCTATCGCCATTGAAAAGGTTTTTGGCGCCAGAGGCGGCGATCAGCGCGATCGTTCGTTCCGGTCCATATTTCTCGTAATAGTCACTTAGATATTCGAAGTATTTCTTGTCGGTCGATAATGCCGTCCGTTTCAGCGCGATGTCGTTAGAGAGCACTTCCCAGCTCTTAGATGCGACCGAGGAGGAACCTTCCCTCGACTTCACAAAGATAAGAGTCTGGTTATGTTCGTCGCGGAATTTCTTCAGGGCTTTTTCGGCTTCCTGGACTTTGACATCCAAAGTGTTGCGAGCTTCTATGACCTTTTCCTGAAAATCCTTGCTCGTTCGCTCGTAAGTTTCGTCCAAGAAATCCTGATAGCCTTTAATGATGTTTCGTAAGAAGATTTCGCATTCCCGCGAATCTGGACCCTTAAAAGAGAGAATGACAACATTATTGCCCGTTGTTTGGGCGTTGCCTTCGCGGTTCTCGCGCGACACCGTCAACGATTCCATAATGCCCGTGACGACGTCGTCGAATTTGGCTCCTGGAAAAGATTTCAAGGACCCCGCATCGATCATGTCCTTGACTTCTTTTGTAGAAGCAGCCCGACGTGCAATCTCGTGGCTGCGCAGCACGGTCGTCTGCGTCTGCATGTAGTCGTGCATCAGCAATTCATTGAGGTTCATCCTCATCAAGGCATCAGCGTTCTTTGGCACCACCAATGCCGCGGCCCGGCTCATATACGTCGGGGCCCGCTGGGCGTAATAGAGGAACCCACCCACCGTGCCGAGCACGATGCCGAGAATCACAAGCGACTTGCGCTGCCAGATGACTTGCAACAGATTGACGCTGCTGCGGGTGGCCGGCATCTCCGGCAGTTCGAGGTCGTTGACAAGTGCGGGTACGTTAGACACGGCTCGGCTCCAGTCGGGGTCGTACAGGGGTGCTAATCATCGGCGCGGTGTGCTCCGATGATCATATCACAAGCGGTCAACTCCGCTTGCGTGTCAAACCAATTGCGCAGACGTCATTTCCGTGATGGCGAGTTCCAAATCCTCGACCATCTTGGCCAAGGCGGCGAGCTTCTGTCCGGCAGAGTCGCCATTGCGAAGTCCTAAGACCTCCAGCCGGCCAATAGTTGCCCCGCGCAGCGACAGCGGGATTTCGACCCGCCAGTAGCCGGAGGACTCGGTCGTACCTTTTTGGGCACGTTCCCAGCGTGCGTGGTAGCCCTCGTGAATTGCAGGAGCATTCACGTCCAGGCAGACCGTCTTGAGTTTCATGTCATCCGCTGCCGCGGTCAGTTCATGCCAAATCTCTTCCCAGTTGCCCGAACCTTGCAGATGGACCTTGATTTCATGCACATCGCCCGTCTCATGGCCGCCGCGAACGTTGTGTACCATGGCCGCGAAGCGCTGTTTGATGAGCTGAAATTCCGAATGCCCGAAAAGCTTGAAAGCCACCAGAAAGCCGATGACGCCGATGAACGGCACGATCGCAAACAGCTCATTCTTGCGTGCCTGGCTGACAATCGCCCCGGCCGCCACCGCCAAGCAAAGCACGACGATGACGGCCAGCACCTGCCAATTCGAAAGGCCTCGGCCTGTCAGCATGTGGTGCAAATGGCCACGATCGGTGGTGTAAATGCTTCGGCCCGTCAGTCGCCGGCGGACAATGGCCGCGGCGGTGTCCAGCAGTGGCACGGTCATCAAGGCGACCGGGATCACCGCGAGACCAACCGTTGCTCCCTTGAGCGATGCGTGAATAGCCAGCGTGCCCACGACGAGCCCAATCAGCATTGAACCGGCGTCACCCATGAAAATCGTGGCAGGGGGGAAGTTGTACCAGAGGAAACCGACCAGTGCTCCGGCCAAAGCCATCGATACACACCCAGCAGCGACGTGGCCGGTCAAAAAGGCCAGGGCACCGATCGTAAGACACAAGATGGTCCCAATCGATCCGAGCAGCCCGTCCATGCCATCGAGCAGGTTTAGAGAGTTGATCGCCAAAAGGAGCCAAAGAGCGGTGATGGCGATTGAAGACCCGTACCCCCAATGGAAGGGAACATCGAATAGCGTTATCCCTTCGACCCGGACGCCGCCGAAGATGACGATGGCGACCGCGATCATCTGGCCCACGAGCTTACTTCGCCCGCGCATCCCCCACGCGTCGTCAATGATCCCGACGAGCACGATCACGGAGCAGGCGGCTAAGAGAGAACCAAAGATTGCGCCGTTGCCGACCAAGGCTTGGCGCCATTCGGTGAGTTGGCCAATCGCATAGAGAAGAACGGTCGCCGTGCTGATGAATACTGAGACGCCTCCGGCAACAGGCACCGCCTGCGTGTGCATCTTGCGGCGGCCGTCCGGTCGGTCCACCAGCCCGGCACAGCGAGCTATTGCGCGAATTACTGGCGTGAGCACAAGTGAGACAACGAGGCTGCTGCAAAATAACAGCAGCATGTCTACCAGTAATCGACCGCGTTCGCTCATGTTTCTTTCGCACCGCCCGCCAAGTGCTCAAGCGGGCCGGTCATTCGCAAAATAGTGCCGGGGCGTCGAACCAGTCGGACGCGAGATGCGGGGGCGATAAATCTAGCCGGCAGGTAGGGCTCGCAAGCCGATACGAGTCCAAAAAATGGTAGCCGGTTTGGGGGGGCAAGTCAACCGGCCAGGCCTAGAAAACGCTAGGAAAATAAGGGGTTAGCCGCTTAGAAGGCCCAGAACGCCGAGAAAAACACGAAGCGAGATTTCTTGGAAAATTCTCCGGATTATTCCGGCCCTTACCCCGCCCTCATGGCCTCTTTCATCTCCCGAACCGCTCGTTCCATCCCGACCAATACAGCCCGCGAAACAATGCTGTGCCCAATATTCAACTCGCGCACACCGGGCAGCCGGACCACGTGATGGACGTTGGCGTAGTTGAGCCCGTGGCCGAGGTGAACGGTCAAGCCGCGCTCGGTTGCGTACGTCGCCGCCTCCTTTAAGGCGTCCAACTCGCGCTGGTGGTGGGCCGACGTACGAGCCTCGGAATACCTTGCGGTCTGAATCTCCACGGCATGTGCGCCAATGGCTTTGCACAACTCGATCTGCCGGGCGTCCGGATCGACGAAAATGCTCACTTCAATGCCGGAGGCGGTAAGCTCCTTCGTCGCTTTGGCGATCGTCGCCTCGTTTGCCGCGACATCCACGCCACCTTCGGTCGTCACCTCTTCACGCTTTTCGGGAACGATGCACACCGCGTCGGGCCGAACCTCGCACGCAATAGCCACCATGGCATCAACGGCCGCGAGCTCGAGGTTTAGCTTTTGCGTGACGACTTGCCGCAGCAAGCGCAGATCGCGGTCTTGGATGTGCCGGCGGTCTTCACGGAGATGGATCGTGATGCCATCCGCGCCACCCAGGAGTGCCAGCAAAGCCGCCGCGACGGGGTCCGGTTCAACACCGCGCCGCGCTTGCCGCACGGTGGCGACGTGATCGATGTTGACGCCCAGTCGCACATGATGCGGTTGCGTATTCATCCGGGAATATTACAAGAGCTAACCACAGAGACACAGAGGCACAGAGAAAACCAAAGCGTCGATTTGTTTTCTCTGTGCCTCTGTGGTTAGCTCTTCCCTGGGAACATGGCTCGATAGCGTGCCACTTCTCGGCTCAGGATCTTGTAAAGCATGAAGGCCAACACGACCTCAATGATTCGCTCAAAAAACCAACCGACTACTGGAATCAAGCCGATGGTCCACATTTGGATGACATAGAGAACTCCGATTGTTAGCGGTCCAAGTCGCATCGAAAAACTAAATGGGTATCGATGGTCGCCGAACATTTGCACCAGGGAACGGACCTCTCCCCAAAGTTCCGGCAGTAGCCAACCCCGCTGCGGGGCCGGCGGTGCGAATGCCGCGGTCGGCGGCGTGCCGTTCGCTTCGACCACTGCTTTCTTCTTGAGCCGTTGCGCGACGCGCTCGGCCACGCGATCCTCCATCAGATGCGTGTCGGAGAGCGCAGCCACGGCCGCTTCGAGCCGGCGCAAACGCTCGTCGATCTGTTCAGCGGTATGGGGGTCGAAGCTGTAGAGAGAGTCAGTCATGGTGGCGAACCGCTCCTGCGGGGGGTCATCGGCAGAGACCGACTCCCCAACAGGTAATTCGTTCCCACCTTACCTGAATTGGCTGAAAAAATGAAGCGTTGCCGCTGCGACGAGTTTACGTTTCGCCGGAAAACCCGTGCGAAACGTAAACTCCCTCAGCAAAACTGGTTACTTCACGAGATCTTTCAAGCCTTTGAGCGGCTGAGCCTTCACGACGTTGCGTGCCGGCTTGGCCTTTACTTCCATCATTTCGCCCGGCTTGAACGGGTTGGGGCGGGTGCCGGCCTTGGTGGCGGGCTTCTGAATCTTCTTGATTCGCAGCAATCCGGGGACGGCGAACACGCCGGCGCCCTTCTTGCCCAACTCGCGGGAGATGAGTCCCGTGAGGGCGTCGAAGAATTGGGCCACCTGTTTGCGCTGCATGCCAGTCACATTTGCCAGTTCGGTAAAGACTTCGGTCTTGCTCAACGGCTTGGCCTTCTTGTCGGTCATGGACTACTCCCGAGGCTAAGTGCGGGTTCAATTCTTGTGGAAGGCTAAGGAGAAATAGGGGCAGAGTCAACAAAATCCCGAGAAAAATAGGGAAAATCTGTTTGCCGGGCGGTTTTCTGATTTGACACATACCTATGCGGTGTCGATGATAAAGGCATCGGATCGGCCCAGGAGGCCCACCATGATCGACGACCAACTTGTTTACATGGCGTCCGCACGGATGCTCATGATCGACCACCCCAGCACCCGTATCGAGTTGCCACCACCTCCCGCTGCGGAAAACGAAGCGGCCGTGATGTGGCGGCCCGCCGATCGCCCGGATGATATGGAGCGCATTCCGCTCACCCATGAAAGCGATCGCTCGGCCGCCGCGCTCATGGGAATTTGGATCGGCATTCAAGCGCTTGAAATCAGCCGACCCGATCCCGTTCAAGAAAAGCCGCGCATCCCCAGCGAGGACGATGAGCGCGATCCAAAGCGCAAATAGTAATTGCCAATATCCAAATTCCAAGAACCAAAATCCAAACGCTCCGGCGTTCCTTAGAATTGGATTTTGGTTCTTGGTTTTTGTCTCTTGGGTCTTGGGAATTGGTTGCTAATTCATGCCGTCATACAATCCGCGATTGATTGAGCCGCGTTGGCAGGAGTATTGGCAGAAGAATCGTTCGTTCGCTACCGCCGATCGTTCCGACCGGCCGAAGTACTACATCCTCGACATGTTCCCATATCCCTCGGGGGCCGGCCTGCACGTGGGTCACCCGGAGGGTTACACCGCGACCGATATTCTCGCGCGCTACCGCCGGATGCGCGGCTTCCACGTCATGCACCCGATGGGATGGGATGCGTTCGGCCTGCCGGCGGAGCAGTACGCGATTCAGACTGGCACGCATCCGCGCATAACCACGCAGCAAAACATTGCGACCTTCAAGCGCCAGATTCAAAGCCTCGGCTTCAGCTACGACTGGGACCGCGAGGTCGATACCACCGATTCGAACTACGTGAAGTGGACGCAGTGGATCTTCTTGCTGATCCACGATACTTGGTACGACGAGTTCGAGAAACGCGGGCGACCCATTTCCGAGTTGCCGATTCCCGCCGATGTTCAAAGCCAAGGCGAGACCGGCATTCGCGGTTATCAAGATTCCAAGCGGCTTGCCTATCAGGCCGAGGTGCCCGTGAATTGGTGCCCAGCCTTGGGCACCGTGCTCGCCAATGAAGAAGTCATTGAAGGCAAGTCCGAACGCGGTAACCACCCGGTCGAACGCCGGCCGCTACGGCAATGGCTACTTCGCATCACGGCTTATGCCGACCGATTGCTCGATGATTTGGCGCTCGTCGATTGGCCCGAATCGATCAAGACGATGCAGCGCGACTGGATCGGCCGCTCCGAAGGTGCGGAAGTCGATTTCGCTCTGGCATCAGGAATGAGCGTCCGCGTCTTCACCACTCGGCCGGACACACTTTTTGGTGCGACTTACCTTGTGCTGGCTCCGGAGCACATTCTCGTGAACGCCATCACGGCCCCCGAGCAGCGCGATACCGTCTCCGCTTATCGCGACCTGGCCGCTCGCAAAAGCGATCTTGAGCGCACGGATCTAGCAAAGACCAAGACCGGTGTATTCACAGGCGCTTACGCCATGAACCCGGTCAATGGCGAAGAGAACCCGATCTGGATCGCCGACTATGTGTTAGCCACGTATGGCACCGGCGCCATCATGGCCGTGCCGGCGCACGACGTCCGCGACTTCGAATTCGCCAAGCAATACGAATTGCCAATTCGCACGGTCGTGCGCCCTCCCGAAGAATGGGTGGAGAAGACCGGCAGCACGCTCGACAAACTGACCGAAGCTTTTGTCGGCGATGGCGTCGCAATCAACTCCGGCTCGTTCGATGGACTGACCACGCCCGAATTCAAATCGAAAATCATCACTTGGCTCGAGGAACGACGGCTCGGCAATCGCCGAGTGAACACTAAGCTGCGCGACTGGCTATTCTCGCGGCAGCGCTATTGGGGCGAGCCGTTCCCAATTCTGCATGAGATCGATTCGCTGGGTCAACCAACCGGTTTGACCATGGCCGTTCCCGAATCCGATCTACCCGTGCGGCTCCCTGAGTTGGAAGACTTTCAACCGACTGGCAGCCCGGAAGGGCCACTGGTTAAAGCGCAGGATTGGGTCAACGTCACCATCAACGGCAAGAAGTACCGGCGTGAGACGAACACGATGCCGCAGTGGGCCGGCTCGTGCTGGTACTACCTTCGCTATCTCGATCCGAAAAATACGCATACATTCTGCGACCCCGCAAAGGCGGAATATTGGCTGCCGGTCGATCTCTACGTCGGCGGCGCCGAGCATGCCGTGCTCCATTTGCTCTATAGCCGCTTCTGGCACAAGGTGCTCTTTGATCGCGGGTTCGTGCCCACCGCGGAGCCATTCGCTCGTCTCGTAAACCAAGGCATGATTCTCGGTGAGATGGAATTCACCGGCTACAAGCGGGATGGCAAATGGATTGCGGCCGACCGCAAGGGCGACCCGGTCGAAGATTGCGATCAGGCTGTGAAACTGACTGAGGATGATGTCGAGAAATCCGGCGAGTTCTTCGTTTTGAAGCAAGATCCCAGCGTCCGCATCGCCGCCCGGGCTTACAAAATGTCGAAGGCCCGCGGCAACGTCATCAACCCCGACAAGGTCGTGCAAGAGTACGGGGCCGACAGCTTACGCCTCTACGAAATGTTCATGGGGCCCTTGGAGCAAGTGAAGCCTTGGAGCATGCGTGGCGTCGAAGGCGTGTACCGCTTCCTGGGCCGTGTATGGCGGCTCATCGCCGATGAACGCATCGAAAAATTGCACACTAACGCGGCAGTGCAAGATATCGAGCCTGACCGCGAGACGTTGCGGCTCCTGCATGTCACTATTCAGCGCGTCACTGATGATCTGGACGGCTTACGCTTCAATACAGCCATCGCGGCGATGATGGAGTTCACGAATCACCTGACCAAGTCGCAATCCCGCTCGAAGGCCGTGCTCAAGACGTTCGTGCTGCTTCTCTCGCCCTTCGCTCCGCACATTGCCGAAGAGCTGTGGCAAGCGCTCGGCGGCACGGAGTCGCTCGCCTATGAGCCGTGGCCACAGTACGATGTGTCGCTCTTACGTTCTGACATGATCGAGGTGCCAGTCCAGGTGAACGGCAAACTCCGCGGACGGCTCACGATCTCCGCGGACGCCGATGAGAAAGCAATCGAGGCCGCAGCGCTCGCTGACGAAAAAGTGCAGTCCCACATCGCCGGAAAGCAGATCAAGAAGATCATCATCGCGAAGGGGAAGTTGGTAAACTTTGTCGTCGGATAGAAGAGTCAACCGCGGAGACGCAGAGAGCGCAGAGGAAAACCAGACAAGATGTCGTCTCGGTATTTTCTCCGCGCTCACTGCGTCTCCGCGGTTGACTCTTCTATTTCAATCGTGTTCACAGTCTGGCCAGCGCTTCGCCTAACTTCAGCGATGCGATTTTTGTATCGCGTGCGAGTCGCAGTAATTCTGCAATGACCAGGGGATTGCGAAGGATTGCAGGCATTGTTTTCCAGACAGATATTTGCCCATCGCCCAGCAGCCGCGCAATCGTGGGTGATAAACGTTGACTCACGGAATCCGATACAACCCGAATACACCCAAACGGGACGTTCGCTTCGCTGCAAACTCGCGCGATCGCTGCCGATTCCATGTCCACGAGGTCGGCCGAGTATTCTTCTCCGAGCCGAATTTTGTCACTAGGCTCCGCAACAATCTGAGAGACCGACAACAACAAACAAGTACCGCGAATCGCATCGCACCGCGAGCCTTGACGCTGTTCATCAATGACTCCGGCGACGTAAACAACTTCGCCCACGGCCAAATCCTGACAGAGCGCCCCCGCATATCCGCACGAAATAACGGCGGGGGGCTGGAATCGCTCAATTGTTTGTCGCGTGGCCGCGGCGGCTCGTTCCGGACCTACTCCAGCAACCACGATGCGCGCATTGGGTTTGAGCCGTCGAAAGGGTTGAGCTTCACGTTCGAGTGCGAACTGAAATACCCACTCCGCGATATGTGCGAGCGGGCCGTCGTAATCCGAAGGGATGTAGAGACGGCGGTGGCAATTGGGACATCGAGAGGGCGGCGGTTTCTCGCGCGTGCCGAACGGGATTTCCGTTTTACATTTCGGGCACCGGTACACCGCCTTACGCTCCGCCATCTACGTCAACTGCCACTTCAACATCTTCAGCGGGTCACTCCACTTGCCTTGCTTGCCGAGCGCAGCCGAGGCTTCATAGCCGCAGTGGGCCATGCAGTGCTCGCAGCGTTTGTCTTTGCCGCGGCCATACTTCGACCAATCGGTGTCGTTCATCAAGCCATCAAATGATTGATGGTGCTCATCGGTGATGAGATAGCACGGGCCTTTCCAGCCCTTCACGTTGCGGGTGGGGTTGCCCCACGCGGTGCAGTCGAGTTGCCGCTGACCACTCAAAAACTCGAGGTACACCGGCGATGCGCCGAGCCGGTATTTGCCGAGCAGCTTTTCCGCTTCTTTGAATTTGGTCGTGATCTGATCGCGAGTGAGGAAGATCTCAGCGGCACCCGTCGGATTAGTCTCTTCGACCGCCGCGTACCCGTAGGCCGGCGAGATCATGAAGGTATCGACGCGCAGCTTGGTGAGATAAGCAAAGAGACGATCGATTTCAGCGAGATCAGTTTCCTGATAGATCGTGGTATTGGTGCAAACGCGGAAGCCGGCTTTCTTCGCGGCGATGATGCCTTCCACTGCCGCGCGGAAGACGCCTTTGCGTTCGACCGCGCGGTCGTGCGTCTCTTCCAGGCCGTCGAGATGCACGTTGAACATCAGCCGGCTCGACGGCTTGAACTCGTGCAGCCGTTTCACGGTGAACATGCCGTTGGTGCAAAGAATCACATGCCGGCGTTTGCGAATGATCTTGGAGACAAGTTCGCCGATCTGCGGATAAATCATCGGCTCGCCACCACAGATGGAGACGATAGGTGCGCCAGACTCTTCGACGGAGGCAAGGCACTCGGCAACGCTTAGCTTGTCTTTGATCGTCGTCTCATATTCGCGGATACGGCCGCAGCCGGTGCAAGTGAGATTGCAAGCGTGCAACGGCTCGAGCATCAGCACCAGCGGAAATCGCTTCCGCCCGGTCAGCTTGTTCTTGATGATGTAGCCGGCCATGGTCAGCGTCATGCTCAACGGAAAACGCATTTGAATCCCTTTATGTATTTGTTAGCCGGGCGCGCAAGCTACGGGAAGCAGAGGCTAGGTCCCACTCGCGAGTCTCTGGTTCCCGTAGCTTGCGCGTCCGGCTAACAATTCCTGTCATATCGTGCTAGTGTCATCAAAGGAAAATACAGCGCGTAATAGTGGTACTTCAGATAGAAGACCTTGGGGAAGCCGGTGCCAGTGAAGTGGTCTTCTTGCCACATCCCGTCCGACTTCTGTGTCTTCACAATCCAATCGACGCCGGCTTCGACCGCGGGGCTATCCGCCTCGCCGGCCGCGATCAAGCCGAGGAGGGCCCACGCCGTCTGCGACGCGGTCGGCGCGCCGACTCCGGCCAGGCTCCGATCGTCATAGCTGGCGCAGCTTTCGCCCCAGGCGCCCGACGGTTGCTGCACGCGCTTGAGCCACTCGGCCGCGCGGCGGACCATCAAGTCGGTTGTGTCGAATCCGATGGCCGCAAGACCCTGCAGCACCTGCCAGGTGCCGTAGATGTAGTTGACACCCCAACGGCCCGGCCAGCCGCAGTCGGGTTCCTGTGTGCGGCGCAGAAACTCGATCGCGCGATCGACGGCCGGGTGACCCAGACCGATTCCGTAGTGTCCTAATGCTTCGAGCACTCTCGCGGTGATGTCCGGGCAACTCGGATCGAGCATGGCGTTGTGGTCGGCGAAGGGGATTTTCTCGAGCACCTTGCGATTGATGTCGCGATCGAACGCCGCCCAGCCGCCATCTTTGTTCTGCAATGCGAAAAGCCAACGTACGGCCCGATTGACAGCCGGCTCGTCGCTCAGATCTTCGCTTAACAAACTGGGTAAATCGGGTTTCGCCGTCGGTGCGGGGTGTGAGCGAGCCAATGCCATGAGCACCATCGCGGTGTCATCGGTGTCCGCATAAAAGGCGTTGCGATACTCGAAGACCCAGCCACCCGGCTCTACGCCGGGGTTCGCCAGACTCCAGTCACCCGGCGTGCGGACTTCACGGTCGAGCATCCAGGAGACAGCTTTGCGCATGCAGGGCGAATCGCTCGCCATCCCGGCGTCAGCCAGTGCGATGGTCGAAAGCGCGGTGTCCCACACTGGCGATAAGCACGGCTGCAAGCGGAGCGTGTTGCCCTCTTCAATCTTCAGATCGTTGAGTTGCTTCATCGCCCATTGCATTTCGGGATCGTGGTGGCCTTTGCCCATCGCGTGCAGCACGATCGCGGTGTAGATCATCGGCGGGAAGATGGCTCCCACGCCGTCCGAATCATGGAAGTGATTGCGCATCCATGCAGTGGCCTTACGCACTGCTAGCCGGCGAATCGGTCCGAGAAAGCGTTCGACTCGCTTATAGGTTCGATCGGTGAATAGAAAAAAGTTTGTCCATGTGAATCGCTTTTCGGTGGCGCTGCACGGTGGCTTCACCTCGTGTGGATCGCCGAGGAAAAGTTCACGCACGCCGCGCTCAACGGGCACATCCGTCACCGGCTTGTACGCATAGACCAGACTCAGCGGTACGACGATCGTCCTTGTCCAACTCGACATCGCATACAGATTCACGTAACACCAACGCGGCAACAGCACGAGTTCCGGCGGCACCGCGGCACAGTTGCTGTAAGGGATTTGCCCCAACAGCGCGAGGTAGAACTTAGTGAAGCTGTTGCACGCTTCCGCGCCGCCGAGTTTGTGAATTACCGCGGCCGCCCGCTGCATGTGCGGAGCGTTCGCCGAGTGGCCCGCAAGCTTCAGCGCGAAATAGGCTTTGACCGAGACACTGATGTCAGGCGGACCGTCGGGGTAATTCGACCAGCCGCCATCGGGTTGTTGCTGCGTACGGATGTAATTAGCGAGCTTGGGAACGTCGGGGTGATCGAGTTGGCCTAAAAACGCGAGCAGGATGAGGTATTCGGATTCGAGAATCGTGTCGCCTTGAAGCTCGCCGACCCAGTGGCCATCGGCCCGTTGACGGTCGAGCAGTGCCCGGCGTGCAGCGGCGATCGCGGCCCGAACCGGGGCCGGTCTTCGCGCGATGCGGGAAGGCGCTCCTTGCACGGCGGCATCCTCTCCGAAGCAATCCGGTTGCAACCCGTTCCCGGCAGCGATCTTAGTCCGAGGGCCGTCACAGCGGCAAGGGCAAACCCGGTTAGCCGCAAGGCGGAGGCTTTGCGTTGCCGAGCGCGCTCCGCTAGCGCGTCGCGGCTAACCACCGCATTTCCCGGAACCAAACCAACATTTCAGCGAGCGATTCCCTCACGGGCCGCGGACTCATGCCGAGTTCTTGCAGACTTCGCCGGGGATCGAATCGCATGGTTCGCCGGGTCAGTCGCACCCCGGTGACCGACGCGGCCGGGATTAGGTGCGTGAAAACGTCCGCCACCCATTCGCTGGCCATCGCGGCACCCAGCGCAATTGGATAAGGCACCGCCCAGCGTGGCCCGGTGGTCCCCGCCAGCTTCGACACCCATTCAAACAGCTCGCGAATCGTCCAATTTTCATGTCCCAATAAGTAGCGACGGCCCGGCTGGCCGCGTTCCATCGCCGCGATCATGCCGGCCGCGACGTCGCGGGCATCGATGAGATTGAGTTCCGCGTCCAGATAGGCAGTGCGCTTGCCCATTGCCGCGTCAAGGATCATTTGCGTCGGCGGTGAGCGGCCACGATCGCAGGGCCCGATGGGCAGTGTGGGATTGACGATTACCACCGGTGCGCCAGCACATGCCAATCGAAACGCAAACTGTTCGGCCTGCCACTTCGACCTGCAATACGCGCCGATCACCTCCGACTGCCGCACTTGTTGATCTTCTGCGATAGCGGTCGTTTGTCGGGCACGGGTGAGAATGCTCTCGGTGCTACAGTGCAGTACGCGCCGTGCACCGGCCGCCAGCGCGGCTTCGAGCACATTGACAGTGCCAAGATAGTTGACCTGCCGAAAGTGCCCCTTGCGGTGCGTCCAAAGCTGCGGGTTGGCGGCGAGGTGATAGACTCGTTCGCAATCGACGACGGCTTTTTCAACCGCGGCGCGATCGCGAATATCGGCGAACACAATTTCAATGCGGCCAGTCGGAAGATGCTCAACGGTTGCCCCGGGCCGATCGAGCACACGAACTCTTTCGCCGTGGTCCACCAACATCCGGACGAGATGGCTGCCGATGAACCCCGCGCCGCCCGTTACGAGGTTCATCCGTCTAATGTTCCTCCTGCGCTTGGTGAAAGAAGGGCCGAGGTGAACGGGGTGGAAACGTCTGACTCGCGAACGTCTCCGATGATGAGTGCGAGATTCGACCCATCCCCCCGGCCCCTCTCTTGCCAAGCCAGAGGACAACAATCACGACAAATCTCCGGCAAAGTAAGAAGCCGATTTGCCGGTGAGCGCGGAGAATACGTCGCGCAACTGCGCGAAGCCCGTCTTCAAAAAGAAGCCCGGATGCCGACCAAAGCTCTTGGCGCCGAGAACGAAGAAGTTCGGTTCGCTAGTTTTCAGTGACGCCGCGCCAAAGCTCGGGCCTGCAAGTTCGTCGAAGCGGTGCGACCGCAAGGCCTCGCCCAAAGCGGCCGGCGCTTGCGTGACGGGGCACTCCTGCAACTGCAGTTCCCGGTGCATCGCACCATCGGGTGCATAGCCGACGCTGCCAATGATTCGATCGACGTCAAAAGTCTTGTTCTCAAGTCCGATGCGAGCGACTACCTGAAATCCCTTATCGGGGCCGGCACTCGTGATTCGCTCAACGACGCTTGACGGATGAAACTCGATGTTACCCTCGCCCCGGCTCGCCAACGAATTCGCCCGCACGGCCAATTTATCGCGCTCTTTGAGCGGATCCTCGGCAGCCCGAGGCAGTGGCGTGGAGCGCGGGCTGCGAGCGAGCCAGGTGACCCAAGTCTCGGCCGCAGTGGCCGCGAGGTCGGCCAGCAGGCAGGCGTGCGTAGCCGCGGTGTAGCCGCTGCCGACGAGCAGCACTGTCTTGCCGGCGTACTTGTTTCGCTGGCCGCCGGTAATGTCTTCCAATCCGTAGGCGATCTGAGCTTCATTCGCCAACTCGCCGGGAGCGGGAAGACCGCCTGCGCCGAGGAAACGATGCCGAGTGAAGGTGCCGGTGCAATCGAAGACGACATCCGCTTCGGCAATCGACTCATTGCCTTTGGTGTCGCGCAACAGAATGCGAAACGATTGCGCTGTGCGTTTTTCATTGTCGGTCTTGAATAACAGCCCTCGGCCGAGGGCCATGGCCTGGGTCTCGGTCTGCAAGCAACCCTCGAGCACAGGGCTTTTTGCGAGTGGCGCGAGGTACGATGCGACGTGTTCGCGGCCGGTCAGGATTTGATTCTCAACGGGGATTTCGAGCTTAGAGCGTTCTTCTTTGAGGATGGATCGCCCGAGAACTGTGGAGTTGGAGCCGAACGGCGTGAACATGCGGACGTGGCCCCAACGTTCCAGATGCTCGCCGAGCCGGCCGCGTTCGTAGATCTTGACGGGCCAGCCAAGCCGGCGAGCGATGAGCGCGGCTTCGATTCCAATTGGCCCGCCGCCCAGAATCGCCAGCCGTGGCAGTTCGCCTTTGGCCATGAGTCACGTCCCTGCGGAGATAGGGATTATGGTAGGCAAGCAAACCACAGAGCACACAGAGAGCACAGAGAAAAGGCATTTCTCTGTGCTCTCTGTGTGCTCTGTGGTTAATTCTGTAATGCCTGCTAGCCTGCAGGCGCTCAGCCGGTTAAACTCACTAGAGCCATCATGTCCCCTGCGGGGGAAACACCATGCGAAAAGTCATCCTTGCGTTAGTCTTTGCCGTCGTTGCCTGGTCGGCCGCTTTGGCCGAGCCCGCGGCCAATCGCGCGTTGGATCTCATCGCCCAACTCGGCAGCGCGAATTACCATGAGCGGGAAGCTGCGTTTATCGCACTTGATGCGCTGGGCGAAGCCGGTCTGAATCCACTTCGGGACGCAGCTGCCTCTCCGGACAGCGAAATTGCTCGGCGAGCCGGCGAACTCATTCAGCGGATCGAGCAGCGAATTAAGTCGGCCAAGACGCTGGTTCCGACATTGGTCGAGGTAGACCTCACAAACAAAACGACCCATGAGGCACTCCCTCTCCGGGACGCGGTGACGGCATTCCGATCACAAGTCGCGGTGCCAACGGGTCGGCAGCCTATCCTCCCGATCGTACTCCCACCAACTGCATCCCGCGACTCATCCAAGTTTAACCGCCTCGTGTCCTATAAGTCGCACGGCAAGATTCCCGCCTGGCAGGCGCTGGACGAATTCTGTAAAGCTGCGAATCTCTCAGAGTGGGACGGCGTGACGCCGATGCCAGGAATGCCCGCGTCACAGCAAAACCCGGATTCCGACGCGCGATTTCAACGTCAGGTCGTGTTTGCTCGAAGTTCGCGGCCATCCGATGGCGTCGCGACTGCCAAAGAGATTTATCTCTACGACGCGACGCCAAGCCCGATCCCGACATATTTAGCTGGCGCAGTGCGATTGCGAATCCTGCCGACCGCACCGCCCATACCCGCAATGATCGCCGACTCCGGCGAGTTCGTTTTGCCGCTGCAAGTATCAATCGAATCAAAATACGCTTGGCACAATGCTCCGGGCCTGAAGTTGGCTCAGGCGATTGATGATCGGGGCCAGCGGCTCACGGCTTCGGTGATAGGCGGCAGCGCCGAGCGGGAACGTGACGACGACTTTCCGGTGTTCATGATGTCGCCATTTAACCAAATGCCGCAGGATACGAGACGGAGCTACTACCTACCCGTACGCTTTCGCCGAGGCAATGAGGCGGCGAAGACACTGCGCGAAGTGGCCGGTACGCTTTCGCTTTCCTTCCGTGTCGAAGACGAACTGTTGACGCTGACCAACCCGATGCAAGGGGTCGGCAAAAGCGCCCGATGCAGCTTGGGCGCGAGTCTTACTTTGCTGGCCGCCGAGCGAACGCCTGAGGGTGAGCTCAAGCTCGACCTCAATCTTGAGAGTCCCGCCGACGTCACCCCCCAGAATTTCAACCTCAATCAGCTCGGGCGTGCTCAGATGCAAATGGGTGGCATGGGAGGGTGGTCAATGACCGCCACGGCCGAAAAACTCAAACTGCCTGATGTTTCGGAGTATTGCGGCATCTCGATCATTGACGCGGCCGGCAAGCGAATTCCGATTTCAATGCTCCGAGAAATCCAGGCATCTCAGGGAACCGACGGAATCAAAGCTAAGCTGAGCATGATCGCCAAACTTCCCAAAGACGCGCTGGCCCCGGCTCGCATCGTCTTTCGCGCCCAGCATCCTAGCACCATTGAAGTGCCCTTCACATTCAAAGACGTCCCGATCCCCTGATTGAGGAAAGCCCGGCCATGCCCAAGATAATTGGTTTGACTGCGTGGACATTGTTGTTTGCAACAGTGCCACTTCTGGCGGACGACAAATCCAAAGAACCAACTAAAGGCGCCGCGAAGCCGGCTGCTGATTTCCAGAAATATCAAATTGTCAACAAGATATCGGGCAAGATTACAAAGATCGACATTGACGAGATGAAGATCACCGTCGAAACAGTCGTGGCGGTACCCACCAGCAGCGGTAAGAAACTGACGGCACAGACGCCTCGACTTGACCTCGACATGGCCAGCGACGTCAGAGTGCGATCGCTAAAGTTGCCGGAACGGTTTGATGAGCACAATAAGCCGAAGCCATACACAGAAGAAGAGAAACGACAAAAGAAGGGCGACGATCCCAAACTGCCCGGCTACATGGCTGAGTTAAAGAATTTGACGGTCGGCCAGGCGGTAGAAGTCCACATGGGCGTGCGCAAACCCGCACCCGGCTCGCCCAAGAATAAAGACAAGGACGTTATGGGCGAGAAGCCCACCGCGGTTATGATTCTGGTGACGTTGGAAGAGAATAAATCAGAAAAGAAGAAGTAGCAAAAACCGTCGCTGCCGCCTCCGGCTCGATTAAAGCAAATCACATGTCTCAAACCGATCTCGTTGTCGCATTCACCGGAGCTAGCGGCTCCGTTTACGGCCTTCGCCTCCTTGAAGTATTGCTGACATCGGGTCGCACGGTGCACTTCTGTTTCAGCCCGGCCGCAGCGGAGGTGTTGAAACAGGAAACTGGTCGATCGATCGATGCCGAGAACTTTCGGCCCACGGATCTTTTGGGCGACCTCGCTGGCAACATCGATTTGGGCCGCTTGCATTACCATCACTACCGCGACTTCTCGGCCGGTATCGCCTCGGGCTCGTTCCTGACGGGTGGCATGACAATCTGTCCGTGCAGCATGGGCACTGTAGGGGCGATTGCACATGGCCTATCCGACAATCTGCTCCATCGCGCCGCCGACGTACATCTGAAGGAACGTCGCAAGCTGGTGCTCGTGCCGCGCGAGACGCCGCTGGGCATCGTGCAATTGAAGAATCTCACCGCGTGTGCCGAAGCAGGGGCGATTATCCTGCCGGCGTCACCGGGGTTCTATCACCGACCGACCTCGATTACCCAGTTGGTAGACTTTGTCGTTGGCCGTGTCTGCGACCAACTCGGCGTCGAGCATCGCCTATTCGAGCGATGGGGTGCCGGACCGGCGAAGTGAAGATCCCAAGAAATTTTAAATTGAAGGTCTCTATGGGCTTGCTGTTTGCTCATGTGAAAGGCATGATGTTACGTAACTACAATTGGCGCGGGATGCTGCCATGACTATCGCGGATATGAGTGAACCAGTTCGGCAGGCCGCCGTGATTCCAATTCGCGACGGCCAAATCTGCCTTGTCACCTCCAGTTCCGGCAAGCGGTGGGTCATCCCCAAAGGGAAGATCGACCCGCAACACACTCCAATCGAAGCCGCACTCGTCGAAGCCTGGGAAGAAGCCGGGCTGAGGGGCCGCGTCGTCGGCGACGCAATCGGCAGCTACGTCTACGAGAAGATGGGCCGATCGCACCACGTGATGGTCTTCATCATGGAAGTGACTGGCGTGGCCGATGAATGGCCCGAACAACATCGCCGTCAACGCGAATGGCTCGATGTGGACACCGCCGTCAGCCGCGTCACCGACGACGGCCTGCCGGAAATGATTCGCTTCGCCGCAAACGAGGCCTTCGCGGGAGTATAAGAAAAAGCATTGAACCGCAGAGAACGCGGAGAACGCAGAGAAATACAGCTCGTTTTCTCTGCGTTCTCCGCGTTCTCTGCGGTTCAATGCTTTACCGGTATAATGCCTTACCATGTCCGCACCGGGCCGATTGAGTCTGTCGCTATGGAATGAGCGCTTTGCCGCGCCGGCATTGCCGATGACGCAGGCCGAGGTCGCCGCGCGCGGCTGGGACGCCGTCGATATCGTCTTCGTCACTGGCGATGCCTACGTCGATCATCCGTCGTTCGCCATGGCCATTCTGGGCCGAGTGCTGGAGGCCGAAGGTTTCCGCGTCGCCATCCTGAGCCAACCCGATTGGCGCTCCTGCGAACCTTGGCGGCAATTTGGGCCGCCGCGGCTGTTCTTCGCTATTTCGGCTGGGAACATGGATTCGCTGATCAACCATTACACGGCCAGCAAAAAGGTCCGCAACGACGATGCCTATTCGCCCGGCGGCAAAATCGGCTTGCGCCCCGACCGCGCGACGTTGCCCTACTGCCACCGCGCCCGCGAAGCATTTCCGCATGTGCCCGTGATCGCTGGCGGCGTGGAAGCGAGCCTGCGGCGGCTGGCCCATTACGACTACTGGAGCGACACGGTTCGCAAGTCGATTTTGCTCGACTGCAAAGCCGACCTGCTGGCCTTCGGTATGGGCGAAGAATCAATCGTCGAAATCGCCAAGGGATTAGCAGCTGGCAAGACGGTCAAGGAACTGCGTCACCTCCGCGGCGTGGCCTACGCCCTCGGCGCGAAAGAGTCCAAAGATTTGTTAGCCCGACGCGCGAGCGAGGGCGAGCCGAGTGAGCATTTGCGGGGTTCACCCTCGCTTGCGCTTCGGGCTAACGAAGACAAAGAGTTCCAATACGTCACCATTCCGTCCTTCGACCAAGTCAAAGCCGACAAGCTTCACTTCGCCGAAGCGACACGCATCATCCACACGCACACCAATCCGTTCAATGCCGCCGCCATCATCCAATGGCACGGCGACCAGGCGGTCATTGCCAACCCGCCGCGGTTGCCGCTCGCCGACCCAGACATGGATCGCATATACGATTTGCCTTACACCCGTCGGCCGCACCCGAGCTACGCTGAGCCGATTCCGGCGTACGAGATGATCAAGGACTCGGTGACGCTCATGCGCGGCTGCTTCGGCGGCTGCACGTTCTGCTCGATCACCGCGCACCAGGGCCGGATCATTCAATCGCGTTCCCAAGAATCGATTCTGCGCGAAGTCCGCAAGCTCTCGGCCGACCCGGATTTCAAAGGCACCATCTCCGACATCGGCGGCCCGACCGCGAACATGTACCAGATGCGTTGCACCAATCCCGAAGTGGAAGCGAAGTGCAAACGCCAGTCCTGCGTGCATCCGTCCATCTGCAAACTGCTTGGCACCGATCACGGCCCATTGCGCGAACTCATGAAGCGGGCCCGCACCGAGCCCGGCATCCGGAAGGTGCTCGTTTCCAGCGGCCTGCGCATGGATCTGGCTCAGCTTGATCCGGAATATGTCCGCGATCTCGCCGAGCATCACGTTCCGGGGCGGCTGAAAGTCGCGCCTGAACACACCGACCCCGGCGTGCTGGCGCAGATGAAAAAACCGTCGATCGACAACTTCGGCGGCTTTGCTCGGCAATTCAAGAAAGCATCCGAGAAGGCTGGCAAGCCGAAGCAGTTCCTCGTGCCGTACTTCATCGCCAGCCATCCCGGCAGCGATGTGCACGCAATGATTGACCTGGCCGTGTACCTAAAGCGCAATGGCTACCGGCCCGATCAGGTGCAAGACTTCATCCCGGCCCCCTTCGACATCGCGACCTGCATGTACTACACCGGCATCGATCCGTTCACCAAGAAGCCGGTGACCGTCGCCCGCGCCGTGCACGACCGCAAACTGCAACGCGCGCTGATGCAGTTCTTCAAACCGGCCAATTACTTTCTCGTCCGCGAAGCGCTGCTCCAAGCCGGCCGCGGCGACCTGATTGGCAACGGCTGCGACGCACTTATCCCGTCCACCCCGCCAAAGGAAGCGATCGCGGGTCGTCGCAAGAATGCGAATGCAGATTACTACCACGCGGTGCCAGTGCCCAAGAAGAAACCAGAACCGGGAAAGACGGGCTACCGGCCCGGTCGGGCCGGACATGGGAGACGCGACAAGACGTAGTTCGTGAATTAAAAGAGCGTCGAGGCGTTAGCCCGACGTGTGAGACTACCAAACTTCAGAGACTTACCACGTTGGGCCGACGCCTCGACGCTCCTAAATGTACTCTCGCCGTTGACGCTGGCCGTCCTGCACTCCACAATGTCGGCGAAGGCGGTCTGCGCCAAGCGAGCGAAACGCGTCATTTCGGTGGCGATTTCGCTGCTCTGGGGTTACCCCAGGGGCGAGACTGAAGTTCGAGATTCCAGCGCGCGACGATGGATGCGCTAACACGCATAACGCGTCGCGCATCACGAGTGGGTTGGTGCAGCCGCCGTCTCTTCATGACTTCACCGGCATTACGAAACATCGCGGCCGCTGCCATGTCCGGAAAGTGGCAACGAGTCGATTTGCGGAAGCGTCTCATTCGCGCCACCGGTTTGCGCGGCCGGGAGATCGCACGCATTCTCAAACCCCTGTTGAAAACCTTTCCAGATATGCCGCCCAAGACCATTGAATCGGTGATCTCATGCTTGCATGAAACCGACATTCCGGTTCACATTGCGGAGTATTTTTGGAATTTGCCGGCAATGGAGGAGCCGCGCAGGTGGGACGTTCTCGCAATCACGACAAAGGACCAATTAGCGAAATGGCTCGGAATATCTACGTCGCGTTTGGAATGGTTTGCCGACATTCTCGGTACTACACCCCGAGCGACCGAAGAACGAATGCGCCACTATCGACAACGATGGATTCCAAAACGGAGAGGTCGTTGGCGTTTGCTCGAAATTCCAAAAGCCAGGTTGAAGGTCATTCAGCGACAAATACTAAAAGAGATTGTCAACAAGATTCCGCCGCACAACTTGGCCCATGCGTTTCGCAATGGTCGCTCAATTGTGTCATTCGCCGAGCCCCACGTCAGCCAGACCATCGTCTTGCGCTTTGATCTTCAAGACTATTTCGTGTCCATCCCACATTCTCAAATTGTGAGTGTGTTCAAGAGTGCTGGCTACCCGCTCACGATTGCCCGTCTGCTGGCATGTTTGTGCACGACCTCGACCAACGACGAAACACTCGCCAAACTTCTTGAAGAACCAGCGTCGTGTGCGCGATACCAATCTCGACACTTGCCACAAGGCGCACCCACGTCTCCATCATTGGCGAATCTCCGCAGCTTTGAATTGGACGTTCGCCTGGCCGCGCTTGCGAGTCACTTTGACGCGACATACACGCGATATGCAGACGACATGGCATTTTCGGGAGGCACATCGCTCGCGCGCTCATCGCGCCGGTTCCAAGTCCTGGTCGGGGTCATCGTCGCTGAATCGGGATTCGAACTCAATTTCCGAAAAAACCGCTTCATGCGGCAAGGAATTCGACAACAACTTGTGGGAATAGTCGTCAATCAACATCCAAATATCAAGCGAAATGAGTTTGATCGAATCAAGGCCGTTTTGCACAATTGCTTGACGAAAGGAGTCGTGACACAAAACCGAGACCAGCGAGCTGACTTTCGAGCGGTATTGCGAGGCCAGATCGCGTATGTAGAGCAGGTGAATCCACAGCGTGGTGAAAAGCTACGACGAGTATTCGATGCGATTCAATGGCCGGAAGAGGACTTCTAAGGCGGCCAGAGTTGTACGCGCGCCACTTGCCAGGACCAATTTCCTGCTGCACGCGTATCCTGAACTCATGGCCGACCCGCAGCGCATCGAAATCACCGCCGACATCGCCGGCCAGACCCTGGCGGCCATCGTGCGTGCGCATCGACCCGAGCTCTCCTGGTCCAAGATCGATCGCTTCGTGCAGACCCGACACGTTCGGCTCAACGGCGAGCTCTGGCTCGATTCGGCTCGCCGCGTTAAACCTGGCGACGTGATCGAACTGCTCGACCGGCCGGACAAATTGCCGGAGTCATTCGTCGAGGACTTGGCCATACGTCATCTGGATCACCACGTGGTCGTGGTTGAGAAGCCGGCCGGGATCAGCACGGTCCGGCACCCCGAGGAACGCGACTGGGATTCGCAGCGCCGGGCACTCGTGCCTACTCTCGATGAGCGATTGCAGAAGCTCGTCGCCAAGCGAGTCGGTGCTTCGTTGCGCCAATTGGCCCGCTTGAGGAAGGTGCACCGCCTCGACAAGCTCACCAGCGGCCTGGTGGTCTTCGCACGTTCAGCCCTAGCGGAACAAAACCTTGGCCGGCAGTTTCACGCCCACACGGTGGACCGCAAGTATTTCGCGATCGTGTTCGGCCAGCCACAGGTGCAAACGATCCGCTCCTGGCTCATCCGCGATCGCGGCGATGGCCGGCGTGGCAGTGGCCTCGGTGAGGGCATGGGCAAACTGGCGGTGACACACATCGAAGCCGTCGCTCCGCTCGGCGATTATTCGCTCGTGACCTGCCGGCTCGAAACGGGCCGAACGCACCAGATTCGTATTCACTTGGCCGAGTCCGGCCATCCCGTCTGCGGCGACCCGGTGTACGGCAAGCTGACCGAGGACAAAAGCGGTGCCCCGCGGCTCGCCCTGCACGCGGCCGAGTTGGGCTTCACTCACCCCGCCACGGGCGAGCGCCTGCACTGGACAATGCCACTACCGCCGGATTTCGCGAACTTTGTAGAGAAAAACAAGATTTAACCGCAGAGAACGCAGAAAGCGCGGAGCAATACAAATTCAATTCTTGGTTTGCTCCGCGTTCTCTGCGTTCTCTGCGGTTAGAATTCCTTTTCATGGAAATTAAGTGGACTGATACCGACCCCGCGACCGGCGAGAAGCGCTATATCTTCGCCGAGCGCTTTGGCGGGTTCTGGAAGTTCCGCGCTCGCACGCATCGCCGTGGCGACTCCAAGCGCATCTCGGCCACGCGCGAGATCTGGGAAGTAGTCCTCGACAATCTCGAACGCCGGTACCAACGCCGCGAGGGCGTCAGCGATCTCGACGTCCAGCAGGTCCGCGACATCATCCGAGAACTGAAAGACACGCCGACTCCTGGAGACGAGTGATGCCGTACACGCCCGTGCTGGCCACGCTCGGCTACGTGCTTTCGCCCGATGGCCGGCGGGTGCTGATGATCAATCGCAACACCCGGCCCGATGACTCGCACTTCGGCAAGTACAACGGTCTGGGCGGCAAGCTCGAACCCGACGAAGACATCGTCTCCGGAATGACACGCGAGTTGCATGAAGAGGCTGGCATCAAGTGCGAATCCATCCGGCTATGTGGCACGATCAGTTGGCCCGGCTTCGGCAAAGGCGGCGAGGATTGGTTTGGGTTCATCTTCGTGATTGACCGATTCTCCGGCGTGCCGCCAGCCGTAACGAATGAAGGCACTCTCGAGTGGATTGAACTGGATTTGATTGCCGAGTTGCCGCTCTGGGAAGGCGATCGACACTTCCTGCCGCTTGTCTTCGATGATGATCCGCGGACATTTCACGGCGTGATGCCATATCGCGACGGCCGGCCAGTAGGCTGGAGCTTCTCACGCAGCGAATAAAGAGTTAACCGCAGAGACGCAGAGAAAGACAGAAAATACCTTTTCTCGGTATTTTCTCTGCGCTCTCTGCGTCTCTGCGGTTAACTCTTCTCGTATTTCAAAAACCTACACGGGATTTTGCCGTTGAAGAACGGCACGCTCTCCTTCGGCTCCAAACCAATCGCCTCGGCCAACCGCGGGTTGCCCGTGAAGACCCAGCAACTCCAGCCCGTCGCCCGTTTCGAGAACAACTCACCCAAAGCCTGATACACGGGCACTAGTTCGTCCTCTTCGCCAATGCGCTCGCCGTATGGCGGGTTCACGATCAAGGTGCCGGTTTCAGTTGGCGGTTTCCACTGCCGAATGTCCGCGACATCGAACGTGATGACATTGCGCACGCCGGCCGTCCGCGCGTTCTTCTGCGCGAAGTCCACCACGTCGCCACGCTCGTCGGCCGCGATCACGGGATGCTCCAACTGCTTCTTCACTTGCTGTCGCAACTCGTCGCGCACTGCGGCGAATTCGCCGACGTCGTAATCCAGCCAACCCATGAAACCGAAGTGCTTGCGGGTCAGCCCCGGCGGCCGGTGCAGAGCGATCCACGCCGCCTCGATCGGCAGCGCGGCCGATCCGCACATCGGGTCGGCGAATGCCGTTTCGCCATGCCAGCCCGTTTGCAGGATCAAGCCCGCCGCCAGAGCCTCGTTGAGCGGTGCAATGGTCAGTGCCGGCCGGTATCCGCGCTTGTGCAGTGAATCTCCCGAGCTGTCGAGGCTCAAGGTCGCACGGTTCTTGTAAATGTGCAGATTCAGTCCGACCATCGGCCGTTCAGTATCGACGCTGGGCCGGACACCGGTTTTCTCCCGGAACTGATCGCAGATTGCATCCTTCACCCGTCGGGCCGCGTATTGCGAGTGCGTGATCGCCGAGTCGCGGACGTTGGCATCGACGGCCAAAGTGTGGTCCGGCGTCATCAGCGCGGCCCAGTCGATGGTGAGCACGGCCTGATACAATTCGTCGGGCGACTTGACTTCGGCTTCCAGGATGGGTTGCAAAACCCGGACGGCCGTGCGCAGCGACAAGTTCGCCAGGTAGAGCAGGGCCCGATCGCCCGCAAAAGCTACGCCGCCCCGGCCCGGGGAAATATCCTGAGCCTGGAGGTTTGCCAGCTCGCGGCTCAGGATCGGCTCCAGGCCGCGGGCACAGGTGGCGAAATAGCGAGTAGAATTCACGATCGGTGCATCTTATCAATAACGGGCACAGGCCCTTGATTGCGACGAATGGAACATCTGCTTTTTCATCTGATCGTCGAAACCATTCAGGCGATCGACCGCCGGTTGCAGCGGCCTCTTTCCGCTGCAATTCCCGACCTCACTCGGCTCCGGACCGACCCGCATAGCTATTTATCGGACACGCCGATCACATTCGGTCCGCGCCGCCGCAAGGCACTCGCCACGGTCATCGGCGCGTTCGCCGGGTTTTTGGTCGTGATATTGCTCATGCTGATCCTGCCGCATGGGCCAAGACAGCGTGGCATTGATTGGTCACGCTTCGTCGGCGTGTTGGTCAGTTTCGCCGTCGTTACGTGGCTCGTGCGCTCTCTGGTGATTCACTGGCTACTTGGGGGCACCGCGACGTTGCAGCCCGAGGGCGTGTCGCTCGTCTATCGCAATCGCTCGGTGTTCTTGCCGTGGCCTTTGTTTCAAGCAGGGGGCACCAAGTTCGAGCCCGATCAAAAGCTAGTCGTGTTACCGATTGACCCGACCGTGCCGGTGGCTGTCTCGGGACCGGAGGATCAGGTCGCGGCCATACTGCCGACGGAGTTGAACTTGCCGCAAGCGGAGAGCAACGAGGGTCAACTCGCACTCAAGGATCTTTACGACGTGCGCATCGGCGAGTTGGGCGGGCTGCTCTCCGATATCGGCTGGCGGCTTCGCGGCCACCGGGAATTCGATCTGCCCGATTCGTTTTCCATCCCGCCGATTGCAGTGCCCGACAAAGACGGTTGGCTCAATGTGCAACTCACGCAGTTGCCGTTCCCGCCGTTCTGCTCTGGCTGCGGCACCGAGACCGGTCAAAACCTCGCGGTGATGATGGTGAAAGCGAATCAGATGTCCACGATCGCCGTTCCATTTTGCGACACGTGTGCGACTACCCGTCATCGCAGGCGCATCCTCGGAGCGGTCACGGGCCTGGGCGTGGGTCTGGCCATCGCACTTATCGTGGCCCTCGCCATTGCCGCACCGGCATTTCGCCCGGAGCGATTCCTGTTGGCCATCGTCGTATTGGGCTTCGGCTTCGGCCTCCCCGGCGTGGTGATCGGGCAAGGGATTGGCCGGAGCGTCGGCCTGCCGGTGCGATGCAAAGACTACCGCCCCGACAAAGGCACGGTCCGCCTGCAACTCCGCGACCCCGTCCGCGCCGCCCCACTACTCAAAGCGATGGGCCTGATGGTCCTAAGCGAACCCGACGAGGCCGGCGTGCTCCGTTAGAAGCATGGTCAGCGGTTAGCAAATCGAGAAAACCGTTTCGAAGGTCTTTACATCAAAAGCCAATGCTACTATCTGACCACTGACCACTGACCACTGACCACTGACCACTGACCACTGACCACTGACCACTGACCACTGACCACTGACCACTGACCACTGACCACTGAAAAAGCCGTGGTGGCGGAATGGCAGACGCTGGGGACTTAAAATCCCCTGGGGTAACACCCCGTGCGGGTTCGAGTCCCGCCCACGGCATTCGGATTCTCAGGACGAGTCGTAACCTTGGAGCGACATGTCCGACGTCACGCAATTGCTTGAGGCGGCTGTAGGCGGCGATCAGCAGGCCGCGGCGAAACTACTCCCGCTCGTCTATGACGAGTTGCGCAAGCTCGCGGCCGCGCGCATGGCGCAGGAGCCAAGCAACCACACGCTGCAAGCGACGGCCCTCGTTCATGAAGCATATCTTCGCCTCGTGGGCCCAACCGATGAGCTTCGCTGGGACAATCGCGGTCACTTTTTCATGGCTGCCGCCGAAGCGATGCGGCGAATCCTGATCGAAAGCGCCCGGTCGCGCGGGCGAATAAAGCGCGGCGGCGATCGCGCCCGCCTCGAATTGCTCGACCAAGCAACCTGCCTCGCGGAAGATCCCGACCTCGTACTGTCATTGGACGAAGTTCTGACACGGCTCGCAAAGGAAGACGATAAAGCCGCGCAAATCGCTCATCTCCACTTATTCGGCGGCCTGTCGGTCGAGGAAGCCGGCGATGTGCTTGGCCTCTCCCGGCCCGTCGCCTATCGAAATTGGAAATACGCGCGGACCTGGCTGCGCGAGGCACTCGAGAATTAACGCCAGCGCGAGACACTTTTGTCTTGAATGTCGCATGGAGAACAGGCTTTGTCCTTGAGACCATCTCATGCCAATCGATGTTGCGCGCGCGAAATCTTTGTTCCTCTCGGCCTCGGATTTGGCGAATCCAGACGAACGCGCTGACTACTTGAACCGCGAGTGCGGCGGAGATCTCGAACTTCTCGACCGCGTTGAAAAACTGCTTCGAGTCAACGACGCCTCGCCATTCCCGGAACCGGAAATCAAGAACGCCACCCAGGAGTTCATCGATTCCTCCGTCGCCGTCAATGTGGTTATTGCGGGCAAATACAAGCTCGTGGAGGAAATCGGCGAGGGCGGAATGGGCCATGTCTATATGGCTCAACAGATCGAACCAATCCGCCGCGCCGTGGCCGTGAAGGTGATCAAAGCGGGGATGGATTCGAAGGGGGTGCTCGCCCGATTCGAGGCCGAGCGCCAAGCTCTGGCGGTGATGGACCATCCAAACATCGCGCGAGTGCTCGACGCCGGGGTCACCGACAGCGGCCGGCCATTCTTCGTCATGGAGTTGATCAAAGGCGTACCCATCACCGAGTTTTGCGACGCGCGGAAAATGCCTCTCCGGGAACGACTTCAGTTGTTTGTCCCAGTCTGCCAAGCGATCCAGCATGCCCATCAAAAAGGGATCATCCACCGCGATATCAAGCCATCGAACGTGCTGGTCGCCCTGCACGACGACCGCCCGGTCTCCAAAGTAATTGACTTCGGCGTGGCCAAGGCCGTCGGAGCGCCGTTGACCGACCGCACTCTGATGACGGGATTCGGCGCTGTGGTCGGCACGCCCGAGTACATGTCTCCCGAGCAGGCCGGTTTCAACCAGGTGGACGTGGACACGCGCAGTGATGTCTACGCGCTCGGCGTTCTGCTTTACGAACTCTTCACCGGTGGCACGCCATTCAGTCGCAAGGAGCTGGAAAAAGCCGGCATGCTCGAGATGCTGCGCGTGATTCGGGAGAAGGAACCGTCGAAGCCGAGCACGAAGCTAAGCACTGCTGACGGATTGCCCACGCTGGCCGCCAATCGTGGAACAGCGCCCGCACAACTGACGAAACTGGTGCGCGGCGATCTTGACTGGATCGTGATGAAAGCGCTGGAGAAGGACCGCAATCGCCGCTACGACTCCGCGAACGGTTTTGCGCTCGACTTGCAGCGCTATCTCGCCGATGAGCCGGTGCTCGCGTGCCCGCCGACGGTGGTTTATCGCTTGCGCAAATTCGTCCACCGGCGCCGCGCGGCATTGTCGGTCGTTGCTTTTCTCGCTGCGGCGACCGTATTCATTGCAGTTGGCGGTTGGTTCTATCGAGCCGCAGTGCTGGATGCCAATCAACTTCGCCGCGATTCCGATCATGCGCAAAAGGTCAATGCCGCCCACGAACAGTTTCCCGTGGTTCAAGCCGCGATTCGCCGAGGGGAATACGAACGCGCTTTCGACATCTTGAATGAGATTGAGCCTTACATCCCTGACCATCCCGACCTCGCTGTGCTGTTAGACCAATGTTCAGAGGTCTGCACGCCGACCACCGTTCCTTTAGGCGTAGACCTATCGATCAGGCGCTACGAGCAGGACGACGCGCCATGGCGAAAGCTCACGCAGACAGGCAGTGGTCCGAGAGTGGTACGAGTACCGCGGGGCGAGCATCTTTGGCGGGCGAGCAAACCGGGTTATCGCGAAGTGATCGGCCTGCGTCCCGCTCAGTCGGCTTCGTTCGTTCTCGACCCCGAAAACTCGATTCCACCCGAGATGATCCGCATCCCGTCAGGAAGCCCGAGCCAGCCTAGCCTAGGGTTCTCGACCGAATTTCGCTCCGTGGAGTTGCCTACCTTTCTGATCGATCGCTACGAGGTCACGAATGCCGAATACGCAAAATTCGTGAATGAGGGCGGCTACGACAACGCGGCATACTGGCGAGATCTTCCCTGGCTCGACACCGAAGGCAAGTCAACGACCTGGGAAAAAGCGAAAGCAAAGTTCCTGGATCAAACTGGCCGACCGGGCCCAGCCACTTGGCGCGACGGCGCCTGCCTCGCCGGGGAGAGTGGCTATCCGGTGCGCGGCGTGAGCTGGTATGAAGCGATGGCCTACGCTCGCTGTGCGGGCAAATCGCTGCCGACGATTTATCACTGGACGCTAGCGAGTCAGGTGGAATCGTCCGTGGCTCTCGCCGGCAATGAGTTCATCGCCCGCTCCAACTTCGGCACCCAGGTGCAAACGGTGCGCTCGCTGCGCGACGTCGGCTTTCACGGCGCGACGGGCATGGCGGGCAACGTCAAGGAATGGTGTTTCAGTGAGTCCGGAGATGGCCATCGCTTCATCCTCGGCGGCGCATGCGGCGAGCCGTTCTATACGCAGGTCACACTCGACAACAGTCGCCCCTTGCGGCGTGACGAATTCTTCGGCTTTCGCTGCGTAAAGTTTCTTGACGACCAGCGCGGCCCGAGCCCCGCGTGGGAGAAAGCGAATAGCATTCCCTGGCCTGCGCCGACGAAGCGCGAGGAGTTGTTTGATGCAAAGACGTTTCACATTGTAATCCAGGATCGGTTTGTCTACGACCGCAGCGCTCCGCTCGAAGCGACGGCCGAACAAATGGACGAAGGTGATTGGATCCACGTTGTTGCCCAAGTCAATGCCGCATATCGCAGCCCCAAAGGCAACTGGCAACGGCTCACGCTCCATCTTTATTTGCCCAAGGGCGTTGACCCTCGCGGCGGCTATCAGGCCGTCGTGTACTGCCCGTGCATGGACGGTTTGATTTTGCCGCACATGCGGCCGCTGACCGAGGAGTACGGGCTCGACGCGCTGGTGCGAAGTGGCCGCGCGGTGCTGAGACCGGTGTATCACGGGATGTATGAACGCCGAACTGCCTCGGGCGCTGATGATGACAGAGCTACCGAGGACCAACGTATTAGTTTCGGTCAAGATCTCATGCGGGCCATCGACTACTTGCATGAGCGCGGCGACATCGACATGAGTCGGCTCGGGTATTACGGATTCAGCCTCGGTGCCGAATTGGGCGGCAGCTTCTTGGCCCTCGAGCCGCGCATACGTGCCGCGGTGCTCGAAGCCGGCGGGTTGCCCAATGAGCCGCTGCGCAAAGATCGGTTCGTGCTTGAATGGCGACACTACTTGCCAGAGATTCGAATTCCGGTGCTCATGCTCAATGGTCAGGTCGATCCGATTTATCCCGTCAACGAATCGCAAGTGGCGATGTTTCAATTGCTCGGCAGTTCCATCAAAGAGCAATACATCCACCCCACCGGCCACCATATGCTCGCGCCGGACATCAAGTTCACGAAAATGCAGGCCTGGTTTGACCGCCACTTCGGCCAACCAAAGAAAATTGAGCACAAATAAGCCATCCGCTCAGGAATTCAGCGAAAGCGCGAGACAGATTCTTCACCACTGTCGCATTGGGAAGCAGACCGGGTTGTGCAGATGATCTGCTTGCCCAACTGGTCCGGCTCCCAAACAAGCAGGTCATTTGTGAAGGGAAATGGATCATGAAATCTCGTACCCCGAAGCTGAAGCTCGAATCGCTGGACGGCCGGATCGTCCCAAGCACCGTCGCGTTTGGCGACCTGAATCACGACGGCTTGATGGACAAAGCCGCCATCACCGGAAATCGAACTGTGACAGTGAGCCTGGGCAACGCTAATGGAGGCTACACAGTCGCGGCCACCCTGACAGCTCCGAACGGCACCCCGTCACTGACGGGCGTGGGTATGTACGATAACGATGGGGACGGCGACCTCGATGTCGTCGCGGGCAGTTCGACCAATTCGTGGTCGTACACCACTATTTGGCTGAACAACGGGAATGGAACCTTTGGTTCGCCATCATCGGGACGGTTCAAATCAAACAACAATTGGGTGTAAGGTTCACTCGCAACCGCCCACTTTCAAAACTCTCTGACATCTGAAGTTTACCGTTCACGCAACGCTAGGGCGCATGGTCTGCGCGCTTCGTCGTTGCACCTAATGACTGCAGACCGAGGGACTCAACTATGAATCGCTTCATCTCACTCAGTGCAGCCATCGTGCTCGGCGTTGTCGCATTGCTGGCTCAGCCGCACCAAGCCTTGGCCGGCCAACGGGCCTACCATGCGAAAGGAACCGCGCAATTCGTCAGCGCGACCGACTTCACCGGCACGGGCCAAGCCACCCATCTGGGCAATTACACCGAGGTCGGGTCGGCGACATTCACGCCCACGAACAATCCCGCCGTGCTGCAGGTGACAGCTCAATCCACGTACACCGCCGCCAACGGCGATCAACTCACCGCGAGCTTTTCAGGCACGCTCAACGCGGCGACCGGCGTGATTTCCGCAACCGTGACGTACACCGGAGGCACCGGCCGCTTCGTCAATGCCACCGGAACATCCACTCTCTCCGGTCAGATGCAACCCAGCGGAACCATTGCCATCACCGTTGATGGCACGATCGATTTTTGAAGCTGACTATTGTCACGCATGACCGCAGCGCGAGCAATGGTGCGAGCGCTGCGATTTTCGACGCGACGGTTCAAATTTCGTAGTGTCCTGATTTGAAGTTCGCGTAGGGCGGCGGGCGAAAATCCTGATTCAAAGAGTTGAAAACGATGAATCACATAGCCTGTGGTTACTTATCTTGTGTCTCCGAAGAAAACTATGACCACCTAACCGGACACGCCTACATCCGTCAATCCGTCGTGCAATTTTTCCCACACTTCCCAGCGGTGGACTGCAATAGTCGTATCGGCGACGAATCCCAAGCGGACGTTGTGACCCGTGATTTCGAGTACTGTCACCGTCACCAGAGCATCGGACGTGTCGGCCCGACCGACCACAACAGATTCCTGACACTTCCTTGTCAAAACCAGCATTATGAAACTCCTTTCCTGTCCGGATCAGCCGCTTCGCTCGGGCCGGCGACCTGATGGCGTGGCGGTCCCGCGTGCCGTGGACACACCGTTTTTCATTTCGTTGAGACGGTGTTGAACCATCTCGGCCGGCCAAAGCGCGTCGCGCGGATCGATCACGAGCGTTTCATGATTGATGGGTCCGATCGGATGGAGTAACCGGTGTTCCTCGGTGTTCGACATTTGCTTCCTCCTGCTGTATTCGTTTCGTCGCGACCACTGGTCTTAGTTCTTGGCGGGCACGCTCGGCGCCGCCGGGCTCGGCGTCGCGGTCGTCCCGATGGCCGGCAGCGCTTCTTGCGCCCGCTTCTCGTCGGCTTTGATCTTGTTCTGATCGACCGTCAAGGTAATGTGGCTTTGGCCGTCGGCCCCGGCGGATGAGAGGTCGAACCAACCTCGGTAGAATCCCAAGGCCACCACGCCGCCGACGATGATCAGTGCAAACAGAATCAGTTTCATAAGTCCTCCTGGGCGCTATCGGTCAATTCACGCAGATCCTGAACAAATGCTTAGAAGCCGCGCGGAATGTGTCCCAGCAGCATGAGCACCACAACGATGACCAGCACAAGTCCTAGGCCACCGCTCGGCGCGTAGCCCCAATTGGCACTGTGGCCCCAACGCGGCACGGCACCGATGAGCAGCATGATCAGAAGAATCAGAAGTATCAAACCCATGGCAGACCCCTTTCGAAGGTGAGAGTTAAAGGGTCAGCCTTCGCCCGGTAACGCATAGCGTTACGGCTGCCCTATTCGATCAACCCGGCGGCGGGTTCTTTTCGTCAAGAAGATTAGTCACAAAACGGCGTCCCAGCACCGTTTCGCGGCGCGGCCGACTTTCTTTGGTCACGTATCCGCTATCTAGTGCGGAGGACATAGGTCGCGGCCCGCGTCGCACGCGCTCGCATTCAAACTCCAATGAGCTCCGAAGCGTCGAAAGATTGACTGGCTTGGCCAGGAAATCATCGAAGCCCGCCTGCCGGCAACGCGATCGATGGGCGGCATCTGCATATCCAGACACCGCAACGATTCGAGTCATATCGAGCCCCGGGCGCAGTCGAAGGCGTTTCAGCACTTCGCAGCCGTTCATGCCCGGCATCGCAACGTCCAGGAGAATCACATCGGGCGGCTGACCGAGAGCCATAGAAAGTCCGCCCGCGCCATCGTAGGCCGACTTGACTTCGTGCCCCCAGAAGCCCAGTAACATCGCGGTCGAATCTACGGTGTCGCGATCATCATCGATGACTAAGACGCGCAAAAGCCGCGGCGGCGCCAGCAATCCTTGATTCATTCGCCGTGGCACTCCCGAGAGCCAAATGTTCGCGATAGATTTTGATTTGGAACTCACGTGTCGGGGTCTGGTGGGTCCAGTTGAACATTCCATTGTCATTTGAAACACTCCAGGTTCACAGCGTTTTGTCAGGCTGCTGACTATTCCAAGTGTCGGGCGGAACTTCGTGCGCGAGGAGGAACACTTGCACCATCGTCCCGGTCGTGAAAACCTGGACCACGGTGCCCGTCGTTGATTCGACTTCGGCCGTCGCTTCGCGAACCTCAACGCCGGTAATGCGCTTTATTTCTTGACGCAACGCTTCCGAAGAGTTCGTGAAAAGCTGCCGATGAAACTCCTGGAGCTGCAAAGCGCCGGCGGGTGTCTTGGTCAGAGCCTTCTCGGCCGGCGACAGGACGCCGTGCAGTGTGATCACCAATGTTTCGCCGCTGAACACGACGGTGACAGACTTGGGTAAATGGCCCGTGCGTTGTTGCTCGAAGTCGCTTGCAGCTTTCGCAACTTGCTGCGCCATGGTCTCATTCGGAGACTCCATTACATGCGTCCTTGCGGTGTCGATCACTTCGCACCGCCAAAAAAAAAGCCGGCGGGATGGATCACCTGTCGGTGATCCATCCCGCCGGCTCACTTGTCGCCAGGCCCTCCGGTTCTCCCGGGTTGCCCTTCGATTAGTTGTCCGACGTCTTACACTCTTACGCTACGCTGGTCGGGCGCTGCCTACAAGGGCAATCATCTTGTCTATCCCCGAATTACGATCTTGAAGACGGATAATGCGGATCACTGGCGTCTTGCGTCCAATTGACGTGCGTTCCAACCCGCATTTCCCTATCCCTAGCTCGTTCTGCCGAACCCGACGAGCGCAATGTCATCAAGCTGGGGGCGTGCATTGGCGAATTGCTTGACAGCCCTGACCACCTGCTCACCCAGCTCACGAGGGGATGCAGCCTCCCGTTGCATGGCGGCAGAAACCCCTTTTGTCTGAAAGGGGATGCCTCGAGCGTCGATGGCCTCGGTGACCCCGTCCGTGAACGCCAGGAAGTTATCGCCCGGTTCAAGTGATACCTCGCAAGAGACGTACGGAAGTCCGTCGCGGACACCGAGGGGTAGCCCAGCCAATTCATTGCTGATCGCATCGCGCACGGTGCGCGTCGCGCGGCAATAAATCAAGGGAGACGGATGTCCGGCATTCACCAGCGTAACCGTGTGGCTCAAGGGATCTAGAACCGCCGCGATCAAGGTGACAAAGCGGTCTCCAAGCCCGGACTGAATCGTCAAAGAGTTGAGGCGGGAAAGTGCGAGCGCGGGATCCGTCTCCGCTAGCATGCAGGATCGCGCATCCGCGCTGAGCTTGGCCATAAGCAGGGCTGCCACCACACCCTTGCCGGCGACGTCACCCAACAAAATGGCCAGCCGTCCCCGCGACAGCGGAACGAAGTCGTAATAATCGCCACCAATTTCGTAGGCGGACTCGTAATAGGTGAAAAATTCATATCCGGGAATCTTCGGCAGCCCAGAGGGCAGAAAGCCACGCTGCACGGCGCGGGCTAGCTCCAGGTCCAACTTGAGTCGCTCGCGGGCTAACTCCAAGTGGCGCGTGTACACTTCCAGCTCAATTTGCAGGCGGCGAAGTTTCAGATGCGTTTCAACCCTGGCATGCAATTCTTCCATTTGGAATGGCTTGGTAATGTAATCCACGCCGCCCAAAGCAAACGCCCTCACTTTGTCCAAGGGTTCAGTCAGCGCGCTAATAAAAATGACCGGAATGCCTCGAAGCTGCTCATCGGTTTTAAGCTGTTCACACACCTCGTAGCCGTTCATTTCCGGCATGTTGATGTCGAGAAGCACTAAGTCAGGCGGCTCGTGTCGCGCCGCCGCCAGTGCCAGCTTGCCGGAGGGCACTGGCCGAACTCGGTACCCGCGCTCCTTGAGCATGCCGGCCAGCACTTGAAGGTTGGCGGCCGTGTCATCTACGACGAGAATGCTCGCAGGTTGGCCAGCACTGCTATTCAGCTTTTGCGGATCCAAAGGAACCTCCCGAGTAGTCGTGGTTCTCGTTGAACGCGGGTCCGGCAGGGCCAGGGCACATTAATGCGCTTTGACGGGCAGCGAAAACCGAAAGGTTGAGCCCGTGCCTGGTTGGCTCCGCACAGATACATGCCCATCGTGGGCTTCGATGAAAGTCTTAACGATCGCCAGGCCAAGTCCCATTCCACCTTCGTTATCCAGATCAGATTCACCCTTCTCGAAGACTCGTTCTCGAAGCTCGTCGGGAATCCCCGTGCCGTTGTCGTTGACCCAGCACTCAACGGCAGCTTCCGCCCCAACTTTCTCGGCACCGATCTTTACTTCGCCGCGCGGCGTGTACTTGATCGCGTTGGCGATGAGATTCTGGAACACTCGTCTCAACAGACTGGCGTCTGCGTACACGACCAGGTCGTCGGGTACCATGTTGATGAGCTGTGTGCTGGATGTTCCGGCCACGGGATGGAGGTCGTGGATCAAGGCCTCCACAAGCGGCCACAAATCGAATTCGCGTTTCTGCAATCTAAGCCCGACTTCCGTTTCGAGATTCGAGTTTTCCTCGAGGATTTTGCCCACCAGCCCTTCGAGATGTTGCACATTGCGCCGCAAGGCTTTCAACATCCTGATGGCTTCCGCACCCTTCGTACTCTCCGCAAGGCTGACCTCAAGCACTCGCCCGGCGAGTGAAATTGCATTCAAAGGCGTTCTGAGATCATGGGCGACAAAAGAGAGATATTCTTCCCGGCGACGCTGCACTTCCAATGCTCGCTGGGTGGCGTAGGTCTGGAGCGCTAGCCCGATCGCGTGATCGAGGACTCGATTGACGACGTGGAAAGGCTTCCCTTGCAAACTTAGGCCGTTGGCGTCGGCAAGATCGTGAATACAGCCTCGGAGAATGTTGTACTCGGCGACGACCTCTTCAATGTCGAACGCGTTTTCGAGACGCTGAAGGCCGTGGGCCAGCGGGCTGGCTTCCACGAGCGCTTCGGGGATCGTTTGCTCGGATTTGGATTCGAGCGCTGCTGCCAATTCGTCAAGCAAATCGGGAATATGATCGTTGAGCGTCGGTATGTCATGGTGCCGTGCTGAAGGGAGTTCTCGTACCTGCACGCGCCACTGCGACAGCAGTGCATGCCGTTCCCGCCTGATGAGTGCCGCCAATGCGTCGAGATCCATGATGGCCATCCGCGTCCCCAGATCAATCGAAATCAATTCACCCCGCCTGCGCTGAATAAATCGAGGAGTTTTTGATATTGAAAGCCTTCCGCCATGCGGCGCAAGCCCAAAGCCACGCGGGGATCACGGACTTCCACGTCCTTGATCTTCGCCAGTAGTTCGTCCAGATCCGCCGAAACGACGGCTTCCCGCATCGGGCGAATCACGTCATGCGGCCAGCCAGCAAGCGCATTGGAGTTGAGATCGAGCGATTCTGACTGCTCGGCTCCCGAGGGGTGCTCCGCATAAACGTACTCGGTTCCCACCTGGGTATGGATCTTTTGGAACAGCTCAGCTTCACGGAAAGGCTTGCTGATAAAATCGTCGGCGCCGATGTTCATCAAGTCCTGGCGGTTTTCATCCATCGCGCTCGCTGTTACCGCGATGATCTTGGTCGCCCCGCCACTCGCCATCGCCCGAATCCGGCGAATTGCTTCGTGGCCATCCATCACTGGCATGCGGAAATCCATCAGGATCAGATTGGGCTGCCACTGTTCAAAAACGTCCACAGCTTCTGCACCGTTGGTCGCAAGCCGCACCTCAAACCCGATGGGGCCCAAGAGCTGCGCGAGCAGTTGGCGGTTGTCTTCAACGTCGTCGGCGATTAAGACCCGGCAGGCCGCTTGGCCGGCTTGGAGTCTTAAAACGTGCCGCGGCGAGTCTTTCGCTTGGACCGCCTGAGCCTCACCTTCCTTCAAAGGCAAATGAATCACGAAAACACTGCCTTTGCCCACCTGGCTCGTGACGGTAATAGAACCGCCCATCAGGCGAACAAATTCCCGGCTGATGGCCAAACCCAGCCCGGTGCCTGTTCCGGCCTGTTGGCCGGTCTTGGTCTGCTCGAAATGCCGGAACAGTTTGTCTTGCTCGTCGGCTGAGATGCCCGGCCCCGTGTCCTCGATTTCCACCCGGAGAAACCGGCCAGTGTCACCTTGGAGTTCGACACACACATGCACGGCGATGCCACCCTGGTCGGTAAACTTGACGGCATTGCCCAACACATTAATGAAAACCTGACGCAGCTTGTTGATGTCAGCGACGATGTACTGGGGTACGTCGCCGATCAGCTCTACCGAGAATGACAATTTCTTCTCATTCGTTCGAACCCGAAACATCATCTCCAGGTCTTTCAGCAGAACTGGCAAATCGAATGTCGAAGAGTTCAAGATCGTGCGGCCCGCTTCGATCTTGGACATTTCCAAAATGTCATTGATCAAGGCCAAAAGATGCTCGCCGCTGCGGTTAATGGTTCCCAGATATTGGCATTGTTGAGGAGTGAGATCCTTATCGCGAAGCATCAGTTGCGAGAAACCGAGAATCGCGTTCATGGGAGTGCGAATTTCGTGTGACATGTTGGCCAAGAAGACGCTCTTGGCACGGTTAGCCTGCTGCAGCGATTGCTCGTAGCGCTTGCGCTCGGTGACATCGCGGGCGGCGGCGAACACCCCTTGCAACTTGCGGTCGCGGTCGTGAAAAGTTGTGGCGTTGTAGGAGACTACAGTTTCCTTGCCATCGCGAGCCCGAGCCGTGAGTTCATAATCGGTAACTTTCCCTTCGCCCAGCACCCGCTTGATGCCGGCTTCGGCGCGCTCCGGGTCCGTAAAGTAGTCCTTAAATGGCGCACCGATGAGCTCGTCGCGCGTGCAGCCGGTCAGCGCCTCCATTTGCTTATTTACATCGGTAATGATGCCGCGCGGATCGGTTGTGATCAGCGCATCAATATTGGATTCAATCAGCGACCGGGTGTAAAACTGTTGGTCGCGCACGCGCTGATCCAGGAGCATACGTTCGGCCTCAACCTGCTTCCGCACCGTGTTATCGGTGCCGATCAAGAGATAGCCAATGATCCCGCCTTCTGGGTCGCGCAGCGCCGTCACCGAGACGATGGCCGGGAAGCGACTGCCATCCTTGCGGATATAAGTCAATTCATAAATGTCCTCGATACCGCGCGACGCCTTGAATACCAGGGCTTCGAAGCCTGGCGTGATCGTGGTGCCGAGCTCGGTGCTCAATGCCTTGGCGCGAGTAATCACTTCCTGCGGGTCGGAAATGTCGGCAGGAGTGTTCTTGTTCATCACCTCCGCGGCGGTGTAACCCAGCATGCGCTCAGCGCCGACGTTGAAGATTTGAATGACGCCTTTCTCATCGGTCGCAATGCTCGAGAAGTTGGCGCTATTGAAGATGGCGTTCTGCAGGGCCCCGGCTTCGAGGAGAGCGTCCTCGGCCCGCTTGCGCGCGGTCACGTCTTCCATTGCCAAGACCAGCAACTCGCCGTGCCGCCCCGCCTGCAGCTTGCGAGCATTGAGCAACATGACTCGGCGGCCAATTACAGGAAACGTGTGCTCAAGTTCGAAGTCGTTGAAAACTGAACTCTTCGGAACGATATCTTCGAGCAGTCGGCGTAGATCGGGAATGTCCCATTGGCCGTTGCCTAGCTCGTAGATCAAGCGGTTTTCAGTTTCCTCGGAGGACACATGAAACGTCTGATAAAAAGCGCGGTTGGCGGATTGCACCCGCAAAGTGGTATCGAGAATCAACAGTGGCTCGCGCACCGTATCCACGATGTTCATCGCATAGTTCTGAATATCCTCAACCAGCGGCTCGCGGTTCATCAAAAACCTTCTGCTTCGCGTTGAATTTTTTTGAGGAGCAAACGCATCAGGTGCGAAACAACTCAGCGATCCAACTCAGCGCACCGCCACCTGCAAAAAAAAAGCCGGCGGGATAGCGCACGCTAAGGTGCGCTATCCCGCCGGCTCACTTTTCGCCGGGCCCTCCGTCGCTGGATTGCCCTTCGCTGAGTTGTCCGACATAATTAGCCTATGCTGACCGGTCGAAGAATACTAGGCGACAGTACCGGATGGACTGGGAAACATGTCGCTTTAGCCCCGATTTCCAGCACCCCCAACAAGGCGGCCATGAAAACGCAAGGTGAAATAGAAGCCGCCGTTTGCGACGGAATGAGGCGCTTCGAGCAAGAGTTTATGGGCCGAGGTCCCAAGGACATTCATGCGCATTTGATTGGCGACCTCTTGGTGGTTCGCTTGCAAGGTGTATTGACCGCAGCCGAGCAGCAATTGGTGAAGACATTGCCGACCGAGAAAGGGCGGGACCTTTTGAAGCAGGTCCGCACTCAGCTCATTGAAACCGCGCGACCCATCATGGAGTCGATGATTCAGACGATCACCGATGTCGTTGTGATCAGCCTGCATCATGACATCAGCACATCGACGGGTGAAGAAATTGTTGTGTTTGCCCTGAAGGAAGCACCAATTTTTCGAGATGCGAAAAGACGGTAGGCGGAATTCAAATCCGCGGCATCATCTCAGCCGCCCCCCACGTCTCGATCACGTTCGGAATCCAGCGGGTGTTTACGCGTTTGCGGCTGGCCCTCGCCTTTTTCCGGTTCTGGCCCGGGCGGGATCGGATTGGCCACTGGCTTGGAAACCTTAGCCGTTTCTTCCTTGTTCTTGTCCATCTTGCCTCCTGGCGAACGGGATCGGGGAATGAATCTCCTTTCATTGTACCAACCCGCACTTTGCTCGACCGACGACGTGTTATCTCCGACTTGTTTGCCCGAGGCGCCAGCGAGGTGAGCGTGCGCTCGCAGGGTCCGCATCATTAAAATGTCCGCCCGTCATCCTTCCACAAGAGCACTGCGATGCCCAATTGGCTTTGCGACTGGATCATCGCAACAGAGATCTGACTGGCTATGCCATTCATGCCGTATGCCACGCATCAGTAAGGCGCAATCAAAGTCGATCGATCCCTTCGGGAACCGCGACTCATCCTCGAAGAAGCTGGATCGTACTTCTTCGACGGCTAACGGTTCGATTTGCCAGGCAAGACATCGCAATTCCAGTCCTTGAAAACGTGATGGTTCGCTCGTGGCCGAGTAGCCTCGTGAGCCGGCCTGGAAGAACGCGGAGGCTTCTTCGAGCGAGCCAAACATGGATGATGACGGCAACCTGTCCGTCCGACGGCTACGCACAGAGATGCTGGTCACGCCGTCGTCACTTCGCAGCGCGATCGAATAACAGTCGGCTGTTTCCTCGACCCTGAATTTCGCATGGTGGTGAACGCCAGGGAAGAGGCGGCCTCCAGTGAGAGAGTTCAACCACGAGTTCGTATCCCGCCGCTGAACGTAGACTCCCTCGTGCACGCCGTCTTGGTCGTCCCACTCGACGGCCACGCGATGGGCAGCATTCTCGGACGAGATGCCGAGCCAAGATGGTAGGAAAGCTGGTCGCACGTTTTTCAGCCGGATCAAGCAAATGCCCACATCCCAACACCATGCAGGACCTTCGGCCGAAATGGAGCCGGCAACAGCGGCGCAAGAATATTCGGATCGACGCGGTAATTGACCAAGATGCGCCGATCGATGATACCGTTGAGAACGGGAATCTTCAGAACGCACCTCCAAGCCACAAAGTCGAAGATGATGGACCGCGCCCGTGTAATTAACCGCAGGCTGCGCACCAGAGCAACGCGGCAGCTTGCGCAACTCTGACGCGACTTGTACAATGCCGCGCGTCAACAGCTTACTTTTCCCAAAGAGCGTTGCGGTCAGCCGAACCCAGACGCGTCAACGTTTAACGAGACGAAAAAGCTGAGCACCATGGCTTCGAGTTATCGGTCGCGCTGATAAAATTGAAAGCACACCCCCGCTGGCACGATCATGTGAAACTCGCGTCGGCCCACCTCTTCATCTCGAGCGGGCCGACATTGGCGGCGACGCCGCGGTACTCCGCATAGAGTGCATCGAGGTCATCGACGCCGATGCTGAAGCTGGCGTTCTCCGCCCACTCGCGATTGGTGTTCTCAATCAAGTTGAATTCAACCTGTCCGCGGCGAAAACCGGCCATGTTGCCCGATTGCCAGCGTACGGCGAATCCAAGTAGCTCGGTGTAGAACCGCAATGCGTCCGCCAGGCTCGGCCCGGCTGGGATCATCGCGGTCACAGAAAGGAGATTCGCCACCAGTGATGATCTCTAAATAGCAGTAGTGTCGCGAGAGAGAATCTGCCCTGACCCGGAAGGGAGCCCGCCGACCCACTCACCCTGGGGGGAGGCGTGTATCACACTTTTTATTTGCTCCGCTTTGGGTGACAGGGACCCTTAACCAGGGCCGGGCCCGCCCCTGGAAATCCGGAGCGAAAAGCAGCCGTCGGATTAGCCCATGATAGCGGGGGTCAATCGCCCCAAGTTACCTTTTTCCTTGACATTAGGTATTGCCGCCCCTACACTTGCACTCGCATGTCGGGCTAGGATTCCGGCCCGAAAATCCGGTCGCGGAGTAGGCAAAATGACCAAGAAGGAAATCGTCAAACACATCTCAGAACGCGCCAAGCTGACGCAGCTTAAGACGAAGGAGATCGTGCAGTGGACGTTCGATGCCATCGTGGACACGTTGATCGAAGAGGGCCGCATTGAGCTACGCAACTTCGGCGTTTTCGAAGTGAAGCGTCGCAAGGCCCGCAAGGCTCGGAACCCGCGTACCGGGGCCAAAGTTGAGGTCGAGCCGAAGAACGTCGTGACTTTCCAGCCCGGCAAAGAGATGGAAGAGCGGGTACGGGTGCAGGCCAAGGTCGCCGATCGGCCCACAAAGGTCCGGAAGGTCCGCGGCAACCCCGCTCCGACCGCCGCGTCGAGTTCCACGCCCAATGCCCATTCGCCGAATGGACTTACGCACGAGCCGGCTCTTTCGCACGCGGGCTCCAACTGAGAAACTTCGCAGGTTGTGCGGATCGTAGCAGTTTTTCCTTAACTCGTATTGGCACCTAGCCGATATACCCTTTGCCTGGATTTACCGCCCGGCGAAATGGCGGGCCGCGCATCGGTCCGCGGGGACATTTCGCTGCATCTAGGCTTAGGGGGACGGGCACATGCGCCGGTTCATGGTACTTTCGACGCTTGCGATTGCGGGCCTGGCCAATTCAGGCTGCCTGCTGAACCAATACTCCGGCGACGAGAAAGTCCGCACCAGCCAACTCCTGAACCAATCAGAAGACTTGCGCCAGGCCCGCAACGAGTGGCGGCGCATTTGGCACAACGACATGCCTTCGCACATGACGCCTGAACACGTTGAAGGCGGAATCATGCCGTAGTTCGAGACGGCCGAGGTCGGAATTCAGAAGTCAAAATGAACCGTCGGATGCTTCGGCTCCGGCGGTTTTTGGTTTTATATTCCGACTTCTGATCTCTCACTTCTAACTTCTAGATCGCAAAGCTGTTGTTTCTGACGGGCTCCGCCCCGATAATGGCACCCGATGAACCGAGGCGTGGCCATCTCGCCGGGCGTAGCCGTCGCACGAGCGTATCGCATCGACGAGACACTGGCGCGGCATGACCCCGCCATTCTGGATGCGGCTGCGCTATCCGCGGAAGTCAATCGATTCGAACAAGCCTGCGGCGCGGCTGGCGCTGAGCTCGATGCAATCATCGAACGCGTCAGCCGGCAGGTCGGCGAAGCCGAAGCGAGCATCTTTCGGGCGCACCGCCAGCAGCTTCGCGACCCATCGCTGATCGGCAAAATCACCTCGCTGATCCTTGATCAAAAGCTCGACGCCCGCACCGCGCTGAAGCGAGCTCTCGAAGATTACACCGCGATGTTCGAACGCATCGCGGACTCCTACCTCCGCGAACGGTTGGCCGATCTGCGCGACGTAATTCAGCGAATCGACGCCCAATTGGCGGCGGAAATCCCGGTCTCCTTGCAGGAGAACGAATCGGTCATTCTTGTGGTGCCTGAGATTCTCCCGTCGCACGCCGTCATGTTTGGCCGAGTGCACGTTGCGGGCATTCTTACCGAACTTGGCGGGCCGACGGGGCACGCGGCAATCTTGGCCCGTTCGCTCGGCATCCCGGCGGTTTCCGGCGTAAAGGGCGTCTGCACGCTCGTTCACACTGGCGATCTCGTGGCGCTTGATGGCCGAGAGGGCGTGGTTCATATTCGACCTGGCGCGGAAGTCGAGGCGGCCTATCGCAAGCTGCAGCGAGAGTACTTCGATCTCCGCGATCGACTGGTGGAGAATCGCGATCAGGAGGCCGTGACCCGCGATGGTGAGCACGTCGAGTTACTTGCGAATATCAACAACGCCGCCGACGCCGCCTCTGCGGGACAAGTTGGCGCCGTCGGTGTCGGGTTATATCGCACCGAGTATCTGTTTCTCACCCATCCCTCCGTGCCGACGGAAGAAGAGCAATTCGCGGCATACCGTGCCGCGATCGAGGCGGCTCCCAATCGTGCGGTGACGATCCGCACGCTGGACTTGGGCGGCGACAAGATGGTGCCCTACATCGCGCGCTTTCACGAGGCCAACCCCTTTATGGGCTGGCGCAGCGTGCGGCTCAGTAGCGCCTATCCGGAATTCTTCCAGACGCAACTTCGCGCCATCGTTCGCGCCGCGGCGACGGGTGATGTCAAAGTACTTTTTCCGATGATTAGTACCGTCGAAGAACTTCGCCAACTTAAGTTGATGCTGGCGCGGGCGCGGGATGAGCTCGCACGTCGCCGCCAGGAACACGCCGGCGAGATTCCTGTCGGTGTCATGATCGAAGTACCGGCCGCTGCGATTTGCATTGATGATCTGCTTGACGAAGTGGACTTCGTCAGCCTCGGCACGAACGATCTGATTCAGTACGTAATGGCGGCTGATCGTGACAATCCGAAGGTCGCGCATCTGTGTGAGCCCTTCAGCCCCGCAATCTTCCGACTGATTCATCGCGTGATTACGCCCTGCCTTCGCCGCAACAAGCCAGTGACAGTATGCGGCGAGATGGCGGGCCGGCCGCGCTGTGTGCTACCGCTGTTTGCGATGGGCCTGCGCTCGTTCAGCATGAGCCCGGCGTTCGTGCCAACGACCAAGCAAGTGATTCGGTCGATCGATCAAAGGACGGCGCGGGAAATCCTCGATCTCGTGTTGCCAATGCGGACGATCGCCGAAGTGAAAACCTATCTGACGCAAGCGGTTCGCCAGTTATGTCCTGACGTGGCATTTCTCGACACATTCGAATAAGCCGGCCGCTGCGATGGGTCGGCTTCCGTACGTTGTCGCATGGCGCGGAAAATGCTAGGTTATGCTTGCCCGCATTCATTCCTCGCTAGATCATTCCCCATGCCGAACGCGCCGGTGCCTTTCTCCCAGCAAGCCCAGCGGACCCACGAGCAGCCGATCAGCTACTTCATGCAGCAGGCGCTCGAAAACCCCGGCTTGATTAGTCTCGCGGCTGGTTTGGTGGACGAACCATCCCTGCCAGCCCATGAGGTCGCTCAAACATTCGCCGAAGTATTCGCTTCGCCGGCATCAGCCCGCTCGGCTTTGCAATACGGCACAACGTACGGCTACTTGTCGTTGCGCAAGCGACTCCTCGAACGCTTTGCGGCCGAGGAAGGGCTGCAGCCTGAGTCATTGGCGTTGACCGCGGATGACGTGATCATCACCAACGGATCGCAGCAATTGCTGTACATGCTCAGCGAAGTGCTGCTGAATCCAGGCGACATTGTTCTGACCGAAGCACCATCGTACTTCGTCTTTCATTCCGTGCTGACCAGCCACGGTGCCGAAGTAATCGGCATCCCGATGGACGAGCACGGTCTTCGGACGGACCTGCTCGAGACGCTCCTGCTTCGCCTCGAACAAACCGATCGACTCGACCGCGTCAAGATGATCTACACGGTCGATTATTTCCAGAATCCCTCGGGCCTCTCGCTGGCACCGGAGCGCCGCCGTCAGTTGCTCGAGCTTGCGCGGCGATTCAGCAAGCGTCATCGAATCATGATTGTCGAGGACGCCGCTTATCGAGAGTTGCGATACGACGATCCGGACGTTCGCAGCATCAAGTGCCTCGACACGACTAATGAATACGTGATTTACACGGGCACTTTCTCCAAGGCCTGCTCACCCGGCATTCGGGTGGGCTATGGTCTCCTGCCGCGCGAATTGGTCAAGCCGGTACTGTGGACCAAGGGCAATCACGACTTTGGCTCGGCGAATCTGAATCAGCATCTGGTCGAACGCTTGCTTGGCAACGGTAGCTACAATCGGCACGTGTCGGAATTGCGAGCCACCTATAAGGCGAAGCGCGACGTGATGCACGACGCGCTTACGGCGGCTTTCCGCGAATGGCCGGGGGTGAAGTGGACACGGCCCGCTGGCGGCATGTATTTCTGGCTGCGATTCCCAGCGGAAGTCCCCACCGGACCGCGTTCCGCACTGATGGCGGAATGCCTGCGCGAGGGCGTTCTGTATATCCCAGGGCAATTTTGCCACGTTACTGATTCGGCTGGCCGGCTAGCCACCAACGAAGCTCGGCTGTGCTTCGGGATTGCAAAAGTGGATGAGATCAAAGAAGGCGTTCGCCGGTTGGCGAAAGCCGCGAAGCGTTTGACGGAACTGCAGGGGCCAGCTCCTGAGTGTCCAGCCGTCGTAGCCTAACTCAATCTTTTTGCCGCATCTGACAATTCGAGGAAGTACTCCTCCGCGTCGCGGTTATTTTGTGCCCGCGCTTTTTCCAGGCCTTGATTTGCAAATCGCCGGGCGGGGTCGCCCTGCTTCAGATCGAGCATCGCCTTGGTCGCGGTTTCCAGATATTTCAACTCGTCTGGGCTGCGGCTCAGTAGGCGGCTGAACACGTCCGCCGCCTCGGGGCCGCTACCGCGCTTAGCGAGCGCTTGCCCACGCAGCAGCTCGTAGTCGTTGCGTCGGCGTCCTTCATTTTGCTCGCAGTCGAACTTCTCGCCCTCGTCCACGATAGACAAGGCATCGTCGAACTTCGATTCCGCCTGTGCTAATCGCGTCATGTGGCTGAAAAACGGAAATCGGTCCTTCGACGTTTCCGCAACAGGTAGAGTGGTAAGTTGCCGGGCAAATCTACCCGCCAACTCTCTCGCGTCTAACTTCAATGCGGAACGAAATGCGTCGCCCAGTTGCACGTCGGTGAGTTTGTCCAGAGGAACGCTCGCTAACTCTGCCGCGGACATTGCGGTCAAGTCGCCGATGGTTCCTTCGGCCGTGGGAGCCGCGCCGACCAATCCCAGTTTGCGACGCAGTCGATCGAAATCGTAAAGCCGAACGCTGGTTGGGGCGGCGCAATCCTGAATGAACTGGATAGTGCCGCGAAGACGTTTGCGGAGATTAGCGTGGCCCGCGGCATCGATTGGAGCGGTGCCCGATAGTGACTTAAGCGGCTGGTGGATCCACTTGTCCTCGAAATAATTGGCGGCCTGTTCGCGGACCTTGATTTGTGCATCCAGTTCGGTCGTTGCTTTGGTGGGGAAGACCATTGCATCGGCAACCACGTCGCTGAACATGATGGGCCCGCGCTGCCGCTGCATCGGCATTTGCGCTCCGCCCAACCGCGTTTCCACTTCTTTCACGATCTTGTCCAGCGTGGCGAGATTTGGATGCCACAACTGCATGATCGACCCGGCCACAAGCATGTAGGCGCCTAGACGAGCGATGCTTGGCCCTTCGGCTGTTTCCACCAAGCCGCCGTATTCCTCGAGCACAAGTCCATTGAGCATTCCTTGCTCAGGATTGGAGCGCACACCGACAAGCCGCCGTTGCGTTTCCCAATGTTGCAGCACGGCCATCATCGGGTTCGGATCGCGGACGGTAAAGATTGCGCGGTTTTCGCAATAGTCGGCGTCGGCTTCCTGGCCTTCGCCGCTGCGAAGCACTTCGGCGAGCGCCCAAGCTTCAGTCGTTTTCGCTTCGTCGTTTTCAAGTTCGACGGATTTAGTTAAGGCTTCGACGGCCGGCGGATTCTCACCGAGCCAAGCGCGGACCAGGCCGAGGTTGAACCAGCCGGCAGCGTCGTCCGCATGAGCCTCAGTCCAGCGCACAAAAGCATCGCGAGCATCAGCGAGTTTTCCAGTGGCCGCACTTTCCAAGAGAGTGCCCCACTCAGCCGGAGCTGGATTCGGTGATCGCAAAGTATATTCTTTGCGAGCGCAGGCTGGCAGTCGCGAGCCTTCTCCGAAGATCGTTTCGAACGCCTGTTTCAGTTCGGTGTTGTTCGGCTGCAGAAGCATGACCTTTTGAAGGGCCGCTCGCGCAGCAACGGGCCTATTGACCCGCATCTCAAGATCGCCGATAAGTTCGAAGACGTAGCTCAGCGGTTCTTTGGCTTCCGGGCTATAGAGGTCCGCCGCTTTGCGAAGCAACATCAACGCGCCGAGCAACTCCGTTTCCGCCATGCGGAATTGGCCGCGGAGCAGATAGCCGAAGGCGTAGTGGGGATTGATGGCGAATGCTTTTTCGAGAGCCGCTTCTGCTTGATCGAGCCGGCCATCGAGACCGAGCCCCTGTGCGTACCGGCCCCAGGCTTCTGGATTAGAAGGATGAGCTTTGGTTAAGTCTTCCAGGCGGCGAATCGCCGCCTCATGCTGCCCGGCATTAAATTGGGCGAATGCCTGATCCACTTCGGAGTGAATGTCCTGGCAGCACCATTTGAACTTCTTGCCGCTGCCGCATAGGCATGATGCATATGGGTCAATTGCCATTGGGACCGCCAGGGAAAAAAAGGCGACTTCTTCGCTTTACAGTAGGGAATCGGCCAATTCCGGAAATCGGGGACGTGGCGGTTTGACAGGTTGCACATTTGCGAGCTAGGGTTCTTTGAAGTAGTAGCTTGGCCCTGAAGTCCGATTGCGCGGAAGGGCCGTCGCATACGCCGACCCACACGACGTGGGCCGCCCCAGGAGCCTGTATCCATGGCCATTGCCGACCTCGGCGCCTGTGAATGGTTTGTCATGGAACTGCGTCGCAGCGGTCTCATCGAACGGGGCCAGCTCGACCAGGTCATTGGCGATTACCTTCGCAAAACGCCCCGATCTGAGCCCAAAGCACTCGCGGAATTCCTCGTCGAAGGTAAGGTCCTGAGCAAGTTCCAGGCCGACCGTATCCTCGCGGGCAAAGCCGCCGGTCTCGTCTTGGGGCCATACACGCTAGTCGATGCCATTGGTTCCGGCAGCATGGGAACGGTCTATAAAGCGCTGTCGAAAACTGACGGTTTAATGTATGCGGTGAAGGTTCTGCCCCGCCGCAGCATGTGGAATGTGCGCTTAGCACGTCGCCAGGTCCGGTCCTTCAGCCAGTTCAATCACCCGTCAGTCGTGCCGTTCGTCGATGTCGGCACTGCCGGCGGCCTGCACTATCTCGCTTGGCCGTTCGCGGAAGGCGAACCGCTGGAAGACCGGATTGCGCGCGTTGGCAAGCTGCGCCCCGATGTGGCCGCGCTATTTGCGCTCCAACTCGCGCACGGCTTGTCAGTTGCACACCAAAATGGTCTTTTCCATGGCCTGCTCAAGCCGTCCAACGTATTGATCAGCCCGGAACAAACCGCGAAGATATTGGACTTCGGTATTGGCTCGCTACTCGTCGAGAACGAAGGCGAGTCCCTCGTAGACACGATGTCCACTGCAAACTCACTCACAAGCGGCCTCGATTGCTCGAGCCCCGAGAGCATTCTCGAACCGACAAACCGCACGCCCGCTGGTGACCAGTACAGCCTCGGTTGCATGCTCTACTACTGTCTCGCGGGTCGTTACCCGTTTGAGGAAGGCAGCGCCGTCGAAAAGATGATGGCACACCAGTCGAAGGATCCTCCGCCGATTCGCCAGTTCGCGGCCGATGTGCCGGATGGATTGGCCGCGATTGTCGAACGCTTAATGCAAAAGAAACCTGACAATCGATTTGGCCTTATCGACGAGGTCGTGGACGCCTTGCAGCCATTCGCTACCGAGCCAAGTCGAGCCGGCCGCGAAACTGAGATGCTCACCGAGACGCCGCGGCCGGACATGACGACGGTAACCCCCCGCCCGATCCCGCAGCCGGCTCCCGCACCTGTGCCCGCGCCGCGACCCGCACAACGAATGCGGTCGAAGGCAGCCCAATCGACGGGCGATGCCGCCGCCAAGTTGCCAGCGGGAGTCCGCCGTCCCTCAGGGGCAGGCGACAAGAACGTGGTTAAGCCACTCCCCAGTTATCAAAAGGCCGATGACGAGGCCCAGCCGGTCGCGCATTTTGGCTCAACCACGCTGGTTTTGACCGGTATGGCCCTGGTGTGCATTGCTTATTTGGGCCTCACCTACTTCCATATCCTTCGCTGAACTCTGCTTGCGACGATTTGGCCAGTACCGCTACAATGCCGAGCGCCCCGCAGATTGTCGCGAAGGATTGTGTTTTGCCCGTAGCAGATCGCGCAAAATCGTCGCTCCCACGTCGAGTCACCGTCCTTGGCTCGACTGGCTCTATTGGCACCAGTACGCTCGACGTCATTGGCGAATTGCCTGACCGGCTGAGCGCCATCGGTCTCGCTGCCAACCGCAACTGGCCTGCTCTCGTCGCACAAGCACACAAATTCCGCCCCAAGCGCGTCGCGGTCGCGGACCCGGGCATTGCCAGCGCCGCTGACCCTGCCGATTTGCCGACGGGCACCGAATTACTGATTGGTGAGGACGGCGTTCAGGTCTTAGCATCCGACCCGGAAACAGATATTGTCGTCTCCGCCGTGGTCGGTGCCGCCGGATTGTTGGGAACATGGGCGGCATTGGAAGCGGGCAAAACTGTTGCGCTCGCCAACAAAGAAACATTGGTGGTCGCCGGCCCATTGATTACCGATTTGGCCAAGCGCCGCAATGCGACTTTGTTGCCAGTCGACAGCGAGCACGGGGCCATATTTCAGGCGCTCGCCGGCAGTCAGCCGCATGAAGTGCGTCGCGTCGTGCTGACAGCCAGTGGCGGACCATTTCGTGGCCAATCGCGCGCACAGCTCAAGGCAGTGACTCCGGAAGAAGCGCTGCGACACCCGACATGGCGCATGGGCCGCAAGATCACCATCGACTCAGCCACATTGATGAACAAAGCGCTAGAAGTCATCGAAGCGCGCTGGCTATTTGGATTGCGGCCCGAGCAAATCGAGGTGATTATCCATCCCGAGTCGCTTGTTCATTCGTTCGTGGAATTTGTCGATGGCTCGGTGCTAGCTCAACTTTCCCCGCCCGATATGCGCTTGCCCATTCAATACGCACTCACGTGGCCCGACCGTCTGCCGGGCCCGGCCCGCAAGTTGGATTGGAGCACGTTAGGTACAATTCACTTTGAACAGCCGGACTTGGAGACGTTCCCGGCGCTCGAATTGGGTTACGAAGTGGCCCGCAAAGGCGGAACGTGCGGCGCGGTGTTGAATGCGGCCAACGAAGCTGCCGTAAGCAAGTTCCTCGCAGGTGAACTAAAGTTTCTAGACATCCCGCGCGTTTGCCGGGAAGCCCTCGCCAGTCATCATTACAGTGCGAATCCGACGCTGGATGAATTGTGGGCGGCTGATCGTCAGGCGCGACATGAGGTATCGAAGTGCACGAAAACAATGACGCCCAGCCACGCGTAGAAGCCGAAGAGGCCGCACCCGGCTGGTTGGCCCGGAATGGCATTCCGCTTTTCATTATTGCTGCCATTATCGGCGCTTTGGTTTATTACCAAGTCGATTTAGCTGTCGTTGGCATCGTCGCTGTCGGCCTGGGCCTCGTGATCTTCATTCATGAAGTCGGCCACTTCGTCGCCGCGAAACTCTGCGATGTTCATGTCGAGGCGTTTAGCATCGGCTTTGGGCCGTCGCTGCCGGGCTGTGAATTCCAATGGGGCGAAACGACATATAAGGTCGGCATGATCCCGCTGGGCGGCTATGTGAAAATGGTCGGCGAAGGGACTGATACCGAAGAGGGCGAAGACGACCCGCGCTCGTACAAGAACAAATCCGTCGGCCAGCGCATGGCGATTATCTCCGCCGGCGTGGTCATGAACATGTTGCTAGCAATGATCGGCTTCGTCGGCGTTTACATGACGACCGGCGAAGAGCGACAAGCGGGTGTCATCGGGACCGTGGAAGCTGGCTCCCCCGCCTGGCAAATTGGCTTACGCAGCGGCACCGTGCTGAAAAGTGTGGGCAGCAAGCAGAACCCATACTTCGACGATGTCAAGCCGCAGGTGGTTCTGTCATCCGAAGGCGAGAAGGTTCCCCTGACCTACGAGCTGCCCGGCAGTTCCACGGTCGTTCAAGCCGCAATCGAACCGAAGATCGACACCGATGGCCAAGGCGCGCCGATTATCGGTGTGACCGCGGCCAACACCACGGAATTGCGCGGCCTGCTTCGCCGTAAAGATGCTCCGTTCGTTGCTGGCAAGCCGGCTTCAAAAGCTCAACCTGAGCCACTCAAATCCGGCGACCGAATCATTGCGACAACTGATGCGCAAAGCGGAGCTGTGAAAGATCTACCACCCGATCCGCGCCTATCACAAAACGATCAGCGCGATTACTTCGAACTCTACCGGCGGATGGTTGATCTTGCCGGAAAGCCCCTGACGGTGCGAGTCGTGAACTCGCGTACTGGGAAAACCGACGAGACAACTATTCCCCCTGCGTTTTATCGCAATCTGGGCATGATCATGCGGATGGGCCAGGTCGTCGCAGTGCGCGATGCATCGCCCGCCGCCCGCGCCGGCGTGCGGCCACGAACTTCGGATGCCGGTGATATTATCAAGCAAGTCGAAGTCGCCAAACCTGAGGGCGGCGTCATTCGATACGTCACTGCACACAGTTCCAAACCGCAATCCGATATCGAAGAACGCACTCTCGACCCGATGCGGCTGCCATTTGAACTTGAGCAGTGGGCGGCGACGGCGACGGCTCCCAAGAAAGTTAAGCTCTCCGTGTTGCGCCCCACGGGTCACGCGGAATCTGCCAGTGAAGAGATCACGCTCGACTGGGACGATGGTTGGAAATACGCCCACGAAATGCAACTCAGCGTAGCGACGCCACTCTCCATTCCTGGACTGGGACTGGCCTATCGCGTCGAATCCACGATCGAGCAAGTCGTGCCTGATTCAGTGGCCGAAGCGCAAGGACTCAAGCCACTGGATGTCATCAAGGGCATTCAGCTCTTTCGGCCGATGCCTGGCAAAGCGGAACCAACCAAGCTGTCGATGGATCTGAAGAATGACCAATGGGCGGGCGCCTTCTCTGCCTTCCACCAGGGTTACTACACGCCCGAGAAGATCGGCTTCAAAGTACAGCACGGGGACAAGCAGACGAGCGAGGTCGTCTTGGAGCCCAGCGAAGATCATACTTGGCCTATGGTGAACCGCGGCATGATCTTCGAAATGGATACGCGGTGCCAAAAGGCATCTGGCGCGGGCGAAGCACTCCTGATGGGCGGGCATCGCACTCTGGAGTTCACTGGCCAGATTTATCGCGGCCTAAAGTCGATCGTCACAGGCCGGATATCCTTCAACAAATCCACCAGCGGCCCGATCACAATCTTCGATAGTCTCTATCAGGCTGCGGCCGAGAGCTTTTTGAAGTTCGTGCTGTTCCTCTCGGTACTGAGCGTGAACCTTGCCGTCATCAACTTTTTGCCGATTCCTCTTTTAGACGGCGGCCACATGGCGTTCTTGCTGTACGAGAAAGTACGAGGCCGGCCCGCCCCAGAAAGCGTCCGGGTCGCCGCGACCTTTGCAGGCATGGCACTAATTGGCTCACTGATGCTTTACGTCATTGTTCTTGACGTCATGCGCTATGTATTTTGAAGGTTCGTCGTGACGCGATAGCGAGTGTCTCAGCCCGCACCCGGCTGACCGCCATTTTCCCAACTTTTTAAGGTGTCAACCGACTGCGGTTGCACGAACTTCGGTTCTCCGGTAGCATTCGCCCTCTCGGAAGAGTCTGCAATGATCGAGAGGTCCATGGAAGGACGTCATGCGGGTCGCATTTCTGACCCAGAATGCTCGAGCCGGCGACGCCATCGGCCGCGGGCTGCTGGAGAAAGTTGATTACTTCCTCGATCGCGGCGCGGATGTCACTGTCGTCGCCGCCGACCTGCGGGCACTTCACCCATCGCTCAAGCGATACACAATTCGACAGAAGCCAAACGATACAAATGGACGCGGTTTCCAAGCGCTGCTGCAGGCAGATTTGGTTAGCGTGGAATTCTCAGAATATTACCCGCTGTTGAGATTGCTTCCGCTCGTAGCCGATGGAACTCGGAAGATAATTTTTGACTACCACGGCGTCACACCACCGGAGCACTCGTCGGGTCCACAGCGCGAGTCACTATTGCGCGGTGCGGAATGGGCTGGCTTGGCCGGATTCGCCGATGGCGTGATAGTTCACAGTGATTTCGCGGCTCGAGAGCTATCCGAATCGATCAAGCTGCCTCGCGAGCGCGTTCAACGCATTGGACTACCCATCGACGAGCAATGGTTTACGCCCGGCGAACCGCAGCAAAGTCTGCGGAAACGACTTGGCGTAGGCGAATCCCGAATTCTCTTGTTTGCAGGTCGGCTTGCCGAGAATAAACGTGTCCCCATCTTGATATCGGCTCTGAGTCATTTGCGCGATGCTAATCCGCCATTTCATGTCGCCATTGTGGGGCCGTGCGGCGAGGTTTACGAAGCTGAGCGACTTCGTTGTCGAGAATTAGCTGCCGACTTGGGCGTTGCCGACCGTGTGCATTTTCTGGGCGCTGTAGATGAAGTTACTTTGCGTGATTGCTATCGCAGTGCCGATGCTCTCGTTATTCCGTCGCTGCACGAGGGCTTTTGTCTGCCTGTGATTGAAGCAATGGCGTGTGGCTTACCTGTCATCACCTCACGCGCCGCCGCTTTGCCCGAGACAGTTGGTGATACTGGTCTAACTTTTTCAACGGAAGATCCTCGCAGCCTGGCAGATCGGATTCACCGGTTGGTCAAGGCTCCTGCGCCAATCGCCAACAATCGCGTGGCCCTTGTTACTTCCGCCTATGGTGATGTAGCGAGTGGGGCCGAGCGGTCGCTCGCTATGATGGCAGCCACACTCCAGCGCAGCGGCTACGAAGTTCATGTCTTTACGACCCAACTGGCGCGGGCTCCTGCTTATGTGACCCGAGTTAAGGAGTTCGCCGCCAACCCGCAAAATCCCGAACGCGGGGCGGCCGCACTAAATTGCGCTCCAGTTCACGGTGAAAAAGAAGCTGGTTACTGGCAAAACACATTGCGATCGGATGCGCTTCTCGCCGACTTGGCAAAAACCGGAGCTTGGGACGCAATCCTAGTTGGACCTGCAACGACAGGCCTAACGCGAGACGTCGTTCGCCAATTCAATTCACGTGTTCTTCTCGTTCCGTGTCTGCACGACGAGCCGGCCGCACGGTTGAGTGGCATTGGGGAGTTGTTCGAGCAGGTTGGTGGGGTAGTCTTCCACAGCATAGAAGAGCGCGATCTCGCCGCATCGCTCGGCTACAACCATCCGAATTCCCTTGTTATCGGCGCTTGCATTAATCCAAGTCAGAAGAACATTGGCAATGCATCTAGTGTGGTGGATCGGCCCTATGTCGTAAGTATCGGGCGTCGAGTGGCCGAGAAGAATTTGCCGCTGTTATGCGAGTGGGCCCAAAAGTACCACGCCGAGTTCGCGGAACGGTTTCGCTTTGCGTTCATCGGCGAAGGGCCGATGCCAATTCCTGACGAGCCCTGGGCGGTGGATCTCGGTCGGCTGCCCGACGACGAGAAAGACCGCGTCGTCGCCAATGCGGCCGCGATTGTTCAGCTTTCGGTGAACGAATCACTCTCGCTGGTCGTTCTCGAAGCGCAGGCATTTGGCGTTCCAGTGGTAGTCAATGCAGCTTCGCCCGTACTGGCGAGTCACGTGGAACGCGGCAACGGTGGTCTTGCCGTGAGTGACTACGCTCAATTCGCGATGGCGCTGAACCACCTTTGGGATAACCCCGACGCTGGGGCCGCGCTTGGATGTGCCGGGCAACAGTATGTGGCGCGTCATTTCCGCAAGCCCGAGGCCATCCTTCATTCACTCGAAACCGCAATTGATAATCTCAATCGGCCAATGAGCGCTATCATGCGCGATGCCGGTATTCGACGGGCAGCGCAATTCAGCCGAACAAATTGGCGGCGTAAGTTCGATTTGGTGGTCGAGCGACTGCTCGACCGGCCTTCCATCTCCCGGCCTGCAAATGTCGAGCTGGATTCAGTCGAGCGCGAGGTCGTTTCGCCGACTTGGCGCCTTATCCTTCGCCATCGTGGCGGGGCACCGTTGGTGCCCACCGGCCCGGGTCGCACTGAAATCTTGATCCGTTGTCGCGATAGCAATGATGAATTCGTCGGCGAAATCACACCGATCGCGCTTTGGAAAACTATTACCGAGGGCGACGAAATCGTCGTATCCGTGCCCGTCACGAATGCACGGCCCGGCGTGAGCCTTGAGGCGGGTCTCCGCACATATAGGTTGGAAAACGAAGAGATCAATTGGTTCGGCCCACTGGCAATCGTGCGAGACTTTCGCGGGGAGGTTGCTCTCAATATCAAACGGCTCCCTGCACGCGGCTTACCTGCGTTAGCTCAATTACCGGATGACTATGTCGATGTGAGTGAAGGGCGATTGGCTCGTTGGAAGAGATGGATAAAGTCGAAGCTGTTGCACAATTTCAAAGTCTCTTATGTCGATGTCGTTACGCGACAGCAGACACGCTTTAATCGGCGCTTGCTCGAGATCATTGAGGAATTAGAAGCGCGTCCCGATGACTCCTTGCTGCGGGCCGAACTTGCGGAGTCACGCCGCACTTGTGAAGAGCTGGGTCGGCGAGTTGCGCGCTTGGAAGCGACTGTCACTCCAGCGCGGCGGGAGGCGTCATGAAGTGTCTCGTCACCGGCGCGGCCGGATTCATCGGTTCACACCTGTGTGAACGCTTGCTTCAGGATGGCCACAGCGTCGTTGGCCTGGATTGTTTCATCCCGTACTACCCACGGCCCATCAAAGAAGCGAACCTCAGCACCGCCCGCTCGCATCGAGCATTTCAATTTGTCGCGACTGATCTGCGCACGGATCCTCTCGATGAATGGCTTGATGGCGTCCAAGTCGCTTTCCACCTCGCTGCCATGCCGGGTCTACCGCGGAGTTGGACTGACTTCGAGCTTTACCAGGGCTGCAATGTGCTTGCGACACAACGGCTTTTGCAGGCCGCCCAAGCTTCGACAACGCTGCAGCGCTTCGTGTATGCTTCGACGTCCTCTGTTTATGGTCGGCATGCGTCCGGCGACGAATCTTTGCCGACCCGGCCAATATCGCCCTATGGAGCGACCAAGCTGGCCGCGGAACATCTGGCTCGTGCCTACAGCGAAGAGTTCGGATTGCCACTAGTTGTCTTGCGGTACTTTTCCGTCTACGGACCGCGGCAACGGCCCGACATGGGATATCACCAGTTCATCAATGCGATCTTGCGTGACGAGCCCATCAGCGTATTCGGCGACGGTCAGCAGGTTCGCGGCAACACATTCATCAGTGATTGTGTCCAAGCGACTATTCAGGCGTCACAGGGAATCTGTGGCGAGACCTTCAATGTGGGCGGCGGCGAAACCGCATCGGTGTGGGACATCATCGGCCGCATCGAAAAGATCACCGGCCGCCGAGCGCGCGTGCAACAGAAACCAGCTCGCCCAGGCGATCAGCGCCATACATTCGCGGACACGACGCGGCTTCAAAGACATTTGGGTTGGAAGCCGTCCGTCGGACTGGACGAGGGCCTGGCTCGACAGGTGGCGTGGCACAGTCAGTTCGCGGGCTTGAGCCGAGCGGCCTAGCGAAAGTCGATCATCGCGAGATGTTCCTCAGTGACGACGAAAGGCGCCTTGGGAATCGCCGAGAGATCAAAGTGCCTCATGAGTTTGCTTGGGGTGATGGGCCGTGGTTTCGCCAACCAGCCGCACGACCAAGCTAACAAGCCAACGACGGCCTCGGGGGCTACGCCGGCTGATCGCATGGTCGAAAGGCGAGTGTCGCCGTGACGTTTGGCCAAGCGGCGGCCATCTGGCCCAACTACGAGCGGCACATGAGCGAACTGCGGAGGTCGAATACCAAGGGCCCGGTAAAGCAAAAGTTGGCGCGGAGTGGAGGAGACAAGGTCGTCCCCGCGAATGACGTGGGTGACACCAGTTGCCGCATCGTCCACGACTACGGCGAGTTGGTATGCGGGAGAGCCGGCCGACTTCCAGACAACGAAGTCGCCGCCGTCAGCACGCAGATCGACGTGGGTCGGGCCGCGAAACAGGTCATCGAAAGCCGGCGAATTGGTGACACCAAATCGCCAGGCGAATGTTTGCCCGTCGAGGTTAGTGGCGTCGGCGATGCGACGATGCGAACAGGTGCCGGGGTAGGGCGGTTCAGAGCCCTCGGGATGTGGAGCACTGGCCGCTCGCTCGATGTCGCTGCGAGTGCAGGTGCAAGGATAGACAAGCTCGGCTTGTTGTATCTTGGCCAGCGCTGCCTCGTAAAGTGGCAGGCGAGCGGTTTGTATGAGAGGCTCGCCGTCCCAGTCGAGGCCGAGCCAGCGGAGATCGAGGAAAACTTCTTCACTCGCCCCTTGCTTCACGCGGGGCGAATCGATGTCCTCGAGGCGTAGCAAAACTCGCCCGCCTGAAGCGCGGGCGAATAACCAGGAGATGAGATAGGTGCGGGCGTTACCGAGATGCTGTGAACCTGTGGGCGACGGTGCGAACCGCGTGACGATGGTCTCCGGCATGCATGTCACCCCTTCGTCGCTGCGCGCCGCGGCCCGCGATGCCATTGTTTATGCGGGCTGCGCGCTGCTCCTGCCCCTGTGCCTTGTCGCCTGGCTCGATCGCACCGACGCACTCTTCGCCGCAACCTCGGAGCTACTGAGCCTTGTGCCAGGAAAGCTCGGGATATTTGCCCGGCGCTCATTCTATCGCATGACTCTAAGTCATTGCGCGACTGATGTGCATATTGGTTTTGGCACCACGTTCGCCCATTCGCAAGCCACCATCGGCCGCGGCGTTTACATTGGCAATCGATGCTCCATTGGACTCTGTTCACTCGACGATCATGTCACAATTGGTAGCAATGTCGATCTATTGAGCGGCCGGCGACAACATCGCTTTGATGCACCAAATGTTCCGATTCAAGAGCAGGGCGGTGTCTTCGAAATGGTTCACGTTGGGCGTAACGCCTGGCTGGGTAATTCATCGGTGATCTTGGCCGACGTTGGTGCGAGCGCAGTCGTAGGTGCTGGCTCGGTGGTGATTCACTCCGTGACGGCAGGTGCAGTCGTGGCCGGCAACCCGGCTCAAATCAAACGCCAAAGGGAGGTCGCATGATCTATCTCCTCTTTGGCTACATCTATCTGGCGCTTCATCGTCCCATGGAGATTTGGCCGACGTTCGAACCGCTGCGGATCGAGCTGGTGTACTTTGGCATGCTCTGCGTGGCGTGGCTCGTTGCACCGAAACGCTTGGCGATCGATTTGCCTAAGCTGGCTATCGCGGTTTTCACCGCTGCTGTTTATGCGGCTTGGCTTTTGAGCCCGTGGTCCGCGTCGGGTGAGATTCCTGTCAAGAACTTCACGCTCGCGGCCGGTTTTGCTCTGATCATGGCAACTTGTCTGCGCGATGAGCGAGCATTGCGGCGCGTCATCGTGGCTTTCCTCGCGGTAATGACGCTGTACATGCTCCACTCGATCCGTGAATACCTCGCCGGACGATTCACGTATCGCATGGGCATCAGCCGGCTGATCGGCGTCGATACTTCGCTGGGCGATCCGAACACCTTCGCCGCGTCGATCCTCTACACGTTGCCATTTGTCCGCTACCTCTGGATGGAATGGCCATCCCGCAAGGGCCGTACGCTGTTAACCGGTTACGTTTTGTTGTCAATCGGTTGTATTGGCTTGACCGGCTCCCGCTCGGCATTGGTCGGCCTAACCGTCTGGGCCCTGGTCACCATCAGGCTTTCAGGAAAACGACGATTGCCTCTCTTGGCTTTTGCCTCCGTGGCGGCGGTCGCGGGTTTTATGGTTTTACCCGATGAACTGCAAAACAGATTCACCACCATCATTGATCCCAGCGTCGGGCCGGAGAATGCCCGCGAGTCTGGTCAGGGACGCATTGAAGGGTTCTTCATCGGCATGGAACTCTGGTCGAAATATCCTCTCACCGGTGTTGGCCCCGGCGCATGGCGGCCAGCGACAGGCCGAGCAATCGAATCACACAATCTCTATGGACAACTAGTTGGCGAACTCGGCACATTTGGCGCCTTGGCATTCGGTGTCTTTCTCTTTGCTGTCTTGAGAGGACTGCGCCAGCTCTTTCGTTTGGTGCGCGAGCATGTTCCGGACCCTGGGCAAGAGCCCGTATATCATCTGGCCCAGGCGCTCACCGTATGCGTGTTCTTGCTTTTGTTCGAAGGCGTGTTTGGCCACAATCTCTATCGGTACAACTATTTGTGGTATTGCGCCTTCGTTTCGGTCGCACTTCGCGCTTATCGCCAGCGAGTTACCCAGTCCGTCGCCGAAATCGAGTCAGAGCAATGGGTGCCCGCATGGGCCTAATCGATGCCGCACTTTGTCGAGTCGTTTGGCCCCTTTGGTCTCGTCGCGACCATCCGCTAATGCTGCGCTACATTGCCGAGATTAGTCGTCGGCAATTTGATTCCGATCATGTCCGCACGGCGCGACGAAACGTAATGCTCCAACGCATCGTCGAACATGCCTTGGCAACGGTCCCGTATTACCGCGACATGTTCGCCCGGCTCAGGCTTTCGGCAGGGGATATTCGCACCGAAGATGATTTGCAACTTCTGCCGATCCTAACCAAAACAATGATCCGCGAACAGCAGGACGGATTAAAATCCGTGGCTTATCGGGACACACCAACGGTCGAAAAAAAAACGTCGGGTTCAACCGGCGTGCCACTTCAGATCGCTCTCAACTTGGATGGCCTGGGCTGGAAACGGGCCGCAACGATCGTGGCAGACGAATGGAGCGGTTGGCGGCGCGGCCAAAGGATAGCGAGAGTTTGGGGCGATCCTGGTTATGGAGGATCCAAGTTCAAAACTTGGCTGCGAAATACACTGTTTGACCGCGCGATCCAGCTCAACACTTTGGGAATGACCGAATCCGACATCGTTGCCTTTGCCAGGCGATTGCCACGGTATCGACCCAGTTTGATTTTTGGGCACGCCCACTCAGTGGCGCTCCTCGCCTCCGTGATCCGCGATCATGATCTGCCGCGTTGTCACCCGGAGGGCATTATCACGACGGCAATGGTGTTGCACGATTATCAGCGCAAGCTCATCGAAGCGGTTTTTGGGTGCCGGGTGACGAACCGTTATGGCTGCGAGGAAGTCAGCCTGATCGCCTGCGAATGCCCGACTCACAGCGGATTGCATGTCAACGATCAATCAGTGTTGGTGGAAATTCTCGATGGCAACCAAAGGGCCGCCGTCGGAAAGCCGGGTCGCGTCGTAATTACCGACCTGAGCAATTTCGCCATGCCGTTATTGCGTTACGAGGTCGGCGACGTCGCGAGTTGGAGCTCGGGCCCCTGCGTTTGCGGTCGCGGCAGTGCCCGCCTGGCGGCCGTCGAGGGACGCGAGGCTGATTATGTAGTTACCGCATCCGGAGAATACATTTCGGGCATCTCCCTTACCGATAACTTCGCGACGCTGGTGCCCGGCGTCACGCAGATGCAATTTATCCAGGAGACAACCGAACAATTCTGTTTCCGCATTGTGCGAGGGTGCGAATTCAGTCGCGAAAGTGAACCACGAATCGCCGGCTTAGTGCGACAGTACTTTGGACCCACGGCACAATTTCGCTGCGAGTTTTTGGACCAAATCCCGCAGGAACCTTCCGGCAAATATCGTTTCTGCATCTCACATGTGACGCAAGCCAGACGCGCGGGACGGGCTGCATGACGCCGCGAGTCAGTGTCGTTGTCGCGTCATACAATTATGGCCGCTACATTGCGGAAGCGCTCGCTTCCATTCAGAAGCAGACGTTTGAGGATTGGGAAGCCATCGTCGTTGACGATGGATCCACGGACGATTCGCTGGCCATCATTGGCCATTTCTTGACCGATCGTCGGTTTCGGCTCGTTTGCAATCCTCACCTGGGGCAGCCGCAAACCAAGAACTGCGGCATCCTGGCATCGAGCGGTGGGTTCATCGCCTTTCTCGATGCCGATGATCGTTGGGCTTCGGGCAAACTTGACCGTCAGGTGTCATTATTCGACAAACAGCCAAAAGTAGGCGTCTGTTATACACGCCGCCAGCTAATCGATGGCGGTGGCCATCTGATCGCCGGAGACGGCCGCCCCTTTCACCGGGGGCAAGTTTTGGATGCGATATTCCGGGACAATTTTGTTTGCTTTTCTTCGGCAATGGTGCGGCGCTCATTCCTGGAACAAGTTGGTCTATTCGATGAGCGCTTGGCATTGGGCATCGACTACGAGTTGTGGTTGCGATTAGCCCGCGTCTGCAAATTCGACTATATCGATGAACCGCTCGTGCAATATCGAACTGGGCACGCCAATCTATCGCAGCGGCTCGCCGAACGGCTGGACTCCGCTATCGCAGTCATGCACCGCTTTTGCCGCGACATCGATCTGCCGGCACAATTAAGTCCCGCTGCACGCAGACAAGCATTCGCCGAAACCTTCCGTCACCGTGCACTAATCGCCCGCCGGACGTCCACTTGGAAAGCCATTGGTTGGTCCATGCGTTCTCTAGCAATCTCGCCGTTTGCGCCGCTGACATGGCTAGCGCTATTGGGCTCGCTCGTCCCCATTTCACTACGTCGCACCGTGCGGAATTGGCGCGGTAAACATGACTGGGAAGTCGTGACCAACGCAAGTCGGGGGTCAATCGCGGCGTGATACGGACAAACTATCGGTCATTGCTGCTAAACGGGCTGGGTAACAGCTCTGCCTTCGCCGTGTCACTGGTGGTTTCGCTCGTGCTCGCGCCGATCGTGTTGCACGCGATTGGCGATGCCCGCTATGGTGCGTGGAGTTTCACCGAATCATTCATCGCCTATCTGACTCTCTTCGACTTTGGCATTGCAGCCGCGCTTGTTCGATTCACACCACGCTGTCTGACGCAAAACGACGACGCGCAATTAAATCGCTTCTATTCTGCCAGCCTGACGGTATTTCTCTTCGGCGGGGTTTTATCGGCCGTGTTAGGTTTTGCATTCGAAATGCTCTTTCTAGATCGGTGTCTGCGTTCGCCGGATTTGTCTTGGGAGTTTCGTTGGCTCTTCCGGCTGCTCGTTTGCAATTTTGCTTTTTCCCTGTCGATGAGCGCCTATTCCGCGATGCTGGATGGGCTTGGCCGTTTTGCCCTGAAAGGCGGCGTACGGACGGCATTGCTCGTAGCCCGGGTTCCCTTAACGCTCGCGGCCATTCGCCAAGACAACCCCCTACTGGCCTTGGGTGTCGTACTTACGGCATGCACTGTCCTCGAGTGTATTGTTCTAGCGCTGGCGACGATGTATCTCATTCCGACTCTTAAGTATCGACCCTTCTCCGTGGATCGGGCCACCCTGCGGCAAGTGGCAGGGTATAGCCGGCACGCGTTCACGGCGATGATCGCTGGCCGGTTGTCGTTTCATACCGATGCGTTTGTCATCGCGCCGATTCTCGGCCCCGCGGCCATCACAGTTTTCAGCATTCCTTCGCGCCTAGTTGAGTTAAGCAAAGCCCTGTTGCGTTCGGCGACGACGCCGCTGACGGCTACCTTTAGCGCACTCGAAGCCCGCGATGACCGCACTTCGCTGCGGGCGACTTTTATGACGGCATCGCGAATGGCATGGTACGCCGCCTTGCCGTTGGAAGCCGGCTTGCTTTTGCTCGGCTACCCATTTCTCTCAATTTGGGTGGGACCGCATTATGCCGAGCTTTGCATGCCACTATTAATCGTGCTGGCATGGCCGTTGAGTTTGACGATCAGCCAATCTGTGGCGTCCCGTGTGCTCTACGGCGGGGGCGACCTTCGCAACTTTGCTCGCGCGACGATGGCGGAGGGCCTTTCCAACTTGGTGCTCAGCATCGCTTTGATTTTCCCTGCGGGCATTGTTGGAGTCGCGCTCGGCACGGCGTTACCACACGCCATATTTTGCATCTGGGTGATCAACTATGTCTGCCGGAAATTGAATGTCGGCGCGCGCGAATATCTGATGGCCGTCATCAAACCTGCGCTAGCCGTCACGATACCGGTTACCGTTTGGGCGGGTCTCGCTCGGCGCGGTATTGACAGTTGGTTTACGCTGTTTAACGCAGGTGCGGCCGGGCTTGGGGCATATGCTGTTGCTGTTGCTATTCTTGAACTCGCCACGATTCGTCGAATCAGAATGCGGCCCGGTAAATCTCTTCTAAGTCTGTCTGACTTGCGGCCCTCGGGCTGACTCGCAGGATTCGCTTGATTGCAAACGCCTTGGCGGCAAAGTCGGAAAGCTGATGTTCCTTGACGCCGAGATCCCGTAATCGGGCGGGAATACCGATGGCGTGCCGCAACTCTTCGACGGCCGTGATTGCCGCCTCTGCCGCATTGTCCTCGTTCAGTTTGCCCACATTCTCGCCCAGCCACTCTGCGATTTTCGCGAACTCCTTCTTCCGAGTCGGCATGATGAAACGCATGACGTACGGCAACAGCAAGCCGTTGCCCTCACCATGTGAACAGTTGGTCGCTCCGCCGACTGGGTACTCCAAAGCATGAACCAGCGCAACGCCGGAATTCGAGAATGCTAGCCCGCCCAGCATCGCCGCTCTCATCATGCCCACACGGGCATTTTGATCTTTGCCATTCTTCACCGCACGGCGCAAAAACTGGCCGATGAGTTGAATCGCCTCGCCGGCACACATATCAGTCATCGGATTGCGGCCCTGATAAACCGATCGTTCGCTTGGTGGCAGTGGAAACTCCGCGTTATCAACGGCCGTAAAGGCCTCAATGGCATGCGTCAGCGCGTCAATGCCGGAGTCTGCGGTGACTTTGCAAGGACAACTCATCGTCAAATCGGGATCGATGATCGCGGCGGCCGGTCGAAGGAAGTTACTGAGCGAGCCAACTTTGACCTGATTGTCGGTGTCCGTGAATGCCGCGGCTCCGGATACTTCGGAGCCTGTGCCGGCGGTCGTTGGGATGCAGACCACCGGCACGATGGGGCCCGGGATGCGATCATCGCCAAGATAATCCTCCGGTGGGCCGCCGTGTTTGAGCAATAGCCCAACGAACTTGGCGACATCCATGTTGCTGCCGCCACCCAGGCCCACGACACCGTCCGGATTGTAATGTTTGGCCGCGGCAACGGCTTGATTGACAAGGTGGAGCGATGGCTCGGCTTGCCCCCCTAAGAACACTTCGCACGTCACACCGGAGTCTGCCAACGCACTGTGAACCGCATCGAGTACACCGACATCGCGCAACGTGGTGTCGGTGACCACGAAGACCCGACGCAAACCCAGTCGCCGAATGACATCGCCCGTCTGGCGGACTGCACCGGACCCGAAAACCACCGTGCCAGCTGAGTGAAACGTCCAAACCGATCGCATTGGCGTGACTCCGCCGGAAGGGTTGCTACCATCAGTTTACAGAAGCGCACTGGCCAGAGATATGTTCATGAATGCTCGCATTGGTATTGTCACCGTGTCGGACCGGGCCAGCCGTGGCGAGTACGAGGATAAGAGCGGGCCCGCCATTCGCGAATGTCTCGCTGAGATTCTGAGTTCGCCTTGGGAAGCATTGACACGCGTAATTCCAGACGAGCAACCGATCATCGAATCTGCGTTACTGAGCCTTACCGATCGCGAGGGATGTTGCCTGGTCGTGACCACGGGTGGTACCGGACCGGCAAAGCGCGACGTGACACCCGAGGCGACCCGCGGGGTATGCGACAAAATCCTCGACGGTTTCGGCGAACAAATGCGGCAAGTATCACTGCGATCGGTGCCGACGGCGATACTCTCCCGGCAAATCGCCGGCATCCGTGGCCGCTCACTCATCGTGAATCTGCCCGGCAAGCCGGCCGCGATCCGTGAATGTTTACTAGCGGTGTTCTCAGCGCTTCCTTACTGCATTGACCTGCTCGAAGGCCCGCGACTGGAAACGAACTCGGCGGTGGTCACCGCGTTTCGGCCGAAGGGCACATGAAGAAATTGCCAGTCCGAACCGGTAAGCCTCGCGTCGTGTCGCTCTGGTGCCGAAAACAACGTTGATTTGCGTCGGCGACCAGTGCTGATGTTGACAGGCGGTGCGATCTGCCCTAACGATAGAAATGATTGGGGAATGGTGTAACGGTAGCACGAATGGCTCTGGACCATTTAGTCTAGGTTCGAATCCTAGTTCCCCAGCTTCAGATTTCCGTCTATAGCTCCGGCGACTCGCTAGGGCCAAACAAATTGAACCGCCTAAGTATTCGCCAACACGAATGCTCCTAGCGCTCGTCCTTCAGCCTTGCCTTCGACGTTGTCAAACTGGAAGTGAATGCCGCCGTAGATGCGGCTCTGGCCCGCTTCATCAGCAGCATTCTGGAAGCTCGTGAAGCCGCGCGAAACATCGACGAAATCTTGCGAATAAGTTCGGAAACTGGTACTCGATCCGAAGTAGCCATCGAGAATCGTCGCGGCCGCACCGCTAAAGGTGCTATGACCCGATGTATACGTCGGGAAGTTCGGAGTGTTAATCAATGGCGTCCAACTCGCATCGATGTCGGTGGCGGCGTTTCCGTCAACGTCGGCACGGCGGATCGCCGTCACCGGTCGCCAGAGGTCATCAGTAAATTTGGTGTTCCAACAAATGATCGCGGCATCGGCTTCGGCGATGTCGAGCTGATAGAAAAGCCGGGCAGTTTGCGACAGGGTCAAGCCCGCGCGCTGTGCTTGTTGCGCAGCGATGCGGTTCCAGTGTCCCGGCGGCGTACCGGTGCCGGAGCCGTCGGCCCAGAAGAGCGCAATTTGCGTCTGATCGGCCGTGCGAGTCGTGCTCGTCTTGGAGCCAACGTCTTTTACTTCATTGAATGCCGCGGCATACTCGGGAGTTGTCAGATCGGGCGGAGCCGGGGGCAAATACGTACTCGCCGTTCCGCCGGAGAATAGGGTGACCTGGCCCCATTGGGGTTCCAAAGCGGCAGCAAATGCGGCCGGCGTCGGCTGCCACCGGCCCGGCGTCAATGTCGCGTCGGGGACATAGCTCGATGACGCATTGGCGCCGTCATTGGCGCGGGCGGCCAACTCGGCATCCGCGGCATTTTGGCCGATGGTGACTGCGTTCGCGTTGCCACCCCCGGTGGTTACCGCGAGGCTGCCCGCGAGCAACCGATCGAAGTCCGCAGTCAATGTCGGGAAGAGATTCGTTAACACCCGGTGTGCCGCGGCGGCTACCACGCCTTCATGCGTGGGTGCGGCGATTGTCGGGAAGGAGGAAAGGCTCAGGTCGTTGAGCGCGTTCTGCTCGGCGACCTGAAGAATCGCCATTGCCCGCGATGCACGCGGCGGATTCATCTTTGTTGTTGTGATCGCTCGTAACGCGGCCTCATTCCAATCGACGACGGTGTTGTTCTCGAACTCAGATTGATGGCCAACAAACGCCGCACCTTGACTGACCAATTTTGAAAACCCAGAGAAATCGCTGACGGGTTGTCCGGTCAGCGCATCGTAGTTTCGCACCTCCGAGTCACCGCCAAATCCACTGATGGTAACGACGTCGAGACGGATGTCGTTATTGAGATATCCCGCGGCGACGCGGGTGCCGCCGAAGTAGTTGCTGCCGCCGCTGTTGGCAAAGAACTCTGATAACAACGAAGCGCCGGCACCGTTGAAGATGCGTACGTGCGGCCCACCGGAATTGCCGGGGCCAGTGATGATGTCGGCTCGGCCATCGCCGTCGGCGTCGCCAGTGGCGACGAAGACGCCGCCGTGGAAGCCGGCATCATAAGCGAAGAAATCATCGAGCAAAATTCCGCTGGCACCGGAGAACGCCCGCACATGCGGTCCGCCGCCGAAGCCCGCGCCTGTGATGATGTCGGATCGGCCATCGCCGTTGACATCACCGGCCGCCACGTTGACGCCGCCGGTGAATGCAGCATCGTAGGCGAAGAACTCTCGGAGAAGGCTCCCATCTTTGCCGCTGAAGACTTTGACGTGAGGGCCACCACCGGCACCTGCGCCGGTGATGATGTCTGCAAAGCCGTCGAGATTCACGTCGCCTGCTGCGATCGACACGCCGCCCTGAAAACTGGCGTCGTAAGCAAAGAACTCGCGAATCAGGCTGGCATCGACACCGCTAAAAATGCGGACGTGTGAACCACCGCTTGCATTGGCCCCAGTGATGATGTCATCGACTCCGTCGCCATTCACATCCCCGACCGCAACACGAACGCCGCCACGAAATGCTTGATCGTAGGCATCGAAGCGGAATCGTTCGCTGCCTGTGCTGGCGTCGAGCACGCGCACCTCGGGCAACGCGCCGAAATCCGCGCCAACGGAGAGCAAGTGCATCACGGCCGGCGTGAGGCGATCTTCCAAGCGGTGAAGATTCAGGCTGGCGGTGCCGCGGTTTTTCACAATCGACCTCACATTCAATTTCGTTAGCCCGACGCGCAAGCGAGGGAAGCCAGAGACTTCGCCCCACTCGAGGCGTTCTGCTAATGGAGCACTAAGCGCAATCCGGCGAGAGAATTATGGCGCGGCGAACAGTCGAATTGGCGACTTGAGTCAAAATTCGTCTTCATTTTCGCGGGCAACTCGTGTGCCGCAAATGAGAGATTTAAGTCGCTCGCCAGCAATAACTTACATGACTTCGATAATTCTGCAAAAACGCCCTTTGCGGTCTGTTCCGTGGACGCGTATATTACAACGCTTGTCGATGGGTTTGTGTGTATTCGATGTGATACCACACGAACGTCTGTACAGTACCGCCCGATTTCGCCGCGAGGGCTTCGTCATGTTGAGCGGGGAGTTCGTCCGCGAGCTGCGGTCGTCTTGGCTGCCCAATGTCACGGACACGGGCTTGGAACGCGTCATCGAATTACTGGACAAGCAGAGTCCGCTTTTGGTGTTCGGCCGCTTCACAGGTGCCGTGCCCATGGGCTGCCTCGCTTCACATTTTGGCTGGCATCACCCGCAGGTCGCGCATCGCACGACGGACGCCGGCATCCTCTGGCTCACCCGAGTCGCCGGACTGAATCCCGCGACTTCGCAAGTGATTCTCAGTTGGGATCACTGCGGCCCGCGCGACTGGACCTTCCGTGCTGAGCTGTCGCAGTTGTTAAAGGATGAGCGAGAAGCCCGACACGGGCGCGAGTGCTGTTTGGCGGGTTAGCTTGCAATTTGACTGCCCTGTTGGCTTCAATGAAATCGGCAACCGTTTATCCTCGATGGTTCGGCGGATTACTAATCGCCATTGCTGGACCCTTCGTAACGACCTACGGCGTCTTTCTTCTTTTCGACGTACGACTTCTCAATGAGGCACCGTTTCTTCTTTATGGCATCGCCGTAGCAGTTGGTTCTTCAGGTTTGTGGGTGCTCCCTATTCATAACAGTGCAAAAATTGGCGTGGCCATCTTTTATGTTCGTACTTTCATATTCCTAGTTATCTGGTACATCTTCTCTTTCCTAATTGGTCCTTGCTAAGGAAGTGGCTCGATTCATGCTGCAACGCCAACTTGAAACCGAAGTCATGGACTCTCCTGAGGAGGCCCGAGACTACGACTCGATGGATCACGTCGCCGTCAATCAGCAATTCGTTGCGGATTTCCTACACCGCTGGGATGGCGAGTCGCCGATTCTCGACGTCGGTACGGGCACCGCGCAGATTCCAATCGAACTGTGCCGAAAAGATCCCGCGCCTCAGGTTACCGGCGTGGATTTGTCGCGCGAGATGCTCAAGGTGGGTGAAGCGAATGTGGACGCGGCTGGTCTCGCGGATCGCATCAAACTCGAACATGTGGACGCGAAGGGTTTGCCTTACCCGGATGAATCGTTTGCCGCGGTGATGTCCAACTCGATCGTGCACCACATACCCGAGCCGAAGGCCGCGATGGCCGAGATGATTCGGGTCTGTCGGCACGGCGGGCTGTTGTTTTTGCGCGACTTGCTGCGGCCCGACGCGGAAGAGGAATTGCGGCACCTCGTGAATACCTATGCGAACGGGGCGAACGAACACCAGCGAAAGCTGTTTAGCGATTCGTTGCGGGCGGCATTATCGCTGGACGAGGTGAAGGCAATCGTCGAAGAACTCGGGTTCAATGGCGCGCGAGTGAAAGCGACGAGCGACCGCCACTGGACCTGGGCCACCAAGAAGTAATTTCCGAAAGAGCGTTGAGCCGTAAGGCCGACGTGGTTTGTGTCTGCCCAAAATCCACGTCGGCCTTACGGCTCAACGCTCTTGAATACACTTCCTTCATGTCCTCCATCGCCGAAGCGATTGGCCACTTCGCCTACTTCACGCTGCTGGCCTTCATCGAATCTCTCCGTGCTTTCGCGCAGCCGCGAGAGGTCGCTCGGCAGTTCTCGCGGCAGCTCTTGGGCGCTTTGCCACTTGCGATCGTCTGCGGCCTGGCCATTGGCATCGTCGTTTGGATGCATCTGCGTGGCGTCCTGGTCCGCTTTGGCGGCCCCTCGGCGGCCGAACTTTTGCCGAGCGCATTGGCTCTTGCTGTTGTGCTGGAGTTCGGGCCAATCGGTGCTGGGTTAATCGTGGCTGGCCGGTCGGGAGCCAGCATCGGCGCAGAGCTCGGATCGATGCGGCTGTCGGAACAGGTCGATGCCCTGGAATTGCTCGGAGTATCGCCGGCGCGATATCTCGTCGGCCCGCGGATCCTGGCATGTGCATTGGTGCTGCCACTGTTGACAGTGTTCATCAATGACTTGGCGATCTTTGGGAGTTACCTGGCGGAGTCCATCACCTCAGGCACGAGTTGGTTGCATTACGGCTCGGCCTGTTTGAAAGGACTGCGAGTCGAGGATATCATCCCGGCGACGCTCAAGACGGTAGCGTTCGGATTCTTTACCGGCGTGGCAGGGTGTTATCACGGTTTGAGGGCCGAGGGCGGGACCGAAGGCGTGGGCCAAGCGGCGACCCGGGGCGTCGTGACCGCGATATTCAGCGTGTTGATCGCAGATGTGGTGCTGGTGCGGGTGATCCAGATGATCAACCTCCGTTGACGCGCTCCACCTGCAAATGAACAATACTGACGTTGAGCCCTCGTAGCATAATTGGATAATGCTCCCGCCTTCTAAGCGGGCTCATGCAGGTTCGAATCCTGCCGAGGGTGCTCCAGTTCAGCTTTTTCCGCTTCGTCTGAAATCTGAAACCAACCCAGTCGAAAGCACCACGCCATCGTCAGACCGAGCACAAAGCCTAGCGCAATGTTATCCAAGCCGAGACACGTAGCGGCCGTCAGCAACATGGCGAAGGCATCAGTGCGACGAGTCTGATCCCGGCACACAAGTGCCAGCTCCATCCCGGCGAAAGCGAGCATGACTCCGAGGATGCTATGCGGGAAGGCCTGGCAAAGAGTCATCAACGATGCACCGAGGAAAACCGCCAGCAAGACCTTCACGGTGCCGAGGAACAAGATCGCCCCATTCGTTCGCGCTCCGAAGCGATATTGTCCAGCCAATCCGCCGGCGCCATGACACATTGGCATCGCTCCGAACCAGCAACCAACCAGGTTCATGACCCCAACCGAAATCGAAACCTTACGTGGCGTCGCGGGTCGGTCGGGAAACAGATCGACGGATAATGCGCAGACCGCGATCACGGAGTTCAACGTAGTCAGCGGGATCTGCGGCACCGCGGCTTTCGGGAACGAACTGACGAAGTCGGCCCAACTTGGTGGCGACCAATGCGGCAGCGTGAATCCGAAACCCAGGGAATGAATGACCTCGGGCTTCGCCCACACCGCGATGACGATACCGAGTCCAAATAGCACTAATGCCGCGGGTACTCGGCGCGAGAAGAACAACAGCAGCACGAGCACGGTCGCGACCAAACCGGTGCTGATGCCATCGAGAGCAAACCAATATTTTGTCCCAGCGACCATGGTTATGCCGTTCATGAGCAGTTTTAATCCCAAGGCCAATTGCAAACCGCGAATGACGCTGCGTGGGAATACTCGGTTAAACCAATCAATGAGGCCCGTGAGGCCGAGAAGCAGAATGATTGCGCTCACCGATGCACCGGCAGCCACAATTTCTCCGACCGTTAGACCCTGGCCCGAAAGTGCCACGGCCGCGATCGCCTTCATTGGCTGGACGGCCATGGGAATCGCAAACATCAAGCCGGTCACAACGTTGAACAGCCCAGCGAAAAATAAGGCGGCGGCGAAGTCCAGCCCATTGGTCGCGGCCATTCCAACCAGCAGGGGCAGAAATGTGCCAAGGTCGCCGAGCGAACCCGCAATCTCATGTCGGTTGAAACGGGCGGCGCCGAGGTTGTGCAATATGTCGCGAAGGACCGTCATAGGGACTAACTACCAAATCGGCCGTTTTCATCATAGGGTAGCGTTTTGTTAGCCCGACGCGCTAGCGAGGGCGAAGCACGCGAGCGCTTGCAGGGTTCACCCTCGCTGGCACGTCCGGCTAACAAGGTGCGGACCGTAGGAGACTTGCATGCACAAGCTTGTCCTCATTCGCCATGGCGAGAGCGAGTGGAATCGTGAGAACCGCTTCACCGGTTGGCACGATGTCGATCTGTCCGAACGCGGCCGCGAGGAAGCCCGCAAAGCCGGGCAATTGCTGACGCAACAGGGCTACGATTTCGATCACTGCTTTGTTTCGGTTTTGAAAAGGGCCATTCGCACGCTGTGGATTGTGCTCGATGAGATGGACCGCATGTGGCTGCCGGTCACGAATGATTGGCGGCTCAACGAACGGCATTATGGTGCGCTACAAGGCATGAATAAAGCCGAGACCGCGGCTAAGTACGGCGAGGCGCAGGTGAAAATCTGGCGTCGCGCCTACGACACGCCGCCGCCAGCGCTGGAGCGAACCGATCCGCGATTTCCCGGCAATGATCGTCGCTATGCAAACCTCCGACCCGATCAATTACCGCTCACCGAGTGCTTGAAGGACACGGTCGCGCGATTCATGCCCTGCTGGCACGAGCAATTGGCGCCGGTCATCAAGTCGGGCAAGCGCGTAGTCGTCGCGGCCCATGGCAATAGCATCCGCGCCATGGTGAAGTATCTCGACAATGTTTCAGATGCGGAAATCGTCGAGTTGAACATTCCGACCGGCGTGCCACTCGTCTACGAACTCGATGCGAATCTAAAACCGATCAAGCACTATTACTTGGGCGATGCGGACGAGATTGCAAAAGCGATGGCGTCGGTGGCCGCACAAGGGAAGGCAAAGTGAACGGTTAGCCGTGAGGCGAAGGCTTTGCGTAGCCAAGCGCGCTCCGCTATCGCGTCGCGGCTAACCATTATTATTTCGCCGGCGTCGGCACGTCGAACTCGGCTTTGGGCCGATTGAGATCCACGGTGATGCGATCATTGCTAATCGAAGTGGTGGCATTGCCAGCTTTATCCACCGCACGAGCCTGAACATAAAATTGGAACGGGCCGGAGTCGGGTACGGTCCACACATAGCGGCCCTTGGCATCCTGATCGGCGACGATCGGTTCCCAAGGGCCATCTTTAGTTGCGCTGTGGAGCAGGGTGACGGGCCGCTCGGCGAGGTTTTTGTCGCGAGCCGACCATTCAATAGTGACGTTGCGAACCTCGATGCCTGCGCCACGACTGACACGCATTTCCAGTTCCGGCTTGGTGACATCGACTTCAACGAGTTGTTTTGGACCATCGCCTGGGCGAGGGTCGGCATCACCGATGCCGACTCCGGAGCGCAGCACCACGGTGAAACCGTAGAGACCTTCGCTCGGTGCAGTGAAGACAAATTGCTTGCGCAATGCGTCGCCTTCTCCCGGAGTGGTCGGCAGGGTCACGTTGTCGTCGTTGGCTCGCGGCATCTTCTGCCAAGTGCGGCCCAGGTCGCGCGTGTACCAAAGATCCATGACCTGGACGCCAGAGGGGCCGACGCTGGAGATGCGAAACGGAATGGCAATCTGAGTGCTATTGATGTAATGGATGGCGGGCCGGCCCGACGGTGTACTCGTGGCTGAGTTGTTGGGGAACGGGTCGCTGTTCGGATTGGAATTGGTGCTGGCGCTACTGCCAGAACTACCGGGCTGGAGCGCGATCGTGGCTTCAGCCTCATTGCCGGCTCGGTCGGCGACGCGCAATCGCACTTCGATTTTCGGCGCAGTTGTCAGCTCCCAAAACTGGGTGCCGGTGGACTTGGCATCGACCGATTGGGCGACCCACTCGGATTGGCCCGGCACACGATATTCCATCACAAAGTGACTCGAATCGAAGTGCTCATCGCGCACGTCCCATTCGACGCCGACGACGTTCGGCCGATTGCCGGCCGCCGTTCGAAGTTGCACAATCGGAGGTCGCCGGTCGAGGTGGACGACAAGTCCCGCTTGGAGTTGTTCGAGAGTGGCCGGTGAAGCAACGTTCGCCTGATCGATCGACCGCACGCCGAACCAGTAGGAGCCATCGTTGGGCGCGGTGTAGCGGAAGCGGTTGTCTTCGCGGCGGGTCGAAGGTGCGGCTTGGGTGACGAAGGTCCAGGTACGGCCGCCGTCGGTGGAGACATAGAGCTCGACGTCGCGGACTCGAGCGGCGGGGTTGGGATTAAACGGGATTGAAAACGTCGGCGTCCGCGTGTGATGTTCGGGCACCGTAATCGGCGGAGCGGATCGAGCCGACGCAGTGAAAGCCAATAGACCGGCAGCTACCATCAGCGAATGGCAGGCGTGTCGCATTGGCATGGCGAATCCTCCGCCCAATAGACAGACCGACAGCGCAGACCGCCGGCCATCATTTCCATCGTCGCGGCGGGTTGGGCGGCTTGAGCAAAAACGAAAGGTCTGGCGGCTTTTGTAATCGCCGGCATTAGCATGCGCGTCCTGGCAATCGCTCGGTTCTGACGCCGACTAAAGCCCGCGGCTAGATCAGGAGCCGTCGGGCGAGTCGAACATCCAGTTGATCGCGTCCGCTGGAATCCAGCAAATCGACAATGCGAACATGAACAAACTGAATACGGAAAGCCCCATCAAAATTGAAATGCCGGTGTGCATGAGCAAAGATGCGGCCACGCAGATGGGCCGTGCGGGCGTCCAAACCAACCACGGAAATGAAAGTTCCGTCACGAGCGTAAACACGGTTGCCGCCGACATTGACAGTTCCCAGATCACGCGGTGGGAACAGAGCCAATAAAGGAAGCTTTGATAGGCATCAACATGCATGGGAGCAAATTCGGCATTTGAAAGGCAGCCAAAAAGCGCGGTGAAATTCCACCACGATGTGCCTTTGAGCTTCGAGATGCCGGCGGAGAAATACATCAAACAGTATTGGACCTGCAGCACGCGAATGATGAACCCGGCCGAAACGCTCGGCTGCACCATCGGCAGTTTTTCTCCGCGGGCCTCGGCCTGCTTGCGAGCCATCCAACGGTCTAGCGACCACTTGGCGCCACATGGGCTGACCATGAGATAGAGCAAACACAGATTCATCATCGTGTCTTGGCCGAAGAGGTACGGCTGAGCGCGGTTGATGTAGCTCAGGCCCACCAGCCACGTCATGACCGAGGTCACCCGCGTGTACATGCCCAAGGTGAAGAGCACGATGACGAAAAGATGCAGTCCGTGAATCGTCCACAGCCACCGCACGTCCTTGACGTGAAACCAGGGCGAATAAGTGTCCATGCCCTTGGCGTGCAGAAGGGAACTGGGGACGCCCCACGTCTCTTGGTATTTCAGCTCTTCTTCCCGGTCTTCCGGTTTGATCTTCTTCAGATCTTCGACGAATTTCAAAAGCACTTTCCAGTCGCGCGGCGATGCATCGATGAAGAGATTAAAGAGTGCCGATCGTCCCGGGTCACGGTCCGGCAGCAAATCCGCGAAGCGCTGTAGTGTGGTGATGAATTGTTTGCGCTGATCTGGATCCAAGAGGCGCTGAAACACGCGTGGGATCGACGATTCCATTTGCTCAGGCGTGAGCCCCTTTTCGGCGATGGGATTGAGCACTTGCTCCCGCAAGGCGCGGTCTGCAGGCAACTCTTTGAGATAGCGCAACAGCTCAACCCGGTCTTCACCCATCTGACTCAAGCGACTCATGAACTCAGTGATCTGGTCGTAGTTTTTGTCAACCAGCAGCCGATTCATGAATTGAACCAACGATTCGCGCAAGGTCGGATCGGATGGCATCACAAAGGGAGTATCTTCGTTTTCGGAATCATCTTCTTGGGACTTAGGCCAATCGGTTTGCGTTTTCGCGTGGGGCATCCCGTGGCGGTTTTGATTGGCGATCTGGTGATCGTACCAGCCGTGCGGCCCATAAAAATCGATGAGATCGAACGTGTATGCCACGTGAACGTATAGCGTCAAGATTCCGGCGACAATGCGCATGAAACACAATGGCGTCGGATCAGCCGCTGTGAACCAAAATCGCATCCAGCCGGCGAAGATTCCGCCCGGTTTGGGAGTACCAGCACTCGCGGCCGAGTTCATCATCGATGGGTTTCCTCGAAGGGATCGCTGCCGGCATGCTGCACGAGAAAATTCTTGATCTCGTAAGGACTCGACGGTGAAGGTTTGAATTTGAGAATAGGTACGATCCAGTACAGCATCGGGTCGTTCGGATTTTTCAGTTGCCCCTTGGCGTCGTACTCGCCCAAGAAGTACGGGTAATAGGTCGTAATTTCGAAGGGGTCCTTTTTCTCAGCGAAATCCTTCGGCTTCAACATGTCGTGCAGGACGCGATAAATCTTGATCCCTTGCACTCGGTCCGAATTCGGATCTTTGTCCAGCTCAGGGTCAAACAGGAAGGCCACGTGGCGGGCGTATGAAGCAAGCGTTCGCCGCGCCAGTTCTTGTACCGGGCGATACTCAATGGTCAGACCCGCTTTGGGATGGTGTGGGATCGTCAATTCGCGTTGGCGTCTCTCATACACCTGCGTGGTCGGGCCGTTGTTGTACGTTTGGTTAGTCGCCTCGGTGATCGAGAGCCGGCGATAGAACTCGACGGCGAGCGGATCAAGATGCGTCTCGGGCTTGCGCGGTACTTTGTACCAGACCTTTTCGGTCTTGTCGCCGTCTTTGAGCTCCACGCAAAACCACAGCAAACTCGCCGGCCCGGGTTCCGGCGAATAAAACTGGTAGGCATTATTGGCGTAGGCAAACATCAAGTGCGGGCGGAAGAGATTGGTCCACGCGGCTCCCGATAACCACGATTGCGGCGGTGGCGAAGTGATCGCCGACAGCACGCCAAGGAAGTGCCAGATCACGAAGCAACTTACGATCACTCGCTGCAGAGTCCGTGCGATAGTCGATGGCCGCGAACGCGCATCGCCAAACAGGTGCACGAAAGCAATCTCGATGAGTTGCGTGATTCCCAGAATTGCGAGCGCGCTCAAAGCGACACCAGACATCACCGCAGCCAACAACCGCACTGAGTCCCACTCGGCTCGAATCCCGAAATAAGCAAGCGCGCACGAAACAGCGGCGAGAAGTAGGACGAGTAAGTTTCTTGGCTGTAGCGAAACCGAGTAGCCGGCGAGGATCATACCGCCGGCCGCGAGGAACATTGCGACAGTACCTGCGAGTGAGTAAGTCTGGTTTTGCTCCATCCCCCCCGTGGCACTTTGAAGGCCACATGCAAGACCGGAGCAGGCGAGGCTCACCAAACTCGGCCACCACGATGGTGAGATTGGATTGAGTTTTCCACTTCCTTCAGACATCGGACCCCCGATCAAGAATCAACTAACGCTTCGGCCAGCGATTCGTTATCAAGCGAATCGGCCGAGAAGGTTCGAGCGATAGATGAAAAAGGCTACTGACATCATTGCAGATCACATTAAGAGCGCGACGCTTTCGAGTGCCGGGTTTGCGCGAGTCATCCGTGTAAATCCAGCAATCTGCTTCTTGCAAATGGCACGTTTTCAGGTCTGATTCGCGACGACGCACAAAATAATTCGCAATACTGCCACTTTTCCCATGTTTCTCTTGACTCTCAAATACTCCATCTTTACCATTTCCCCTAATCTGCGAGTTGTGCCATTCTGGCAAACCTTGCTGATAATGACCCTGCCGGGGGATGCGGATTGATTCCCTCTCTTATCCAGACATCCCAATTAGCTCGTGAGTCGACTCCGGGCGCCCGCTGGATGGGCGTTGCGGATGGTTTTTACTCCTAGGAGGAAGCTTCATGTACAGTGTCGTGATGATGATGATGATGACGAGTGCTCCGGACGCCGTGGCGTTCGGTCGCCACGGTGGCAATGGCTGCTGTGGATGCGGCGGCTATTCCGCCGGTTGCTCGGGTTACGACTCCGGTTGCGGTTGCCACGGTGGTCGCCACCACGGCCATCGCCATGGCCATGGCTGCTGCGGCAACGACAATTGCTGCGGCTCCAGCCACGGCTGCTGCGGCTATGACGCCTGTGGTGGCAACAATTGCGGCTGCGGCGGTTACGTTCAGCAGTCCTGCGGTTGCTGCGGTGGCACCGGCGGCGGCATGATGATGCCTCCTCCGCCGCCTCCGGGTCAAGGCCCTGGCAATGCTCCGCGTCCTGGCGAAGGCGCTCCGCATGCGGCAGCTCCCGTCGCCGGCTTGATCGTGGTGTCTTTGCCCGCGGACGCCAAGGTCACCTTCGATGGCATGGCCACCACTTCGACCAGTGAAAACCGTCGTTTCACCACGCCGGCTATGGTCGCTGGCAGCGAAGTTAGTTATGTGCTCGGCGCTGAGATCGTTCGCAACGGCCGGACCCTCGCGGTCAGCCGTGTCGTGACCGTCCGCGCTGGCGAAACCACCGAGCTTCGTCTCGGCGGCGAGGCCTTCACGGCCGCGTTCGCACGCAACTAGTTTTTCGCGAAATTGCAACAACCCGAGGGGAGACGCAATGCGTCTCCCTTTATTTTTTTCCAGGTCGGTCCTCGCAAGGTCTTTCCGCATTGAGGCCAACTGCTCGCCGACTTATAATCGCCGAAGCTTCGCTCGCGCCCATGTGAGCCGGATGAATGGCAACGAACCAATTGCGGCCGCTGGTTTCGGAACTGGTGTTTCACCTGTACGACCAGCCATTGCACCCCGAGCTTTTCGATGTGCAATTGGCTCGGACAGTCCGTCATGCGGATTATTCACTTACGGTTCGAATCACTCGGACTGGCCACGCTATTTCTTGGGATAGTCCGCGTGGGCATCTCACCGAGTTGGCGGCGACGCCGGACGTGCCGCTGCCATCATCGCGTTCCTTAGTCCAGAAAAAAATGCGCGGTGAGCACACAACCAGCATCCCGTGGGCACCCGGTCTGAACTATCAGTTCAGTTTTCAGGTGGAGACGCTGCCCGCGGAAGTCTTCGTTCACGTCCATGACGAAATCATGCAGGATGGATTGAAGCGGGGCTTGTTACACAATTTCCGACCCGGCAATCGGCTCGCCTTGGCCCCGCTCGGTCATGTCACGACTGAGGCGTGGGCTGGCAATCTCGTCGTCTCGGCATTTCACACATTCCCGGACGAATCCACGATCGTCAAAACACAATCCCTCATCGAGCGGCGAGCGTGATATGCCGTTGACCCGGGCCGCCATGCGCGAGCTGGATCGTCGCGCGATCGAAGAATTCGGCATTCCTGGCATCGTGCTCATGGAAAATGCGGGCCGAGGTGCGGCCGAGATTCTCGCCGCTTTGAATCCCTTGCGGGAAAGAGTCGCGATCGTCTGCGGGCCCGGCAACAATGGCGGTGATGGATTCGTGATGGCCCGGCACCTCGACCGGCTCGGTGTGCCCATCTGCATCTGGCTCATCGCCGATTTGCACCAATTGACGCCCGACGCGGCGACCAACCACCGGATCGTCGAACGCATGAGCCTGCCGTTAACTGTGAACGCCGGTGTCTTGCCCGACAGTGCTTTCGCGGGATTCGGCTGGATCGTCGATGCACTCTTCGGTACCGGCTTACGCGGTCCATTGCGTTCGCCATGGCACAGCGTGGTGCAGCAGATCAATTCGAGCAGCGCGAAAGTAGTGGCCGTCGATATTCCTTCAGGCCTTGATTGCGATTCTGGCGAGCCCCAGGGCCCGACGATCACGGCGAGTCATACGGTCACGTTTGTGGGGATGAAGGAGGGCTTCTTGATGCCGTCCGCTCGGCCATTTGTCGGCGAAATTCACTTCGTGGATATTGGCGCTCCTCGGCGATTGGTGGATGAGTATTTGCGGCCATAGATTGAATTGATGGACGCGCTAAAATTCCTCGAACGCTCCAGCAAAGCGAAGCCGGCACCAATCTACGTGCTGACGGGTGACGAGGATTTTCTGCGCCGGCAGGTAGTCGAAAAACTGATCGCGGACTTGCTCGGCGATGCCGATCCCAGCTTCGCCGTGACCACCTTGGAAGGCGAAGCGGCTCAGTGGTCTACGGTGAAGTCAGAACTGGATACCCTCCCGTTCTTGGCTCCTCGGCGAGTGGTGGTAATTGAGCAAGCGGACCCTTTTGTCACCGAATATCGAACTCAACTGGAGAAGCATGTCGGAGACGAGAATGCATCCGGCGTGCTGATATTGCAGGTGAAGTCGTTTCCGTCGAACACGAAACTGGCCAAGTTAGTGCCTGAAGGGCAGACGATTGTTTGCAAGGCCCCGCAACGCCTTGGGCAATGGTGCCGCGACTGGACTCAGAAGCGATACGCCAAAGATCTGGCTGTCGATGCGGCTGACATGCTGGTCGAGCTTGTCGGCGATTCCATGGGTCAACTCGATCGAGAGTTGGATAAGCTCGCCAGCTTTGTCGGCTCAGCCCCGAAGATAAGCCAAGATGATGTTGAGCAGATGGTCGGCCGGACACGTGAAGCCGAGGTGTTCAAGATCTTCAACGCAGTCGGCAATGGGGATGTTGCTGCGGCCATGACCATCCTGGAACGTTTGCTTGGTCACGGCGAAGCGCCGTTGGCGGTCCTCGGTGTGTTCAGTTGGAAGCTCCGGCAGCTTGCCTCGGTGAGTCGATTTGCCCGCGCGGGCTTAACGGTTTCCGAGGCTTTGGACCGGGCGGGAGTTAAACCATTTCAGCGCGAGGGTGTCGAACGAGAGCTTCGTCATCTCGGTCGATCGCGCATGGATCGGGTGTATGATTGGCTCATCGAAGCCGATATGGGAATGAAGGGTTCGAGCCCACTGCCGGAGAGAATCATTTTGGAAAAGCTTGTCGTCAAACTGGCACGCAAAGAAACTGCGCCGGTCCGCGGGTAAGACATGGCCTTTCGATTCGCGATCACGATGGGTGACGTGGCCGGGATTGGGCCGGAGATTATTGCTTCGGCTTGGCCGAGCCTGATCGCGCTGGGCCAGCCGATCCTAGTTGGGGATGCGACGTGGTTGCAAAAGGGATTGCAATTGGTTGGATCCAACGCGCGAATTCAAGTCATCCGCGACTTCGACGAAGCACTTCCAAAAATCGACATCATTCCTTGTTTGTTGGCTTCGACAGCCAATCTCTCGAGCGTCGTGCCCGGCCAAGTGAGCGCGGCTGCAGGGCAGGCGGCGTACGATTACCTTTGCACGGCTATCGATTTAGCCCTTGCCGGGACTGTTGACGCCATCGTGACATGTCCTCTTCACAAAGAAGGCCTGCGAGCTGCCGGTTTACCGTTTCCTGGGCACACGGAAATACTGGCCGACCACACGAACGCGCCGCGTCATGCGATGTTGCTTTATGCCGATGGCCTTTCCGTTCTGCATGTGACGCTCCATATCGCTCTGCGCGACGCCTTGCCAAACATCACCACGGCGGGTATTCGCGATGCGATCGAGTTATTGCACACCTTGTTGCCGCGTCTGATCGACCGCGTTCCGCGAATTGCGGTCTGTGCGCTCAATCCCCACGCCAGCGATGGTGGCCTCTTTGGCGACGAAGAATCACGCATCTTGGAACCGGCTGTCAGGGAATGCCGTGAAAACAAGATCAACGTGACGGGCCCTTTGCCGGCCGATGCGCTCTGGGCGCAAGCGGCGACCGGAGCGTACGATGGCGTGGTCGCGATGTACCACGACCAAGGCCACATTCCGATGAAGATGCGGTTTGGCCGGAAGCTCGTGAACATCACGGCCGGGCTGCCGATCATCCGTACCAGCGTGGCACACGGCACAGCGTATGACATCGCGGGGCAAGCTAAAGCCGATCCATCCAGTTTGATCGTCGCGGCGGAGATCGCCGCTCGGCTGGCACGGAAGCGGAAGTAAGCCTCAGGAGGAGGCATGCGAACGACTCTCTATCTCGTCCGTCATGCGGCCACGGCCGCGAACCTCGCTAAGCCATCGCTGTTGCAGGGCCGGCGCACAGATCCACCGCTCGATCCGATCGGCATTGCACAAGCGCAAGTCACGCGGAATGCCCTCGAAGTTGTGCCATTTGCAGCGAGCTTTTGTTCGCCGCTCATTCGAGCTCGTCAGACGGCGACAATCATCGCACCAAAGTTAGAGCCTCAAGTGATCGAAGGGCTTACTGAATGTGATGTGGGCCGTTGGGAGGGTTTGGCCTGGGACACGATTCGACAAAACGAGCCAGACGAGTATGCACGCTATATGGCCGATCCATCGTCCTTCGGTTATCCCGAGGGTGAGTCATTTGCGGAAGTGTTCGCGCGGTCATCGTCAGCAATAACCCAGCTCATCGAGCATCATACCGGCCAAACAATTTTGGTTGTATCGCACCACGTCGTGAATCGCGCCTATCTTGCCGTGCAGCTTGGTCTGCCAATCAGCAAAGCGCGGCAAGTGGCACTGGATAATTGCGGAATTTCGGTGTTGGAATTTGCAAATGGCGAAGGGACCGTGACCATGCTTAACTCGACAGTCCATTTATCAAAGCTCGCTGCGTAATTACTTCTCTCCCGGTTCGCGTCCGCTCAGGTCGGGCATTGCAGTACCGATGTGGAAGCGTTCACCGCGAGCATCAGCCGCTTCGACAGCCGCGCAAATGGTGGCGAGATCGTCGCGGACTTTTTCCAGACTCTGAACCGGACCGGGGTCGTCATTCAGCTTGGCGAGTAATCCACGCAACGTCGGCAGTGCCTCATTCGGATCGAACCACTCTTCATCTGGCAATGAGAATTGATCGGGATTCAATCCCTGGCTGCGGAAGTACTCAGCGATCGCTTCCGGATTGGAGCTGAAAAAGTCTTTCAGTGGCGACAGGCCCAGTTCGTATGCAAATTCTTCGAGATGATACTGGGCGAACAGTAGTGCGCGCCCGCCATGCGGCAACGCAACACGGCCACTCTCTTCACACGCGACGAACCAGCCAGCGCCCATGACGCCATGATATTCCGCGGGCTTTAGAAAAAGGCGCAAAAATGGATCACAATTCCACCAGCCGGTACGGGCGCGAGATTCGGTGCGATCGTGCGGGTCTTCACGCGGCCGAACAAATCATTCGACCCGGAATTCGCTGGACCGGCCTGCGGCTGGGGTGCAGGCTGCAAGTGGAATGATTCCGCGCCGCCCACGAGGGGCTGCGCTGCGATCGCAAACCAGCAAGGACCGTCCCCATGCGAAAAATTATCCTGCTCGCCGCCCTGGCGGCCCTCGTCGTTCCGAGCTTGGCTTCGGCGATGGGCCCGAAATATGACCAATTCGGCTTTCGTCAGAGGCACGCCCCCCGAGCCGCCCCATGGTTCCTCTACTGGCCATACGGGGCCTATTGGGGCACTCCGGCCCCCACGGGCTACAACGGCGGCTACGGACCCATGACGATTGGCCCAGCCGCGGGCCAGATCGGGGCGGGCCATTCCCAAATGCCCACGTATCCCGGTCCCACGGGCTACGATTATTAGGCCAAAACACCCAAGATTGTGCACCAGACGGGTCGGCTTTTGCCGACCCGTCGCTGTTTTTGGGCCGTATTTCGCAAATTGGTGTCCGCTGGCAGGCTGATTGCGTGTCTAAGGGGTTGGGCCCTGACGTACTATTTGGTCAGGTGACGGATTTCCTGACTCGTTTTTATTCATTCCCAAGGATTTGCATCATGTCTGACGAACTGAACGGCGAACTCGTTCCCGAAGGCGGTGGCGACTCTATTCCTTTGTTGCTCACCCCGTTGACCGTTGGCCGGCGCGAGTCCTGCGACATTTATCTCGACTTCTCCAACGTCTCCGGCCGTCATTGCGAGCTGAGCTTTAAGGACGGCTATTGGAGCGTGAAAGACCTCAACAGCACTAACGGCATTAAAGTGAACGGCCGACGGGTGGACCAAATTGCGCTCAAGCCGGGCGATAAGATCGGCATTGGCAAACGCAACTACGAGATTCAGTACACGACCTCGACCGAAGTGCAGCGCAAGCTCGAGGAGATGACCGTCGAGCAAGAAGAAAGCGTTTTCGGCTCATCACTGTTGGAAAAAGCAGGCTTGGCGAATCCCCGCTCTGGCGAGGGCAAAGTGTCGCGCGGCTACAACTTGCTGGAAGAGTAGTGATCCGAGCTGGTCTTGAATCGGCCCTTTGATTTGTCACCATATCCGGGTAGTCCGCCTTGCGGGCTACCCAAACCCACTGGGATTAGCCGACGCGGATGGATCCATGGTCGATGAATTTGTGCTTTCCAATGGTCGAGGTCTCACGGCGAAGTTCATACCCTTCGGGGCGACGCTGACCTCGCTGCAAATTGCCGATAAAGCCGGCAAGCCGATCGACGTCGTTCTCGGCTTCGATGATCTGCACTCTTATCAAGAGAAGAGCCCGTACTTCGGCGCGGTCGTTGGTCGGGTCGCTAACCGGATTGCTAACGCACGCTTTGAATTGAACGGACAGTCCTACAACTTGTCGGCGAACGAAAAGCCAAACTCGTTGCATGGCGGCAAACGCGGTTTCGACAAAGTCATGTGGCAAGCGGAGCCGTTTCCTTCCGGCGTGCGTTTTCGTTATCGCAGTGCGGATGGCGACGAAGGATACCCTGGCAACCTCGATGTCACCGTGCAATACTCGATCGACGACAGCGATTCACTGACCATCGATTATCGCGCGACGACGGATCGGGAAACCCCGATCAACTTGACGCAACACAGTTATTTCAATCTCGCAGGGCATGATTCCGGCAACATTCTCGATCACGAATTGTGGATTGACGCGCCACAATATGTCGTGGTCGATGATGCGTTAATCCCCACGGGCGAACTGAAGTCTGTGCGTGGCACGCCCTATGACTTCAACAAGCTCACAAAAATTGGCGAGCGGCTCGATAAGCTATCCGAAAAGCCGCCCGGTTATGACCACTGTTACGTACTCAATCCTAAACGCGAAGAGGGAACTCCGCTTCGAGCCCGGTTGCGGTCGCCCCACACCGGCTTGGAAATGCATGTACTCTCAAGTGAGCCGGGCTTGCAGTTTTACAGCGGCAATCGGATTGAGGGTCTCATTGGGAAAGCTGGGGCCGTTTACAAACGCTATCAGGGTTTGTGTTTGGAGTGCCAGCATTTTCCTGACTCAGTGCATCATCCGAATTTCCCGAACACGATATTGCAGCCGGGAGAGGTGTACACACAGAAGACGATTTACAGGTTTGTGCAGAACTGACCCGAATTCAAACTGAACGACAACAACAAACCCCTGCTCTATGATGATGCTCAGGCCCCCGTGGCGCAATTGGATAGCGCAAGGCTTTCCTAAAGCCGAGGTTGCAGGTTCGAATCCTGCCGGGGGCAATTCTATATCGCGGCCTAGAAGTGAAATATGTGCGGACGTTTCACATTACGATCTCCTTCCGGTGCTATCGTCCGGGCTCTGAGCTTGGCATGCGCGCCGGACTTTACGCCGCGCTACAACATAGCGCCGACGCAAATTGTCGCTGCAGTGCATGCAGAGAAGGGCGGCCGGGAACTCGTCCCCATGCGGTGGGGGCTGATCCCATCGTGGTCAAGAGAACCTGGCAAGGTGCCACTGTTCAATGCCCGCGCGGAGACAGTGGCACAGAAGCCATCATTCCGCTCGGCTTTCAAGTGCCGGCGGTGCATTATTCCCGCTGACGGTTTTTTCGAATGGAAACAGATTTCGCCCAAGCAAAAACAACCGCTCTATTTTCGACCCGCCGACGACGGCATCATGGCATTCGCCGGGTTGTGGGAAACTTGGACAGGCGGCGACTACCCCGTGACTTCATGCACGATCATCACGACGACGGCCGGAGAAGACCTGCACGGCATCCATGACCGCATGCCCGTAATTCTGACGCCCGACCAATACGATTCCTGGCTCGATCCTCAAACTCCCATGGCCAATATCGAAGCGATGCTTCGTCCTTTGCCAGGCGGAAGTTTGTATGCGATTCCGGTTGGACCGGCTGTTGGCAATTCGCGCTTCGATGACCCAGCTTGTATTCAAGCTGCCGAAGTCCAACAAAAAACCCTCGGGTGGGGGGCACCCGAGGGCAGGGATTAACGCTGGCCGGGACGGTCAGCGGCTTTCCTTAGCAACTACAGTCGGGTCGGCAGTAGCGCCGAAAGTTTCGCGTACGGTCTCATTCGCGCGGACCAGAACTCGCCGCGTTTCATTGACCGGTTTGCCGTCGCGATTCATTTCCACGCGCACGGTGTAGTAGTAGGTTTGGCCTTCAGCCAACGCCGGCGTCGCGAACTGACGACCCTTTTCCGCTTTGAACGGCAAGTTGTCGATGAACAGCGTTGCGTCTGTCGGAGCGTCGATGATCAAACGAGCTTGGCCGCCAGCTTTCGGAGCGTCCGGTTGTTTCGGCGCTTCTGGGTTGGCCTGTTGCGGATTCATCGGGTTCGCGGGCGGTGGGTTCATTCTGTTGCCGCCGTCTTGAGATGGTTGGCCTGGCATCGGAGGACCGTAGCCATGCCACACCGGCGTGCCGTAGCATCCGCCGCCGCAGCCGTAGTAATAATGCCCGGTGCAGCCCATGCAGGAGCCATAGCAGCCGCCGTAGCAAGCGGTGCCGCCGTAGACGCCGAAGCACGAGCAGTAATCACATGCGCCGCCAGACACGCCATAAGAAACGACGCCGTAGCAGCCATGAATGCCGTAGCAGCCGCCCCAGCCATGATGGCGATTACCGCCGCCATAGCATCCGCCGCCGCAACCGTAGCAACTGCCCCAGCAGCCGTAGCACCCCGAGCAGCCGTAGCAGCTCCAACAACCAGAGCAGCCTTGGCAGCCACTGCAGCCGCCGCCACGACGACCGAACTCCACCGAGTCGGGTCCGTTAGTCGCGAGTGCGGCCATCAAAATCACGCTGTACATTCAAGTCCCCCCTAAATCCAAGAAGTGAGTCCGTTGCTTTCCAGGACCGCCTTTGACTCGCGGCTGGGAAGGACCGGGCGATGACCCGGTTAGGGTAGATGGTAAATCTGGGCAAGATGTACGTCAAACCAATTGTGACAAATGGTGCTCTTAGGAAAGTCAGGGAGACATTGAGGTGTGTACAATCAGTACGTCTATTATAATCATCACAACCCTTAAATTTTGACTAAACTAAATTGTTGACATGCCGCCTCCGCTGGCGCAACATCCCAAATCCAAGGCCACCAAGAGCTGAAATGCCTAACAGAACCGCCGAGCAGGGCTCCGGTACGGCCTGAGCGACAAACATTTGACTGCCACCTGTCAGAGATCCAATTTGGTACAAATCGAAGTCGAATATACCAACATCCATTGTGCGGCTGCCGACTAGGAGCCGTGAATCCTTCGTGATGAATAAGTCGTCGGCATACCAGTAATAGACGTTTCTCTCTACGTTGCCGGTTTGACCGTCGAGCCGCATGACACGAAAGGACTGGCCCGTGTAACCCAACATGGTCACAAAGATGTCATCGGTCGCCGCTCGGTATGCCACACCTCGAGCGTCGCCAAGCGCCACGCTGGGGTTAATCGTGCGGACCACAGCCCCATTGGGGGTAATTTCTTTAAGGTCATATGCGGACAGTACCAGCAGATTCCCGGACGGCATCAACGTCACGTCATAAATCTGATTGTTCGAATAAATCACAGTTCCAGTCGGATTGCCGATTGTAAATCGGCGCAGATTGTTTTGACCGCCAACAAAAAACTGATTGTTCGAACCGAACGCTATTTTTCCGAACGAGAGGTTTCCATTTACATACTCCGGTCCCGAATAAGTCTGGATAACCGAGCCGTTTTGATCGAGAGCCACAACGTTGAACCCGCTAGTGCCATTCCCGACGGTAGCGTACAAAAAGTTATCAGGTCCGTAGGCGAGTCCTTTGACGTCACTACCAAATGACGATGGAATTGAAATAGACTCGACATACGCACCAGCCGTAGAGTAATGCTTGATCTCCGAGGAGTAATTAGAGGTGTAAATATCCCCCGGGACAATGCCGCATTGGCCTCGAGAGCTGTGGGCGAAAAGCCCGGCGATAACAATCCACCAGCGGTAGCGCAAGAAATGCGACATGGCAACCTCCGAAGATTCCTGGGTGACGATCGGAGTCTGAGCAATTAGCCAACAAATGTAGTAGCGAGGCTCATGACCGTTGGCAACGCGTCTAACGTGTAAAGCCGAGCAATTAACGCGCCGTTTTGTTTTCGGCTTCGTTATCGAGCAACGTATTTCCGCCCCGATTCACATTGAAGTACTTCGCAGCCGGATGGTGCACGACCATCGCAGTGGTCGATTGCTCGGGCTCCAATTGGAAATTCTCTGACAACTGGATGCCCACACGGGTCGGATCGATCAACGTAAATAGCTTCACTTGATCTTCGAGACTCGGACAAGCCGGATAGCCAAACGAATACCTGCAACCACGGTAGTGCTTCTTGAAAAGCTTGTGCACATCGCGGCTATCTTCACCAGCAATACCCCATTCGCGCCGCAATTTTTGATGGAACCATTCCGCAAGCGCCTCAGCGAACTCCACGCCGAGGCCGTGCAAGAACAAATAGTCCTGATAGCGGTGCGACTCTTTCAATTCAAATGCACGGCGCGTGACCTCCGACCCGGCGGTCACGGCCATGAAGGCGACCACATCGGGCGGCCCACCGATCAGATGGTGAAAATCACTTAAGCATAGAAACTCGCCAAAGTTTTGACGCGGAAATGTGAACCGCAAACGTTCATTACCGTCTTGCAAGATGATGAGATCATCGCCATCCGCGACACACGGGAAGAAGCCGTATGTCACGGCGGGTTGCATTACGTGTTCTGCCAGAGACCAAGCTTTCAGCCGAGCCAGGGCCGGTTCGGCGACTTCGCGCATCTGCCGCTCATACTCACGCGGAGCGACACCGCTTTTACGGAACTGCCACTGCGTGCTGAACAGCGTTCGTTCGTTCAAGAAGCCGAACACTTCTTCGACCGGAATGTCGGTCACAACCCGCGAACCCCAAAACGGAGGGGCCGGCACGTCAGGAGCTGGCTGTACTGTTCGCTCGCGCTTTACACCATTACGCGCAATGGCGTGGGTCGGACAGCACTCTTCTATTGCCTTCCGTTGCGTCGCCGGAGTGGAAGTTGGTTTCTTGCGCGACTTCGCCAAGTTGGACAGCGCAACACTGCCAACCGACGCGACTTTTTTTTGCGCCGCCAAATTATCCATGATTCGCAAGCCGTCGAATGCATCTTCGCCATAGTAAAGAGGGCCGCGGTAAATGTTGCGCAAGTCTTGTTCGACATACCGGCGATTGAGCGCCGCTCCACCGAGGATGACCGGCGGGTCAAGTCCGCGCTCGTTGAGCGTGATGAGGTCTTCTTTCATCACCACAGTCGATTTGACGAGCAGGCCGCTCATGCCGATCGCGTCGGCCTGTTGATCGTTGAACTCCTGGATCATCCTCTCTACGGGCTGTTTGATGCCGAGATTAATCACCTTGTAGCCGTTATTGGTTAGGATGATATCCACGAGATTCTTGCCAATGTCGTGAACATCACCCTTCACGGTCGCCAGGACGATTTTGCCTTTTTCCTGGCCTTCGAGCTTTTCCATGAACTGTTCGAGATGCGCAACGGCCGCCTTCATTACCTCGGCCGATTGCAACACGAACGGCAACTGCATCTGGCCGGATCCGAACAATTCGCCGACGACCTTCATTCCGTCGAGCAGGATTTTGTTGATGATGTCGATCGGGGAATAGCGTTCGCGGGCCGCATCGAGATCGGCGATCAACGTTTCGCGGCGGCCTTGGATGATGGCTTGCTTGAGCCGCTCTTCAACGGTTTCGCCTAAGCCTGCCTTTGCTTTGCCTTCCGCTTTTTTGTCGCCATAGTGGGCGATGAGTTGTTGGAGCGGATCACCGTCTGTGCGATCATCAAACAAAAGTCGCCGGCAAATCTCCTGGCCCTCCGCATCAATTTGCGCGAGCGGCAGAATCTTGGCCGCGTGCAAAATCGCCGAATCGAGGCCAGCTTCGAGCGCGTAATGCAGATAAACCGAATTCAACACCTGCCGCGAGTATGGCGATAACCCGAAGCTGGCATTTGATAGCCCTAGGTGAGTCAGAGCGCCGGGCAACTCGGCTTTGATCTTGCGAATAGCGTCAAACGTGGCGATCGCGCTTTTGCGCGTTTGCTCTTGGCCGGTGGAAAGAGGAAATACCAGGGTATCGAAGAGCAAATCGCTTGGCGGAATCCCGTATTCGCCCACGCAAATGTCGTAGATCCGCTTGGCGACTTGAAACTTCCACTCGCCGGTGTCTGCTTGGCCCTGTTCGTCGATTGTGAGCGCGACCAGGGCGGCCCCGTATCGTCGTGCGAGCGGCACGATCTTGTCGATCTTGGCCCGGCCATCTTCGAGATTGATCGAGTTGATGATGGCTTTGCCGCTAATCAACTTCAGAGCCGCCTCAATGACCGGGACTTCGGTGGAATCGATCATCAGCGGCTTGGTAATCACGGCGTTGTAGCGCCGGATCACTTCGTTCATATCGCGCACTTCATCCCGGCCCACATAAGCCGTGCAAACATCGAGGACATGCACGCCCTCGCGCTCCTGCTCCTGACCCATTTCCACGAGGCCGTGCCAGTCCTCTTTTTCCAGAAGCTGCTTGAATTTCCGCGAGCCGTTTGTGTTCGTTCGCTCGCCGACCAGCAGTGGCCGAGGCTCTTGCCTCAAATCGACGGACGTAAACAAGCTCGTTACCGCGGGAATGCGTTCCGGCGTGCGGGGCGATGGCTTGGCACCCGCCAACCTGCGGCAGACTTCGCCGAGGTGTTCATAACTCGTGCCGCAGCAACCGCCGACAATGTTGACGCCGAATTCCTTGACGAACCTTTCAAGCCAGTTAGCGAGTTCAACCGGCTGCAGAGGGAAATACGTTTTCCCATCGCGTTCCTGCGGCAAGCCGGCGTTGGGCAGCACGCTGATGGCTCGCGAGCAAAATCGGCTCAAGTGATTGACGGCCGTCAGCATGAGGTCCGGGCCAACGGAGCAATTGATGCCGATGACGTCGATCTCAGAAAAGGCTTCTAAGGTGGTCAGTGCCGCGCCAATCTCAGTGCCCGGAAGCAGATTGCCGCTGTTCTGGTCGATGGTGACCTGCACGATGAGGGGCAGGCGCACCCCTAGCTCGCGCATCACATCCAGTGCGCAAATCGTGACGCACTTCGCTTGCAGGATGTCGAAGCAAGTTTCGATGAGGATGCCGTCGGCGCCGCCATCAATCAAACCGCGAATGTGCGGTTTGTACGCGTCGTAAACGTCGTCGAAAGAAGCGTAAATCGATTCGTTCAGGACCGACGGCATCTTGGTGCCCGGCCCGACCGAGCCGATCACGAAACGTGGCCGGTCCGACGATTGGTACTCGTCCACAGCCTTGCGGGCGAGTTGGGCCCCGAGGCGGCTCAGCTCTTCACACTGATCCGCGAGGCCAAATTCGGCGAGGATCTGTCGAGAGCCATTGAAGGTGTTGGTCTCAACCGCATCGCAGCCGACCTCGAGAAATCGGCGGTGGATTTCGAGGATCCAGTCGGGCCGGGTGAGCGAATAGACGTCGGAAAGCATGCCGCGATCGCCGCCGCCCCAATCCTCGGGCCGGGGATTAAAGCGGTGGATGCTCGTGCCCATAGCGCCGTCAAAAATGACGACGCGCTCTTTGAGAAGAGAAAGTAAATTAGCCGGCATGTATGGCCCGTGTCGGAACTCGAATACCTAATTGAGGATAGCAGGCGATTGACCGCTTGATTAGAGGCCGAGTTTTCGCCGTGCCCAAATGTACCATTTCTGCAGCTTGACCAGCGCGGCCGAGCGTTTTTGCAATGTGACACCCGTGACGTGTTGTCCGTGTTCCCCGATAACTCGAGAGCCCAATCCATAGACATGCCGATCTCAACGCGATTCACAAATTGCTCGGCATCATTCGACTGTAGACCAAGCAACAAATATACGGTCAAAAGACCGAGGAAAGTGATTCCCGAGGCTCCAACAAAGGCTTTTTGCCGCCGCGTCATCACGAATTTGCCGACGGGGAAGTCGATCAACACAACCGCAGGATACCAACGAAAACGGCCGAGGCCCCAGTCCGTTGGGGCCTCGGCCGTGCCACCGCATCCTGCTGTGGCGTTTTGGTTCACGTACGTAACAGAGCCGGCCGAATGGGCCCGCTATTAGGCGGACGCCGCTATTGCATCGCCTGAGGACCCGCATCCATGTATGCCGTGGCCAATCCGTGGCCGGGGCGGGGCCCATTCAGGCCGGCTCATGTCGCAAACCCCGGCGGTTTTGCCGGGGTGATCGACCAGAGTCGATCATGAAAATCCGAAAGAAGAAAACGATTCCGTGAGAGACTACGACACCTCCGGCGGCGGAGATTCCGCGGCCGGCATTCCTCGGACGGGCGGTCCCGTGGCTGTGGCGTGCATCGTTCCGCCACAGCATGAATCCGATGCTTCGGTCATGCGAACACCATAATCAAGGACGGCTGGGAGTCAACTAGAAAAATCCACACAATCCTCACGACCGCTACAGATTACCTTTGCCATTGCCGGTTTACGGCGACAAAAATTTTTCGCAACTGACGTACCCAAACGGAACGCATCGGTCGGATCAACGGATGTGCATATATGTGACGAGGGCCGCGATGGATTTCATCGCGGCCCTCGAAAATAAGTGCGTGACCTCCACCTGTGCCGTCGTGGGCCGCGTTTTGTGGACCCGCCGTTAACGGGGGTGCCTCACGCCCGGGTTTTGGATCCCACTACGCGGCTAGGCCGGGTGGGCTTGCAAGCACCGAATCGACTTTTGGCTCCCTGGCAGGTCGACGTTGGTCCGACAAATAGATCGGCTCATCGCGAACACCGCAGAGGTCACCTCCACTCATACCACGCTGCGCCGCCAAATCAAGACAAACGTCAGGAAGTTAGACATGATTCGCGCCGTAGCGGTGAAGGTCGCCGGGTGATAGGATCAGCGCACGATGTTGATCATGTTTCTCTGAGGCGCAAACGTGCATTCTGTTGCCGATGCAGTGAAGGAAGTCCTGGATCGGGCGCAACAGTTGCCCATTCAAAGCGTTGATCTCGGTCCCAGCATGCTGGGCGGAGTGCTGGCTGAGAACGTAACTTCCGATATTGACGCGCCGCCATTCGACAAAGCGATGATGGACGGCATCGCCGTTCGCTCCGCCGACGCAACTGCGGGAACAACGTTTACGGTAATCGATGAAGTCACCGCTGGGCGAGTGGCCACGAAGTCTGTTGGCTCCGGACAAGCCATGCGGATAATGACGGGCGCGCCTATTCCCACCGGCGCCGATGCGGTCGTGATGGTGGAGCAATGCCGCTTTGACGGCGACCGAGTAACGATTGAAGCCGAAGCGAAGCCCGGCCAGCATATCCAGCCCCGTGCGAGGGAGATGCGAGCTGGGGAAACCGTACTAAAGGCCGGCACAGTCCTACGTCCCGCGCAGATTGCCCTGCTTGCCGCGGTCGGCAAGACGACCTTTTCTGCCTATCAACAACCCCGCGTGGCAATCCTGAGCACCGGCGACGAATTGGTGGACCCAGGCCATTCGCCCGGCGCGGGCCAAATCCGCAACTCGAACGGCCCAATGGCCGAATCGCAATTGGTTAGGGTTGGTGCAGTGCCGCACTTTTTGGGTATCGTTTGCGACAACCGCTCGGACCTGAAGGATAAAATCAGCGCAGGTCTAAGCTCCGACGTTCTGATACTCTCGGGCGGCGTCTCGGCAGGCAAACTGGACCTCGTGCCTGACGTGCTTCGCGAATTGGGTGTGCAATCGCATGTGCATAAGGTGTTCATGAAGCCCGGCAAGCCGCTTTTCTTCGGCACGAAGGAAGGCACTCTGGTGTTCGGCCTGCCCGGCAATCCTCTGGGCGCCTTTGTCGGGTTCGAATTGTTCGTCGCGCCGGCACTGCGAAAGCTCATGGGGAACCCAAATCCCGAGGTTCAGCCGATTAATTTGCCTTTGGCAGCGGCGGTATCAGCCGGTGACCGTCCGACGTATCACCCTTCAAAGATCGAACCAGCGGAGATTGGGGAGCGCGCCCGCCCATTGCTCTGGCGCGGCTCCGCTGATATCCGCGGTTTGTGCGAAGCGGATGCCCTGGCATTCGTTCCTGCAGGTTCCGGCGAATTGTCTGCCGGCTCACCCGTCTCCGTCGTGCGACTCCAGACATGAAATTTCCCATTCCAGCATGGACGCTGACTTGGCGGCACGGCCTCGCACTCGGGGTCTCGAGCGCCCTCTTGCTTTGGCTGTCGTACTTTCCAGTGGACGTGGGATATTGTTCTTGGTTCGCGCTGGTACCGTTGCTCATCGTCGCACGATTTGGCTCCGGACGTATCACGCAACTCGCGGCGTGGACATGTGGGCTCGCTTTCTACATCACGTCGTTGTCGTGGATGCGCGTCGCGGACCCGACAATGGCAGTCGCTTGGATATTCTTGTCAATTCACTGCGCGGCATTTTTGGCTTTTTCGATGTGGCTCATCCGCCGCCTCGACCGCGCCACCAACTGGCCACTAACACTTACCGTCCCAATCGTTTGGACCGCGCTGGAGTTCGCTCGCGGCCGACTGTTCGGCGGCTTCTCGTGGTATTTCCTCGGCCATGCTCAACATTCGAATGCCATGCTGTTGCAGATCGCGGACCTTGGCGGTGAGCTGATGCTTACGTTTGTCGTCGCGGCTGTTAATGGCTTGGTCACCGACGTCTTAACGCGACCAGCAAGAACGTTGCGAGTTCCCTGTTACATCGTTGGCTGTCTGATTGGATTGAGCCTCATTTACGGCGCATGGCAACTCCGCCAGGCGAATTTCGACATGGGGCCCAAAGTGGCATTGTTGCAGGGCAATATCACGCAAGATATTCGCAACGATGCTTTCGCAGGTAACGCGCAAGCTTGGAAAGATTTCATGGTCCGGCACTTTGTCGCCTTGGCTGATCGGGCCGCCACCGAGAGGCCGGACTTAATCGTTTGGCCGGAGACCAGCCTGCCGGGCGAGTCAGGCAACTGGTACTGGTATTTCGCGACGCAACCCGGAGATATGAATTCCATACCCCTGGAACAACGGCTTTGGATCGAAGAAAGCCGAGTGAATTTTGGATACTTAGGCCGGCGGTGGGGCATTCCATCGCTGGTCGGGCTCAACGCGGCGGAGATGGGTCCCGGAGATGCTCAGTCAAGATTCAACTCCGCCGTGCTCGTCGATGGCGCGGGCAATGTCCGTGGCCGATACGACAAGATGCATCGTGTCCCCTTCGGTGAGTATGTGCCCTTGCAGGACACAATGCCCTGGCTGCAGAAATTGACGCCCTACGAAGGGTACGAATACTCGATCACTGCGGGCCGCGAGTTCACACGTTTTCCGATAGAATCTGCCGGCAAGACATATCACTTCGGCACGCTCATCTGTTACGAGGATGCCGACACCGAGTTGGCGCGGGAGTATGTGCGCACCGAGCCAGTCGATTTTCTTGTCAACATTTCGAATGACGGCTGGTTCAAAGGTACCCCAGAGCACGAGCAACATTTGGCGGTTAGCCAATTTCGCGCGGTTGAGTGCCGGCGAGCGCTCGTGCGGGCGGTGAATCTCGGCATATCTGCGGTTATCGACTCGAATGGCCGGGTAACTCATCTGCCCCGCGAAACGTGGGCAAAGTCAAAAGCAATCGACGGCGTAGTCGTCGCCAATGTTCCCATCGACCATCGCCACAGTTACTATGCGAGGTGGGGCGATTGGTTGCCGTGGTCGTGCTGGAGTGCGATCGTGTTCATCGTGCTTTACACAAGGTGGAGACGATGACCGCAGAAACTCCCAAGCCAGTACGACGATTCCGCCGTACACGGCGGTTGCTGAAAATCCTCGCCTGTCTTTATGTCGGAATATTGATCGTGATTCTGATTTTCGAAAAGCACTTCATTTATCACCCATCGACCGCGGCAGAATACTGGCGATCGAAGCCGCACGGTCAGTTCGAAGATGTGACGCTCTCATCAAGCGCTGGCGATTCCATTCACGGCTGGTGGCTCTCGCGACCAAACGCCAAGTCGGCGGTCCTCTATTCCCACGGCAACGGAGGAAACCTGTCGTTGTGGGGTCCACGAATGGTGGATTGGCATAACGCGCTAGATGTCTCGGTGCTCATTTACGACTACCCGGGCTACGGTCGCAGCAGCGGTGCACCGAGCGAAGCGGGTTGCTACGCAGCCGCCGACGCAGCGTGGGAATGGTTGATTCAGAAACAAAATGTGGCGCCCGAAAAAGTAATATTGGCCGGCGAGTCATTAGGCGGTGCGCTCGCCGTCGATTTAGCATCGCGTCATCCCTACCGGGCACTGGTACTTCTGAAGCCATTCAGTTCCATCCCCGACATGGCCGGCGAGGTCTTTCCGTGGCTGCCGGGCCGATATCTTGTGCGAACACAGTTCAACAGTTTCGCGAAGATTAAGAACTGTCGCGGCCCACTGTTCCTGTACCACGGCGAGCGGGACACGCTCATTCCTTATTCGCAGGGCAAGAAGTTATTCGATGTCGCACCGGGCCCGAAAGAGATGTATACCGACCCTATTGGCACGCATGATACTCGCCTGCCGGGAGATTTTTTTGTCCGGCTAGATGCATTCTTGCGGGCAAACGCGCCCGAATGATTGGCCTTGTTCCACATTTCGGAAGTGACTATTCCAGAGCCGATTTCGTGAAGGAGGCTCCGCATGGTCCGCGCACTCGTTTTGACAACCGCCGCAATCCTGGCACTCGCCGCTCCGCTCTCGGCCCAGGCGCCGCAGTTCCAGTGGAAGAAGGACGAGGTGTTGCGTTACCGCGTGGCCCAGCTCACCACCGCGACCGAACTCGTCACCGACAAGACTCAGGAAACAAAGACTCGGCTCGACCTGATCAAGCGCTGGAAAGTGCTCGACGTAGACGCCGGCGGTATCGCCACACTTGCGATGTCGGTGGAGCGCTTGCGGATGGAAACCAAGAACCCCGGCGGCGAGACGCTGTTCTTCGACTCCGCAGAGCCGGCGAAAAGTAATCCCGCGTTGCGCGACGAGATGATGAAGTACGTCAATACGCCAGTCATCACCGTTCGCCTCAATCCGCGAGGCCAACTCATCGAAGTCAAAGAGAGCAAATTCGGCCCACCGAGCCGACTCGAAGCCGATCTGCCGTTCAAGATCGTACTCCCGGGAACCGCGCTAACCGCGGGGCAGGGCTGGGAACGCAAATTTGCCATCCGCTTGGAAGCGGCCCAGGGCCAGGAAGCCGTGACCTACGACGGCATGCAGGTCCTCACCTGCAAATCCGTCACCGGCAACACGGCGATCATCGGCGTGACCCACACAGTCACCAATCCGCCCGAAAGCCCAGCCGACCAGATTCCATTGTTGCCGATGCAGCCGACAGGCGAGGTGACCTTTGACACGGCCGCGGGGCGCATTGTGAGTGTGAAGTATCAATTTGCCCGCGAACTCCGCGGCCACAACGGCGAAGGCAGCAAATACACCTTCGCCAGTTCCTATGCTGAAGAGTTGATGAAATAAAACGTAGTCCGCGACTCTGTCGCGGGTGTTTATGGAAAACACCCGCGACAGAGTCGCGGACTACGTTTGTCACGTTGGCAGCAAATCCTTCACCGCGTCGCGTTCTTCTTCCAGTTCCTTGAGCGTGAGTGCGAACTTCTCTTTGCCGTAGGCATCGAGTTGCAGTCCTTCGACAACCTTCAAATTGCCTTTGCCATCGCTCGTGCATGGGTAGCCGAACACCATGCCCTTCGGCACCCCGTATTCACCGCTAGATATGTTCGCGGAGCTGATCCAGTCACCGGCCGGGGTCGGATTGAGCCACGCCTTCACGTGATCGATCGCACCGTTGGCGGCTGAGAATGCCGATGAGAAGCCGCGAGCCTTGATGATCTGCGCCCCGCGATTCTGCACAAGCGGCACGAATTCCTTTTCGAGCCACGCGCGATCAGGGATGACTTCGGTTGCCAATTTGCCGCCGATGCGAGCGTTTGTGAAATCGGGAAACTGTGTGTTTGAATGATTGCCCCAGATGGTCATGCGGGTGACATCCGCTACGGGCACGTTGGCTTTCTGAGCTAACGCTGCGAGGGCTCGATTATGGTCGAGCCGGGTCATGGCGTTCCAACGATCCAGTGGGATATCTTTGCCGTTGCGATAGCCGACCAAGCAGTTGGTGTTGCATGGGTTGCCGACAATGAGGATGCGCACGTCCGACGCCGCATGTTTGGCCAGCGCCTGACCTTGGCCGACGAAGATTTTGCCGTTTTGGCCAAGTAGGTCTTTGCGTTCCATCCCCGCTTTGCGTGGGGCGGCCCCGACCAGTAAGGCGTAGTTGCACCCGGCGAACGCCTTGTTCGCGTCGTCGGTGGTTTGTACTTCCTTGAGCGACTTGGAACCCATGTCGATCAGTTCCATCGCCACGCCTTCAAGCGCAGTGAGCGCGGGCGTAATTTCCAAAAGCTGCAGAATCACCTGCGTGTCTGGCCCGAATACTTCGCCGGAGGCGAGCCGTGGGAGCATTGCGTACGCCACTTGCCCGGCCGCACCAGTGACGGCCACGCGAACTGTCTTGCTCATGTGAATTTGTCCGTTGTCTTTGGTCCGTGGTCAGAAATCTCTGGTCAATATAAAAGACCACGGACAACGGACCACTGACATCGGACACGAGGAGCAGGGCATGGCGGGCGTCAAAGTTGGAATCAACGGCTTCGGCCGGATCGGGCGGCTCGTTTTTCGCGCCCTGGTCGAACAGGGTTTGCTTGGAAAGACCCTCGACGTCGTGGCAGTCAATGACCTCGTGCCGGCCGACAATCTCGCCTATTTGCTCAAATACGACTCAACCCAGGGCCGATTCAACGGCACCGTGGTCAGCGAAAAATCCGCCGGTGCCGCCGAGGACGACACTTTGGTTGTAAATGGCCACCGCATCAAATGCCTCGCCGTCAAGGAAGGTCCGGCCGCTTTGCCATGGAAGGAACTCGGCGTTGAGTATGTCATCGAATCCACGGGACTTTTCACGGAGGCGGAGAAAGCCAGGGGCCATCTCACCGCAGGCGCGAAGAAAGTAATTATTTCCGCCCCGGCCAAAAACGAAGACATCACCCTGGTGATGGGCGTGAATCACGAAAAGTACGACGCGAGCAAGCACCACATCATTTCCAATGCCTCATGCACCACGAATTGTCTTGCACCAGTCGTGCATGTGCTGCTCAAAGAAGGCTTCGGCATCGAAGAAGGTTTGATGACCACGGTCCATAGTTACACTGCGACACAGAAAACCGTGGATGGGCCCTCGAAGAAAGATTGGAAAGGTGGCCGCGGCGCCGCGATCAACATCATCCCGAGTACGACAGGCGCGGCCAAGGCGGTCGGCCTGGCGATTCCTGAGGTGAAGGGCAAGTTGACCGGTATGTCGTTCCGAGTGCCGACCCCCACGGTTTCGGTTGTCGATCTTACCGTGAAGACGGTCAAGGAAACGAGCTACAAAGAAATTTGCGGCGCGATGGAGAAGGCGAGCACGTCGTACTTGAAAGGCATCCTCGCCTACACGCATGACGAGGTCGTCTCGAGCGATTTCATTCACGACAATCACTCGAGCATCTTCGACGCCGGCTCCGGCATCGAGTTGAACAACCGCTTCTTCAAGCTGGTGAGCTGGTACGACAATGAGTGGGGCTATTCGTATCGTTGCGTGGACTTGCTGTGCTACATGGTGGGGAAATAAGAGGTTATCCGCGACGCGATGGCGGAGCGCGCTCGGCTCCGAAGACTCCGCCTCGCGGCTAACCCAACGTTATGAAAACCACCATCAATGATCTCGATGACCTCCACGGCAAGCGCGTGCTAATCCGCGTAGATTTCAACGTCCCGCTCGACAAGAAGTCCGGCGCGATCACCAATGATCGCCGTATCCGGGCCGCGATCCCAACGATTCAAAGACTGCTCGATGGGGGCGCGACCATCATCGCGATGACGCACGTCGGCCGGCCTTCGGGCGATCCGGGCAAAGATGTCGTCCTTCGCACCGACGCTATTGCCGCACGGCTTGCGGAGTTACTCGGCCGGCCGGTGATGAAGGCGGGCGACACGGTCACCGGCGCGGCCGTTGCCGACGTCGTGGGCGTGAGCAAGCCTGGGGATGTGCTCATTCTCGAAAACCTGCGCTTTGACCCACGCGAACAGAAAAATGACGAGGGCTTTGCCAACGAGTTGGCGCAGATGGGAGATGTGTACGTCAATGACGCGTTCGGGACTTGCCATAACGCGAAAGACACGTCGATGGTCGGTCTACCGGCCGCGATGAAGGAACAGCGCAAGCCTCGTGCCGTCGGATTGCTCGTCGCGAAGGAACTCGAAGTGATCGATAGTCTGATGGCCGCGCCGAAACGGCCGCTCGTCGGCATCATGGGTGGGGCCAAGGTCACCGACAAAATCGCGTTCATCAACGCGCTGCTCGCCAAGGTCGATCAGCTTTTGATCGGCGGCAAAATGGCTTACACGTTCATGAAGGCCCAAGGTCAATCCGTCGGCGACATGCAGATTCCCGACGAGGAATTGGCTGCGGCAAAGAAACTGTTGCCCCAAGTCGGCACAAAGATTACCCTGCCGGTCGATTCGCTAGTCGCGAAAACTGGCGAATTGAGCGAGACGAAGGTGATCGACGGTCCAATTCCTGCAGGGTGGGCTGGCGTGGATATTGGGCCGAAGACGCTCGCGAACTATGCGACGAAGATCGCGTCCGCCGGCACAGTGATCTGGAACGGCCCGGTCGGCTGGTTCGAGCAACCGGCCTTCAGTGCGGGAACCAAAGGCGTTGCCGAGGCGATGGTGAACAGCGGGGCAATCACGGTGGTCGGGGGCGGCGAAACCGCTGAGGCCGTCGAAGAGTTCGGCTTCGATAAGAAAATGACGCATGTCTCGACCGGCGGCGGAGCGTTCCTCGCCTATGTCGAAGCAAAGCCATTCGCGTCTCTCGCACAGATCGATGATCGCTAATGACAGAAGAAGTACTTAAGCAGGTCAGCTCTGTGCCACCCAAACGCGGCGTGCCGGAGGGCGTGTTCGTCCGTTGCCCGGGCTGCAAAGGCGCGATCTACCGCAAAGCTCTCGAAGAGCGTTTCAACGTCTGCCCCGAGTGCGAATATCACCACTACGTTCCCGCGCAAGATCGCATTCGGCAATTGCTTGACGAAGCCAGCTTCGAGGAGTGGTTCACGAATCTCCGACCCAAGGACCCCCTCGAATTCTTCGATCGGATGAAATACTCCGATCGGCTCACGAGTGAGCAAAAGAAGACCGGTATGGCCGACGCCGCCGTCGTGGGCAAAGGGTTCATCCGCGGCCGGCCCGTTGTACTCGGCATCACTGACTTTGCCTTCATGGCCGGGTCGATGGGGGCCGTGGTTGGTGAAAAGCTGACCCGGGCAGCCGAGGCGGCCACATCGATGCAGTTGCCGCTGATCTTCGTCTCGGGCTCGGGTGGCGGTGCCCGCATGCAAGAGGGCATCCTCTCTCTAATGCAGATGGCCAAAGTCTCCGCAGCGATCGCCCGGCACGACTCGGCCGGCGGGCTCTATATTTCGATCCTGACCAACCCCACCATGGGGGGCGTGGCCGCGAGTTGGGCCTTGCAGGGCGACCTTACCCTCGCCGAACCCGGCGCACTCATCGGCTTTGCCGGCCGCCGCACGATCCGCAACACGGTGCGCCTGGAGTTACCCGAGGGCTTCCAGACCAGCGAATTCATGCTCGAGCACGGCTTCGTTGATCGCATTATTCACCGGAGCAGCTTGCGCACGGAGGTGGCAAGAATTGTTGACTATTGCGAGCGGTAGGTGAGTTGATGAAAGGCGAACTGGCTGGGAACTGCCCTTTTTATCTGGCGATCTGGAATCAGATTTTGGTTGGTTGGCTCAAATGGTCCGAAGAGCGGTTCGGACGTTGGGTATCGCGGTGGATAAAGACCTTAATGACGAAGGCGACGGTTTCTTTTATCACGAGGACGAGTTTTATTTCATTCTTCCTCTGTTAGTTCCGGACACCCTTCGGACACGGCTAGAGTGCCGTCGTACCAAACGGATGTATAACGACTTTGCTCACCTCTTGTTCGAAGAAATAAAGCCCGCGATCACTGGCCGCCCTCATTCCCATTTACTGGGAACGCCCAACTTCGATTGGTCTGGCGCACAGTCGCGCGTCAGCGCTGTACTAGCCGAGTATGGCTGCGAGTTACCAACACCCAACGAAGTCACAGTGTGTGAGCGCTATGTGACCATCTATGGCACCTGACCAAATACTCTGCAAGAGACCCACGTCGGCCTTACGGCTCGACGCTCTTTAAAGCCGTACTTCTCCCCATCTTGGCTCACTCGCTACCATGAATGTGTCGTCACGCCCCTTGGAAACGTGTTAGGTTTAACCACCTAACAACCTCACCACCTAACCAGCCGACCCCCCGTGGGAATTTTCGACTCATTCAAATCGATGTTTGGCAGCAAGCCGAAGGGGCCGTCCGCTCCCGGTGCGGCCAAAGGCGCCAAGAAAAAGAAGCTGCCGCGCACCGATCTCAACAAGCGCTTCGAGCTGCAGGGACGGACGGGCCAGGGGAGCATGTCCCGCGTCTGGCGGGCCTATGACCGCACATTGGGGCGGACGGTGTGCTTGAAGATTCTCGACAAGGAAAAGACCGCCAAGTTCGAAGCTCGCTTCGTCGGCAAGAACAAGCCGCCGGAAGGCGAGATCTGCATGGAGCTCAAGCACAAAAACATCGTCAAGACGTTTGAGTATGGCGTCTCGACCAAGGGCGAACCGTACTTGGTGATGGAGTTGATCGAAGGGTCGGGGCTCAACTTTCTCGTCGAGACGCGTAGCCCGAAGCTTCGCGGCCACGAGGCCGAGATTCTCGCGCAGCTCGCGGACGCGGTCGCTTATTTGCATCTGATGAAATACATGCACCGCGACTTGTGTCCGCGCAACGTCATGGTGACTAACGACGGCGTGGTGAAGCTGATCGACTTCGGGCTGACGATTCCCTATCGGCCGGAGTTCTGCACTCCTGGCAATCGCACCGGCACTCCGGACTATCTGCCGCCGGAGGTAATTCGCCGGCAATCGACCGATCACCGGGTCGATCTGTTCGCGCTCGGTGTCACGGCTTTCGAAGTTTACACCGGCTTCTTGCCTTGGGAACGAACGCAGGGCTCGATGGAAGCTCTGCAAAAGCACCTGCAATCACCAGGAAAAGATCCCCACGAGTTCCGCAGAGATTTGAGCAAATCGGAGCGAGCATTTTTGATCAAAGCCGTCCAGCGCGACGTGCGCGAGCGCTTTCAAACCGCCGTAGATTTCCGTCAGGCGGTGCTGGCGTTGGTCAAAGACAAAGAGTAGTACGCTGCGAGAGCAATTGCAGCGGTTTCGACGCGGAGGATTCGCGGGCCCAGATCAATGGGTTGCCAAGCGTGATCAAGCGCGAGTTGCACTTCATCGTCGGTGAATCCACCTTCGGGGCCGATAGCAATGACGATTGGCTGTTGTCGCTTTTGATTTTGTTCCCTTCCTCGTATTTCCGGTCCCCTCCCTCCTTGTGGGGGAGGGTTAGGGTCGGGGTTGGAAGCGCGCGAGGGCTCAACCCCCCACCCTAACCCTCCCCCACAAGGGGGGAGGGGACCGAAGCGCGGGGGGAGCGGCGCTGAAGTCTCCGCGAGGGTGTTCGCTAGAAGTGCGGGATGAGCAATCAAGCGAGTAAAATTTGGCAGAGACGCTTGGCAATAGTCGCCCCATGCAGTCACATCCGCAATTTCCATCAACCGATTCCGTCCGCACTGCTTACATGCTTCGATCACCGTGCGCTCCAAGCGTTCAATCCGCGGATGCACGACGCTGCGTTGCGTCTTCAGTGGCACGAGCCTCGTCACTCCTAACTCGGTCAACTTCTCTACGAGAAAATCCCCGCGGTCGCCTTTTGGGATCGCGGTTGCAATCTCTAATTCAAAAGCCAATTCGCGAGGCAGTGAGATCGGTTGCAGCACCTGAAGTGTCACGGCTTTCTTGCCCACCTCCGCGACTGTGGCTGGATACTCCAGGCCGTCGCCGGTGAACAATGTGACCGAATCACCCGGCTTGGCCCGCATCACGGTGGCAAGATGGTGAGCTTCGGGGCCTTGGAGAATCACTTCGCCAGGGATCACCGGATAATTGACGTAAAATCGTTCAGCCATATCGGGTAGGATACGCTGCCCAAATGGGCCGGGCCAACCGGGTTCGACCTCGGCGATCAGGAGGATCGCGCATGGCGACTGATCTAGCGAACAACGCAACGCGGCAACAACTCGACGAACTGGACTCGCTGTTGCAGAAAATGCTCGGCGTGCCCGGCAACGAAGCCAGTGCGCAGCGCCCGGCCGACAAGCCGAAAAAAACGGCGAGCACACCGGCCCCCAGCGCCAAGGTCACCGCGCCGAATTATCTCGTCGAAACTCCATCATCGCCGTCGATGCCGCCTCCTGCACCGCCAACGCCGGCAGCAGCTAACGGTTGGGCGATTGATCTGAATCCGCGAAACTCAAGCTCTGTGCTCGGCGATCGCAGTCCACTCGCCGGTGCGATGCCGCCCTTAACACAAACTCCGCCGCCCAGCCCGGCCGCTCAGTTGCAGTTACAAACGCTCGCTCCACCGGTCACGGCGACTTCTTCGCGGCGCCGGAATCGTGTTCCATTGCTCATGCGTCCGTTCGCGGCAGTCACCGAACAATTCGACGATGCCGTCGCCGTGTTAGGCCCGATCGGCCGGCTCGTCTCTTCGTCGTTCGTCCGTGCGCTGATGGGATTGAGCGGCCTAATCATGCTGGTGGGCAGCGGGGCGTGGTTCGCGATGGTCTGGTTCGGTTGGTCACGTTGACGCTGTCCGCTAGCATAAAGACGTGATCCCTCGATAGTGCCGGGGTCGTTCGCCTACTGGGCCGCCATGTCAATGACCCCGAGTAATCCCGCCGCAAATCCTGTGAGCGCACCACCAGTGCGCAAGCTTGACCTGGCTGCTGCTTTTTTGAGCTATCTTGTGCCCGGCCTGGGCCAACTGGCGCAAGGCCGGATCGGGAAAGCCGGCCTTTTCTTCGTCGGCGTTTACGGCCTGTTTTTCTACGGCATGGCGCTGGGGCAGGGGCGCAACGTTTACTTCGGCGACACCGCCAGCCCGCGACAACTCACGACCAAGCTGGATTTGATCGTCATCAAAGGCGAGATGCCGCGTGTCGTCGTCAATCTCTTCAACCGGCCTCAGTTCGCCGGGCAGTTCTGGGTCGGCATTGCCGCGTGGCCCGCGATCTGGCACTACCACAACGACGCGCCGGTAGAATCGTTCGAGCACAAGCGAGTCATGGACGAACTCGATAAGCAGCCACTTTGGAAGCAGTACGAGATCGCTGTGCCCGAGGATCAGATCAACAAGATGCAGCGCGACGGCGACAAGCGCTGGGACTTGGGCTGGGTGTACACGGTCATTGCTGGCGTGCTCAATGTATTGGTGATCTACGATGCGCTCGCGGGGCCGGCCTTCGTGCACGGCGTGCCGGACGGCAAAGGAGGTCGCCCAGCATGAACCCGATGGAGACCACCAGCGTCTACTGGCACTTTCCGATGCTGATCGTGACGGTGAGCCTCGTGTATAGTGCCACCCGATTTGAGAAATGGGACCAAATCGTGCGCGAGGCCATCTTCTGGGGCCTACGTATGACGATGTTTTTGGCAGCGATCGGCGTGGGGCTACATGTCTTCGCGGCGCTTGATCGCAAAGGATTGTGGATCGCGACCGGCGTGGTGGTTGTTGGGTTGATCATTTATTACTTCGTGTTGAAGCCGCGATTCAAAAGCGGGTGAGCCATGGCGTCCGGCGGAGAGCGCGACGAGCCTCGTTGGCCGGCGCTGTTCCGCCGCAGCCGTGAACCTATTTTCGTTCTGAATCATCGCCGCCAATTGGTTTTTGCTAACCCCGCGTGGGAAGCGTTGACTGGCGTCTCCGCCGCAGACGCACGGGGCTTGGTTTGCACGCGTCGTGCGACGGGCCATCCGCTTGCGGATTTGGGCCGCACACTCGTTCCCCCGCGCGACGCAATTGAAGGCCGCTCGGCCCAAGCCCGCCGTCCATTTCCCGGCACAGCCACGGGCCCGCCATGGTGGGACATCGACTTTCTGCCGCTCAACGGCGAATCCGGTGTGACAGCCATCGTCGGCTGCGTCCGCAAGGCGACGGCAGCACCAACGGCGCCAAGGGCCACAATGCCGGCGGCTTGGGCTGAATGGCGCGGGCACGCGCAGCGAGCATACACCTTTTCGGCCTGGGAAAGTTCGCATCCGGAAATTCGCCGCGCTATCGAGCAAGCGCGGCTTGCAGCCACCTCCGGCTGCCGGGCGATCATCGTTGGCGCGACAGGCGCGGGCAAAGAAACGCTGGCCCGCACGATTCACTCCCAATCAAATCGCCGAGAGTTGCCCTGCATTGCACTGGATTGCTCCCAGTTGCCGGCTGCGGCAATTCGTGGCGTGTTGTTCGGCCCGTTTGGTCTTAAACATCCCGATTGGTCGGGGCTAATCTATCTCAACGAGCCTGCGAGATTACCGCTCGGTCTGCAAGCCGAGTTGGCTGCCGCGATTGCCGATCGACCGCAAGTCCTCGCTGGTTGCACTGAAGACCCCCAGGGTGCTCTTACGGCGGGAACACTGCAGGCCGAGTTGTTCGCCGCGCTGTCCGTCCTCGTCATTCAGTTGCCGTCGCTGGCCGCGAGAAAGGATGATCTTCCGAAGTTCGCTGATCTAATGTTGCAGCGCGCCGCCGAGATGCTGGGCAAACCAATTCGCACATTGTCGCCCGACGCCATGCAACAGTTGCAGTCGCATCCATGGACAGAAAATTTTGATGAGTTGGCCCGGACGATGTTCGGTGTGATGGCGAAGGATGCATCGGGATCCATTGAAGTGGGTGAGTTGCCACTTAGTTTGCGCCAAGGGGCTATGGCCGCCAACAAAGCGGTAACAATGACACCATTGGATAAAACTCTGGAGGAAGTGGAACGCCGCGCGATCGCCAAGGCCCTCAAGCGTGCGAAAGGCAATAAGAGTAAGGCGGCCGACCTACTCGGTGTTTGGCGTCCGAGGCTATTGCGGCGGATGGAAGCACTGGGCATGTCCGAGCCCGAGGGCACGCCATGAAGCGCCCGCAAGTCATTGTCTTGGAACCCGAAGATCGTTTGGTCAGCCAGTTGACTGGACCAATCGGCGAGAAGCACTGGCGACTGCGCGCAACGCGCAGGGCCGAGCGAACCATGAGATTTCTGATACAGGGCCGGCCAACTGTGGTCGTAGTGCGGCTCGGGGAGCCGCCTGGGGCAGAACTTGGATGGCTCGGTCGCATTGCTGGGCGGTTGCCTGGCATACGAACTGTGGCCGTCGGCGGAGGGGCCAATGCCGCGGTCGTGGCTGGCGTGGTTTGGGATTTGGGCGTCGATTTCGCGCTTTTTCCGCCGCTCTCGATGGACCTGTTACCCGAAATCGTCATAGGGTTAATGGAAGTACCACAGCCTACTAAACAAGAGCGCCGAGAGTTGGATGTCTGATCCTGTGGCTGAAATTGACCGCAAGGCCCAAGAACAATGCGCTCGCCTGGAGCCGTTTTATGAGCAAGTGGCCCGGGTCATCGTCGGCCAACGTCCGCTCATCGACCGGCTCTTGATCGCCCTGCTTTCCGGTGGCCATGTGCTGCTCGAAGGTGTGCCCGGGTTGGCGAAAACCTTGCTCGTTCGCACCGCCGCTCGCGCGCTAGCCCTGTCGTTCGCCCGCATCCAGTTCACGCCGGACCTTTTGCCCGCCGATGTGATCGGCACTCAGGTGTATCATCCGCGCACCGGTGACTTCACCGTGAAATCCGGCCCGATCTTCGCCAATGTCGTGCTCGCTGACGAAATTAACCGGGCCCCCGCCAAAGTGCAGTCCGCACTGCTCGAAGCGATGCAAGAGCTGCAAGTCACGCTCGGCGAATCCACCCATCCGTTACCAAGGCCTTTTCTCGTCCTCGCCACCCAGAATCCGATCGAGCACGAGGGAACATATCCGCTGCCCGAAGCGCAACTCGATCGCTTTTTGTTCAAACTCCGGCTGACCTATCCATCCAAAGCCGAAGAGTCCTCAATCATCGATCGCATGGCTGGCGTGGACGTGTCGTTGGATATTGACGCCGTGCTATCGCCGAGTGATTTGAACGAACTGCGGCATTTTCTCGACACAATCTACATGGCTGAAGAAGTAAAGCTCTACGCGTTGGACCTCGTTCGTGCAACGCGGACGCCAGCCGAGTATGGCTTGGATGTGGCACCTTTGATTCAGTACGGTGCGAGTCCGCGGGCAAGTCTGGGCTTGGTGCGTGCTGCCCGCGGCTTGGCATTTCTGGCTGGCCGGGGCTACGTGACTCCGTCCGACGTGAAACAAGCCGCGCCGGATGTTCTGCGGCATCGCGTCATTATCAGCTATGAAGCCGAGGCGGATGGCTTGGATGCGGATGCAGTGGTGCAGAGAGTATTGGGCGGAATCGCGGTGCCCTAGCAAAAGCGAGCCGGGGGGTTTATCCCCCCGGGTGCGCTAGGGCCAGCTAATCACAAGTGGCAATTCCAGCGTCGCCTCTTGTTTGGTGTTCTCATCCGTCGCCGTCAGTACTAACCGAAAGTCTCCCGCCGCACTCAAAGGCAACTCCGCTTCAAGTGCCAGAATTTGGTAGTCCTGTTGCGACCTGACCTCACGGCGAATCACGACCGGTGTCTGCAACATATCTTTGCCATTCAAATCGACGACTCGCAATTTCAAAGAACAGGCGATCCAATCATCACGGCGGCTTGGTTGTGCAATTTGCGTTCGCACATAGAGCGTTTGGCCGACTAGCCCGCCACAGGGGCCGGGCAACGTCCGCGCAGGATCGACAAAGAACCGCGGACTTAGCAAGCGAAAGTCTGCGGACTGCACGACGACTTTGCGAATGAAGCGGGTCGAGCCGCCGCCCAGTTTGTCTTCTATTGTCACGCGCAATTGGTATTCGCCGGGCGCCGCCGTAGGCCCTACCAAGAGGCTCGCGGTGCCAGGGCAGGATTCTGCTTCGAATGGCAGCGTTTCTCGGATGGCCTGCGGTCGCGAGAGCAAGTCGTGACCATTAGCGTCGGTGAGTGTCGTGGTGAGCAGTGCATCCGTCTTGCCGTCTTTGTCCGTTTTGAGTCCAACAATGACGAATCGAAACATCAGCTCTTCATGCGGAGCGACTTCCAGTTTGGTGCGCGCTGGACCATAGCGGCCATAGCAGGCTTGGACGTTGCGAAGTTCCAAAGCGAATGTGGCCGGAGAAAGAATGAGCAACGCAAGAGGTGCAATCAGGCCGCGCAACATAACGAGTCCCATTCTCAGAGAATCACGGTTTGGCTGGCTCTTCGTGCTTCACGGCCTGGACTGGGTTGGGAACGGGTGGCGCGGGCGGCATGGTCGCCGGTTCGTGACCGGTCAATGCCGTGTAGGTTTCGCGGGCACGGTCACGCACAGCGACGTCTTTCTCCGTCTGCGCTAGAGCCGCGGCGGTTTGTGTCGCTGCCGGCATTTGCGGGAAGTTGCGCAGCGAGCGCACGGCGGCGAGCCGAATGTCACGCGTTTGGCCACGCTCCCGATCGCTTGCATCATTGCGCACTGGCTGCGCGGCAATCTTCGCGAGGTACTCGCCTGCCGCCGGTTGTTTCGTTTCACCCATGGCTGAGAGGGCTTGGCAGCGGATCAGGTACGCGAGTTCCGGCGCCAACTGGTCCGCGGACTCGTACGCATTGATAAGCGCAGGCACGGCGCGTGAATCCTGGAAACGGCCCAAAGTGGAAATCGCAGCCATGCGGCATATCGGTTGTGGATCGCCCAAGGCCGCGTCGGTCAACAGCTTGACCACTTCGTCTTGCGTGCCGGGGGAACCATTTCGGGCAGGCTCTTCCAGACGTCGAAACGCCTTGGCTCGCTTGTCGCCGTCCTGGCTCGTTCGAAGCACGCTCATGGGCTCAGGCGGCCGCAACGTTTCGCTCATGCTGAAGTCGCGGCTGGTCACTTCGTCCCAAAAGCCTGCACATCCGCTCAATATGGTGCAGAGCAAGCCCGCCGCCACGCCTCGGACTGTCGCTCCGCGCATAATCCGTCCTCTCCTACCGGCCCGATATTCCGAGTTAGGCGATAGCACCGGTGTATCAGTGATGTCAAGGGGAACCGGTTTTGCGGGAATGCTGGACGTTGCAGCAACATCCTGGCATACTGGATTGAACGTACCGAGCCTTGCAAAGTTTGCCCCGCCAGCCACACATGTCCATCGCGGAACTCAATTCGACTGCCGATCTCGTTCGCCGAGCACGGCTCGTAGACAATAACGTCATGGATCAATGCGTCGCGGAACTTCCTCCCAGCGCGAGCGGGAATGAACTTCTGCACATGCTCGAACGCAAAGGAATGCTCACGTCGTGGCAATCGCATCGCATTCTCAAAGGGGAACGTGAGGGCTACTTCGTCGGAGGCTATCGGCTTCTCTATCGCATTGCCGCCGGCAGCTTCGGAAGAGTGTTCCGCGGCGACGATCCGGTCACCGGCGACGTGGTCGCTGTAAAAGTGCTGCGGCGCAAGATGAGCGAACAGCCGCACATGGTTGAGCTGTTTCAGCGCGAGGGCAAAGTCGGGCTGACGTTGCAACACCCCAACATCGTGCGGATTCTGGCAGTCGGCCAAGATCAGGGGACCGGCCAATATTACATCGTCATGGAGTTCGTCGAAGGTGGCAATCTGCGCGATATTCTTCGGATTCGCAAAAAGCTCACGGCGCTAGAAGCGGTGAAGATTATTGAGGAGTGTGCGAGTGGCTTGGCCTACGCCGTCACCCGCGGCCTCACCCACCGCGACATGAAAACCACCAACATTCTCATTTCGAGCACTGGCAACTGCAAGCTCGTGGACTTCGGCCTGGCAGAGTTGCATGGCCCAGCGGCCGACGACGATGACATGGATGTTGACCGCACCGTGGACTACGCCGCACTCGAACGCGCGACTGGGGTGAAGTCGGGCGACGTCCGGAGCGATATTTACTTCCTGGGGTGTGTCTTTTATGAAATGTTGACGGGCCGCCGTCCGGTTCCACCCACCAAGGACAAGACCCAATTGCGCTCAACATCGCGCTATCGCGATCTGCCGCCGATCATGCCGGGCGAAGTCGAAGCGCCGCCGTCGGTATTCAAGCTCTTGGACCGAATGCTCGCCTACAGTCCAAACGAACGATTTCAATCGCCGGGCCAGTTACACGAGGCCGTCCGTCGAGTGCAGTCCGAACTTGAAGGTCACGCGGTCGATACGATTACGCCCAGTGGCCCGCGAACGATCTTTGTCGTGGAAGGTAATGAACGCATTCAGGATGCATTTCGCGAGAAACTCAAAGACCAGGGCTATCGCGTGCTCATTTCCGCCGATCCGGTGCGAGCCGAGTCGCGCTACAAAGAAGTGCCCTATCACGCGTTGATTATTGATGCTGGCACAGCGGGCGAGGACGGCCTGCAAACGTTCAAACGCATTTGCCGGCAAGCAGATGACAATAACCTGGCTATCGCGGCGATTCTGTTGCTTTCGGAAGAGCAGGCCGGTTGGGCCAAGGAGATTCCACAGCATGCAGGGGTCGGCGTGCTTGTTCGTCCTCTGAATTTGAAACAACTGTATCAGAAGTTGGGCGAACTCAGCTCCGTACAAGACAATTGAACCCATGGCGACGACCGCACCACAATCTATTCTGGCGCGTGCTCACTTCGATCGCGCAATCGACCTGCTGAAACGCCAAGATTTTCAAGCGGCTGTCACTGTGTTGGACCAGGCCCTGCAGCTCCAACCTGACTCCAGTCGCGGGCATCTGTTGCGTGGCCGGGCGTTGAACCGGCTGAAGCGATATGACGAGGCAGAATCCAACCTAGATGCCGCGATTCGCCTCGCGCCGGACGACCATGCAGGATATACGGAACGCGGCACGGTGCATGTGGCCCGCCAAGAACACCGTAAGGCCTTTCATGACTTCGATGCCGCGATTCAACGCGGCGCCAAACGCTCGGCCAACTATTTTCAGCGTGGCGGGGCGTGGTTCAATCTTGGCGAATGGAAACAAGCGGCCGCCGACTTTTCTGCAGCAATCGCTCAGGACCGCTGGCCCAGGGCTTTTTATTTCCGAGGCCTATGTCAGCGACAACTCAATGATCCCAAAGGGGCACTCGCCGACTTTTCGACAGCGCTGGAACTCGAACCAACTTTCGCTGACGCCTATCGCGAACGGGCCGGGCTGTTGGCCGTGCTGGGCCAATACGAACCGGCGTTGGCAGACGCGACCCACTGGATTCAATTCTCTCCTGACTGTGCCGACGCCTATTCATTGCGGGGAGAGATCTACGCTCGGCTCCGCGCTGTGGCCAGCGCAGTCAGCGATTACCGGGAAGCACTGCGTCTAGCGCCCGACGATGTCAAAGTGATCAACCGGCTGGCGTGGGTGTTGGCAGCTGCGGGCCCCGATGAACTCCGCAATGGCCGCGAAGCCTTAGAATTGGCGACCCGAGCCAATGGAGCGACTTGTGGAAAAGATCCACTGATTCTTGATACCTTGGCAGCGGCGCGAGCAGAGTGCGGCGATATGGCAGGTGCTCTGGAGGCGATCAACCAAGCTTTGATTTATGCGCCATCCCACATTCAGGCTGAACTGAATGCTCATCGCGAGCGTCTATCCCGCGGGGAGCGCATACGCGATCAAGTGTGATTTACAAATTTCTAAGATGAAGAATGAAGGGGCCCTAGCTCAACGGTCAGAGCAGACGACTCATAATCGTTTGGTTCCGGGTTCGAATCCCGGGGGCCCCACTCCTGTCGTCGTGGTGATACTACCACGACGACAGAAATGTTGACATTTACATCGACAACACATCGACCAGCTGCTTGAGGATCTTCAGGCCGCCCATTTCTTCGGCGAGCTTTTTGACCTGCATGACGGCTTGAACGGGATTGTTGTTACCCGACTGGCGCGAGGCGGCCACTGCTGCGTCGCGGCGTTGGCGAGAAGCTCGGCGGCGGGTCTTGCTCTTGAGAATGTAAACATGATTGGCAGAAACCTTCACACCCTTTGAGGCCAACTGTTCGATAATCTCTTTTGTCGTTGCTTTCGGATTGGCGGCGAGCGCATCACGAATCGCTGATGCTTTGGTGCCGCCGGTCGATTTTGTACGAGCCATTGTCATCCTCTATTGAATCATTTGTTGAGGCGAGTTGTTTGAATCAAACTACGGAGGTAGACAATTGTGTCAATGAATAAGTAATGAATTGTATCATGCGCACGTTTTCGTACCCAATCGCCATCAGTGGCTTCTTTGGCACAATCGTTGCAACTTTTCTAATTCATGGCCACCAAAGCACAAAGCCATAACGGAACTCGCCGTACCACAGCGCGGGTGCACCATATCATCCACACACCATCGCAGAAGCGTGGCAACAAACAGCCGCGTGGGCGCATTTTGGTGGGTACAGCAAGCTGGACTGACCCAGGATTTATTGCGGACTGGTATCCCAAGGGAGTGTCGGCCAAGCATCGGCTCGAATGGTATGCCACACATTTCAACCTTGTTGAAGTAAACTCCACCTTTTACTCCGTGCCTAATCACACTCAAATTAAGAATTGGTGCGATCAAACTCCGGATGGATTTGTTTTTGACTTGAAGCTGCATCGTCTGTTGTCACGGCACAGTACACCAGTCAAATTCCTTCCGCCTGGCCTGCGGCGGTTGGTGGGAGATGACGACAAGGCGATAATCACGCCAAAATTGGAGAAAGCCCTGGTCGAAGTTATTAAGGAGAACATCGAACCTATGGTCAATGTGGGGAAATTGGGCGCGTTGTTGCTGCAACTCTCGCCATCGTTTGGTCCGAAATATCACAGCTTGGCAGAATTGGATCATTTGCTCGAACTATTGCGCGATTACCGGCTGGCGGTTGAACTGCGCAATCGCGGTTGGGTGGAGGAGGACCATGAACCAGAGACGGTCGCATACTTCAAAAGCCGGCGAGCGTCGTTGGTGGCGGTTGATGGGCCTCCGGGCGATCATTTCATGATCATGCCAGCAGTGGATATCGTCACCGACCCGCGGCTCGCCTATGTGCGTGCGCATGGACGTAATACGAAGGGTTACGTCTCGGGCCGATCGGTCGCGGAACGGTTCGACTATGATTATTCGGACGCTGAGCTCAAACAAATTGCAGATCGAGCAAATGCGTTTTCTGAAATCGCGCACGATACTCACATTATTTACAACAACAATAAGTCCGATTACGCTCCCCGAGCGGCCGAACGCTGTCAGCGCATGATTGCAGCCCAGTCTGCGAAAACGGCGTCAGCAGTTGGGCGCTAAGTTCTCTTGGTTCGTGAACGCACGCCTGCAATCAGCCAGCCAACGATTAACAGCGCTTCGATTCCGGCATCTGCTAAATAAATCGGATCAATCATTCTGCGTGAAACATAGATTACATCAACAACCAACAAGCCGACCGCACTTCCGAGCGCCAATATCGCGGTCTCCAATCGCCACACCCGACGAATGGCCGATAGCAGCAGTGCGGCTCCAATCGGCGTTACCAACACACCCACGGTGATGACCAGCCAGTGATCGATCAGCAGCCCGGTCTTAGCGTTGTCTGTCTTTTCACCAGTGATCTGAATGAACGTGCGGAGGCTCAGGATTGGCCATAAGCCTGTGACCAAGAAGTACGCGCCCTGGACCCAGAGGAGAATTCGTATCAACGCTCGCTCCTAAAAACAAAAACCGGGGCTGGATGGCCCCGGAAGTGTTTTCGCATTTTTGCTGATGGCTGACCACTACTCCTCACAGCAGCCCGGTTCCCAACAAGAGACCGCGATCCGCTTCACGCAGGGCACTTCGACGTACCGGCAACGATCGACGTACACGCAGTACGGCTCCCCGCAGTGATCGTACTTCGTCAGCTTGACCGTGTAGTGCACCGGCTTGGTGACGTAAGTCGTCACGGTCTTGTAGTAGGTCTTGTGCACATAACCGCCGGCGGAAGCGGTGCTGCTGAGTCCCAGGGTCAAGCCGGTCGTCACCAGAGCGGACATTGCGAAGCGGATCATGATTCTCTCCAGGTTCGGGGTTGTGTTTCTCACTACACCGAGGACAACGGGTGGGCGGTTCACTTTTTCCAAAGAATTTCTGAAATTGCGGGTTGCCGGCTTTTTCTTGCAATCTTTAGACGTGTTCCTAAGCCTGGCATGACGCGATGCAGCCTCGGGGTTAACACAGGTGGGCTTCTGCCGACATGAAAGCGGAAAAGCGTGAACGAACCGCCTAGGAAAGGCCTGACGGTTGCTAACCAGGGTCAGCGGCTGTTAGACTGGAGACCACGACGGTCTGCCATGCCCAGACTCGAATTTGCTAGGAAAATTGCCCAGCATCGTGCGTTTTCTTTATAGATCGACTCTAGAAACGACTTTACCGAGGTTCCCATGAACCGATGGCTGTTGGCGACGTTATTCCTCACCCTCGGCACAGCCCCCGGATGGGCGGCGGATTCGGCCGAACTCTCCCTCAAAGCCCGCGGCGTCTTCAAACAATTTTGCCATCGTTGTCACTCAGGTGCCGGGTCCGAAGGTGGCGAGTTTGACGTGCTCGATATCAAGACGCTGACGCCGGCGCGGCCCGGCGGCAAACCGTACATCAGTGCTGGCAGCCCTTCCGACTCGTTTATCCTGGAACGGCTGGAGAAGGGGAGCATGCCGCCGAAATCGATCAAGGATCGACCGACTGACGAGGACAAGAAAGCAGTCCGCGCGTGGATCGAGGCCGGTGCACCCGCGTTCCCGGCGGACCAGCAGCGCGCCAAGCAGAGTCTCACGCTGGGACTAACTGCGGTCCGCGATTACCTGCGAGCCGCGCCTCCCGAGAGCCGGCCCTACTTGCGATTCTTCACACTTTATCATCAACACAACAATCCGAGTGCCCCAGCCGGCGATCTCGCCATCACACGCGCTGCGCTGTCGAAGGCGATCAACAGCTTGCACTGGCGGCCACGCATCGTTGTTCCGCAGGAAGTGCCAAATTCCAACGGAACGGTTTACACGATCGATCTGCGCGACGTGGATTGGGACAAGCACGACATCTGGCGCGAAATTGAGAAAGCCTATCCATACGCTCTGCGATACGATCAGAGCGCGGACCAGCCATTGCGTGTGGTGGACTTGGAGATTGCGCAACTGGCCGGCATCGGCTCAGGTGATCCGCTCCCGGTCGTTCGCGCAGACTGGTTCATCGCCACCGCGACTCGACCACCGCTTTACAACATCATGCTGCAATTACCGCACTCCGCGTTGGATTTGGAGAAACTGCTGAAGGTTAATGTCACAGATAACTTCCAGCGCGATCAAGCCACTCGCGCAGGCTTTGCCGCAAGTGGTGTGTCGGGCCAAAACCGAATGCTCGAACGTCACGAAGCCGCGTACGGTGCGTACTGGAAGAGCTACGACTTCCTGCCTGGCAATGCGAAAAGCAATCTACTCCAGTTCCCACTGGGGCCGGAGTTCGAGGGCAACAAGTTCGAGGAAGTGGCATTTTCGCACGACGGCGGTGAGATCATTTTTCACCTCCCAAATCGCATGCAAGGCTACTTCCTCATCAATGCGAAGGATCGCCGAATCGAAGAAGGGCCAATCAATGTCGTCGGCGATTCCCTCAAAACATCGGGCACCCCGGCCATTGTCACGGGTCTCTCGTGCATGGCTTGCCATAAACACGGCATGATCGGCTTCAAAGACCAGGTGCGCGATGGGGCCGGCGTGTTTGACGCGGCGAAGCTAAAGGTCCGACAGCTTTATCCGGAACCACCCGTGATGGATGGCTTGGTCAAAGAAGATTCCGAGTTGTTCATGAAGGCCCTCGAAAAATCGGTGGGGCCCTTCCTCAAAGTGGGGGCGGACAAAGATCGCTCAATCGCTGAACTGACGAACGACGAGCCCATCGGCGCCGTCGCCCGGCTCTATCGGCTGGTTGATCTCGATCTGCAATCGGTGGCCTGTGAGCTGGACATCGACAATCCCGAGTTGCTCCGCGGCATGATCGCCGGCAACCGTCGGCTACAGGAAATTGGCTTGGCTTCTTTGTCGCGAGATGGCGGCAAGATCAAGAGGGCGGATTGGGAAAAGGCCCGGCTTCGTTCCACTTATCAGATGGCTGCGCAGGAGATTGGAAAAGGCACGCCGGTGACTCGTTTACACTAGTAAGCGATTTGCAGCCCTTGCCGCGAATGCGGTAATCCAGTTTGAGGTCCGAGTCATGTGGTGCCGAAAAGTGTTCGCCCTGTCTCTAGCCTTTCTTGTCGCCGGGCCCACCGTGACCTTCGCGCAGGCACCGGGGAAGAAATACGCCGTCATCGTCGGCGTAAGCGAATACCAACACCCCAAGCTTCCGAAGCTCCGATTCACCGAAAATGATGCTTCAGAACTTGCCGACGTACTCAAGCCGGCCGGCTACGAGATCATTCTTTTGACCGACACCGAGGGCAAGAAGGATGGCGCGAAACAACCGACCAAAGCGAACATCGACAAAGCGGTCAGCGAAACGCTTAGAAAGTCGCAGAAAGCCGACACCGTAGTCATCGCGCTGGCGGGTCATGGTCTCCAGTTCGCCTCGAAGCCTGATAGCTATTTCTGCCCGTCCGAGGCGCGGCCATTCGAAGACGAAGTGAACACACTCGTATCCGTTACACAGATTTACGAAGAGTTGGAGAAGAGCTTTGCCGGCGTCAAAGTGCTGCTCGTCGATGCGTGCCGCGATGATCCCAATGCGGCCCGCGGCGCTAGCCGCGGCATCGACGCCGACAACGCGCCCCGGCCGCCGCGTGGCGTCGCTGCCCTGTTTAGTTGCTCCGCGGGCGAGGTGTCATACGAACACGAGCGCTATCACCATGGAGTGTTCTTTCACTACGTTCTCGAAGGATTGCGCAAGAGTGCTAAGGAAACGAGTGGGGAAGTCACGTTTGACGGATTGTCGAAGTATGTCCGCAATGAAGTTGCCAAAGAAGTGCCGCGGTTGGTCGGTGGCGGGGCTCGGCAGTCGCCGAACATGAAAGCTGATTTGTCCGGTGCTTCTCCGGTGCTTATGGGGTTCTACGCCGGAAGTCGTGGTCAGCCCGTACTCGCGATTCAACTGACTGATTTGGCCTCCAAATTGGCCGAGAAAGCCGGGCTGCAGGCGGCCTGCCAGCCGATGGTTGCGTTTGTCATTCCCGGCGGTGGCGGCGACCGCATGGGTCTGCAAACCGGCGATGTCATTTGCCGCCTCAATGGCAAACCTGTCCTACATACCGATGATTTCATCGCGGTTTTGAAAACACTAAGTGCCGGCGACGAATTGCATTTGACCATCCGTCGTGCAGCATTGGATGTCAACTTGCATGGCAAGTTGGAGACTTTCCTCAGTGATGCGGAATTGCTACGGCGCATTAGATCTGCGGCTGAAGAAGGAAGCGTGTCCGCTCAAGCTCATCTTTGGACCGCCTTGAATTCGGGGATTTTCGGCCAGCGCGATACTGAGGAGGCAATTAAATGGTTGCAGAAAGCGGCCGAGAACAAGTTTCCATCGGCGATGGACCAGCTTGGTGCGGCACTGCAGGAGGGCCGCGGTATCGAGAAAGATCCGCAGCGTGCCGTTCAATTGATTCGCGAAGCCGCTGATTTGGGGCACCCAAGCGCTCAGGTCCGCTACGGGATGCTCTTGGCGGATGGACTTTCGGGCGTCACCAAGAACGAAGAAGAGGCCGTCGAGTGGTACCGCAAAGCCGCCGAGCAGAAATCAAGCTTCGGCATGTATCGGCTCGCCGGCATGATTGCGAGCGGCCGCGGCACGAAAAAAGACATGGCTGAGGCTGTGATGTGGTACGAGCGTGCCTCCGAACACGGCAACGTGGACGCCGACAACTTGTTGGTGGAGCTTTACCACGAAGGGAAAGGTGTCGAGAAGAACGATACCAAGGCATTGGAATATGCTCGCCATGCGGCCGGGCGCAACAGTCCCGCCGGAATGTTCAATGTCGGCCTCTTTTACTCCAATGGATGGGGCGTAACCAAAGATGATGCCGAAGCGATTCGCTGGTTGGAAAAATCGGCTCAAACCGGATTTGTCCTGGCAATTTTGAAACTGGGTGAACGGCACATGAATGGCCGAGGAGTCCCAAAAGATTTGACAGAAGCGGCGCGTTGGTATCAAAAAGCGGCGAATCAAAATTCTCCCGAGGGTCAGTACCAATTTGGTTATGCATTGCTCTACGGCCGGGGCGTGAGAAAAGATGAAACCGCCGGTTTCGCACTTCTGAAAAAATCAGCCGACCAATCGTTTACTTTTGCATGGACGGAACTGGGCCGGTGCTACCTCTTTGGGCGCGGTGTCGAAAAGAACTACCTGGAAGGCGTGAGTTGGCTGCGCAAAGCCGCGGACAAGAACGAGGCGGCCGCGGAATTTCATCTTGGGGATTGCTACGAGAACGGTTTCGGGGTCGCAAAAGATCAAGCCGAGGCGATCAAGTTCTACCGGCGCGGCGCCTCCCACGGCAACGCGTTGGCGAAAAAGGCTTTGGAACGGCTCAACGTCAGCCCAGAGTGAGACGTGTGAACGCCATGTGCAATTTGGGACGAGCCCTGGTTTTGCTCACGATACTGGCGGTTGTTACGCCTCCCATTGCATGCGCCCAAGGCGAAGGCAAGAAATACGCCGTCATCGTCGGCGTTCGCGAATATCAGCACCCGAAACTTCCAAAGCTGCGATTCACTGAAAACGATGCGTCGGAACTCGCCGATGTGCTGAAGCCCGCCGGGTACGACGTGATTCTTCTCACCGATTCGGCTGGCGCGAAGGATTCGACCAAAGTGCCCAGCAAAGCGAACATCGAAAAGGCAGTCAGCGAGACACTGCGCAAGTGCCAAAAGTCCGACACGATTGTGATTGCCTTGGCCGGCCATGGACTCCAGTTTGCCGGGAAGCCCGATAGCTACTTTTGTCCGACGGAGGCCAAGCCATTCGAGAGCGAAACGGACACGCTCGTTTCGGTGACCAGGATTTACGAGGAGCTTGAAAAAAGCTTCGCCGGCGTAAAAGTTTTGTTCGTCGATGCGTGCCGTGACGATCCAGGGGCGGCCCGCGGCGCGACGCGCGGCATTGACGCGGACACAGCCCCGCGCCCGCCTCGTGGTGTCGCCGCGCTTTTCAGTTGTTCCGCTGGCGAAGTCGCTTACGAGCACGAGCGATTCCACCACGGCGTCTTCTTTCACTATGTACTCGAAGGCCTGCGCAAGAACGCCCGCGAGAGATCGGGTGAAGTCAATTTCGACGGCTTATCCAAATATGTCCGTGAGCAAGTCGCGCATGAAGTACCCCGCTTGATCGGCGGAGGAGCACGCCAGTCGCCCAATCTCAAGGCTGATCTATCCGGCGCGTCGCCCGTTCTCGTTGGCTTCGGTGCAAGCTCTGCGTCCAGGCCCTCCTTGGGGTGCCGGTTTTACGACATCCCGAGCACGCTCGCCGAGAAAGCGGGACTCAAGCCGGCTTGCCAGCCAATGATCGGCTTCGTCACGCCCGGCAGCGCAGCCGAGCGGATGGGCATGCAAACTGGTGACGTCGTTCTCCGCATCAGCGGCAAGCCGATGCATCACGCCAACGACATGACCGCGCTCTTCAACCAAATGAAACTCGGCGAAACCGTGGAACTCGTGATCTGGCGCGACGGCAAGGAGCAGACCTTCAGCGGCCCACTCGACACACCCTACAGCGAATCCGAAGGTGTCCGGCGGTGCATGCTGGCGGCTGCTGAGGGCAACGCCGAAGCAATGTACACATTGGCGCTTACACTTACAGCGACTCAGCCCTCCGAATGTGCTCGCCTAGCTCGCATGGCAGCCGAAAAGGAACATCCCGCCGGCATGTGGAAGCTTGGCAACGTGCTCGAACACGGTGTGGGAGTCAGCAAGGACATTCCTGCGGCGATCGAGCAATATCGCAAAGCAGCCGATCTAGGTGTGGCGCTGGCGCAGCATCAAATGGGATACCTATACCTCAACGGTAAAGGTGTGCCCAAGGACCTCGACGAAGCAGTGAAGTGGTATCGCAAGGCCGCCGACCAGAATTTTCCGGATGCCTTTACCGCCATGGGCTATCTCTACACCGAAGGCAAAGGTGTCTCTAAGGATCTCGCCGAGGCGGCCAACTGGTATCGCAAAGCAGCCGAGCAGGAAAACTCGAATGGTGAATACAACTTGGCTCTGATTTTGTTTCAAGGCAAAGGTGTCGAGAAAAATCCGGTCGAGGCCATGCAGTGGCTGCAAAAGGCTGCCGATCGCAATTATCTTCCCGCGATGGAGCGTGTCGGTGAATGCTACGCCAAAGGTGAAGGCGTCACGAAGGACGAAGCCGAGGCCGTACGCTGGTTCGATCGCGTAGCCAACATAGGTGATGCGAATGCACAGCTACGGCTCGCATATCGCTACCGTGATGGCAAAGGCGTGCCGAAAAGTCTGACCGATGCCGCACGATGGTTACAGCGCGCGGCCTCCCAAAATAATACTGAGGCACAGCATCGTCTGGGTACGTGGTACCTCGAAGGAATCGGCGTAGCAAAAGATACGTCCGCCGGATTGGCGCTCGTTAAGAAAGCTGCCGAGAAGGACTATGTGCTGGCATGGGTTACTCTTGGCACCTGTTACGAGCAGGGGATAGGTGTCGAGAAGAACGCTTTAGAAGCGGTCGCCTTCTATCGAAAGGCCGCCGACCGGGGATGGACGGACGCATACTTCAAGCTCGGTATGCTGTATCTCAATGGAACTGCTGTCGCAAAAGATGACAAAGAAGCAGCTAAGTGGTTTCGGAAAGGCGCCGAGAAAAACAGCACTGGTTGCGTGCAACAATTGGCCCACGTCTATACCAGCGGCAAAGTCACTCCCGAGAAATCCGATCCCCAGGCCGTCGCCTGGTTCCGTGCCGCGATCGAGCGCGGCGATCTAGATACGACGAGCAATCTCGGCGTCATGTACGAAAACGGTTGGGGAGTGAATAAAGACCTTAACGAAGCGTTTAACCTTTACAAAAAAGCTGCTGACAAGGGTCACAAGGTGGCCCAAACAAACGTCGGCCTCGCTTATGCGAATGGACGCGGTGTTCAGGTCGATTACAACGAAGCCGCTCAGTGGTACCGCAAGGCGGCGGATCAGAAGTATCCCCGCGCCGAGTTTTTGCTAGGCACGACGTACGAAAATGGCCGCGGCAACCCGAAGAATCAACAAGAAGCTATCAAGTGGTACCGCGTCTCGGCCGCTCACGGTCATGACGAAGCAGTACAAGCGTTGAAGCGATTGAACCAATCGAAGTGAGGTTGGATCCATGTCTTTGCGGTGCTGGGCATCGACCTTCCTCTTGATGGCCGTGTCTCTGGCCCAGGCCGTCGACCCGCCGGCTGGGAAGAAATATGCCGTTCTGGTTGGCATCAATCAGTACCAGCACGCAAAGTTGCCCGCCCTCCGATATGCCGTAAACGATGCCACCGAACTCGCCGAACTCTTACGCAAGTCGGGCTACACAGTGACGCTGCTGACCGACGACGCCGGCGCGAAGGATTCGCAATTCGCGCCGACCAAGAAAAACATCGAGACGTCGCTGAAAGGCACACTCGCTCAGGCGCAACGTGCCGACACGGTTGTCATCGCGTTGGCCGGGCACGGCTTGCAATTCGCATCGCAACAAGACGCTTACTTTTGTCCCAGCGATGCCCGGCCACTGCCGGAAGCGACGGCCTCGTTGGTATCGCTGCACGAACTCTATCAGCATTGCGAGCAGAGCTTTGCCGGCGTCAAAGTGCTACTCGTGGATGCCTGCCGTGACGATCCGACCGCGGCACGCGGTGCACGCGGCGTCGATGCGGATAGCGCACCAAGACCGCCGCGCGGCGTGGCGGCGCTATTCAGTTGTTCCGCCGGCGAGCGAGCATTTGAGAATGACAAACTGAAACACGGGCTGTTCTTCCACTACGTCTTACAAGGCATGCGCGGTGAAGCCAAGGACGCCGATGACGAAGTGAATTTCAACGGACTTTCTTCCTATGTGTGTAAACAAGTCGCTCGCCAAGCTGGCGTTGTCATTGGTGGAGGGGCTCGGCAGTCGCCAAACCTGAAGGCGGACCTCAGCGGCGAATCGCCCGTGTTGTTGCGAGCAACATCTTCGAATAGCGACACTGTGGCCGATCAAGCGTTCGAGGAAGGACGAAATCTTTACAAGGGGCTTGGAGTCGAGAAGAACTATCGGCGCGCTTTCGAGAAATTCCAAATCGCCGCGAAAGCTGGCGACGCCCGAGCCATGAATTACATCGGCCACATGTATGAACACGATGAAGGTGTGGTCAAGGATCAAGAAGAAGCGCTGCGATGGTATCGCAAAGCCGCCGAAGCCGGCAACAAAACAGCAATGACGAACCTAGGCCTCATGTTTGAATATGGCCGTGGGATGGAAAAAGAATTTCCTCAGGCACTCGCATGGTTCCAAAAGGCGGCCGACCAAGGTGATGGACAAGCGATGATGAACATTGGCCTCATGCACGAACTTGGGCGCGGTGTTCCGCAAAACAACGTCGAGGCAATCCAGTGGTATCGCAATGCAGCCGACGTGGGATATCTACCGGCCATGACATCCCTTGGTTTCATGTACGAGAACGGCAAGGGCGTCGAAAAAAATCTCGGGGAGTCATTGCGTTGGTATCGCCGGGCGGCGGATAAAGGCGATGCACGCGCAATGTTTTTACTCGGGAATAATTACGACATTGGACGCGGCGTCGCCAAAGACGACAGTTTGGCCGCTCAGTGGTACCTCCGGGGCGCCGAGGCGGGCCATTCCACAGCGATGTATAACATCGGCGTGATGTATGAATTTGGACGCGGTACTAAGCAGGACATGATTGAGGCGGTTCGGTGGTATCGCAAAAGCGCAGAGTTGGGAGATCTATTGGGCATGGCTTCCCTAGCGAACATGTTTGCGCAGGGAAAAGGCGTCGAAAAGGATGAAGTCCAGAGCGCACGTTGGTGCCGCAAAGCAGCTGAAGCCGGGTCCACATCGGCAATGCATACCTATGGCGTCAAATGCCAATATGGCTTGGGGGTCGCGCAAGACTATCAAGAAGCAATGCGGTGGTACCGCAAAGCTGCCGACGCGGGCCTGGCCACCTCTTTTGTGAATATTGGCTACATGTACGAAAATGGTTTGGGTGTACCCAAGGATACCCGAGAATCGCTGGTTTGGTTTCGCAAAGGAGCCGCGGCCGGCGATGGCGCCGCGATGCACAATCTCGGTGTCACCTACGAACGGGGTCAACTTGTCCCGCAGGACCTCAACGTTGCCATCGATTGGTATCGCAAGGCCGCCGCAAAAGGCATCCCCGAATCTAAAGCCGCGTTGCAGAAACTTGGGGTGGCTCAGTGATACGATGGCCTTTCAAATGCGCTCTGCCTTTTGTGCTTGCATTGTGCTGCGGTACGCTTCACGCCGCCGACGCGCCGGCCGGGAAGAAATACGCCATCCTCGTCGGCGTGAACGCCTACGATCACGCCCGACTACCGGCACTTAAATATGCCGTCAATGATGCTGCTGAACTTGGCGCATTGCTGGGGAAGCAAGGATACATCGTGACCTTGCTGACCGATGCGACGGGCGAAGAAAACAAAGCGCTCCTGCCGACCAAGATTAATATCGAAGCGACGCTCAAAACTGTTTTCGACACCTGCAAGAAAGACGACACGCTTCTCATAGGCCTCGCGGGCCATGGATTGCAGTTCGAGAACATCAAGGATGCATTCTTCTGCCCGTCCGACGCTCGGCCCTTCGCCGATCGCACCGATAGTTTGGTCTCGCTTGACAAACTGTATCGAGACCTCGATCAGAGCTTTGCCGGCGTCAAGGTCTTGCTCGTCGATGCGTGCCGTGATGATCCCAACGCAACTCGCGGGGCCCGTGGCCTTGATGCCGACAATGCCCCGCGGCCACCGCGTGGCGTCGCGGCCCTTTTCAGTTGTTCAGCCGGCGAGCGTGCCTTCGAGCATGATTCGTTCAAGCATGGCCTGTTCTTCCACTTCGTGCTCGAAGGATTGCAAGGCGCGGCTCGTGACGCCGACAACGAAGTGAGTTTCGATAGTCTTTCACTCTATGTGCGCAAACATGTCGCTCGGCAGGTCGGCCAGATCATCGGCGGCGGAGCGCGACAATCGCCCAATCTCAAAGCAGATTTGTCGGGCGAATCACCCGTGCTGTTGCGGGTTGCGAATGCACCGCCACCGCCGAAAACGGATGTGGCCGATCCGAAGTCGATTATCCGCCGGGCGATCAAAGCTCATCAATATCCCGATGCGGAGCAGTTTCAGATCCAGGCCACCATGGTTGGACGCTATTTGAATGATGGGATTTGGCATCCCACAAAAACTTCGCTGTGGGTTGATGTGGGCGGGCGACAAACGCGGCGCGATGACACCATCGGCCCTTACTCGTTGAGCTACGCGATTTCAGCCAACTCGACCTGGAAGCGAATTAACAACCAACTTGCGAAGCCATTGGATCAGGCAGAAGCTTCTTTGATTTTGCATCAGACCCGCTTAATCACACTTCTGGCGCTGGTTCAAGATCCCACGCTGAAATTATCATTGATCGATGGAATCGAAGTCGACGGCCGTCCTACCTATGGAATCCGCATCGACGCCAACGGACTTCTTCCGTCGAAAATGTTTTTCGATCGAGAGCAGTTCCTAATGGTTCGTCGTGACTTTACGGACAATACAGGCAGGGTGTTGACCGAATATCACCTGGATCACAAACGCTTTGATGCGATTCGCTGGGCATCCAAACAGAAAATTCACGTGAACGGGGAAATGAACCAAGAGTCTGAAGTCACGAGTCTGCGGCTGATGGACGGATTTAGCCCAAAGCTATTTGCACCTTGATCGGCGAGGCACCATGCGACATTTTGCTGGATTCATTTTCGTCTTATGCGGAATGAGCACGATCGCTGCCGCGGAGCCGCCTGCCGGCAAGCATTACGCCGTGCTGGTAGGAGTAAACAAATACGAGCATACAAAGTTGCCCGAACTCAAGTACGCCGTCAATGATGCAAGCGAACTGAGCGAGGTGCTCAAAGGGCAGGGATATGTCATCAGTCTTCTGACCGATGACGCTGGCGCCAAAGACAAGACCGCCAAGCCGACCAAGGGCAACATCGAGAAAAGACTGAAGAAAGTTCTCGACGGCTGCAAGAAGGATGACACGGTGCTCATCGCGCTGGCCGGGCATGGGTTGCAGTTTGATGGTGTGAAAGATGCATTTTTCTGTCCCAGTGATGCACGCCCCGCCGCTGATCGCACCGACACGTTGATCTCGCTGGACAAGCTGTACCACGATCTGGATAGCAGTTTTGCAGGGGTGAAGGTCCTCCTCGTCGATGCCTGCCGCGATGATCCCAACGCGGCCCGTGGCGGCACGCGGGGAGTCGATGCGGACACGGCTCCGCGGCCGCCCCGCGGCGTGGCGGCGCTATTTAGTTGCTCGGCCGGCGAGCGTGCTTTCGAGCACGAGAGCGTCAAGCATGGCCTATTCTTCCACTTCGTGTTGCAGGGCCTTCGCGGCGAAGCCAAGGATTCTGACGACGACATCAGCTTCGACGGCCTCTCGGCATACGTTCGCAAACAAGTCTCCCGGCAAGTCAGTGTCATCGTGGGTGATGGTGCGCGACAATCTCCAAATCTGAAAGCCGATCTCAGTGGTGAGTCGCCGGTCTTACTGAGGGTAAACAACCTCGGATTGATCTACGAAGAAGGATTGAAGTATTACGAAGGTAATACTGTCGAAAAGAACCTTTCCAAAGCGATCGAGAAATTCCGCGCCGCAGCCAAGGGAGGTAACACCGATGCCATGTTTTATCTTGGCTACATGCTCGAGAACGGATTGGCCGGACCCAAAGACATGAAAGAAGCGGCCCAATGGTACAAGAAATCCGCTGACGCGGGAAACACATCTGCAACTTTGAATTTGGGCGTCTTTTACGAAAACGGCACCGGCGTATTGCCAAACATCGATGAAGCCATTCGTCTTTACCGCAAGGCAGCGGACGGGGGCGAAGCGATCGCGATGTCGAATCTCGGCAATCTGTACGAGTACGGCAAAGGCGTTGCCAAAGATTTGGACGTGGCGTTGAAGTGGTACCGCAAATCCGCGGATGCCGGCTGTGCCAAAGGTATGGGTGCGCTTGCCACGATGTATGAAAGCGGCACCGGCGTTGGGAAAGATCTCTCCGAAGCGCTCAAGTGGTATCGCAAAGCGGCGGAGGGCGGCGATGCAGGATCCATGAATTCGATTGGTGTCCTTTACGAGGCGGGCCGAGGAGTCAAGCAGGACTATGTCGAAGCGCTGAAATGGTATCGTAAGGCGGCTGAAGCAGGTTGCGACGTATCGCTAGGCAATATCGGCTTGGCGTATGAAAACGGTCGCGGAGTGCCTGAAAACGCCGTGGAAGCTGCCAAGTGGTATTACAAGGGTGCCGAGGCGGGCGACACGACCGCGATGTGTTATCTCGGCAACTCCTACGATAATGGCCGCGGAGTGGACGAGGATACGAGCGAAGCGGTGAAGTGGTATCGTAAGGCCGCCAATGCTGGCGATGCCGAGGGCATGACTTCGCTTGGCTATATGTACGCCAATGGCCGTGGCGTTCAGAAGGACTACGCCCAGGCTTTGCGTTGGTACCGCAAGGGCGTTGACGGCGGCAATTCTCGCGCGATGTATAACCTAGGCGGCATGTACGAAAGCGGTTGGGGCGTTCGTCCCAACCTGAATGAAGCTGTCTCGTGGTACCGGAAGGCGGCACGGGCCGGGTACGACGATGCTGATCAAGCCCTGCAGCGGCTAGGCGCCGCTCGGTAGGTTCGCCTACAAATCCGCATACGAATCGCACTTTCTGAATAAAAATTGCACAAATGATGGAAAACCATCACCGCGAGGCGTTATCCTCTGTGAACCAACCGCGGCTTGGCCGGGAGCTATGACGATGAAACAGTTGACGCGACCCACTCTGTTCATCTTGGCGCTTGTTTTGGTGTTGAGTTCCTCCGCCAAGGCCGAGGACGCCCTTCGCAAGGAATTGGCCGAGGTCGCCAAGTCGATCAAGTCCGTTCTCGACGAGGAAAAGCGGACCGACATCGCGGTGGGCGAGTTTACCGGGCCGCCACAGATAGACAGCCAATTCGGGCCCGGGATCCAGAAGGTACTGACCGAAGAACTGGAGAAGGCCAAGGTTTCGGTCAACAAGAAATCCGAATTGAGCGTGTCAGGCAACTACGCGGATGATGCCGCGCCGGCGTTCGGGGACAAGCAACTCGTAGTGAAGATCAATGCACGCATCCTCGCCCGCAATGGCGACGAGAAGCACCGCCTCTCGACCCGGGTGATCAAAGACAACACCACGATCGCCAAGATGGCCGCGGTGACCACTTCACTTAAGCCCAAGGCGGACGCACAAACTCGCAACGAAGAGATCAAGCAGGCGATCGAGCATCCGAGCGTGCACATCGCCGGCACCAAGGTATCAGCCAAAGAGACCAGCCCATTTGGCGTTGAGATTTTGGTCCGCAAAGGACCAGGCTCGCCGGCTGTCGTCCGACAGCCGAAAAGCGAAGGCGGGCAGGCATTCGTCAACATCCTCAAGGACGAGATTTACGAGATTCGCATCCATAATAAGGCGAAGTTCGAGGCCGCGATCACTGTCACCATCGACGGCGTGGATGTCTTCGCCTTCAGTGAAGACAAGAAGCCCGACGGCACACCGCGCTTCACGCATTATTTCATCGACCCGAACACCGCCGCTGATATTACTGGCTGGCAAGTTTCGAACGACTCGAAACGCTCCGACAATCTCCTGAGCTTCCTCGTCACGGAGTTGGGCAAGGGCGCTGCGTCGAAGATGGGCGTCACTGGCAAGACGGGCGTCATCACGGTGACGTTTGCCGCTGCGACGTCAGGTAATCGGCCGACCGATCTTCCCGAAGACGATGGCGGCCGCAGTGCCACCAACGTCGAAACCGGATTCGGCCCGCCGCAAAAGCAACAGATAGAAGAAGTGAAGCGGACGATCGGTGCTGTCCGCGAAGTGATTTCGATTCGCTACGCTCATTGAGCTTGTGCGATATGACGGCCTTCGATGGCCCACGCAGACGGTCTGCGCTGGTCGGCGAGGGAAAACCTGGAGGTGTCAATCGTGTTGAAACTGTCCCATTCCCTGACGCTGGCCGTGGCCCTGTGCGGCCTCATGCCGGCGGCTGCCAATGCCCAAGGGCGGCAGTATTACGACAGCTCGTACAGCTACGACGAGATCAACAACTACCACTACTGCAAGTACCACTACCAGACGGCACCGCAGACTTACAGCTACCACTATGTGATCTACTACCCGCAGTATCCGCGGTACGTGTACTACTACAACCCGCATCGGCACTACTACTGGGGTCGGTACGAAATCGATGAGAACGGCAAGGGCAAGGGCTACTCGCTGTTGAAGGAAGAGGATCGCAAGGCCAAGGTCGCGGACATCCCCGACAAGGCCTTCCCGAAGCCCGGCGACATGCCGCCTGTTCCCGAAGGGACCGATACCAAGGAGAAGATGACTCCGCCGCCGATCAACAATCTGCCGAAGGATAAGAAGTAGCCGAGCATTGATGGATTCGTCCGTGGGCGCGAGTGGCTTTCACTCGCGCCTTTTTTGTTTCGTTGTTTCGTTGCCAATTTCGGGGTGGGGGGGTCGAAGTAGCAAATGGAGTTTGCTCCGGGTGCGATTTCCAGGCCCCAATGGTGTCATCCCGAGGCTTGGCGAGGGATCTGTCTGGGCAGATCCCTCGCCAAGCCTCGGGATGACACAGCGGGGATGATGCAAATTTCTTTACACCATTACTGAACATGTGTATACTATCGGCGGATAGGCATAGGAGCCACCGCCGATGCACCCTTACCAGAAAGCCGAGTTACTTCTCAAGCTCCGTAGCCAAATCCACGCCGAACAGGCGACAATCGCTTCCGATACCGCAGCGCTGAGCACTGGCATACCCGCACTCGATGGCGTTCTTCCCTCGGGTGGTGTTCGCCCCGGTTCGCTCGTCGAATGGCTCAGTGAGCCCGGTGGCGGTGCTCAGTCGCTGGCGATGTTGCTGGTGCGCGAAGCCTGCCGCACGGGCCGCTACGCCATCGTGCTCGATGACGGCCAGTTCTATCCGCCCGCCGCTGCGCTGTGGGGCGTGCCGCTGCAGCAACTGATCATCGTTCGCACGCCGCAACCGGCCGAGGCGCTGTGGGCCGCCGATCAGGCCCTGCGCAGCCCCGCGGTGGCGGCGGTCTGGTTGCATCAGGATCGCCTGCGGCCGCACGACTTTCGCCGGCTTCGCCTCGCGGCCGGCGCGGGCACAGCGATCGGGTTGCTCTTTCGTCCGCTGCGCGTCTGTGGCCAACCGAGTTGGGCCGATCTGCAGTTTGCGGTGGAGCCGCTGCCTTCACCACAACATCGTCGATTGCATGTGGAGCTCACACGATGCCGCGGCGGCAACGCCGGGGCCCAGGTGAATATCGAATTGGAATTCTGCCATGAAACGAATCCTTTGCCTGCGTCTGCCTCATTGGCCCGCTCAGCGACTGCTCGCCGACGAGCCAAATCTGCGCGGCCGGCCGATCCTGCTGCAGCAGCGCTCCGCCCGCGGTGATCGCGTCGTCTCGTGCTGCATGAGTGCCGCCCGCGCCGGCATCACGCCGCGGATGCCGGTGCCCGAGGCGCTCGCGCTTTTGGGTGCCAAGAGTAATCCCACCGTTTTGCCGTACGATCCCGACGCGGACGTCGCCGCGCTGGGCCGGCTCGCGGTTTGGTGCAAGCGTTTCAGCCCGCACGTCGGCTGGGAAACGATCTCGCCGCGCACCGGGCCGGGGACCGAAGTACCCTGGTATGGCATTGCCCCGGAGCATCTGCTGCTCGATGTCACCGGCATTCCGCAACTCTTCGGCGGCGAGACGGCCTTTGTCAATCACATCATCACCGAGTGCCGGCAGCGCGGCGTGATCGCCACGATCGGGCTCGCCGAAACAGTGGGCGCGGCTTGGGCACTCGCGGAGTGTGCAGATTGCACCGTGGTCCCGCCCGGGGAAGTGAAGCGGACGCTCGCTCCACTGCCGGTCGCATCGCTACGTTTGCCGCTCGACGTGCTGCATGCATTGGAACGGCTCGGCGTTTGGAGCATTGAGCAGTTGATGCAGTTATCCCGCACCGGCTTGGCCGAGCGGTTCGGCACCCACGCCTGGCTGCGGCTGGATCAGGCGCTGGGCGATGTTCCCGAGTTGATCCGCCCGCACCGGCCCGGGCCGCGCTTCGAAGCTGCATGCCAACTTGAATTGCCCACTGATCGCCGCGATTGTCTCGACTGGCTGATCTCCCAACTCATCACCCGGCTCACGGCGAAGCTGCGGGCCCGCGATCGCGGCGCAATTCGGCTTCAAGTCTGGCTCAATTGTGGGGAAGGGGGGCCGGTGCAGTTTGCCGTCGCGCTGTTTCGCCCGACCGACTCGCCGACGCGCTTGGGTGAGTTATTGCGCCTGCGCTTCGAGCAACTGGCTTTGCCGGGAGCGGTGGAAGAGATTCGGCTGCGGGCCGATCGCACCGCGCCATTGCGCTCGCAGCAGGGCGAGTTGTTCCCCGATCCAGGCTCGGTCGCAGGCCGGCAACTCGCCGAGTTGGCCGAGCGGCTCGCCAGCCGGCTCGGCTCCGACGCCGTGCTGCGCCCCATGCCCGTGGCGGATGCATTGCCGGAACGGGCGTGGCGGTATGGAGAATTTTCCTTAGGTCGGGCTGAGGGGCGCCACAGTGCCCGAAGCCCACGTGCTCGTCTGCGCTTTGAGCCTACCCCTGAACCTTTGAAGCCCCAGCGTATTTGTCCCCTCCTCTCTTCTTCCGGTCCCCTTCCGCAACTTTCCGGTCCCCTCCCCCCTTGTGGGGGAGGGATAGGGTGGGGGGTGGAAGCGCGCGAGGGCTCAACCCCCCACCCTAACCCACCCCCCCACGGGGGGTGGGGACCGGAAATACGGGGGTCGGA
>JBJMQS010000018.1:0-1597 GCA_045802605.1 Gemmataceae bacterium | reverse complement strand
TGACGATCCCAGCCAATCACGCCACCGGTTACCACGAGGCGGCCCTCAGCGGCGATGCCATTGGCGTAACCCTTGGGCGCCGGCCAGCCGTCCGGTTGCAATATGCGCGGCCCCAAAGTCGAACTCTCGCTGTTCGCTGCCGACGGCACGCCGACTGTGGGCCCATTTGCCACGTTCACCGGCTATCCTCCATATTCCGAGATGCAATCACTCGGCGGCCAATCCCGAAGTCGCGCCGGCTTCCGCCATCTGCCTTAAAGCAAATCGCTTCAACTTCCCGGTGTGGGTTTTAGGCAGTTCGGTGACAAATTCTACAGCACGCGGATATTTATACGGCGCGATCTCGCGCTTGACGTGCTCCTGCAGCGCGCCCGCTAGTGCGGCATCCCCCGCGACCCCCGGAGTGAGAACGACATAGGCTTTCACGATCATGCCGCGAGCCTCGTCGGGGGAGGCCACCACACCACACTCTGCAACGGCCGGATGGGTCAGCAGCGCGGCTTCGACTTCGGGCCCGGCGATGTTGTAGCCGGCCGACACAATCATGTCATCCGACCGCGACTGGTACCAGAAGTAGCCGTCGGCATCCATGACATAGGTATCACCCGTTATGTTCCAGCCGTTTTCCACGTATTTCCGCTGGCGATCATCGGACAAGTAGCGGCAGCCGGTTGGGCCGCGCACAGCCAGTCGCCCGCTCATCCCAGCTGGCAACTGATGTCCTTCGTCATCGACGACTTTAGCTTCGTAACCCGCGACTGGCTTACCCGTGGCGCCGGGGCGCACTTGCTCTTCACAGGCGCTGATGAAGATGTGCAACAACTCGGTTGAGCCAATGCCGTCCATCAGTTTGATGCCGGTTGCCTGCAGCCATGCATCGAAGGTGGGTTTCGGAAGGGCTTCGCCGGCGGAAACGCATTTACGCAGCGAGGAAAGGTCGTGCTCGGACAGCTTGCCGAGCATCGCTCGATACGCCGTCGGAGCCGTGAAGCATATCGTCGCTCTATAACGTTCGACGGCAGCGATCAGATCATCCGGGCCGGTCTTTTCCAGCACGACGAAGGAGGCTCCGACATGCATTGGAAATAGCACGCCCCCGAAACCAAAAGTGAAAGCCAGCGGCGCCGACCCGATGAAGCGATCCTCTCGCTCCGCCCTCAGGATGTTACGAGCATAGCCATCACAGACCGCCAGCATGTCGCGATGAAAATGCATCGTACCTTTGGGCTCACCGGTCGTGCCCGACGTAAAGGCGATCAGGCAAACATCGTCGGCGGCAGTATCCACTGCTGGAAAGAGCGGGCTCGCCTTGGAGATCAACGATTCCAGCGAGTCGGGCTCGCCCGTGCCCCAATAGACGACCCGTTCAAGACTGGGAGCGAGGCTTGCTGCGTTTTTGAGTTCTTCGGCAAGTCTTCCATCGCACAGCGCAATCGCGATCTCCGCCTTTTGAATTGGGTAAGCCAGCTCCTTGGCGCGCAACAGCGGCATGGTTGCGACCACGACCCCACCGGCCTTGAGAACGGCGAGATAGCTGGCGACCAACATTGCGCTATTGGCGGATCGCAATAACACGCGCCCGCCAGGGACAAGACCG
>JBJMQS010000017.1:0-1966 GCA_045802605.1 Gemmataceae bacterium | reverse complement strand
TCCAGTAGCGATGTTGCTTGCCATCCTTCCGGCGAACCTTGCAGCGCAAGAACATGATGGCCGCCGATTATCGGCATATTGGCGGCCGTGAGAATAGACTTGGTCGGCACTACAGCCGATTTTCCCCGCTTTGGCCCGCGGCGCCCCTTACCGCTCAATCACTTGCTCGCCGAAAATCACGGAACGGAGGGTCGAATCGGCGAAGTTAGGCTAGCAACTCCGAAAAGTGTTCAGAAGCTGCAGACGGCGTTACACGCGAAAGCGAAGGCGGAGGCCGGCTATCGCTTCTACGCTCTGTACGACAAGATCAGCCGCGACGACATTCTGGCGCATGCCTATGCCCAGTGCCGCTCCAACAAGGGCGCGCCGGGCATCGACGGCCAGGATTTTGCGGATATCGAGGCATACGGGGTTGAGCGATGGCTGGCTGAACTGGCGCTTGCGCTCAGGCAGGAGACGTACCGGCCAGAGCCAATCAGACGCGTGTTCATACCGAAGGCCAACGGCAAACTCAGGCCGCTGGGCATCTCGATCGTGCGGGATCGGGTCTGCATGACGGCGGCAACGCTGGTACTGGAACCGATCTTTGAAGCCGATCTTCCACCCGAGCAATACGCCTACCGGCCGGGGCGGAACGCCCAGCAGGCGGCGGTCGAGGTCGAAGAGCTGCTGTTTCGCGGGCACCGGGAAGTCGTCGATGCCGACCTCGCGGATTTCTTTGGGAGCATACCCCATACCGAACTAATGAAATCGGTAGCGCGCCGGGTCGTCGACCGGCGTGTGCTGCATCTGATCAAGATGTGGCTGGAGTGCGCCGTAGAGGAAACCGATGACCGAGGACGGAAGCGACGCACGACCGAAGCACGCGATAACGGCCGTGGCATCCCGCAGGGATCACCACTCTCACCACTGCTGGCGAATCTCTACATGCGCCGGTTTGTGCTGGGATGGGAAAAGCTCGGACTGCGGCAACGCCTTGGCAGTCGGATCGTGACCTATGCCGACGATCTCGTGATCCTGTGCAGAGGGGGCAAGGCTGAAGAAGCAATGCACTGGCTGCACGAACTCATGGGCAAGCTGAAGCTGACGGTCAACGCAGAAAAGACACGCATCTGCAAGGTTCCGGAAGGGGAGTTCGACTTCCTGGGGTTCACGTTCGGACGGATGTATTCACCGAGAACCGGCCAGGCACGCTTGGCGCTACGGCCATCGAAGAAAAGCATCCGGCGCATGATCGAGACGATCCATGAGCTGACGATCCGAAGCGGGGCATGGCAAGAGACCACAGGGCTGGTGAGCAAGTTGAACCGCGCGCTGCGCGGCTGGGCGAACTACTTTGACGTTGGCTCAGTCACGAAAGCGTATCGGGCGCTCGACAATTACACAGCCGTGCGGTTGCGCCGGTGGCTGCGTTACAAGTACAAGGTCAGGCGACGCAGGGGCGGGACTTATCCACTCTCGCACCTCTACGGGCATTACGGTCTCGTACGCCTGACCGCGCGTGGACGCAGCGAGCCGTGGGCGAAGGCGTGACGTCTTGTCCGAGAGCCGGATGCGGGAAATCTGCATGTCCGGTTCGATGAGCGGGGTGTGGAAACAGAGCCACGGCCGAACCAATGAGGCACCGCCAAACGAAAGGGGCGGCAACAGATATGTTCGACCTACAGCCACTGCGCCACACCTCGACTCTACCGAGGGCGGTCTTCGGAAGCGGTTATCAAGCTTCAGATTTTCGCCACTACGTCCTCGCCAGCAAGCTAGTCCCGCTACGCAAGAACGGTTGAGTAAAAATCGGAGCGTCGCATAAACGGTTGAGCAACACTCGGCTGGCACAACGGGCGCATGTCAGATGAACGCACGCTCACATTGCGGAAAGCTGATGAGGCCCGCGGCGACTTCTACGAGATCCGATCCGAGCTGGAGGTGATGCAGGCGCAGCTTGCGCCACTTCCAACGCGGAAACAGC
>JBJMQS010000016.1:0-1860 GCA_045802605.1 Gemmataceae bacterium | reverse complement strand
TCGCCGATAAAATCGACCGTTACATCTTCGACATCGATCCAGCCGTCCTCGCCGCAAAACTAAAAGGCGCACTCGCCGCCGAACATCACCTCGCGGCCCTCTCAACCGGCCCAACGTATCTCACCGGCCCAACATCGATTGAGGACCCAGCGCTAACTTGCTTCGAAGTCGACGACGTACTCCCCTTCGATATTCGCACGCTCTCGCAATACCTGCACGCGCGCAACGTTGGCACTCTCGAAATCAAAAAACGCGGTACCGATATCGACCCAGACAAACTCCGACGCACCCTAAAACTCCGCGGCAACAACACCGCCACCCTCCTCATTGCGCAATTTGCCGGTCGCGCCACCGCCATCCTCGCTCATCGAATCAACGTCTGCTAAAATCGCAATCTCGCGCGTCTTAATACATTATTGAACCACGAAGACACAAAGGCACAAAGACAGAATCGGAATTAAACAGGAAAGAGAGCGAACCGGATAACCGACTCGTATAGTCACTGCTCCCTGCGCTGCTTTCCGTTCAATGTCTTTACGTCGACTCGGATCGACTCCCGTCGTGTCTTTGCGCCTGCGTGGTTCCCGTCCGATCAGAGTGACATCAATGCCAAAATCCCACAAAATCGCCGTCATCGGCGGCGACGGCACCGGCCCCGAAGTCGCAGCTGAGGGCGTCAAAGTCCTCCGAGCCGTCGCCAAATTCGAGAACCTTGAGTTCAATCTCACCAAACTTGATTGGGGCGGCGACCGCTTGCTGAAAACCGGCGAAGCACTTCCCGCCGACGGCCTGGACCAACTCCGAAAGTTCGACGCAATCCTTCTCGGCGCCGTTGGCCATCCCGACGTCGCTCCCGGCATCCTTGAGCGCAAGCTGCTGCTCGATCTCCGCTTCGGCCTCGACCAGTACATCAATCTCCGCCCCGTCAAGCTCTTCCCAGGCGTCGAAACGCCGCTCAAGGACAAAGGTCCCGACGACATCGACTTTATCGTCGTTCGGGAAAACACCGAGGACCTCTACTGCGGCGCCGGCGGCTTCATGCACAAAGGCACGCCGCACGAAGTCGCCACGCAAATGGCTATCTACACGCGCCGCGGCTGCGAACGGTGCATCCGCTACGCATTCGAGCTAACGCGCAAACGCAACAACCCGAAAGGCAAGAAGCTTACGCTCGTCGCCAAGACAAACGTGCTCACGATTGGCCACGACCTTTGGTGGCGCACGTTCAAAGAAGTTGCCACAGAGTATCCCGACGTGCAGACCGACTACAACCACGTCGACGCCTGCTGCATGTGGATCGTCAAGAACCCTGAGTTCTACGACGTGATCGTCACCACGAACATGTTCGGCGACATCATCACCGACCTCTCTGGCATCATTCAGGGCGGCATGGGTGTCGCCGCCGGCGGCAACATCAACCCCGAAGGCGTCAGCATGTTCGAGCCCATGGGCGGAAGCGCGCCCAAATACACGGGCACCGGCAAGATCAATCCCATCGCGGCCATCAACGCCGTTAGCATGATGCTAGATCAACTCGGCCAATCGAAAGCCGCCAAGCGCGTCATGGACGCCATCCAAAAAGTAACCGCCACAAAAATGAAAAGCCAGGCCGCCGGCAAAATGGGCTACACAACAAGCCAGGTCGGCGACCTGGTGTGCGAGGCGCTCTAACACACTCCGGCATTAAAGCCGCGAGGGCATCGCCAACGGAACAGGAGGTCGCTGTGAATAGGAGGCACGGCGCCAGCGACTGCAATCTTCGCCGCGCGCAACAGACCGTCAGGCCATCCCGGGTTTCGCCAGCGTTAGCTTTCCATCTCCAACTCCCAGCACCTTGAACTCGCTCTGGGTGCCGTCGGC
>JBJMQS010000015.1:0-292220 GCA_045802605.1 Gemmataceae bacterium | reverse complement strand
CTGGTTGAACCCGCAAGCGCTTGCCACTGCACCGGGCCTTCGGTCGCCTGAGGGCGACCTTCAGACCCGGCCACGAAATGCAGGAAGCTTCAGACCCTGCCACGAACTTCAAGTGCTTTAAAGCATCAATCGCTTAATCACAATCGTGGCATAGCTGCCGCGGGGCAGTTCAAAGCTCAGGGTCATTTTCTGATGGCCGGCATGACGGTCGTCCGCTTCCGCTTCCGCCATCAAATCGACGGGGCGGACCCACCCGGCCCGCTCGCCTTTGGAGAAAAATGGCTTGCGGAGCCCAGGGATTTTCATTTCGTTCAAGGCAAATCCTTCTTGGGCCAACACCTTATCCACCAACGGCGCCCAAACTGCTTCTGGCTCATAGCGCAATCGAGCGGAGGGCAGGGGCAACATCAACGCCGCCAGTTGATTGGCCTCATCGGAATTCAAATCGCGCGGAGTCGGGAGCTCACCAGTCTTCGCGGGCATCAGAAGTAATCGCGACTCATCAACTCGTTGCCGAATCAACTCCGCGAGCATGCGATTCCACAACTCGCTCTGATACGCCGCTAGGTAAAGTCCTTGCGACTCGGGCCAAAGCCGCGTGACAGCGCCGCGGAAGTCAGTCGGATGATGTTGCAGATAGGCGATCACATTTTGTGCCGGCCCTCGCCCTATTCGTAACAGGCATTTTTCCCAGCGCGCCCAGTATTTCCGAACCGCCTTTTTTTCACGCTTTGCTGCTGGCTCGTCAAATTCGTATTCACCGGTCAGGGCCAGCTTCAGAGCGTCCTCGAAGCGGCCGAGCACCATGAGCCGTGCGATGAACTCACCACCGACGACGGAACCAAAACGCTGGTCGTCAAAATAATTCGGCGCGCCGGACCGGCGAACCGTGTTCGCATTCTGCAAGACGCCCTGTACTGTAGTTTCGGATAGATCGCGGATGGTAATGCGAAAGAAATTGCCTCGAATATCCGCGGAGGTGTAACGGGAGGCCACGTGTCCAAGAAACGCCAAACGGAGGTTGCGATCCTCGAGATCGCGCGGAGGTCCTTGAAACACCGTCAAAAACTGACTGGTTGTCGCGTGGCGGTCCTTTAAGCCGCCAAAACTCACCGCATCGTGCCTCAGATGCCAGCGGCGAACGATCGCTGCGATGGCGTCGTGCGTGGTGAGATTCTGCTTGTCGAGCCGATAAAGCGCGAATGGACCGGCCGAGGGGACGACTTCCGTCCGCTCCTCGACGTGAAAGTCCTGTGGCAGCGATTTTACTTTCATGCGGAGAAACCTCCGCGCGCAAAAAAAGAGTCCGAGAGAATCGGATACGGCACCGTCGCCCAATCAGCGCCGCATCTCACAACATCTCTCGGACTCAATTCCATCTTTAGCCTGGTCATCTTGAAAGACAAGTCACGAACGAATGAATTTGTCCTCATTTGTCCTTCACATTCGGCACGGCGTTTTCATGTTGTCGAAGCCACAATCGCGTGATGTTCAGAGCCGATTTTGCAGTGCGATTTTGAATCTCGGTCCGTGTACCAAACCAATTGATGCGGTGAGAGGTTACGCCGCCTTGCCAAGCGACGCCGACATACGAGAGGCCGACCGGCTTACCTTCACCGCCGTCGCCAGGCCCCGCGAGACCCGTCGTGCTAATTGCGAGGCCGCTTATGAAGACTTCCCGGCAACCAATTGCCATCGCTTCAGCCATTTGCGAACTAACGGCACCATGTTCACGCAAAAGATCTTCCGGCACACCGAGGAGCTTTATCTTTGCTGGATTCGTGTATGCAACGACGCCGCCGAGCATCCATTCGCTCGCGCCAGGAACCCGCGCCAAGCTTTGACTGACCTGGCCCGCGGTGATGCTCTCGGCCACCGATATCGTGAGCTTTCTCTCGACCAGCAATCGAGCAACCACTTCGTGCAACTCTTCCCGATCAGTCCCAAAGATAATTTCGCCGAGTCGATCGCGGATGATCGCTTCAGTCGGCGCGATAACCCCGCGGGCGGCGTTTTCATCGGCAGCGCGGGCAATGATCCGAAGGCTGATCGTGCCCTCCGAAGCGGTGATGCCCACTTCCGGTACACGTCCTCGAATCGTGACGTCTTTGAGTAACTCTTCAACGGCGGACTCGCCCGCGCCGAACGTGTTGATCTTGCGTTCCCAGATGGCTTCCTGCCCGCGTGGCAAGCGTGGACTCAGCCACTGTTCGAACATCTCCCGCATTTCCGAGGGCACGCCGGGCAGGGCGGCGACGCGCGAGTTTCCGAGTTGCATCCAGACGCCCGGCGCGGTGCCGCGAGGATTGGGGATCGGCTCAGCGCCCGCCGGCAGGTATGCCTGCACGCGATTGCGCTCCGGCATCGGCCGGCTTCGTTCGCGGAACATCTGGGCGATGCCGTCGAATAACTCTTGATGAAAGACAAGCTCGACGTTGGCCGCTTTGGCCAACGCGTCGCGCGTCAGATCGTCGAGGGTGGGCCCCAGCCCGCCCGTGATGACGACAAGCTGCACTCGTTCGGCCGCAATGCGAAATGCCGAGATGTTGTCATCCAGATTGTCGCCGATGGTGGTGTGAAAGCGCACGGCGATGCCGTGCTCGGCAAGACGTTGGCTGAGCCATTGGCAATTGGTGTCGAGATTCTGGCCAGTGGTCAGCTCAGTGCCGATGGAGATGATCTCAGCGTCCATAAGGAAGAGAATACAAGAGTTAACCGCAGAGTACGCAGAGAGCGCAGAGAAAGGCAGAGGAGACCTAATCTCCTGCATTTCTCCGCGCTCTCTGCGTACTCTGCGGTTAACTCTTCGGAATTGAAAGCTGGAAGCACGCCCCTTCGCGGCACTCGCCCAAGCCAAGACTGCCGCCGAGCAGATGCGCCCAGCGGGCCGAGAGGGCCAGGCCCAAGCCAACGCCGCCCGCTACCTCTGGCGCCTTGAAGCCGCGGATAAATGGCCGGAATACGCGCCGGCTCTCTCGGCCAGCCACGCCGGGCCCGCGGTCTTCGACCGTGAACACCAGCCATGGACCTTCTGCACGAGCTCGAACCCAAATATGCGGATCAGCCGCATCACGAGAGTATTTGCACGCGTTGTCGATCAGGTTGCCCAGAATCTGCCGCACCATTTCAAAATCGGTCGTCGCCTGCGTAGGGCAAGTCGGCGCGATCTGGGTGACGATTTCCTTGCCGGCCGACTGGCAGCGGCATTCCCAGTCCGCGTGCAGTGATGCAAATAGATCACCGATGGATCCGGTGGTCCGTTTAATCTCCGGCGTCTGCCGTTCCAGCCGTGCGAAGTCGAGCACGTTGCCGACGAGCCGATGCAATCGCTCAGCTTCGGCGTTTAGCGTGCCATGGTATTCGTCGCGCTGCTTATCACTTTGCACCAGGCCCGAAGTCAACATGTCGGTGTAGAGCCGCAGTGTGGTCAGCGGCGTTCGCAGTTCGTGCGTCACGGCGGTAACGAAGCGGAATCGGCGTTCCGACAAATCCAACAGTGTCCAACCCCCGAGCCCCACCACGGCGAGCGCCAGGGCCGACGCTCCCCACGCGAGGACGAGGCCCACCCGCATCGGCGTGTTGATGGTCATCCACCCGACCGTGGGAACTTCGGTTGTGAGCCGGGCGGGCAAGGCAGTCATGCGCACCCCGTCATTGGAATCGTCATCGACGGGCTCAAGCCGCGCTTCGGGGAGTAGATCAGTGACCTCTTCGAGCAACACAGTTTTGAGTTTTTCCCAATCCAGCAGCACTCCCTGCACCGCGGTGATACCTTTGGCTTGCAATGGCCGAAGTAGCATGAGCCGCCGGACGCCGTCATGGCCAGTCAGCCAGCGGGGGCGCATTGGTTCGAGATTGATCATCACGCTCGTACCGGCAAACCGCCCGCCCGACCACTCCGCCTGTTTCTCGGCGAAGAAGACGCCACTTTGCGGCACGTAGTTGAAAATGGCGTTGTTCGCACCCTCGGAGCCGCGATTTTCGTTGCGGACGCTTTGCTGCTGAGAAGCGCGTTTTACGTTCTCAGCGATCAGGATTTGGCCGGCGTCCTTGGATTGAACTGCGCCCTCGCCCGACTGCGTCGCAGTCGCTACTTGGGCGGGCGTGTCGTCCGTGGGTTGTTGGCCGCTGCCGATGAACTCAGCGGCCGGGAATTCTTTTTTCAACGCCGTGAACAATGCTCGTCGCGCGTCGTCGGCATTAGTGAGCGGGACGGAATGGGGGCCGCTGCGGAGTTTTTCGGCCAACTCCGGCCGAATGACCTGAGGCGACTGCCAGCCGGAAACCGAGTCAACGCTGAAGTGCAACAGCATCCACGGCGGCAACTCGGCGCTCAAGAGCGGCGAGGGTACCAGCACCGAGCCCGTCGGCACCGCATCGCCCTTGCGATCGAGTGCGGGGAGCGGTGGGTACAGCGGATCGTAATGCGCGACTGGCCGGCTGTCTTCCCGTGCGATCATTGGAAACACCCGACTATCGAGCCGCCAAAGCGCCAGTCGTAAAGTGTCGGAGTGTCGAAGGCGGAGTTCTGATTCTTCGAGTTGAAGTGCCGCGTGGGTCACCCAGGCCAGGCCACCCGCCACTAGCGCTACGATGCCCAAGTAGGCAGAGAACGCTAGCCAGCGGCCACGGCGATTCACGAAGTCTCCTCGGCAACCAATTCCGGCGCGGCCATGTAGCCCCGACCGCGCACGGTGACGACCGCTTCCGGCGTGTTCTTGCCCGAGGGGTCGCGGAGCTTGGCGCGAAGCCGGGCGACGTGCATGTCGATGGTCCTGGTCTCGAGGTACTGCGGCGTCACGCCCCATACCCAGGTTAGCAATTCATCGCGCGAAACGATGCGGTCCCGGTGAGTAAGCAAATAGCGAAGCAACGCGGACTCGGTCTCCGACAGATCCACCGCGGCCCGGGGCGACCAGCGAATCTCGCCGCGGGTCAGGTCGAGCTTGGCATGGCCAAGGCGAGCCCGGGCGACGTTTTGATCCCGATGGGGCGACCGCCGCAACACGGCTTCCACCCGGGCGAGCAATTCTCGAGCAGAAAAGGGCTTCACGACGTAATCGTCTGCCCCCAAGCGCAGCCCTCGTATACGGTCCTCTTCGCCGCCGCGGGCCGTCAGCACAATCACCGGCAGCGTCGGCTTCACTTTGCGCAGATTTTGGAGAACGTCGAGCCCGTCCATGCGCGGCAGCAGCAAATCCAGCAAAACCAGATCGGCCGGGCCTTTGGACGCTAAATCCAGTCCCGTGGGGCCGTCGCCGGCTTCGGCGACCTCGTAGCCGGACACGCGCAAGGCATCGACTACACCGCGGCGGATGGCAGGCTCGTCTTCGATGACCACTATGCGAGCAGACATGCGGGGCTCCGGGAGTTAGCCTGGGCAATTCTAAGTCATCACGCGTAACAACATAGTAACGACGAGCACACTACCCCGCGCCAACGCCGGTCTTTAGGATAGCCGGCGAATAGGGAGTTTTAGCATGGCGTATCAGACCGCGCGGCCGTGCCAGACCCGGGTCGGCTTTCTCGGCACCGGGGTGATGGGTGCGGCTATGGCCGGCCACATCTTGCGGGCCGGTTACGACCTCACCGTTTTCAGCAGAACGAAATCCAAGGCCGAGCCACTACTCGCTGCCGGGGCCAAATGGGCGGCGACGCCCCGCGCGGTCGCCGAACAATCGGATATCGTTTGTTCCATCGTGGGGTATCCCAAAGATGTGCGCGAGGTTTTCCTTGGGCCCGCAGGCGTGATCGCGGGCTGCCGGCCAGGGATGATTCTTGTGGACATGACCACGAGCGAACCCTCACTGGTCGTCGAGATATTCAACGCCGCCAAGGACCGCCAGGCGACCTCGCTGGATGCTCCCGTTTCCGGGGGCGATGTCGGCGCGAAAAACGCCACGCTCTCGATTATGGTCGGGGGCGAAGTCGCGGCCCTCGACGCGGTTCGGCCCATCTTGGAATGCATGGGCAAAACGATTGTGCATCAGGGCCCGGCCGGTGCCGGCCAGCACGTCAAAATGGTCAATCAAATTCTGATCGCCGGCGCCCTCAACGGCGTCTGCGAAGCGCTGCTATATGCGGGCAAGGCCGGGCTCGATTTGCGGACTGTGCTGGAATCGGTCGGCGGTGGGGCCGCCGCCAGTTGGCAGCTTAACACGCTGGGCCCTCGGATCATCGATCGCAACTTCGAGCCAGGCTTCTTCGCCGAGCATTTCATCAAAGACATGGCCATCGCGATCGACGAAGCCCGGCGAATGAATATCGCTCTGCCCGGCTTGGCGCTCGTGTCGCAGTTGTTCAATTCGGTAGCCGCGCAGGGATACAGCAAGAAAGGCACCCACGCTCTCATGCTGGCCTTGGAACATTTATCGAATGCAAGGGATTGAGTTTTTGTTGCCCCGGGTGTTCAGAGCAAATTGCAAAGGCCTTTGGGTCTCGATTGGATTCAGCGTCGACAGGGCGGACTCAATAGCTCAGTAACGTGCACATTTTCGCCCGGGAGGGGCGCGGGACTGTAGCCACGGGTGGAGCGAGCCGAGTCTTCGAGGCGAGCGCAACCCGTGGAAGGCAATCGCAGTTGAACCCCGCCCCGGCAGGGGCGGAGGAACCTGCCGCCGATTCTGTTTCCTCCGCCCCTCCGGGGCGGGACGTCAGAGGCACTGGATACCACGGGTTGCGCTCGGTCGCCATAGGCGACCTCGCTCCACCCGTGGCTACAGTCCTGCGCCCCTCGGGGGCGAAATGCACAAAAAGACATTCACTCGCGTCAGGGCCACACGACTGTCCGCACGCGTGGGCTTCGGCCCGCGGCTACGAAAATCAAACCACAGAACGCAACACCAGCGACGTATTGCTGCCGCCGAAGCCAAACGAATTGGACATCACCACGCTAACCTTTTGTTCCCGCGCGGTGTGGGCCACATGATTGAGCGCGCACTCCGGGTCGGGGTCATCCAAATTGATCGTCGGCGGAATCGCACCGCGCTGGATCGCGGCAACGCCGGCCAGGGCTTCCACGGCGGCGGCCCCGGTCAGTAAATGCCCCGTCATGCTCTTGGTCGAGCTAACCGGCACTTGGTCGGCCGATGAGCCGAACACTCGGCGGAGAGCCTTCGTCTCGCACACATCGCCCACAGGTGTCCCGGTGCCGTGGGCGTTGATGTAACCAACATCGCTCGGGCTGACTCGCGCCTCATCCAGCGCGTGTTGCATGGCGTTCGCTGCCGCTGTGGTGTCGGGACATGGAATCACAATGTGGTGGGCGTCGCTTGTCGCGCCAAAGCCTGCGACCTCAGCTAGGCCGGCCGCGCCGTGCTGACGGGCGCTCGCCGCACTTTCTAGCAAACATGCCGCGCCACCTTCTCCGAGCACGAACCCATCGCGGCCACGATCGAATGGCCGGCTCGCCGCGGCCGGCGCATCATTGCGCCGAGACAGCGCGCGTAGATTGCCAAACCCCGCCAATATCAACGGCGTGACGCTGCGGTCACAACCGCCGGCGATGCAGGCATCGACCAGGCCCATGCGAATCCATGACCGCGCCACCGCGAAAGCATAATTCCCGCTGGCGCAGGCTGCGGAAAGCGTCAACGAGGGGCCGGTGAGATGGAGTCGCTTGGCCACGGCTTCAACCGCCGAGGTCGCCTGGGGCCGCATTTGGCCAAGGCCATCGGATTCCCACGCCATCATCCATTCCGAACCTAATCCCATCACGATGCCGATGCGCTTTTGGTCGCGATCATCCCAGAGGCCGGACGTTTGAAGCGCCTCGGTGCAACACCAAGCGATGAGTTGTTCGGCTTCATCGAGTTGGGAAAAGTCGCCGGCGTCCCACCCGGAGGGTACCGGAATGACATCGATTTGGGCCGCGATTTGGCTGGGATGCTGCGATGCATCAAAGCGGTGCACCGCGCTCACGGCGGAGCGGCCTGCCAAGATTGCGTCGGCAAACTGATCGAGATTGTTTCCGAGCGGACTGCAAATGCCCGTGCCGGTGATCCAAACTGGCTTCATGCCGCGACTTCCACCGGGGCTTCCTCAGGAATGCGCCAAGTGAGTCTGCCGTCGCCGGGCAGCGACCAATGACGATCCGGGCCAGGGACTGCCGCAGACAACACTTCGTGCAGTGATTCGAGCGAAAACTGACTTGTTGCGGATCCAGTCGCCGAGAAACTCAGCGACAATTGCGGTGTGCTGCTCGCCCCGTTTGGAGCGAGCGCCAATGCCACCGCGCGGCAAATGGCGTTGGGGGTTTCTTCGAATTCCCAGCCCGTCATGACGAGCCAGACGCCCCGCACGTGCCCGTCATTAATGAACGACGCGGCGGCCAGGATGGCATCAGACTCCCGGCCGGTGGTGCCACCCGTGCCAATATTTGGACCGGTGAATCGAAACGTCACGCTCGCAAGACCCGACAAGGAATGCAGCGAGTAGTGCGGAATGAGTTGCGGCGACACTCCCCAGGCACCATCGTTGCGGTAGCGAGTCAGCGATGAGATCATCGCATCGCGACCTGGTGAACGCGGTGCGGCGACGACGCCCCAATTCTCAAACTCATTGAGCTCCAAGTGCGATCGGTCGATCGCATCCAAGATTGCTCCGAGTCCAGCGACGCTTTGCTCATCGGCGTGCCGCAAGTTCGATGGCAGCGAACGAGCCGAGAGCCGCTTCTGCACATCTGCGCGGAAGTTGGCTGACTCGTTTTTCGTGAATGCCACAAGGCCGGCTGAATGCACGGCGGCCGTCCACTCCATGGACATCGCGAATCGACCCTCCTGGTCGGCCCAAGTTTTGGGGCCAACAGCTTCCCTAATTTGCCGCAGTCTGTCAATCCTGCCTATGTGACTTGCGAGAGATGAGAAAAATCTGTACTTTTGCGGGCATGAACGCACCCATGGACGGATTTGCGGATTCACTGAAGCGCACCGGGATCAGCCGGTTCATCGAACACTTCGCGGCGACGATGCCCGATGTTCATCTGAAACACTTGGACTTCGAAGCGATCGGGCCCGGTCGCGAAGTGGAGATTCAGGGCGACCGCGTCATCAACTTCGGTTCTGATAGCTTCCTGGGGCTCGACCGCGACCCGCGAGTCATTGCCGCGCTTCATCGGGGTGTCGATACGTGGGGCTCCCACAGCGGCGCTTCGCGCGCTTTCGCGGGTGTTAAAACCAATACCGAAGCCGAAGAGCGCATCGCTCAATGGTTGGGAACCGAAGCCGCCGTGATTTTCCCGTCGGTGACCTTGGCCAATCTCGGCGCCATCCCGGGCCTGGTCGATAAACGCGACTTTATTGCCGTGGATGAGCACGCGCACAATTCCATTCAAGATGGCGTCCGGCTCGCCAAAGGTGCCGGCGTGCGTGCCGGCACCTTTGCTCACGACGATGTCGCTGATTTGGAGCGACTGCTCAAAGAGTCGCGGCCTTACCGCTACGCAATGGTCGCCGTCGATGGCGTCTACAGCATGAGCGGGACCCTGCCGCCGTTGCGCGAGATTGACGCGGTTTGCCGGGAAAACAACGCGATTCTGTACGTTGATGATGCGCACGGCACCGGTGTCATGGGGCCGGAGGGGATCGGCGTCGTGCGGGAATTGCTCGGCAGCTACGACAATACGCTGGTCATCGGCTCATTGTCGAAAGGCTTCTCTTGCATGGGCGGTTTTGTCGGCGGAACGGCCGCGATGGTCCGCCAACTCAAGATCCGTGCGAACACTTTTATCTTTGGCGGGCCTGTCGCGCCTTGCTATTGCGATGCGATCATTACCGTTCTCGACATCCTCGAGTCGGCCGAATACGAGACGCTCATTGGCAAACTGCACGCAAACCTAAAACACCTCGTCGATGGTGCGAGTGGCTTGGGCTACCATGTGCTCGGTGGTCTCACGCCGATCGTGTCGCTCGTGATCGGCGACGAAGAAGACACATTGCTGGCCGGCAAGTTTCTATTCGACCGCGGCTATTACGTGCAATCTGTGACGTTCCCAGCCGTGCCATATCATGCCGGCGTGTTGCGCGTGCAGATCAACGCGAATCACGAGACGACGCAAATCAGCGGATTACTTGGAGCGTTGAAAGAGTTGGCCCAACTCGGGCAAGTGCGACGCGCGGCGTAATTTACGCGGCGGCGCACGCTGAGTTGGCCTTCGACTGAATCAAATTCAACAGGTCGCCGACGGTTGCGATCGTGCCCAATTCCTCGTGCGTCAAGCGAATGCGATACTCGCCTTCGATTCGCATGATCAGGCCGACGAAATCGACCGAATCCAGGCCCAACGCCGAGCGCAAACACATGTCGTCCGCGAGCGTTTCGACCTCGACGGCCGTATCGTCACGCAGAACTTGAAGCAGCGTGCAGCGAATCGATTCGCGATCAGGCATGGGTCACCATCCTGGTGAAGAACAACTTTAGAGGTCAAATTAGACGCGAAAAGTGCAAGAATTGCAAGATCGGCTAGCGAACGACCCGGACTAACTCGATTAAGGTCTTGTGCGTTCCCTCCATCGTTTCCTGGCGGAGGAGCCGATCTCGGGCGTCGTACATCAAATCGGCATTGATGGTTCCGACCACTTGCAGGCGGATATTCACTGCCTGACCGCCAACGGGGGAAACCGGCGCCGTCATTGGCTTGATCCGCGCGTCGTAGGTTTTGCCGGTGTCCACGTCGAGCAAAGTGATTGCGCCTTCGCGGACCCGCGGTGCCTTCCAGTAACTCGTCGTCCAGACATTTTTTGATGCCGTGACCGATCGGCCATTAATGGTGACCTTCAGGCCATCGACACTCGGTTCGACCTTCACTCGGTAGGGCGTGCCATCGTCATTCGTGGTCGATTCCAAGCTTTCGAGTCTGCCTTCACGCCACGTTTCTGTGCCCTGGTACGTGTATTTGTAATCATGGATGAGCACGCGCGCCGTCACATCGGCTTTGCCGGTTTGCACAATGGAGCCATCTTCGCGGCGTTCGATCGTCATCGTGTAGGTGCCGGCCGGTTTCCCGTCGGCACTCACGCGATATTCGCGGGTTTCGCGCTCAACAGCATTTGCGAATGACGCTGCGAAAGGCAGCATCAGGAGCGAAAGGGCATACTTCATCGACTTCACACACTTATGCCAACAAGAACGTCGTAGCACGCATGAGCACCGACTGTAATTCCGAATCCCCGCAGAAGGAAGAGCAGGGTGAACAAAAGGCCCGCTAAAGCACGGAACATAAAGACGTAACTATTGACTGCTTCACCATGTGCGCCGAGATGATGCACCGCGGCGAAGGCGAAGGAACTGACCGACGCCGCTAACAATCCAGCCAGCGGCTTGGGCACGAGTGCGCTGCGGAGCAGGGCGGCCGTGCCGGCAAATAGCCCAAGACGGAAGATCACTTCTTCGTAAATTCCCGCGCCGACGTAGGTGACCATTTGCGCGAGCGGCGTGGTTGCATGGCTATCGGCCATCGGGGATCGCGTGGCCATATCAAGGCCGAGGGAATCCAACATGGGCCCAAAGCAGCGGCTCAGAAACCAAAGCACAAGTGCAAAGCAAACGCTTTCCAATCCCATTCCCAAAGTGACACCGGGAATATCGTCCGGCGGATCACCCTGATGGCGAATCGCCCAAACGAACAAGACAAGAATGACCAAGGCTGGCGCGAGCAATCCGAAGCCCAGGCCCGCGGATGCCAAGAGCCAACGCATCCACGCATCTGCGCCATTGCGAACGGCGAGCGACTGTGGGCCGCCAATCGCCACCACGCCAAATTCGTACGCGATCAGCATGGGCAAAATGAACAGCAAGCACGGCGCGGGATGCCGTGTAGCCTGCCAATATGAATTTGCCTTGCTCATACCAGTTGGGGGTAATGTTCGCCGAGGCGTTCCATGCGTTCGTCGTGAGCCAATGCCCGGTTAATGGCGCAGGTCACATCCACGCCGAGGTCCACGCAAGACGGCGTGCAAAGGCACTCGCCTTCGGCATCGGTCAATTGCGCGATGACCGCCTGTGCGGGAAGCTCGGGTTCGTTGGGATCGCTATGCACGGCAACGACCGCGCCAAGCCGGCCATCATTGAGCTCGACGACACAGCCCGGAGGATAAAACCCGAGCTTCCGCAGTGCGGCGACGACTTCGGAATCAAAACTGCCCCGCTGCGCAGCGAGCATAAGCTCGATCATGGCGGCTCGGGGATCCAGTGCGTCGCGGTATTGCCGGGGGGCCCGCAGCGCGGCGTAGGTGTCGGCCACGGCGATGATGCGGGCCAGATGGGATGGCGACCGATCGGTACAGGGGTACCCGCTGCCATCAAGCCGCTCGTGATGTTGACGGATTCCGTCGGCGAGCGGTGCGGCTTGCGGAATTTGCTGCGCGACGATTTCCGCGCTACGTACTGCATGCGCTTCGATTTCACGCATTTGCTCGCCAGTGATGCGGCCCGGTTGCGCGAGCAGCGCAAACGGCGTCACCACAAGGCCTACATCGTGCAGGAGTGCGGCGATAATCGCGGGAACTCCTTGGTCAGATGACCCAGGAAAGTTCCGGACGATCCGCGCGGCGACCTGAGCGGTGTTGAGCGCGTGTGTCGCTAGGAGGCGCAGCTGCCAAGCCCGCCCCACTTCGGCGTCGGTCGCGACGGAAATCGGCCCGGGGAGCAGAATTTTCAGAGGCTTTCCAGCTCGGGCATCTTGTTCGATGGCACTCGCGAGCTCCAGAAACAGATCCAGGGCAAACATGTCGCCGCCGCCAAGGACGGCATAAGCGTGTGAGAGCCGCTCGATGAATTGCTCGTTGCAACGATCCGTCACGACCGCTTCGCTAAGCCGGGCGAGATGCTCGTCGAGCGAGTCGAGCAGGGCTTCGAGCGCGCCACCAAGCCGGATTTGTTCGGAGGTACTCTCGGGGCAGTTTTGAATGAGCCGCACGGCCGAATGCGTCATGGCGATGCACCGGCGATGTGCGGCAGCGATTGCGGACTCGTCATCGCTCGGCTGCAATTGCCGCAGACAGTCGATGACGTCGCGACAGCGCTCGGCGCAGGCGCGAACTCGGTTGGTCAGTTGGACCGGCTTGGATTTCGCGCGGCGCTGCGGTTTCGCCACCTGCTGCAGACTTTCATCCACGAGACGCTGCGCTTTGGCAGTGTAAACGATGGTGCGTTTCGCACTTGTCGGCGGTGTCTCCGCCTCGTGCAGGATTTCGTGTGCATGCCCCAAACGATCGCGAACGGCCGCGATTCGATTCAATAATGCGCGAGTGTCGTTCACGGCAGCCTCCGTTCGGACGGTTCCCGAAAATGGATCGGATGGTCATGCCCTGGGACTTCAGCGAAACAGCGACGTTGGCAAGGGTTGTGGCAGTTTCCACGAACTGCGGGGAATGCCCAATCATCTTCCTAAAATAATCATCGAGTTTTACTCAAGGAGCTGCGCATGAATGCGATTGGGGCAATCACCCGTGCGTTGGGCACGTCCAAGAATCTGTGGGAACGATTGATCGGAGACTTTTCCGACGCGGACTTACTCGTCCGGCCCGCTCCGGGCTCGAATCAAATCGCCTGGCAGTTAGGGCACATCATCGCCTCCGAAGTTCGGAGCCAACCGCAATTTGGCGCTGTGACGCCTCCTTTGCCGGAAGGATTCATCGAACGTCACGCGCGCGAAGCCGACGTGCAGAACAAAAACAGTCAATATCTGACCAAAGCTGAGTATCTGAAAGTATTTGAAGACGTCCGCGGCGCGACGCTCGACGCGCTTAACCGCATGACGGAGTCGGATTTAGATAAGCCGAGCACCGGCCCCACGGCCCAAATCGCACCGACAATCGGTGCGTTGTTCCTGCTGGTCGCCTCGCATGGACTCCTCCACGTGGGCCAGGTTTCCGTCGCACGCCGGCAACTCGGAAAGCCGGTGCTTTTCTAAGTGTGGAACTCGCGTTGCCCCTATCTCTTCAGCCGATTATGATTGGCCGCCACGGAAGGCGGCGCCTTTCGTCTGAAAGGACTCAGCGGTGACGACCAATTTGCAAGCGCTCGCCGAATTGGTCGGCGGTGTTCTCCATGGTGACGGCACTTTGCCGATCCATGCCGCGCGCCCGATCAGCGAAGCGGGCCCTGAGCAAATCACCTTCCTCGAAAACGACAAATATCTTGCGCAGTTAACAGCGAGCACGGCCGCCGCGGCTGTCGTTCCAAACAATGTGACCATCGCGGGCCGGCCCTTCATTCAAGTGGCCGATCCGTTGAGTGCATTTGTTGCGATTGCCTCGCACCTCGAAGGCGTGCAAGCCGAAACGATTCACGGCATCGACCCGCAGTCGTCGGTGCATCCATCGGCGAAAGTCGGCGCGGGTGCCAGCATACACCCGTTTGCTGCTGTCGGCCCGGGTAGTGTCGTCGGCGACAACTGTCGCTTGCACTCTGGCGCTGTCGTGGGGCGGAACTGCCGCCTCGGCGACGGCGTCACTTTGCATCCGCACGCCGTGCTCTACGACGGCACGATTGTCGGCGACCGCGTCATCATCCATTCGAACGCCGTGATCGGCGCGGATGGCTTCGGCTACCGCTTCCAAAATGGCCGGCATGTCAAAGTGCCGCAGATTGGCCACGTCGAAATCGGCGATGACGTCGAGATCGGCGCCGGTGCGACCATCGATCGCGGCACGTTCAGCGCGACTCGCATCGGCTCGGGCACCAAGATCGATAACCTCGTGCAGATCGCCCACAACTGCCAGATCGGCCGGCACAACATCATGGTGAGCCAGGTCGGCATGGCGGGTTCGTCGAGCACCGGCGATTACGTCGTGATCGCAGGCCAAGTGGGCGTCGTCGAGCATGTGCACATTGGCGAAGGCTGCGTGATCGGCGGCCAGGCCGCGGTCACCAAAGACGTGCCGCCTGGCTCACGGATGCTCGGTTCGCCGGCCACCCCGGAGAAAGAGCAAAAGCGAATTCTGATGTCGCTGTTGCATCTGCCCGAGTTCCGAAAAGAGTTGCGGACGATTCAAGAACGCCTCGGGATGGCGGGATGAGCGGTGCCACGCGGCCGATCGGGCTATTGGCCGGAGCAGGCCGTTTCCCGGTAGTGTTTGCGGAAAAGGCACGTGCGCTCAATATTTCTGTCGGTTGCGTCGGCTTGCAGCATCTCGCCCCGCCGGAACTGCGAACGCTCTGCGATCGTTACGCGGAGGTCGGCATCGCCAGGATGGGCGGGGTGATTCGCGCGTTTCGCCGGATGGGTGTGCAGCAGATCGTAATGGCCGGCAAGGTGCAGAAGGCCGCGCTCTTCTCGCCGTGGCGAATACTGCAACTCTTGCCCGATTGGACCACCCTGCGGTTCTGGTACTTTCGCAATCGCCGTGACAATAAAGACGACTCGCTCCTGCTCGGCGTGATTGACGAATTTGAACGAGCCGGCTTTCGCTTCGCATCGGCCCTTGATTTTTGCCCGGAGATCCTCATGCGACCCGGTGTGCTCACTCGGCGCAGCCCGACCAGCAGCGAACTCAAGGACATTGAATTCGGTTGGGACCTCGCCAAAGAAATGGGTCGGCTCGACGTGGGCCAAAGCGTGGCCGTGCGTGAGCGGGCGGTTCTCGCGGTGGAAGCCATCGAAGGCACCGATCGCGCCATCATTCGCGCGGGTGAACTGAGCCGGCGGGCCGGCTTCGTCGTGGTTAAGGTCGCCAAACCACAACAAGACATGCGCTTCGACGTCCCGACGGTGGGGGTCCAAACCATCGAATCGATGCGTCAGGCCGGTGCCACCGTGCTCGCCGTGGAAGCCGGAAGGACGATCCTAATCGATGACGCCCAGACAATCGCCTTGGCCGACCGGTACGGGATCGCGGTCGTCGCGCTGGACAAAGCCGCCTGAAATCAGACCGTTCCCTAAAGTGTTGGCCTGACCTATGTTCCTTGCGATGGCCTCATACCATTTCAGGTAGCCAAGATACCGTTGCCCTCTTCCCCAGCAGGCCGGCCACCCACGAATGGGTACCCTCCGTTTCCAACTTCCCAGCATCTGGCCCGCTGACGCCGCTCAGGATTTGGAGCGTGCGTACGTGGCCGGCGGCTATGACAATATGCCGGCTCCGAGCCGATCCTCCGTGGCCAGCGGCATTTTGACGCTGGATCGCGAGATCAACGAGAGCGGCTTCGCGGCAGTTCCGGCACCGGTGCCCGGCGTCGGCCAACTTTGGACCGCGACTTCCACATTGATCGAAAAGCAGGAGCCTTACCACCTGTTGCTGGAACTGGCGCGAGGCAAAGTTAATCAAGTGCGTTCGCAGGCCGCCGAGTGGCGCACGGTGGGCATGCTGATCGCGACCGACCTGGAAGATCGGCTCCGCGGCTTGGCCCGGCGTTTTGCACAAGCCGCCACGCGATCGCTCGACGCCGAAGCCGAGGCGGCCGCCCAATTGGCGCTGGCCGAAGCGTTCGAAACGGCTGATCAACTTGTGCGCGAGTATGTGGCTCAGATCCTCCGTGCCCGCCACAATCGCCAACCAAAACTCGATACCTGGCTGGGCGTGCGCGTCAACGGCTCGATCCCTCCGACGGCATCCGCCGGGCTGGCCAGCGCGGTCAATTGTGCATGTTTGCCACTGACCTGGCGAAGTGTCGAACCCACCGAATCGAACTACCGCTGGGAACCGACAGACACCGCGCTCGCCTGGGCCGAGCGCAGCGACATGCGCGTGTGCGCGGGGCCATTGATTGATTTTTCGGCGCGAAGTCTGCCCGATTGGCTTTGGCTCTGGGAAGGCGATTTGCAGAGCCTCGCCAGCTTCATGTGCGATTATGTCGAGACGGCGGTCGGGCGCTATCGTGGCCGTATCCGTCGCTGGCAACTCACTGCTGCCAGCAACATGGCGAACATCCTCAAATTGACGGAGGACGATCTCCTTTGGTTGACCGCTCGCCTCGCCGAAGCTGCATGGCAAGTCGATCCCGAGCTCGAACTGTCTGTTGGTATCACGCAACCCTGGGGCGAGTACATGGCGCGCCAGGAGCGCACTTACTCGCCTTTCATCTTTGCTGACACGTTGATTCGCGCGGGATTGAAGTTAGCGGCCATCGATCTGGAATGGCTGATGGGCATGACGCCACGCGGCACCTATTGCCGCGATTTGATGGAGTGCTCACGCGTGCTTGATCTCTATGCCATGCTCGGCGTACCGCTGCAAGTCAGCATGGGCATCCCCGCAGCGACGGGAGATGATCTGCTCGCCGATGCGACTATCGCCGTCGCGGCCGGCCACTGGCAGAACAAGGTGTCGCCCGAATCGCAGGCCAGTTGGGCCAATGCATTCGCGACGTTGGCGGTGAGCAAGCCGTTTGTGCGCAGCGTCAATTGGATTCAACTGACCGATGGCGAAGAGCACGCCTTCCCCCATTGCGGCCTGCTCGACCCCGCGGGCCGGCCACGTCCCGCCCTCGCCGCGTTGCAGCAAATTCGGGTCGCCCATTTGAAATAAGAACTGGTATTTGTGGCCGGTGAGCAGCTCTTAGCACTCGTGGCCAACTCTGAGGTCCCTGTATCATGTATTTCGTGGCCGGGCCTTCGGTCGCCCTCAGGCGACCGAAGGCCCGGTTGAACCCGCAAGCGCTTGCCACTACACCGGGCCTTCGGTCGCCGATAGGCGACCTCAGACCCGGCCACGAAATATCAGGGGACTCGGTCCAATACCTGTGCCGTCACAACCACTTCGCTAGCAACCTCGCCAACACCCGCGACCATCGTGTCATGGCATCGTCGTCCGTAGACGAAGTGTCGATTTCTGCATCGATCAATTCGGGTTCGGCGGCTGAGATACAGAGTACGTCAATCCGATGCTCGCTCGTTATCGCTTCCGGGCTCACTCCCACAAGAAGGGCGTTCGCCCTTGAACGCCGCGAGAGTTCCTCGATGCGTCGTGTCAAAGACTTCAGGTCAGACAAACGCGAAAACACCACCGTTCCCATTTCCACATAATCGCGCAACACAATTTGAAGCACGCGCTCTTCTTCAGCGAGTTGGCCGTCGGCCGGCATCATGATCTCGAATTGCAGCGCATCGGTATCAAGCCACTCGTGGAGCTTGCGGATAGCCGCGATGAGCCAGCCGAGAGTCAGGATCGTTCGCTGAAATGGCAGTTCCGGATCTTTGTGCCGTGCCCTGGCTAAGTCGCTCTTCAGCGCGATGACAAAACCGCGGCGATGACGCAAGAACTGGTTTTCATCCCGCGAATAATACAGCAACTCGTCACGGAGAAATCGAACATCGAACAAATCGGGCCGATCCGCGGCCGGGTCGGTTTCCATGAATGCCAGTTGCGAATGCAGCAAGCTTTCGATGCTTCCGCGGTTGGAGATCGACGCGAAGCCGCCGACGGGGTACGCATCTTCATCGAAAAACCGAGTGGGTGCTTCGCGAACTTCATTTGCAGGCCGGGGCGGCACCGTCGGCAGCAGCGCTTCGAATCGTGTGGCAGCCTGCAGCACCTGACGCAGCGCGACGCGCTCGCCTAACTCGCCAAGTGCAGTACCGTGCTCCAATTCGAACACATCTTCCGGACCGATGAACTCGGCTGCATATCGTACTTTGGCAATGAGATCTTCGTAGAGTTGGATGATCAAAGGGTCGGGGCCACCTTGCGACAGCGATTCCCACCCTTCCGTTAATAATTCGCCAGGCGGCCGTTCGAGCAAAGATTTGATGCTCGCCGGTCCAAAGAGTGCCCCGCCAAAACCCACCCGCGCTTGCGCCCGGTGCACCAAGTAAGCCACGCCGCGATTGCGGTCTCGGCCACTGAGCCGGCGAACGGCGTCAGCCCCGCGCTCAAACAACGGATCGGAGTAAAGCTTGCTGAGAACATAGTCCTCGTAACTTCGGACGAGAGAAGCCGGAAGGACTTGCGAGGTGTTTGTCGTTCTGGCAGCGGCTCGATCCAATCCCAGCGCAATTCGGCCTAAGTCGCCGACGAAACCGAGCGGTGGGACGGGGTGTCCCTCGCTTGCTAACTCGCGGGCCCACTCCAATATCGGCCGCACTGCAGTCGGCGTCGGTGCAGCGGCTTGCTGCAAACACAGGCCGTGCAACAGATACCTGCGAATCTCGTCCGGCGACCGCAGTTCATGTTCCATGGGTTCAGTTTAACGACTTGACTGAAAACCTCACGCAGGTTATTAGGCGGCGGAATTCCTACCGACATAGGCCGCATAGCTAGCACAGCCGTTAAAGTTTACCGGCGCGCTGGCCGATGAAATAGTGTGAGTCCCAGGACAGGGTCCGGGTTGCCGCGCCGCGTCAACCGGGCAGACTGGCGAGGGTGGTATGAGAACGAAGGCGATCATTCTCGGTGCCATGGTCCTGGGCGGATGGACCGCAACAGTGTCGGCCGCGGAGCCGCCTGCGATGGCTCCGTTCATGCAAAACGACCCCAACGCGGGTCCATATTCCCCGTCCACGCAGCCACCTGCGGCGTCTCAGCCAGTGATCGTGCCGGGTAATCCTGGCTCGATGTTGGTACCGGCCCAGCCGCCGCAAATCCCGCCGAGCAATGGTGCGATTCCCGCAGTGACTGGCGCACCCGCTCTGCCTCCGGGTAGCGTGTGCAGTCCGTGGAACGGACCCGGCGGCACGGGCTGCTGCGGACCGATTGGCGGCAACGGCCCAATCATGACCGAAGGCTTCCTTCGCACCGGTATCGCGCTGCCGGTCGCCGGCGGTATCTTCAATAACGTCTTGAACCCGGCTTACATGTTCAGCGTCGGTGCTCGCAGCATGTTCTTCAATGTGAAGGGCAGCGCCGCGTGGACGGTCGAGTACGGCATCGACTACTTCTACAACAACGGCAACCATCCCGAGCAGGTCTTCGACGTGTTCGGCACCTTCGTGGACATCCGCGAGTATCATCGTTCGGCCGTTCATATTTCGTTCGGTCGCGAACTGTTTATCTTTTCGCCGGCCTATCAATGTGGAACCAATTACCGTTTCGGCGTCGACTGGGGTGGCCGCTACGGTTACTCGCGCGTGAACTTCAATCTGCCGGATTCGCCGGATCAAACTCAGGAGCCGACGAACACGACGCATCGCAGCGACGTGTTTGGAGCGGTGCTCATCGGCTTTCATGCCGATTATGAAGTGCCGATCTCGAACTGCATGACGTTGATTGCCGGTATCCGCGCTGAATGGGCCTACAATTTCACCGACATCATCCCGACCTGGGATACCGATCTGCAAGAAGCGATCATCATGCTGAACCTAGGATTCCGGTTCTAAGCCGCGGCACGGCGACGCCCAAATCTCTCCACCAGAAACTCGGCCGCTCGATCGCAAGCACCCGGGGCCGCGACCCGACCTTTCAATTCTGCGAGTGCACCGACCACCTCTTCATGCTGCTGGCGATCATTGAGCCAGCGCAACACGTGAGCTGCCGGTCCGGGCGAGTCATCGTGGTCCAATAGGAATTCGGGATACAGCTCCTTCTCCGCAAGCAAATTGACGAGGCTGATGTAAGGCACGTTTTTGCATAGCCAAGTCACGAATCGGAAAAAGCGATTGATGCGATAGATCACGACCGTCGGCTTGCAGCGATACAGCAACTCCAACCCCACCGAGCCCGACACAGCGACGCACGAATCCGCCAGCTCGATGGTCTCCGCCGTGCGATGCACCAGTACTTCTGCGGGGATCGACGCCAGCACTCGGCTAGCTACGTAGTCGCGGTGCTGCTCCTTGAAGCACGGAAAGAGAAATCTCACGTCGGGCCGCTCGGCGTGGATGCGGTGTGCTGTGTTCAAGAGCGTGGGAAGGTTGTGCTTCACCTCATGGCCGCGGGAGCCGGGCATTAGCGCCACGATCGGCGTGCCGGCTCGACGCTGTTCCGCCATGAATGTTGCGTCTAACTTTTGTCGCGGCAACTCATCGAAATAGGGATGCCCGATGTAGCGAGCGTTGATGACGCCGCGGTCGTGATACCAGCGTGGCTCGAACGGCAACGCACACAAAACGTATTCAAAGTTTTTCCGAACCCGACTGACGCGGTGGCTCGCCCAGCCCCAAATTTGCGGCGGCACAAACGAGATGACTGGGATGCCCATGGCTTTCGCTTTGGCCGCGAGGTGCCAGTGAAAGCCCGGATAGTCGATGAGTACCAGTGCGTCGGGACGGCGCTTCTCAAATTCGCGCAGCAGGCGTTGCAGCAGCCGCCACATCGTGGGAATGACTTGGACGACGCGAACGAAGCCCATCACGGCATGATCGGCTAGCGGATAAAAGAGATCGACGCCCGCATCGCTCATCTTTGAACCGCCGAGCCCGAACAGCTCGACGTTGGGCATCACAGCGCGCAAAGAGCGAGCCAAGTTGGCGCCATGTAGGTCGCCACTTGGCTCGCCCGCGCTGATAAAAATTCGCATGAGTGCGTCCTTGCACGATTGGATCGAATTCTAACCCTTCGGGGGTACTTCCTTCGAGGGCAATCCGGGCATTGGACCCACCTCGGCCACCTTGCGGTAGCCAAGTGAGAACAGCACCTCGAGGACTTCGCTCCAGGTGGGGAAGGGCCGACGGTTATCGCGCTTGTATTGGTCCATCGCCCGCATGAAGGCGATTTCGTCGTCGGTGTATTCCCGTTCGCACGTCGTCGGGTCCACCTGACGCCGGCGTTCGCCTTGCACCCGGCGTTCACGCGGCTCGCCCTGATTGCGGCGGTCGATGGCGACCGGGATCGCCTTCTTGCGTCGCTCCATGGCTTTGCGAGCGGCAGCAGACATAGGTTTTTCAGCACTCATCGGCGGGACTCTCCCGGGTGGGTGTTTGTCGAGTCCCTAGGCTAACTAAATGGGTAAACCAGTCAAGCGGTGTTGACTCTGCGGGCAGGGCAAGCGAGTGTTCGGGACCGCACGGAGCCCGCACAGCTCTCCTAGCCAATCCCACCTACCTAGCCCGCATATCACGCAAAACGCGAAATGAGGCAGAAAAGCCAAGATCCAAGAACCGTTACCCGAAGGTTGGTTCTTGGATCTTGTTGCTTGGAATATCCGCTGTGCGGCGTTAGGCCTTCTTTGGCGAAGCCATTTGCGGTGTGTCGGAAGTTGTGATCGTCGTCGTCTGATCTTGCTTCAGATCGACCTTGGTGCTCGTGCCGGAGATCTCGATGTCGAGATCGCCTTCGAGTTTCACCTTCAGCTCCGACTTCGCGACCCGGCCCTTGTTCACATCGAATGTGATCGTGCCGCCGGATTCCTTGCTGGCCAGCTTGGCCGAGCGAATCTTGAAGGGCAGCCCTTCGCCCGATTCAGTCGGGGCTTCATAGGTCAGGGTGCTATCGACTTTGATCGTGGCCATGCCGTTAGCGATGGACTCGAGCGTGTACTTGTAGCTATTCTTGTAACCGCCGATCGGGCCCAGATTCAGCTTGGTGTCCCGGGTCCAGGTGTCACCTTTGCCGACCGGCTTGCCGGGGACCATGCCAAACGTGGGGTCGGCCATCTGCTTGAGCGCTTCTTCGTTCAACACGCGCTTGAGCAACGGCTCCATCGTTTGGTTCGACTGGCCGAGCTTCTTAAGAAACTCTTCGCGGCCCTCGACCTTGGTGACCTTCATGTCCTTATCGAGCGTGAGCTTGAATTCGGTGCCGATGAGTTGCTTGAAGAATTCGGTCAGTGCGTTGTTGGAAGTGCCGGGGTTCGCCGAGTCAAATTTGATCGGGTTGCCAGCGAGCTCGATCGTGAGCTTCACGCCTTCGATCTTCTGCAACAGCGTGATGTTCTTGTCTTTGTCTTCGTCCTTCAATTCCCAGGAGAAGTAAAACGTCTGTTCTTGGGTCTGGTTGACCTCCATGCCCATGACCTTCATGTTCTGAACGGTCTTGGTGGTCATCTCCTGGTAGATTTTTTTGTCTTTCTCAAACTTCCAGCGGATGTCTGCCTTGTCGGTGGCGGCGGGGGCTTGCGCGGGAGGCGCTTCCTTCGCCTTATCGTCGGCCTTGCCCTTATCCTGGGCCGACACGCCGGTCGAAATACATGCGACGGCGAGGAACAACGCTGAGACAAGCCAATAACGAAGACGCGGCACAGTAAGCCTCCTGGTAAAGCAACAGCCGCCCGATGCATGAGCAGCCGTTCAGACGTTTTACCGGTGAAATCGGGCGAAACAAGGGCTGAAGGTTCTACGTCAGAGCGGGGATTGGCGTTCGGAATAGGCCGTTTGGCTTAGAGATCAATGGCTGCCACGAAAATTGGATTCTGCTTTTATTATCGGCAATTGGGTCTTAGCACCGGTCCCGGACTCCACAAATTCGAGATCGTCTTGTCCGTTGCCAGACCCGCCGGCAACTTCGCGAATCCAGCGAGCAGCTACCAGACCAAAAGGAGATTTTTCGTGGTAGTACCACTTAATTGTGAGATTCATGTCAACGGTAGTGAACTGACCTTGGATTTTGTCAGTCTTCACGCTCGTTGTCTTGCCCCCCTTGTTAGGGAAATCCCAAGTGACTCCATCACATTCGAGCTTATCTGTGACAGAATAGAAAATTCGCTTGTCGAGATGTTTGGAATTATCAGGTGGACTGCTCAGAAAGAGATTCACCTGCATGGTTGGACTTGAAAGCATCTCCGAAGTTAGTTCCTGTGGCTCATTGTTTTCGATTTTCATCCAGCCCCTCTGCCATCGTCCGGTAAGGCTCTTTCCCTTACGTAAGTCTCTTTCGTGGACCAGACCTTTGAAAATCGTTTGTACTGGCTTTTCGGCGGCTGGAAACTTCGATTTGGACGTTAGCTCAATCCAGCGACAGTCTTCACCATCCACAATTTCCTTTCCCACTAACGCAATCTTCGTGGTTCCTTCTGTCGTGAATTTGTGTTCCATAAGCACAGACTCAGATTTGAATATGTACAGTGCCCAAGCGCCATCTTCAGGCCAGCGGAAGCCAGGCTCTTCAGCACGACATGATGCCGCGATACAAATTGCGATGACGGTCGAGGATAAGAGCCGCATGGCGACCTCGAATGAGAAATGACGATAGCTATTCTAGCGTGCTGCACCTCAATCACGCCAAATATTAAATTGAGTTTTAGCCGCCATCCTTGAGCCATCGTACCACTCTCGGACTCGTCAACTCCTTGAGGGCATCTCTCCCGATCCAGCGGGCCGCCGGATTGTCGGATTTCACCAATCGTTTCGCTAGCGCTGCGCTTGACTTATTGAGTCCCAAGCTTCGCCGGCCCACCGTCCGCAACGCCCAACTCACGCCTTTCTTCACGAAGTTGCGTTCGTCAGTGGCGGTTTCTTCGATGAGCGGGAGGCATTTGGCGAATGGCTCGTCGCCGGTTTTCTTGTCGTGAAGCGCGAGAGAGGCCAATAGTGCGAACGCGGCCCTTTTCTCAAACTCCGCTTTCTTCTTGGCCCACTGCGTCACTTTGCGAAACGCGTGGGGCGTTCGATCGAACAGAACAAAACACACCGTATCGCAAAGGCCCCAACTGTCGAAATCCTTGATCCAGCGGTCCATTTGGCCCGGCGTGAGCTTGTCGGCTTCAGCAACATATGCAGCCAGCAACCGCGCCTCATAGTGCTCGGATTCCCAGAGCTGGATGGCCAGGGCGTGGTTCTTGCCGATTTGCTTCGCGAGTTTCTGAATTTCGCCCATTGAGATGCCAAACGCGTTCTCTGACGGCAGCCCAAATCGCGCCAAGCCGTCGCGCACCTTTTGCGAGCCGAGCCGCTTCAGGGAAGCGACGACCGACTCGACACTCACGTCAACTTTGGTCGAAACCTTTTTGCGTTTGACAGCCATCGTAGGGCGACATCCTGAGATTTAGTTCGGTTCTTGCATCCCAAGCACTTCATACGCGGCTGACGTGTATTTCTCGACTTTGCCGATCTGAGACTTCGGAATCGGTTGTGTTTTCAGCAAGCCCGGCAACTGCTGATTCAAGTTCTCATCGATCACGACGACATTCTGGTCGCGCCTCGCGACTTGGCACAGATTGACCGCGACATTGATCGGCGTGCCGAAGATGGTCAGATACTGGTACTGTGGGTGGCCAACCGTGGCGTGCTGCACCGGCCCATACGCCAAGCCAATGCGGACATACACCGCGTCGAGCAGCTCGCCCATCGCCAGCCAATCACGCTTCATCTCGTCGAATGCGCGTTTGATTTCGAATGCGGCTTTGATGGCCTCACGCGGATGGTTCTCAACAGTCCGCGGCACGTTGAATCGAAACAGTGCGCCATCGCCCATGTATTTGTCGATGGTCGCCCCGTGAGCGAACGCCACATCGCAGATCACCTGCAAATACTCATTGATGTGCTGCACTGCTGCGGAGACGTTGAGCTCTTGGAACAGCATTGACGAAGCGGTGAGGTCGCAAAACATGACCGTCGCGCATTCGGCGTCGCGCTGAGCGACCAAGCCCAACACATCCAGATTGTCCGGGATCCGCAAAAACTCATCGACTTTCGCCGCGAGCTTCGGCGAGAGCCGTTCGACGCGGCTGATGTCATCTTCCGAGAAGCGCGTGCCGCCTTCTTTGTTGAGCAGTTGCAGGATGCCGACGATTTTGCCTTGCTGACTCAAGGGGTAATTCAGCGTGTCGCGGGTTTGGTAGCCCGTAACGTGGTCGGCCTTGTCGTAATGATCCGAGCTTTTGTGCGAATCGGCGACGGTGAACGGCTTGCCCGTGCGGAAACACCGGCCCGCCAGACTATCGATCGGCACAATCTTGCGCCGTAACTTCAAAGTTTGCTGCGTGGCCGGCTGGATCGAAAGAAACGCCAGGCCTTTTTCGGCTTTGTCGTCATCGGTCGGCAGCGGAATGTAAATCGACGCTCCCGACGCCTGAATCATTCGCATGACCGACTGCAACTCGTCGTCGATCTCACCCTTTTTCGCAGACGCCGCGGCCCCGACGCGGCGTGCGGAAGCCAGCTCATCGAGCAACATTTTGTTGACCGCCATGAGATCGGTGCGGGACGTCTCGGCCTTTTCCCGGTCGGCTTGCAGCCGTTCCATTTTGACTTCAAGTTGCAGCCGAGTGATGTAGCGGGTAACGGTGACGATCACACCCGCGACCGTCAGGCTGCCGGTGATGATGCTGATTATTTCGGGCAATGTCATGGGACTCCCTCCCGCAATCAAATGCGAATTCAAGCCGACGGCTGATTTTCGTATTTGACGATCTTCTCGACGCGTCGTGCATGCCGCCCGCCTTCGAACGGCGTTTGCAGCCAGATCTTGACCATGCGCTCCATCAGCTCTTCGCCGAGCAGGTCGCCGCTCATGCAGAGAATATTGGCGTCGTTGTGGCTGCGGCTAAGTTCCGCGGTGATACTGTCGTGGCAGGGGGCCGCGCGTACGCCTTTGACCTTGTTGGCCGCGATGGCCATCCCAATGCCGGTGCCGCAAATCAGAATGCCACGATCGACCGCGCCGGAGCCCACGGCTTGCGCCACCGGAAAAGCGAAGTCGGGATAATCAACGGCGTTTGTTCCTTTGCAGCCCATGTCAATAACTTCGTGGCCGGCTTGTTTGACAACATTGAGAATGCGTTGCTTGGCGGTGACTCCGCGATGGTCGCTGCTGATGGCGATTTTCATGGCGGTCCTCGTTAAGGTTCGTAAACCGCGGGGCCGACCGCGAGCATATCGGAAATGAGTTTGCTCAAATGCTTTTCCATGGTCTTCGCACAGTTGCGATAAACAGTGAGGTCGCCGCCGATCGGATCACTCAGATCGGTCGTGCCGCACAATAAGCGAATCAATGGCCCACACGGCGGATGCAGTGCAATGATCGAGTCACGATGAATCGCAGTCATTGGGATAATATGGTCCGCCAACTCCAATAGCTCGGTCAACAGGGGCCGGCTGCGATGATCCGAAAGATCCGACTTCAGTTCCCGCGCGACGATGAGAGCTTCCGGCGTCGCCGTGTTGCCCGGTAGCGCGGAGATGCCCATGGATGAAATTCGGAAGCCGCGCGAGCGCAAGTCACTGATGTCGCAGCCGAGTTTCTCGGCGAGCATGCGTTTCATGATCGCTTCGGCCAGCGGGCTGCGGCAGGTGTTGCCAGTGCAGACGAAAATGACCAACCAATGCGATTGATTGACCAATTCATCTTTGGCGATGACGCCTTCGAATGGGATCCGGAAGCGATTGCCTTCCACTTCGATGACGCTCGGCAAATCGCCGAAGTGCGTTTCGCCGACGTCCATGACGACGGGGACTTTGTCACCGACCAGTTGCACAAGATCTTCGGCGGTGACAACTGCCAGCCCTTCGTGATCGGTGATCCCGCCAAACAGTAGCGTCCGTCCCACGGATTGCATGAACTGCCGCGAGCAACTGGAATTCGGCAAATAACGGGCGACGTTGGGCTCACCCCGTTTAATGCTCGTCGAAATCACGATCGGGCCCGCCCAAACCCGGCGCGCAAATCGGCGTGCCAAGTTGCTGGCTCCCGGCAAAATCGACTCGGGGCGATCGCGAGGCGGATAAGCTTCCAAAATGGGATAGTCCGCGTCGGGACCTAGCAACTGCTTAAGCTTGGCGACGGCCGATTTTTGCTTGGGGTCTGCGACTAGAAAATACGAGGACTCGGTCGGAAAACCGATGACGTGCCCGGCGTCAATCGCCCGCACACAGGTGTCGATCATCGCCGCCGGCTGCGCTGACGACGAGTTCCAATTCAACACCTGCGGCATCGATCAACTCAATACGGCCAATAGCGACAAGAAAAGGGAACTCAGACAATGTATCGCCGCACCTGAAACTTGCCCAGGCCGGTTGCGTTACTGCAAGAGGGCCAGGAACTTGCGGTACGCACCCGCGACATCGCCAGTCGCCGCGTCGCCGGAGTGAAGCAGCAAAGCGTAGCGGAGCGTCAGTTGTTCGCCCGGTTTGAGCCTAATGTTGCTTTTGCCACTCCCGGATTGGCCGTGCCAAAACGGATTGGCGGTCATCAAGCCATTATTTCGGACATTCCAGCAAGCCTTCGCACGGTTCGCCGGGTCTTCGAATATGGCGATGCCCGCCGCCTCGCCATTCACCAGACCCGAGAAATCGCACCAGCACGCCTGGCATCCCGAGCACTCGATCTCGCCGACATTCCCCACAGAGTTGCAGATGGGAGGCCGACTCCGCGCGACCGTCGGCTTGCCGGGGCCTCGAAGCGAATCTGCGGCTTGGATCGCAAAGCCGCCCAGATTAGTGTCAGCAAATCCAACAGTGATTGCGGCCGGCTTCAGTGTGCTCGTCACCACCAGCAACCGCGATGTGCCGAGGTTGAATAGCTCGATTTGGCGATCTTCGTCCAGGATTGCTTGGCCCGCGGTGGTCTTCCAGACGTTCTTCGTCCGCGCCTCCGCCCGGCCAGCGACGCCTTCGATCACGCTGACATTTTCGCAGGTGATGATGCCGTGGCCCGGTTGACCGGACCAAAAATCGATCCCTTTGATGTCTTTGCGGCGCGGTCGAAATTCGATCCCTTCGGGAATCACGTCGCCATGACCAAACCATGCCGATGACGGCGACTGCTTTTCGCCGACGGGCTGTGTCAGTGGAATTCCGCCGGATGCATTGAGCGGCCAAAAATACGGCTTGGCCATGTCCGTGCCATAGTGATAGCTCGCCACCAATTCACCTTCGGCGTAGAAGTGAACGGCTTCTTCGGTTCGCGCAATCGCCACGCGCCCCGATGGAGAAGGCGGCGCACCGAGGCAAAGCGCCGCGATGATGCCGAACGTTGTTGGAGTCATCCCTGTCCCTCGAAGGTCGGCAGCGAGTATAGTATGGACCGGGGGTTTGACCCAAGACCAAGCGAATTATGTCGAAAAAAAAGAAAATCCGGGTTGATTTCAAGAAGAACCGCAGCAAGCCGCCGCGCGATAAGACGTGGACGAGTGAATTCGCCGATCACGGCTTTGACGAGAAGGCCACGCAATCCGACGAGCGCGTCCGCTCGAAAGGCGATTTGTCTCGCAAGCGCACCGTCAACGAGGGCGGCGGCAGCGGGGACGAGGCGGACCAAACTCGCGGTCGAATTCTGCGGGTCCATGGTCTGCAAAGCGTCGTCGAAGCGGAGGACGGGAAGACGTATCGCTGCGCGGTGCGGCGCGTGCTCAAGACCGTGGCCATGGACGAACGCGGTGCAGTGGCGACCGGCGACATCGTTTGGTTCCGCCCATCGGGCGAAGAAGGCATGATCGAGCGCGTCGAGCCGCGCCATGGCGTCCTCACTCGCGGGTCGCGCAAGAAGGAGCATGTGCTGGTTGCCAACGTCGATCAGGTGGTCATCGTCGTCTCGTTGATCGAGCCGATCTTGAAACCGCATCTGATCGATCGCTATCTCGCTAGTGCTGCCCGCGGACAACTTCGGCCCATCATCTGTCTGAGCAAAGTAGACCTGATCGACCCGGCTCTCATGCAGCCTTTGGTCGGATCATTCAGCCAACTTGGCATCACAACCATTCTCACCAGCGCGGTGACGGGTGCCGGCATCGAGCGATTGCGGCGCGAACTCGTGGATCGTGCCACGGTCTTTTCCGGCCAAAGCGGCGTCGGCAAATCGACGATTCTCAATGCCATCCAGCCCGATCTCGCATTGCGAGTCCGCTCCGTGAGCGAAGGAACGCAAAAGGGCCGGCACACGACCACGACGGCGGAATTGATCAAACTCGATTTCGGCGGCTGGGTCGTCGATACGCCTGGTGTGCGAACTCTGCAACTATTTGGCGTGAAGCCCGGGGAGATCGAAGGATTCTTCCCGGAATTCCACGCCTTCGTCGCCATGTGCGGCTTCCCCGATTGCACTCATCTGCACGAGCAAAATTGCGCGATCAAGCGCGCGGTCGCTCGACGGCTCATTAGTTATCGACGCTACACTAGCTATGTCGGCATGTTCGAAGATGCGATGACGAAAATGTTGGAGGATCGCGAATGAAGTCGGTCGTTGCGTTGGTCATCTTCGTCGCCGCGGCTCCTTGCGCCTGGGCGCAAGAGGCCGTCGAATCGCGAGTCGTCATCGGGCTCGAACCCAACCCCACATTTACTCCGGCCTTCCGTAAATCATTCCGTGAGACCTTCTCGGCCGGGCTGCGTAACGCCACCGAAGGCTTGGCCCGCATCTCCGTGGTTGACCTCGCCAGTTTGCGGCCGGAGGATCGACTGCCAGCCTGGGACGCGGCCATGTCCCGCGGCCTCGATAAGTTGCAACTCTCGAACGATAACGCCAAGACCCATTACGTTTCGATCAAATTGGTTGGCGGACAATATGTGATTCACACTCGCATGACCGACGCGACGATTGGCTGGATCAGCCCCAACATGCAAGAGGAGCAAACCGCCGACCGCGAATCCTTGCCTCGTTTGGCGTTGGCCGCCCTATTGCGCGACTACGGTCTGACCGCGACGATCGATTCCTCCGACGGCGACCGCAACGCGACCTTGCGACTTGCCTCCGGCAACATCTCTGACACGCGCTTGGGCCTGTGGGTGAGCCCCGGCGATTTGTTTGCGCTTGTGCAACTTGGCGGGGCTGGGCGCTCGGCGCGCGTGCCCAATGTGCTCTTACGCGTCGTCCGTGAGCCCGTCAGCGGGCGGGTGGAATGCCGGATCGAGAGCCGCTTCGTCAAGCCGTTGGAAGGTTGGGAGAGCGGCAAATATCGCGCGGTGAAGCTGCCGGCGGTCCGCGGCCTCGCTCGGCTGCAGATTGTGCGTCCCAACGGCTCGGTTCCTGATGGTTTAACGGTTCGATTGTCAGCGGCCGGCTTCGATCGCAATGACGCGGTGAAAGAAACAGGTACCTACCGCGATGGCCGATTCACATCGAACGAAGTCTACGACCGCATCGCTTACGCCCGGATCATGTCCAGCGATCGCATGCTCGCGCAAGTGCCTGTCGAAATACTTCGAGACGCGCCGGTCATTGTTGAATTGCGATCGGATGGCGGCGATGTTGTTCCGCCGACCGATGTCGATCAGCGCCTCATTCGCGCCCGATTGCAGGATCTGCTCTTGCGCTTGGGTGAAGACAACCTGGAAATTCGCAAGCTGCTCGACGCCGGCAAGAACGCCGCCTGCCTCACCCGAGTTCAAGACGCTCTCAATCGCATGGATGAGGAGTTGGTGCGTCTGCGTTTAGATGTTGAGGTGCTGCGCAAGCGATCACCGAGCGGGCTCGAAGAGATTGACCGCGGGCTGCGCCAAGCCGAGGAAATCGAGAAATCTCTCAAGCTCCTGAAAGGCCGGCTCGAAGCTGCCATCGCTTCCTCCACGTCGCCGGAGGCAATCAAAAACCGCGATGCCATCCAGCTTCTGATCACACGTGCGGAACGCGCTGTGGAAGAAGCTGAGTACGATCAAGCAATCGGACTTTACGAAGATGTTTTGCGTCAACGCAGCGACGCGGCGGAAGCGGCCAAACGGCTGGATGAGTTAAAGCGAGGTTGGCGCATCGCCTCGGACAAACACAAAGCCGCGCGCTCATTTGTCTACGAGACATTTGCCAAGGCCACGACCGCGGAGGACTTTAGCGCCCGTCTCGAAGAGGCCCGGCAAGCATTCACGGTGTGTCAGTCGGTCGGCGACCGATTCACTGCCAAGAAAATTTACTTGGTGCTTCACCGTGCCGCCGACCTGCTGGCCCAACGCAGCGAAGAGTTGCGGTCATCCACCACCAGCGATGCACCTAAGCAGCGCGAGACGCTGCGGCAAGCCTCGGCCGCTGCGAGTGCGTTGTTAAAAGATGTGGAAGCGTTCTTGCGCCCGCCCGGCTGAGACGATTGCCGAAGCGGCGGCTCGGGAAACGTCACGTCGGCAGCTAACCGGCTCGATCGCATTGAGTAGATTTAGGTCAGCCGGAGGATTGGTCCGGCAAATAAGCATGGCATTTTCTCGGAGACTCATTTGCCGAATGAAGTCGATAAGGTAAAGGGCGAATTCCCAAACGCGACGTACGGGCCTCCTTGCTCAGACGCTGATATCGAACGAGCTACAGCGGCGATGGGCGAGCCGTTGCCTGCGGTGCTGGAAGAGTACTACCGAGCCTTCAATGGGTTCCGCGGACCCACAAATGCCGGATTCTTCTGGCAGTTGTTTACGTCAAACGAGAACCCTACGGGGCTCGTGGAAATGAATAAGTTTCTCCGCGAAAATGCTAACGATCTGTTTCTCTACGAAATCGTCTCGCAGTGCCTGTTTTTCGGAGACGACGGGGTCGGGGCCCAATGGGCTTTCAAGAAGGACTTGCCCGCTAAGATTATCAAATGGGATGCGAGATGGGGCTCGGATATCGAAATTGTCGGTGCCTCCCCGTTGGAAGCATGGCTCGCGGAAAAGGAATTCTACGATCAGGTGGAACAAGACGAAACATAGGATCCTCCCATGACCCATGCATCTGACGACACACGACCGTCCGCGGATGAGGCTCTCGCGCGGCTGATCGAGGGGAATCGACGCTTTCTCCGGGGCGAGGCGCGCAGTGCGGCGTTTCGGCGCGAGACGTTGGCCGACCTCGCCAAGGCTCAGCGACCCTACGCGACTATTCTCGGTTGCAGTGACTCGCGCGTGCCGCCCGAGTGGATCTTCGATACCGGCCTGGGCGAAGTGTTCGTGGTGCGCGTGGCCGGCAACATTCTCTCGCCGGAGATCGCGGGGAGCCTGCAGTACGCGGGGTCGTATTTGCAGACGCCGTTGTTCGTGGTGCTCGGCCACGAGGGGTGCGGGGCGATCAGCGCAGCGTTGGCGACTAAACACGAGGGGGAGCAGTTTCGTTCGCGAGTTCAACTGTTGCTCGGCAGCATCGTCCCCGGCCTTCCCGAACTCGATCCGCAGCAATCTCCCGAAGCACAGTTGTCGCATGCCGTCGAAAACAACGTGCGCTGGACCATTCGTCAGGTCATGGATTCGCCGGAAGGACGGGCGCGGGCGACCGAAGGGCGGATGAAGATCGTCGGCGCGGTGTACGAAATCGAAACGGGTCGCGTGAGATTTCTTCCCAGCTCGGCGGAAGTTGGATAAGTCGTTATTGGCTTATATGTCAGGCATTCGAAGCCCGCATTGCCAATGGGTCATAAATCATCATTCGAACCCAAGGCGAAAAACTATGCTCGTAGAAGCACAGGTCACCATCCACGGCACCAAGGCGGCGACGTGGGCCGCGATCACCGATATCGAGAACTCAGCGGAATTCATCAGCGGCATTCAGAAGATTGAGATTGTTAAAAAGCCGGCGAACGGGCTCGTCGGGCTACGGTGGCGCGAGACCCGACTGCTGTTCGGCAAGCCGACGGCTGTGGAAAAGTGGATCACTGATGCGGTCGAAAACGAGTTTTACAGAACAAGAGCCGAGGATGGTGGATTTGCATTCTTGACCACCAAAAGTATTTCCGAGGGCGCTGGCGGCATTACGCTGACGGAGGCTCATGAGTCCAAGCCGCAAACGTTTGTCGCAAAATTGCAGATCCCAATGCTTTTTCTATTCAAGCGCGTGGTGAAAAAGTATCTGCTGCAAGACCTGAACGATATCAAGGCCGCGGTGGAGAAGAAGTGATTGACTGCGATCCACTAACGGTATACAGCGAAGGCTGTGAGCGCGCTGCTGGGAGGTAACTTCGCAATGAATCGATCCCGGCGGCGCGTCGTTCTTCTAGCTTTCTTGACTGCTCTGGTAGTTCCGGCAGCCGCGGTGGCATGCCTGTGGGACTACGACACGATCAAGATGGAGCGCAGCCGGTTCCCGGGCACGCTCGAACTCATCACGGGAAAATTCCTGCGGCATTCGCCGGAGTTTTACCAATGGCGAATCCAGAACCGCCTGAAGCGACTCGAATCGGACCCGACCAACGCTGGCTTATTGGACGATCTCGCAGTTGCCTATGACAAGACAGGCCAACACGAGAAAGCCATCGAGACGGCTCGGAAGGTGGAAGAACTCCACCCCGGCCGGTATGAAACCGCCGCGAACCTCGGCACCTTCTACTTCCACGCCGGCAAGCTCGAAGAGGGTATTCCGCACATCGACCGCGCGCTGAAGATGAACCCGGACGCGCACTTTGGCCGGGAGAAATACCAGAAGCGCCTCGTCGAGTATGTGTTGCACCGCCGAAAGGGTAATCCGCTCCGGCACCCACTGGCTGACGTCACAATCTTGAGCCGAACTGGCTCCGACAATCCGCCCGAGCAATTTGCGGAAATCCAAGATTCCTTCGCCATGTTCTTGTCCCCAAATCCGCGCGAAGGCCTTACGACGGAGCAAGCGGCAGCGGCGGTCAAGGGCATCCTGGGCATGATGAGGTTCGGCAAACACGATTCTCCGGTACTGCTCGAGGCATTGGGAACATTACTTGTTCAAGACGGATACAACCCGACGGCGGATGCAAAGTTCCTCGCTACTCGAGCATTCCTCAAAGCGTCGTATGAAGTCCCGGAGGGCCTCGCGAGGGAGAACTACAGGGCGATGGCGCACCGGGCAATCTACCTGCAAACTGCGCGACGCGATGAAGAGGAACAGATCTCGCTTGAACAAGTCGAGTCCGATTTTCAGAAGGAGCTAACCGACGCTCAAACGTGGTACGCCGAACTCCGTGACCGCGAACTGTCGTGGATCCGTGAAGGCCGGGACCCAGAGAGCGAATTCGACAAATTGTACTCCGCTGACCCTGAGTTGCCCGGCATGGATATGGTCGACCCGATGCGCGCGGATCAAAAATTGGCTCTGTATCTGATCACTGGCACTATTGTCTTCGGTCTCGCCGCAGTCGCCGTACTTGTTTGGGTTGGTCGCTTAGTCGGGCGGGTTTTCGGCCGTCGAACAAATGTAGGATTGCAGCCGAGGACAGACTCTAAGGCCGAACCACCGGCTGCGACGGACGCGGGGGCGTGATTTGTTCCCGACGACCTTTCGTTGAGCGATTCCTGTCTCACCGCTAACTCGCCAAAGCGAGGTTCGGTGGCGGGGCAGCGACGCGGGGCAAGGTTGCCATTCTTTGACCTAAGGCGTCAACGGGGCCTTGAGCGGCTTTCACTTCTTGTGGTGGCAGTGTCTTCAACTGCGATTCGAGCGCGGTTTGCATTTGTTCCAACAGGCCGATCATTTGCAGAGCCGCTTCGGGCGTAGCCTCACAGACCATTTGCCTTCCCAGTGCAATTTGCAGGGCACTTTCGCCGTAGCCGCCACTGTCCGTGGTGATGGGAAGCGGGAGGAAACCGGTCGCAAAAAAGGGAGCCGTCAACTGCGTGGTGCGAAACGCCGCGACGCGCCGCTCATTGACCACGGTATCCAACTTCAACAGTTGCAATTGATCGATCACGCTCAACTCGTTTTCGACCCACTCAACACGGCGGACGAGAGCCTGAAGCTGCGCGGAGCCGCCCGTCACGTAATACTTGACGGTGCGTGCGGGGCCATTGTCGATGGTCATTTTGTCAACGCGGACTGCGGGAGCCGCGGGTGCGATTGATGCTGGCGGTGGGACCGCTTGAGCTCGCGCGGGGCCGCAAAGGGCAAATACCACGGTGATCATCGCGGCGAAACGGATAGCAGTAAGCATCGGCCTCCCCCTTTTGATGGCGGCACTGTTCACGGATTGAGGAACAACCCCACGTGTGGGTGTCAGCTCTTAGCCCGGCTAGTGCCTCAGTTCGGCCTTCGACTGTCTTCACACCAAAGGTGTGAGATTTCTCAGCCCAGGGCGCAGCCCTGGGTAACGTTTCATTTGTCCGTTGCAGGCTGAAGGCCTGCGACAAGTCTCTCGCAGCCCTACAGGCTGCAAAACAAATCGCACCAATACCCAGGGATGCGCCCTGGGCTGAGAAATCTCAGGCCTTCAGCCTGAATTCAAATGACCAAACTGAGACACTTACACTCAGCCCCGATGCTTGCTCCGCTTGCACTGGAAATGCTGGGCTGTCATCTCAATGCTCCTGGCATGGGAACTTGCGCAGGAAATTGCGATTGTCGCGGTTGCGTTGTGCTTCTTTCGGAGTTGGAAACGGCTGGCCTGACCTGAATGCTATCGAGGTCGGTCCAGCTTTGAATTGGATGCCAATTCGGATGTCATCGACTCAGTAGCTCGTAACATACCAATCAAATCATCGGGCGATGTGCTGGATTGTCAGGAGCATTGCGAATGAAGACTATTCTCAGAAACATATGCGCAGTCATTATTGGCGTGGTGTTGGGAGGGACGGTCAATATGGCCCTCATCACGGCGAGTCCGCACGTTATTCCGCCGCCCGCCGGCGTCGATGTGACTGATGCCAAGAGTCTCGCTGCTTCGATTCATTTGTTTGAACCAAAGCACTTTGTCTTTCCATTTCTGGCTCATGCGCTCGGCACGTTGGTGGGTGCTCTGACGGCGTTTCTTATTGCTGGCAGCTATCGATCGGTGTTTGCATACGTCATTGGTGCGATATTTTTGGCCGGCGGCATCGCGGCGTGTTTCATGATCCCCGCACCGCTATGGTTTATCATCCTCGATCTTGCGGCCGCCTACATTCCCATGGCGTGGATCGGCATACAACTCGGGCGTCGGATCATCAGCGGGGCTGACGGATTGAAATCGTGAGCTCGGCAGGTCAACTGAACAACACCAAGAGAAACCATGTGGCAAAGTCACCAAAGCAGCGTGAAGAATTACTCAAAACACTGCATGCCCGTTTTGAACAAAACATGAACCGCCACAAGGGGCTGCAGTGGGCGAAGGTACAAGCCCGGTTGGAAGCCCACGCTGATAAGTTGTGTTCACTCAGTGAAATGGAGCGAACCGGCGGTGAGCCGGACGTTGTTGGTCAGGACAAAAAGACGGGCGAATACATTTTTTGTGATTGCTCGGTGGAAAGTCCTTCAGGTCGCAGGAGTGTTTGTTACGACCGTGAAGGGCTAGAGTCGCGGAAAGAACACAGGCCCGAGAATAGTGCGGTCGATATGGCTGCGGCCATGGGCATTGATCTGCTGACGGAAGAACAATATCGACAGCTGCAGAAGTTTGGGCACTTCGACACGAAAACTTCGAGCTGGCTCAAAACTCCTGCGGAGATTCGAAAGCTCGGCGGCGCCATCTTCGGTGATTACCGCTACGGGCAGGTCTTCGTGTATCACAACGGGGCACAGTCTTACTATGCGGCGAGGGCATTTCGGGGTGCGTTGAGGGTTTGACGAACGAGCAGCTAGCTCAACTTTGCCATGGCTTCGTCGAATGTAGCAAGCAAACGTGTCTTGGATTTCGGCAAATCGAAACGTCCGTGCGTCTCGACCCAATCGCGGGCCTTGGATAATTGATCGCGCAAGAACGCACGGGCTTCGGGTGAGGGCTTGGGGTCGCCGATCCATTGGGCCGAGGTGTGGCCGAATGTCGGCGTCTTTTCGTCGAGGAATGATTTGCGCGTGTCAAGGACGCGCACGGCGACCCAGCCCTCGGTTGATATTTTGTGTTCGATATTGGCGACCCATTGCCTGCCGACGTCTTTGCACTCGCTCTCAGCTGCCTTCTCGCCGTTGACGATTAACTCAAGCCGGCCAAACGACGTGACGGCCAAAGCACTCCCGTAGGCCGTATGTTCAACCACCGACATATTGGGATGGAGTCCGTTCGATACCTTTGTGTAACCAAGCTTGATGGAATCGACCCAGTTTATTTCAGGAACAAAGTCGATTGTTTGCATCGCGCCGAGCGGGCGAGTGTTGTTAACCCGGCCGCTTCCACCGACAATTGGCAGCCGAACTCCCGCATTCAGCAAGTTGTACCAGCCGCGCAGTGCCGCCGGCAAATGGTCGGGCGTTAACTCATACGCATCGATCTCGCCGAGAACTGCGAGCGCCAATGCTTCACCGGCGTGCGGCTTGTTCGGAGCGAATGGCTCGGTCCAAACAACCAGCCCACCCTTGCGGTGACATTGGCCGGCCCAGTCGCGCAGAGACCAGTCGTCTGTGTCATCCGGGCTCCCAAACGTGAGTGGGAACACCGGGCGATGCGAGTTGAGCAGACCCAACGAGCCAAAGACGCAATGGCGATTGTGGGTGTTAACGAAGACCTGTGCATCGTGCTGCGTAAGCGATGGAGTCTGACCGCTAAATGCGTTAAGGTTCGGGACGCTGGTGTACGCTTCGCCGTTGTGCCCCAAGACTTCGAGCGGTTGGGCCAGCACGTTGACGACATCCATATCCTCGGCGGCCGCGTCGAGGGCGGCGTCGTGCGGCGAGAGGAAATGGCACCGGGTGTCGATGCTCATCGCTTGCGGCTTGAGCGTCACATTCTCCCGGCGAATCGTGAATCGCAATGCCTTCTTGCCTGCTAAAAGTTCAATGCGCTCATCCACGGGTGGGTAATCTAAGCCCTTGCGAATCTGCGCGCGGAGTTGGCCTGCCGGCAAAGCGATCTCGCATTGGCCGGGGATGGAGTACCAACGGCCACTGGGCAGACGCAGGTGGCCGCCGACGTGTTCGCCGCGATGAGTGGAGAATTCGAGCGGTTGGCCGAAGGGCGCGTACTCCTGGCCGCTAGCGTCAGAGATGCGAACCCGGCACGCGGTCGGCTGGCCGGTGGTGTGGTCGTTGACTCGCAGATGGACGGTTTGCAGGCGCATCAATCGTCAACCACGACAGTCAGCTTCACCTTGTCGGCGACGAAAGTTTTTTCGCCGTGCTGCGCGAAGGTCACTTTCACTCGCTTCATGTAGCCCTCGCCAACGAGGGACGTGATCTTGCCCCGGCCATACATGGCATGATCGACGATGACGCCGACGCCAAATTCATCGCCAAGCCCGCCGCCATTACTCGGCGAGGGCCGCGGAGCGAGGCCTTCGTCGGCGGCCATGCGCAAGCGCGTCGGGTCGAAGCTGGCGTAGCCGCCGGAGTGATGACAGAGGTCGATCCGCTCAACCTGCGCATCCGGCAGTTCATCCATGAACATGCTGGGCACAGCATAGAGGGCTTGGCCACGGAATTCGCGTAACCGCGCATGCGAAATATAGAGTTCGTGTTTCGCCCGAGTCATGCCGACGTAGCAAAGGCGGCGTTCCTCTTCGAGTTCTTCGTCCTTGGCCAAGCTGCGATCGTGCGGCAATAGCCCCTGCTCCACCGCGAGCATGTAGACCACGGGAAACTCGAGGCCCTTCGCGGAGTGCAGCGTCATAACCGAGACACAATCGTTCTCGTCGTCCCAGCTATCGACATCGCTGGCGAGCGTGATCTGCTCGAGGAACGCGCCGATCGTCGGCTCGCCCTCGGCCGGGATGAATTGCTTGGCGGCGGTGATGAGTTCCTCGATGTTGGCGAGGCGTTCCTCGTCGTCGGGGTCTCGCGACTCGGCGAGCATGGCCCGGTAGCCGCTGCGGTCGAGCACTTGGCGAATCACTTCATCCGCACTGGCTTCGAGATATTCGCGCAGCGTGGTCATCAGAGCATGGAAATTCTTGAGGCCCGTCGCAGCTTTACCGCGGATGACCGGGACCTGTTCAACTTGGGAACTGGCCTGCAGCATTGGGATTTCGCGCGGGGCCGCGTAGTTCTTCAGGTGCTTGATCGATACATCGCCGATGCCACGCGGCGGCACGTTGACGATGCGCTGGAACGACAAATCGTCGTTGGGATTTAGGAGCAACCGCAGATAGGCAATGACGTCGCGGTTTTCACGGCGTTCGAAGAACGCAAGGCCTTTGACCACCTGATACGGCACGCCCTGCTGGATGAAGGCCGACTCAAGGGCTCGCGATAAAGCGTTCACGCGCAGGAACACCGCGTTGTCGCGGTAGAGGCGATTGTTGCGGTGATGATCTTCCTTGATCCGCCGTGCGATGCCGTCGGCTTCATCCAGGCCGGTGTCGAATGTCAGCACGCGAACGGGTGCGCCGGGGGCCAGTGTCGGCACCAAGGTCTTCGGTTTGCGCTGCTTGTTGTGCGCGATCACCGCATCGGCGGCGGCGAGGATCGACGGCGTGCTGCGATAATTGCGATCGAGCGTGATGGTCTTGGCGCCGGGGAAATCGCGCTCGAAGTCGAGGATGTTGCGAATGTCGGAGCCACGCCATTTGTAGATCGACTGATCCGGATCGCCGACCACGCAGATATTCGGGTGATCGATCGAAAGTCGGCGGGCAATCTCGTACTGGGCTTTGTTTGTGTCCTGGTATTCATCCACCAAGACGAATTTGAACCGCGAATCGAGCTCGGCACGCAGTTCCTCGTCGTGCTTCAGGACCATCGCGGGCCAGAGCAAGAGATCGTCGAAGTCGAGCGCTTGCACTTCGCGCAAGCGACGTTCGTATTGGAAATAGACCTTGGCCACGGTGAGCGCGAAAAAGTCCGTGGCTTGCTCCGCATATCGCTCCGGGGAGAGCAATTGATTCTTGGCGTAGCTGATGGCGCCGGAAATGCGATCGGGAGTGAACTTGACGTTGTCGATGTTGGCCGCTTCGAGGGCTTCCTTCACCACTTTCACGCGATCGTCCTGATCGTAGATCGTGAAGTTCTGCGAGAGATTGACTCGATCGGCGTAACGCCTAAGGAGTCGGGCGCCCAGGCTATGAAACGTGCTGACCCACACCTTGCAATCGGGCACGAGCGCATCGACCCGTTGCCGCATCTCGCCGGCGGCTTTGTTGGTGAAGGTGATGGCGAGAATGTTCCAAGGTTTTACGCCTTGGCGCAAGAGCCATGCGACTCGGCGTGTAATGACGCGGGTCTTGCCGCTGCCCGCGCCGGCTAAGATGAGCAACGGGCCCTCGAAATGCGTCGCCGCTTCACGCTGCGGCGGCGTGAGGTCGGCCAGTAAGTCGTCGTGCTGTATGTCGCCACCTTGCGGCATGCTCACTCCAAATCGTCGAAGAGCGGTGTAATGGTGTCATTCTAGTGGTGGCGGGTCACTCATGGAGATCCTCGGGCTTGGCAGCGAAATCGTCGAATGCGTCCGCATTCGCGAAATGATCGAAGATCATGGCGAGGCGTTCTTGAATCGCACTTTTACCGACCGCGAAATGCGTTTTTGCCAGGCGCGGCGACAAGCCACCGAGCACTTCGCCCGCTTCTGGGCTGTCAAAGAGGCTGTGATGAAGTGCTTGAACGCGGCAGGCACGATTCGCCGGACAGATATCGAGGTTCGCCTCGAGGCTGAGGGAGCTACCCGCGTTGTGCTGCACGCAACCGCACGGGATCGAGCCGAGGAATTACGAGTCGCGGATGTCATCGCCACGGCAAGCCATTGCCGGGCGTATGCCACCGCCACCGCGATCGCCGTGGGCCATTCGAACCGTGGCGATGCTACGTCGTCGATACCTCGAGCATAAGCTGGCGGGCGAGCTTGTAGGCCGTCTTCAGACTGAGGATGCGGGCCTCCATTTGGCCTTCGGTGAATAGCTTGGTCACCTCAGCCCGTGGCATGCCGGCGATCTCGATGGTCAGCGGCAGTAACGCCAGAAACTCACGTTGTTTCTGTTGGGAATTGCTAGGATCGGCACTCATGGCTGGCTCCGAATGTGAATGGTGCGCAGCGATTACGAGATAGCTTATCGTCTTGTTAGCCGGACGCGCAAGCTACGGGAAGCGAGGACAGTGAGTGAGGCAAAGTTTCTGCTTCCTGTAGCTTGCGCGTCCGGCTAACAAATACGGGCTAACGGACCGTTTACTAACGGTCAGTTCAACGCCGCGCTTTGACAATCGTATCAGACTTGTTGACCTTTTTCGGCGGCCGCGGCGTCGGCTTGTCAATGACTCGCAAGGTGACGCTGGCGATGTGGCCGCTCAGGCCTTCCTTTTGTGCCAGGCGATTGACATCCTCGGCGATGACGATGACGCCACGCTGCGTGAAGGACAGCACGCTTGTTCGCCGCATGAAGTCGTTGGCGGTGAGACCGCTGGCGAAGCGGGCGGAGGCCCCCGTCGGCAGCACGTGCGATGGCCCCGCGGCGTAGTCGCCCAGCGCGACCGGCGTGAAATGGCCAAGGAAAATGGCGCCCGCGTTTGTCACGCGGTCGGCCACGATCTCCGGGTCGCGGGTCTGCACATGCAGGTGCTCAGGCGCCAGTTCGTTGGCTAACTCCACGGCCGCGTTTGCGTCCGGCACGCGGATGATCGCGCCGAATTTCTCGAGAATCTCGCGGGCTGGGGCATTCTTCGGCAGTTTTGCGAGTTGGCGGTGCAACGCCTCGGCGACGGCGTCGGGCAGCGTTTGACTCCAAGTCACGAGAAGAGCCATGCCGGGGCCATGCTCGGCCTGAGCGATCAAGTCACTGGCGATGAACTCGGGTTTGCCGAAGTCGTCGGAGACGATCATGAGTTCCGTCGGGCCGCCGATGCAATCGACGGCCACTTTGCCGAAGACGACGCGCTTGGCCAGCGACACCCATTGGTTGCCGGGCCCCACGATCATGTCCACCGGTTCGAGGCCACTGATGCCATACGCCAAGGCGGCCACGGCTTGAGCGCCGCCGATGCGGTAGACTTCGCGGACGCCCAACTCATGGCACGCCGCCAAAAGGTCGTTGTGGTCCGCACCATTCGGAGCGGGCGGGATCATCACCACAATCTCGGAGACGCCTGCGGCTTGGGCAGGAACGACCGTCATGAGCAATGTCGATGGGTACATTGCCGCGCCACCGGGCAAACAAACGCCCACGCGGCGAAGCGGCCGATAGCGAAGTTGCAGCTCGTGGCTGCCGGACACCGTCAACACGGCGTCGGTGTGCAGCACGCCCATTTGGAAGGAGAGAATGTTTTGCCGGACATTGCGGAGTGTGTCGAGGAATTCGGAGTCGGCCGCTTTATGGGCCGCGGCCAGCTTTTCGGCGGGCACCCGCACGGCGTCGGGCGTCATCTTTACTTTGTCGAACTGAAAGGTGTATTTCAGGACTGCCGACACACCGTCTTTTTGCACGTCCGCGCAGATTCGCTCGACCATGTGGAGTGGCGACATGGCTTCGCCGAACAGCTTGCGGGCCAACTCTTTCTCTTTGCCATTGGCGGAAAAGCCTGCGCCGGTAATCGTTTTGCGAAGCTCGGCCCACTGCTTGGCGTACTTCGAATCGGTGGTGTTAAGTCGGCGAATCTTGAAGGATGGCATGGTGTTTCCTGAGGTGACAATCCGCCAGCGGCGACCCGAAGATGGGTCGGAGCGTGCCGGACGAAGGCGCGACTTTTGGGCTGTCCGGCGACCTATTTCACGTCATGTGAAGCCAAGGACCAATATATGAATTGTCGATGCGATCAACAAGCAGGCCGTTACGTAATCTCTTTTATTCCATGGTTTTGCGCTCACTGGAGCGACCTTGTCGCACTGGCACTTGCGCATTTTTGTCAAATTTCAACATGGTGATGCGGCTGCCTTTGCGATTGAATTTCACCTCATCCATGAAGGTGCGAATCAGCAAAAGCCCGCGGCCACCCACTCGTTCCAGATTTGACGGATCGCACGGGTCTGGCAGCGACTCCGGATCGAAGCCGGGGCCGCGATCGGCCACGTTGAAGATCGCCCGGCCGGCACGCAGCCGAACGGCGAACCGCACTTTGCGATCACGATAAGGCGCCTTGTGCCGGCGCTCCTCGATGGCTTGGCGATATTCCTTCTCGTTTTGCTGCCGCAGCGCGGAGCTGATCTCCAAGTTGCCGTGGATGATCGCGTTGAGCAGCGCCTCTTCCAGCGCGACGCCGAGCCGAACGCGCGCGGGGCGATCGAGGAAATTAATCCATGCCAGATAATCCTGCACCTCGGCGACCAAGACCGGCACCAGAGCCGTGTCGTTTTCAAGCAGGAAGTTCATCTCCATGCGGGTAACGCTCGATTGCAGGCGCCGGCGATCGCGCGTGCTTTGAGCGGCTGAGATGACGCGTTCGAGAATCTCCGGCAACTCGTCGGCGAAATTCTCCGCGGAGGCGTAGCCGGCCGCACCGCGTTGGAGCGCGCGCAAGGTGGCCGCTTCGAAGCCAGCGGACATGAGGATAATCACGGGTACGTTGGGAGCTTCACGCCGCAACTGCTCGAGGAAGGCAAAAGCGCCGCCCCCGGCTAGGCCCAGATCGGTCAAAATGATTTGTGGTCGGTCGGATTGAATCGCAGCCAAGGCGGATGCAGGATCGTGAGCCTGGCTGGTGGCCCAGCCGAGCTCGTTGATCACCCGGCAGACATTGTCGCGCAAGTCGGAGTTGGCTTCGACGACGAGGATCGGTGCCGTCGCCGAGTTGTGTTGCGTTGTCGCCGCCGACATTGACTGAGGCTCGCGAAGGATGTGCCGCGTGCCGCGGCCTCTTTTCCCCATCCCTGGATTGTCATATTCTATCTTACTCAGCAATGCGGCGCGCCGCTTGACCAGTTGGAGCAGTTTCGTGGCCTCGATCACGTATATCGACGTTCGCAAAGGTATGGTCATCGTCGGCGAAGACGGCAACCTTTACCAGTGTTTAGAGCGGGATTTGAACACGCCGGGCAACTGGCGAGCCATCTTGCAGCTCAAGCTCAAAAACCTCAAAACCGGCTCAATCGCCATCAACCGCGTTCGGCCGCAGGACAAGGTGGAGACCGCTTATCTCGATAAACGCGACATGCAGTACCTGTATGCCGAAGGCGAAGACTACGTGTTCATGGATCAGGAAACCTTCGATCAATTCACGCTCTCAAAAGAATTGATGAGCGAAACGATTCCTTACATGAAGGAAAACGACATCTGCAAAGTGACGATGTACGAGGGGAAAGCCCTCGACGTCGAACTGCCGGCGACCGTTCAATTGAAAGTTGTCGAGACAGAACCGGGCGTGAAGGGGGCGACTGCCGCCGCGCAGACCAAACCCGCGACGTTGGAAACGGGCGTGAAGGTTCAGGTGCCCTCATTCATTACCATTGGCGAAGAAATTCTGATCGACACCCGCACCGGTGAATATTTGAGCCGGGCGAAGTAACAATTCGGAAATGCAGTGCAGCGACCGGATGCAATTGGTAAATTGCAGTCTAGGAGTCTGCCATGACCGCTGCGCCAAAAAAGAAACTAACGCCGGAAGAATATCTCGCCATCGAGCGCAAGGCTGAGTTCAAGAGCGAGTGTTAAACGCCTTCTCCACGTAGAAGTTCCGCGCCCGCGGCTGGGTTCATCCAGTGAACCAAACCAACTGCAACTAACCGAGCGGAGTAGATTCAACGCGAATAAAGTTGTCGTCAACGACCAACGCAAAATCCACTCAGTAATTCGCGGCGACAGGTGGAGGAGTTTGCTGGGAATCGTGCAGTTCAGGATACCGTTCCGACCACCAATTAGTTAGCCGCTCGGCTACCGCCGCTCGGATGTGGGGAAGGAGGTGCTGCCACTGTAGCCGAGCCATCGGGCGGAAAACGATCACCACGGCGACAACGTGGAACACTACTTCAAGCATGAGCCGCCCCGCCGGTCCCAAGCCAAGTGCTGTGGCCGCGAACCAGACAAGGACGCTGCTTGCAGTCATAGTACCAAGGGCGGCCCTGACCAACGCTCGCCATTTCCGATCGCGACGCAGACGCGTCAAAGCATCGACGTAGGCCGACCGGTAAATCTGGACTGCTGTGGCCGCGGGAAGCGAACGAAGAAGATCGAACTCTATCCCCGGGAGTGTTTGCCACGGCTCAGACGTGCCCCGAAATAGCCGCCGCATTTTTGGACCTCAGTCGACGACCAAAACTCCTACATGCCCCCGCGGTCTGCTGCAGCGCCGAGTTCGGCGATCGACGCTAAGCCAGTCCGAAACGCTGCCAAGAAATCCAACAGCTGAATCCGCGCGGCCTCATGACAAGTGTAGTGGTTGAGGAACAGCGACGAGACTTTGTGCGTGCGATCCTCGACTATGGAAATCAGGTCGGCTAGTTGACGCTGCGCGTCCGCCACCGCAGCGGGCCCCGCTTGCCGGGCCCAAGCAGCGATCAACCCAGGATCGCTGGAGATAGCGTCAATGCCGCAGCACTCGCGGGCGCACTCGACCTCGCAGTGGAGGAAGCACTCCTGCAAAGGCGATGGCACTTCGACCGACACATCCACCATCCGGTCACTTCTCCTCGCCGAACGCTTCGCTCACTCGCCGGGGCATTCCCGGCTGACTTCAAACTACACGCCACAACCGATTCGGTCAGCCGCAGCACTTGCTTCGCCGCCCCCCTACCGGAGCGGCGAGAAATCGGTCGGCTTCAGGAAAACCGAGTCGATGTTTTCCACGAGCGGGCCATGTTTTTCCGAAACCTCTCTGAGAGAGTGCCATTCCGGGGTAGCGTTAAATTCCTTCCAACTTTTTGTCGCCGCATCGTGGTTGGGAAACGCCAGCAGATAAACAAGTTGTCGTTTTGCCTGCTGCGCGTCGGACGGGGTCCAAAAGCCGATCAGTGTCATGTGGTGTTTTTCAAAGAGTTTGACGGTGCGTTCGCGAAAGCGAGCAAGCAACTCTTCTAACTTGCCGGGCGCGGCAGTGTATGTCCTCAATTCGAAAACTCGGGTGTCCACTTTCTCGTCTCCTTTGGCCAGTGCACGGCGAGGCCTGCCAATGACACACTCACTGCGGCAATTGTTATCCGAAAAATCCACGTCCCTTGAGATCGACAGTCACCTTGGGATCATCACTTACCAATGGCCAAAGTGCGCACCGCCATCGACGTACAGAATGTGGCCCGTGACCGTCGGAGGATTGGTCAGGTATAGGACCGCGTCCACGATGTCCTGGACGCTCGAAGGCCGACCCATCGGCGAAAGACTCTCCAACACATCCTTGGGAGTATCCCGATGAAGAGGAGTGTTAACGGCGCCGGGAGCGACCGCATTGACGCGGATGCCGTCCTTCGCGTACTCCATCGCCAGATGTTGGGTGACCGTTTCTAAGCCGCCTTTGGTGATCATCGGCACCGCCGCCGAGACGCCGCGGATCGGGTTGCGCGCCAAAGCCGCCGTGATGGTGACGATACTTCCGCCCGTCTTCTGCGCCAACATTTGCTTGAAGACGAGTTGACTCACATACAGGAAACCCTCGACATTCGTCGAGACGAGCGATTTGAAGTCCTCGGCCGTGTAATCGGTGAACGGCTTGGTGAAGAAAATGCCAGCGTTGTTGACCAGAACATGGATCGACTTGAAACGCGACAGCGCCGTCTCGACGATCTTTGCTGCGGTGGCCCGCTCGCCGATGTGGCCATCCACGAGCGCCACATTGTCCGAGGCCGAGACCTCGGTGGATTCAGTCACTTTCCTGGAATTGGCAACGACGTTGAAGCCATGTTCGACGAACGCTTTCACGATGCCAGCGCCGATTCCTTGCGAGGCTCCGGTGACGATGGCTGTCTTCCGCGGTTCGCTCATGTTGACTCATCTCGAAGAAGCGTCGTCACTCGTTGCGGACTGCTTCGCTCAGCAGCGGCGGGGGCTGGCTGAACGCGACTCTACTGCGCCGGTATGCCTGCGCTGGCCAGTGCGACGCATGGTTAAGCCCGAATCTCGTCCCGGTCGAACCGCCCCGACCAACATCGTAGGGTCACCCGGTCACAGGGAGGGAGCGTACCGAGGAGCTTTTCCGCCAACCCCATGTCTTCATAAAGGTCGGGCAGTGAGTTTCTGTGAGGAAGTTCGACTGAGCTCGACCCAACAAACTTACTCCCACTGTAGTAGCTCAACACCCCCACCCGGTCTTCGAAAATTGCCGCAGCGTAGTCCAGGCCGGCCTCGATTGTCTCGCGGTTGGTGCAATCGTCATAGTTGGTGAAATGGCTGTGGTGGGTGTGAAACCCCACAGACAACTCCTCGTCCGCTGTCGAAACCCAAAGTCCGGATTCGGCCCCGCGGGACGGACACGGCACGTTGAACTCGACTACATTGCCTGCACCATCGGGGCGAGGCGAAAGTTTGGCGAACGGCTCCCACGCTGGGAATCGAGCCAGGATGATGGGTACTAGCACCCGCGAATAATCGTCCAATTCCTCCATCGGTTGCCGCGCCATTCCTGCGGTCTCTTTGGCCGAACGCTTCGCTCACTGGCAGGGCAATCGCCCGGCTACTACAAACTACGCGAACCGGCCGGCCCGGGCAGGTGCCGCGATTGTTTATGCCTCGGGACTGGTGCCACTCACCTTAGAAATAGGTAGTAGCTTCCTTCGTACTCGCGGTCCACAACTTCTTTTGACGCAAAGTGACAGTTCACCAACTTGGACCACTCGGCCGGGTAGCCAGCTTGGGCGAGATCAGCAGTAAACTGAGCAACGATCTCTTCGGCAGAACCATCGACTCGGTACTGCGCAATTCGATCCTCGGAGTCGAAAAAAAGCCAAGCATCCATACTGAAGTCGGTTTCAACGAAAGGCACGACTGGATAAATGTGCTCAAGCCTAGCGCCTCTTTCACGCGCCCACTGCAGAGTTCTCTCCGACGCGACGGCAATGATGTCAAACTGACGTTCTCGATCAGGTGGGATTTCGTATTCCGGTTTCATCATAAACGCATATCGATAAAGCGCAGCCGCCCCGCCGCTTAAGATACAGGTCCCGTGAAACTAATTCAGGTGCCGCCGTCTGCTGCAGTGCCTGGTTCGCTGTCTGGGCCATTGGGCAGAGACCGCAAGAACCGCCGCAACTCAGCGACAACGACCGGAACCTGCTGGACTTTGATGAACTCGTCCTCGCCGACGTCGTAATGAGCCCTTACGAGCCGATAGCACAAGCGACGCGACTCGTGGATCTCTTGCAATCCAATTCGCTCCAACCCCTGAATGTGGAAGTCGATAAACCGTTCCACCTGCTCCGATGACAGCCTACCCGCCTCGTACTCATCGATCGCGTGCAGCATTGGCCGATCAGGGCCGCATTAGCCATCGGTGCGCCCTCCGCCACCGAACGCTTCGCTCACCTTCCGAAGCGATTCCCTAGATGCCTTCAAACTACACGACACGCTCACCCCAGACAGCTTCAGCGCCTGGTTCGGCCTGCCTTTGTTGGGCGCCATCTACTCGTAAATCTTGCCGCACAACAGAAACGTTGCGAACGCCTTCCACGAAGGACTTGCCGGCAGCGCCTGGGACTCGCCCATGTCCGAGTCCTCGGCCCACCGGAGCGCGGCATCCAGGTAGGCCTCGATGGTGAAGTTGTACCACCCACCGGCATCCTGCATAATTCTGAGCGCGCGGGGGTCGGTCGGCCCTCGTTTCTCCGCTTTCACGGCGGCCTCACGGTCTGCCACCAAGGCCCGCACGAATGTCAAAAACGACTCGCGGTCGTGAACGGTAGCCGGGTTAAGCGGGTCAGCCCCATCCACTTCGATCGCGCCTCCGGTCGCCGAACTACCCCGCTCAGCCGCGGGGCGAAATGAGCTAAGAATCCCAGAACCTCTACGTGCCCCTGCGGTCTGTTGCAGCGCTTGGTTCGGCGTGCCTTTCTCAAAAAACCGTCATGCGGGCCCGGTCAAATGCAACGTCATGGTTCGCCGGCGCCTTCACAGACTTCAACAGCAAAGCGACAGGGCTCGCAACACCACAGCACCCAGTTCTTCGGCGGAACAATCTTGCGGTAGCACGACGGCTTGATCGGCGATTGGATGGTATCCCTTGTCTGGCCCCGATGTCCCGCCATTTCTGCTGGGAGTAATTCGCAATTCACCATCCATCGCCTCAACGTCGCACATCTTCGCAGATTTTTGGAGCACATTCCAGCTTCGTATCTCGGCACTTTGGAGGAACGGTTCGAGGTGCGCTTTCCAGTCCGTAGGGTTTGTGACCCCCTCTTGGGCTGCAGTCAGCGCTTTTCGGAGTGCCGCGCCCAATTTGGTGGAGTCGGCATCACCCGGCAACACCTCTATTGGATCTGTCCCAATGCGAAGTCCGGTTGTGGTCCAGGAAGACGGCTGGATGATGTAGTCGCGATCACGGGCATAAACTGACGCTAGGCGAGGCATAGGCATCTTCCAAGCCGGCGAACCATTGATTATCTGTCCGCAGCCAGAATACAACACAGACGCGATTTCATTCGCAAGAAACTCATTGCTTCGCTTCGCCTTATGATGACTCGCTCATGGGATCCGCGAGATAGATCGCACCGGCCACATATGCGCGCTAACCTGGCTGGCGCTATCTATCCTCGCTCTCCACATTTTCGCCCGGAGGGCGCACGATTGTAACCAGAGGTTTCAACCTCTGGCGCGCGACGACGGTGATTCGCATTGCGCACGCTCTCGTCCGCCCTACGGGGCGGGGCGCGTGGAGGATTCCTCGTACCAGGGGATGAATCCCCTGGCTACGATCGTGCGCCCTCCGGGCGAAAACTTCCGATGCACTCTCGTCCGGAGGACGAACGAAACGTAGCCAGGGGTTTCAACCCCTGGCACCTTGGCACCCCGCGGCGGCAGGTGCGCTCGTTGCAACATTTCCATTTTCATTTGCCTTCGGCCCCAAAGTATGAAATACTTCCTCTTGGCATTTCCTGTTGGCCGCGGCCGAGGTCAACATCAAATGCTCGCGGACTGTTCTGGGGGATGCGAGCGGGCGATCGTCTCACTCTTGTGAGACGGGTGCTCCACTTCTGTGGGGCCCATGCCCAATTGCGGTCGTCGCAGACGAACACCACCACCACTACTACCACCACCGCAAGCGACGACCGGGCGGCCAATTCCACTGCTCGCCCGGCAAAGCCGCCCTTAAACACAAGGCGGCGAGCTTCGTCAACTTCCACAAAGAGGCGTGAGAGGAGCAAGCGCTCCCGCTCGGCGAGGAAGATTCACCAACAACAACTCAAACGCCCACTGCACCCGCTCGCATTTTCCCAGGCAGTGCTGCGCGCTGACAATCGGGATCGGATTCGTTTGCGGTCCAACGGACCGCGATACCTTAGCCCAGGCCTAGCGGCCTGGGCTAAGGTATCGCGGTCCGTTGGACCGGCGGCGGAAATCACGACCCGATTTTTCGCCTTCTAACCTGGCCTGCACCATCGCCTCGTGGGTTCCCTACAATGCAACGAAATCTATGAAGGGCCTCAGACCATGCTCGACCGAATTTCTTCGCAGGGAATCACTTTCGACGACGTTCTCCTCGAACCGGGGTACAGCGACGTCGTGCCGGCCGAGGTCGATGTCAAAACGCAACTGACGCGGAACATCACGCTCAATATCCCGATCATCTCTTCGCCGATGGACACGGTCACCGAGTCCGACCTGGCGATCGCGTTGGCCCAGGAGGGCGGGCTTGGGATCATCCACAAGAATCTGACCATCCAGGCTCAGACCACCGAGGTGGATAAGGTCAAGCGCAGCGCGAATGGCATCATCACCGACCCCATTCAGTTACCGCCCGAGGAAACCGTCGGCACCGCGCGCAAGCTCATGGAACAGCTCAAGATCAGCGGGGTGCCAATTACCAGCGGTGGTAAGCTGCGGGGAATTCTGACGCGGCGCGACCTTCGGTTTTTGACCGACAATTCTTTAGCCGTTTCGGAGGTCATGACCAAAGAAAACCTGGTCACTGCCCCTGAAGACACCACACTCGATACAGCCGAATCAATCCTTACAAGAAATAAAGTCGAGAAACTTTTGCTGGTTGACGATCAATACCGACTGAGGGGCCTGATTACGATCAAGGACATCGACAAGCTCCAAAACTTCCCCAATGCGAGCAAAGACCGGCGAGGCCGGCTACGTGTCGGGGCGGCGATGGGCGTGTTCGAGTTCGAGCGGGCCGAGTCGCTGATCAAGGCCGGCGTTGACGTGCTGGTTGTGGACTCGGCCCATGGCCATAGCCGCAATGTGATCGAGACCGTCCGCGAAATCAAAAAGCGGTTCGGGATCGATGTGATCGCGGGCAACGTGGCCACGGAAGAAGGGGCGGCCGCGCTGGTGAAAGCCGGGGCGGACGCGGTGAAGGTGGGCATTGGGCCGGGCTCGATCTGCACGACGCGGGTCGTCTCGGGAGTGGGTGTGCCGCAGATCACCGCGATTGCCCGTGCGACCCAGGGCGCGGGTGGCGTGCCGATCATCGCCGATGGAGGCATCCGCTTCTCCGGCGACATGACGAAAGCCATCGCCGCGGGTGCGAACTGCGTGATGATCGGCGGACTGTTCGCCGGCCTCGCGGAAAGCCCGGGGCAGACGATTATCTACAAGGGACGCAGCTTCAAGACGTACCGCGGCATGGGATCAATGGGCGCCATGATGGATGGCTCCCGCGACCGGTATCAGCAAAAGGAAACGGTGACCAGCAAACTGGTCCCCGAGGGTGTCGAAGGCAGAGTGCCGTACAAGGGACCGCTGGCGCCATTCGTGGTGCAGCTAGTGGGCGGTCTGCGAGCCGGAATGGGCTACTGCGGCACAGGTACGATCGACGAGCTGAGGACGAAGGCCCGGTTTATCCAGGTCAGCGCGGCTTCAGTGCAGGAGAGCCATCCGCATGACATCTTCATCACGCAAGAAGCACCCAACTACAGCTCGGCGGATTTCCGCCTGGCGAATGGCGACTGACCGCGTCGGCCGCCGGGCGCTCGTGTTGCTCGCCGGCCTATTGACCGCATCGCAACTTTACGCCCAGTCGCCCTATCAACCGAACACCACCGAGTCGGCACCGGTCGCTGTGCCGACGAGGAACGCCAAGGTTCCGACCTACACCTTCCGCCGTGCCGAAACGGTTGGCGCTGCGGGAGCACCTGGCACGCCGGTGAGGATCGTCGTGAATTCGCCGAGCGAGCCTGCTCAGCCAATGATGGCGATTCCCCAGCCGACAGTGCCGGCAACGAGCTTCCAGCCCGTCGGTGAACAGCCGGTAATGGCAGCACCTGCACCGGTGATGGTCGTTCCCCAAACGCGGATTTTAGTGCCGGTGATGTTCCAGCCGCAAACCGCACCGGACATGCTCACGATGCAACCGCCGGCTCCTCCTCCGCAGTCGTCGACTCCTCCGGGCACACCGCCGAGCGACGCCGACGGGGCAGACATCAGTTTGAGAGACATCGGCATTGAGGTCGATCCGCCGAAGTTTGAACGGCTCTATCGCTTTGAATCCGAGGCCGAGCTGAAGGCCCGCATTCGTGAGGAAATTAAGCACCGCCCGAAACGGATGGAAACCGGCAACGTCGTATTTCCGCCGTATGAGCCGCTGTCGCTCGAGAACTATGAACCCAGAACGTTCGCCGGTGTGATCAAACAAATCGAGCCGAACTACGTCATCTTTGGCCGTCTCTACGGCGAAGATGTGAACACCGAACGCTATGGCTGGAGCCTTGGTGCGATTCAGCCAATTTGGTCCGCTGTGGAAGCATACCGCGACATTGCCCTGGTGCCGTACCGATTCGCCGAACGGCCGTGCCAACGGTTCGAGACGAGTGCGGGCCGTTGCTACCCGGGCGATCCGGTGCCGTACTTGCTCTACCCGCCTGAGGTGAGCGTCACGGGTGCCGCGTGGGAAACGGTGGTGATCATCGGAGCCGCCGCGATCATCCCGTAGTAGGTCCCGCCTGCCGGGCGGGACGTGTCTGAGGGTCCCGCCCGGCAGGCGGGACCTACTCAAACACGCCAGGTATGTTCACCGGCTCATTCGCCGGCAAGAAATGCTCCTCATGTCCTTGGAATACGTGTCGCTTAACAGTCACGGTTGCATCGTCGATCAGGACTTCCATATACGATGCTCGCCCCGCTTGCGTCGAACTGCCGGCACAAATTTGGGCAAACGGAATGTCACGGCTGGGCGGCAAAGCGTAGTTCGCGTGCCGATGCCCACAAAGCCAAAGACGCACGTCGTGCTTTTCCAAAAGCGAGGCCAACGCAACTCGGTCGCGCAAGCCATGCCAATAGGGTTCAGGTCGGCCGTCATCTTTGGAAAATGGATAATGCGTGACAAGCGTGCGCGGCCCAAGCGGAAGCTCACCCAGCAAACGATCGATCCGTGCCAGTTGCGTATGGCCGACTGCTCCGCTGGCATCCCACGCAAGCCGATTTGGTTTGCAGGAATTGACGCCAATGAACCACATGCCGCCGATCTCGCGGGCAAAAGGATACCGATGCGGCTCGATGCGGTGGCCGACCATCCAAGGGATGAACGCCGATTCAAACGCATCGCTACTGGCGGCCGCGCGGATGTAGTGATCGTGGTTGCCGGGAACCGCAATCGCCGGGGGCATTCGGGAATCACCAACGTGCAGTGCTATCGCCGCGGCTTGGACTTCACTGCGAAACCCCAAAGCGGATGCATCCCCGGAGAAGATCAGTGCATCGGGCTTGGTCCTTTTTACGTCCGCGATCAAATGGGAAATTACGTGCAGCGCCCGGTCAAATCGCCGCCCGCGCCGCAGCAGATTCACCCAGCCGGAGGTCCGTTTTGTCAGGAAATCACGAGGAACCCAGCCAGGCCGCGCCTCGCGGATGTGAATGTCGCTCAAATGAATCAATCGCAAGCGAGCCATGCTTCACTTTGAGTCCGTGGTCCGATGTCAGTTGTCGGCAAATGGACCTTTTCTGACAACTGACCACTGACAACTGACCACTGACAAATAGAATTTTATCTCAACACATTAGCCGGGAAACAGCTCGGGAGACCGCTTCATGCCGAAGGTGACAATCGCAAACGAAAAGAAGGATATCGAAGTTGCCGCTGGCGCCAACTTGCGGCAGGAACTTCGCCAGGCCGGCGTCGAAGTCTATCCCGATCTGCCGTCGAGGCTACTCAATTGTCGCGGGCTCGGCCTCTGCGGGACCTGCAAGATCTATGTGAAAAAAGGCATGGAAAACCTGAGCGACAAGACATTGATGGAACGAGTGAATTTCAGTTTGCACCCGCTCAGCGTATTTGCCGCCATCGGCCATGAGAATGAGATTCGTTTGTCCTGTCAGACCAAAGTGAATGGCGATTGCACCATCGAAACCAAGCCGGCCCTGAACCTCAGCGGCGAGAACTTCTGGCAGAAACCCTATCCCAATAAATAATCCATGATCACATATTCGTTTCCGAACAAAGTGGTCCTGGTCACCGGTAGCTCGCGCGGCATGGGCGCGTTCATGCTCGAAGCCTTCGCGAAGGCTGGAGCGACTTGCTTCGTGCAATACTACGCGGACCCTCAGGGCCAGAACCTCCGCGATGCGGAACAGGTGATGGAGCGAGCGAAAGCATCCGGCGCCAAGGTGCATCTGGTCGGTGCCGATGTTCGTAAGTTTGAATCCGTTCAAACCATGTTCGAAACCATCAAGTCACAAGCTGGCCGGCTCGACATTTTGGTGAACAACGCTGGCATCCTTCGAGATCGCACGATTAAGAAAATGTCGCTGGAAGAATGGCACACGGTCCTGGAAACCAATCTGAACGGCGTCTTTTACTGTTCCAAGTTGGCCGCCGAAATGTTGGCCGATGGCGGACGAATAATCAATGTGTCCTCGATCGCCGGTCTCGTCGGCTTCCCCGGCCAAGCCAACTACGCTGCGGCCAAGGCCGGCGTTCTCGGCATGACACGGGTTCTTGCCAAGGAGCTGGCGAAGCGCGGCATTACGGTCAACGCGGTGGCCCCTGGCGTGGTGCAAACGCCAATGCTCGGCGATATTCGGCCGGAGGTCATGGCCGAGTACGAGAAGCAGATTCCCGTCGGCCGAGTGGGCCGGCCGGAGGATGTCGCCAACGCGGTCTTGTTCTTCGCCAGCGAGGAAAGCGGCTACATCACCGGGCAGACATTGCCGGTGACCGGCGGCTGGTACTAGATCGAGCGGTCTTCATGTTCCCACGCACAACTCGCACACTCACGCTCGGCCTAGCCGGCTCCGCGGTCTTGTTGACCCTTTATGCCACGACCATTTGGGGTACGCCAAATTCCGAAACCGATCAACTCACGGCCGACGCGAATGGCCAAACAAGTCACACCACATCGAGCCACAGCTACTTTGGTTATCGCTCGCGTCCCTGGCATTACGGCTGGGGCTGGGGCTCGGGCTATTCGCGTGGGTCGAGCGTCGTAATGCGCTCCGGCGGATCGACTGCCGGCAGTCATTCGTCGTCGCATTCCGTTACTTCGCGCGGCGGCTTTGGCCATACCGGCTCAGCTCATGCGTCCGGGAGCTGAGCCGTGCAACGCATCGCCATCGCACAGCGGCCAGGCTGGCAAGCGACTGTGGAAAGTCAGGGCTTTCACTTCCACTCAGCTGACGGGCAACCCTATTGGGATGAGTCTGCTTATTACAAGTTTCAGACAAGCGAAATCGATGTCATCGAAAAGGCGACGTATGAGCTGAATGACCTTTGCTTAAAAGTCGTCGATCACATCATCGCCACAGAGCGTTTTGCCGACTTTCAAATATCCCCAGGCTTCATTCCTTGGATCAAGCAAAGTTGGGAGCGCGACAATCAGACGCTCTATGGCCGGTTCGACTTCGCCTATGACGGCCGCAATCCACCGAAGCTCCTGGAATACAACGCGGATACGCCCACCGCTCTCTTGGAAGCCGCGGTGATCCAGTGGTATTGGCTGAAAGACCAGTTTCCCGGGAAAGATCAGTTCAACAGCTTGCACGAACGATTGATTGAGTTTTGGAAATCGCTCACTCGACCGATTGAAGGGCCAGTGCATTTTGTGTCGCAGCGCGAACACCTCGAAGACTTTATGACGACGAATTATCTGCGCGACACTGCAGAACAAGCAGGACTCAAGACCGTGTATTTGCCAATTGAAGCCGTGGGCTGGAACTCCGCCCGAAAACAATTCGTCGATCAGGACGAGGGGATTATTCGCACCTGTTACAAGCTCTACCCTTGGGAATGGATGCTGGCCGAGGAATTTGGCCCGCATCTGCCCGAGGTGCGTGTGCGCTGGTTCGAGCCGCCATGGAAGATGTTGTTGAGCCACAAGGCAATCTTGGTGGTGCTATGGGAGTTGTTCCCAGAGTGTCCTTATTTACTGCGAACCGCATTCAAGGCTTGGAATCAGACGTACGTCAAGAAGCCAGTCAGCGGACGAGAGGGCGCGAATGTAAGCATCAGCGTCAATGGTGAAAATGTCGCAGAGAGCGATGGCGATTACGGCGATCTGCCGTGTGTCTACCAGGACGTCAAAAGCATTCCGACGTTTGACGGCAACACACCGATTCTGGGCAGTTGGCTTGTCAACGGTTATGCGTGCGGCATGGGCATCCGCGAGGATGCGTCACCGATAACGAAAAACACAAGCCGCTTCATTCCACATGTCTTTGAACAGTGACTCATTTCGCGTTCAGCCACGCTTCAAGCCGCCGCAGTCCTTCTTCGGTCGAAACTTTGGGCGTGTAATCGAGATCTCGTCGTGCCGCGGAAATGTCAAACCAATGAGCCGTCGCGAATTGCCGCACGACAAAACGGGTGAGCCGAGGTTCGTCTTTCCAGCCTGCAGCCGTGGCCGCAAATTCGATCAGCCAAGCCAATCCGTAGGCGGTCGGGAAGGGCAGGGACTTCTTCAGAGGCGGCAAGCCGGCGGCCGCAAGGATGCGATTGATGAAATCCGCCATTCGCACCGGCTCGCCTTGCGAAATGAAGTAGGCCTTGCCGGCGATCGGCGAGCCCGGCCACAAACGATCCGCTGCGTTGACGTGAGCATCAACCGCATTGTCGATGTAAGTGACATCCACAAGCTTCGAGCCATCGCCAATGAACCTCACCTTGCCTTGCTTGGCTCGCTCAATCAGCCGCGGCACCAGATGCACATCGCCCGGTCCCCAAATCAGATGCGGCCGCAGTGCCATGGTCGCGAGTTCGGGAGCATTGGCCGCGAGCAATTTACGTTCGGCGATGGCTTTCGTGGCGGGATAGTGCGCCTCGAAATGTCGCGGGATCGGCACCGATTCGTTGACACCTTCCAGGTCCTGGCCCGTATGCACGACGCTAGGCGAGCTGGTGTAAACCAATCGAGTGATATGATTCTTGCGACACGCGGCGATCATATTGCGAGTGCCAATGATGTTGGCATCACGAAATTCGCGATATGGCCCCCAAATGCCGGCTTTCGCGGCGACATGAAAGACAATGTCACAGCCCGCGACCGCGCCATCTACGGCGCCCGCATCGGCGAGATCGCCGGAGAATTGTTCGACGCCGAGTTTTTCCAACTCCGGATATCGTTGTCGGGAAAACGATCGCACATTGTCGCCGCGCGCGATGAGTCGGCGGACGATGGCCGAGCCCAGAAACCCGCCGCCGCCGGTGACGAGGGCCTTCATGGCAGTTGCCTCGCCGCCCACTCGGCGAGCTTCTCGCGATTGATCTTGGCGTTGTGGCGGACATCAACAGGAAATGGCTGGGAATAGAAAAGGAAGTCACGTATCGCTCGAGTATGTTCGTATCGCTTGCCAGCCTCGCGCAGTTCCCGCTCGATTTCCAATTTAGGAGCCGAATGCCTGCCAGCCCATTCCACACATATGACAGGCCGCCCTTGCGCACAGACGAGAGCGGTGCGAAGGTGACCTTTGTTGCACATATTGAAGATAGCTTCACAGGGAATCGTAAAGTATGTGCGCTGCGGAGTGACAACGCGATGTGATTTCCGCCCGCAAAACCAGAGTCGACCAACATCATCGATGTAACCAACATCGCCCATGCGGTGCCAGAAAGTGTCGGTCGCCCGATCTGGAATCTTCGCAAGGGCCGTCAAATCTGCGCGATTGAAGTAGGCCGGCGAGACTACCCGTCCGCGCACTGCGATTTCGCCAATTTCATTTGCAGACAGCGGCGTCACGTCAGTCCACTCGGCGATCGGCCCGTCACTGATTGGGATAATCGCGATTTCGATGCGACCGGCGGGACGGCCGACACAAATGCCCGCTCCTTGATCCGTCTTAGCTCGCGTTTCGCCAAGGATCTCGTCGCTGCCGATGATCGCGGCGGGCAACGCCTCGGTCGCACCGTACGGCGTGAACACCTGCACGCGCGGCGCCAGCATTTTTGCCGTCTCCTCAATGATTGTCGCCGATACCGGCGCCCCGGCCGATATCACACGTTTCACTGAGTCGAATACGATCTGACGACGCAAACACTCTTGTGCAAGATTCTTGACCAAAGCGGGGGAACCAAAGAGATTCGTCACACGATAGTCCTGAATCAATCTTGCCAGGTGAGCCGGATCGGCCTGAGCCGGCCGCGATGCATCCATATCCGGTACGACGGCGGTCATGCCGAGTGCCGGGGCGAATAATGCGAACAGAGGAAAGGTGCACAAATCGATTTCGCCAGGCTCAATGTTGAATGAACTTTTTAGAACCTTGATTTGTTCCTGGAATATTTCGTATGTGTAGACGGCACCTTTGGCCGGGCCAGTGCTGCCGCTCGTAAACAAGATTGCGGCTATGGTGTGCGGAGCCACATCTTCCATGATTGTGCCCGTGCGAGCGCTCCCGAGCCGCTCCAGGCCCGTCAGAGATAGGCCGGGGCCCAGCCGCCCTGTGGTTCGCACGAAAATGCGCGCACCTTTGGCCCACCGGAAGAGGATTCGGGCAATGTGGGCTCGCATTGTCCCAATAAAAGCGGCCGGCTCAGACTCGGCCAAACATTTGCCGAGCCCTTTCACACCCATGCCAGGATCGATCAAAATCGGCACGGTTCCGAGCCGAAATAGCGCGAAAACGAGGGCAAAGAAATCCGGCCCTGGCGGCTGCATGAGCGCGACATGCGTCCCGCGTGTCACGTCGATCGCCCGCAAGCCATGCGCAATTCGATTCGTTCGCTCGTCGAGCTCAGCGTAGGTCGCTTGGAACTGTCGTCGCCCTATGCGGCCTTGATATGCGATTTGCGTAGGGTGTGTTTGCGCGCGAGCGGAAAGATGTGCCGCGATATTCGCCGAGCCGCTCATGGCGCCAGGAATTGTGAAATCCGAGGAATCAATTCATCGCCTGCGTCTTCGAGCAAGTAGTGGCCGGCATCGTCAATGGCCGCGACCTCAGCGTTTGGGAAATGTCGTCGCCATTGGGTCAGATAGTCACGATCGAAAACAAAATCGTTCAATCCCCAAGCGAGCAACATCGGTCGATCTGCGAGTGTTTGTAGATTCGCTTCGGTCCGCCTCACAATATCGAAGCCAGAATCGTTAGCGCTCAAGGGAATTGTGCGAACAAATTGATCCACTGCGATCCGATGTGCCCACGAGTCGTACGGCGCAAGAAACATTCGTCGAGTTTCTGCGTCCATCGGCTTTCGCACGACGCAATACCGCGCGGCCCCACGGCAGAATGCATTGAGTCCGCGGTTGAGCAACGGCCCGGTCAATCGATTTCGTCCGAGCCGCAACGACCAGGGCAGCTTTTTCCCTGCCGGCAGTGGAAACGCCGCCGTGTTCATCGCGACAAGGCGATCGACGCGATCTGGATTTGCCGTTGCCCAGGCGAACCCGATCATGCCGCCCCAGTCATGGACGACCAAACTGACCCGGCCGGTCGGCACAATCTCATCGATCAACCGGCCAATGTCGGCCACACGACGTTCAAGCGAGTACGGGTATTGCGAGAGGGGGGGCTTGTCTGATAATCCACAGCCGACATGGTCCGGCGCAATGACACGATGATCGTTCGCGAGGGCCGGAATCAAATTGCGATAGAAATATGACCAAGTTGGATTGCCGTGCAGCAAGAATACCGGGGATCCGGTGCCCGCCTCGAGGTAGTGCATGTTGGCATCGCCAACCGCAAAAAACTGTGATTTCGCTTCCGAATTCTGACTTTTAACTTCTGACTTGTGCAATTCCGCGCCTACCATTGCAGGCCCAACATCATGCAATTAAGACCACTGCCGATGCCGAGGAAGCCGACCCGGTCGCCTTGCCGCAAAAACTGTCGCTCTTCGGCAAGTGCGGCGGTCAATGGCAACGACACCGTGCCGATGTTGCCCAAGAATGGAAACGTCGAAAAATCCTTTTCGTGACTGATGCCGAGCGCCCGCAACACGGCGTCGCGGTGCCCTGAGCCCACCTGATGGCAGATCACTTTGTCTACGTTATCAACCGCCCATCCAAGCTTGCCCATGAAGCTCTGCCAGGTTCGAAGGCCGAGGTCCACACCGTAACGAAGCACGGCAACGGCATCCGTGGACATGAAGGGCATCACGCAATGCTTCAGGCCCAGGTCCACGCCGTAACGGACCATCGCTGGTGCATCGTTGGCGATGAATTGTTGGAGTGCCGTGGGAACAGCTTGCAGACCCCACTTGCACAAACCGAAGTGCTGCGGAGCGTTTTGGGTCACGCCGCCGATCAATTTGCGCATTCGCGGCGACCCGAACGAACCATCGGTAACCAAAACTGCAACCGCACCCGACCCGCCTGTCAGTGTCGCCAGCGAATTCTTAAAGTTCTCCATCGTCGCATTTTGGAGCATTTGCTGAATCATGGTCTCATTGATTTCGCGCGCTGTCTCGCAGGATACCACCATGCCTGCCCGAATCTGGCCAAGCTCGATTCGATTGGCAATATCGACGATGCCGTTCAACACGCCGAGACACGCATTGGAGAGGTCGTAAACCGCCGCATCGGGACTAACGCCCAGCGCGGATGCGACATTGCATGCCGTCGCCGGTTCGAACTGTTCCCGACACACGCCAGCATAAATCAGAACTTCTATATCGGAAGCTTGCGCACCCGAGGCGTCGAGCGCCTTCCGTGCGGCCACGGTGGCGCTCTGTGATAGCGAATGCTCGACGTCCCACCAACGGCGTTCGCTGATGCCGGTCCACGCTTCCAGTTGTCCCTGCGGCAGGCGCAAGCGCCGATAGACCGGTTCTAGTCGCGCTTCGAGATCGCGCGTTGACACGACGACCGGCGGCAGCTCATAGCCGATCGCGTCGAGATAGACGCGCGAGTAGTTCATGTTCCCCAACCTTGGAGCGAGAAATCTGTCATCCGATAGATGGGCCGGCCATCAACAAAGAGCAAACCTTTAGCGCGGAGCAGCCGGCAACTGTCCTCTATGGTAGTAACCTCTGCCTGGACTGTCACTTGCGAATTGCTGGGAATGACTTGGCCGCGGTACACCCATTCGTGGGGCTGTTTCACCGCAACTGATTGCCAGGTCAAATGATCCGAAAGGCCCCACCGTCGTTCCGCCACCACAAGCAGCAGTTGTTGCATGGCCTCCAATCCCAGCGATCCTGGCATGACCGGGTCTTGGTGGAAGTGAGCTTTGAAGAACCACTCAGCCGGATCCACCCGCTTTGTCCCCTCGATAAATCCTAATTTCGCGCGACCTCCATCCGGGCAGTATCGCGACACACGATCGATCATTTGCAGTCGCGCATCAGGGAAGGGCGGAGCTTGCGGAAACAAGAATTCCTCACCCGCTTTCCCGTCGCCAAGCTTATCGAAGTCCCTCAAGCCAACTTGATCCGCGAGAGCCTTCTTCGAAAAGAAGCCAAAGTACGTTGTGCCATCGTAGACTGGGCGCCCAGCCCGATCTCGCATGTCGAATTCGTAGTGCTGGATGATCATCCCGCCGGAATGCGATACGTTTGTCAGCTTCACTCGTGTGGTGAGGGTGCCGGTTGTCGGCGAGACCGACTGATGGAGCGTCGCTTTGCCGCCGAGGTTACGGAAGGAAAGATCGGTTTCACTCGTTAGCGCTGAGCCAACGTAAGCCGCCAGCCAGCCGCACGGCTGTAGCGCGATCTCCAACAACACAGCGAACGGCATCGTCGGCTGGCAATTTGCCCTGAAGTACCATTCATTCGGCGGCACCTCGTATTCCGCCACGGCGGATGAGCCTGCCCGCATTATCCAAGGCTCACCTTCGACGGCGATGATCCCATCGAGAAAACTGTAGGGCGGCCCGGGCAGGCGTGCGATCACGCGGTCGTGATCAAAGGCGAGGTATCGGTCGCCAAACGCTTCGGATGGCTTGCCGATGGCAAAAGCCAGAATCCGATCGCGATCATAAGCGACCGCGCTTGGTTGCCGGTGCCAAATCTGTTCAAGTCTTTCGCGATTCGTTCCCGTGAGTCGGACTGACATCCCGAGCATTTCAACGATAGGCTTACCATCCGCATACATGAGCACATCAGCAAGCGCATATGGCTCTGGTCGATAGCCCAGTTCCTTGATTGACACTTCGTAAGTTACTTTCCGAGTCGCCGTAGTAACTTGTCCGCGGCAGCGGAGTCGGGCAGCGTCGCCGGCCACTGGTTGCCAGGCCACCTTATCGTGCTCGCCGACCCAACCGAGCCGCATCAGAAAAACGCGCAGTGTGTGCAAACAGCACTCGTACATGAGAGTGCCGGGCATCACCATGTCATCAATGAAATGGCAGGTCAAGTACCAGTCGTCTGGCCGCACATCCGCTTCGCCCCGGATCAACCCAAGACCAAATCGACCGCCGTTTGGATCGAGATGCGTAATGCGATCCACGAGGTGCATTTGGCCGCCTGGTAATCGCAGAGGATTTGCCAGCGGCAATCCAACGAACGCGGGACCAAAGCAACTCGCCAAGTCGCCACGGCGCAAGGTTTCAATTTGAGAATCGTCGTAGGATTCGACGTCGTGCATTTCCACAAGAGGCGCCCAGGCATCAGGCTTCTTTCCTGTGATCGGCCGGCGATCCAATTCGGTGTGCACGATCCCCTTGCCGGCTGCGAGTTCGTCGGCCGTGAAGAATCCCGCGCACCCATCGGTCATGGTGAGCAACGGCTCTCCATCGACCGTGCCCACGAATCGGAAACGAAATAGATACGTTTCGCCTTGGCGAAAAAATCGGTCGATGTGAATGTCGTAGCGGATTACCGACGGGGGCGAGGGCAGGTCGCTGTGGAACGTAACAACGGCGTCCAACAAGCGATAAACGGCGAGTCCGCGCGTATGGAGATCGATGCCAAGGTAGCCGGAGAGAAATAAGTCGGCCTGCCCGGCTTCGACCGCAATGCACACCGGGATGCGATTGTGATCGAGGTACCAACGGTCCGCCGTGACATCGTGCTCGGTGATCACCCGACCATGCGACAGCGACAGCGGTTGCGCCTCTATCGCGAGAATGCGGTCCACGAGCATCAGTGGCTCATCGGGCAATCGCACGCGTGTCGGGAAGTAATCGATTTCGGCAAATCGCGGTCCGACAACCGGTGCAACGTCGCCCGTAGCAAACGCCAGACATTGTGATCGGTCGAGCGCCGTCGGTGCCTCGTGCGTTAGAACCTCGGCCGGTTGGAAATCCTCTAGGACGACGTTTCCGGTCAAGAGTGCCGCAACATGCGCTTGCGTCGCATTTGTGAATCGCAAGAAGTCAGCGTGGGCTCGCACGGTAGCAAGTTGCGCCCGCGCGGCACTGGCGAAAATCGTGTCGGTCGCGCTCTCCGCGATGCCGCCAAACTGTTGTATAGCTGAAATACTTTGAACTCTCTTACCGCCCTCTTCGTCCCTTCCGCATCCGTCCTGTCCTTTCCCGCACCCTTCCGGTCCCCTCCCCCCTTGTGGGGGAGGGCTAGGGTGGGGGGTTGGAGCACGCGATGGCTCAACCCCCCACCCTAGCCCTCCCCCACAAGGGGGGAGGGGACCGGAAATACGGGGGGCGAGACCGGAGGGCGGGGGGAGAGGATTGGGAGTCGTGGTAATGGGTTGGCGCAGCGCCGTCTTACCTTGAGGCCGCGGGCGCAGCTCAAACGGGAATGGCCGCACCGGCAAGTGTATGACTTCCTTCGTATCCATGCTCTGATGAAACTGCTGTTGTGGATAGAGTGGAGCAAGATCAACGCCGTATCCTGCCACAAATAATTCTGCCAATACCCGCAACACGTTGCCCACTTCATCGCCCCGACCGGGCCCCGCCGATCGCGCTACATGCGGGCGGCCCTCAAGAATTTTTCCGATCATGCGAGTGGCCGATGATCCCGGACCGATTTCTAAGAAGAACCGCACCCCGTCTCGATAAGCCGACTCAATGATCGCCGGGATATTAACGGTGTGCGATGCTTGCGCGAGGACCGCATCGGCGGCTGATTCAAAGTCTGGGACAAATCGCTGACACGAAATCTGGTGATAGAAATCTACACCCAGCGGTGGTGTCACTGGCAGGACATGCAAGGCCCGGTATGCGTCTGCGACCGGCTTCACAACTTCGCAATGCGCGATGCTCACTCCGAAGAGAGGTACGAAAGCACCACCGAGATGCGCGATCAATCTTTCCACCGCCGCCCGTTCGCCGCCGATCGTGCATTCGTTCGGAGAATTAATTGTCAATAAATAAGCGCGCTCGATCCCCGCGAGTTTCTCGCGAACCACCTCAGCGGAGCAACCGATAACGCCGGTCAGCCAATCGACCGGCTCGTTGACGGGCCGACCCCAGGTTTCATTCGCTGCACGGCACGGCCCCGCCAACTCGTGGGTAAACAAAGTTGACGACTGAATACGACGGTACATCTCGTCACGTTCGGTCCAGGCCCTCAAGCCGAAGAAACTGGCCGAAGTGCCAAGGCTAATGCCAATCGCCGCTGATGGCCGCACCCCGAATTCGGCCAAGAGGTCGCTGACAAGCGTGCCATACACCACTTGTGCGAACAACGCCGAGCTCGGATTGATGTCACGGCAATCTTCGCTCCAAATCGTCTCAGGTTGCCATTGAGACCGCAACGATGAATTTTCGCGTTCGTGCCGGCGAAGCACGTTGGGGAAAGCCAAGCCCAATTCACGACCCATGCCAGCAAAGTGATTGCCGGAACCTGGAAATACAAACGCCAGACTTCCAGTCCCGGCCAAGAATGATGCCGAACAGAAAAGGCGATCGCGGAATTGAGCCGGCGGGTCAACCGGCATTTCACCACCGGCCAGCCGGGCTTCGATGAACGCAAGCGCATCGTACAGTTGATCAAGGTTGCAAGCCAATATTGCAAGACGACATCCACGATGCAGACTGGATTGTTTCAAACATTGATGGGCGATGTTTGATAAAGACTCGCCAGCCTTAGCTAACGCGACCAGCCGACGCACTTCGTCGCGCAAGGACAAAATAGAATCACACGAAATAAATATCAGATGCTCCGAAGTCGGAGTTTTCCATTTCGCGGCTGAAGAGTTGTCCGAGACCTCAGACAAAGTGAAAGAAGTTGGATTTACTCCACTGTCTGACTCTGTAACCCGAACCCGACGGCGTGTGTCATCTGCGTTGCGTAACCAATACTGGGCTGCTTTCGTTCCGGATATTGGCAACGATTTTTGTTCGAATGCGATGCAAGCGCTCGCTACCTCCAGCATGCAACTCGCGGCTCCGGCGAACATCTGGCTTCTAACATGGACGTCGGAGTCGGCTACGACATCATCCTCGATGACTCCATAGATGCGACGCCCATCCTTCTGAGCATCTTCAAGCCTTTGCAATACCAAGGTGACGGCCGCGTCGGTCGGCTGCTGATCATTTGGCACCACATTGCGAACTCGGAAATCATTTGGCAGATCCACCGCCCCGGCGAGGGCCATGGAAATCTCGCCGCGCCTTAATGCTGAGATTGCGAGTTCGAGAGCACGTGCACCAGACGTCTCTTCGCTGCTGAGTGCGAAACAGGGCCCACCCGACCGGATGGCCCGACCGATCCGGCTCGCCGCAATACTCGCGAGTGCACCCATCGTGCGGTCGGCCGTTAGTGGCTGAACCTCATCGCGCTCTTGGGGTTTTAGCGACCAGCGGAAGTGGAAATTGGTCGTGTTTTGGTCGAGCACCATTCCGAGATAAACACCGGTCCGGTCTGGGTCGGGCAGTTCCGTGATGTCAGCATCTTCCAGCGCTTCTGTCGCTGTCAGTAGGGCGAGCGTCTGCTGCGGGAGCATCGCTTCCAATTCGCGCGGCGGGATGGCAAACCGTCCAAGTGGGACGCCTAGTTCACTGATTGAGCCAAGCGGGTCATTGTTCGGGCTGAACAACCGCTCCCCAAATTCGCAGGCATTGGTAGCTTGGCCGGCCCGCACGGCCAACCCGATGATTGCAATCGGTTGCGGCTTCGGATTCGCTGGCAGCGGCTTAGCGCTGACGGCGGAACGCGGGCACCGATACTCCTCGATTAATACATGGGCGTTTATGCCGCCGAAACCAAAGCCGCTGATCGCCGCTCGCCGCGGGCCACCCGTCGATGTTGGCCAATCTTCAGTTTGATTCAGAATTCGAAAGCGGCTGCGTGGCAAGTCGATTCCTGTGGCCGCGCTTCGAAAATTCGCCGTCCGCGGCAGCTTGGCTTCGCGCAGCGCGCGCAGCACCTTCACCAATCCGGCAGCGCCCGCGCCGGTGAGCAGATGACCAACCGTTGACTTCACGGAGCCGATCACACATTGGCCGACATGACACGCCGTACCCCAGAGTTCCTTCAGGCTTCGGAATTCGGTCGCATCGCCAACCCGTGTGCCAGTGGCGTGGCATTCGATGAGTTGCACATCCTCAGGTGACCAGCCGGCCTCCGTGTAAGCAGCGCGCATGGCGCGGAGTTGGCCTTCGCTTGCTGGTGCGAGTAAATTTCCTGCCCGGTCATTCGACAAGCCAATGCCGCAGATAACTCCATGGATCGTGTCACCACCGCGCTCCGCATCAGCCAACCGTTTCAGCACGAAGATGCCGCCGCCTTCGCCGACCATGAGCCCATCGGCAGCCGCATCAAACGGTGCGCATCGCTGTGACGCCAAGGCGCGCAACTGCGAGAAACCCATCTGCGTATACAGGCAATCGGGCCGAGATAAGCCACCTGCGAGCATGGCATCAGCACGGCCATCTTGAAGTGCATCGCAAGCTAATTTCAGCGCGTTAAGCGACGACGCACAGGCAGCATCGAGCGTAAACGCGGTACCGCCTAAACCAAGTGCTTTCGCAACGACAATCGCCGGCCATCCAGCGACGAAGCGGTTTCGTGGGTCAATCTGGGATGTCGCGCCGTCCACCTTCCCGGTACGATAGATATGTTCCAGCAATTCGGTTGATCGGCGCGAGGCAAACTCTGTCGGCAAAGCGATGTGGCCCAACATGATGCCAACCCGCTTCGGGTCGGCCGTATTTGCATTTGCAGAATCCCAAGCTCGGTGCGCCAACGTCACCGCCAAACGCACCGACGGATCGAGTTTCACGAGGTCCGACTGAGAAATGGCGAGTCCATCAGCTTCAATCGGCACGTCGTCGAGGAAATAGCCGCGTTTGGAATAGACGTGATCAATTCGACCAATCTCTGGCGAATATGCATCATCGGCGGGAATCGACCAGCGCCCGGAAGGGACCTCTTGGGAACAATCAACACCAGCGGAAATGTTGTTCCAAAAATCATCGAGCGTGGCAGCTCCGGGAAATAACCCAGCCATGCCGACGATCGCAATTTTCTCTCGGGACGCGCAATGGCTCACGACGCGACCCCGCGAGTCCGGATGTTCGTGAAGGCTTGCCGAAGATTCGCGTCCACCACATGTTCGCAGCCGCGGATGCTGGCCAGCAGCGCATTATCCGGTCCGATAAAATCGATATCGGCTTTCACCAATCCCTCAGGCTGCGTGACACGACATGCAATGCGCACGGAGTTAGTAGGGAATGGCCGATATTGCCGATATGAACTCCAGCCGCAGGGAAGCGATGGGTCACCTCGATATTGCCAAGTCCACAAAATCATGGCCTGCAAGGCACAGTCAAGCACCAACGGCTCAGCGAGCCATTGGCCCCGAAGCGGCTCCTTAAACCAAGCACTTGGCGGTGGTGAATGGGCCGCGCTCACCAGAATGCCGCTCTTCGAACTGCCCAAGATTTCTTCCAACCCTCGTAAGTCCGGACCGTGAAAAAGAAATTCCGAGTAGCTGTCGTCCACATCGTGCGGGTGAGTTTCGAACGCCGGCGATGGATCTCTCGGCGGAGTCGCCTGTCCCGATCCGAGCACTATTTCAGCGCGATAGCAAGGGCGAGTCGCACCGGCGTGAGTTGCATGAAGTTCCATGGGCACCTTGAGCGCGCCCTCATGGGAACTGCCGTTCCCAGCAAATAGCGTGAGCTCGACCGATTCCGCCTCGTCGATCGCCACGGTGTGGAGAGCTCGCAGATTGTCGCATCCCATGAAGCCCATGCCCGGATGTTTGAGCATGGCCGCGTGGGCCAGCCATTCCAAGGCCAGTGCCATCGGCAAAATCGCTCGGCCCCCAAGCATGTGCGACTCTAAAACTGGACAGTTCGAGACACTAAGTTCGCGGCGAAACACGAGATTTTGCCGAGGTGCGTTTGAGCGTACCTCATTGCGCCGGGGATTTGGCTCCGGTCCGAGCACAATGATCTCCGGAGAAGGGCGGGTAGCCGACAACTCGGCCACGAAAAACTTGGCTCCCTCATCAATCGGAATGACTCCGACATTTTCCTGTGCGAAGATCTTGCGCAAGGCAGGTGTCACCATTCCGCCATCCCACGGGCCCCAGTTGAATGCCACGACGTGGCATTGTGGTCGTTCCCGTGCGAGAATTCGCGCGGTCGCATTGAGTACTTCGTTGGCTGCCGAGTAGTCGGCCTGGCCGGTTCGTCCGAAGCGGCCGGTTGAAGATGAGAACAACCCGACGAAGGCCAGCGGGTCGTCACGTGTTGCCGCGAGCAATGCCTGTAATCCATCGACTTTTGTTTCGTAAACGGACTTGAACTGATCCACTGTCTTATCTTCAATTCGTTTGTCCGCCAGCACGCCCGCGCCATGAATGATGCCGCGAATTGGTCCGACCAGCGTACGGACGTTAGCGATCGTGGCGGCCACGTCTTTCGGGCTACGAATATCAACCGCAAGATACTCGACGCGCGATCCCGCTTTGCTGATCTCTTCCATTGTCGAACGAATTTCGCGCTCCGCTAATATTCGGCGATATTCGCGGTCCACGTCGCGTGGTGTTGGTCGGCCGCTCGGCCAATGACTCAGAATTCCGGCCTTCAATTCGCTTTCATATTGCAAGGGCGCGAGCCATTCTGCTTCAATGTCCCCCAGAGAGGTCCTGCCCAAGAGAATCAGGACCGGACGATATACTCGTGCCATTTCAATGGCGACTGCCGAAGTGACGCCGCGGCCTCCGCCGCTGACCACTACCACATCGTTTTCGGAGATTTCAAGTTGAGAGTAATAGCTCGCTTGTGGCACCCTTTCGGCAACTAGTTCGAATCGATCGTGGCTGGTCACTCCAACCTCGATCGGGCCTACGCTCAGAATTTCGCCGACCACGGCGTCTGTTGGACTCGTTTCGGCGATGTCGATAACTTTGCAGTGAACCTCGGGCCATTCGTGCCGTGCGGTCTTAACCAAACCGGCTAAGCCGGCGGCGTCCCCGAATCGCTCGCTAGCATTTTCCAATCCGAACTGCCCACCTCGGCGCGTCACCGCGACCAGTAGTGCGCCGCTGTCTTGACCAGCCTTACGCAGCGACGTGGACGCCCATTGCATCCAACGAAAGGCACGCAAAGCCAACGCTTCGCCGGATAAAGGGGCTGCGGGGTCCAAAAAAATCAATCCGGCGATGTTGTCGGCCGTGCCCACCGGCACGTCATTCCAACTGTGGATGTGGCATGAATAGCCACGTGTGTGAAGATTAGCGGCAAAACCGTCATCAGCGCCGATTAGAACAAAGCTGGCACCAGCCGCCAGCTGCAACGAAGAGGTTTGCTGCGCTAAAGTACGAGTCATTAACAACAACCGCTGAAGCGACAAAACGCCGGCAATAGTTAAATCAGCAGACCGTGGCTTGACTTTTTTTTTTCAGGCTGGAGCAAGTCAACAACTTGGCGGAGAGTTTGCAGTGAGCCCAATCGTTCGGGAGGAACAGCGGGCGTGTCGGGCAGCCGCTCTTGCAAAGCAGACAAGATTTCAACGCGTTTGATCGAATCGATTCCCAAGTCGGCATCCAAACCCATATCCAGATCGAGCATCGCCGTGGGATACCCCGTCTTCTCTGCCACGACTGCTAAGAGGGTGTCGGTTAATTCATCGGCGTGACTGTTCGCTAGAGGAGCCTCAACCGCATCGCTGACACCGGCCGTCTGGTCCAATAATTCAACGACTTGCCGCAGCGTCTGCAACGAGCCCAATCGATCGGGCGGCACTGAAGGTGTTTTGGGCAGCCGCTCCTGCAGCGCGGAGAGAATTTCGACTCGCTTAATCGAATCAATGCCCAGATCCGCATCCAAGCCCATGTCCAGATCAAGCATCGCAACCGGGTAGCCAGTCTTTTCGGCAACGACCGCAAGCAATGTATCAGTCAAACTCGAGCTCGCACGAGTTGCGATTGTTGCCGTCCCGTTGCTCGAAGGTGCAACAATTGGCGGCGCCTTCGGTGGTGTGACGGCCGCCGCTTTAGGAATTCGTGGTTCAGGCGGAGGCGGAGCGGCAACTTCAGCCGCGGCTTCAATTGGGAGGGGTGTGGCCACAGGCGCGGCGATAACATGCCCACCTAATAACGCTTGCAGAGTTCTCTGCGCCTGAAGCTGCTGCTCCAGGAATAGCCGATGGACGTCCGCAGTCTGCTCTTGCAGCTTCAGGAATGCGGTCAGTGAATCATGCGATGCGCGCACCGGCTCGGCCTTTCGCGGTGACGGCGCAGGCGCAGGAATCGGCTGTTGTGGTTTCGGCGGTTCAGCCATCGGCGCTTTTGGCGGTTTTGGTGGCGATGCGGCAATTCTATTGGTAGCGGGGGCAGCCGCCGACTGTTTTGGATGGACGTAATTGGCCCCGCAAATGGGAACCACCAGGCCTTTGGGTTTCGCAGCCGGCGGACGAACGTCGGGATGCCATGCTTCGAGTTTCACTGAATGGCCTAACGCCGCCAAGCGAGCCACAGTGATCGCCAAATCGAGCTCGCCGGATTTCCGGCCAGCCGATGCATCGAGTGCGATTGCGTCGTGGGGGCTATCGGTCAAAATTGAATCAACCAATCGGGTGAGTATTTGCCCGGGGCCAACCTCGACAAACGCTCGCACGCCGGAGTCGTACATGTTGCGAATTTGTTGAACGAAGTCGACGGGTTTCGAAAGCTGCTCCGCCAGCAGATCTCGCGCGGCCTGCGGATCGCGCGGGTACTCGCTCGCCGTGGTGTTTGCGAAGACCGGCAACTGAGCGGTCTGGAGTGATATTGGCTCCAAGGCTTCGCGGAACGGTTTCGTCGCCCCACCGACGAGTGCGCTGTGGAATGCCGCCGCGACTGGTAACCGCACAAAGCGAACTTGCCGCTTTGTAAAAGCTCGCTCGGCTTTTTCAATCTGGACGGTGCTCCCGGAGAGAACGGATTGCCTCGGCGCGTTGCGATTGGCGACGACAACGTCGAATTCCCCTTCCGCGACCACAGACTCAATCGTGTCCATCGGTGCCATCACGGCCAACATCGCACCCGCGTCATCGACACTGCGCTCCGCCATGAGTCGGCCACGGAGTTGCGACAACGCAAACAGCGAAGGCGCGTCGTAACATCCGGCGGCACACAATGCCGTGAGCTCGCCGTAACTGTGCCCAGCGGTCGCATTCGGCGTTACGCCGAAGCGGCGCAGCACTTGAAGCGCTGCCAAACTGACAGCACCGAGTGCCGGCTGCGCCACGGTCGTGTCACGCAAATCCAAGTCTTGCTTCTGTTTTGCTTCCCCACTGAACGCGGGCCGAGGATAAATGAAATCACTGAGCCGTGAGGGTGGGTTCACAAGGTTGGCCGCGAAAGCGCGGTTGGCTTGCGTGAGCACATCCTGGAATTCAGGAAACTGACAAGCCAAGTCGCCCAACATGCCGACGTATTGCGAGCCCTGGCCGGGAAACAACATGCCAAGCCGGCCAACATCGCCAGACCCGTTAAATCGTCCCGAGACAATCCACTTCTGCCCGTTTCGTATGACAACTGCCGTGACTCGTTCGGCGTCGCTCGATTTGAATTGCTTGCGTGATTCGCCTGCGGCCCACGCTAACGAGGTCCAGTCGGCCGCAGTGGCCAGCACATTTTCTAACTGCGACTCGACCAAAGCTCGCTCGGCCCCCGAGACCGCCAGGATTTCGACTTCTCCGCTCCAATCAGGTGTGCCGTCGGTCGGATGTTCTTCGAGAACGCAGTGAAAATTACTGCCTCCAAAGCCAAATGAACTCACCGCGGCCCGACGAGGTTCGTCGTCCCCGACCCAAGGTCGCGTTTCGCTGTTGATGTAAAGCGCTGAGTCTTGCTTGATAAACGTCGAGGCCGGCGTCACGACTTTGATGGTGGGCGGTAGCACTTTCTTGTGCAGCGCCATCGCCGCTTTGATGATGCCGGCCGCCCCGGCCGCTGCTTTCGTATGGCCAATCTGCGATTTAACCGAGCCCACGGCCGCTGATCGTGCCTTGGCGGCGCAATACACGTCGTCAAGCGCCGAGATTTCCACGGCATCGCCGACTTTGGTGCCCGTACCGTGCGCTTCAACTAGACCGATCGCCGCGGGGGAAACCGCGGCACGAGCGTACGCGCGCTTAAGTGCTTCCTTTTGTCCTTCGGCGGAAGGGGCGTATACCGCGTTGCCTTTGCCGTCGGATGAACTGCCGAGTCCTTTAATCACGGCATAGATTCGATCGCCGGCGGCCTCGGCATCGGCCAATCGCTTGAGCACGAGCATCCCGATGCCTTCGCCCAGAATCGTGCCGTCGGCTTCTTCCGAGAATGGCTTCGCGTCGCCGCTCGGCGACAATGCCGGGGTCTTGCTGAAACACATGTACATGAAAATGTCGTTAAACGTATCAACACCGCCGGTCAACACCGCATCAGCTCGGCCCGCGGCGAGCTCTAGGGCCGCAAGGTGCAGCGCTGAGAGGGACGATGCACAGGCTGCGTCAACGACACAGTTCGTCCCGCCGAGGTCCAACCGATTCGCGATGCGCCCGGCAACGACATTGCCAAGCAAGCCAGGGAACGAATTCTCCTGCCAGCCGACGTAACTATTTGCAATCCTCTCGACGACCTGGTCGGCGACTTCGTCCGGCACGCCAGAGTCGCGCAGCGCTTTGCGCCAAAGTGGGTGTCCAAGGCGAGCACCCAAGGGCACGACGAGCTCGAGTGTGCCGGTCACCCCGAGAATTACTGATACTCGGCTTCGATCCACTTCGGGTTGCAACATGCCGGCATCGTCGAGCGCCATCTTGGCGACCACTAGGCCGAGCAATTGTGCCGTGTCGATCGCTTCCAGATCGCGCGGCGAGATGCCGAACTCGCCGGGCTGGAATGGATATGGATCGAGGAAGCCGCCTCGGCGGGCGTAGGTGAAGTCGGGCCGCTTCGGATCTGCGTCAAAGAGTTCGTCCGGGCTCCAGTGCGTCTTGGGAATCGGGCCGATGCAATCGACGGCGTTCTTGATGTTGCTCCAATACTCCGCGAGGCTGTTCGCTTTGGGAAACAAGCAACCCATGCCGACGATCGCCAATGGCACGTCGGTTTCGGAATCAGCAGTATGCTTCAGAGCCGCCACTGGCTTACTCACATCTCATCGAAGTCGGGGCGCGGGGCGACGTGGGCAACGGAACTGGGAACCGCGATTCCTTGGGCCCGCAAAAAGCCAAGTCGAGTCACGACGGCGGCACCGTGCAGAAGATTCCGGGCAAGCAGAGCCACGCGGCGATTCTCGGGCCGCTCTAAGAACGTGCCGCGGACCCACTCGTTGAACGCACCCATCGCGGGCCCGCACCACACTTGGAAATCGGCCTGCCGCGAGGCCTCGCCGCTGTTGGCCCATCGCGAGGACAGGCCCAGGTACCATCGGAACACCAAGGACATCCGATGCTTGGGCTCTGATTCCGCCCGCTTAATCTGTAATGGATCGCGACCGGCCCAAAACTCGCGGGTCTGCCTCCATATTTCTTCAATCGGAGCGCGAAATACGTCTCGCTCCAGTTTCGCGCGATCACCTTGTGGGATATCTTCCAGGCTCGAATAAGCACGATACAGCTCGAACAATCGCGCTGCCCGCATCGCGAACATGGTGCCGCGCTTGAGCACCTGCACTTTGACACCCATTTCGAACATATCGGCTGCTGGAGCCATGATCACGTCGGCTTGGCCTGCTTCCGCTAACATGCGCCGGACAAGGTCGGAGGAACCGCTTTCGACGCACGATTGGTTAATCGTGCCCGTGACCACGTAAGCCGCGCCCAAGCTAAATGCGGCGGCGACCGCATGTGGCGTGGCAATGCCGCCGGCCGCGCCAACACGCAACGGCTCGCCGTAACCGAATTGTTGTTGCAGCCGATCCCGCAGCGCGAGCATTGTCGGCAAAAGCGCGATGAGGGGACGATTATCAGTGTGTCCCCCGCTGTCAGCTTCGGCGGTGAGGTCTTGTGCCACTGGAAGCGTTCGCGCGAGTTCGGCCTGTTGCTGTGTGAGATGTCCAGCTTTCACCAACTCCGCAAGCATTCGCTCCGGCGGTGGCGAAAAGAACTTGGTCGCCACTTCGACGCGCGACACTTTGGCGACGACGCGGTTCGGGGCCATCGCCTGACCATCCGACCCACGATGAATGCCATGAAAGCGGTAGCGCAAAAGCGGCAGCGTAAGATCGAGATAGGCGGATGCTTCCACCGTTCGCACGCCGCGCCGGGCATACAAATCCGCAACCTCGGCTTCGAGCGTGGGCTCGTTCGGACTGTGAATCAGATTGAAACCGAAAGGATGATCGCCCAGCGATCGTTGCAACCGATCAATCGCCTTCGCAACTCGGCTCCCCGAGAGGCCCGCCGCACCGAAGAAGCCCAACATCCCCGCCCGGCTCATCGCCTCGACGAGTTCTTCGGATGCGATGCCATTGGCCATGGCGCCGGCAACGTAAGCGTAGCGCAAACGATGGTCAGCACGAAAGGCAGGGTCGCCGAGGCGTTCGGGTAGTACGGGAGGAACAACGCCCAATACTCGAAGCGCATCGGCTGGTCGTCGGCCGGCCACCCAACTGCCCCCATTGGCGAATGCTGGTCCATCGACGACGACCAGTTGTTGATGAGGGGCGTGAAGCGCATCGATCCAATTTGACAGATCTGTCAGGGGCAGATCGCCACCTGGCACCCACCAATCAGGCAGCGAAGAGTGGCCCAATGTCGCCGCTGGACTGGGGCGCTCTTGGAGCGGGAAATTCGTCATCCTGAGGGTGGCCGGCGCCATCCGAGTTTGGTGAAAATCTCAAACCGACAGCCTATCAGATCGCCGGATTGTCACCAGTGGCGTGCTTCGTGCCCTAAATCGCACCGAGATTTCGGCTTACACGTTTGACTCGGGAGCAAGGGCCGGGTACAAGAGGGAGCGGGCATTTCCGGTTTTCTAAAGCGTCCTGATAAGGAGAACGGCTGATGTTCAAGTCCTTCGCAGCGGGTTTCCTCGTTTGTGCAATTCTGACCCCGGCCTGGGCGGACGATTCAGTTCCGCAAATCGAAGAGATCATGAAGAAGGTCAACAGCAAGAAAGCTGGTCTCCAATTCAAGTTGGCCGAAGGAGTGAAGGCTTCCGATCCCAAGTGGGACGAGATGGGCAAAGAGGCCAAAGACTACAAGAAACTGATTGATTTTCTTGGCAAGAATGACCCGCCAAAGGGCGACAAGTCATCTTGGGAGAAGATGACCAAGAAGTACTCTGAAGGCGCTGCCAAGGTTGAGGAAGCTGTTTCTAAGAAAGACAAAGAAGCTACCTCAAAAGCGCTCGAATCGATGAGCAAGATGTGCGGATCGTGTCATAAGGCGCACAAGCCAGATTAATGAGTCGTTGATCGCCGCCGATTGCAGTATTCGGCAATCGGCGGCAAGTCTATGATTCGAACAGCCCGGCGAAGGCCCAGGGTCGGACAGGAGGTCCGTCGTGCCGGTTCCATTTTCCATGATCAAACTTCTGGCTAGAACCGGCCTCGCGCGGTTTGTTCCAGGAATTCGCGCGATTGTGGGCGACTGCACAAGCGTGCTTCGCCACATCAGCGACCGCCTGCTCACGACACCCCTCGACACCCTCAGTGACCTCACAGATGAACTGAATGGCCACGATGACGGCTGCGTCGACTTGGCTTCCGATGCCGTGTCGCCTATCTGTGCGGTTCGTCCACAGAATCACATCTCATGTGATGCCGCGCCGACAGCCGGCTTGCTTTCCCTTCGACAAGCGATCGCGCTCAAAATGGAATGCTCGACAGGAATTAACTACGACATCGAAGAAGAGATTCTGGTCACGCACGGCGTCCGCGATTCACTTCGCATGGTCCTGGAGTCGTTTGTCAATCCAGGCGATCACGTTGTCTTGTTGGATCCGAGCCCGGCAATAATAGTCGATGAATTGCGCCACGCTCGCGCCCACGTGCGCTGGCTGCCTACAAAGTGCGAACATGGCGAATTGATTCTGCAACCAGATCAATTGCTCCGTGCCGTTGCGGGGGCGAAGATGGTTTGCCTAAACCTTTCCGCCAACCCGATTGGCGGACGCTGGCGTGAGTGTGATCTCGAAATGGTGGCGCAAGCGGCCAAGCAGTTCGACGCATTCGTCGTTTGGCATTCTGAAGGCGAGCGCGCAACGGTCATTCCCCCAGACTTGCACAACCGCCAACTCATCATTGACCAAGCGACCGATTATGTCGGTTGGATTGGGGCTGATAAGAGTCTGCTGAAGCCGTGTGCCATTTCAGCCATGGTCAGCACTTCGCCGGTCTCGCCGAGCGAGCAGATTCATGCCTTCGATGTGTTGGGTAGCAAGCCAGATGTGTTCCCAGTCGCGTTGCGTCGCCACGTTTACCGTCGTTTGCATTCGTTGGGGCTAGAACCAATCGATGCCAACGAAGGGTCTTATATTTGGATTGACGTCCGCTGTTACGGCATTGATGGCCGCGAGTTCGCTGAAAAACTTGCTGATACACAAAATGTTTTGGTGGCGGCGGGCGATCGCTTTGGGCCGTCCGGCACGGATTTTGTTCGTCTTACGCTACGTCATGAGGAAAAACTGCTCCGCGAAGGTTTGCGCCGGATATCTGCCTTCGTCCATGCCATTTTTCCTGATCGACCCGAATTGGATAATGTGGATGATTTCGAAAGCGGTGCAGGGCGGAACGCCGCTTGATTTCCCACAGTCCGCGCGAACCCATTGGTCGCTAGAACGGACACTTTTTCATACAAACTCGCTTCGACCATTGTTGGTCGCCGGGAATTATTCATGAATCATAAAGCGCCGGGCATGACCATCAAGCCGGCGAAGCAACGCCTGCTTTCACCGAGTGAATGGCTACTGCTCGGAGTCTTGGCCGCGGTGCAGTTCACGCACATGGTGGACTTCGTCATCATGATGCCTCTGGGTCCGAAGCTCATCAAGCAGATGGACCTAACACCGGGCCAATTCGGGCATTTGGTTTCCGCCTATTCACTTAGCGCGGGAATTGCCGGCATTGCCTCGGCGAGGTTTCTCGATCGCTTCGATCGCAAGTGGGTTTTGCTTGTGCTCTATTCCGGATTCGGCTTGAGCACGATGCTGTGCGCCGTGGCGAATACGTATGAGTTACTTGTGACGGCTCGTGCCGTGGCCGGCGCATTTGGCGGCGTGGCCGCGAGCGTCGTTCTGGCCATTGTGGGCGATGCCTTTGCCGATGCGCGGCGCGGGACCGCGATGGGCGTCATCATGTTGGCGTTTTCGCTAGCCACCATCGTAGGCATTCCCATCGGAATCGAATTGGCTGAGAGATATGACTGGCACGCTCCCTTCCAATGGCTTGCCGTCGCGAGTGCATTGGTGCTGTGCCTCGGCATAGCCGTGCTGCCGCCCTTGCGGAGGCATATGTCGGACAAACATTGCCGCGATGTGAATTTGATCGGGCTCGCGCGAGATCCCAATCATTTACGAGCCTTCGCACTGACCGCTGCGATCTGCCTCGGGTCATTCACCGTGTACCCATTCCTGGCAACATATTTGGTGGCGAATGTGGGACTCAAGTTGCAACAACTCAAGACGATGTACATCGTCGGTGGATTGACCACAATTCTCACGGTTCCTCTCGTCGGCCGATTGTCGGACAAATACGGCAAGCTGCCAATGTTTCGCATCCTGGCCGGCATGACGGTGGTCAGTTTGCTGCTGGTGACCAACATTCCGCCGGGCGTGGGTTTGCCGATCGTCATTATCGCGACCACATTCATGATGGTTGTAACCACGGGCCGCATGGTGCCGGCGACCGCACTGATTACTTCGACCGCAGTTCCTGCGGAGCGGGGCGGGTTCATGAGCCTCAATGCCGCGGTGCAAAACTTGATTGCGGGATTTTCGGCCGACCTGAGCGGCTGGATTTTGAATCAATCCGCCCATGCCTCCGTGCACGAGGAAGCGGCGCCCCTCATCGGTTTCGCCAAAGTCGGCGTGATCGCGGCACTGTTCACGTTCTCGAGCCTCTGGTTCGCCGGTCACCTCCGGCCCGCTGTCGGGGGGGACCTCGCGCCCGACGAGCCGCCAATTCCTTTGTAGGTTTCACTTGATGGAACGCTTCGACGTCGTAGTGGTTGGAGCCGGCCCCGCGGGCGCAATAGGTGCATGGCTGCTGGCCCGCTCCGGTCGTCGTGTTCTGCTCGTGGACAAAGCGTCATTCCCGCGCTACAAGGTCTGTGGCTGCTGCATCAACCCGCAGGCAATCGCCGAACTGCGACAGCTTGGTTTGGAGTCCGCCCGATTTGCGTCCGCGCCGATTGATTCACTCTCTTTGTCGGCGGGCTCCAAATCTGCAACCTTTTCCATCAATGGCTGGCGCGTCGCGTCTCGCGAAACTTTGGACATGGCTCTGGTGCATGAGGCTCGCCGCGCTGGCGCGGAATTCTTGTCCCAAACGATCGCTCGTTTCAGTTCAGTACGTGATCATGGCTGTGAAATTGTGCTTTCGACAGGTGGTCACAATCGCCGGCTGATCGCCGACATCGTTGTCGCAGCGGATGGATTGGGCGGCCACCTGATGGCCGATGCGACCGGGCATGTCAATCATCAACGACCAAATTCGCGCGTCGGAGCAGGCGTCGTGCTCTCGAACTCGTGCGACGATTTTGCGCCCGGCGTTATTCACATGATTTCCGGGACTGGCGGATATGTTGGTCTAGTCCGCTTGCCGGATCAGCGCTTGAATGTCGCGGCCGCATTCAATGCGCCTTTCCTCCGACGTTGCGGTAGTCCTGGCGCTGCCGCCGCGCAAATACTGGCACAATCGGGTTTCCCGGTGCCCGCCGGCTTGGTGGATAACCATTGGCACGGCACGGTCTCGCTGACCCGATGGCCGACCCGTCCGGCCGCCGAGCGCATCTTAGCTGTCGGCGATGCCGCCGGCTACGTCGAGCCATTCACTGGTGAAGGAATCGCATGGGGCATCACAGCCGCGCAGAAATTGGCAGGGGTGGCACAGCTTGGCTGGTATCCCGGATTGGCCGACTCTTGGTCGAGTTGGTACCGCCGCACAAGTCCGCAGCGTAGGAGATTGATCCGTGCGGTTGCTTCAGCGACGCGCCATCCGTTTGTCGCGCAAACTGCAATTCGTGCCGCGAAAATGTGGCCGGGGTTTGCCAGTCGAATCGTGAATCAGTGGTTCAACGGAATTCCAGATAAGCCGCTTCGATCGTCATCCCAGGCCCGAATGCCATTGCAACACACGCCCCCCGCGCCTGCTTGCGCGCTAGCCGCTCCAGAATGAAGAGGACCGTCGGGGACGACATGTTGCCATATTCGGCGAAGACTTCGCGACTCGCCTCCAGATGATCAGGGCTCAACTCCAAGGATTCTTGCACGATCTGCAAGACGCGCGAACCACCAGGATGCACCACCCAGTTCGCAATTTGCTCGATCCGCATGTTCAATTTTGCAAGCCACTCGACGAGCCATGGCCGCAAATTCGTCGCGATGATTGCCGGCACCTGTTTCGACAGCGTCATTTCGAAGCCATGATCGACGATCGACCACGACATCGCGTTGGCCGAATCAGGCACGATGTAGGAGCCATTTGCGACCAAATGCCAACTCGGTTTGCGTGCTTCACTAGAAGCGACAAGCGCGGCCGAACCATCGGCGAAGAGCGCATTGGCCACCAGTTTCTGCGGCTCCCAACCGTAATGAAAGTGAACGCTGCAAATCTCCGTGGCGCACAGCAGGACTTTCGCGCTTGAATCGGATTCGGCATACGCTTTGGCGACGCGCAACCCATTGAGGGCACCATGGCAGCCCATGAAGCCGACGTTTGTTCGAGCAATGTCCGGAGACAACTTGAGATTGTCAATCAATTCACAATCGACGCCGGGAGCCGCGAAGCCGGTGCATGAGACTGTGACCAGGTGCGTAATCTCGCTTGGCTTTACATCCGAAACTCGAAGCGCTTGTCGGCACGATTGAATGGCCAGGTGCGTCGCTTCGCCGTGATACGCTTGCATCCGCTGCGCGGTAGTAGGCCCAGCACCGTCGTCAGGTAGCCGAGGCAGAAACACGGAATCCGATTGACGAGTGCCTTCGATCAAATCTTCGACGACGATTTCGGAGAAGTGAATATGCCGCGAGCGGATCCCTGTTTGCTCGAACATGAGCCGCAGCCAGGCGCGATCTTCCTCGGTTCGACACGCGATCCGCGATGCCATGGCCCAGGCCTGCTCTTGATCCACGGCGGTTTTTGAAACGGCGAGGCCAAAACCATGGATGGCGAGGGTCATGGGCGTTCTGGATGCAAAAGTGGTGCCTCCCAGACCATTCGCCACCGACAGGGCCAATGCCGCGTGAATATGGCGTCCTCAAGCTTCGCTCGTTCCGCAAGCGATTTCGCTTCTTTCACAGTGAATGCGGCCCGCACCGAAGCGGGGCCGTCGTTGCGTACGACGTCGCTCCGTGTCAGCACGCGCCCCGCCAAATGCGCGAGCATCAACCCAAGCCGCGATCGTCGGAGGTCTTGAACAATTACCATCTCCTTTGCTGCTTTGCCAATGCCGCGAAGAAATCGGATGGCCTGAGGCTCTGAAAGGTGATGCAAAAACAGTGAGCAAATAATGATGTCGTATCCCGTTGGGATCGGCTCATTGATCACATCAGCTTGGAAGAATCGCACGTCCAGTTCCGCACGCCGCGCGTTTTGCCGGGCGAACTCCAGTGCGATCGAACTAATATCGCAGCCGTCGATGCGAACAGCTAATCCATGCTTCTTCGCCTTTTGTGAAAGCGCCACCGCGATGTCGCCGCCCCCACAGGCTACATCCAAGATCGTCAGCTTCGAATTCGTTTGCGCGGCCGCGGCGATGGGCGGCCAAAGAATGTTGGCGCTGCGACTGACAGAATTGATTCGTCCCAAACCGGTCAAGGCCGCGCGATGGCGCTCGGCGTCGAGGCCGGGTTGATCCATAATCTCCGGCGTGGAGATACGCGTCGTAAGATCTGATATCAGCGCCATCGTCACCGCCAAAAACGAACAAAGGCCGGACAGACGTCCGGCCTTTCGAAGACTTGCTTCACGTTGTCTTAGGCTGCATCACCTGTTTTGCTCGCCAGAACCGAGAGCACGCGCTCGAAGTCGTCGCGGAAGCTCGGCTTGGAGAGGCGAACCAGGCATTGCAACAGCGTCTTGAGCAACTCTTCACGTTCCATTCGCGAGAGCCGGACACGACCTTTGGTTTCCTCTTCAGGCACCAGGCTGTGCTCTTGCTCATAGAGCTTGCCCATTTCCATCAACTGGCGAAGTCGCTGGCGACCTCGCTTCAGGCCATGCTCTTGTTCATAGAGCCGGCCCTCGCGAATCAACTGGTGCACTCGGTGAGCGCCCTTGCGACCCGCTTCGGAATGCCACAAGTTGCCGTTCCGAGCCTCGTCCATCGGGATCGTGGATTCGGAATCGACAGCCTCCGGCATATTATCCGGTTCGTGCGTGCCGTTGTTTGGCACATCGTGAACCGAGTTAAACTCGATCGACATCGTTGTCACCCTTTCCTTTAGGTCCGATGCAAGAGCCAGAGGCGGAGGCATTCCAATCTCAGTCCCGAAACACCGGATTTTGGTACACAAATTAGATGCAAATCGTGCCAGAAGGATTCACGGCATGGCGATTCGCAAAATATTGGCTTTAAATGACTTGTGGCAATTTCAAATACAAACTCTGGAGTATTTCTTTAGGGCTCAATTTGAGCGGGCGACGACTTCTTCGAGGTAAATCTGCCTAATCGGTGTCGGAACCAGGCCGCGGGTTTCCAGCTCAAGCAAACAGTGCAGTGCCAGGTCGAAGGAGCGGTAACAATGGTGTGCGATCAGCGCCAAATGTTTCAATTGCTCATCGCTCATAGCGGCAGGATTGCGGAAGTCGCGCACGTAAACCAAATCCGCTTCGAGTAGCTGGTTGGAATTGAGCCGAGCGTCATCCCCGCCGGCGGGTGCGATGACCCACCGCTTGAGTTCCACCAGGGCGTGCGGAATGAAGCCTTGTTCTCGCAACTCCATATCGAGTTGACCCAGTGGCGGCTGATTCTGATAGAGCGGCACGAAGGCGACTTCTGTTTGAATGACGACCGCCTCGGCCAACTTCTTTCTACCGGCACGGAAGATTCCGAGTTCGCCACCTTGCACATCGATCTTGAGAAAATCGATCGCCGGAATTTCAGATATCGCATCGAGCGATCGCGTCTGAATTTTCTCAGCGCCGACGACCCGTCCAAATTCCGAGAACCTCGGAAAGAGTGACAATGTTCGCTGGTCGGGTTTCAAGACGCTGGTCATCCCCGGGACCGCACAGATGTTGAGCATTTGCTCCGAGCCGTCGCCGACCGCAAATGGCAAATAGGTCTCGCGATCTCCATTGCGACTTTGCAACAACGCCATGGCCGATGGTTGAGGGTCAAAGCCAACGACGCGGCAAAGACCCTTGTCGAGCATCCCCTTGTAGGGCGGCATGCCGTCGATCGGGTTGGCGCCGACGTCCACGACGACAGTTTGACGTGCTGGACTCAGCAACTTGAACAGCGGATCACCTTGTGATGTCTCCTTTGATCCCTTCGTGGCCGATACCGGCGTCGGCACCATCTCGCGATGCGTGCCGGATAGGGCCGCGACGGCATGTGCCTTTTGCTCCTCGGTGCGGTGCAGCCCTAAGAACTCCACGATCCGCTCCACGGCCTGGGCTGGATTTTGTTCCCAATACTCTCGTCCCAACGACAAATGCGGCACCGTCGCTAGGAACTTCTCCTTCGCATGTAACAGCCAGTCCTGCAAACTTTGGGCAACGCTGGTGCCTTGAGCCGGATTGCCCTGATTCAGCTTGGTGCTGGTCGCGGCCACGGCATTATCCAGCGATGTTCGCACGTCGATCGCTTTGAGCCGGTCACCGCAGAAATCCTTGAGGTAAGGCGTCAGTAAGCAGAGCAGGGGATGCTTGGCGCCCGCTTGTTTATTCTGCAGGCGCGCGCGCCACATGTGGTGACCGAGCCAATCGCCAAGTCGATCGAGCAAATGGTCTTCGCGCATGGCAATTTGCGCGGCCGGGAAAGGAGCGGCTTGTTCACACAGAGTCGTTAAGCGTGGGTCTTGCGCGTCTTGCATTGCGATCGCATCGCCCAACTCATCACCCATGTGCACGCCCAGCCGTTCCAGCGCGAGCGCGATTCGTTCGGACCCTGACTCATGTAAGCCCAAGACTACGGTCAACGCCTGCGGACCTCGTCTGGCGACGTCCTCGGCATGCTCCCAAAAGTTTGTGGAGGACGGTTGGCTGGTAATGTCCGACTGGTCCTCGAGTTGCCCGACTAACCAACGCTTCGGGACGTAGACGCCATATTTGCCGGTCTGATGCAAACGGCCAAAATGATGATCGATATGGTGCCAACTGAACCAGTCCTGGGAAGTCAAATGCTCATAGAGCGTGCGCAACATGGCCGTACCGCGAATTGCGTACGCGTGCAAACGGTTGACGTTGTAAGGACGATAGACCCAGTCATTCACTTTGGTCGGCGGCCGATAGCCATCGCGCAAAAGCTGGCCGCCCAAATAGATCATTTGCCAATCTGCGGGCAGATGTAACAGAAACGTTTGCAAATCACGGACGAAGTTCTCAGGGAAGAGCGCATCGTCTTCGAAGACCAGCGCACTTTGATAGCCCGCGTTGAGGCACCGTTCGATGATGCGAAGATGGGACCGCATGCAGCCCCAAGCGCCCGCGCTCTCAGTCCACCAAGCTGGCCGTGGGCACAGTTTGCCATCCGTAGCGGGGAACGCGACCACTCGCCGAAATGGCCAGTCGGCCGGACATCGCTTTTGAAAGGCGGCCCAACGATCGGCTCGTCGCGGCAAGGTGATGCATAACGCTGCATCGAACAATGGTAAGTCTCATAAGGTTAGAAAACGAGTGTTCGGCCGACTGCAACCGCTCAGTCAGCCGAAAACACTCTTTGCACCTGCGGTCAGCAAATTAGGAGCCAGACCCGCTGGTGGAACCCGAGGTGGAACCACTTGTGGATCCACTGGTTGAACCGGATGTCGATCCACTCGTCGAACCCGAAGTACTACCGCTAGTAGAACCCGAGGTCGAGCCAGACCCACTGGTCGAACCAGATGTAGAGCCGCTGGTTGAACCCGACGTTGACCCCGAACCGCTCGTAGACCCGCTCGTTGATCCACTTGTCGAGCCTGACGTCGATCCCGAGGTTGAACCGCTTGTGGACCCTGATGTGGATCCGCTTGTCGAGCCCGAAGTTGACCCTGATGTTGAACCTGAAGTACTCCCGCTCGTCGACCCCGAAGTAGACCCGCTTGTCGAGCCGCTCGTACTTCCGCTCGTCGAACCACTGGTCGAGCCAAAAGTTGAACCGGACGTGCTGCCTGAGGTACTTCCGCTCGTAGACCCGGATGTTGAACCACTTGTCGAGCCTGACGCACTGCCGCTAGTTGAACCGGAAGTTGATCCACTCGTAGAGCCGGAATTGCTTCCACTAGTGGAACCGGAGGTCGAGCCGCTATTCGAGCCGGATATGCTTCCGCTGCTTGAGCCGGAGCTACTACCGAGGCCGGAACCGTTTCGGCCTTCGTGCTGGCCATATTGTTCGTAGTGCTCGACTGCTCCTTTGATGCGACCTTCTTGAATTGCCTGACGGACGTCGGGATTCTCGTCGAGGTACGTTTCGCGATCGAACCCGGCAAAAGGTGCCCGGTCCTCGAACTCGCCGAAGTACAGTAGATGGGCGAAGGCCGAAATCTCACCACGATCGTCCGCGGCGCGAACATCGGGATTCTCGTTCAAGTAAAAACTGGTGGAAAAGGCGGCACTTGGGTCGCGGTGTTCGAACTGACCGAAAAGTTCGAAATGAAGTTGTGGCGTAATCTGTCCTGCGGCTACAGCAGCGGCGACGTCCGGGTTGTGATTCAGGTAAAACGAGGGATCAAACAAGGGACTTCCGGCTCGACCTTCTCGGTCGCCATACTGCCGGAAATGTTCTTCAGCTGTAAAAGCGCCGCTATTCACCCCGGCCGCCACGTCGGGGTTGTTTCGCAGATAGAACTGCTCGTTGAAATAACTTGCTTCGAACTGCGGGATTGGCGAAGGCGTTGCCGGAACGTCCCGTTCTTCCAATCGGTGCATATGAAGTTTAGTCGATCGCTTCCGTGACATAGTGAATCCAATGCAGAAATTGCGCGGGACAAGACCTACGCATCGCTCCCACAAGATCGTCCACCGCACAATGAGGTGAATAGGTCAACCCTGCGAATTAGGAAAACCAGGTCGCAACGGTCGTGCCACTTCCAAAACGCGAAATGAAACTTGGGCGAAAAGTCAAAAGACGATTGTCCCTATCCATTCTGGCCGTTCCGCGTTGCGAAATTGACGAAGCGCAACGGCGAAACGGAGGTTAGCCGCAGGAATCTGACGCCGCGAGCGGCAACAGATTCCTGCACTGCGAAGGCACCTGTGAAGTTGTTGTCTCAACCTGCCATCACGGTGGGCACGCGGATGCTCCGTCGAATCGAAATACCCCCCGACAAATCTTCCACCATGGTCGCCACGGCGAGACCGGTGGAATCGTGGAAGGTGTTTTCCCGCAAAACCCAGCCGGTAATCCGCGAGAACTCGTTCAAATAAGTCTCGTTGATCTCGCCCAACTCCGTCGAAGTCCACGGCCATTTGCGGGCACGGTGGTAAACCGTGTTCAGCCGGGATTCGTTCACGCACCCCACAAGCATTTCCTTGACCAGTTGCAGGCTCGGCTGGCTTCCCGCATCTTTCCCGGTGCCGTTCGTGTTGGCTGCATGGGGGAGTGCCCAGTTCGGCAGTTCGGGCGTCTTCCAATAGAAGGTGCCATCTTTGCTTTTCGCAAAGTTGTAGCCCGGCTTCTTCATGGCCACGCACTCGACAAATGTCTCATCGAGGTCATAGAGATACCGGCCAACGCCCCATTGCACGGCGGCCCGCTTCATGGAGTCCGACAAGCCGCCTTTGATCGACTCGATGTCGGTGTTCTCAGCGCCATCCCACTTGGTGACCCATTCGTCGCCAACTTTGATGGAGATGCCGCACAAGACGCCGAACTTGTCGCCGACTTGCCATTCGCGATATTCATTGCGCCAGCGCTGAGGCCCACAAACGTCGTCGAGCCGCTGCATGATGGCGCGGTTGGTGAGGTAGGCCAGGGCGGTGGCCCAAAAGCCTTTTTCGGTTTTTCCAGAGCGGCCAATTCGCCATTCGATGTCTTCGCGGGCGAACGGTTCCGCCAGCTTCTTCAAGTCGAGTTCCGCCTCGGCGGCCTTCGCGTTCATGGTCGAGTTCCTCTCGGTGTGCATCACGTGTTGCGTCGCCAACCTGGCGGCAAACGCTTCAACCAATCGTAAATTGACCGACGCGTTTTTGCAGTGTCAGTAGTGAATTCGGCGCACGCAAAGATGCGGGCTGACACACCAAAAAATCAAAGCACTTGTCAGTTGTATTTCTGTTCCGTCACTTCAAAACGATAGGTGTTGCCTTGGCAAAAAACCCGGAACACCGTCGAATGAATCTCTTCTTCTTTCTTGCCCCGATATTTCAATTCTTTGTTCAACAACTCCGCTTCTAGCTTTGTCGGGAAATAGACACGGATAGCTTGGGGCGTGCGTTCGATACCCATCGCGCCGGATAATTCTGACACCGCGCCCGGTCGTTCATCGACCCAGACCATGCGAGTGTAAATATCCGAGTCGATTGGCTCGGCCGGCACCGGTGACTTGTCCAACTTGCGGAACATGATCCGTGTGCCATCCGGATATTCCGCCACCACGACAGCGCCGAGCACCGACAGCTGATGTAGATAATCCGGACCGCCGATCGTGCTGAATGACATCACCCATCGCTTGTTGCGCGCCTGTCGGATGCTACCGGCGGTGCCCGGGCCGGCTCCGGCCCCGGTGCCAGGCCCCGTGCCGCTGCCCTGGCCTCCGCCCGAGCCCGCGCCGCCTTTGCCTTTACCCTGTGGCGAGCCATCTTTCGGATCGGCTTTGCCAACGTTGTTCAACTTGTCCTTGGCTTCCGACGAGTCGGGCAATATGCGATCCGCATCGGCGCGAATTTCCAGATCGGGCGGCAATGCACGGATGTCGGGCTGTGCACCAAGCTGGACGTTGGGCAACGCGGAGTCGGCCGGCATCTCCACGCCGCGCTCGACACGAGGCGTGCCCGGCTGGACGTTCCCCGCGCCATCCGAATCGCCGCCTCCGCCCGCATTGTTGTCGTCGCCGAGCGACACGGATTCGACCGGCATGCCGCTGTCGCGGGTGCCGGCGAGTACGAAGCTAAACAGCACGATCATCACCACGCCGATGAAGATGTGCACCGCCACCGACGAAAGTCCGGAGAGCGGCAGCTCCTTGTTGGGCGAGTACTTCACCCAGAATCGCTCATCCGGGATTTGATCTGGAGGAGTTTCAATGGTGGCTTCGGCAGACATGGCAATGCCCCGCATGATGGCGGACCTAACTTAATCTAACCGATAGGTCGGCTTAAATCATTCGGAATGACAATAAATTGTGACAACTTGTCTTCTGTATCAGCCCAATCGCCCCTCTCGTGTCATCCCGAGGCTTCGCTGAAGTGACAAAAAGAACTGAACCGCTGCCACTGCTCAAGCAGATTTGCGCAAGAGTTGAGGTGGGGATGGGTTTAGTCCCTGACTTTGAGCTTCGTAGCTCTGGTACGGCACGACGCAGCGAATCATGAAGACGACGTGCAAGGCAGTGCCAACCATGTCGAAGATGTGACACACCTCGTGCCAGCCGACGACTCCGGGCACAATGACCGGCCAGCGTGTCAGTTCGCAGGCCGCGCCTAGGGTGTAACTCAGCCCGCCCAGCGCCGTCCAAGAAAACCCGCGCCAGCCGACAGCCCGGATGAGATCCCGCGCGGCCAACACCGAGAGCCAACCGAGCGCCAGATAAAGGCTCACCGTCCAGCGATCGACCGCGATCGACATGACCCACTTCGAGATCATGCCCACCGTGGCCAAGAGCCATACCAGGCTGAGCAGAATCACACGCCGCCGGCCACGCAATAGCACGGCGAAGATCGGCGTGTAGGTCCCTGCAATCAAAAGGTAGATGGCCGTGTGGTCAAGCCGGCGGAACATATCCACAGTCGTGGAGGACCGGGGAAGGGCGATTCCATGATAGGTGCCGCTCGCCGCGTACAACACGACGGCTGATAGTCCGAAAACCAGAAGACTGAGGCGCTTGGTGCGATCTCCACCAGCCAACCGCCAAAGAATAAGGGTCACGAAGATCGCAAAGACGCTAGTTCCCAGATGGGTGAGTGAGCTAACAGGGTCGCGGGGAAAAGTGATCGAAGCGTCCATGCCGATTAGTCCATCCGATCCATTCGTATGGGCGATCATCTTAGCAACCTCGTCAATCGACTGAAATGCCGATGTACCGGCCACGCGCCGGTACGACGTTTGCAAAAGTCCTTGATACCGGTGGATACCGGCCGAGTAGGTGAGGGATCATGTTAACGGCACCATTATCTATTGATGAAGTCGTCGCTGCGGTTCGGGCATGTGCCCACATTCGCATTCCGGACCGGCCGCCCGAATATCTTCGGGAATTCTTGGCTTGCCGCCTCCGACCGCGCGATCCGGCTCTGGCCAACAAGATCGAATCATTTGATTCCATGGAGTTCCACGAATTCCTCCAGCTAGTCCACGATTTCCAAGACGCAGGCCGAATCGACTGAATCATTGCCCTTTCGTATCTGTTCCTTCATGGAGCTTGCGCACTTAATCACCGCATTATCACGCCCTGCTGCTTATCCTCATCCTGTTGAAACGTTGGATGTTCGTCAGACGCATATCTCTGTGGTTTTTTTGACCGACCAATTCGTCTACAAGATCAAGAAGCCAGTCAACTTTGGGTTCCTCGATTTCAGCATCTGCGAACGCCGGCGGCACTTCTCTGAAGAAGAAGTGAGATTGAATCGCCGGCTGGCGCCAGAGGTCTACCTCGGCGTCGTTCCCATTACTAGCGATTTGAAATTCGACGGCACCGGCGAACCCATCGAATGGGCCGTGAAGATGCGGCGACTGTCAGAAGAAGCGACGCTCCTTGCGATGACCGAATCCCAACAAGTCACTGCGGTGCAAGTCAACGACGTGGCGAATCGAATTGCGGAATTCCATACCCGTGCCGACCACGGCCCTCAGATCTCCCGATATGGCCGATTCGACGTTGTCGCCGCGAATGCCAGTGAGAATTTTGAGCAATCGGCTTCTCAGATCGGCAGCACTGTCAGCCGCAGTGTCTTCGAACGAGTGCGTTCGCTCACCGACGAAGCGCTTGCCCTGCTGCGGCCACTTATTGACGAGCGGGCGGCTCGAGATGTTCCGCGCGATACGCACGGCGATTTGCACCTGGATCATGTCTATCTGTTCCCTGAACGCAAGTCGCCCCACGATATCGTGATCATTGATTGCATCGAATTCAACGAGCGATTCCGCTACGCCGATCCGGTCGCCGACATGGCGTTTCTGGTCATGGATTTGATCTTTCATGGCCGCCGCGACCTCGCAGCGGTATTCGCCGATACCTATTTCGCGGGCACGCGGGATGTTGAAGGGCAGTCTCTCTTGCCGTTTTACACGGCTTACCGTGCGGTTGTGCGTGCCAAGGTCGAAGGCTTCGAGTTGGCCGAGCGCGAAATTCCGGAGGCCGAGCGATCCGCCGCCCAAGCCCGAGCCCGGGCTCATTGGTTGCTCGCCTTGGGCGAATTGGAGCGACCAGAGCGGCGTCCTTGCTTAATCCTAATCGGCGGTTTACCAGGCACCGGGAAGTCCACGTTCGCGCGGGCGCTTGCCGAACAAGCGCACGCCGTGCTCATTCGCTCCGACGAGATCCGAAAAGAACTGGCCGACTTGCCGACAACATCGTCCGCTTCTGCATTGCCCAACCAAGGAATTTACTCCGCCGAATGGACCGACCGAACGTATGCCGAATGTTTGTGGCGGGCCGACACGAGCCTATTCGAAGGTCACCGCATCGTCGTCGATGCGACATTCTCTGAGGAAATACACCGGCAAATGTTCCTCGCCGCGGCGGCGCGCCTGGCAGTGCCCGCGCTCTGGTTGGCTTGTGAGGCGGACCGAGACGTTGCCTTGTCTCGCCTGGCCAGCCGCGATGGCGACGCCTCCGATGCGGACGCCACGGTCTATGCTCACGTCGCCCAACATTGGCAGGGCCCATCGGACGCGACGGCACCGCGAATGCGAATGATTGACGCGGGCAACACCTTAGAACATACCCTCGCGCAAGCAATGCTCGTCTTGGTGCACGAAAAGCTGGTATGACTAACGATGGTTCTGTAGGGTGTCGGCTATGCGCAAAGAGTCCGATAGTCTGGGTCCCGTCGAAGTGCCGGACGACGCCCTTTATGGGGCGCAAACGGCGCGGGCGGTTGCGAACTTCGGTGCGGCCGATCGTATGCCGCTGCGCGTGATTCACGCGCTGGCCCTCGTCAAGAAAGCGGCCGCGCTCGTCAACCAAGACCTTGGCATGCTCGAAGCGAACCGCGCATCGTTGATCACCCGCGCGGCCGATGAAGTCATCGCCGGCCGGCTCGACGAACATTTTCCCCTGTCTCAATGGCAGAGCGGCAGCGGCACCCAGACGAACATGAACGTCAACGAGGTGATCGCCAACCGCGCTGCGGAGTTGGCAGGTTTGCCGAAAGGCCGGAAGGAGCCGGTTCACCCCAACGATCACGTCAACCTCGGTCAATCGACGAACGATGCATTTCCCACAGCGATGCACCTCGCCGCGGCTAGGTTGATTCATGATGATCTTCTGCCGGCTCTTCGCGCTTTGACTGCCGCGATTACGGCGAAAGCGCAAGCGTTCGCGGATGTCGTGAAGATTGGCCGAACGCATTATCAAGACGCCACGCCATTGACATTCGGCCAGGAAATGTCCGGCTGGGCGAGCCTGCTTGATCGCGACGCAGCCCGCATCGAACAGGCCCTCGACGGCTTGTACGACTTGGCCATTGGTGGCACGGCCGTCGGCACCGGCCTGAATGCCCATCCGGAATTCGGCACCCGAGTCGCCTCCCAAGTCGCACGAATCAGCGGATTGCCGTTCCGCTCGCATCCCAACAAGTTTGCAGCCCTCTCCGCTCACGACGAGCTGGCCGCGGTCAGTGCCGCAATGCGTACGCTTGCGGGCTCGCTCATGAAAATCGCCAACGACATTCGCTTCCTCGCGTCCGGGCCGCGCTCTGGTCTGGGTGAATTGCGGCTGCCCGAAAACGAGCCCGGATCCTCGATCATGCCCGGCAAAGTAAACCCGACGCAGTGCGAAGTTGTGACCATGGTCGCCGCCCAAGTCTATGGCCACGATGCGGCCGTCGCTTTCGCCGCGTCGCAGGGCAATTTGGAGCTGAACGTTTACAAACCGATGATCATCGCCAACGTCCTCGCGGCCGGCCAACTGCTCGCCGATACCTGCTGTCGCTTCGTCGAGCATTGCATCGCCGGAATGGAAGTCGATCGTGATCGCGTCGCCGCCCATGCAAATAACTCGCTGATGCTCGTCACTGCACTCGCGCCGAAGATCGGCTACGACAAAGCCGCTGAGGTCGCACGCACTGCACACAAGGACGGGACAAGTTTGCGTGAAGCATGTTTGAAGCTGGGCTATTTGAGTGGTGAAGAGTTTGATACAGCCGTGCGTCCGGAGAAGATGATTGGACCAACAACTTGATTAAAGGAGCGTCGCGGCGTCAGCCCGACGTGTTTGTAATTTGTGAGACTTCCACACGTGGGGCTGACGCCTCGACGCTCCTTAATCAAATACGTCTCATGATCGCCACCCAGTTCCTTGCACCGTCCGGAAAAATCCGGGCTTCAAACCGCGCGGCGCGCAGTTCTTCGAACGTCCAACCCTCGGCGAAAGACTCTCGCAACTCTCGCTCGGAGACGCGTCGCGGACCTCCTTCGCGGGTTTCCTGATCGCTGAAGCACATCAGAATCAGCCGGCCATTTGGTTTCAGAATCTGGTGCAAGCCGGCGACGTATTTCGGCCGCTCCTCATCGGAGAACACATGAAATAGGCCGCAATCCGTTGCGGTGTCGAAGGTCTGATGCAATTCGCCAAGCTGCAAAGCGTCGTGCACTTTGAAGGTGACCGCCAGCCCTTGCGAGCCGGCCTTTGCTTGCGCCCGGCCGATCGCTTTGGGCGAAGAATCCACGCCGACGACTTTGAGCCCGCGACGGGCGATTTCGAGCGATAGTTCGCCGGTGCCGCAGCCGACGTCGATCACTGAGCCGGTGATCGCGCCGCCGTCGAGCAACCGGAGGAACTCTGGCTGCGGCCGGCCAATCTCCCACGGCGGCACGCCGTCGTAGGACTTGTCGAATGACTCTTTAGTCAGATGGTTCGGATCAGGTTGGAACGCCATGGCTCGATAACTTTCTGGACACTACCACTTAATAAGTTACTTCCCCAACTGTTTTCGCTTCTGGGCGATTTGCGCCAAGAGTGCGTGCTGCGGGTCGGCGAACTTTTTCACGCCCTCGGTCATTAGTGTTTCTTCCAGGTGCTTCATGCTGACTTTCTCTTCGATTTCCTTCACCACCTCCGGTGCCGGCAACTTGTCCACCATGCGAGTGAATGTCACGCCGCTCTTTTGCACCGCATCATTGGTGGCCGGCGGGTTCGTCTCGATATCCGAGCCGGCGAATGCCTGCACATACTTCACCGGCGGGTCGCTCGGCTTCTTGGTGCCAGTGCTGGCGAAGATGATCTCCTGCTTCAGCGGCAACTTCTTGTCGGCCCAGAATTCCTGATTCTGTCTCCAGAGCAGTTTCGCATTGACGATACCCACTTGGCCTTGGGCCGCGGGCGAGAGATTCGCTGCATGCATCTCCGTGTACACATCGAGGCGGCTGACGAAGATGCTGTAGACCGACTTGAACCGCTCGCGATCCTTGAGCCGTTGCGCACCGCGCCAGATCGCTTCGCGCGCCGCATGATACTGGCGCTCGGAGAAAACCAAAGTGACATTTAGAGTTGTGCCCGCGGCCGCTAGCTCTTCGAGCGCGCCCAGTCCGCCCTCCGTCGCGGGCACCTTGATCATGCGATTCTGATGGCCCGCGCTCCACTTCTTGCCAAGTTCGACATAGCGCTTGGTCCGCTCCGCCATAGGCGTGTTGCGGTCCGGGTCTTCGAGCAATGGATCGAGTTCAAAACTCACGTAGCCGTCGTTGCCGCGCGTGCGATCCCACACCCCGCGGAACCCTTCCTGGGCTTGTCGCACAAGCTGATCGGTCAACTCCCAGGCGAGAGTTTCGTCGTCCAAACCCTTGGCGAATAGCTGATCGATCATCGAATCAAATCGGCCCGTCTTGATCAGGTCAGCGATGATGATCGGGTTGGAGGTCGCCCCGGTAATTCCCCATGCCATATTTTTCTTCAACTCGTCCGGGTCGATGCCGTCGAGCCAAACTTTGGTTCCGGTCGCGATCAGGCTTTCCATCGGCGTCATGTCGGGTTTCCTCTGGGCACATGTTTATGTTAGGCAATCGCGACGTGGCGGGGTGGTGAGGTGGTGATGCCTGTTTAGATGGGATTTCAATAATCGTGGCAGCGGCATAGCTTTTCACCACCTCACCACCTCGCCACCTCACCACCCCACGACCCCGCCACCTCACCACCCCGCTTCCCAGTCGGTATCATTTCCCCATCAACAACGTCTAATGGTGCTTCATGCCGGAACTCTTCGACCAAATCCAAGAAGCAACCGAGTTCATCCGCAAGAAATGGCAAGGCACGCCAACCATTGGCATCGTGCTGGGCACGGGCCTCGGCGCACTTGCCGGCGAGATCCAATCGGACGCCATTTTGCCTTATAGCGAACTGCCGCATTTCCCGCGTTCCACCGTGCAGGGCCACGCCGGACAACTCCGCCTCGGCAAGCTCGGCTCCAAAACGGTGGTCGCGATGGAAGGCCGTTTCCATGCGTACGAAGGTTATAGCCTGCAGCAAATCACATTCCCCGTGCGGGTGATGAAAGCACTCGGCGTTCAAACTGTGATCGTGAGTAATGCCTGCGGCGGGCTCAACCCACAGTTCGCCAAAGGCGACCTGATGGTGATCGAGGACCAGATCAACCTCCTCGGCGACAATCCCCTCATCGGCAAGAATGACGACCGACTCGGCGACCGCTTCCCCGACATGAGCGAGCCCTACGACCGCGGCTACATCGCGCTCGCGCAGCAAGCCGCGCTCGAAGAAAAGATTCCGTGCCAGAAGGGTGTGTATGTCGCGGTGCAGGGGCCCAATCTCGAAACCCGCGCGGAGTATCGCTTCCTGCGGAACATTGGCGCGGATGTCGTCGGCATGTCCACCGTCCCTGAGGTGATCGTTGCGGTGCACAGCAAGATGAAGTCGCTGGGCTTCTCGGTCATTACCGATATGTGTCTGCCCGATGCGCTGGAGCCCACCAGTCATGAAGAAATTCTCGAAGTCGCCCAAGAGGCCGAGAAGAAGTTGAGCCGAATCGTGAAGCGTGTCATCGAAAAGCTGCCATGAGGCGCGAAGCGATCGCCCTGACGTTTGCGTTCGGTTTTCCCAGCGCTGCTGCGGCCATTTATTTTGTCGTGCTCGGCGGGCCACCGACGGCCGACGCCGGCAACCGAGCGATGCAAGTGGCCTACGGCACCGCGAAGACCATTCAGTTCTCGTTCCCGATCGTTTATTTGCTGCTCGTTGAGCCAAGCGCGTTTCGCACACTGCGCCTGACTCGCCAGGGCGTGCGGCTTGGGATTCTCTTTGGCTTGCTGGTCGGCATCGTGATCGCCGCTGTCGAGCCGACCGTTTTGCCGGTTTGGTTCTCGGAGTTGCCGAAGAACGTTCGCCGCAAGGTCGCGGAGTTTGGCGTGAGTCAACCAGCCCGCTACGCCATGCTGGCCACGTTCCTGAGCGTCGTGCATTCGTTCCTCGAGGAGTATTACTGGCGCTGGTTTCTGTTTGGCCGCCTGCGGAAGTTGGTGTCATTTCGAGTTGCCGCCGTGATTTCTGGGGTCGGCTTCATGGGTCATCACGTATTCGTGCTCTGCGAATATCTGCCGGAGCAGTTCTGGTCGGGCGTGGTGCCATTCTCTTTTGCGATTGCAATTGGGGGCATTGTCTGGGCTTGGCTGTACGAACGCACCGGGTCGCTCCTAGGTCCCTGGATTAGCCATTTTCTCGTGGATGCCGCGTTAATGTGGGTCGGCTACCGCATGGTTTTTTCAGGTTCGTAAATCCAACGATTTGAACCGGAGAGAACGCAGAGAGCGCGGAGAAAGAAAGAAAAGAAGTCTTGTTTGACTTTCTCCGCGATCTCTGCGTTCTCTGCGGTTCAAATCTACCTTTCACTTCCGGTTGACAGTTTCGCCCATCTTGACCAGGATGGGCAGCTTCGGAGGGCTGCTCATGAAGAGCGCTTTGATCACCGGCATCACCGGCCAGGATGGCAGTTATCTCGCGGACTTCTTGCTCACGCAGGGCTATGAAGTCCACGGCGTCGTCCGCCGGTCGAGCACGGAAAACTTTGAGCGCATCGCGCATCTGAACGGCAAAGTCGCGCTGCATCAGGCCGACTTACTCGATCAGCTTTCGCTCATTGAAGTGCTCAAAGAAGTGAAGCCACGCGAGGTGTACAACCTGGCAGCGATGAGCTTCGTGCCGACAAGTTGGAAGCAGCCAGTGTTGACCGGCGAATTCACCGCGATCGGTGTGACGCGGATGCTCGAAGCGATCCGGCTCATCGATCCGACGATTCGTTTTTATCAAGCCAGCTCCAGCGAGATGTTCGGCAAAGTGGTCGAGACGCCGCAACGGGAATCGACGCCATTCTATCCGCGCAGCCCCTATGGCGTGGCTAAAGTTTATGGCCACTTCATCACCGTCAACTACCGCGAGAGTTACGACATTTTCGCCTGCTCCGGTTTGCTCTTCAATCACGAGTCGCCGCGGCGTGGCCGGGAATTCGTCACCCGCAAGGTGACCGATGCGGTCGCCCGCATTCGCCTTGGCATGGCCCGCGAACTTCGGCTCGGCAACCTCGACGCCAAGCGCGATTGGGGTTTCGCGGGCGACTATGTCCGCGCGATGTGGCTGATGCTTCAGCAAGCGAAGGCCGAGGATTTCGTGATCGCCACTGGCGAGACGCACTCGGTGCGCGAGTTGGTCGATGAAGCATTTGGCTGCGTTGATCTCGATTGGGAAAAGTACGTCGTCGTCGATCCGGCCCTCTACCGACCGGCCGAGGTCGATCTGCTCGTCGGCGATCCGTCGAAAGCCAAGCGGCAACTCCGCTGGGAGCCCACGATGAACTTCCGCAGCCTGGTCCGCCACATGGTGCAAGCCGACATGGAGCGGCTGGCACCGGGGTATGGCGTGAATCGGGCGGCAGCGTAGGCAGTTTTTCACTTCTGATTTGCTCGTGGTTGTGGTCCAAAGGGCCGCGATGTCTAGGCGCACGGATCTCTGCGCGCAGGGATGCCTGGGAAAATGCGAGCGGGTGTAGTGGGCGTTTGAGTTGTTGTTGGTGAATCTTCCGCTTCGAGCCGGAGCACGCGCTCCTCTGAACTCTCGATTAAGAAGTTGACGAAGCTCGCCGCCTTGTGTTTAAGGGCGGCTTTGCCGGGCGAGCAGTGGAATTGGCCGCCCGGTCGTCGCTTGCGGTGGTGGTAGTAGTGGTGGTGGTGTTCGTCTGCGACGACCGCAATTGGGCATGGGCCCCACAGAAGTGGGAGCACCCGTCTCACAAAAAGTGAGACGCTCGCCCGCTCGCATCCCCCCAGAACAGTCCGCGGACATTTCTGCTGACCTCAGCTGCGGCCAACAGGAAATGCCAAGAGGAAATATTTCATACTTTGGGGTGGAATGCAAATGAAAATGGGAATCGGCGTTTCATCCAAGGGATCTTGGCGAGCGGGGTTGCGTGAGCGCCCCGAGCGCTTGCGAGCCGCGAAAGACTCGGGGCGCTTACGCAACCCCGCTCGCCAAGAATTGTTAGCCGGACGCGCAAGCTACGGGAAGCGGCGATTCGCGAGTGCGGCAGTGTCGCTGGCTTCCCTAGCTTGCGCGTCCGGCTAACACGACGGCGGGAGGCCCGCGCCGAATGTGGGCTGGACCCGCGAATGGCGCACTCGCCGTGTCGCCCATCGTGGCCGCATTCGTGGTTGCGGCGTAAGTGTTTTCTCATGCGTCTTCTCGTGACCGGGGCGACTGGCTTCGTCGGCTCTCACCTCATTCCGCATCTACTATCACGCGGCGATGGGGTCGTTGGCCTGGCGCGGCAGCCCGCGGAGCGCGCCTGGCCGCTGGTCACCGCCGATTTGCTCGATCAGAAAACGACGGCGCAACACCTGCGAACGATCCAGCCTGAAGGCATCATCCATTTGGCCGGCTGGGCCGACGTGGGTTCGTCGTTCCGTGAGCCTGCCGGGGCGTGGCGCGATAACCTCGAAGCGACGCTGAGCCTTTACCAGGCCATCGAAGACTGGGGCGGCCGGCCCCGAGTGCTGTTCGTCTCCACCGGTGCCGTGTATGGCCCCGGCGCCACCGCGGAGACAAGTGAATTGCGGCCGGCCAGTCCGTATGCCGCCAGCAAGGCGGCGGCCGACTTGGCGAGCTACCAAGTCTTTTGCCATCCCGGCTTGGCGGTGATCCGCGTTCGGCCCTTCAATCAAATCGGACCGGGCCAATCGCCGCGCTACGCAGTGGCGGCGTTTGCCGAACAGATCGCTCGGATCGAAGCGGGATTGTTGCCACCGATCATTGAGACCGGCCGTTTAGATGTCACTCGGAATCTCACCGATGTGCGCGATATGGTTGTCGCCTATCGACTCTTGTTGGAACGCGGCGAGCCGGGCGAAGTTTACAACGCGGCATCGAGCGTGGAGGTCTCGATCCAGCATGTGCTCGACGAGTTAGTGCGCATATCGGGTGTGAGAGCCGAGATCCGCTCGACACCGGGCCGGATGCGGCCAGGTGACGTTGAGCGCTCGTTCGCTGACGCGGTCAAGTTAAGCCGTGCGACGGGATGGGAGCCGCATATTTCCTTGGATCAATCGCTGCGCGACATTCTCGATGACTGGCGACAAAGAGTTCGTCAAATTTAGGGCGACGCCCACTTCAACATGGCTTCGTCGATGGCCCGCACCGGTGCCCAATCTTTCTTGTAGTCGATCGGTGTGAACTTCTCGGTATGCGAGCCGCGCAACATCGCTTCGAGCTTGGTGCCTTTGAAGTCAAAGCTCAGAAATGCCTCGCGCACTTTCGCGGCCAACTCGGGCTTCAGGCGATTGGGCACACCAAACGCCGCCTTGGGAAATGGCTTGGACTGGTAGATCACGCGGTATTGGCCTTCTTTCAATCCGATCTCTGGATCGGCGAGGCCTTCCTCCAGGAGATCGCTCGCCACCGCGGCCGCCTGAGCGTGCTTGTTGGCTATCGCTTTCAGCGACTGCGCATGTCCGCCCGAGAAGACGAAGTCATAATCGTTGCCCGGGTGCAGGCCGTATTCATCTTTGAGAAAGATCAACGGGGCTTTGAAGCCCGAATGCGAGCCGCTGCCGGTGACAGTGAGCTTCCATTTCGGATTCGTCTCATCCGGGTGTTTGGTGAGGTTCTTACGACGCCATTCCGAGTCTTTCAGGTTCTCGATCTTTTGGATCGGTGAATCGGCCGGGACCACAATCTCCATTTGATAGTTGAAGGTCCCGTCCGCTTTGGCGAGCGCCACTTGCGGTACGAAGCCGGCGGAGTTCACGGCAACGGGCACGAGGCCCGTGCCAAACCCGGTCACATGCAACGTGCCATCGAGCAGACCCGCGATTTGCGGCCGGTGTTCTTCGAATGAGGTGAACTTGACCTTCTTGCCGGTCACCTTCGAAAGATGCGCAAGGAACTCGCGCCAAGTGTCTTCGGTGTCGCGCGAAGAGCTGGCGATCGGCGCGAAGACCAGTTCCGCGGGGTCGAGCAGTTGCCCCGGGTCGGCGGGCGCGTCCGCGACCAGGTCGCTGTTCTCGTCCTTGAATCGCGCGTCCAAGTGATTGAGGGGCCCGGAGCGTTTGATGTAGCCGGTGAACCAGCGGGCGTAATCCACCTTCTCGGCCTGCGACATCGACCAAGACTGCCAGGCAAAGAACCCAAGTACGGGAATGCCCAAAAGCAGAGTGGCGACGACCACATTTCGCCAGGAAAAGCGTGCCGGTTCCATTCCACCCATCGGCGTCTCCCGGGATCAGCAAATCGGCTCTCCCATACTCTAAGAACTTCAGACCTCCGAGCGCACTGGATTTCGCAAATGGCCAGGGACTTCAGGAAGTCGGGTTCTGCGACGTTTAACGACCCTTCTTGAAGCGAGGCGGGCAACCTGGCGTATGGGTGGCAAACGGCCTGTTGCTCACGGATTGCCAGTCGGTATAACTGATTCGAGTTCATTTTTTGCAGTGGAATAGGTATTTTCGCAGGCGGCGCTGGATGGGACGGACGATTGAACAGGTTCCCATCGGCAAAGGGGCGGCGATGGAAAAGCGTTTGTGTATCGCCGCAATGGCCGTCGCCGGATTGTTGCTGCTACTGTTTTTGTTGGACTTGATCGTTCATTTTCCGTTTGGCGGCGGCTCAACATTTGTCACGATCGACGTCGTTGGCGTCATCGCCGGCGGCATCCTGTTGTACCTGTCTTGGAATGCATTGAAAGATCTTTTGTAGCACTCGCGCCCTTGGGGCCTTAGACTTCAACCAATTCATCCGGGTCCGACTCGTCCACGCTGCTAGTGTCGCGGCGTTGGGCGAGCTTGCAGAGATAGATGCCGAAGTAATACAGGCCGCAGAGCGGCAGCCACATCAGCATCATCGTGAATGCGTCGGGCGAGGGCGTGATGATCGCGGCAACGACTGCCAATGAAAACACCGCGATCTTCCATTTCCGGTTATAGGTCTCGACAGACATGATCCCGACCCGCTCGAGGAACAGCATCACCAGCGGCGTTTGAAATGAGATGCCGAACACCAGCGGCATGAGTAGCGCGAAGCTGAGCCACTCGTTCAATCGCAGGTCAGGTGTTAGCCCAATCCAATCGTTGAACCAAAGAAGCGCGCCAATCGATTGCGGGATCACCGCGAACTCGCAAAGGGCGATGCCGCCCAGGAATAGTCCCAGACTCAGCGGCAAATACTTCGTCACATAATGGCGCTCGTGCGGATAGAGTCCCGCACCCACGAACGACCAGATCTGCCAAAAGACGTACGGACTAGCGACGATCAAGCTGCACAGAATGCTCACCTTCATGTAGACCATCATGCTCTCTTGCACTGAGAGCGTGGTCAATTCCGGCGGCCGGACTTGCTCCTGCACCCGGCGGGCGGCACTGTAGAGTTCCACGGGGTCGGCGTGCATGGTCACCGTAAGCGGTTCTTTTGGTATCTCGTTGGTGCCGCGGATCCGTGCCAACTCTTCGGGTGGAATCGTAAACTTGAGCGGTTGCGGCGCAGTAATTTCCGTCGCCTGCGGTTGGCCGTGGTCGCGGTTCTTCACCAACCGGTCAAGTCGGCGATCGTAGAACGCTTTGAGTTGTTCGCGGACCGGATTGGTGATGACGTCCATCGCCGGCCGGCCGAGGCCGATCCACGGCCGGCCCAGCCACGTCCCCAGCCCGTCGAGCGCAAAACCGATCACCATGCAGTAAAAGAGGGACTTCAGCGCTCGCAAAAGGTGCGTGCGCAGGTCTTCGATATGTTCGCCGAAGGTCATTCGCGATTCGGCAAACAGATCGTCGGGATAGGAATGTGAGGCAGCCATTGGCATCATCCTAGCTCAGCCGGAATTCGTACGGTAGGGCTGCGCGAATTCGCCGTTGGCAACTTTTGCCGCCTTTGCGGGCAGGGAACAGTGGAATGGTTGAGCGTTTGCGGTATCGGTCCGACCCTGGGCCCGGCCGCTTTCCGACCAACGGTATACTTGTGCAGCGATGCAGGATGCGACCCATCCCAGGCACGGAGTCGGATCATGGCAAAGGCAGTGTTCCTCGGACTGGTTTTATTGGCGGCTGGTTGCCAATCCGAAAAAGGCAGCCTATTTTACCGCAAGCCGGATCGTCCGGATGATCCGATGTACAGCATCGAGGAACAGCAGCGCCGTGGCCGCGAACGCCTGAGCACCATCGAAGATGCCGGGGACCTCGCTCCCAAGGCTTACATCGATCGCCCGGGAACGTTAGGCCGCTAAATATGCAAACCTCGGTGCGCCTCGAAAGGCGTCGCCGTGGTTCGCTTCACCCTCCTCTTCTTGGTTGCATTCCCAATTGGGTGTGCTTCCTCTGATCGCATCGCACCCGTCGTGATTCCCACCGACGGTGCCAACACCGACTACGTTGAATTTCTTCCGCAACTCCGCTCACTCGCCTGGCGTACCACCGAAGCGTTCTACCGCGATCGCTGGGATGAACTTGATGAAGCCGCGCAGACGCTCGACCGCGCCATCAAGGTATTGCCACAATCGAAAAATATTCCGCAGCGCCTGCAAGCGGACCTGCCCGCACGCTGCACGGTCATCTCGGAGGAGTGCGCAAAATTGCGGCAAGCCAGTCGCGAACGATCGGCCGCCGCTGCCAGCGATCATTTGCAAAAGATTCACGTTGCAATTCGCGAACTTAGAAGCGAACCTTAACACATGGACCTCGATCTTCCTTTCTGGTTCAAGCAGCGACAGGCCAAAGCCGAAGAGATCGGACCCGGCACGTACAAAGTGACCGGGCCCAATCTGAATCCCGGCGTGGTGACGATCCGCATGGACGACAACCAGCGCTGGTTGGCCGTGCTCAAGGCGGACGCCGATGGGCCGGACATCGCGACCACGGAGCTAACGTTCCCATCGCCGCGCGAGGCCATGTCCGCTGCGTTCGAGATGTATCGCACTCACATGATCATTGGATGATGGATTCGCACGCACTGGCCGTTCTTGAATTTGCCAAGGTTCGCAATCTGCTCGCCAACTATGCGTCCACGTCAATGGGCCGAGAGCTCGTCGAGCGCATCGAGCCGATGACCGATCGCGGCGCGATTGAACGCCAGATCGCACTGGTCAGCGAAATGGCCCTGACGATGAGCCAGGGGCACACGCCGCCCTTCGGTGGGATCACGGACGTGCGCCTGCTCGTGCGTCGGGCCGCCATCGGCTCGATGTTGACGGCGGAGCAATTGCAAGACGTCGCCGGGTTTCTGACCGCGACCGGGGCACTGTATCGCTATCGCATGCGGCTCGATTATCGATGCGCACGATTGATTGAGTTGTTGCAGCCGGTCGAAGATTTGGGGCCTGTCGCCAAGATCATCGCCGGCTCAATCGACCCGCGCGGCAACGTGCTCGACATGGCCAGCCCGGAGTTGGCCGAGGTCCGCACCAAGCTCGCGGCTATCGACGAGAAGATTCAAAGCCAGATGAAACGGCTGGTGCGGCATCCCGACTTCCGGGATGCGCTGCAATATCCCAATGCCACGATGGTCGGCGATCATTACGTGCTGCCGGTGGTCGCCACCCATCGGCACAAGGTGCCGGGCGTCGTGCATCGCACCAGCCCAACTGGCGAAACTGTGTTCATCGAGCCGACCGCGATCGCGAGCCTGAGCGCCGAGCGGGCCGTCTTCAAGGGCGAGGAAGACCGCGAGATTCGCCGGGTGCTGCGGCAGTTGACCGCCGAGATCGCGAAGATCGTCCGGCCACTGACGAACGCCTTGGATGTCGCCGCTCAACTCGATTTCGTGACTGCCCAAGCGAAATTCTCCGGCGACTATGCGATGAGCGCCCCGCGCATGAGCGATGGACCGCTGATTCTCCTGGTGGCCCGGCATCCCTTGTTGGAACACATTTTCCGGACGGAAGCGGTGCACGAGCATCGCAGCGTCGTGCCGATCGACGTGCGATTGGGCGATGGCTACAACCTGCTCGTCATCACCGGCCCAAATACCGGCGGCAAAACAGTCACGCTCAAGACCGTGGGCTTGCTGACGCTCATGGCTCAGGCCGGTATGCACATTCCGGTAGCCGAAGGTAGCTTGGTCCCGGTGTTCGATCAAGTTTTGGCTGACATTGGCGACGAGCAATCACTCGAGCAATCGCTATCGACATTCAGCTCGCACATGTCGCGCATCGCCGAGATCTTTCGCACGGCGACAGCGCACAGTCTCGTGATGTTGGACGAGCTTGGCGCCGGCACCGATCCGACGGAGGGCGCAGCATTGGGCCGTGCCATTCTTGATGGCCTCGACCGCATCGGCTGTCGCGCCATTGTGACGACGCATCTGGGTGACTTGAAGACGTACGCGCTCGGCAACCCGCGGGCGGAGAATGCGGCGGTCGAGTTTGATCCCCAGACATTGCAGCCGACCTACCGGTTGCTGGTTGGGCAATTCGGCATGTCCAACGCGCTGCAAATCGCCAAACGGCTCAAGCTGCCGCGGGACCTGCTTCGTCGCGCGTTTCACTATCTGCGTCGAAAGCAACGCCGCACGCCGGAAATCAATAAGCTCCAACAACTCCGGCAAGAAGCGGAGCAAATTCGCAGTGAAGCGGTCGCCGCCAAGCTCGACGCCGAGCGTCAGCGCGATCAGGCCGCGGAGCATCTGGCGGCTATCGAGCGGCAGTCTCAGGCCGACATCGCTTTGAAAGCGGCCCGCGAACGTCTCAAGGTGAACGACGAAGTTCACGTCCAGCGTTTTGACAAGACCGGCCGCGTAATGCGGGTGGATTTGAAGAAGCGATCCGCTTTAGTCAGCGTGGGCATCGGGCAGTGGGAGGTGCCATTGGATGAGCTTACGCCGGTCGAGCACCAAGCCTGACCCGTTACAGGTTGTCATCAAAAGTGGAATTCTGTCAGTTTCTGAACTCTTTTTTGTTGACGACGGCGCAGCCTCCGATTACATGAGACCAGACAAGATTTCTTTAACCATCTTGAGGTAGCCCATGAAGCCCCTCCGCTTTGCGATGTTTGTGGTTGCGTTTGGCTTGGTCACCGCCGGTGTCAGCGGCGACGACAAGGCCGCGGGTGGCAAATCCCACGGTCAACTTCCGCCAAACTGGTCCAAACTTGGGCTCGACGACAAGCAGAAGACTCAGATTTACGACATCCGCGCCAAGTACACGAAACAGATCGACGATCTGAAAGCGCAGATCACTGCGGCGCAAGAGAAAGAGCGCAAGGAAGCGAAGCCATTTTGACCGATGCGCAAAAGGCGAAGCTCCGCGAGATCATGGCCGGCAAAGCGCCTGCCGACACGAAGTAAATTTCTGTTGTTGATGTGGCTGCGGGATGCAGCCCGCGCCGGACAAGCGTTTGCCAGTTCGGCGCGGGCTGAAGCCCGCGGCTACACAACCTCGGGTCACGTTTTTCGCGCACTAGCCGCATGCGTCTTCAAGAATTCCGTCAATCGTTTTGCGTCGATGTTCTCAGGTGCCACAAATAACAGACGGATCACATCCTCGTTTGCCTTTTCATGAACGAGCTCGACTTCGTGTGCTAAACCCTCGAGCTGCGCGAGGTTGAAGACACCTTTCGGTCCGTAGAAGCGGCAATCGAGGGCCGCGTTGGCTTTGGTCCACCACCTCGACCAGCAGGTGGAAACACTGGGTAACTTGAAACTGATCGTATCGCGGACGTCCCATTTGATTTCCACGTCTGACTCAACAGTGCGGACAATCTCGATAAGTCGGGAAAGAATCCGGCGATCCCATTTCACTCGTTGGCCCGGTGAAAAACCTTTTTCGCTGAGATGCCAGCGTTCGCCGTTGACCTTCCAGGGCATCACATCTTCCGGCTTGATCTGCATTCTGTTCAAGTTCTTTTGGAACGCCTCGATCGCGGCACGGAGGAATTTTTCAAAGGCCGGCGTGTCGATCTCGCTCTTCTTGTAAACCAGGATCGTCACTTCTTGCCATGGTCCCTTGCGGTTGGCGACGCGCACCCGCTTCTCGTCACCGCAAACATCCGCATCATCGATTTCATTCAGCGTCGCGATGCCCAGGCTCTCCGAAAGTGTTCCCACCTGAAACGTGTTGCGGGCGACGCGGAACACCAATCGCAGCAATCGCTCGCCGCCGGTCATGGCGTGGAGGAACCATCCTTGTGACTTCACCGGCGCGGCGATCTCTACGATCGTGCGTTCACTCCAGTTGGTCGGCGAGAAATCGCCGAGCTTGTGAATGCGCTCAATGACCCATTCGAGGGCGGCGCCTTCCCAGACGCAGGCCTTGCCTTGATGCGACAGGCGATCGCGAGTGTGCCAGGCGTGCCCATTGACCGCCCACGGGGGCGCGGAATCCTTCCCGACGTGCTCGATTTCGACATCGTCAGAGCGCGCCTTTTCCGCGGCCATCGGATCGAAGCGCGGTCGCTCAGCATGGGGATCCGCGGCCAAGATCTGTTTGAGAAACTCGCCTGTATGGGAGTTCGGCGCGGCGGCGATCGTCTCGGGCGGGCCCTCGGCCACCAAATAGCCCCCGGCAAAACCGGCTTCGGAACCCAAGTCGATGACCCAGTCGGCACTTTTGATGACATCGAGATTGTGTTCGACCACAACGACAGTGTTGCCCAGGTCTACCAGCCGTTGAAGAACTTCGAGCAGCTTTCGCACATCATCGAAGTGCAGGCCGGTGGTCGGTTCGTCGAGCACGTAGAGCGTCTTGCCAGTGTTGGGGCGTGCTAGCTCGCCAGCGAGCTTGACGCGCTGCGCCTCGCCGCCGGAGAGGGTTGGGGCGGGTTGTCCCAAAGCGATGTAATCCAAGCCGACGTCGGCGAGCGTTTGCAGAATGCGCCGGATCTTCGGGATATTGCCGAAAAGCTCGAGCGCTTCGTGAACGCGCAGGTTGAGCACGTCCGCGATCGATTTGCCCTTGTACTTCACTGCGAGGGTTTCCGGATCGTAGCGCGAGCCATGGCATACGTCGCACTCGACCCAGACGTCGGGCAAGAAGTGCATTTCGATCTTCTTTTGGCCGTTGCCTTCGCAAGCCTCGCATCGGCCGCCGGGTTTGTTGAAGCTGAATCGCCGGGGCTGATACCCGCGGATCTTTGCTTCCGGCAAGCGCGCAAACAGTTCGCGAATCAAATCGAACACGCCGGTGAAGGTGGCCGGGTTCGACATTGGCGTATTGCCAATCGGATCTTGATCGACGCTGATGATCTTGTCGATCTGATCCATCCCGGTGATTTGATCATGTGCGGCCCCGATCGTGCGCGCCCGGTGCAACTTTCGCGCGAGCGTGTCATGCAGGACCTCGTGCACCAGTGAACTCTTGCCGGAACCGCTGACGCCGGTCACCGTAATCAGGGTGCCGAGCGGAAACCGCACGTCGATGTTCTTGAGGTTGTGGTGTCGCGCGCCTTTGACGACCAATTCCGTGGCCGTCGGTGCTGTTTTGCGGTTTGTACCGCGTATTGGTTTCGCAGCGATGGGTTCCCATCTGCCAATTCGGCGATTCGTCGGCACGGGGATGGCGACTCGGCCGGAGAGGTATTTCCCGGTGAGCGAGTCCTTGGACTTCGCAACACGGGCAGGGGGGCCGGCCGCCACGACTTCGCCACCCTGATCTCCCGCGCCGGGACCGAAATCGAGCAAACAATCTGAGCCCGCGATCACGTCGCGATCGTGCTCGACCACTAGGAGTGTGTTGCCAAGATCGCGAAGTTGATGAAGCGCCTTCAAGAGCCGGCGATTGTCGCGCGGGTGCAAACCGATCGTGGGTTCGTCCAAGACATACAAAACGCCGGTGAGGCCGCTGCCGATCTGACTGGCCAACCGAATGCGCTGGGCTTCGCCGCCGGAGAGTGTCGGACTCGAGCGTGACAGCGACAAGTAGTCGAGGCCAACATCCACCAGGAACTTCAGCCGCGATTCCACTTCGCGCAGCAAGTCACCTGCGACCTGCTTTTCTCGTTTGTTTAACTTCATTCCATTGAACATTCGCCACGTATCGCTGATGGGCCGATTGCACAATTCGCCAATCGTGGCGCCGGCGAATCGCACCGCGGCCGCATCATCGCGCAACCGGCTGCCATGACAGGTGGAGCAGGGCACATCGCCGACGAGATGCTCTAGTCGCTGCCGATATACAAAGCTCACCCGCGAGGCTTCATCAATGGCGGGAATCAGCCCCTTGTACTGGAACGACACACCGCCCGACAGCGGTAGCCAAACGTCCCCGGTCCCGAAGAGGATTTGCCGTTGTTGTTGTGGCGTCAGGTCTTGGTACCTGGTATCCAGGGTAAATCCCACATGCTTGGCAATCGCCTCGGCGAAAGCCGTGAAAGGATTATTCGGCGTGAGGTCGGGCCACGCGGCGACGGCGCCGCCACGAAACGTCTGCGCGGAATCACGAATCAGCAAGTCCGTGCTCGCGCCACTTTGCGTGCCAAGGCCTTCGCAACTCGGGCACCATCCGAGCGGGCTGTTGAACGAATAATTGTGCGGGTTCAGCGGTTCGAGCGACCGGCCGCAGTTGTCGCAGGATAGGTGCTGGCTGTAGCGATCGACCTTCCACTTGGTTTCGTCTTTGTCCGGGTCGACGTGAGCAATGCGGACGAGGCCTTTGCCGAACGCCAGTGCTTGCTCAACGGCGTCGGCGACTCGTGTCCGCTGGCCTGATCGCACAACGATGCGGTCGATGATGACTTCAACATCGTGCTTGCGGCGATGATCAATCGTCGGCGGGTCTTCCAAGTTGAATGAGCGACCATCGACGCGGATACGTGCGTAGCCGGCCCGGCGAATATCGGCCCAGATGGCCTCGTACTTTTCTTGGCCGCGACGCTCAACCGGGGCGAGGACGAAGTATTTGCCGCCTTCCGGCAGCGACATGACTTTGTCGATGACTTCGTCGGCTGTTTGCGTGCCAACGGGGATGTTGCAGTGCGGGCAATAAGGTTGCCCGAGCCGAGCGTAAAGCACGCGCAAGTAATCGTAGACCTCGGTCACCGTGCCGACGGTCGAGCGCGGACTCTTGCTGGTGGTCTTTTGCTCGATCGATATGGCCGGCGACAGTCCATCGATGCGATCGACCTTTGGTTTCTGCACCTGTCCCAAAAATTGCCGGGCGTAACTGGAGAGCGACTCGACGTACCGGCGCTGTCCCTCGGCATACACGGTGTCGATCGCCAAGCTGCTTTTGCCGGAGCCGCTCGGTCCGCTGCAAACGGTCATCTTGTCGCGGGGAATATCGACCGTGATGTTTTTGAGATTGTGTTGCTGGGCCCCTTCGACGCGAATGTTCTCTAGCCGTGACGCCCGCTCCACCGGTGGCAGTTTGCCATTGGATTTCGGCGCCTTCCCGTCGGAGCTATTTGGTTGGAACAGCTTTTTGAGCGCAGCCCCGGTGTGAGACCGGCGGCTCCCGGCGACCTTTTCCGGCGTGCCCACTGCGACCACTTCACCGCCGCCCGCTCCACCCTCGGGACCAAGGTCAATGAGCCAGTCGGCAGTCTTGATGACATCCAAATTGTGCTCGATCACGAGTACCGTGTTGCCGTCGTCGGCAAATCGGTGCAACACTTCCAAGAGCTTGCGCACATCGTCGAAATGCAGGCCGGTCGTTGGCTCATCCAACACATAGAGCGTTTTGCCGGTGCTTCGCCGACATAACTCTTTTGCGAGCTTGATCCGTTGTGCCTCGCCGCCCGAGAGCGTGGGCGAAGGCTGGCCCAGTTTCAGGTAATCCAAACCCACTTCGTGCAGCGTCTGCAACATTGCACGAACTTTGGGGACGTGCTCGAAATGGACGAGCGCGTCCTGGACATCCATTTCCAGCACATCGTGGATCGATTTGCCGCGATAACGAACTTGCAGCGTCTCGCGGTTAAATCGCTTGCCTTCGCAGACCGGGCAGGTCACCCAAACGTCGGCCAGAAAGTCCATCTCGAGCTTGTTCGCGCCGTTGCCTTCGCACGCTTCGCAACGTCCGCCGGGGCGATTGAAGCTGAACCTGCCGGGCTGGTAGCCGCGGAGCTTGGCGTCGGTCACGGTCGAGTAAAGTTGCCGAATCTCGTCGAAGACTTTGATGTAGGTCGCTGGGTTCGATCGCGGCGTGCGGCCGATCGCGGACTGATCAATCGCAATCACTTTGTCGATATTCTCAACACCGTCAATGCGATCGAAATCAGTCTTCGCCTCTTCGGCGTCTGCATCCGGCTGTGCTTCCTCGGTTTCCTCGGCTTGGCCGTTGGCCGACAGGCGATCACCGACGGCCGTCAGCAAGATGTCGTTGACCAGCGAGCTTTTGCCGGACCCGCTGACACCCGTCACGCCGATGAAGACGCCGAGCGGGAAATCGACCGTGATGTTCTTGAGATTGTGGTGCCGAGCGCCGGCGACACGCAGCACGGCTTTTCCAGTTGGCCGGCGTTTGCTGGGCACCGCGATCGACTTCCGACCCGCGAGGTAATCGGCCGTTAGACTATCTGTGTGCTCAAGCAGGTCTTGATACGAGCCGCGGGCGACCACCTCGCCGCCGCGAACGCCGGGCCCGGGACCAAAGTCCACGATGTAGTCCGCGGCTCGCATAGTGTCCTCGTCGTGTTCGACGACGAGGACGGTGTTGCCAACATCACGCAGGCGTTCCAGACTTCGCAACAGCCGATCGTTGTCGCGCGGATGCAGCCCGATCGAGGGTTCGTCCAAGATGTACAGCACACCGACGAGCCCCGAGCCGATTTGACCGGCGAGGCGAATCCGCTGTGCTTCGCCGCCGGAGAGCGTGGGGGCGGAGCGTTCCAAGGTCAGGTAGTGCAAGCCGACATTGAGCAGAAATCCAAGCCGGCCACGAATCTCTTTGAGAAGCTCCGCGGCGATGACTCGTTGGATGGGTTCGAGTGCCTTGACCAGCTTGCCGCCTTCGGCGACAAACTCCGAAAGATCGCCAATCGGCATGGAAGCCGAATCGACGATGCTCTTTCCAGCGATGGTGACTGCCCGAGCTTGCGGGTTGAGCCGCTTGCCGCCACAGTCGGGGCAGCGGACAACCTTCATAAGCTTTTCGAGCTGCAGTCGGCGCGGGCCGGCCGCGGTTTTGCGGAAGCTCGCGAGCAATTGCGGGATGATGCCTTCCCAGGTGCCCTTGTGTTTCCAGACACCGCCGCCGCGCTGTTTCCAGGTGAAGACGAGCGAGCGCGAGCCGGTGCCATTCAGCAAGATTCGTCGATTCTCCTCCGAAAGATCACGCCATGGCTTTTTCAGATCGATGCCAAACGTCTCGGCGATGCCTTCATAGATGTGCTTGCGCCAGCGGCCCATGCCGCGCAGAGGGCCGACGATCGGCACCGCGCCGGCGAAGAAGCTCAGGCTCGGATCGGGCACGATCAGATCGGGATCAAAGGTGAACTTAGAACCGAGACCATCGCAGCCAGGGCACATGCCGTGCGGGCTGTTGAAGCTGAAAAGCTGCGGCGTCGGCTCCTCGAACGATTGATTGCAATGAGTGCAAACGTAGTGAGCCGAAAGAAGAATATCTTGTGCGGTGCTGGCCACGCGCTTATCTTCGACGGGCTGTCCCGCTTCGTTCTCTATCGAAATGATGACCGCACCATTGGCCAACCCGAGCGCGGCTTCAACGGCCTCGGCGAGCCGCGTGCGAATCTTTGGCTCGTTCTGAAGCCGGTCTACGACGACCGCGATGTCATGCCGAATCCGGCGATCGAGCTTGAGGTCATCGGTCAGCCGGACGATCGTGCCATCGACTCGAGCCCGGACATAGCCGCGTTTAAGCAGGTCGGCGAAGAGGTCTTTAAACTCGCCCTTCTGACCGCGCACCATCGGCGCGAGCACGAGGAAGCGCGTGCCCACCGGCAATGCCAGCACACGAGAAACGATCTGCTCGCGGGTCTGTGCGGTGATCGGTCGGCCGCAAGTCGGGCAGTGCCCCAAGCCCACCCGCGCGTAGAGGACACGGAAGAAGTCGTAGACCTCGGTGATCGTGCCGACGGTCGAGCGCGGGTTGCGGCCGGCTGTTTTTTGCTGGATGCTGATCGCCGGGGAGAGCCCGGAAATGAAATCGACGTCTGGTTTGGGTAACTGTCCAAGGAACTGGCGAGCGTAACTGGACAGAGATTCGATGTATCGCCGCTGGCCCTCCGCATAGAGGGTGTCGAAGGCGAGCGAACTTTTGCCGGACCCGCTGACTCCCGTGAAAACTACGAGCTGATCGCGCGGCAATTCGAGGTTTACCCCCCGAAGATTATGCTCGCGGGCTCCGCGAACGATGATTCGCCGATCATCCATGCCCTGCCGCCCGTCCAATTCGCGCTTTGTTCACATGAACACTATAGGGGGCGGGCGAGATACCTCCGGTTCCGGTCTTTGCTGGCATGGCATGACCATGTCAATTCTTTCATAAGTAGTTAATCTGGGACAGCTTAAGATCGACTCAGCTCGGCGAGTCACATGTTGCGCAAGCCAGGAGGTAGGAAGAGTTCTCCATCAAGGTGGGTTGTAAGGATTACGAAACCTCTGGAACCGCCCGAGAAGATGCGCCGATCGGCGCGTGAATAGCTTTCCCCATCGCCCTCAGTCTCGCGCAAACTGCTTGACTGCCTGGATTACCGGCGTGTACTGTTGAGAGTAACTTTCCTGAGACGCATATATTCCGGCCCCCTGGGGTACCGATATGTCCTTTCTTCGCTTCCTCCGCGGACTTACGGCTCTTCGCAATCGCAAACGAACGTCGGGGATCCTGTGCCGACCCAACCTCCAACGGCTTGAACGCCGGGACGTACCCAATGGCTATCTCGCCGTGGGTGCCGGGGCGGGCAGCTTCCCATGGGTGGCCATTCGGGTGGACATCCAGGATCAGCTTGGCGGCAGCGCGCTGAACACGCTCGGCAATCCCGCGCCGCCGCGCAGCGACGGTAAGACCGACTTCACAGCGCAGATGTTCATGCCGTTCGCATCCACCTTCCGAGGTGGTGTGCACACCGCGGCTGGCAACTTCGACGGCTTGGCCGCTACTCCCGATTCATTAGTAACCGCGGCCGGTCCTGGGGGAGGGCCGCACGTCATCATTTGGAACATGAAGCAGATGGCCGACGGCCGCATCATGACCGACGGCATTCGCGATCAATTCTTTGCCTTCGACGCACGCTTCCGCGGCGGGGTCAACGTGACCACCGGCGATCTCGATGGTGATGGCAAAGCGGAACTGATCGTCGCGGCTGGCGCAGGCGGTGGCCCACACGTCAAGATTTACCGCGATGTCAACGGTCGCTTCCAATTGGCGAGTGAGTTCTTTGCCTTCGATGCGGGGTTCCGCGGCGGCGTGAGCGTGGGTTCCGGTCAAGGTTACGACACACTTGTTCAACAGCGATTTCTTGTCGATCACCTTCCTGATCGTGAACCCGTTTACCCAGCCGGCGATAAGCCCGGCACTCGCGACGGGATACCGTTCACCGGCGTCGATATCGCCACCGGACGACCCTACGTGACGGTTGGCGGCGGCCCGACTCAATATCTCTCCGCCAACTTGTTGGATTCTTGGACCCAGGTTGGCTACCGCCCGGATATCTTCACACCGCCTGGTGTTGCCAATCCGAACGGCGTGGGAACGATTGTGTATGCCCAGTGGCCGCTGGGCTCGACCCACATTCCGACCGGTTTTCAAGCCGGCGTGACCTATGGTCCATTCGTCCGTATCGGCGCCAATCAAATCACACGGATTACATCACCGCGTGATACCGCTGGCAGCGCGATTACTGATGGCACCGAAGTCTCGGATGCCCTCACCTCGGTAAACGATCTGGTCGTCGGTGCAGGCCCGGGTGGCGGACCTCACGTCAAGATTTACGACTTCGTGAACAACGGGGACGGCACTCTGACGCCGCGCATGGGGAAAGAATTTTTCGCCTTCGATGCCAGCTTCCATGGAGGCGTCAACGTGGCGATGGGAGATGTGATCGCGCACACGAACCCGTTTGGTCAGGTCATTCCTGGCCGCTTCGACTATGTCGGTGGCAACTTCATTCGCGACACCGATCAGGATAGCGGCACACAAGCTTTCTTGAGCTACCCATACGACACTGCGCTGTTTGAGAAATTGAAGCCCGAAGTCATCGTGGCGATGGCGAGCCAGGGCAACACGGTGCGCATCTTCGGCGATGCGGCGCCTTATACATCGGACGTCTTCAATCCTTTCTCGAATCAGGCACCTGCGCGGCGAACTGATCTGTCGCAGTTGAACCTGATCCCTTACACGATTGACACGGCTCTTCAGGTCGATCCGAACGCCAACGCTCTTACAAGCTTTATGAGCGTTCAACCGACGACAGATTTCCATCGAACAGTCGATAATTCGCTGTTCTTCAGCGGTGGCGTTAATCCGTCGGTGGCCTACTTCCGCTTTGGCAGCAACGTTGGCAATCCCCTGCTGGGGACCGACCAACTGATGCAGACCAGCTTTTATGGATTCGACCAGGCGACGGGCGCCAATGGCAGCGCGATTGCTACGAATCCGGTATTGGGAGAAGTGGTGTTCGGCTCGGGTGGCTCGCCCAGCGGCCAAGCTCCCGAAGGATCGCGCATCCGGATCTTCAACCAACTCGGCGAGTTCCGCCCCGATGAGCCCCAGTATCAGTCATACGACGATTTCCAGGGCATCACCGATGCCTCGGTCCAAGGGGCGTTCACGGCGTTCGGCTTCGGTGTATTGCCCACGCCGACTTTCCCAGACGTCGTCTATGCCAACTACGCTGCGACAGCCGGTGGAAACCCCAACGGCAATGCCCTGAACGTTTATGCGGTGCCCACACTTGGCGATCCGTTCCTGGTTTAATCGGCACTCGGGCTGCCCGGTTTGCGAGGTAGGGGGATTCGCCTAAGATCGTAAATATCATCGCGACGCGGTTCCGGCCGATAGGCCGGGGACGCGTCGGTGTTAGTTTGCTCATATGGTCCGTCGTCCCGGACTTTCATTGGAGTCAGAAATGTCAGGTTTTTCCACGCGCCGGCGATCGTCGTTGCTTCGCTCCGCGATCGGCAACCGGCTGATGCTGCTTGAGGACCGGACCGTACCGGCAATTGCGTCTTACTCCGACTTAGTGTTCGCAATTCAAAGCGCCAACGCATCTGGTTCGGGCGTCATTGATATTTCGGCGAATGCCAAGATCCAATGTCCTTCGACGGGATTGAGCAGCTTCAATAGCGGCCACGGTGAGAATTACTTCCCGATTATTACCGGGAATGTGACCATCGAAGTCGAAGGCAGCAAAAACGTCGCGACGATTCTTGGGAATCCAACGCTAGCCGACGCTCGACGATTCTTTGAGGTGCGGACTGGCGGCCGGCTCACGCTGAATGGACTGAAGCTCGACGGCGGCCATGCGGTCGGCTCCAGTGGTCTTGGCGGAGCGGTTTACGTCAACCAAGTCTCGGTGCCTTTCCAAGCACTTGCAGGGACGTTGAACTTCCGTGCAGTCGAGTGCACCTTTACTCACAACATGGCCGACATCAGTGGCGGGGCCGTGTATTCGGACAATGGCAACATCGTACTACAGCAATCGGCATTCGAAACTTCCAATGCCGAGGCGGACAGTGGGACTTTCGCCAACTACGCCAGAGTGGAAGGCGGAGCCGTCTGGGCCCGCGGCACCACGATTACCATCGGCTCCGACTCGGTGCCAATCGGTCTTGTGACGATCGAAAATTCCACTTTCCAAAATAATCGCGTTGGCACCAAGACCAACCTCGACACGGCCACGAACCCCCACGGCGGCGCAATTTTCCTGCATTGGGATCTTGGCGCGAACACGTCTTCCACCTCCAATGGCGGCGCTCAGTCGATCAACTACAGCACGATCACACGCAATAGCGCGCGCGGCACCAACGGCAACGGCGGTGGGTCCGGTGGCGGGCTCTATGCCGAAGTGGTCGGAGGTTCTTCGACCGCTTCGACGGCCACGGGTGTCGTCGAAGTGAGCAATACGGTGTTCGCCGAGAACACGGCTGACAACGGACTTGCCCGCGACGTCTCGGGTGGCGTGCCGGGTGCGCAAAGTGGCATTAGCTCGATCAAGACCTCGTACCTGTTTTACCTGGGCTCACAATCCACGGTTACCACGGCAGGCATTATTCCGCCCGACGGGACGCCGGTGGCCAAAGGTACTGTGGACGGGAGCAATATCGCGGGCATCAACAACCCGGCGACACTCTTATCGCCTCTGGACTTCCACCAAGGGCGCACGCGAAATCGCTTGCCCGGTCCCAATTCTCCGCTACTCAACGCGGCGAGCACAGATGCCAACGTCAAAGTGGACCAGCGAGGTCTGGATCGCCCCGACGTGGTGAACGGCGCCGCGGATATCGGCGCGGTCGAGTTGCAACCGAGCGAGCGGCCCGGCAATCCGCCCTGCGTTACGATTTACGATCCGGTTGACGTGATCTTCAAACCACTCGGCGACATGACAGGCGCGGTCAATCATCCTGGCGGATATCCAATTGGGACGACGATCATCGATGTGAAGGCGTTCACAGGGTCAGTGGCGGATGGCAGTTTCTTGTACTTTGCAGGCCAGAATACTCGCTACACGATAATCTCTCATGCCGATTCTGGCGGCGCGACCACCACAGTGCAAATTAGCCCCGGACTGACCGAGCCGGTGACGGACAGCCAAGGCATTACCGTCAATCCGCAGCCTTCGGAGCGGACGCATCAATATCAGATCGTCATTTCCAATCTCACGAGCTCCGACTTTAACTTCGCGAAATTGGATATCAGTTTCCGTCGGACAGGCCCCTCGACCCCGGATTTCCCTGTCGATGGCAGTACAGCGTCCGCGGGCTGGGTCGATCTCGATCACGTGGTCTGGTGGGTGAATGCCGACGCGACCTTCCACGGCACCAAGGGCGGTCAGGGGCAAATTCACGAGATTATTGAATTGCTGCCACACAGTTCGATCACTTACTTTGCCACGATTGAGATCCCAGAAGCGGCATCCTACGGCAGTCAGATTCGAGTCGATGCGAAGCTCCGGACAGTGGACACGCTTTCTCCGGCCGATGCAGCCTTGTGCAACGGAGACACTTTTGACGTCGATACGCTAACAGATCGAACTAACAGCTCGACGGGATTTGCCAACGGCAACTTCACGAGCCCAATCATCGCGATGGGTTCAGATCGGTCGAAACCGTCCGAGGTCGTTGCTTACGACTCAGTGTCGGGCATCGTTCGCTACCAGTTCTACCCGTTTGGGAATTTCTCAGGCGGCGTTCATGTGGCGACGGGAGACGTGACTGGCGACGGAATTCCGGACATGATCATCTCAGCGGCCCAAGGTGGCGGCCCGCACGTGAAAATCTACGACGGTGAAACCGGCTACGTTTACCGCGAGTTCTTTGCCTATGGAGCGAATTTCTCCGGCGGCGTTTACGCCACCGCGGCCGATCTGGATGGCGATGGCCGGGCCGAGGTGATCACCGGTGCGGGCGCTGGCGGCGGTCCGCTGGTCCGCGTCTTCAAGATCCCGACTGACAACTCTCTGATTCGATCGATCCGCGACTTCTATGCGTATGACCCTGGGTTCCACGGCGGCGTCAGCCTGGCTTCGGCGGACGTCAACCATGACGGTGTGGAAGACATCATCACTGGCGCGGGTCCAGGTGGAGGACCGCACGTCCGAATCTTCAGCGGATTGAACAATTCGATTATCAACGAGTTTTATGCTTACGGTTCCAAATTCCATGGCGGCGTCTCAGTGGCGGCCGGCGATATCGATCTCGATGGCCGGGTCGATATTGTCACTGGGCCAATGTCGCAGGGTGGACCGCACATCCGCGTCTTCGATGCGTTGAGTGCTACGGTCACGAATGAGTTCTTCGCATTCGACTGGACCTTCAACGGCGGCGTTCGCGTCGGTCTCGATGATGTGGATGGCGACGGCGAACTCGAAATCGTTGCCGCTACAGGGCCGGGTACGCCCACCCGTGGCAAGGTGTTCCGCAAGAACGGCACACTGGTGGCCGGCGAGTACCTCATTCCCTTCGGGAATGCCGACGTCACGGGCGCATTCGTGAGCTAGTTAATCACCGAGCCGCGGTTTGGAGATCCCAAACCGCGGCCTTGTGATTTCTCTTGACCTAACCCACGCTCAACGTATTCTCACGCTTCAGGCCGTTTCGCCACCGGCGGAACATACCAGCCTTTCGTGAGTGCATGCCATGACGGCGGCCGAAATCACAGATCTGCGGCGACAGCGATACAACGCAACAGTCGTGCGCCTGACCAAAACTCACAGCGACTTGATGATCTTGCGCGTGCGATCAGATTTCCCGCGCCCAGCGCATCGACCCGGCCAATACAGCACGCTGGGATTAGGCATGTGGGAGCCTCGTTTCCCAGGCTGTCAGGACGAGCATTTGACAGAGCGCGATGAATCCAAGCTCGTGCGTCGGGCCTATTCAATCAGTTGCTCCGTCTTGGACGACAACGGCCAGTTGCTCGATATTGCGGCGACCGACTGGCTGGAATTTTACATCGTGCTGGTGCGCGAAACCGGAGACCCCGCCAAGCCCCCGGGCCTCACGCCGCGGCTATTCATGTTGCGCGAAGGCGACCGCCTACAGGTGGGCGAGAAAATCACTGGCCACTTCACGCTCGAGGGAGTCAAACCCACCGATACCGTGCTGTTTCTTTCCACTGGCACGGGGGAGGCCCCGCATAACTACATGCTGTGGGAACTGTTGAAGAACCAGCACCAGGGTAAAATCTTAGCCGCGTGCTGCGTGCGGTATCGCCGCGATCTGGCCTATGCCGCGATCCATGATCAACTGGTCGCTCAGCATAGCAACTATCGCTACCTCAGCCTGACGACTCGCGAAGAATCGAATGTCGGCCGGAAAAAGTACATTCAAGACCTGATTACCAGCGGCCAGTTGGAAGAGGAGATCGATCAGAAGCTCGATCCGGCCACCACACATGTCTTTCTCTGCGGTAATCCCAACATGATTGGGCTGACGCAAAAGGATCCGGCCACCGGCGCTCGGGTATATCCCAAGCCGCCCGGAGTCGTCGAGATCCTTGAGTCGCGCGGTTTTGCGTGCGATAATCCGGCGGCCCGCTTCCGCGGCAATATTCATTACGAAGAGTATTGGTAAGATCGAAGTAGCCGCGAAATACGTTTGCGGCGACATAGCAACGGTTGCGGGCAGGGGAGGGCCGCCGTGCAACAGGACTCCATTGGCGGATATCGAATTCAGAATTTGCTCCACCTGGGCCAGAACTCGCAAGTGTTCGAAGTGGTCGAGCCAGTGAGCATGCGCCATTTCGCGATGAAAATTCTTCTGCCCGAGGCGGCCCGCAAGCCGGAAGAGCGCACCGTTCTGTTTCATGAAGCCGAGGTCGGTAAAAAGCTTGCACACCAAAATGTGATCCGGATCATCTCGGTCAACAAGAACCTGGAGACGCCGTTCTTCGTGATGGAATTCTTTCCGTCGGGCAGTCTCAAGGTCAGAATTCAAAAGAAAGACACGGCTTTCGTCAAAGAGAACATTGACAAGATCGTCAAACAAGCGGCAACCGGGCTGGCTTACATGAACGCCAGCGGCTGGATTCATCGTGACGTGAAGCCGGACAATATCCTGGTCAATGCTCTGGGCGAAACCAAGCTGATTGATTTCGCGATCGCCTATCAGCCGCCCACGGGCACGCTGGCCAAACTTTTCCGCAAGCGCGGCAAAGCGCAAGGCACACGCAGCTACATGTCGCCTGAGCAGATCCGCGGCGAAGTGCTCGACCCGCGTGCCGACGTTTACAGCTTCGGTGCGACCTTCTACGAAATGGTAACCACTCGGCCGCCGTTTCGCGGCAAGGACTCGCAAGATTTGCTCAACAAGCACATCACCGAAAAGCCGGTATCGCCGAAGTTGATTAACGCCGACGTGAGCGACGATTTCAACGCGCTCCTGCTACAGATGCTGAACAAGAAACGCGAAGATCGTCCGAAGGACTTCCACGAGGTCCTGATGAAATTGCGCTCGATGCGCGTTTTCAAGACGACTGTCGCCCCACGGCCGAGTAGTTGAATCCCATGCCGACGAGTTGGCTGCCATTTGAGAAGGAAATTGAGGAGAGCGAGCGCACGCTGGCTAACCTGGAAGCCGCCGGCGGGCCCGTCGAGGAGATCCGCCGGCTGCGCCGCGAGGTGACCGCTTGGCTGCGCAAGAAATACTCCGCGCTTGAGCCGTGGGAGACCGTGCTGGTCAGCCGGCACGACGGCCGGCCCCAGACCTTAGATTACCTCGACTTTATTTTTGATGAGTTCGTTGAATTGCATGGCGACCGGGCGTTTGGCAATGACCGGGCCTTGCGCTCGGGGTTTGCTCGGATCGGCGATTTTCGCGTGATGCTGATTGGCCATCAAAAAGGCCATTCGCTGAAAGAGCGCACTGAGTGCTTCTATGGCTGTGCGCACCCCGAAGGTTACCGCAAAGCGCTCGCCAAAATGAAAGCGGCCGCCAAGTTCAAGCTTCCAGTCATCTGCCTGATCGACACTCCCGGGGCCTATCCCGGAATTGGCGCTGAGGAACGCGGCCAGGCGCAATTGATCGCCACCAACATCCTCGAAATGTCGCGTCTGCCCACCCCTGTGATTTGCGTCGTGATCGGCGAAGGCGGCTCCGGCGGCGCGTTGGGCATCGGTGTCGGCGACCGTGTGGCGATGCTGGAGCATGCCTATTATTCCGTCATTAGTCCGGAGGGCTGTGCGGGCATTCTGTGGAAGATCGCGGACGAAGTTACCAAACCGCGTGCGGCCCAAGCATTGAAGATGACCTCGAAGGATTTGCTGCGCTTCGGCGTGATTGATGAAGTCATTCCCGAACCGCTTGGCGCGGCCCACCGCGATCCGCGCGAGATGGGCAACACCCTCAAGACCTTTCTCATTCGCTCCTTGCGAGAACTGCGTGGCTTGCCGACTGACCAATTATTGGAAGCGCGATTCAACAAGTTCCGCAAGATGGGGTTCTTCGACGAAGTGGAGGAAAGCGTTTAGCGATTAAATCGATTTTCGAAACACGACTTTGCTATCACCAGCCGCGTAGTAATCCCGCAGCATCGCTTCCTGCTCATAGCCGAGCTTCAAATAAAACTGCCGCGTCGGCTCGTAAAACGGCAGCGACGACGTTTCGATGAAGATGACCCGTCCGCCGCACTGGCGGACGTCGCCCTCGAGGTGCTCCATCAATTGCTTGCCGACACCTTTTCCCTGACTGCCAGGCCCGACGACAATCCACCACAGAATCCACGTGCCGACTGCCATCGGCTCGGGAGCGAAGTAGGCGAAGCCGCGCACGTCGCCATCGTCAAACGTGATGCAGACATGGTCCGATTCGGCTTCGTCGTCGAAATAGTCGTCAAGCACTTCACGAAGCGCAGTCACTTCATGCGGCTTGAAGAAGCCGGTGGCGGACGTGATATGCGCCAATGCTTCGGCATCGTCGGGCGTCGTAGGTCGGATCATACCCACATGCTACGCACCCGACATGCCAAAGGAATGCTCAGCGCGTGTCGCGCCGAGCCGAGGAAGGACGCTGCGTCACCGGCATTGGTGGCCGGGCGTCTTCCAACTTCAAAATGGCGCGGGGCCCACGGGGAGCCACTGGCAATGCAGCGCGCCGAACGAACGGCAGCAGGACGGGACCCACTGGTTCCGGGCCGGCCTGGGAAGCCAGCAGTTGAGAAAACTGGAAATCGTTCCAAAGCTTGCGGAAGCGCGCATCGTGCGGATGGCGGAAGCGCACTTCACGAATGAGCTGGCGAGCTTCTTCGGACATATCGTCCAGACACATGGCTTCGACCAATCGCGCGAGGATGGCCGGGTCGTCGCCTGCCAGTTCGTACGCACGGCGATGAGCCGCGACTGCGTCAGGCGTGCGGCCGATTTCGCACAGCAATTTTCCATAGGCCGACCACCAACGTGGCTGAGCCGGATCAAGATCGAGCGCTTGCTGATAGTACTTAACAGCGCGGTGCGGATCGGCCTTGTGATCGCGATGCAATGCGCGGGCGTAGCGGTAAAAGTAACGGCCCTGATTCGGTTGACTGCACATCAACACCGAAAGCAATCGCCGCGCTTTCGCAAACTGTTTGTCGGCGAGCAAGAGATCGGCGAGCCGAGCTCGCGCTTCTTCGGAGACAGCGGCAGATAAATCGCGGAAGGTGACGAGGCGGCCGAAGAGTTTGAGAGCATCACGGATGCGTCCTTGCGACTGCATCTCGCGACCCATGGAAAGCAGACACTCAGACAGATTCAGGGTCGTGCCCATGTGCGGTCGCCTCCTTGCGTCCGGTCCCGCGCCATCCTTGGCGGGGGTGTTACCATACCGAGCGACTCACAGCAGGGGCAAGGTGAAAAGATAATTTTTTCAATGCAATTGTGGCACAGAATTTGCGCAATCAATGTGAAATGCGTTGGCACAAGATTTGCGCAATCAAATCCACTCCACCGGATCGCACTCCGTGGAACTCACGCGTGCCTGAACACCCGTTACGTGTTCATTGAGCCAGGTCGCAAGGTTTTCCATCGCGAAACGCTCGGTGGCGTAATGACCTGGCAGGATCAAATTCACTCCTGCATCGCGCGCGGCAAGATAGTCGTGGAACCGCATTTCTCCGGTAACGAAGGCGTCTGCTTTTGCGTTGTGCGCATCGCTGAGAAATTCGCCGGCCGCGCCGCAAGCGATTGCAATGCGCCGAATTGCGCCATCGGCGTCGCCAACCAGTTGAATCGGTCCGCAGCCCAAACTCGACCTTAATCGCTTTGCGACTTCGTTGAGAGGAAGTGGCGTGGCTAGCTCGCCGACTCGGCCCGCGCCTGCACCATTGTTCATCGGTATCAGAGGATAAATGTCGAACGCCGGCTCTTCGTAAGAGTGGGCAGAACGCAGGGCGGAGACAATCTGGGTAAGTGAGGCGCGCGGGCAAATGACTTCCAGGCGCCATTCCGCCACGTTCTCTCGCCGCCCTTTTTGGCCGACCGTAGGCTGTGTGGAGTCGCTACCAAAGAAAGTTCCTGTCCCAGCGACTCGAAAACTGCATTCGCGATATTCGCCGATCTTTCCCGCGCCGGCCGCGAAGAGTGCATCGGAAACGCCACCCAAGTCCGATTCCGGCACAAACGTAACCAGCTTGCACTGGTCCGGCCCCGTCGCGCGTCGCAGCGGTTGCACGCCGGTCAGTCCAAGCTTCGCAGCGAGCTGGTCGTTGATGCCACCGGATGCGTTATCGAACGCGGTGTGAGCCGAGTAAACGGCGACGCCTGCTTTCGCCAGCGCCAGCAACATGCGACAATCGGCAGTGTCGGTGGTGATGCGTTTGACGCCGCGGAACAGTATGGGATGATGCGTAACGACCAAGCCCACCTGCTGCGCGAGAGCCTCCTCCGCGACATTAGGCGTCAAAGTCAAACAGGTGAGAATTCGATTCGCCGGCGCATTGCGATCACCCATTAACAGCCCAACGTTGTCCCACTCTTCAGCGAGCGTGAGTGGGGCTAGACGCTCTAGCGCGGTGACTACGTCGGCGACGCGTGGCATGTGTGTACCCCTAGTCAATGACTCTCGGATTGCGACGCGTGGGGCCACGATGCTGCGATAGGGAGTCTTCGGAAACCCAGCCAAAGATTTCCATGAGATTCCGTTCGCCACGCTGGGACGTGACCCAGCCCGAAAGAACGAGTGCAGACGCGACCATGACGCCGGCTATTTCGCCAGCAACGTGGCAGACATAGCCGACGCCGCCGTATGGTGTGACCAGCGTGCCCCACAAATCAAACAACATGTAACCAACTATGAAGAGCCAGGCGGGCATCCGCCAGACATCGTTGGAGAACATATAGGTGCGAGGCGTGTGGATCGCCGCTTCATTGAGGGGATAGAGCACCAGGAACACGCCATTGATCCCGGCAATCGCGCCCGACGAGCCGATGAGCGGCGCGCCGCTTCCGAGTAACAGCCAACCGAGTCCCGAGAATATGCCGAGGCCGAGGTAAAGCGCGAGGAACGGCAAGTGACCGAGTTTGGCATTGATGGCATTGCCGAAGCAAAACAGAAACAGCATGTTGCCGATCAAATGGATTGGGTCACCGTGCACAAACTGATAGGTGACCAACTGCTTCATTGAAAAGTGGTTTGGCTGCAGGGCCCCGATCAACGCGTCGTCGCCGTGAGCATCCGGCATCTGGATGACCTGACGGAGTGCTGGCGGAAGGCCAGAGCGCCCTCGTCCGGTGCTTGCGGCGTCACCCCAAACTGCGAATGAAATGAGGCACGTCGCGGCGATGAGGAGCCAATTGGTCACGGGCCAACGCTCCATCGGCACATCGACATTGACGAAGATCACAACCGCTCCGAAGGGAATGCGCGAGGCGAGACTTGAACTCGCACGGGTTGCCCCACTGGATCCTAAGTCCAGCGCGTCTGCCAATTCCGCCACTCGCGCGAACGGACTGTCATTTTGAGCAGAGACGCGTCGCGATGCAAGGGTTCATGAAGAGTTGAACCACAGAGCACACAGAGAGCACAGAGAAATGCATTTCTCTGTGCTCTCTGTGTGCTCTGTGGTTAATGCCTTTCTTGCTATAAATCCAACATGCGAACCATTCAAAATCACATAGCCGGGCGCGACGTTCCGCCCGTCGGCGGCGACTATTTCGAGAAGCTGGATCCGGCCACGGCCCAGCCGTTGGCCCGTGTTCCCGACTCCGACGCCCGCGACGTGGATGCCGCGGTCGCCGCGGCATCCGCCGCGTTTCCGGCCTGGTCACAGACCCCGGCCGGCGAGCGATCTCGCTTGCTCATTGCCGTTGCCGATCGCATCGCGGCTGAACTGGATACTCTGGCTCGCCTCGAGTGCGAAGATGCCGGCAAGCCCCTGCGCTTGGCCAAGGCTATGGACATCCCGCGCTCGGCGGCCAATTTCCGGTATTTCGCCACCGCAATTCTGCACACCCACAGCGAGACGTTTCGCACGGACTCGACCGCGCTCAATTACACGTTGCGCAGTCCTCGTGGGGTGACCGGTCTGATCTCGCCGTGGAATCTTCCGCTTTACTTGTTCACATGGAAGATTGCGCCGGCGCTGGCCACCGGAAACACGGCGGTCGCGAAACCGTCTGAGCTCACCCCATCAACAGCGCATCGCTTGGGGCAGATTGCCACCGAAGTTGGACTGCCGCCGGGCGTGCTCAACATCGTGCATGGTCTCGGGCCGAAGGTCGGCGCTCCGCTCGTCGCTCATCCGAAAGTGCCGGCCATTTCATTCACCGGCGGCACGGCCACCGGCGCGGCCATTGCCACTGCGGCTGCCCCGATGTTCAAGCACGTCGCGCTGGAGTTAGGCGGCAAGAACCCGACAGTCGTGTGTGACGATGCGGATCTCACGCAGGCGGTGCCGACGGCGGTCAAAGCGGCGTTCGAGAACCAGGGCGAGATTTGTCTGTGCGGCTCGCGAATCTTTGTCGAGAAGTCGATCTTTGATAAGTTCCTGGATCAATTCCTGGCCCACACCCGCTCATTGCGCGTCGGCGATCCACTCGACGCCGCGACTGACCAAGGTGCCCTGATTTCTTCCGCGCATCGGCAAAAAGTCGCGGGATATGTCGAGCTGGCGAAAACGGAAGGCGGCACGATTCGCTGTGGCGGGAGCATCCCAACCGATTTGCCGGAACGGTGCAAGAATGGCTTCTTTTACTCTCCAACCGTCGTGACCGGCCTTGGCGCGGAGTGCCGAGTGAACCGCGAAGAGATTTTCGGCCCCATGGTGACGGTCACGCCATTCGGTAGTGAGAGCGAATTGCTTGAGATGACGAACTCTGTGAACTTCGGTCTGTCCGCGTCGCTCTGGACGCGGGACTTGTCGCGCGCACACCGGATTGCCGAACGGTTGGAAGCCGGCACGGTCTGGGTCAATTGCTGGTTGCTGCGTGATCTCCGCGTGCCCTTCGGTGGGATGAAGCACTCCGGGGTGGGCCGCGAGGGTGGTGATGAGGCTCTGCGCTTCTTTACTGAGCCAAAGACCATATGCGTGAAGACATAAGAATTTAACCACGGAGCACACAGAGACCACAGAGAAAGTCATGAATCAAGAATTAAACTCTATCACGGAAGCAATTATCGGAGCGGGAATAGAAGTCCATCGGGCCCTAGGGCTGGGATTGCTTGAATCGGCCTACGAGGCATGTCTTGCTCACGAACTCACACTGCGAGGCGTGCAATTTGAACGGCAACGACCATTGCCTGTCCTATATCGCGGCGTCCAACTCGATTGTGGGTATCGATTGGATTTGGTAGTCGAGATTCAGATTATTGTTGAATTGAAAACGGTTGACAAACTGCATCCGGTTCACGAAGCGCAGTTACTTTCTTACCTGAGACTTGCAAGAGTGCGAGTAGGGCTAATCATGAATTTCCATGTCAAAGTTCTGAAAGACGGGATCAAGCGTATGATCGTAGATCCCATCTATTTTTTTCTCTGTGCTCTCTGTGTGCTCTGTGGTTCAATCTGCTTATGAACGAAACAAACTCAAATCGCGCACCAATGCCCGTGGGCCTCTATCCCCATGCTCGACGAGTCGGAAATCTCCTGTTCCTATCCGGCATTGGGCCGCGGGAAGCGGCGACTGATCGCATTCCGGGCAATGAGTATGGCCCGGACGGCTCGCTCGTCAAATACGACATCGCCGCTCAATGTCACTCCGTGTTCGCAAACATCAAGGCCGTGCTGGAAGACGCCGGCTCCTCGTGGGATCGGATCGTTGATGTGACGGTGTTTCTGACCAATATGAAGGACGACTTCGCGACTTACAACAAGCTCTATGCCGAGTATTTCAAAGACAATCGGCCGTGCCGCACGACGCTCGAGATCAATTGTCTACCGACACCGATTGCGATCGAGTTGAAAGTGATGGCTACAATTGGCGACTAAATCTCGGGAATAGCTCGCAGAATGGCCCGCACCGGGCTGGCATCGCAGCCCTGCAGCTTTAGCGGCAACGCGACCAATTCATAAATGCGCTCAGGGACCGCGGCCAACGTCAGCCCTTCCAGAATCGCCATGTCGTGGCGATGACATGCGTGGTGGCTCTCCAGGCCTTTGGAGTCGAACGGATCGACACTGGGCGTATCAATGCCCACGAGCCGGACGTTGCGGCCCGCCAGGTTGTCGATCAACTCCGGGCTCAACGCGGCGAAGTCTCTATTAAAGTTGGTCGGATCAGGATACGTGCCGGTGTAAAAGAGAACCCGAGGGGCGGTGATCGGCACCGTGACGTGCTCGGGCATGATGCGTTCGCCCCGGCCGATCTTTACTCGTACCACCTGACACACACCGACGTAAAGGGCGATGAGCCGGGATTCGATCGTCTGCCCGTCAGCCTCGTAATGGCTCGGCGCGTCGGCATGGGCTCCGAGATGAACCGTGCTTCGCAATGTAGAGAGGGTAATGTTGTCGCCGTTCTTGGTGTCCAACAGCACTTCACGCGACATCGGCGTGTCGCCGGGCCAAACGGCGAGGTTCGGCGTGATCATCGGAGTGATGTCGAAAATCACAGGTGCCTCATAGTTCGTGGCGAATCGCCCACAAATCGGGAAAGACAGACAAGAATAGCGACTTCTTCAAGAACTCAACTCCGAGCGAACCGCCGGTGCCTTTCTTGGAACCGATCGTGCGCTCGACCACCTTGATATGGCGATATCGCCACTCTTGGAAGCCTTCGTCGAGATCGGTCATCAATTCGAAGAGCACCTCCATGTCGGGCTTCGTTTTGTAGAGGCGAAGAATGCCTTGTTGCACTGTTTCGTTGGGTTGCGTCGCTTGCGAAAGATCGCGTTTGAGGAGCTCGTTGGGAATCTCCACGCCGTGCTTTTGCAGAAACACGTAGAACGCATCGACGACCGAGGGCTCGCTCAATCGTTTCTCGAGTCCTTCTCGTGCTCCGCTGCCGGCGGCGTGGTACTGCCGCATGTCGCCGCGCTTGTAGCCAAGCAAGAACTCGACTTCGCGGAACTGGAACGATTGGAAGCCCGACGCCGTGTCGAGCCGGTCGCGGAAACTGTTGAACGACATCGGCGTGAGCGTCTCGACGATGTCCACCTGTTCGACCAGCACCTTCATGATGTTGCGAATACGCTTGAACGTGGAGATGGCGGGCCAAAGCCGGCCTTCAAAGAAATCCGTGCGCACCTTCTCTAGCTCGTGCAGCATTAGCTTGAACCAGAGTTCGTAGGCCTGATGCACGACGATGAAGAGCAGTTCGTCGTGCTCTTCCGGCTCCGAGCGAGGCTTCTGGAGTTGGAGAAGCTCGTCGAGATGGAGGTAAGTTCCGTATGTCAATTGGCTCATACGATCTTTGTAGGGCCGGTCATTGGTTTGCGAAAGACGAATAAAGAGTTAACCGCAGAGACGCAGAGAACGCGGAGAAAGACAGAGAAGATGTATTCTCGGTATTCCTCTGCGCTCTCTGCGTCTCTGCGGTTAACTCTTTATTATTACCGCAAATAACCCCACCAAAACCCCCAGCAAAACAAGTATTCCATTGACAATCCAGTTTTGCCGTTTGGCCCGGGCCAGCGCATCGCCATACGGGATGCGAGTGAATTCGATCATCGTGTATAGTGGCAAATACCACTTCGGAAACAGCTTGTGCAGCAGCACCTGCCAATTCTTTTTGAGCACGAACAGCTTTGAGCCAACTTTGTCGCGCATCTCGATGAAGTTCTCGAAGCAGAGGTCCGCCAAAACATCGGCGTGATGTTTTCGCCGTGATTCATATTCAGCAAACGCTTTTTCGGTTGATGGGCACTGGTGCAAGCATTCGGCCAGCACCGTGCAATCCTCGAACGCCGCGTTCATGCCTTGGCCCAGAAACGGCACAACGGCGTGACAGGCATCGCCGATCAAGGCCGCCTTTCCGCCGACATGCCAGGGTTTGCAGCGAACCGTGACCAATGACCCGGTCGGATTGGCGAAATAGAGTTTCGCGAGGTCGGGCATTAGCGGCACTGCGTCCGGAAATTCTTCCTTGAAATACTCGATGACTTCGCGCTCGGTGGTCAGCCGAGTGAATCCGTGGGGGCCGTCGTACGGCCAGAAGAGCGTGCAAGTGAAGGAGCCGTCCGCGTTGGGCAGGGCAATCATCATGTAGTCGCCGCGGGGCCAGATGTGCAGCGCGTGGCGCTCCATGCGGTAGCTGCCGCCTGGGCCGGCCGGGATGGTCAACTCTTTGTAGCCGTGCTCGAGGTAATCTTGCGAGTAGTTAAATCGTTCGAGTATTTGCATCGAGGCACGCACGGCCGAGAACGCTCCGTCGGCCCCGATGATGCAGGGGCTTTGCGCGTGTCGTTCGCCTTCGGGCATGACAAAATCGATCGTGCTATCGGCGAATTTGACGGCCGTGCAACGGTGATCGAAGTGCATTCGCACACTCGGGTATCGCGCGGCTGCTTCGACCAGCAACTTGTTGAGCCCGCCGCGCGAGACCGAGTGCAACGCTTCTGTATCATCCTTGCCATAGCGCTGGAAAACCAGAGGGCCGGTTTTGGGGTGGATCATCCGGCCACGCATCAGCACGCTGTTGGCAACGACTTTATCTTTGAGGCCCACTTCAGATAAGGCATGCAGGCCGCGAACGGAAAGTGCGAGATTGATCGACCGTCCGCCCTCGGGTTCGCCCACGCGCGGATCCCGGCGGCGATCGTAGAGGTTGACGGAATGACCGGCCTTGCCGAGGTAGCATGCGAGCAGCGTGCCCGCCAGGCCTGTACCGACGATTGCAAATTCACTCACAGAAGAAATCCCGGCTAATAATTTTTGTAGCCGCGGGCTTCAGCCCCGCGTCGGGACCAAGCGATTGCCAGGACGCGCGGGCTAAAGCCCGCGGCTACAAAACCTCACTCAGCGCATGCACGAATCGCCACACATCGTGGAAGCTATTGTAGAGAGGCACCGGTGCGACCCGGATCACGTCCGGCGGGCGAAAATCGCACACGATCCCGCGCGATTCGAGGTATTGATGCAGCTTCTGCGCATCGCCGGTGATTCGTAGCGCCAACATGCAGCCACGCCGGTTCGGTTCGCGCGGCGTGAGTGGCGTAATGCGGCCGGCCGGCAAACGGTCGAGCAGCATTTCGAGATAGTTCGTCAGTTGCTCGGATTTGGCCCGTAGCCGGTTCATGCCGGCTTTGTCGAAAAGCTCCAGTGACGCGCGAATCGGCGCCATTGCCAAGATCGGCGGGTTCGAGAGTTGCCAGCCATCAGCGCCTGGCTTCGGGACAAACGTCGGCTCCAAGTGCATGCGGAAGCGCGTGGCCGGGTCATTTCCCCACCAGCCAGCCAAACGGGGTAGGGCGGTGTTCTCACCGTGCTTTTGATGCACGAAACAGCCGCCGACCGCACCCGGGCCGCTGTTGAGATACTTGTAGCTGCACCACACCGCGAAATCGACGTTCCAATCATGCAGTTGCAGCGGCACGTTGCCGATCGCGTGAGCGAGATCGAGGCCAAAGATGCAGCCGGCCGAGTACGCCTGGGCGTGCAGTGCCGGGACGTTACAGAATTTGCCAGTTAGAAAGTTGACGGCATTGAGCACGCACACCTGAATCTGCTCGCCGCGCGTTTCCAAGACCCGTTCGGGTTCATCGGTCGCGAAGAGCCACTCCTCCGGATCGTAACCATGGTTGCGAATCACTGACTCGATGGCGTACCGATCCGACGGAAACGAAGGCTCATCGATCAGGATGCCCGCTCGTCGCGACGTCGGGCGATAAAACGTCGCGAGCATGAGGTGAAGATTCACCGTCAGGCTATTCATGAACACGACTTCGGAGGGCAGCGCTCCGACCAGGCGTGCGCCAGGCTCCGCAAATTGTTCGTGGTAGCTGTACCAAGGGTGCGGGCCTTTGAAGTGGCCCTCGACCCCATGCCAACTCCAAGCGTTCAACTCGGACTGGACATATTCATTTGCCTTGAGCGGCTTAAGCCCAAGCGAATGACCGCAGAAATACACTCCGGCGTTTTTTTGCGTGAGCGGCAAGTAGTGAAAGTCGGTTCGGAAATTACGAAGAGGATCGGCCGCGTCGAGGTCGAGAGCAAACGACTCTTTACTCGGACCCCAATCGCCCATGGGCCTCGTGTCCTTGGTTTCAAGAGCGTCGAGGCATGAGCCCGACGTGGAAGTCTCACACGTCGGGCTGACGCCTCGACGCTCTTGAAAACAGTTATGCGAACGCTTCTTTCTTCAATCCTAGGAACTCCATCGCGGTGCCGCTGAGCAATTGCTCGCGGTCGCACGCCTCCAGTTCTTTCAACATGCCGATTAATTGGCCTGGCTGCGCCTCGCCGAGCGGGAAGGGGTAATCGGTGCCGAGCGCCACGCGGTCGCAGCCAAACATCCGAACGACCGACCGCAATGCATATTCGTCGTGGACAAGGGAATCTACATACATCTGCCGCAGATAGTCCCGTGGTGGTTTGGGGCAATGGACCGCACACAAGTCCGGGCGTGCGTGCCAGCCGTGGTCGATCCGGCCCAATGTGCCCGGGAAAGCTCCGCCACCGTGGGCGAAGCAGGCCCGCAGGTTCGGCAACCGGTCAAAGACACCGCCGAAGATCATCGAGCAGATTGCCAAGGACGTTTCTGCGGGCATACCGACCAGCCAGGGCAACCAGTGCCGGGGCATTCGTTCCTTCGCCAACATGTCCCACGGATGCACGAACACGGCCGCACCGATTTTTTCCGCCTCGGTCAGGACTGCCACGATGCTGGGACTATCGAGGTTATCGCCGTTGACGTGAGTGCCGATCTGGATGCCGGCGAGATTCAATTCGCTGACACAACGCTTTAGCTCGGTCACCGCCAAGTCAGGATGTTGCAACGGTACTGTGCCAAGGCCGACGAATCGCTTGGGGTGACCGCGCACGACGTCGGCGACATGGTCATTGAGCAGTCGCGCGAGATCGAGGGTGTCTTTGGGTTGAGCCCAGTACGAGAACATCACGGGGACTGTGGAGAGCACTTGCACATCGACACCAAGGCGATCGCATTCGGCGATGCGCGTGGCCGGGTCCCAGCAATTGCTTTCGATGTCACGGAATGGTTTGCCGTCGATTGCCATTCGCGCACAGCCGGGTCCAGTGTGCTCAAGCTGCACGAAGCCGCCGTAGCCATAGCGCTTGCGCAGGTCGGGCCAGTTGGGCGGCAGAATGTGGGTGTGAAGATCGACGATCATGTTGCAGGCTAAACCGATTGCACTTTGCCGCACGCCTTGCACTTTCGCATGCTCTCATCCGTCTTGTAGCGCGACAGCATTTCTTTGATCTGCTTGCCGAGGTCTTGCGGGCGGAAGGATTCTTGATGCACCAGTTCTTTGCAGCCTTCGCAGAACCAGCGCAAGTAATGCTCCTCGTCGCGCAGTTTGGGAAACTCGACCACGAGGCCGGTCGTGTTCGGCCCGCGCTGGGGTGAGTGCGGGGTTCTCGCCGGCAACAAAAACACCTCGCCTTCGCGAATTGGCACGTCCTTGAATTCGCCGTTATCAATCACCTTCACGGTGATGTCGCCTTCGACCTGGTAGAAGAGTTCTTCGGATGGGTTCACGTGATAATCGGTGCGTGAGTTGGGCCCGCCAATCACCATCACGAGGAAGCCGCCTTCGTCGTAGAGCGCGAAATTGCCCACCGGCGGCTTGAGCTTGTCGCGATTCTTTTCGATCCAGGATTGCAGGTTGATCGGCGGCATGACTGGCACGGCTCGGCCCTCGGAAAGTGCTGATGGATTCAAGGTACGGCATTGGTTGGGAGTCGGGAATCGGGTGTGCCTCCCCGGTTGGAAATGTCGCCCAATTTGCCTAACGCCTAATTCTCCACCCTGGGTTCCCCTTCGCCCTCCTCATTTTCACCTCATGTTATAACGAAATTCCGCTTTTCCGTTTGACTGGACCCTAACGCTTGCGTACGCTGGAGTGGGGCATCATTCTGCGCCTAAGGTGGCCTCGCATATACCCAATCAGGCCGCCAAGTAATTATCCGGCGCGGGAAAAATCATTTCAGGAGAATCGTGATGAAGCGTCGTGAGACCCGCAGAGCGTTTACGCTCATCGAATTACTAGTGGTGATGGCAATCATCTCCACGCTGATCGGTCTGCTCTTGCCGGCCGTCCAAAAGGTCCGCGAGGCCGGTTATCGTACCGAATGTACGAACCACATGAAGCAAATGGCGCTTGCTGCCATTAATTACTCGACGAATTCCGGCTACTTTCCAACGGGCGGTCTCGGTGCGGGCAACCCCGCGGCTAAAGGCGCACCGATTGCGCCATCTACAAATCCGACACAGCCGACATGCCGCCTTTCTGGTGTTGCAGGCAACTACGTTGTCCGCCAGGGAAAGAGCCAGCCTTTCGGATGGGCTTATCAAATTTTGCCCTTCGTTGAAGCGGGAAATCTCCACGACGATCTTGATCCGAACAGCACCATTATCACCCAGACAGCCCTTAAGATCTTTTCATGCCCCAGCCGTCGCTTGCCGACCGTTATTCCCTCCGCCACAGCTCCCATGTCTGGCCAACTCGTGTTTTTGATCGACTACGCTGGCAACGGTGGTGTCGGTACTATGAGTGGTTCCACACCGTTGATTAAGAGTGGCTCTGGTGTATTCGAAGAAGGGGCAAGCGCCACGGTAGGATCCAACACAGTTTACGCGTGTCCCACCGTCCGACCGAGCGATTTGAAAAACGGAAATTCAAATACGGTCATCTTTGGCGAAAAGTCTGTGCCCCAGGACGGTTATCAAGGTGGCTCGATACCCAGTGATGACCTTCCTGGTATTTGGACGTATGGACAACAGAACATGCGTTTCGCGCTTTGTGACTCTTCAGCCACCGGGACGTTTTCCGCCAGTAATCAGCGTGGAATGGCCGGAAACTCACTTGGCGGTCCGTATCCGGACCGGTCGACATCTAAAATGACTCCGCAGGCGGCGTCACAGGTGTTTTCGAATGAATTCGGTTCTCCCCACCCGATTTCGATGAACGCAGCGTTTGCAGATGGCTCGGTTCGCCGAGTCGTGTACGGTGCTGCCAACTTTGGGCGTGCGTGCGATCGGACGAACACTGACACGAACTACTCGCTCGAAGACTAAGCGCTTAGGCGAAACACGACGGCCCGCCGGACGAATCCGGCGGGCCGTTTTTGTTTTGAAAAGCGTCGAGGCGTCAGCCCGACGTGGACATTGTTGCGGATTGCACGTCGGCCTTACGGCTCGACGCTCTTAAGATCACCCATTCTCCAACACCACCGCCAAGCCTTTGCGGTGGAACTGCTCAGCGAGCCATTCGGCTCGCTCCAGATGCGTGGTGAGCAACAATGCCTGGCCGCGGTGGTAGGATTCCCACATCCGGTGGGTCGCTTCCTCGCGGCCAAAACGCGTCAACTCCATGATGATCCGCACCACGTCCATGAGCGGGTGCTGCGGCGAATGGCGTAGCCAAACGCGCACCGGCTTCAATGGCTGGAACGGCGGGTCCGAACGGTAAGACGGACTTTGGTCCGGCGGTCGGTGGCTCACGGGCTGCCCCCCGCGGAGAATTGCTGGCTCATAAATCGTACCACTTGCGATCTGCGTACCATAGCGGCTCACGAGTCGTCGGGACCGGAAAATCGGCCAGATGTAACGGTCGCATCGACTTTGGTTCTCAAGAGCGTCGAGCCGTGAGGCCTCGACGCTCTTCAAAACCAAAATGGTCGCAGGCTGGCTTATAAGCCGGGTTTTGTCTTCGCCCGGAGGCGAATGACGGTCATTTCTCTAGTCCGCCGGTTGCCCGGCGGATCCAGCAGCCTACCCGAGGGTGGTAACGGGTCGAGCCGACCCTCCCCTCTGCTTGGCCTTGCTCCCAGTGGGGTTTACCCTGCCAATCCGGTCACCCGGACCGCGGTGCGCTCTTACATTAAGGGCCGAAGCCCCGCACCTTTTCACCCTTACCGAAGCAGTTGTCAGTGGTCAGTTGTCAGTGGTCAGAAAAATCCGAAACGCCGGCTTTTTCTGACCACTGACAACTGACCACTAACAACTGCTCCTGGCGGTTTATTTTCTGTGGCACTGTCCCGGTCCTTGCGGACGGTCGCCGTTAGCGACCACTGCGCCCTATGGAGCCCGGACTTTCCTCTCCCGGCGGCCGTTGGCTTTCGCCCGTTCCGCCGGCAGCGACCATCCGGCCAGCCTGCAACCGCTCGTATTATACCCATGACACGATCGAAACTGGCGAGGATCGCAGCGGATGCGCGTTTACAGCCTGAATGCCGGGGCCGAATTTCCAGACGTCCTGCGCGGGGGGGCCGTCTCGATCGGCAATTTTGACGGCGTTCACAAGGGCCACGCTGCCTTGATCCAGCAACTTCACTCCCAAGCCCGCCGGCTCGGCGGCCCGGCCGTGGGTGTGACCTTTGACCCCCACCCTCTGCGATTGTTGGCCCCCGAACGCTTTATGCCGCAACTGACGACGGCCAGCGACCGGGCCGAGTACTTGCTCCAAGCCGGTTGTGACCGTGTTGTGATCCTTCAAACGGATTCCAATCTCTTGCAACTCAAAGCGCGCGAGTTTCTGGACCGCGTGGTCCGCGACCGATTGGGGGCGAAATTTTTGGTCGAGGGTTACAACTTTGGCTTTGGCCGGAACCGGGAAGGGAACACGCAACTGCTCCAAGAATGGTGCGATTCCGCGAATATCGGTCTTTCGGTCATTGAGTCTGTCCGCCTGCCCAACGGGGAACCCATCTCATCGAGCCGGGTTCGTGCGGCTCTTGACTCGGGCCATGTCGAAGCGGCCACGGAGCTTTTGGGCCGGCCGTATCGTTTGCGGGGCCGGGTGGTGCAGGGTGAACACCGCGGCGTGGGTCTCGGATTTCCCACCGCCAATCTCGTTGAGTGTCCCACCGTCATTCCGGGCGATGGTGTGTACGCTGGCCGGGCGGCCGCCCCCGAGGGCACATGGCTCGCCGCAATCAACATTGGCCCGAACCCGACGTTTGGCGAGAACACACGCAAGGTCGAAGCTCACCTCATCGACTTCAATGGCGACTTATATGAATCTGAACTAGCAATCGATTTCCTCAGCCGACTGCGGGACGTGAAACGATTTGCGTCGAAGGATGAATTGGTCGCGCAATTGCACAAAGATATCGAAGAGGTGCGTCGTGTTGCCGAGTGAACTGAAACAACGAGTCGAACAGGTCTTGGCGGCCGAGGTCGGGCCGGCGCTCGATATCGACGGTGCGGCGATCGAGGTGTTGGACGTCGATGATGGCGTTGTGCGAATTCGTCTCAACGGCGTCTGTGCCGGCTGTCCGTCCACCGTGATGAGCCTGATCATGGGCCTGGAGCAAGAACTGCGGCAACGTATTCCGGAAATCGAATACCTGGAGGCGGCGCCGTAACGTGCTTCGCTTTGGTTACAACACGAACGGCTTCGCGCATCACCGCCTCGAAGATGCCGTGCAGATCATTGCCGATTTGGGTTACGAATCCGTCGCGCTGACGCTCGATCACTTCGCGCTGAACCCTTTTGATCGCGGCTTATACAAGCAAATGGGCGAGGTTCGCTCGATGCTGGAGCGATCGAACCTCAAATCCGTCGTCGAAACGGGCTCCCGCTTTCTCCTCGACGCACGCCAGAAACACCAGCCCACGATGCTCTCGCCGGAGGCTTGGCAACGCCAATACCGGCTCGAATACCTTCGCCGGGCCATTTGGATTGCCGAGGCCCTCGGGTCGGATTGCATGAGCTTCTGGTCGGGCACGCCGACGGACGATCGGCCATATGCCGAGCACTTCGCGCTTTTGGTCGAAGGTTGCAAGGTCTTGTGCGAAACCGCTGAGAGTCGCGGCGTGAACCTAGCATTCGAGCCGGAACCGGGCATGCTAATCGACACGATGCCGCGCTATGACGAGTTGGCGGGCGCTCTGAACCATCCACGATTTGGTTTGACCATCGACATTGGCCATCTGCAATGCCAGGGAGAAACGATTGTCGATTCGCTGCGCAAATATGCCGGCCAACTTCGCAATGTGCACATCGAGGACGCTCGCCGCGGCGCGCACGAACATCTGATGTTCGGCGAGGGCGAGATTGATTTTGCAACCACGCTGAGAACACTGGATGACGTTGGTTTTGGCGGCGGGGTCCACGTTGAATTGAGCCGGCATAGTTACGATGCGATTGAGGTGGCGCGGAAAGCGCTGGGTTTTCTTCGCGCGGTTTAGAGCGGGCGCCCCTTCGGGGCAGCGGCTAAACAATCATTAAACGATTAGGCCTGAACTTTGATCTGGCCTGCTTGTTGCTTTAGAAACGGATCGACGACTTTTTCGCGGGCCACGTAGCCGGCGTACGCGGCCGCGGCGAATAGGGCGAGCAGCACGAGCCGTCCAAATGCGCCGAACAAGTGCAAGAGCGTCAGCACGATTTGCAGTGCCAGGCCTGCGCCGACAATCGCGCCCGTGATCGGAATCACTTTGGCGAACATTTCGCCTTGCGGGCCATCGATGCGTGCCAGCCACCAGCACGCGATATCGACCACCTGCACGAGCAACACCGACGGTGCAAGCAAGAATCGCAGCAGGCCGGGGTAATCGGTTAACGCAAACAAGAGTCCGGTGAAGCCAAACAACACGGCGAAGCTCAAGAGGTGCGCGTGGGTGGATTGAGCGAGCTTGGTGAGCGACATGCGGTCGCTGCCGGCCTCGACTTTGGCGTATTTCTGAATCTGTTCGATCGTGTCCAGCGGGTAATTCGCGGCCTTTTCATCGTCGCCATCCTTCGCATGGCAGCGAACGCAGCGATCTGTGAAGAGTGTCTTGATCTTTGCCGAGTCGCCATCGCGGTATTCGCCGGTGATGGCGTGGCTCCGCAAGTCGGCGGGGATCGTAAAGCGATCCGCATCGTAATCCACCCTCGGTGCGCCCGCGCCGGCAAATGCCAACATGACGAGCCGTTCGCCGTCGCGCTCCTTGCGCAGCGCCGTTTCCGCGGCTGCACTGTCGCCTTGCATCTCTTTCGCCTTAGCGCGAAGCTTGTCGCGCCAATCGCCCGATCGCTTTGTGAATGCCGCCGCCATGCTGCCGGAGCCGGTCATGGGTAGCGATTCGTCCGCTTCCAACAATCCCTGAAGTCGGCTCGTTCTGCCGGGCGTCCCGTGGAAAATACGGACCGCATCCTCCGGCTCCGGCAATATCTGGCCTGGCGAGGCGTGCTGCTGATGCAACTGCACGAGGGCCGACACATAGCCGAGCCCCACAGCCAAGAGGAACACCGCGATGGTGACGCGGGCGGAGCAAGGTAGGTCGCGCAATACAAGTCGCGGCATCATTTTCGGACCTCCGAGGTCGTCAACACTTTCGCCGCCGCAGCCAGCACCCGGTCGCGAGCCGACGCCAATGGTTCTGTCAGCGTCGCACCGGCAGCACGCTTGTGGCCGCCGCCGCCGAATTGTTCCGCAAGCGCGGCCACGTCAATTGGATCGCGCGAACGGAAGCTCACCTTGACCGCCCCGTCCGGCTGTTCCATGAACATCATGGCCAGATCGACGCCTGCCACTGTGCGCGGGTAGTTGATCAAATCCTCGGTGTCGGGCGGGATCGCGCCGGTTGCCGGGTAATCTTCGGCGTGAACTTCGGAGTAGCCAATGCGCCCGCCGGCGGTCGTCGTCAGTCGCGCGAGGACACGGGCTCGCAGATGCAAGCGTGCCAGCGAGTTGGTCTGGTAAATCCGCTCATACGCTTCGGTGGGACGTGCGCCGCGGCTCCAGAGCTCGACCGCGAGGTTCAAGGTGGCTGGCGACGCGTTCGCATGCCAACGTAGCCCGGCGTCGGTCGCCACCGCAATGAAAAGGAACTGCGCCAGGGACTCGCTGATGGGCACACCAAGCGCCCGGATCGCCTCGTACGCCAGCCGGCCGCAGGACTCGGAAGTCGTATCGACAATTCGCTCGCCAATCGTGTCTTGGGTTTGATGATGGTCGATCACGAATTTCTCGGCCCGCGATGATTTGATGACCTCGGCCAAGCCCGGCAATTGTGTCCAAGTCCCGGTGTCGACAATCAAAATCGCGTCGCACAGTTTCAGATGATCGCCTGGCGGGGTGAAGGCTTCAATCTGCTTTTTCGGGTCGAGAAACTCGTAAACCGGCGGCATTCGCCCCGGCACGACGCGCGAGACCTGTTTGCCGAGGCTGGTCAGCGCCTCGGACATCGCAAGCTGCGAGCCGAGCGCATCGCCATCGGGCCGAACGTGGGTAGTCACGAGGAAATGTTGGTGACGATTAACAAAATCGACGAACGGCTTCCAATCCAAAGGCATGTAATCTCTCCGGCCCAAAGGGACAGTATAAGCCGCGCCCCGTCTCAGTTCACGTGGCGATCGGCCGCCGGGATGACCAGGGTGTGCTCCTTCGAGATTCGCTCACTATATCGCCGGAGCAATTCATCAACGCGCATGGAATTGTCGGAGCAAAGGACGAAGCCGATATGCTGTGGCTTGTTGAGCCGATAACAAATTTCTGGGTCATTAAAGCTGGAGGTGTCGGGCTTTTCGTCCTTCGCCAGCGAAATCACGACGCCCGCATTGCTCGATTTGCGTTGCGGCAACTGATACGGCTTGTCGAAATCGATCTCCAGCTTGGCCCATTCGCTCCAGAGATTGATGCCAGTCGCGGCCTCCACCATCTCGGCCGTATTTGCACCGCCCACCCGGCAACTGGTTTCGATGAAGTAGAACTGGCTGTCGGCGTGGGCCCGCATGAACTCGGTGTGCGAAGCGCCACGGCCCAGCCCAAACCCGGTCAACAATTTCTCGTTGTTCTCCACGAGCGGCTTGTATTCCGCGCGATCACTGGGCAAAGTTCGCGTCGCATACACCCCGCCGCCGTGATAGACCTCGAGCAGTGGCCGGACGTATCGGCTCGGCTGGGCGAACATGACTTTGTTGTCCGCGACGAGTGAATCGACGTGGTAGAGATCGCCCGGCACCATTTGCTCGATGAGGTGGAACGAGGCGTTGTCGGCAAGTTGGTCGAGGGCTTTCCAGACGTCGTCGGCTTTGTGCAACTTCTGAATGCCGATGGAGGACGCTTCTGAGCGCGGCTTCAGCAACCACGGGGCGGGGATTCGGGCGAGAAAATCCCGAATCTCGGAATGGTGGATTGCGCCGACGAAGTCGGGAATGCGGACGCCGATCTCGCGGGCTCGGACCCGCATCGCCAGCTTGTCGCGGAAGAGCCGGGCGGCACTATCGCCGAGGCCCGGCTTGCGCAAGTGCTCGCGGACTTGAGCTGCGGTTTCGACGTCGAAATCATCGAGTGCCACGACGCGATCGATCACGCGAGTGCGGCACAAATAGCTCACGGCATGGAGCAGGCCTTTCAAGTCTTGGAAGCTTGGCAGGCCGAAGATTTCGTCGATGGCTTCGCGCGGCCAGGGGTCGCCGAGCAGCGATTGCACCGTGAGCAGGATGGTGTGCGCGCCCTCTTCCTTGCAGCGTTTCAAGAAACGCTCGCCTTTGAAGTAGCTGGCCATGCACAAAATGGTTCGGCGACGGTCGGCCATGGTGCCTCGCGGTTCGAAAATGTCGATTGGCGGCGATTATATCCGTAAAAGCCGGAAAACGCCCCAGCAAATGGGCGTTGAACGGCAACCAGAGGTCGGGTTGTAGGTTTCGGACGTGTCGCCACCGCGGCGGCTCAGTGTTTAGACATACTGAGTGTAGTGGGCTTTCGCATTTCGTGGCCCAAGCAGAGACTTTGTATTTCGTGGCCGGGGCAGAGTCCCTGCATTTCGTGGCCGGGTCTGAGGCTTTGCGAAGGCCCGGTGCAGTGGCAAGCGCTTGCGGATTCAACCAGGCCTTCGGTCGCCAAAGGCGACCTTCAGACCCGGCCACGAAGTGCAGGAAGCTTTAGACCCGGCCACGAAATGATCAGGGACTTCGTATTGTGCCACGAAATAAAGGGACGTCTGACCCCGGCACGCACCCTACGAACCCAAATCCCACAGGGCGATGATTCCTCGATCGCCAGCGGCGGCGGCGGTCATGCCGTCCGGCGCTAGGGCAATTGCGCGGATGTTGCCGATGCCCCAATCGTGGGCGGCCGTCTCGTGGCCAGTGTCCACGTCCCAGATTTTTATCTGATTGTCCCACGAGCCGCTGATCAGATGGCGACCGTCGTGCGTGAAGGCGAGGGCATCGATCCGGCCCTTGTGCCCCACAAGTTGTCGATTTTCGCGGAGGCTCGGAACCTCGTACATGTGGATGATGTAATCATCGGCGGCGGCCAAATTTGTGGCTGCCACATCCACTGCCAACGCACGCACGTCACGCCGCTGCGGCAAACTCGTTCGATGATCTTGTGCCGTGAGTTGGGCGGTTGAAATACGTCGGTCACTGCCTCCCCAAAACACATTTTTACCTTTTGGTTCGGCACAAAGCGATAGCACCGCGTGGGCGGATGTAAAACGGCGTTGAAGCTTGCCGATATCCGTGTTGAAGATCTCGACCGCACCGGAAATCGCGGCCTCAGCTTGTTGACCAAAGGCAATGGCTAGTTGCCGGCCTTCGTTGAGAAATGCCAGTCCACTGACAGGGCCTACTCGATTGGAACATGACCACCGCGTCTGGCTCTCGACGTCCCAACATAGAGCGATGCCATTCCGTTGGCCCCAGGCGATTCGTGATTGATTTGGATGAGCTGCGATCGCGGTAATGGGTGCGGATTCAAGTTCTTCCGAGTCGGGAACATCCTGCGGCGACAGGTCGTTTGCCGTATCCCACAGCTTTACGCTGCCGTTTTGCCCGCCGCTCACCAATCGCCCATCGGCCAGGAATGCTAGCGCGTTGACAGCCCCTTGATGTGCTTCAAAATGCCTCATTCATTCAAGGTAGCGGCAAATCCGAGAATTGAAATTCGATCTGGTGCTGGCTCATGACCCAGCCGTAATAGACGAGCTTGGTCGGCTTGCCGAGCGATGGATTGGCGGAAGAACTAAACTGAAATGTGCCACTGACGCTTGTGGGCGTGCCGTTATCCCAGTTGAAGCTATCGCACTGGAATTTCTGGCCTTTTTCATCCACAAGCTCCACTCGCTGGGCGAGCGAATTGGTCCAGGTATAGTCTTGCTGGTTCTCCGGGGCGTTGCGGCGAGCGGTCGCTTTGATGTGGATTTGCTTGTTCGTTTCTTTGACCTCTTCGATCTCTAGCGACACCTGGCCGCCGTCGAATTTCTGATTCTTCACGTTCATGATGTCGAGAACCGTGATCTCGGGTCGCTGCTCGGCCAAGAAGGTGACCGGCAGCGAGCCTTTGAGCACGCGCAGCGTCTGAGCGGTGCCGGGACCGACCAACTGCACCTGACTCTGCAACTGCGGATTACGGTAGCCGTAGTAGTAGTTGTGGTAGTTCGTCTCGTAGTTGCGGAGCTGCGGCGGCACCAGGCTGTTGCCCTGGTCGTCGATCGCTTTGGTCAACTGGGTTTGTCCCAAGCTCATCAGCGGCACCTTCGGCTCGCCGATCACGTGGAATGCAAATGTCAGTGCTTCCGTGCGCGTGCGCGGCGGCGAGAACAAGGCGTTCGCGCCGAGACCAAATTGTTGTTGGGCGTTTAGTTCCAATGTCTTCGACAAATGGAAGCTCCCGGCCGTGATGCGAAACGGGCCGGCGTAACACACGTGCGGGCTGAATTTTCCCACACGATAAAACATCAGTGTGTTGGTGTTGTCGTAATAGGGCTGCAAGCCCAGCCCGGTTTGCTGACAGATGAGATCCACTGTTTGCCAGAATGGCATGTTGTCGATGTTTAGAGTGACCACCTGCGCGTTGCCTTGCTGGCACCCAAGCTTGTAGCCAGTCTGTTGACTCAAGTCGGCAAGCACCGCTCCGATAAGTTTGTGCTCGACATGCAGCGAAACCAATTTCGGGGTGAGTAAGCTCGTGCGTTCGCCGCGTGAGATCAACTGGGTCAGTCGGCGGCGAACTTCAGGATCGGTGCTGCCCAGGGCGTTGCGCATGGCTGGCAGCGCGGCCTCGGCGCGCGTTTCGAGCGCTTTGGCGGCATCTTCGCGGACACGGAATTCGGCTGACCCGAGTTGACGAATCAATTCTTCATCGGTGCTGGCTGTCTGAGCCCAACAACAGAGCGGCCAGCCAGCGCAGAGCAAAAGCGCGAAACCGGTGCGAAACATGGTGAATCTCATGCGAACGACCGGGTGATTAGCGCACCCGATGCATCGCCAACATAGCTTGCGAAAGGTACACTTCGCAAGTCCCGCAGGGGCGTCACCATCGGCTAGTCCGGCTTCGTTCGGTAACTTGTAAGGGAGGAGTTGACTCACGCGGTTCCGTCATGCCGATCATTTTGATCCTATTTTTGGCCCTCGTGTGCTCGCCAATCCCCTGGCCGGAGCCGGTCGTTTGGCCGTCTGAGTCGGCCGCAGCCCTGTTAACGGTGGCTATTATGGGCGGCATCGTGGCTCGATCGTTCCGCGTGGCCCGGCGGCTTTTACGGCGATTGGGCGGTCAAAACCGCTCGGATGTGCTCATCGACTTTCACCGCTTTCGCTCGCGGCAGATCCTTTGGCTGAGTGGGGGATATGTGGCGTGTTTAACGCTCTGTGGCTGGGGCTGGGCGGTCTCCCGCTGGCTTGCAAACGGCCCCGAACATGAAATGGCGCCGGGTGGGGAACTGTTACTGCTCGCGCCCTTTTTGCTCGGCTGGGTTGCTTCGTGGTGGGCCGGGCATTGGGTCGAGAGCGGCGTCAGCATTGCCATCGGCCAAGAGCCGCTAGGGCTGCGTGACTATCTCGCCTTGCAGTTCCGTCGGCAACTGGCTCTGGCGTGCATCCCGGTGGGAGTGGTCATATTGGGCCAGTCTGCCACACGCGCTTGGCCGGACTTGGCCAAGCAGACCAGTTTTCAAGTCGGCAATATCGCCGTGGTCTTCGCGGTCTTGGTGACAGCGCCTTGGCTTCTGCGCGGACTTCTCGGATTGCGGCCATTACCCGCGGGACCACTCCGGCAAAAGCTCGAAGCGACGGCACGCCGGCTGCGCTTCCGTTACGACGATCTTCTGCTCTGGAACACTCATGGCCACGCTGCGAACGCGATGATCAGCGGGGTATTCCGCAAACCTCGCTATGTCTTGTTCACCGACGTGCTGCTCGAGGAAATGACGCCGGACGAAATCGAAGGAGTGTTGGGCCATGAGATGGGCCACGCTCGTCATCGGCACTTGGCCTACTACCTCTTGTTTTTGGGACTGAGTTGCGTCGCCCTGTTTGGCTTGGCCAACTGGGCTGACCAGGAGCTGCAGCTCGGCAAATTGTTTGGTGACTGGCAATCGATTCCTTATTTCCTGATGGGTGCCGCTTATATCGTCGTGGTATTCGGGTTTGTCTCCCGCTCCTGTGAGCGCGAGGCCGACCTCTTCGGCTGCAAGGCGGTATCGTGTGGCCGGCCTGACTGTGCGGGGCACGATGGGCCCATCGTCGGCGAATGTGAACTTTGCCGGACGGGGGTCACCACGTTCATTGGTTCGCTCGAACGAGTGGCGATCTCAAATGGCATCGATCGAAAGAAGCCAGGTTGGCTCTCAAGCTGGCAGCACGGAACAATTGCAAAACGTGTGGAGTTTTTGGAGCAGGTCCGTGAGAACCCCAAGCTCGCCGACGAGTTTCAGCATCGATTGCGATGGATCAAAATTGGTTTGCTAGTAGTCCTGGCCGCGTCGGTTGCCTTGTTCGCTTATACTGGCTACATCACGGCTCCGCCAACGCCAGAGCCGTCACCACCGGATCTTCTAGCCAGGCTGCAATTCTTCGTACCAGCCTGAAGCGCAAGCGAAGGTGTATTTGGTTTCCCTTCGCTTACGATTCAGGCTCGTACGAACATCAATCATTTCGCGATGTAGCAGCGGTGCAACACGTTCGCCGGCTTATCCTTTTCTTGGCACTCTAAGAGCAACGATTTCACATTGCTGTATTTCAGGATGCGGACCTTCGCGGCAGCAGGCGGTGAAGCAGTGCCGGCCGAATGGGTGTCGCCATCGTTTGGCCGTTCCAGAATTTGCGCCGAAGCATTCGCGGTTTGGGCGACGTTTGCATGGGCGGCCTGATTCTGTTCGATCGGTAGTTCGGTTGATTGGCCTTTCGATGCTTCATCCAAAAACGCCTGGATCTGCTCCGGGCGGGCCGTCTCGAACTGTTTTTCCTTTTTGAATTCCGCCAGCGCTTCAGTGCACGCGGACTTTAATAGCTTCGGCCAAAGCTTGCGGAATAGATCCGATGAGCAGAACGCATCAGCCCCGACTATTTCGCCATTCACCACGGCGACCACACCGATGACATCCTTTTGACCTTTGAGAATGTCGGCCAACGGCGTCTCGTATTCGGCAAGCTTTTCGTTAAGCTTCTTGTCCTCGAGCGCGAGCTGCAGGCTCGACGGCGACGCCGCGCTTTGGACAGTCTGCCCCACATTGCTGGCGAGTTTGTCTTGGGCCTTTTTCACTTCGTCCCAAACCTGGCCTTGCTGCCGGGCGTCGTTGACCGCGGCCTTCATGCCCTTGCCAATGATCTGCGAATCTGATGCGGCAAATGCGGCTTCGCTCTCGCTGCCTCGTTTCCGCCAACGACCTGATTCGACACAAAACGAAGGCAACGCCATCTTGCCCGATTTTGCTGGCACGATCTGATCGTAAGCGATGGCACGATCCTGTTTGCCGCCTTTGACCACGTCGCCTGACATGACGAAAACTTCGACATCTGGTGACGTGTTCTCGATGCTCAGCATGTTCACGTTCGACGTTTCGTGGACTACGATCAGCTTGCGGTCCAGTGCTTCTTTCAGCGTGACAAATTCTCGGTCCTTGATTTCGTCGGGACCGTGGATCAAAAACAGCGAAAGATTGCCATGGGTATAGGGCCCTTTGATTTTCGGCTTGGCGGCCGCACTTGGTGTGTCGGCCGTGCTGAAAGCGGCGAGGCCTAGAAGAGCGAGCACTGTAGCAAACATCGTCGCGCGCATCGGATCGTCCTCCGACGAAGAAATGTGCCGAGCCGCGACAGCCCACGGCCGCCTGCCCTCAGCGAGATCAATTCTAACCGCGATCGGTCGGCAAGGGCGCAACGGGGATGTAACGATGCAAAAGAGCCACGCACGAAGTACGCGGGCATTCAACCGCGTACTTCGTGCGCGGCTCTTTTCTCGCTAGTACGCTCGGGCAAACACGACGCGGCCTTCCGATGGCTGGCCCGTCACCATGCACTTGCCAGGCTCCGTGGGCCGATCGAATGGGATGCAACGAATCGTTGCCTTCGTATCCTCTTGAATCCGGTCCTCAGTGGCGCGAGTGCCGTCCCAATGCGCGAGGATGAAGCCCGGCTCCTCGATGAGTTTTTTGAATTGATCATATGTGTCCACCGAGCGCATGTTACTGTCGCGGAATGCCTTCGCCTTCGCGAACAAATTCGCCTGTATCTCGCGCAAGAGTTGATTGATCTGTTGGGCCGCCCCGCTCAACGCGACACCGACCTGTTTGCCTTCTTTGCCAGGGCGATCGCGGCGAGCCAGCACGCAGGCCTGCTTCTCGATGTCCTTCGGCCCAATCTCGACGCGCACGGGGACGCCGCGAAGTTCGTGCTCCGCGAAACGGAAGCCTGGTTGCTTGTCGAAAAGACTATCTATCCGCACCGTAATCGTTTCGTAACCGAAGAAATCGTCGCGGGGCAGGGCGCGTAGCTCGGCCGCGAGAGCCTCGGCGGCCGCGATACAGGGTTTGCGCTCCTCATCGTTGCGGCCCATGGGGCAAATAACCACATGAACCGGTGCGAGTCGCGGAGGAACGACCAATCCATTGTCATCGGAGTGCGTCATCACCACGCCGCCGACGAGCCGGGTCGATACGCCCCAACTTGTTGCCCAGGCGAACTCGCGCTGGCCCTGCTGGTTTTGGAACGTGACATCGAACGCCTTCGCGAAATTCTGTCCGAGAAAGTGGCTCGTGCCCGCCTGCAGCGCCTTGCCGTCTTGCATCAACGCTTCGATGCACAATGTCTGCACGGCGCCTGGAAACTTTTGGCCCTCGCTCTTGGGGCCTGTGAGCACAGGCATCGCCATCCATTCCTCGGCAAAGCGGCGGTAGACCTCGAGCATCGTCCGCGTTTCCTCGCGGGCCTCGGCTTCCGTGGCGTGCGCGGTGTGGCCTTCTTGCCACAGGAACTCGGCCGTGCGCAGGAACAGGCGCGTGCGCATTTCCCAGCGCACGACATTGCACCACTGATTGATGAGGAGCGGCAAATCTCGGTAGCTTTGAATCCAGTTCTTGTACGAGTTCCAGATGATCGTTTCGGACGTGGGCCGGATGATCAAGGGCTCTTCTAACTCCGCCTCTGGATCAACGACAAGACCTTTGCCTTTCTCGGCCTTGAGTCGATAGTGCGTTACGACCGCGCACTCCTTGGCGAAACCCTCGGCCATTTCCTCTTCTTTGGCGAGGAAGCTCTTGGGTATGAACAGAGGGAAATAAGCGTTTACGTGGCCGGTGTCTTTGAACAAGCCGTCGAGCGCCCGCTGCATCTTCTCCCAGATCGCGTAGCCAGTGGGCTTAATGACCATGCAACCGCGAACGTCGGAATTCTCAGCCAAGCCGGCTTGTTTGATGACATCGATATACCACTGCGCGTAATCTTGCGCGCGTGGTGTGATCTTCTCGGCCATGAGCAGCTCCTCGCGGGTCAATGCAGCTTCGTGATTTTAGGGTTATGGAGGGAAGAGTTAACCGCAGAGATACAGAGAGCGCAGAGAAAAACCGAGAACACGTCTCGGTTTTTCTCTGCGCTCTCTGCGTCTTGCGCGGTTAACTCTTCCCTATTTCGGTCCGCGCGACCAGCGCGGGCGGTAATTTTCGAGGTACCCCAGCACGTCCGCTTCGCGGTCAAGATTCTTGTATCCATTGCTGCGCAACTCCGCGATCGCCTCGGCATTTGTCCAGCGTTCGTATTCCATGCGATAGATCGCGACCATTGCTCCCGTTCGATGCGTGCCAGCGAAACAGTGGACGAGCACCGGATAGTTGCTCGCATCATCCATCACGGAAAGAAACGTGGCGACGCTTAGATCGGCAGGCGGCGGGGAATCGTCGCCCGACCACCACCGCCTTGGCGTAATTCGGACATGGCGGATGTCCTGCGCCTTGCAAAATTCTTCCTCCTTGGCGTCGGGTGGCGCGACGTTCGGATCGTCGCTATCCCGCAGACTGACCACCGTTCGAATGTCATAGTCATGCACCACTCGCTCCAGCCCCGCGATGCTGAGCTGGCCGCTGCGGTAGAGCACTTCCGATTTGACAATGCGCACGTTGCGGAGGTTCGCATTGAGATATGAGGCGTAGCCGGCCGGCAACCCGGCAATCAAACCCACCACAAAAATGCCGCCGATCCAATGAGCCCAGCGCATATGCGGTCCTCCGAAGACCGCGATGCTACCGGCAATGATTCATGGCGACAAGCCGGGTTCAGGATGTGTGGATCATTGTGGCTAATTCGCGGACTTTTTTCGAGCAAATGCGACTGCCTCGACCGGCTTCACATGCTGCGCCGCGGACGGCGATCCAATCGGGCTTCAGGGGGAGCAGGTGTTCGATGTGTCGGGCATTTAGCGAGCCGGCTAGTGCGACACGCAAACCATGTTGGTGACATTCGCCCACGATTTCGCGCAATCGAGGAATTGAAAGCCAATCGAACAACGAAGCGCCGTCCTTTTGAAATGTGTCAATCAGCAGCACGGCAGCCCCGGTTTCGTAAGCGGCTACTATCACTTCATCGACATCCGGCGCGGACACGGTTGCATCAGCAGCATCCGCGTACGCCACGGCAACGGCGGCACAGGATGAAGGCCACGATTGCCGCAGGCGAACCCAGCGGTCGATCCACTCTCTGCACCGCCGCGAGCCTCGAAGGCCAACTTTTGCGAAACAGATGCTTCGCCCAGGCTGTGGGACTCTCGGTCCAATACCATCGAGTTCCGGTCCCCTCCCGCAACTCTCCGGCCCCAAATGCTCTTCACCTTTTTCCTTTCCGCGTATTTCCGGTCCCCTCCCCCACGAGGGGGGAGGGGACCGGAAGAGTGCGGGAGGGGAGAGAACGGCCGGGGGAGGGGATCTGTGAGTTGCGGAAGGGAACAAGACGCCGGGTTGAGAAAGCCGGAAGTTAACGCGAAAGGGCCAGAAGAGAAGGGCAAGGCACACGCAAGCGGCAACGTCGCTTCATTGTAATCCGCCAATTCTCCGAGCGCCGCACTCACGCGCACGCGTCCATCAACGGCCGCCACTATCGCGGCGACCGTGGACGCATCGCAGGCTCCGAGCGATCCTCGCGTCGGCTCCTTCGCGTCGATCAAATCTGCACCGCCGGACAAAGCAGCTCTCACTTCTTCGGCGGACCGCACGCTGACTAAGAGTTGCGTCATCGGCTTCGCACCGCCGGGACTTGGAACATGCGGACATTGCCCGGCAGGGGGCAAAACGGCAAAAGCTTTGCGCTGGTCATCACAAACCCGAACAAGCCGCTCGGAAGAAACCAGGAAGGCTCATTCAAATGCAGGTGCCGATCGGCGACGAATGTGTCGAGCGACGTGTAGTTCAGACAGCCCGTAATCTCGACTGAGCCGATGATCCCGCCTCGGAGTTCCGTAGCCTCTTTCAGCTCGTCGGGGACACGTGCCCAGGCCTCCGAACTGGGGTCAGCAACCTTCGCCGCATGGATCAAAAGCCGGCCCCGCCGCGCGGTCGGCCAGCGGCGAACTTCAATCCATTTGCGGCCGTGGACCAGAAGAGTTGCCCAAGGCTGTTTCAGGGATCGGAACTTTATACTTGACAAACCCAAGCCTCTAGCTTAAACTGAGTTTATCAGGTTTAGTTGGAGCGCGCCATGGCCGAGCAGAAGTTGAATTTGGTAGGTCTGAGCAAACTGTTCACGGATGAAGATAAAGCCCGTGAGTTCATCGAATCGAAGCTCTGGCCGGGTGGTCCGGTTTGCCCGCACTGTGCGTCAGCGACCTACTACAAGCTGACCGCGAAGCCCGACTCTAAGCGGCCGGTTCGCGCTGGCGTCTACAAGTGCAAGGACTGTCGCAAGCAGTACACGGTTCGCATCGGCACCATCTTTGAAGATTCGCATATCCCGTTCTCCAAGTGGCTCATGGCTCTCCACCTGATGACTTCCAGCAAGAAGGGTGTCTCGGCTCTCCAGATTTCCCGAGAGGTCGGAGTGACGATTAAGAGCGCGTGGTTCCTCTGTCACCGCATCCGTGAAGCGATGCGGACGGAGAACCCCGCGCCGTTGACGGGTGAAGTGCAGGTTGACGAAACGTATGTCGGCGGAAAGCCCCGACCCGCTTACCGGCGCAAGAAGGATACGCACGGTCTGAGCAAGAAAGACGCGCCTCATGCCAAGCCAGCGAACGCCAACTACGGGCGCGGGACCAAGAAAGCCCCGGTTGCGGTCCTAGTCGAGCGGGACGCCCGCTCTCTCTGCCAGCATGTCGAGCGGACGAACGGCGCGGTTCTGAAAGAGCTTATCCGAGTCAACGTGACTCCGGATAGCACAATCGTCACCGACGACTATTCAGCCTATCGGGGCATCGGCAAAGAGTTCGAGGGCGGGCATCAGGTCGTGAAGCATTCGCACAATGAGTACGTGAACATCGAAGGGCACCACACCAATACGGCGGAGAGTTTCTTCGCACTCCTGAAGCGCGGCCACTACGGAGTTTTTCACAGCATGAGCAAACAGCACCTACACCGCTATTGCGACGAATTCGAGTTCCGGTGGAATCATCGCAAAGTCACGGACGGAGAACGGATGATTGCCGCGATTCAGGGGGCGGAAGGAAAACGGCTGAAGTACGCTTAGATAGTTCGCAGGCGTTGAGGTTATTTGGTGGCCGAAACTAATCGCGCCGCAGCACTATTAACGTCGGCGACATTCACGACTATTGAGTGCTTCTCAAGAATCGCAATTGTTGCATCTATGTCGGTCGCGGCAAAGGTGGATGGTTCAGGTGCGTCGATAATTGAAACACAATTGTTTCTGTGAATCAGTCGGTTTTCTTGGACGCGCTCGTACATGTACAGCGTTGCGTACACGCTGTTGGCCTGACTGACTGGGACTCGTTGTAAAAGCGCAATAAGCCCGTTTTCACTTTCAAGTGCGTAGCTAAACGATAGCTTTTTCTGCACACTGTCAATGCTGCAAACGACCGGAGCATTGCGCTTAAATCCCTCTCGGTCGGAAATGCCAGTGTCGGCCAAGAGTTGATCCGATCGACTGCGCAGCCTTTTGATTTGCTCCTGAGGTGGCTCGGCCATGCCCTGAGGTCGCGTGACAAAATGCCCGAACAAATACGCTGCGGCATCTCCGACGGCACGGCGCGGCACCTTATCCGTAATAACGCCAGCATCATAAAGTCGGTAGTTTTCTTTTTGCGTACCGATGAGTGCATCAAGGAACTTCGGATCGGAACGTGGCACAACCAGTTCGTCGGTTTCTAACAGCCGCTTCCAATAATTGATCCAGCGCAAAAATGTATTTTCGTCGTTGACGAAATACGCATCGCGTGCATGGATAAATTTGGCGGCAACCGCGCCTTGGGACCACACAACGACACCTATATTGCGCGGCTCCATGCGCCGAATGTCGGGAACATATTTCGCTACCAGAAATCGAGGTTGGGCTTTCATGTAATCAGGCCCCAGTCTCGAATATTTGGAAAGCAATCTCGGTGCCTGTCAATGATGGACCCTTCGTTTGCTTTGCGATATTTCAGGAATTCGGCAGCAGCGTTTGCAACGCGACTCGTAATCCCCAGGCCGACAGCGGATTTGCAGGTGTCGTCAATAAACCAATCGGGAATCTGGTTGATGCGATTCAACCAGTGCGCGAAGTATTGCGACGTGTTAGCAACAGGCAAAAAACAACATTCATTCCCGCCTGATTTCGACCCCTTGGATATTCCCAAGCGATTTTTGAGTTCTTTAAGCCTGCGAAACACTTGCCTATGTCCGTCGTTCTGTTCGATACCCAAGAGCGCGCGGTCGTGGTCGAAAACCCGAATCTGTTTCGGCTCAATTGGATTATCGACTTTTATGTTTCCGGAATGGCGGTCTGAGTTCGCAACCAGAATGTCGAACAGCATGATGCCTGTGCAGGTTTTGGGGTCACTTCCCCAACATCGCTCGGGAATGGCGTCGTTCGGTGCGGCATCTCCCCGGCCAAAATGCAAAGATGCAAACATGGGTTTGCTGCGACGAGACTTGCGCATGATTGCAAAAGGCGGTATTGTAAGCCCCAGGAATACGCCGATTGTGCCGCAGATATACTCGTTCGGTAAGAGATACGGCGAAATGTCTGAGTTCGCGCGCGCGATCGACTGAGCCGTTACAACCCACGCATCATTCACACCATCGGAGAGATGATCTTCAGTGGTTTCGAATGAGAAATACTGATGTTTGGCCATAAGGATGAGGCACACGGCAACGAGCGCGCGCGCCCGTGCGTTTGGCTGCCAAATTCTTGTCAGAGCCAACATGCTAAGGCCTTGCTAAAACCTGCGGAACGGATTGGCGCAGTTTCCATTCTACCGTGTAGCAAGCGGAATGGAATAATCGTTGTGAACGGCAGAATCTACTAAGAATCATAGCGCGAAGGAAAACGCCCGCCGCCGACCACTCCCAACTTCGCCCAGATAGTCGGGAGAGGCCGAACGGTGGGCAATCTCAATCTAGTTGCGCCTTTTGGGCTCGGCAAATAGAATCTCAAGGGGACTGCCTGAGCAGCATACGGCTTGGCTCACCGGCTGGCGTCGAAGTGTACGCATCGACGCCAGCCGGTGGGCAGACCCCGATGGATACTTGCAATGAAGTGGTTCCGCGATCTCGTGACAGCGACTAATAGTGACGCAACTAGAAGCAGCGTAATGGCGTCGATCCAGTTTCTATCGTTGACGTGGATTGGTGGCACAATTGGCGTCGGTTATGCGACGGGCGGAAGTGTCCCTGCCATTCTAACTATGGCGTCGGTGCCTACTGGATTAGCAGTATTTTTTTGCTTCGTGTATTGGCGACTGATCCATACAAACCCAGATGCGTTGCGGTCCGAAAAGTTCTACCTTCGCAAGTTGCAAATTGAAAAGGGAATGGTCGGTGATGACAGCGCCGGTCTGATGGACCCAGACAGCGTTCCGCAGCTACCGCCGACGACAAGCCAAGGCGACCTCGCACTTCCGGAATCACAGGAGGGCGAGCTATGACGCGGCGATTTATTGTCATGACGGATTCCGATTCGAAAGAAATCCAAGAGTCCATTACTGGCTCAATCAAACAATCCGGTGCACGATGGTGGCACCGATTGCCGCAGTCGTGGCTGATTGTTGACCCCAAGGACCACAATGTGATTTGGTGGCGGGATCGTTTGCGAGAAGCCCCGCGCGAAACGAAAGGCCGAGTAATGGTTATGGAAGTCTCTAATCCAGAAGCATGGGCCTGCTACTTGCCGCCAGATTGGCATAAGTGGGTTCGTGAAGTTTGGAGCAACAAGGAGACTTGATCCGCTAGGAGGTCAGAGATGTCCGAAACCCCCAACCGCAAGAGCGGCCCCAAAGAAGCTCTTCACAAAGTCGATTTGCCGTTCGGCACCGCGCTCGGACGGCTCCTGAAAGCGAAGCCCTCCAAACCCAAGAAACCGTCGCGCAAACCCAAGCCCAAGACCTAATCCAGTCGAATCCGACCAAATTACATCGGAGATAGTTGGGTTTGCGAAGTGTAAAGTTCCGTCAGGGATAAGGCGTAAGTCGTTCGCGACATAGGACTTGTGGAAGTGGTCACGCCAGCCGTACCGCCGTGATTTCCAGTGCCGGCGTGTTGCAATCCTATGGTTGCAAGCTAAGTTTGCGTAGTGCTCAGTGCCGTCGGTCGGTGGTTTTGCAACCCATCAACCCAACCGCGCGCCACTAGCCAGAAGCGATTCACCCCCTGAGCACGTTGAATGCCCTTAGTTCTAGGCCCCAATGCTGAACCTATTCCCGGGTACCGCCTCATTGAGCGGCTCGGTCGTGGCGGCTTCGGCGAGGTCTGGAAAGCCGAGGCACCGGGCGGGCTCCATAAGGCAATCAAATTCGTTTACGGGGACCTGAGCGCGGCCGGTGAGGGCGAACCCGCCGAGCAGGAACGCAAATCCCTCGAACGCATCAAATCCATTCGTCATCCGTATATTCTGTCGCTCGAACGAATCGAAGAGGTCGATGGCCAGCTTCTCATCGTCATGGAGTTGGCCGATCGCAATCTGTGGGATCGATTCCGTGAGTGCCGTGACCAAGGCCTGCCCGGCATTCCTCGCGAAGAGCTGCTCTCGTACATGTCCGAGACCGCCGAAGCGCTGGATCTTTTGAATCTGAAACACCAGTTGCAGCATCTCGACGTCAAGCCGCAAAACCTCTTCTTGGTTTACAACCACATCAAAGTCGCGGACTTTGGTTTGGTCAAAGAGCTGCGTGGCGAAGTCAGCCGCATGACGGGCGGCGTCACCCCGGTCTACGCGGCCCCTGAAACTTTCAATGGCTTCGTCAGCCAACAGTCCGATCAGTACAGTCTCGCGATTGTCTATCAAGAGTTGCTGACCGGTCGCCGGCCATTTAACGGCACCACCGCATATCAGTTACTCAATCAGCACGTCTCGAAGTTGCCGGACCTCGCGGCCTTGCCGGGCCATGATCGGCCGCATGTGGCCCGCTCGCTCGCCAAGAAACCGGAAGAGCGATTCGAATGCTGTACTGATCTGATCAAATCGTTACGTGCGGCGGGCGAAGAAATTGACCGGCCCACGCAGGCGCCCCAACAGCGAGACGACTCGCAAAGCGTCTTGTCGGCTGGGTCATCCGAAATGCAGGCGATCACCCAAGGTAGTCGCCCGGTGACCGTGAAGATGCGTCGTCCGCCTAGTGACGCTCCGCTTACGCAGGTCAATCGTACTCCGCGAACGACTCCTATTGAGTCTGAATTCGTTCCGTATTCCCTCCCAAGCGTCCCAGATCTTTTGGACGCTCAGGAAGGTTGCCTGGTGCCGGCTGTGGTCATCGGTTTGGGCGGGGTCGGCGCTAAAGTGCTGCGGCTCATGCGAAGTGCGATTCAATCGCAACTGACTTCGGCGCCATTGCCGCATCTTCGATTCCTGGCCATCGACACCGATTCAGCGGCGCTCCGTCAATTGGCATCTGATCCTCAGCAGCCATTTCGCTCGGACGAGATTTACCACGCGTCATTGCATCGTCCAAGCCATTATCTAAAGTCGGATTCGGCCGTGGCGGTGGAAAAGTGGCTCGGCACGCACGCGCTTTACAAATTGCCGCGCGATCCCGCTCACGCCGGGGTGCGCTCATTCGGCCGGCTGGCCTTTTTTGACCATGCGCCTGTGCTGGCTCGGCAAATCAAAGCTCAGATAGAAATCAGTCGCCAAGGCGACTCTTTGCAAGCTTCCCATCAGGCCACTAAGCTTGGAATTCGCTCGGACACTCCGCGGATCTATATCGTCGCTGGTCTTGGCGGTGGTACCGGCAGCGGCATGATTGTCGATTTCGCATACTTGGCGCGCCACGTGTTGCGCGAACTGGGAATCTCGACACCCGAAGTTGTCGGTATGTTGCTGTTGCCCACTGCGGAGCGTGGCGGACAAGTCCAGCCTGCTGCCCTTAACGCCACCGCGGCTCTCATCGAGTTGAATCACTTCAGCTCGCAACAAATGCAGTACGAGTGTCGGGTCAATTCGAAGTTCGCGATCCCGGCCGACGCACACCGCCCTTATCACCGCTGCTGTCTTGTCCCCTTGGCAGATACCAACGACGAGACCGCTTCGCAGAAATCCATCGGCCAAGCCGCGGCAATTCTCTTTCGAGATCTGCTCAGCCCCGTGGGTCGCTGCGCGGACTCCGAGCGAGACACCTATCGTACATACGACCGCCCGACTGGTCTCGACGCGCAAACGGCCGCGACTTACCGGCTCGCTTGGCCGGCCCAGCGATTGCACCGCCGCGCATCACGGGCTTTAGGCCTTGAACTCATTCGCGAATGGACCACCCGCGAGTCGTCGCACCTCAAAGAACCCGTGAGCCAATGGTTGGAAGAACAATGGGACCTCCGCGGTCTGACGCCGGATCGCCTCGCGGAGAAGTTTCATCAGGCTGCCACCGCGACGCTTGGGACCTCGCCAGCCGACCGCGTCGAATCAATCATTTCGCCGCTCATTGAGGCATCGGGCCAGAGTGGTCAAATGGACTCCGTGCAAGCACGCGGTGCTATCGAAGAGATTGTGAAATTCCTCGGGCCGACGGACGGTTTCACGCTCGACGGGCCGTCCGCGATGTTGCCGGCCCTCTTCGAGAAGGTGACCCCCGATGTGATTCGTCACTGCGATCAGCAACTCGCCGAGCTCGCCGCCCATTTCATGGAACAGCCTCGCTATCGCATCGGCGGTGCTGAGGAAGCTATTCGGCAGATGGGCGATCGCGCGCGCGCGGCTCTGGGCTCGTATGAGGCGCTCGCCACATCGCTTCAAACTGAAGCCGGCGCATTATTCCGGTGTCTGGTCGTAGCACTGAGCGGAACCGGAAAAACGACGAAGACGGCCAGCAACATGCCGCGCGGCAGCAAGGGTGACCCTTCGACGCACGACATCTTCACTCTTGTTCGCGACTACGCCAAAAAGCACTATCAAGCCGTGTTGGCCAAGGAGCTCATGGCCGTCTATCGCGGCATGATCGGTAGTGTGCCTGAGTTCCTTCACGACGCGAATCACTGCCGACAGCGTCTGGTCGAGTTGGAGAAACTCCTCACCAGCCGAGCCGACACCGAACCCGAAGCCGATCCCGCCATGGGCCCCGGAAAATACCTTCTCGCAGGCACCGCCGGGTCCCTCGCCGAGGCGGCTCGCCAGGCAGTCGAAAATCTCTCCGAGGAAGACCGTCAGCAATTCGACCTGGCGGTCCAAGAGAAGGTCAAGAAGCATTTTTGTTCCTTGGTTAGCTTCTGCTTGGACTCCGGACCTCGCGCCGACATTCTCGCCGACGCCATTGAGGCTACGGCCGACGAATTCCTTGCGACGCGGTTGGGGCGGCATGCTTCGGTCGAAATTTTCTTGAAGGAATATCAGGGCGAGGGCGGCATCGCGGCGTTGCGCGAAGCGTTCGAAGAAGCATATCCGCCATTGGCCGGGCCTAACTGCCGGACAGAAGCTCTTACCACGATTATCGCCGCTCCAAACTCAGAGGCTGCTAAAGAGTTTCGCGATCAAGTTGGCGAAGTGTTCGATGGCGAACCACTGGTCGTCACGGAAAGCGCCGATGATATTCTCATGTACCGCGAGCTCCGGCGGCTGGATCTGACCTATTTGCCGCACTTCGCCGCCCCAGTCCGTGAGGCGTATGAGCAGGCGCTGTCCAAACCCGAAAAAACGCCGCACTCCCGCATCGACATCAAATGGTCACCGGTCAAATAGCCACGATTCCAATCACTTTGCCCTTGCGCCAAAATCCTTGTCCCCGTACCATTTCCACTGACCACTGACCACTGACCACTGACCACTGACCACTGACCACTGACCACTGACCACTGACCACTGACCACTGACCACTGACCACTGACCACTGACCGTCATGGACGACTATCGCGTTAAACTGCCCGATTTTCATGGTCCGCTCGATTTGCTGCTTCACCTTGTGAAGCGGAATGAGATCGACGTGCGGGACATCCCCATGGCCGTCGTGGTCGAGCAGTTCCGCACTTACATCGACGTCTTGCAAGTGATCGACATGGAATGGGCCGGCGAGTTCATCGTCACCGCAAGCATGTTGATCGAGATCAAAAGCAAGCTCCTCTTACCGCGCACTGAACAGGCGGCGACCGACGACAGTATCGTCGAGGACCCGCGCACAGAGCTCGTGAAGCAGTTGCTCGACTACAAACGATTTCGTGACGCCGCCGCCCGGCTTGAAGGGCGCGCCGCTGAATATGAACGACGGTTGGCTCGCGCGCCGGTGGCATCCGACGACCCTGCTGCAAGTATGCCCACATTGGTGAAAGCTGTGGAGCTATGGGATTTACTCAGCGCATTTGGCCGGCTCATTCACGAAGCCGCCGAGTTCGCCCCCGACGTCGTGCACGAAGATGTGCCGCAGCGAGTGTACCGCGAGGAACTCTTTAATCGCATCGCCGAAGTGGGGCGAATGACTTTCCGCGATGCCTTCACGCCGCCATTTCACCGCCTTCGCCTCGTCGGGATCTTTCTCGCCCTCTTGGAGCTAATCAAGTCCGGCCATGTGCTGGTCGAAGGCGGTGAAGGTGACGTCATTTGGGTTCAAAAATCACCTCAGACCGCTACCTCGATTACGTAACGCCTTTTATGTCCTGTTAGCCCGACGCGCCAGCGAGGGCGAACCACGCGAGCGCTTGCAGGGTTCGCCCTCGCTAGCGCCTTGGGCTAACAAGACGCCAAACTCACGTTACGGTGCGCCGGCGAGCCGATTGCGGAACTCGAGGTAATCAGTTTGATCGACGTCGCCAGAGTTTTGATAGTCGAAGACGCTATTGGGTCCCCCGGCCAACGCATTGCGGAAAACTAAGTAATCAGTCTGATCAACAGTGCCATCCGCGTTTTGGTCTCCGTAATAGCGGTACCACTTGTTGGCTGTCGTGCCGGTGACCGTGTAATTAGTGTTTGCGCCTCCGCCGGAGCCATTCAACTGTCCACCAGCACCGCTGACTTTCGATGCATCAATCGAAAAATTGTAGACGCCATCGACGAGTGAGCCGGTGGAATCGGCAAACGCGCCGGTGAAAGTAATAGTCACCGAACTGGCGGGTCCGGTCGCCGGATTGGTCACCAGGGTGACGGGCCCAGTTAGCCCAGGACTGGTGCTTGCGTTGCTGCGGGAGAGGCTAAATGCCGCGGCTGTTGGCCCTGTGAAGTTCACGGCTTCCGAGAAGGTCACGATGATGTGGCGCACTTCGGACCGCTGGGTCGTGCCATTGATGCCGTTGATGTTGGTGTTACCGGTGCCCTCGTCCAAGACCACTGAAAGCACCGTCGGAGCGGGAGCGGATTGCCGTGTCAAGGTGACGTCGTTGCCGTCGCCGCCTTTGTAACTGATGGTGAAGGCCAAGCCGCTCAAGACGACTGTCGCACCTTCGGCGTAGCCATTGAACGTCCCGGTCACATCCCCCGGAAGCTGGTGGTCAATGATGATGAATTGCTGCCCACCTGTCGGCAAGAAGCCGACAGTTCCCTGCAGCGTGGCGCCACCGAGAGTGACGGTGCCAAGTACGGCGAGCTGGTCGTAATTAGTGCCCGCATTTGGGCCGTTCAACTCGACGCTAAAAATAGATCCAGAGTTGAAGCCGATGTTCCCGGTGCTCAACTTGCCGGGACTGGAACCCGGGCTGACTGCGCCGGTGCTTATCACCGTAACCGTTCCGGCTATACCCGACCCACCAAGTGTGCCGGCTACTTGGACGAAGTCTGTGGGTGGGAACGAACCATTGACGAGCACCGTGGTCCCGGCAGGAATCATAAACTGGGCGACGTCATTGCCGAAGGAATTTAAGGTAGCCGTCTGGGCGGAATCGTTGATGGTCATAGTGCCAGGCGTCATGAACTTGCCCGCAGTCTGGGTAATGGCACCGGTGGCGTTCATGGTGATGTTGCCATTGGAAGTGACGCTTCCACTGATCATATTGATCGTGCCGGTGGCCGAGACTGTCGTCGCGCCGGTCGATGAATTTCCCACGTTAGAACCGTTCTGCATGCGCAACCCATCGCTAGACGCATTGCCGCGCGTAGCCGTCACAAGCACAGTGCCACCCGAAGTGGAAATATTGCCGCTGTCCAAATTGATTCCGTAATTGCCAGCGCCGCTAGAGTTACTTCCGGTACCCGAAACAGTCACGTTGCCAGATCCTGCGGCAGAAATTGTGCTACTCAACACAAGGATGCCAAGGTTGGATCCGCTAGTGCCTGTGCCGCTCCCTTGACCGGTGAGCGACACATTACCGCCGCTCGAACCAATGCTCCCATTTATGTACAGCCCGTAGTCCGAGCCTCCCGAAGTGACACCGCCAGTCCCTTGAATCGTCAAGTTGCCATTGCCACCGGCCAGTATTTGACCTTGATGCAAAACTCCGACGTTGAAATCAGCAGTGGAACTGCCTCCTCCGTTACCGACGACCGAAATATTTCCGCCGTTGGAGCTAATAGTGGCGGTGCTTTCAACAAAAATTCCGAAGCACTGATATCCCGAGCCCCCGCCGCCAGTGCCGGTCACGTTGAGGTTTCCTGAGTTGGTGGAGATGACTCCTGCCAAATCAATTCCATAGTTGTCGGAATCCGTGCTTACGCCCCCCACGGCACTGACGGTAATGGAGCCGGAGTCCGCGGTGATGGATGCACTAGAGTCGACGACGAGGCCGTGATTATTGCCGATATTCGCCGAACCGACGGGCGAGCCACCCGTCGCATTGATTGTCAGATTTCCCGCACCAGTGGCACTGATCGTGCCGCGGCAAAACACTCCGAAATTCAGATACGAACCTGCGCCAGATCCAGCACCCGTCCCGGTGACCGCTACGTTTCCGCCACCGGATGTGATCGTTCCCCCGCTATTCACAAACACGCCATAGTTTCGCGTTCCAATATTGTTGCCACCAGTACCTGTCACACTCACGTTTCCGGTGGTCGTGCTGCCGACAATGGAGCCAGTATGGACAAAAATGCCCCACCAATAACCACCGGCGTCGTCCCCGCCTCGGCCTTGCACCGTGATGTTTCCGGACACACTGCTTACAGCGGTGGGGGCATTGACTCCGACATCGATGCCGTCAAATCCCCCACTCGATGCAGTGGCACCCTGATTTGCTTTGAGCGTCAGCGGCCCGCTGACCGTCGAAAGGTTTCCATCAACCGAAAGAGTCACCGGAGCGTTGATAGACAAAGTGCTGGAGCCCGTTACGTCGATCTCGTTGCTGACTGCGACCGTGTCAACACCGATGCCGTCTAAGCCAGAGCTCAAAATAAAGGGTGCCGTGCCAGTGAAGGAGATGGCCTGGTTGGTGCCGCCGCCACTGTCTTGAAAAACAATTTTCGTGACGTTGGCCGTGGCAGTGGTCGTCGTGCCGGAAATGTTGCCAGTTAGGGAGATGTTGGTTCCGTCGTTGTTTACCGTCACGCTCTCGGCGATGGCGCCAGTGGCCGTGAAATTGATGGTCAAAGTATTAGCGGCCACAGCGGCAGTGGCGGGTGTCACCCGGCGCTCCAGAATCTCCACCCAAGGGCACCAATTTCGGGTTTTGAAAGATCGGAAGCGGCGAATGGCGGGTGAAAGAGACATGGACGGCTTCTCGTTAGGTGTTCGCTCGAATCTCTGAGTGTAACGGGTTAGCGGCCGGCGCCCCAGCAAAAAATGTCCGGCCTTAATTTAGGACTCGTCATTTGTGAATCGTAGGCTTTGGCGTGACTAATTCTTGTATGAGAATTAATGACGAATCCGTAAACCTACCGGCAGGGAATCGCCAAAAAATTGAGATTGTTCAGACTGTTCTCGTCCGACAACTTCCTCCACCATGCGCGGCCAAGCCTCCGGCATATTCGCCGAACGCAAAGCTGCAGCCACCGACTTCCGCCGCGACTCCTCCACGTCTAGGGCTCGTTGGCCGGTTTGCCGCGCCATTTGAGCCAGGCAGAACCCCCACGCCAGTCGTTCGCTTTCGTGGGTTGGTTGGAATGCCAAGACTGCATCAATCCAGCCGGCCACATTCTCGGGATGAACCACGGCGTTCATGGAGCCATAGAGCAGTTCACGGGCTCCCAACCGCGTGAGCGACCACAAGACATAGGTCGGAGCGGGGCTTTGACGGAGTTGCTTGATTAGCGCCTCGCCCAGCGCAACCTTTCTGGCCAGTTCGAGTCGTTCCAATGAGGCGGCGGCGCGCCACATCTCGGCGAGTTCGTTGGCACCCGGCTTAAAGCTGCCTTTGCCCTTTCCCCCACCGAGTAATGCCGGCCTCAAACGATCGAATAAAGTTTTTTGAAATGCGCTGGTCAATCCTCCCGCGACTCGCCGCCACATGATCCAAGCATCCGCGCCCACCGGTTCCGCGGGAGGGGGACCGCCTGGCTTGGGAGCGTTAAGCAGCTTCCATAACGTCTCGACTCGGAATCGATCCAAGGGATCGCCAAAACCGGGTCGCAGCACAAACCCCGCCAAGTTGTACCACCGGCTCAAATGCGCGGGCGAGCGGCGCCGCTCATCGCCAACTGCCTCAACCGTTTCCCACAGTCGCCGGCATAACAGCGTTGGCCATTCGTCGCGACGCCTGCCCAACTGGCTTTCCAAAGCTTTGACCAGTTCATTGGGAGACGGTGAATCGGCGCGATAGCAGGAGCCAATCAGATTTGCGGCCGGCTCGATCAACGATTCGGGCAAAAGTTCGTCCGGCGGTTGTGCAATGTTTGGTGCCGGTTCTTCGTCGTCATCATCGACGATGTCGCGCGTGCCAAACTCCAATCGCCAGCGATTCCCGCCATCGACCGCAACGCAATTGAGTTCGAGTGTGCCAATTGGAGTCGTCCGGGCGGCGAGCGTCACTGGAACATGGCGAATCGCGCTGCCGGCTTTCTTCCCGCCACGTAGCACGGTGTGGACTGGCGGCAACTTCTTCAGTTGGCCCGGACTGACATTCAAGACGCTTCCTGGCACGTCGTCGCGCGCAGTCGATGTGTAGAGTGGAAAGACGACGGGTTCGCCGATGGCCAGGTCAAGATGGGGCTCAGCGAGCTTGATTTCCTTGCCTTCCTCCAGGTGACGGGGCACGATGCACATCACGTGGAGCCCGTCTTTTGACTCGGTGCCGGCCTGTACCTCGATGTAGTACGATCGTGCAATCCCGCCGCCGATCGTTGGACCACCCGAGTGGCGAGTCCACCCATATGCGGCCGCGCCAAATGCCACGGCCAGATCGAGAGACGGAGTCGTCAGGACAATTGGTGATTTCTGTTTTGCAGCCGCATACCACGGCTCCACAGCATCCAAAAGTCGTTGACGAAGTGACTCAGGTTGAAATACGCCGCCATTGAACAATACTGCTTCAGGCATCCGGCCGGCCGGTAAGTGGCGATCCACGAAAGCCGCCAGATGACGAGTGATCGCCGCGTCGTGGACGTATGGGAGGCCCATTTCGTGCAAACCGACGCGGGCGGACCGATGTGGGGCGTCGCCCAGTTTGACGATTGGGAAAAACCCGTCGCCGATTACCCTACGCACGTCCTGGGCGCTCACTTGCACCGCGATCGTGCCGCCAACGACGGCGCGGCCGCGGCCGATGACTGTCACCGGGTGTGTCGCCGGCGGATTCGGCGCGAGCAGTGTTTCTTTGGCACGGCGACAGGCTTGAACCAGCCCCGCAAATTGCATCGCATCCAATTTGGCCCCTGCCAATTTGCCTTCGACATCGCGTGCAAGGGCGAGATCCATGTTGTCGCCACCCAGCAACAGATGATCGCCGACGGCTTCGCGGACAAACCGCAACTCTCCTTCTTCCTCAACGGCTGAGATCAAGCTGAAGTCAGTGGTTCCTCCGCCGACGTCCACGACCAGACAGACCATTCCGGGTCGAAGCTTGGCAAGCTCAGCAGAACTGGCGAGATGTTGCCAGCAGTAGAACGCGGCCTGAGGCTCTTCCAAGAGAGTAGCGTGTGGCAAACCTGCGAGCTTAGCGGCTTCCATGGTCAGCGTGCGGGCCACATCGTCGAAGGATGCAGGAACCGTTAGCACGACTGGGATTTTTTCTAACCGGTCCTCAGGCATCTTTGCATGCGTGAAATTCCAAGCTTCGACAAGATGCTTCAGATAACGGGCAGACGCTTCCAACGGCGATAGGCGTGGCACATCGGCAGGCGCTCCCCAGGGTAAGAGCGCGGCCATCCGATCGACGCCCGGGTGGCACAACCAGGATTTGGCTGAGCTCACGAGGCGACCAGGAATTCGCGCCCCCGTCTCACGGGCGAATTCCCCGACAGGATCCGTGGCATTGGCGTTCCAGGGCAGGGCGGTGGCGCCGGCGGGAAGATCATGGGCACCGGGCCGATACAGAAATGATGGCAACAGTTGTCGGGGCGCGACATCGCCAGCCGCGACCAATTGCGGCACAGCGAATGCCTGAACCTTTGGTTTGCCCGATTTCGGTGCAAGCTTCAAATCGATATAGGCCAACGCCGAGTTGGTTGTGCCCAGATCAATTCCAACGAGGTACCGCGGAGCCATAGAAGGATTTGTAGGGCGGGTTGCGAGATTGCGAAGCCTAGGTTTGCGTAAGACTCGCCCTTCGCAAAATCATTGGCCGCTCTAGATCTAATGGAATGGCAATTCTCGGGCTCGATATCGGCGGGGCAAATCTCAAGGCCGCCCTGATCGATGGGACGGCCCGGGCTCGGCGATTCGCATTGTGGAAGCAGCCGAATCAACTTGGCTGCGAATTGGCAGTATTAACAAATGGATTGGTGTTTGATCGCATCGCTTTGACGATGACGGCCGAATTATGCCGCTGTTTTGCGACTAAGCGCGAAGGCGTTCGGTTTATCTTGGATGCCGTCCGCACGTTTGGGGGTTCAAAGCCGATTGAGGTTTGGGGGACCGATGGGCAATTTCACGCGGATGAATCGATCGATCTGTTGACATTGGCAGCTTCTAACTGGCTGGCTCTGGCCAAGTTCGCGGGCCGATTTGTCACGAGTGGACCGAGCGTCCTTGTCGATGTGGGCAGCACAACAACGGATGTGATTCCGTTGCAAGACGGACAGCCGGTCCCGACAGGCCGGGATGACATGACTCGTCTACAGACCGGCGAGCTGATCTACACCGGTGTGCGGCGAACGCCCTTATGCGCTCTCTTGGGCTGGCGCGGAATGGCTGAAGCTTTTGCAGCAACAACCGACATCAACCTCTTGCTCGGACATATCTCAGAGTGTCCCGATGATCTGGATACAGCCGACGGACGACCGGCGACAAAAGAAGCGGCGCACAGCCGTCTGGCCCGCATGTTGGGCGGTGACGGCGAACTCATACCGCTAGAGACAACTCTGGAAATGGCGCGAGCGTTGTATGCGCGACAGGTCGGGCGAATCTCGGAGTCAATTAGCCGGCATGGCGAGGTGATACGAATTATCTCAGGCTCTGGTGAGTTTCTTGCTCGCGATGCATGCGGATGCGGAAGTCCAATTATTTCGCTTTCGGAGCGTCTTGGCCCGGGAATTAGCAGTGCGGCTTGCGCCTATGCAGTCGCGATCCTAGCCCATGAGCGAGCCCTTTGCACATGAGTTTGACAATCGCCAAAGTCGGCGGCAGCTTGTTCGACTTGCCCGACCTGGCACAGCGGCTCAGCGGCTGGGTCGATAAACAACATGGTCAAATCGTGCTAGTTCCCGGAGGCGGTTCTCTCGTCGCCGCGATTCGTCGCATGGATCATCTGCATGGCTTCGGAGACGAATGCGCTCATTGGCTGGCGTTGCGGGCCATGACGCTGAACGCGCACATGCTCGTGAAATTGATTTCGCCCAGCGCCCTCATTCACCAACGCGCTGAATGCAAAGGGACAAAGGTAAACATTCTCGACGCGTTTGCATTTTGCACAGTTCACGATTTACTGCCGCATTCGTGGGACGTGACCAGCGACTCCATCGCCGCACAGGTGGCCCTGACGTTCGAGGCAGACGCGCTGGTCCTACTAAAATCGGCGTCGCCGCCCGGGCCGGTCGCAACATGGAGCGCAAACGGATATTGTGACCCTTGGTTTTCGCAGATGGTCGAGCCGGTGAAGCTGTCGGTTGCAGCAGTGAATCTGCGCAAGATGAATGAGGAGTCAGAGTCGCCGTGAAAACTTTGATCTATGTTTGTCCCTACGCCCAATTCGGCAACCCGGGCACCATGTCCGGGGCCGAACTGCTCGCGGACGCGCTTCGCGAAATGCTCGACGACAATCAGGATGATGACCGGCCCCACCGTGCGCAGGCGTATGCAGGCCAAATCACCATTCGCGAATTGCCGCTGGAGACTTCCGAGGATTATGCGAACTGGCGGACGAAAGCCCGGGAAGCTGCAAGGCGAGCAATCGACGAAGGTCAGTTTTTGATCTGGCTTGGCGGGAATCATCTGAGCGTGTTGCCGCTCTATGAAGAGCTGGCAGGCAAAAAGGATGCGACGATCCTTCAACTCGACGCACATTTGGATCTCTATCACTTGCGGGAATGCAAATCGGAATTGTCCCATGGAAACTTCTTGCGGCATCTCGACCCGCCGCCCATCATCATTAACGTGGGGCACCGAGATCTGTTTCTGCCAAAAGAGGATGTCGAGTGCTTTTATCGCACGGTTTTCAGTGCGGCTGATGTTACCTCGGACGAGAATGAAGCACTCGCGCTAATACGAAAATCCATAAGCTCGGCCGGCAAAGTGTTCGTTGACATCGACGTTGACGTCCTCGATCCGACTTTTTTCCCGGCGGTCAATGACGCACTGCCATTTGGTCTGAATCCGCAACAGTTGTTGAAGATCGTGGGAGCCATCGGGAAAAACCAATTGGCTGGCTTGGCCATTTCCGAGTTCGATCCGGGACGTGACCTCAATGACCGAAGCCTCAGTTTGTTGATTTGGCTTGTCGAGTACATTTTGTTGCAACGATACGAATCGCCTTAATCTCGCCGCCTTCGCCGGCCCAGCGGCCTTCGGTATTTCCGCTCGGCCAAGGCAAGCGCGATGGCCTTGGCGGCTTGCACGGCTCCGGCCCCTTGGCGAGCGACCGGGGCGTTCACCACCGATCGCGCGGATTTCATTAGCAGTTCCCGAATCCGGATCGGTGTGAGATCCGGGTTCGCCTGCAGCATCCCAGCCGCAATGCCTGAGACAATTGGTGCGGCGACGCTGGTGCCGTCCATGTGCTGGTAATACGGTGTAACGAGTTTTTGATCATCTATTCGCGACTCGGCAGTGCGGTCGCCGAGCAATCGACGCGCGAACAGCTCTTTTGCTTCATTCGCCACGCCCGACCTGGGCAGGAGAGGCGCTACGACGCGCCAACTTGGCGCGACGACGTGCGGCTTTGCTGAGCCATCGGTGGCCGTGCCATAGTTGCTGTGCCAGATCCGCCAAACTTCCGGATCAATCCGATCGCGGTCATCGATGCCGCCGACGGAGATCACATCGGGACAAGTGGAAGGAGGTACCAAAAATGGCCGCGCGGTGTTGCCCACGGCAGCGACCAATGTCACGCCCATTTTCACTAGCCGTTCGCATTCCACATCGACGATATTGTGTGGCAAAGGGACTACGGGATCGCCGGCGACCGAGAAGTTGACAATTTTCAATTGAAATTCTTCAGCGTTCTTTCTGAGCCAGCGTAACGCCTTCTCTAGCGTGGCATTGGTGATGCGATGGCGAGCGTCCATCGTTTGAACGAGAATAACGTCCGCTTCGCTTGCTAAGCCGCGATAGAGTCCGTGACTAAGCCGGCCGTTGCCTGCGGCGATGCCGCTCGCCATGAGCCCATGCCATTGGGAGGCCGCGATTTTGTCCCAGCCGGGCCAGCGCGGAATGTCATCTGGCTTGAAGCGAATAGCACGCAGTCGCGGGCCGGTCGCATCGACCCAAGCACGAATTCGATTGCGCGGCTTAATCAAATCTGGATGTGGATAAAATGCCGCGTCAATGATCGCCATTGTGATGCCGGCCCCCGTGAACCGAGGATCCGCGCCGACACGAAAGGTCGTCGGCAAGCACTCCCACGCTGGCAAGTGTTTATTCGACGGCGCCTCTTTGGGCGGCGAAAGAGAAAGCTCCGTCAACACACGTTGAAGTTGCAGCCGAGCACAATCGGGACACGCGCCGTCGGTAGGATCCCAGTTTGGAAAGCGCTCGCGGACGGCATCGACAACCGGTGGGGCTAGCCAAGTGACGGCTGACAACCGCCCAACAGTGCAGGGTGTCCCGCAAAGCGGACAGCGAATGGAATCGACGTGGGGCATGTGGCCAACATGTGTCGTTAACAATTGTCAGTGGTCAGTGAATACGGTTTGACCGCCGACTGACCACTGTTAATGAACGACTAGCTGCTGCCGGGGCCGACCGGCGTGGGATTGGAAGGCGTGAATGGTCTCGCCGGTTGAATCGGGCTCTTGTCGGAACTGCCAAACATCCACTTGATCAAAAATGGCGGGTTGCCCACCATTTTGAAGGGCTGATAGCTCGTGCTGGGAAACGCGCTTGGTGGCGGCAGCGGGCTGACACCTCGAGTCGGTGTCGGTGACGGGATCGTCGAACGGCTGAACAACGCGGAAAAGTTGAATCGGTTAAACAGCGCAGAACTACCTTGCGATGGGACGACCGACTTTGACGTATCGACGGCGACATTGTTGATTTGCGTGGATGGCACCCCCGTGAAAAATGAGGAGGCCTGCTGTTGCCCCGACGCAACGCCGGCCAGTCCAAACCACGCGATCCCTGCGATTGCCCCTAAGCGCGCGCTCATGCGGCACCTCCCCGTCAGCCCCGTCGAACGACAATGCTTCACTGAACCGGCGGCTATACCACCTTCTGAAAGTGTGTCAACAAAAAAGTCCTAGCGATCGACGCGAATTTTTTCGTAAAGGAGTTCCACGAATTGTTCCAGGAGCGCTAGATATTCGGATCCGGCGATCGCCCGCACGCGATCGAGCAATTCTCGTTTTCGTTCCAGCGTCTCTATGACGCGGCCCACGCCGACGGCGGCTAGCGGTCCGCCATCGCCTTGCATTGACAGCAACTCTTCGATTTCTGCTGGCGATAGCCGGCGAGCACGTTCTTCATTTCGCAATAGCCAGGCTTGCAGCTCGGGCTGCGCGACCTGCGCCATGATCCGCTTCCACTGCTCATCCCCTTCAACCGGCGTTTGGCCACGCATGCGGGGCAGCAGCCGCTCTAAAGGCAGCGACCGCAATTCGCTGACTGACAACCCGAGTGCGCGGGCACAGGCCTGAATGGTGGCGTTCCGAAGTTTTCGACCTTGCCCAAGAAGAATCTGCCGGACTGTGTGCCGGTTGAGGTTGGTGATGCGAGCAAAATCTTCCTGGTTCCAGCCTCGTTCTTCAACGAGCCGGGTAATTTTCGTCGCAAGCTCTGTTTGGACTTTGGGATCGCTGCTCATGTGGGGTGAGGATACGCCCGGCCATGCGCCGCGGCGAGGCTCATCAGCGAACCAAAATGTCGGCGAGTTCGATGGATTGTTCCCCAACCCGGTAGCGCCGGATCGGCCATTCCTCGGGCCGGGTGGCCCAGTCAACACGATCCGTTCGCAAAAGAAACGTCTCTAGGTGGATAATGCCGCCGATGCGCGTTTGCAGAACCACGGCATGGCCGGGTTCCAAAATCTGGCCGGAGAGGGGGCCGGGATTGACCTCGACCGGCTGAATGCCGGTCTGCCACGCGAACGGCTCGGCTCGCCATGCTTCTTCAGCATTGAGGGCCGTGGCGACGACTTGCCCCCCCTCGAAAACATCTCGGATTGTCGCGCCAGTTCGCAAATGGGCCACGCGGGCCGAGGCGATGGGGCCCACCGTGTCAATGTCAGCCCGCACTTCATTGGCAGGCGGGCCGAACGAAACGATCCGCGCAGCCGTCGCATGGACGCCACCGCGACGGACAGTCGCACTTACGGCACAGCACTTATCGATCTTTTGTGCCGTCGGTGATGGCCGCGGGTCGATCGCCCATCGGCGATCGGCAGCGACCTGAATGGCGACCGGTTCGATTCCTCGCCTGAGTAGTCGATGGCCGAGATGTCCGGCAATTTCGACTTCCGTTGAACTTCGTTCGATGTTGCGGCAGGTGGCTTCCAAAGAATGGGCGAGATCGCGGCCCAGATGAATCACGGAAGATTGCATCGACGGCGACAATGCAAGTCGCAGTGCACGCAATTCGTTGGCGACCGAAATGGTGTCGCGCAGCAAGCGATCCGATGCGATCGTGCGGTTTTGGCACAGGTCGGCGAGCAACTGTTCGCGGCCAATGTGCCAGGGCCACTCCTTCAATTGAAATCCAAGCCGATCGAGATAGGCGTCAAAGATCCTTTGGGAATCAGTGTTCGAGCAAATGAGCCACCGCTGACTTGGCGTGATGATCAGACAGGCTTCGTCCTGCGGGTCCAACATGCCGCGACAGATTTGGTTGCCAACAAACCAAGTCTTATTTGCAGGATCCATCAGCAGTAGTTGTTCGGCTTTCGCGGTCTCCAATAATCGAGCTACGGCGGCCTGGCGGTCGTCTATTTCGGCTCGAAAAGTGGCAATCGCCGGTTGGTCCATGGTCAGTATCGCAGACCACTTTTGCGAATGTGCACGTACGGCGGCTCATCGGACCGCACAAGGCCATCGACAACATGGGCGACCAGCAGATCGTGATCGCCAGTGTGTAAACGATCTTCGGCGCGGCATTCCAGAAACGCATGAGCGACATCAAGCACGGCAGGCCCGGCTGACGAGCGAGCCAGGTCAATGCCAGTAAAGGATGGCTCGCCGGGACCAAACCCGCGGCCAAAGTGGCTGAGCAAGCGCGTCTGTCCTTCGGCCAACTGATTTAGCACGAATGGCGTACCGCGTTGGCTCAACTCATCGGGAAACCGTTGTCGCTTCAATGCAACTGTCAACATCGGCGGATCGAATGAACACTGCTGCACCCAACTCACCAACATGCCGGTGCCTTCTGAGCCGTGACCAAAGGTCAGGATAAACAGGCCGCTCGGCAATCGGCCTAAGGCCGCGGCCATCGCCGCCTGCGGATCGACGCTCATGCAATTACTCGCGGAGAAGTTTGACGACTAGTTTCTCAATTTCAGCGTAGTCGACTTCCTTGTCCACAAATTTCTTCGCCAATTCACCTTTGCGATTGAAAACGATAACCAATGGAGGGCCATCCACTTGGAATTTCTTCTGCCAGACGTCGGGCTTCTCGTCCAGGATGAAGTTCGTAAATGTGGCCTCGCGGTCTTTGAGGAATTTCAGAACGCGGTCTTTTACGCCATCGTCCAACTCATCCAAGCTCAGCGAAATCGCCGCCAACCCTTCCTTGGCAAATTGCTTGTGAAGCCCGACAAGCTTGGGGAATTCTTTCTTGCAGGGCAAACAATAGTCCGCCCAGCAATCGACGACGATGACCTTTCCTTTGAGTTTTCGAACTGCTTCGGTCAGTCCATCGTATTTGACGACCGAGACCGTCACCTGCGGTGCCGGCGTGTCGCCCGGCGCCGATTGAGTCAGGCAAAATACCGTCAAAATTGCAAACATCCTGTACATCGCAGTATCCTCCATACAAGCATCGTAATCGCGACGGGCAGGCGTCGCCAAGACAGATCGCGGGTTGATGTCGTCAACGGCCGTAGTCGCCTCGCTTCGATTTTACTAGCCACTAACTATCAGTTGCTTTCGGAGCCAGGCATGCCACGAGCTGTCACCAAGTCTAAGAGTCTCTACAGCGTACATCCCGGCGTAGCCATGGTGCAGAGGTGGATCGAAGATCTGCCCGTGAAAACCGGGCGAAGCCTAAAGCAATGGATCGCGCATATACGGTCGGAAGGGCCAGCGGACGAAAAGGAATGCCGGACGTGGCTGAAAGATACTTATGGCCACGGTACGAACACAGCGTGGTGGCTTGCGGAACGCGCCCATGGCAATCCGATGGGACTGATGGAAGAAGATCCGAAGCAGTATTTGGCGATGGCGTATCAGTACGTGGAAGACATGTACGCCGGATCGAAAGCTGGACTGCGTCCGCTGTACGAAGAGCTATTGGGTTTGGGCCTAGGCTTGGCGAAAGATGTAAGGGCATGTCCTTGCAAGACCATCGTCCCACTCTATCGCAATCACGTTTTCGCGCAGATCAAGCCGGCGACGAAGACGCGGATCGACTTTGGCCTCGCTCTCAAAGACACGCCAGTGTCGGGCAAGCTCATCGACACCGGTGGGTTTGCAAAAAAGGATCGCATCACGCACAAGTTTGAAATCACGAGCAGCAAAGACATCACCGCTGACGTCAAGAAATGGCTCAAGCGCGCTTATGCAATGGACGCATGACGCGGTAGAACGACCCGCGAATTCTGTCCTGGCCCGGCGATCCTGCGTGCACGACTTTGCGTGAATAATTCCAACTCCGAGCGCGAAGCATGTCGAAAAAAGTGGTCGCTTGTTTGCGATCGGGATCGACTAACAAGAGCGTGCCACCTGGCTCCAATGTGCACATTAGAGTTTGAAACAACGCTTCGTGGTATTTCGGTTCATACGTCACGTCTGACCCGATTATCAGCGGAAAAACTCGATCGCGCGGAGGTTCGCGCCAATCCAAGATCAGGCCTTTGATTTTGGAATAGCCATTGATGCGGCCATTATGGGCCGCAAATTCCACTGATGTCGCATCGGCATCGCTAAACGTGACCTGCATACCTACCGAAAGAGCGGCGACGCCGGGCAGGCCGAGGCCGCATCCCAGCTCCAAGCACTCCATGTCCGGTGCCCAATTCTCCGCCAATATCGCTTTCGCCAGCATGCGCGATGCGGGCCAGATGTCAGCCCAATATGGCAGCGGCGCGTCCGCCGCAAGCGCCGCATCGAGCGACGTGTAATCGACCAACTCGGCCGGATCAGCGGGGCGATCGACGAGAAAAGTTGCTTTGCCGAGGATTACATGCTCGCGCACTGTATCCAGATTTGCGAGCCGTGGACCCAATTTGGGAATGGCGCGTGACATTTCAAAGCGTCTGCACGCAGGCTGCGAGTTCCTGATGCGTAATCGGGCGATTGGCCGGGAACAAGCAATATCCGCCGGGGGAATTTTGCGCATCGAGCACGACTTGCCGATCGTTCGGAACCAGAAAGCCTTCTTCACAAGGGATGTGCCCGGAGACCAAGAGATCCGCATCGACGTTGATCAAAAACTGATGCACAGTTTCAGGCGCCAAATCTCGTCCCCAAAGCAGCCAATACACGGACCCGCCCGGCAGAAGCTCAGTGTCCTGCAGTGGTTCCGATGTTATGACCTCGTGTTTCCACGCGGCCAATCGATCGCGTGGAGGTAAACTGTGGCTCATGAAAACACGGTTACTTGTTCGCAGTGCTAAAGGGGCAGCGCGAATAAAATCGAGATAAGCGCGATATATCTCGTCCGATTGGTCGCCGTATGCAACGTCAATTCCGGCGCGAAACAGAGAATTCAGCTCTCCCCGGGACCGTGCTATGGGCCGGGCGGTCATCTGGGCGAGTTCGTGATTGCCTGGCAAAAAGTGCACACGTTCAGGGAACTGGCATTTCAGTGCCGCGGTTAGATCAAGCAATTGATGCGATTTATCGGTCCCGTTCGGATAAAGAAATGGACCGTGGATCACTTCTTGCAGTACCAGATGCCGGCGCGGTTGGTTCGGCAGGTCGGCCAACGCAAGCAAGGCCTGAAAGTGCGGCAAATTGCCATGCAAATCGCCGGCGACCAATACGTCATCCGCGTCGATTTGGACCTGGCTTCCCTTGCGCCCGGGCGTGTTCCGGCACGCGTTTACCGCGCCTCTGAGGGCACTGAGCATCCGTTCCGCATTCGGCATAAAGCAATCTTATGAGTTGTTTGCCTGAAGCATGTCGCCTTGCCGTTCGTCCATTTGGGGCGACAATTTTTCCCAGAGGCGTTATGGAACTCGCGCGGAATCTGAAAACGGAAACAGTTGCTCGCCTCCGCACTGCCGCTCCGCTGATTGTGCAGACCGAATGCACCATTGCCGATGCCATCAAGCTCATGCGACAAAAACAGGTTGGCTGTCTTTTGGTTTGTGCGGGAAAGGGGCTGGCGGGCATTGTGACGGAGCGGGACCTCCTGACGCGCGTTTTCGCCGTTTGCCGGCCTTTGGCCGACCCCATTCGCGAAGTCATGACCCCGGACCCGGTGACCGTAGCATCAGGAGATCCCATACGCAAAGCGCTGGCGAAAATGGAGAAGACCGCGCACAGCCGATTGCCGATTATCGACGAGTCCGGCCGGCCGGTGGGACTGATGTCCGTAAAAGTGCTGGTTCGATATTTGGCAGAACACTTTGCCGCAACTATTTACAACCTTCCTCCCGACGCGAAATATCCGCAGCATCGCGGAGGGGCGTGAATCATCGGCAGCCGACCTGCGACCGCAGCTAGCCGCAAGGTGCTTTCCGGCGCGACCGTGAGATTCGGCGGCGATGCCGGCGACGGCATTCATTTGGCTGGGGATCAACTCACGCGCACAGCCATGGAAATCGGCAATGCCGTATTCACGCTCGCCGATTATGCGGCCGAGATTCGGTCGCCTCCCGGCAGTCTTTCAGGAGTCGCTGGCTTCCAAGTTCACTTCGGAGAAACTGCGAGGACACCGGGAGACCGTGTGCAGGCACTGGTCGTGATGAACCCGGCCGCGTTGCGCGTTTATCTCGCGGATGTCGAGCCGAACGGCATCGTCATTGTCAATTCGGATGCATTCACGCCCGACGAACGGGCCAAAGCCGGCTATGTCAGGGACCCACTTCTTGACGGCACTCTCGCCGGCTATCGCCTGATCGCTGTGCCGATGTCCAAGCTCATTCGCGAAGCACTGGCCGGTTTGAAGGTGACGCCTCGGGAAACCGACCGATGCCGAAGCTTTTTTGCGCTGGGTCTTGTGTTCTGGCTCTATGACCGCCCGCTGGATCCCACATTGGAATGGTTGCGAGATCGGTTACCGAACCAGCCGGATATCTACAAAGCCGGCAAGCGATCCCTCCAGGCCGGGTATCATCACGGCGAATCACTGAAGATCGATGATGCTCCATACAGCGTTCCGGCCACCGCATTTGGCCCGGGTGTATATCGCCGTGTCACCGGAGCAGACGCTCTCGCCCTGGGTTTGACTGCGGCAGCCGCCCGAACAGGCCGCGAGCTATTCTTCGCGGGGTTCCCCGAGCCACCGGCCAGCGAACTGTTGCACTGGTTTTTGGAGAAACGGCCACCCGGCGTTTGCGCCGCGCAGGCGGAAGATCCGTCGGCCGCGGCCGCGATGGCATTAGGCGCCGCGTTCGGTGGTGCGCTCGGCGTGACGGCGACTGCCGGGCCGGGTCTGGGCGATGTGTCGCAAATCATTGGGTTAGGTGTTAGCGCCGAGCTTCCGATGGTCGTAGTACATACGCAGCGGGCGGGTCCTTCGCTGGGTCTGCCCGGGCGCCCCGAACAATCGGATTTGTTGCAAGCGTTTTTCGGTCGCAATGGCGACTGCCCGATTCCGGTCCTGGCTGTGCGGTCGCCGGCCGATGGTTTCAATGCGATGTTGGAAGCAACACAGCTGGCGACTCGCTACATGGTGCCGGTGGTCGTGTTGACGGATGTTTATCTCATGCAAGCGGCCGAAGCGTGGGCGATCCCATCGGTGGATGATTTGCCGAATTTGCGCTTGACCGTCACGCCGCCGCCGTCGCCCGGGCCACGTAAGTCATTCTTGCCCTATGCACGCGATGTTCGACTTGCGCGGCCTTGGGCTCTTCCGGGCACGCCCGGCCTTGAGCACCGCATCGGCGGTTTGGAAAAAGAAGATGGTACAGGCGTTGTTAGCTACGAGGCGGCCGATCATGAGCACATGACGCATGTGCGCATGCAAAAAGTCAGTCAAATTGCAGGCGACATTCCGCCGTTGCACGTGGACGGCCCCGCGCGCGGCGATTTGCTGATCGTCGGCTGGGGCAGTACGGCGGGAGCCATTCACGATGCCGCAACGGCTTTGCGGAAAAAGAAAATGTCAGTCGCCAGCGCGCATTTTGGTACCCTCAATCCGCTACCTGCCAACACCGGCGACGTGTTACGGCGCTACACGCGGGTCGTCTGCGCGGAGTTAAATGCGGGGCATCTGCGTCAGGTGTTGCGGTCGCAATTCCTTCTCAACATCGAAGCGCTCACGAAAATTCAAGGCAAACCGATGTGGGCTGGCGACGTCGAGGATTGGGTCTTGGGCGAATTCAATCGGCCACAACCCCCGGCGGAAGGCTGGTTCGAATGAGCACCGCATCGTTGCCAGTAGTACACGTTCATGAATTCGGCACCGATCAGCCTGTGCGCTGGTGTCCAGGCTGTGGCGACTTCTCCGTCCTGGAACAACTCAAGCAAGCAATGGCGATGACGGGGATTCCGCGCGAACGCATTGTGTTCGTCTCCGGGATGGGGTGTGCGGGACGTACACCGTACTATCTCAACACTTTCGGGTTTCACACGATTGCGGGGAAAGCACCCGCCGTTGCGACAGGATTGCGAGCGGCCCGACCCGATTTGTCGGTGTGGGTGATTACCGGCGACGGCGATGCTTTATCGGTGGGCGGCAATCATCTGCTTCAGGCGGTCCGCCGCAACTCCGACATCAAAATCGTGATGCTAAATAACGAGATCATGGGTTGGACTCGAGGACAGGCGTCGCCCACGTCGCGGCTTGGCACTCGGACCAAGACCACACCCGAAGGGTCGGCCGAAGGCCCATTGCGGCCCTTGTCCGTCGTGCTGGCTGCCGAAGCCACCTTTGCGGCCCGCAGCATCGACGTCGATGCTGATCACTTGCGGGATACGCTGGTGCGCGCGGCGAAACATCGGGGCAGCGCGTTCGTCGAGGTGTACCAAAACTGCCATGTCTACAACGACGGTGTTTTCGAGTACGCCACCGATCATGGGTCGAAGCCAGACACGACGCTGTACCTCGAACATGGAAAACCACTCTTGTTTGGCAAGGACCGCAATCGTGGCATAAGGCTCAGTGGTGTTGCCCCGGAGGCGGTATCGCTCGGGCAAGGCATGCCGCTCGACGATATCTTGGTGCACAACGAAACAAATGCGGATCCCGCGACCGCATGGATTCTCAGCCGGATGTGCGGGCCAGAATTGCCGGAGTGCTTCGGAGTCTTTCGCGCGGTGGAACGACCGACGTTTGAGGATGTGCTTCGCGCTCCTCCGCCACGGCGAGCCCCGAGCCTTGCCGAAGTATTGACCGGGGATGAGGCCTTCACCGGCCTATAGAATCTCCGCAGTCAAACCCCGGGAGCGCGGAATGATCTGCCCGCGATGCGGTTTCGATAATCTGCCTGGCAACGACGATTGCTCGCGCTGCTTGCTGGATCTTGCGCAGCTCGATTTGCCGACCGGACATGATCGAGTCCAGGTCAGCCTGCTTACGGATCGTGTGGGCTGCTTGAATCCAACTCCGCCGGTAACACTTTCCGAGAAATCTACGCTAGCAAATGCACTGACGATTATGGTCGAGCAGGGTGCTGATGCGATATTGGTAGTTTCTGCGAATGGTTGGCTCGCCGGGATTCTCAGTCATCGCGATATTTTGATGCGGGCCGCGGATTTACATCCCAATGGCTTTGCGAAACATTTAGTCGCGGAATACATGACCATGCCCGCGACGGTGAGTCGAGAAGACTCGCTCGCCCGCGCGGTGAAAATGATGGACAGCGGCGACTCCCCGTATCTGGCAGTTATTGCCGATGGAAAGCCGGTTGGCATGGTTACGATGCGAGACTTGGTGCGGCACATAACCAATTTGTGCGCGAATTGTGATTAGTAGTGCAGTTCAAGCCGCTTTTTTGAATTTGAATAGTTTCATCAACTTGCTGCCCGGCGACTTTTGACTGCCGCTCAACTGGGCCTTTTCTTTCTCGCTCAAGGAAGCGATGACCTTGTCTTTGCGGCGACCCTTGAAGTTTGAGAAGAACGATTCAATTCGGCTTTGCGCCACTATTCCGCCCGCCGTCCCCAAGATTGTTAGAACGACAAGTAATCCGGCCTTCTGCGTGGCAAACGCGACAGTCTCGATGTGCGCGACCCGCCCCAGCAGAGCCAGGCCGCAGTGTGCCATCAGCATTGTGCCTGCGAAGCTTAAGACGGTCATCATCCAAAGCTTGAACAGAAGCACGCAGATAAGGCCACCGGCGAGGTAGGCCATAAACGGCTCAGGGAAATTTGGCACGAAAGTCTGTACCGCGACCGCGGTCATCAAGCCGCCGGTGGCAAAGGCGATGAGCCGGCCAAGCTCAAGAGCCAAAAGTCCCGCGGATAGTCCCAGCAGCAAAGCGGCGGCGAGCGGGTGGGTGCCGTGCGATCGCGCCACACTGAAACCGTACAAACCGAAACTGACTGTTACGATCAAAGCGATCCAAAAAGCGCGCTTCCACCAACCGGTCAGCCAAACCGCCAATCCGAGCAAAAGGCCTAGAATGCAAGTGCCCGACGAAAGCCGGACGACGTCGGCCATGATATCCGGGGCAACTAGTTGCATTCCGCGACCCTCTGAGCCGCGGACCATAGCGAGTGAAGCAACGCCAGTCAACCCGGCCCTTATGGAGCAAACTCGTTTGGCTCGCTTGACTTCCGTTTATGCGCCCCATTAGATTGAGCGATTGATAGCCACCATCTAGGTGAGAGGCCCCGCGTGAAGGCAATCATCAGCGACATTCACAGCAACCTGGAAGCTCTGGACGCTGTCCTGGCCGACATCAAGCAGCAAAAGGTTGATGAAATAGTCTGTCTCGGCGACGTTGTCGGATACGGTCCGAATCCGCGCGAGTGCGTCGATCGCATCATGGATTGCCGCATCGTGATTCTGGGCAATCACGACCAAGGGGCGATGTTTGATCCCGAGGGGTTCAACGCCTCGGCAGAGAAGGCGATCTTTTGGACTCGGGCTCAACTCGAATCACCAAACGAACGTCGGGATCTCAAAGAGCGCCGGTGGGAGTTCCTGGCCGAGCGGCCACGCTCGGTCCGCGAGGACAGTTGTCTTTACGTGCATGGCTCCGCCCGCAACCCACTCAACGAATACGTGTTTCCAGAAGACATCTACAACCAACGCAAGATGGATCGCATTTTTGCACTGGTCGATCGTTACTGTTTCCAAGGGCATACTCACGTCCCCGGAGTATTTACCGAGAATTTGCAATTCCTGAGTCCATCTGAAATGGATGGCGTGTACAAGCTCGACGGCCGGAAGACGCTCTGCAACGTCGGTTCCGTGGGTCAGCCGCGCGACGGCGATTGGCGTGCCTGTTACGTGCTTCTCGGAGACGATGAGACCATTCGCTATCGCCGCATCGAATACGATGTGGACACGACCGTCAAAAAGATCTACGCAGTGCCGGATCTCGAGAACTTCTTGGGCGACCGGCTCCGCGAAGGCCGCTAGGTCTTGGCCCTTCGCCTGGGGTGGATGCGGGCACACCGTTTCCCCTTCTTTTCAGTATCCTGACAACAGAATTCGTTCGTTGGTCCGGGGCGTTTCGACTTATGCAGCAACAAGTTCCGATCAGGAATTACGTCTATTTCTTCCTGACCACCATCGCGATTTTTGTCGGCTACACGAAGGTCCGCGAGTACCTTTACCCGCCTCCGCCGCCGCAAGAGAAAATCTGGGCCCACGACAAAGTCACTAAGGATCAACAGCGCGAAGCGCTGGTGCGGCTCACCGGTGCGGTCACTGGGCGCGGCATGGCCGACGCAGTCGATTTGACTGTCCAATACATGCGAGAACCGGTCGCGCCTGCAATGCCAGAGCCGAAGTGGGCTTACGATCATGCTCCGCGGGATGACCAGAATGCCATCATCGCTCACATGGCGGTGGCCGGGTTTGGCGGTCCGATGGACGTGGCCGCGATCACGCAAGCATATGCATTCAATCCTCGCTTTCTCGCACGGCTAGCCGAAGTGGCAGTGCCGGTCGAAGAAATTGTGATTGGCGGCAAGGATTTTCCAATTACCGCCACGTTGACACCCAAAGGGGCAGGCGTCGCGGAACTCATCCTCAATGATTTCCAGGCAGCCGATTCTTATGGTTTGCCGGTAAAGGTCAACGGTCACCCCAAGCCTGTCACACTCATTCCGCGGATCGCCGATGCACCGCCGGCGTTTTCTATTTTCCATTACGCCCAGCCGGATGATAACGAGCCTCAGCCGCTCGATACTCTAGGCCACGCGATGTGGACAGTTGAGAGAAAAGTCGTCGACGGTAACCGGCATGAAGTGGTATTCACCACCGAATTGGCCAATCCTGGTGTTCGCATCACCAAGACGTTTTCGTTGGCCCAACACGAGTACCACGTTGGGCTCACGGTGCGCGTGGAGAAACTCTCAGCGGCCGCGGGGACGAAGTTTCGCTACCAACTCGCAGGGGCCCGTGGTCTGCCAATTGAGGGCGAGTGGTACACGACGACATTCCGTAATTCGCACGTCGGCCTCTTGGACAATCGAGATGTGATCTACCGGCTCAGCGCGGATGCGGCGACACTGGACCGCCTCGGCGGAAGTGATCGATACCGCAAGGACGATAAGCGGATCGTCTATGCGGCCACCGTCGTGCAATATTTCGGCTCAGCCATCGCAGTTGATGATCTCGCCGCGGATGGTTCTGCGCTCCCGGTCGATAAACAAGGATTTCTACAATTTGCTCGCGCCACGGTGGAGAAAAGTGAAGGTGCCAAGCGAGCGAACTTTGCGGACATCACTGTCCGCGCAATTTCGGAGCCGGTTGACGTTTCGACGGGGATAGAGCACCGATATGTGCTTTACCATGGCCCCGTCAAGGTCCGTCAATTGACGCGGCTGACCGATGATAAAGCTGTCGATCCGTCCCTCGTCGATCGTTATGCGGATTCGTTGAAGCTGCGAAGCCTTACCGATTACGGCAACTTCGGCATTTGGACGAATGCCATCATTTTCTTCACGAACCTTGTTCATTGGCTCGTTGGGTTTCTCCATAAATTCTTGCCGGCCGGAATTGTTATCGTTTGCGTGACGATCATCGTGCGCGGGTCCATGTTCCCGCTGAGCCGCAAGCAGGCGATGAACATGCAGATCACGCAAGAGAAAATGCAGAAGCTTGGCCCTGAAATGAAATTGATTGAGCAGCAGTACAAAGACGATTTCCTGGCGAAGCAACAGGCGCAGCGAGAACTCTACCGCAAGCACAACGTCAACCCGGCCGCTGGGCTGTCCGGTTGCTTGATGTTGGCTCTCCAGATGCCAATCTTCATGGGCCTGTATTATGCGCTCCAGGAAAGCGTGTTCTTCCGGCTGGAGCGCTTTCTTTGGATTCCGAACTTGGCCGCGCCGGACATGCTCCTCTGGTGGGGCGAGAACATCCCCTACATCAGCCAGCGCGACGCAATGGGGACATTCCTGTACCTTGGGCCCTACCTCAACATTTTGCCGCTCATCGGCGTGGTGCTGATCTTCATTCAACAGCAGAAGGCCGCCCCACCCACGATGACCGACGAGCAACGGCAACAGCAGACGATGATGAAGTTCATGACCGGCTTCATGGCGCTCATGTTCTACAAGGTGCCGGCCGGACTTAGTCTCTATTTCATCGCCTCCAGCGTGTGGGGTTTGCTGGAGCGGCGTTTCGTGAAAAAAAAACTTGAGGCCACCGCGGCGGCACGGGCCGCAGCAAGCCCCGTGACGAAAAATGGCAAATCGAAAGCCAAACCAAGCGTCAAAGAGCCAAGTCGTTTGGCATTGTGGTGGGAAAAGGTGCTGAGAGAGGCATCGAAGAAATAATTCGCTCGAACGCAGAGCACGCCCCGTGTCGATTCAACTCGACGATACCATCGTTGCAGTTTCGTCAGCCGCGGGCCCAGCCGGACGGGCAATCGTTCGGCTATCCGGCCCGCGCTCATCGGCCATCGCGTTTACGATTTTTCGCGGCGATGTGGACGTGGACCGGCGCGCTATTTATGCAGGTCACGTTCACCTTTCAGATATCGTTTCGCCCGTTCCTGCCGAGCTATATTTGTTCCCGGCGCCACACTCCGTGACGAGTCAATCGGTTGCCGAATTCCACTTGATTGCGAGTCCACCCTTAGTTGAGCGATTGCTGGCCGACCTGTTGCACGCAGGTGCTCGTGTTGCGGGGCCGGGAGAATTCTCGTTGCGAGCATTTCTTGCCGGCAAGCTCGATTTGCCGCGGGCGGAAGCTGTACTCGGGGTCATTGAAGCCGCCGATCGCAATGAGCTAAAACAATCGCTGCGCCAACTCGCTGGCGGTGTCTCTCAACCCCTCGCCGGCCTGCGAGAAGACTTACTCAACTTGCTAGCCGATCTCGAAGCCGGGCTCGATTTCGCCGATGAAGACATCAACTTCGTCGAACGGCCCGACTTGCTTCATCGGCTTGCTAATGGTTTGGCTCAGGTTTCGCTCGTGCAGAAGCAGGTGCAGGATCGCGGCATCTCCGGCCGGCCGTTCCGTATCGTGTTGGCCGGCGCCGCAAATGCGGGGAAGAGCAAACTCTTCAATGCGCTTTCCGGTAGTGATGCGCTGGTCAGCCCTGTCCCAGGCACAACGCGCGACTATCTCGTCGCGCGGCTCAACCTCGGCGGCAAGAATATCGAACTGATCGACACCGCCGGCCTCCGATCAACGTCGGACGCATTGGAAGCTCGTGCTCAACAATTGGGTCGCGCGGAGGTGGCTGACGCGGATCTCATTCTGATGTGCGTTGAGCCCGGCGGTCAGGAAGTGCAACTTCCGTCCACTTGTGCAGACGCGATTCGAATCGCGACTAAGTGTGATCTGTCGCCAGTTGCACCCGGTGCGTTGGCAACCAGTTCGGTGACGGGGCAGGGGCTAGCCAACCTGCGAAAAATGCTCGGCGAAAAGGCGGCAGCGTTCGCCGGCCATGGCCTCGCTCCGAGTCTGAGCCGTTGCCGGCATCACGTGGACGCCTGTATTGCGAATCTGCGAGCGGCTCATCAGGGCGTCTTGTTCAATGATCCGGCCGAGATCGTTGCCCTGGAATTGCGTTCGGCTTTAGAGCATCTTGGCGCGATGACGGGTGCGGTTTACACCGATGATTTGCTCGATCGCATTTTTACACGGTTCTGCATCGGCAAATGAGCTATGCCGTTATGATTTTCTGAACTTGAATGCGGCCATCGTCAAAATCAAACAGCACAAAATCCATGACTCCGCCGACTTCCACCGCCGAGCGCGGTAGCCCCAACATTTCGCGCGGCCGAGCGCTGGCCATATCGATGGCCTCGGCCAATGCAATGCCACCGCAGTGGGCAGCATGGCTGACGCATAAGTCTAGAAACGCCGATGACCCCGCAAAGCGCGAGGTCCCAGGTATGCGCACCGCACCATCGTCCGCGACCTCGAATTCGCCGCCCATCGCGGGATAGCGCCCAGGTGGCAGGCCCGCCAGCGGCGATAAATCACTCACGAGCATGCATCGCTCCGGAGTCTTGATTCGGATCAATGATTTCAGCACGGCCGGCGGCAGATGCCGTCCGTCGGCGATCAAGCTCGCGTGCAGGCGATCTTCGGCCGCTTGCTCCCAGACGACGTTGTGATGTCGCGGCAACATGTCCGAACAACCGTTGGCCAGATGAGTGCTGAGCCGCGCCCCTGCCGCTACCGCCGCGTGGATTTGCTCCGGCCCGGCATTTGTATGCCCGACGGCCACGAGCACGCCCGCCGCGACCAATCGCTCGATAAAGAGAATAGCTCCCGGTAATTCCGGAGCGAGGGTGACAAGACGAATCCGCCCCTGCGCCGCTTCTTGCAAGCGGAGAAATTGCTCCCAATCTGGCGGCCTGACATGTGCTCGCGGGTGCGCCCCCCGGGGCCCATCCTCTGATGAAATGGCAGGACCTTCAACATGAAATCCGGGGACGCGAGTTGCGGTCCGCGCGTCGGCCGCCAGGAGGTCCGCGAGAGTTCTCACGGCGTGAATCAGCGACTCTTGAGCGTCCGTGATCAACGTGGGCAAAAATGCGGACACACCGTGCGCGGCGCAAGCGTCAACGATCACTCGCAGTTCGTCGGCATTGCCAAGCGAATTGAAGCTGATCCCGCGGTAACCGTTGACTTGCAGATCGCAAAACCCCGGCGCGATCCAGCCCGCTTCCGCTTCGACAGGTTCGAGCGTCGGCGGACCAACCGACGTGACGACGCCATCTGCGCAGGTCAGTTCGACCTGTTCTCCGCTTCGATAATGGCGGCCGCGAATTCTCACGCAGATCTCGACCTCGTTAGCGACGAACTAAGATCATGATTCCTACGGCCACGAATGCGCCAACGAGCATGCCAATTGCAAACCCAATCAAATCCCTCCGCCCGATGCGGCGAGGGTCGGGGATTTTCACTAGCTCAACATCCACCTCAGTATCCGCACTGGTCGTGGATCGATCCGTGTTGGACGTTCCTGCCGCTGGTGGGCCATTGAGAAATGGCGTTAGCTGCTCAATTCCCACACGACTGCGAAGCACGATGAATTGCGCAAACGAACGAACGTTGTCTCGCTCTTTAGGCGCGGCCAAACGCCATTGGCGATAGATCGATTCGAGATCCTTGGGCTGAAACAGTCCTTGGCGAACCAATCGGCCGCAGAATTTCTGCAGGTTGGGTGCCACAGCGGCGCTCCATTGTCGCACTGACTGAATTCATCGTATGAATCGCTGCCGTCAGGCGGCAGCACGTTGCACTCGCTCGACAGATTCATTGATCGTTTGCCGGCGCAGAAACCAGAAAAAGATACCCGCGCTGGCGACGAGACATAACCAGTATCCGGGCAAGAGACGGCCATACCACGGCCCGCGAATCCACGCCTGGATTTCCATGAATGCGCCGATTGCGCTGAGCCAACAGAATGCACGGACCGCATTGGAATTCTCACGTAGCGCTCGGATGAGAATCACATAGGCTGGGGCGAGCAGAGGTACGAACCACCGCACCGAACGACATTCACCTGACATATTGTTGGATGTCGCCGCATAGAGAAGCCAAACCGCCAGGGTCCAGCCCAGACACATAGAGGTTTCCGCTCGACGTGCTTGACCGTCGCGGAGCAGGGTGATCGCGGCCGGCACAACGAGAAACAGCGCGGGGTTATGTGCCGCGAAGCCTCGCTGCCCAAGCAGCATGTCAACGGCGTACACAATGAATCCGAAAATACTGGAATGCCGCCACCCGCCTGTCAGATTCTCAGGGCCGAACGGACAGCCCGGCCACTTGAAGAACTCAGGATTCGCATTCGCCGGCCCGATCGTCCCGGCCATTGCATACGTCATGCCGTGATGCATCGCGAGCCAGGGTAGGGCGGCGAATATGAACAAAAAAATGTGCGAGACCCTTTGTCCCATTCGTCCGCCCTCCGGTCCCCTCCCCCCTTGTGGGGGAGGGTTAGGGTGGGGGGTTGAGTCCTCGCGTGCTTCCACCCCCCACCCTATCCCTCCCCCACAAGGGGGAAGGGGACCGGAAGAAGAAGGGAGGGGACTTGAAGGTTGCGAGATGGAATGTGACGTCGGGGCAGCGGAACACCACGTAGCGGGCTCTAGAAACGTCCTCCAAACCAGATAAACACCAGTACCCAACGCAATCACTGGTCCTGCACCGAGATCAATCGTGTAGGCCAAGCCGGCGAGCGTTCCTAGGATCAGCACGCGAACCGCCGACAGCGGTCGAGCACTATCGCAAATGAACAGGATTGCAGTCGCCACCGCCAACAGCAAAATGTGATTGTTCACAGATCGCGAATATGGCAGTGCAATCGTAGCCAATGCAAAGCTGGCGGTTACTAACATTCGCTGCCAACCAACGAGTGATCGCTCTCCAATCCGGTCGATCAGAAGTACGGAAATCACATAGGCCATTCCCGACGTAAGGAATGTCATCCCCCAGCAAAACAAATCGGGTCGCTCGGCTGCTGAGGGGCCACCACATATTCGCCAGAGCCAGTACGGTCCGGCCATCAAGAGAGCCGGTACGGGAGACTTGTCGGAATAGTAGTGCCCGTTGATGAAAAGTTTGTCGAGTGTGCCGCGCGGCGCTAGGTCGCCACCGTAAGGAGTTGCAGTGCAGAAGATGGAGTCGTCGATCTCCCAAGTGTGTCGATCGACGAGAGATTCGACCGTCGCTAGACGGCTGCCGTCGTTCCACCCGCCAGGTCGATCAGTCGCGCCGAGCCAGGCGATAGCCGTCGCCAAAACGACGACGACAAATGTCCCGCGGGTCATTTCGCGGACCTCTCAGCGGTCTCGATTGCCTGTTTTGGCGGACCTAGATCGGTGAAATCATAGATGAGAAATGTCGAAGTCTGCGCCACCGGTTCGCGGCGTCTCAAGAATTCCAATGCATGACGATGTGCGTCGTTCAGCGGGAGTCCGTAGCGCAGCGTGGTCCCGACCGCGAGGTGCCGGCCCCAGCAATATGTCGCCATGTCGTCGGGTTGTCGCAGAGTCACGCAATGCAGTGGCAGATCGCGCACAGGCATTCGCTTGATCTCCGGATCCCGGCCGTAATACCAGACGTCGAGGTCCGATATGTTCCGTGATCGCTGCCACTTCGCTAACTCAGGCAATCCTTGGCCCCAATCATAATTCCCGTCACTGACTAGCCGGTATCCTTCCTGAGCCCCGCCCCAGAGCTCATTCACGTAGCAGAGTCCATTCGGCCACGCGAGCGCGGATGAGACTCCCATCCAGGCGATACCGATGGCACTCGCTGCCGTTAGAGGTCTGCGCAATTGAACATGGGTAAGGCTCTGCGCAATTCCCGCCGCGAGTGCCACGATGACAAACGCCACGGCCAGAAGCTGGAGTCGAATTCCAATTTGCACCCGACACGTCATTGAGAAGGCCAGCAAGATCGCGGCACACGCCATCGGCCAATTATCTTTGAGCCATGTCGGCCGGAAGAAGAGAATAAGCACTCCGAAAAGTACAGGCACGGTGAGCTTGATGCTGAACACAACCGGGAAGTAATACCAGAACGGTTTCTCCGACGATTCACCGAGCAAGTACTGGCCGTGTCCGCGAAAATTGTGCTTGATCTGCATGACCAAGCCTTCAATGCCGTTGCCAAAAATTCGCAAATGCTCAGCCGTCCAAACCCAGAATGTGTGATTACGGCCCTCCGGGAGAGACTGTGCCCAGCGAATGAAGGACTCGTCGGGTTGGAAATCGGAGCCAACGCCGAGAACGGCGACCGCTAGGCCAATAATGCCGATGATGCCGCACTCGAGAACCCATTTGCGGAGATAGCCTCGTCCGCTGTGCCCAATACTTGGAGTGAAGCCAGTGAGTTCCGGAAGGCGATTGGATTCATCCGACCATTGCTGGATGAATCGCGCGAGTTCAATTCCAACCATCACAAGCGGCACAAATGCTAGCGCGGAAGCCTTCGACAGGAGAGCCACCCCGTACCAGATACCGGGCAGTCCCACACGGCGAGACCATGCCTGATCTCGGCCACGATGGTAATAAAGCGCGAACGTCAACACGGTCGCCGTGATCGCGATATCGGTCGTGGCGAGTGCGGCGTGGGCGAGCATGTTGGGTTCGCATGCCAATGCCGCGACGGCCAGTCGGCCGCCCCAACTCCCGGCCACATCGCGGCCAATGCGAAAGGCGGAGATCAGAAGCAGCCACCAGAAAAGCAGATTCCCGTGCCGCATCCTTGGGAGGAGCGTGTGGAAGTCGGTGTCTAAATCCCAGTTTGTACCACGAATGCGTTCGGCAATCGCTAATGGCAACGTTTGCAAATCAACCGGCAGCGGCATCGTGCCGAGCTTCATGAGAGTGCGGTGCGAGCCGGTTCTCCAGAAGTGCATTCCATTTTCGAGGTATGTCGGCTCATCGAATGTGGCACCAATCGTGCGCGCCGCCGTGACGCACCAAATGCTTGATGCGAGACCGAATGCTAGAATCCAAACCATATCGAATCGTTTGCCGCCCAGAACAGATTCCGTCTTTGTCACAATTGCAATCCGCCTTGACTCTGGCCTGAATTTCGGAGATGAGGCCCTCGCCTACCTCAATCCACCTCACTCCCCCCGGAGGTGTCCGTGACTCGCTTTTTCAAGCTCTCCGTCGTCGTTTCTCTCGTCAGCTGTTTCACGCTGATTGGCCTGCAACTTCGCCAGGCATCGGGTTCGCCGCCTGCAGGGGCGGAATCGAGTGCGAGCTACCGCTATCGCACCTCACAAATAGCGCACTGGCGCGCAATCGCCATGCGAACGAACACTTATCACTGAGCCGATTCGAACATCGTCGCGACTTCGGCTTGCCGCATCGTGCGGCGATCACCGCAGATCGCCTCGAACTGGTGCGTAACCGTGCCGGGAATCGTGTGCCGAGTAGTCAGCTCCAGCGAGCGCGTCTCGCCAGGATTGATCACGGCCAACACCCACTGCACGTCGTGGTCAAACACTTGGCCACCGTCGGTTGCGCCAACAAACTCGGTGTGGTTCGGCAAACGGTCGGTCACGGTGACGTTGCGCAGCGGGAACGAGCCGGCGTTTTTCACGGCCATTCGATAGACGGCCGGCTGATTCGCGGCATGTCGCTGTGGTCCCGCGGCAGTTAGTTCGAGCCGTGGCGACTGAACCGACACGTCATACGACGCGTCACGTCGCGCGGTCGGGGAGTCGGCCAGCGCGGTCAATTTCGCCGGGCCAGGTTGGGTTCCCGCAATGCGGAAGTCCAATGTCTTGAGCTCGGCCGGTCCTAAACGCGCAATCGTCCAACGCCGCATTTGCGGGGTGTGGCTCGGATCGAGCGCTTGACCGGGAGCGGGCGCATCATACTGATGTGTCATTCCCTCGAGCGTCACCGCGATTTTGACGTCCTTGATTTCTGTCGGTCCAGGATTGTTGATCTCAAGCCGAGCAGTGACTACGTCAGACTGCTGAATTTCCTTCGGCACATTGAAGGAGAGGGAGATCTCGGGCTTGTTGATGCGAATCTTCGCTTGCCGGCCATGCTGGAATCTTACATAAGCAGTTGCATTGAACTCGCTCATGTCAGCCTGTGGCATTACGGTGACGGTGAATTCCTTGTGCTCGCCAGCTTTGAGCGCGCCGATCGGCCACTCGAGTTCCGTTGCTGTTTTGGTCGCAGTGTCCGGCTCGGCTTTTACAAGAGTCGCTTTCTTGAGTGGGTGAATCACATGCACGTCGAGCGCGGGAAGACTCGAGACGTTTTCGATTCGAATGCGATACGTCAGCTCTTTGTTGAACTGCACGAACGCCGGCGCGTTGACATTTACGGTCACGACCGGAACGCTGCCCGGTGCCATTGCCGCGCCGCCGGTGGGGATCTGCGCGACAGCCAACTGAATCGCGCTGTCGGGGTCCGCGAGCGGCGGCTCGTTTGAGTGCGGATAAGGCTGTTGCGCCAGCGAATAGCTCGCGCCGACGACCAACAAACAGAGGGTAACCAGCGGAGAGAGGCGAATCACGGGGCAGGCATCCATGCCGGCAACCTCCAAAGCGTACGAAACCTAGGATAGTTGTAACCGGTATTGCTCAGAGCGAGCAAGCCGAACCGTCTTGGCTATGCAACGCAAGTTGGCTACGTTAGTCTTGAACCCCCATCACGTTACACCATTCCGGAGATTTGGACCCATGCTTCGACGACTGTTTACGGCGGCCTTAGTGTTCGCCGTTTTGACGCCTTGGACGATCGCAGCCGATCCGCCGGCCAAGAAAAAGAAAGAAACCAAAGACGCCAGTCCCGTGATCGCACACATCAAACTCTCGGGCGATCTGGAAGAGAAGGCGACCACCGCGCCCGATCCGATTTTCGGCGGCGCGGGTCACGAGAGCTTCAAGACCAAGCTCGATCGCATCGCCAAAGCCAAGAAGGATGAGAACGTCAAAGCGCTTTATCTCGAATTCGAAGGCCTGGCCGTCGGCATGGGAAAGATGGATGAACTTCGTCACGCCATCACTGACTTCAAGTCCTCGGGCAAAAAGGTCTTCACCTACGCCGAATCCTATGGCCCGGTGGATTATCTCATCGCTGTTTCCGGCGATATGATCGCCACGCCGGAGTCGGGCGGGGTTGATATTCACGGCATGCACGCGGCCGTCACTTTCTACAAGGACTTCTTCGAGAAGCTGAAACTCAAGGCCGACTTTCTGCAGATGGGCGATTACAAAGGCGCGGCCGAGCCGTTTCTTCGCTCGAGCATGAGCCCCGAATTTCGCAAGCAGCTTGAGACAGTTATCGATGACTGGTTCGAGAAGAGCTATGTCGAAGTGATTGCAAAGGCCCGTCCGGAAAAGAAATGGACTGCTGACCAAATCAAAAAGGTCATTGACACGGGCATGTTTACCGCGAAAGGCGCGGTCGAAAAGGGCCTGGTCGATCGGCTCGTTTACCCGGAAGAGTTCGTTGAGTTGATGAAGGGCGAAGTCAAAAACGCCGAAGGTCTCAAGGTCGCGAAGAACTATGGCCAAGCAAAGGCCGAAGATCTGGACCTCTCGAGCCCGTTCGCCTTCTTGAAGCTTTTGAATCCGCCCAAGAAAGCGGCTTCCAAGGATCCGAAGGTCGCGGTCATTTATGCCGTCGGCGTGATTACGTCCGGCAAGGGCGGCGGCGGCAATCCGTTGACCGAAGCCTCCGGCATCGCCTCGACTTCCATGGTCGAAACCATCAACGAAGTGGCGAACGACGAAACCGTCAAGGCGGTTGTTTTGCGGGTCGATAGCCCTGGCGGCTCGGCCCTTGCTAGCGACCTGATTTGGAACGCTTTAATCCAGTGCAACAAGAAGAAACCCGTCATCGCCAGCATGGGTGATACGGCGGCGAGCGGCGGCTACTACATCTCCGCCGGTTGCCGCAAAGTCTATGCGGAGCCGGGCACGCTCACCGGTTCAATCGGCGTCGTCGGCGGCAAGATTGTCACCGGCGAGCTTTTCGATTGGATCGGCATGAAGACCGACATCATCAATCGCGGCGCCAACGCCGGCATCATGACGGCCGATAAGCCGTGGAATGACGCTGAGCGCAAAGTCGTCCGCGAGTCGATGCAAGACGTCTATGATCAGTTTCTGCAGCGAGTTCTCGACGCTCGGTCCCGTGCCGGCGTGCAGATGACTCGCGAGAAGCTTCTGACGCTCGCCGGTGGACGCGTCTGGACCGGTCGTCAGGCGAAGGCCAACGGATTGGTCGATGAACTTGGCACTCTCGACGACGCCATCGCCGCAGCCAAGAAGATGGCCGGCCAGGATGGCAAGGATCTGGAGATCCAAACGTTGCCGAAGCAGAAGTCGCTATTCGAGAAGTTGGCCGAGTCTGGCGGCGCGGAAGCGCGGCTCAATCTGCCCGGCCTCGAAGCGCTGAAGCTGATGCCGCAGATGCCCAAGCATCTGAAGGCGGCCGACGCGATCCTGCGAATGCAGGGCGAGAAGGTGTGGCTGATTCAGCCGTTCGGATTGGAACTAAACTGAAAAAAGAATTAACCGCAGAGTACGCAGAGAAATACCGGAGAATTCTTCTCTGTATTTCCTCTGCGCTCTCTGCGTCTCTGCGGTTAACTCTTAATTCATGAAACTCGCTCAAACTGTCCTGCGAAATGATCGATCGCCTCGCCGGGGTGCATGTTGAATAAGGCTCGGCCCTGAGTGATCCAGTGGCCGCGCTCGAAAACGAACACAGCCGTGGCATACCGCAAATTGCCAACCGCTTCGACGCCTTCCATGGGCCCGCCCACTTCCGCTTCAAATTTAATGGTCACCGGCACCAGACCGAGCAATTCATGGTTGCGCAAGTCACGGACGAGTTCGATGTGTGGTTCGAATTCGCAATCTTTCCAGATCAAACCGCGGGGCTTGCCGGTTGCCGCGGCTGCGTCGAGGAATTTTGCTTCGAGCCGCTCGCGCTGAAGACGAAACATCTCGCGGGCTCGCTCATGCTGAACGGCCCGGCCCATGCCGTGCATGTATCTCCAGAGAACGGCTAGCAATAAACCGAGTGCGACCGCAGCGATCCCAACCCAATACCAACTCATCGCCAAACCTCGGAACCTGGTTCCGAAATTGTAGCCCAATCCAAGGCAACGCTGCTATTTTGCGTTGGCGACCTCATCCTGGCCCATGGCGTGATACCGGGCGAGGCCAGCATCGCGGAGTAGCCGCAGACGATCAGCGAAACGCTCCGCGTGCGGGAACAGAGCTGGATGTCGCGACGCCAACTCCGTCGGGGAAAAACCCGCGCGGAGGTCGTGATCAAAGGACTCGTAGAGTCCCGCGTTGATTTTCCCTTCGGAAAGACCAGTGCGAACGTGTTGCGTGAGCATCAAGCACGCGACGGTAAACATGCCCATGGGGACCAGCGACGAGAAAATGCGCCCACCAAAGCGCACCCAAGCGAGAAATGCGGTGCCCACGAGTGGAAATGCAAGAAGCGTGTATCGATCGGCAAAACCTGCCAGGGGCCCAAACCCCGAGCGACCCCAGCCGATACCCAGGGCCAGCGCCACTGTGCCAGCGGCGAGTGCGAGCCAAGGGACTAATGATAAGGAAGGGGAGGGGGCAGAAAACACGAGATGGAAACCGCGAAATTTGATCACAAGAAACAAAACGCCAGTAGCGCCAACAAACGCTAAAGCAACTAGGCCCGAGATCGGCCATGTCATCTGCGCGACCCAACCCCAGCCGAGCGCCAACACTTCGGTCGCGATCTTCAGTGATGGGATGATGCCGGCAGACTGCGGATGATCCGCCGGCCGGCCATATCCGCGAAAGTACAAAGCAATCATCGCGAAACTCAATCCCACCAAAGTCCATGCGGTCACGCGCCGGAGCGGTGTCTCGCCGCGCGACAACCACAAGGTCGCCAACCCTAACGGCGGCACGTAGGCCAGTCCATGAGCTCCACACAACGCCAACAGCAACGGAACGAACCATGTCCAAATCGGCAATCGCTGGGAACGAAGCGCACCAAAGAGCCATGCGCAGGCCAGCCCTGCGGAAAGAGCGAAACTGATTTGAAATCCGATCAAGTAGTTTTCGAATTGTCCCCAGTTCAGCAAGGCGACAGGAAAGAACGCATCCGCAAAATCAATTTGTCCGCGTAATTTGCGCGCGGTCATTACGAATCCCAAGGCCAACAGCGATAACGTGCCCGCCGTCGCAAAGCCGCCGGCCCGTGAGTCGTGACCGGATATGTGCATTAAGCCCCAATGCACCAGCTTCGGCAGCGGCAGACGGTGTTCATTGTGTTGCGCCCACAGCCACCTGGGCATCGGCTCACGGGCAGTCTCGCCCGGTATCAAGTCCCACTCGTCGCCAAATGGATAGGGTGATGCGAAATGACCTACGTAGAAAAATGCGGCAAGGGTCATGGCCAGCCAAGTGGCTGAGACAAACACGCCGGCGGCCGTAATTCTTTGCCCACCCATCGGGATTCCTTCCCATACTCAATGCGGTTACCATCGCGCCCGCAGATGAACCATTGGCGCTGCCTAAATGTCCTTCCGCGCGGCGGCCATATAATCCCCGTTGTCTCGGTTTCCGGCTAGGTCAAAGGAATTGTCATGGCATCATTGCGGCGGACACACAATTGCGGCGAACTCCGCGAGAGCCACGCCGGGCAGGAGGTCATGCTCAATGGCTGGGTCCACACTTACCGAGACCATGGCCAGTTCATCTTCATCGACCTCCGTGACCGCTACGGCATCACCCAAGTCGTCTTCGAACCCGGGCGGGGCCAGAAGCTTTTTGATCTTGGTCGCGAATTGCGCAGCGAGTTTTGTATTGCCGTGAAAGGCATGGTTTCGCGCCGGCTGGCTGGCAAAGAGCGCACTGACATGCCCACTGGCCTCGTCGAGGTGCAGGCGACCGACCTTCACATCTTCAACCGCTGTCCGACCCCGCCGTTCGAAATCTCGGAACCACCGGGTACAGAGCTGGCCAACGAAGATTTGCGAATGGCCCACCGTTACCTCGACCTTCGTCGGCCGACACAACAGCGGATGCTCGGGCTGCGGCACCAACTCATCAAGACCATTCGAGACGATTTGAGTGCTCAGGGTTTTCTCGAAATCGAAACACCCTTCCTTGGTAAGTCCACGCCGGAAGGTGCACGGGACTATCTCGTGCCCAGCCGGGTGCATCCCGGCGCGTGGTATGCGCTGCCGCAATCGCCGCAGTTGTACAAGCAACTGCTGATGGTTGCCGGCTACGACAAGTATTTTCAGATCGCGCGTTGCATGCGCGACGAAGACCTACGGGCCGACCGTCAGCCGGAGTTTACGCAGCTTGACTTCGAAATGTCATTTGTCGAGCAAGACGATGTGCTCGGAGTGATTGAGCGGCTGATGGCCGCAGTGTTCCGAGAAACCGTCGGCGTTAATGTTGTGACGCCATTCCGGCGACTTACGTACTCCGACGTCATGCTGCGCTACGGCAGCGATAAGCCCGACTTGCGTTTTGGGATGGAAATCGCCGAGTGCACTGACATTGCGCCGCAAACAGAATTCCAGGTGTTCAAGAGCGCGGCGAAAGTGCGCGCGATTAACGTCAAAGGGGCCGCCGAGAAGTTCTCGCGCAAGCACATCGACGAGTTGACCGAGTTCGTCAAGCAGTTTGGGGCGAAAGGGCTCGCTTGGATCAAAGTCGAGGCCGAGAAATTCAATGCACCGATCGAAAAGTTCCTGCCTGCACCGAGCCAAGCCGTGCTCCGCGAGCGATTGGCTGCAAGCGCGGGTGACTTGCTACTCTTCGTAGCCGATGCGGAAGAAACCGTTTGTCAGGCGCTGGGTGCCTTGCGCGTGGAAGTCGCACGTCGGCTAAATCTATTTGACCCGTTACGCAAACAATTCGAGGTCGCATGGATCGTGGATTTTCCGGCTTTTAGCTTCGATGCCGAGGAAAAGAAGTGGGTGTCAAACCATCATCCATTTACCGCGCCGAGAAACGAGCACATCCAGTATTTGGAAAGCGATCCGGGTAAGGTGTACGCCAAGGCCTATGATCTGGTCATCAATGGCTATGAAGCCGGCGGCGGGAGCATCCGAATTCACGATCCCGAGGTGCAATCGCGGGTATTTACCACGTTGGGTTTGGAAGTCGCTCAGGCCCGCGAGAAATTCGGCTTTCTGCTCGACGCACTCAAGTACGGTGCGCCGCCGCACGGCGGCATAGCCTTGGGAATTGACCGGCTAACCATGATCCTGGGCGGCACCACCAACATCCGCGATGTAATCGCATTCCCGAAGAACAAACAAGCGCGCGACTTGATGACCGGAGCGCCATCGCCAGTTGACGCACGTCAACTGAAGGATCTTGGATTGAAATCGTAAACCTTTAGCCGCGATCTACTGCGGTGCGAGGATGATCGTGAGCGAAAAGACCTGGGGTGGTCGCTTTGAAAGGCCAACTTCGCGTAACGTCGAATTGTTTACTGAATCGATCTCAGTCGATCGCCGACTTTATCCTTACGATATCCTCGCTAGCGAGGCGCACGCCCGCATGCTGGCTCACGTGGGTCTGCTGACTGCCGAAGAATCGCAGCGCATTTGCGATGCGCTTTCGGAGATTCGAAAGCAAATCGACGAGGACTCGTTCAAATTTTCCGCCGCCCAAGAAGATATTCACACGCACATCGAGCAGGCATTGATCGCGGAGTTGGGCGAGCTCGGGCGCAAGCTGCATGCTGGACGTAGCCGGAATGATCAAGTCGCCACTGCCATGCGATTGTGGATGCGCGAGGCGATTGATGAGATTGACCAAACACTGAAAAGCGTGCAATCGGCGTTTGTGGAGATGGCCACGCGGGAGCGCGACGTCGTCATCCCCGGATACACGCATTTGCAGCGAGCGCAACCTGTTCTCGCCGCGCATCAATTCCTGGCTTATGTCGAGAAGTTTCAGCGCGACCGCGATCGATTGATCGATTGCGGCAAGCGTGCCAACGTCTCGCCGCTCGGTGCCGCGGCACTGGCCGGCACGAGTCTGCCGATCGATCGTCAGTTCATGGCTGGGCAACTCGGTTTTTCCGACATCGCTCGCAATAGCATGGATGCCGCGAGTGACCGAGATTTCGTGCTCGAGTATGTCTGCGCGCTCGCCACGATCGCGATCCATTTGTCGGGCTGGGCCGAAGAGTGGATCATCTGGTCGAGTACGGAGTTTTCGTTTCTGGAATTGGCAGATGAGGTTTGCACCGGTTCGAGCTTCATGCCGCATAAGAAGAATCCCGATGTGGTGGAGTTGATTCGCGGTAAGTCGGCACGGGTGATCGGTGCGTTGAATTCGCTCATGGTGTTGTTCAAAAGTTTGCCGCTGGCATACAACCGGGATCTGCAAGAAGACAAGGTGGCCCTATTCGAAGCGCACGACACCGTGGCAAGCTGTCTCACGATGGCCAGCGAGGTGATCCGATCGTCGAAAATGCGCCGCGAATCAATCGCCGCAACTTTGGACGCCGGTTTTTTGGATGCGACGACTTTGATGGAATTTCTGATTACGCAAGGCACCCCCATGCGGTCGGCCCACGAGGCAGTGGGGCGACTCGTCCGGTCGGGCGAACAGCGCGGGTGTGGCCTGGCCGATTTGCCACCGGAGGTCTTTGAATCGGTTCTGCCGGGTGTCGGACGTGCGGTATATGAAATGTTAGGCGTGCCGCGGGCATTGGCGGCGTTTCGTTCATTCGGATCGACCGCACCAGCTGAAGTGGAGCAGCAAATCGCTTTCTGGCGAGGCCGGCTCGGCATCAGCTAACATGAATCGTCCCGCAATAATCTCGCACGCCTGAGCGCACTCGGAGGCCTCCATGTCCCGTGCTAGCAAATGGATCGTGGCCGTCTTGGTTCTAGCCTTTGGTACTTCTCAGAGTCGCGCCCAAGACGAACGGATTGAGCCTCCGAAAAACGCGGCGGAATTTTGGCGGGCTGTTCAATTCGATCTCAACACGGGCAAATATGACGCGGCGGCGTATTACTTGAAGGGCTTCCTCGCGTCCAATCCGAGCGATCAAGATTTGCTCGATCTTGAAGCCAAAGATGGGCTCGCTTCATTTCTCCGTTTGCGCAATGTGCCGGTCTGGTCGTCGGAAGCCGCGGTGCAAACTGAAGCCAAGAAAAACACCGAAGAAGTCATTAAGCGGGTGACCGGCGCGCTCGAGAAAAAGCTCGGTGACGTCGGCCGCATCACTCGATTCATTGGCAATCTGCGTGGAACCCCCGAAGAGCGCGCTTTTGCGATTCGAGAATTGCAACGATCCGGTGCACGAGCTGTCCCGCAGTTGGTGGCGGCATTGCGAGCTGAAACCGACCCTTCCGACCGCGTCAACCTCCTGACGGTTTTCCCGCTCCTGCCCGAAGCGTCGGTCGCGCCGGTTTTGGCCGCGATGGATATGAACGATGCGGTGTTGAAAACGCAGTTGCTGGCGGCATTGGGCGAGCGAGCGGACGTGGCCACATTGCCTGCGCGGACCGAATTGAATCCGCTTCCAACGCTCGACTATCTCGCGGCCTCATCAAAGGAATCGCCGGAAGTGCGCCTGATGGCTCGGACGCTGTTGGCTCGCCTTCGCGCGGTGTCGCCATCTGCATTGCGGCCCGCGAAGACCGAACTCACCGAAGCGGCGCTGCGATTCTACAAGCACCAGGCGCAGTTCGTGAGCCCGGATACCGTGCCTCTGTGGCGATATGATCGGGATCAAATCGTACTCGCGACTGTGACTGCGACTCAGGCCGAAGAGTACTTCGGGTTGAGATATGCTCGCTGGGCTTTGGAACTGGATCCCAATGACCAAGCCGCCCAGGTTGCGTTTCTGAGCATCGCCACCGAAAAGGCGTTTGAGCGCGGCGGCCTAGATAATTCGCTGGCGATCTCCCAGCCTGCCGCGCACGATATCCTGGCGACAGCTGATGTAAGCGCTCTGATTGCAACCCTTGATCAGGCGTTGCTTGAAAACAAGACCGCGGTGGCCCTAGGTGTCACCCAGGTCCTCGGCGAGCGAGCCGAAGTTTCGGCCGCCCTCTCGTCACGGGGCCGGCCAGGTGTACTCCAGCGTGCTCTCGACTATCCTGATCGCCGGGTCCAATTCGCGGCGGCCGTTGCAATCGCACGCTTGCCTAACCCCGGGGCCAGCGGTGTGACTGCGAAAGTCGTGGAAACGTTGCGGCAGGCCCTAGCTGTCGAGTCAGAATCAGGGCAGTCCGCCAAACCGCGTGTGTTACTCGTTTGGTTGGATCGTGTCGAATCCGCCAACTTGGCCAAGTTGTTCCAAACGGCGGGCTACGACGTCGTGGCTGTCCGCACGGGCCAGGAGGCGATCCGCCGAATTCAACGTGCTGCCGACATCGACGTGATTGCGATGGACTCCGCGGTGGCCGATCTGATGCTGCCCGACATGCTGGCGGTGCTTCGCGGCGACACAAGCGCGGCCGCGCTGCGGCTGCGCGTGATATTTACACCAACGCCACGCGACGCCTTCGCCTCGACGGCAATGGAGGCTCGGCTCAAGCGATCGACCTATCAAACGACGACGCTTCGCGAAGATGAAATCAAACAAGCGATTGCCATTGAGACGCGGGTGCATCGCCTGGCCGAAGGCTGGCGCAACGTCGCGGTTGTGCGAGGACCGCTGACGGAAGCCATCGTGAAGACCGCGTTCGCTCAAGAGCCGGCCGGCAAGTCTGAAACGCTTAGCTCGGCGGAGAAGCACCGATATGCCGCGACCGCCATCGAGCTGTATCGCCAAATGGCCTTCAATGCAGCAGCGGGATTTGACTTAGCTCCCGCGGGTGCCACCATTCGCCAAACGTTGCGCGTGGAGCCATTGGCTCGACCAGCGATCGATGTCGTTGGGCGCTTGCCGGGCCGCGAGGCCCAGATCGATTTGGCGGCGCTCGTGCTCGACAACAAGCGTTCGCCAGAGCTGCGAATCGCCGCCGCCGAAAATCTCGTGAACCATATCCAGCGTTTCGGAATGGTCCTGAGCGCTGACGAGATCGCGAGTTTAGAATCGCTGGCGGCCGAAACCAAGGAACCAGTGCTGCGTGGCAAAGTGGCGGCCGTTGTTGGCGCTGCGGGCCGCGTGAAGACCGGCGATCGCCTGCAGCGGTACCAGGCTCCCATAGCCGAGGCTACTCCGGCGAAGCCTGCTGAACCGGCCGCTCCCCCTGCCAAAAAAGAGGCGCCTAAGAAAGAGGAAGAGGATTAAGTGATTTGCGCTTAAGGACTTACCTGCCCGGATCGACTTCAGATCCGGGCAACTTTTTGCGCAAGCCGCCAGCGGCGTGGCGTTTTGACGGTAGAACGGAATCCAGTGTCGAGGTGAATTGTGTCTAATAACGATCGCCAACCGGGGATTGATGAGCTGATGGCAGCTTTTTTGGCCCGTCAGGGTACAACCGGTGTCGCATCCACCTCGTGCAGCGGGATCGAGCCTTACGATGCGGTGCCCAGCCAGGCAGTTGATTCTGTAGTCGCGTGGGAAGGTGCATTCGAAGCACTGACTTCAAATGTTTCGAGCGTCAAGCCGCCAAAGCGCATTCCTGAAGTTTGGTCAACGTTGGTGGCCGCTTTGCCATCCGCCCTGGCACTGCCAATGGCCGTGGGCAACTTTCCGCAAGCCGTTCGCGATCTGCCCGCACTCTTGCAAGTGGGACCTGCGGCCGCCGCCGGGAACCGCCCCGCGATGATCGACGAGACCGCGATCAGCCAATTCCTCGCGAAGAGTGCTGCTTCCGACGATCCGGTTTCCTGGTTTCTTGCAGTCGGTATGGCTCGAATGACGGGCGATTACGAGAAGGCCGAACAGTTGATTCAAGCTAAGCAATCGATGGTTCCGCCTCATCTGAGCGACGCATGGGCGAACGAAAGAGCGACGGTGCTTTGGGAGCGAGGTTTCTTCGAGCAGGCAGTCCCAATTTGGTATTCTCTGCCAGATTCCGCACCCGTACTGTTCAACCGAGGCGTTGCCGAGCTAGTTGGTCCCAATGTACGGTTCGCAGCAAAACACTTCAAAGCCGCCGTCGCAATGCTTGCTGAGTCCAGTGGCTGGCACCACTTAGGTCGTCTGTATCTGGCAATTGCCGAATCACGTTAACCCACCCTCGTAACGGGTGGGCTTGGTGCCTTTTCCAACTCCCATAAAACAAAAGCCATTCCTTCCTCTGTGGGCTCTCTCACGGAACTACCCATGCGCTGCGCTATTGGCACACTCTTAACAATCATGACCCTCACCAATTCACTGCCGGCCGCCGAAAAGCGGACGATGACGCTCGACGATCTTTACAAATTTCAGCGCGTCTCTGACCCCGAGATCAGCCCAGACGGCAGCCAGGTCGTCTATGCCGTGATGCGGATCACGGACGTCGGGGAGAATAAGACCACGAGCAATCTCTGGATCGCGGCCGTGGATGGTCAATCGCCAGCACGGCAACTCACGACGACAGACAAAAAGGACAAGCATCCTCGCTGGTCGCCTGATGGCAAGCGAATCCTGTTTGAATCAAATCGCTCTGGCAGTTACCAACTCTGGACAATTGACCTGTCGGGCGGCGAGGCTCAGCAACTCACCACGATTGCGACCGAAGCCAGCAACAGCATCTGGTCGCGCGATGGTTCGCACGTTGCTTTTGTCTCGGCGGTCTATCCCGAATTCTCAACCAAACCATTTGCGGAAAGCGACAAGCTGAACAAAGAGAAGATGGAGCAAATCCAAAAGAGCCCGGTGAAGGCCCGCGCCTTCAACCGGCTCTTTTACCGACATTGGGACTCGTGGGTCGAAGACAAGCGACAGCATTTGTTTGTGATTGATGTCAAAGGTAACGGGCAAGGACTGCAGGCCGACGGCGCTCCGCGGGACGTCACTCCGGGTGATCGCGATGGCTATCCCACTTCCACGACATTCAGCGTGGGCGATGATTTTTGCTTCTCTCCCGACGGCACGCACCTAATCTTCACGGCCGTTCCCGCACAGGGTGAGGCCTGGAGCACAAATCACGATCTGTGCCGAGTCAACATTAAGAACACTTCAACTGATTGGCCCAGCCTAACCGCCAATAACTTGGCGGCCGATGGCGCTCCAGCATTCTCACCCGACGGGAGCACGTTGGCGTATCGTGCTCAAAAGCAGGCCGGCTACGAAGCTGACCGATGGGACTTGTTTGTTGTGACGTGTAAGCCAGACGGGTCTTGGACTGGCAAGCCGCGCAACATTATGCCACCGAACGTGGATCGATCCGTCGAGGAATTTTGTTGGGCGGGTAACGATTCCATTGTCTTTCTTGCTGACGACGGTGGTCGAAAGCCTTTGCATTATCTCTCGGTAAGTTCGCCGGGTTCCTACGCGCTTATACCAGGCGATGGCGCGTGTGGTTCGCTGTCAGCAAGTCACGACGGAAAGGCGATGGCATTCACGAATGCCAAGTTGACGCGGCCCGCGGAAGTGTTTGCAAGCGGCGGGGAACTGAAGTCGGCCAATCCGCGCAATCTCAGCAAAGTCAACGACTCACTCTTAAACGAGTTGAATCTGCCGCAGCCGACGAGTGTGCAAATTCCGTTGCAGGGTGGTTCGATGCAAATGTGGATTTTGCAGCCGCCGAATTTTGATCGCACCAAGAAGTGGCCCGTCGCCTATCTCGTTCATGGTGGGCCGCAAGGGGCTTGGGAAGACGGCTGGAGCTTCCGCTGGTGCCCCGAGTTGTGGGCGGCGCAGGGCTATGTGGTTGCCCTCCCAAATCCGCGCGGCTCGACCGGCTTTGGCCAAAAGTTCGTTGATGAGATTACTGGTGATTGGGGCGGCAAGTGTTACGACGATCTGATGAAGGGCGTCGATTTTCTCGAGAAGCTTGAGTACGTGGACAAGGACCGCATCGCGGCGGCCGGTGCCAGCTTCGGCGGCTACATGGTTGACTGGTTCGCGACGCAAACCAATCGGTTCAAGTGCTTGATCACTCATTGCAGCGTCTACAACTTCGACAGCATGTATGCGACGACTGATGAAATTTGGTTCGACGAATGGGAACATAAGGGTCCCCCTTGGGGCGCTGATCGGGAGAGCTACGAGAAACACTCGCCGCATCGCTATGCGGGCAACCTCGGCAAATTCAAAACGCCGATGCTCGTGGTCCACAACGATCTGGATTTCCGATGTCCCGTGGGGCAGGGCATCGAGCTTTTCACAGCGCTTCAACGGCAAGGCGTTCCGTCACGGTTCATTAATTTCCCCGATGAAGGCCACTGGGTCCTCAAACCGGCAAATAGCCAATATTGGCACAAGGAAGTTTTTGGTTGGATCACCAAATACGTGCAACCGGGTCCGAAGTAGCCGCATCGCTGGCCCGAAAATTGCTTCCATTGCGTCTCGCGATCGGCAGCCTCTGACCCCTGTGGTTTGCCGTGGATTCCGTGCACGAATCGTCCTGGGTTTGGTCTTTGCTCGGTTTGCTGACCGTGCCGGGCCTGGTCGCGCTCAACGGTTTTTTCGTGGCGGCTGAGTTTTCCCTGGTCGCCATTCGCCGGACCAAAGTCGAAGAGATGGTCAAACTCGGTCGGCTCGGCGCCAAAGCGGTCGCAGAGGCCACGCTCCGGCTGGATCGAACCATCGCCGCGACGCAGCTTGGCATCACGCTGGCCAGCCTCGGCCTCGGCTGGGTCGGAGAGCCGGCGATGGCGTATCTGTTGGAGCCACTCTTCGGTTGGCTTCCGCACGTGTGGGCGGCACTTACCGTTCACGGGACGGCTACGATCATCGCATTTGCGGCCATCACGTTCATGCACGTCGTCTTCGGCGAATTAGTCCCGAAAACTCTGGCGTTGCAATCGGTCGATCGCACATCCCTCCTGCTCGCGCAGCCACTCTTGGTGTTTGTGAAAATCAGCCGGCCGGTCATTTGGATGATGCACGTCTCCGCGAATTCAATCTTGCGATTTTTTGGATTCAAGCCCGCCGGTGGCGCGGACATGGTGCATTCTGTCGAGGAGTTGCAACTCCTGATCGAGGATACAGAAGAGGCCGGCATCCTTGGCGAGGAACAGGCCGACATCGTGCAAAACGTTTTCGAGCTAGCGAACAAGACCGTTCGCGACTGCATGGTGCCGCTCGAGAAGATCGGCATGCTCGATATCAACTTAAAGCCCGAGCAGGTTCTCGAAGCGGTCCGCTCGGGAGCGCATACACGTATGCCGGTCTATGATGGCACGCCTGACAAAGTCGTGGGCATCGTCAACACCAAAGATCTCTTTTACCTGTTCAGCCTCCGCGGTGTTGTCGTGTTGGAAGACGCGATTTATCCGGCGACGTATCTTGACCCAGACGAGTCCATTGCCAACGCGCTAAAGCTGTTGAAAAAATCCCGCAAACCAATGGCGCTGGTCCGTGACGCTCAGGACAAAATCGTCGGCATGATCACATTGGAAGACGTTATGGAGGAAATCGTCGGCGATATCGAGGATGAACACGACCGGCCCACGCGGCGATTGGTCCTGCGGCATCGCCGGCCGCCGACTCGAAAATAGTCCTAATTCCGCATGCGAGTTTACCAAAGCTTGTAGGTGGGAAGGCTACTTGATTCGATTGAAGATCTCGGGATCAAATGGATCCTTCGCTCCAGCAGTTAATTTCGAAACGCTTCCCACGTTGGCCGAGGCGGTCGCAGGTGGGGCGTGATTTTCTAATGTGGCCAGCTTGACCCATTGCTCAACAAATTTGAATGCTGGCGCATTCGCATCCTTGATGGGCGGCCGATTGGAATTGCCGTGCGCGGTCGTCGCCTTGACCAGAAGCGGGCTTTGCCTCAGGTTGCTTCGATTCACTTGTTTCAAACTAGCGGCCACGTTGAAGGCTTCATCCGCGGTCGGGTCGTTGCTTCGGTGCAATTCAAATGATCCGGCGCGATTGCCGACGTGGCATGCCGCACAGGTGTTGTTCAAGATCGGTTGCACTTTCGCATGAAATAGTCGCATGGCTTCGGCCGAGCATTCGATGTCAGTTGATTTCGCAACGGTCGATTCCGCTTTTGCTGGAGGCGGCGTCGATGGCGTCTCGGCATTTTGCAAATGTCGCAAGTAAACCTGCGCCTGCGTTGATCTGGGCGCTAACCGCACGGCAATATTAGCTTGCGTGATTGCTTCGTCCCGCAGATGATTGGTAAAGCACCAACGAGCGAGCTTGAGGTGTTCTTCGGAATTATCGGGAGGCACTCGTTCCTCAAGAACGCGATAAACTGATTTCAAATCCTCAGCCACAAATAGAACCTGTTCAGCCGGCAGTTTCGTCTCACTATCGCCGCGACGAATTCGATAGCGATCTCCGAGTCGTTCAATGTCGCCTTCCATGACGCCCCCGCCAACGAGCACAAGTACTTGCGACTTCAGTGCAGGCTCTGCGGCCACCAAACTCGCGGCGATGACGAGTGGCAGCAAGACTCGATATATGGTCGGCGAAGTAATCATTCGGCGAGAAATAACCGTAAAGCGAGCCACTGACAACCGCGAGCGGACGATTTTGCGAAACGACGTAACCGATAGAAATAACGATACTTAGGGGGCCTCATATGCTGAAAACGTCGTTGCCTTCTACAATCTTCTTAGCTGCCAACATGAATGACACGCTGATTGCTCCAACCAAATTTGATCGCGACGCACGGGCCCTCGCCTATGGCAGGGAGATCTTTGCCCGGCTGGATCGTCGCGGGCCGACCATCTTTTCGACCGCATGGCTCGATGAACAGCTCATGAACTTGTCGATGGCCGACGAGAATGTGAAAGTTCAGCTTTTTCGGTTCATCGATGCATTACCGAACCTTCGCGACTCCGATGAAGTCAGCGGTCACCTTCGGGAATATCTCGGCGCGGCTGGTCCTCATTTGCCAGCTTGGGCTCGCTTTGGCGTCAAAATGCTGCCACGCGGCGGAATGGCCGGACGCGCTCTGGCCTGGACCGCCCAGCGCAGCGCCAAGCGGATGGCTCGGCGATTTATTGCCGGAACCACGGTCCCAGAGGCGATCGACGCCGTTGCTGCGTTGCGAAAACGCACCCTGGCTTTCACAATCGATCTGCTTGGCGAAGCCACTATCACCGAAGAAGAAGCAACGCACTATCAGAAGCAGTATTTCGATCTATTGGACGGTTTGAGCCGGGCGGTCAACTCATGGCCGGGCATCGATCGCATCGATACCGATGCCTATGGCCCGATCCCCCGCGTGAACGTTTCGGTCAAGCTCTCTTCGCTATTCAGCCGCTTCGACCCGATCGCGCCGGAGAACACCAGTGCCGCGGTGCGCGATCGTTTGCGACCGATCCTGCGGATGGCACGCCGGCTGGGCGCCTTCGTCAATTTCGACATGGAGCAGTACTCGTACAAGGCGATCACGCTTCGCATCTTCCGCGAGATCCTCGACGACTCGGAATTCAGTGATTGGCCAGACGTCGGCATCGCAATCCAGGCCTATCTCAAGGAGACGCCGGCCGATTTGGCGGAACTTTTGCACTGGGTCGAACAACGCGGCACGCCCGTTTGGGTGCGGCTCGTCAAAGGCGCGTATTGGGATTACGAGACGATCGTCGCCGAAATGAATGGATGGGAGATCCCAGTTTTCGGGCGGAAGTGGGAGACAGATGCGAACTACGAACTGTGCAGCCGTTTCCTGATCGAAAACCATCAGCAGCTCCGTCCCGCATTCGGCAGCCATAACGTTCGCAGCATCGCACATGCGTTGGCCGCTGCCGATGAGCACGACCTTCCTCCCGGCGCGATCGAGTTTCAAGCGCTTTACGGCATGGCTGATCCGATCGCCGACGCACTAGTGTCACTTGGGCAGCGCGTGCGAATGTATACGCCCTATGGGCAGCTACTGCCCGGCATGGCGTATCTCGTTCGCCGGCTCTTGGAAAACACGTCGAACGAATCGTTCTTGCGAGCGAGCTTCACTGCTAACAAACCTGAGGATGAATTGCTCGTGAACCCCAAACAACACAGAAACGGCGCGCCGGCCGCTCCGGCGAAAAACAATCAGCCAAGTTTTATCAATGAACCTGTTACTGACTTTGCCGATGAGGCCGCGCGAGAAAAGATGGCGGCGGCGTTGAAGACTGTCGGTGCCAAACTTGGCAAGACATATCCGCTCGTTATCAACGGCAAGCGAATTCAAACCAAAGATACGTTGGATTCCGTCAATCCCTCGCGGACCCAGCAACTCGTCGGCAAAGTCGCGCGGGCCACACCGGAACATGCCAAGCAGGCAGTAGAGGCCGCGCAGGCCGCGTTCGAGAAGTGGCGCGAAGTCGATGCAAAAGAGCGGATCGCTCTGATGCGACGCGCAGCACAGAAGATGCGGGCCCGGCATTTCGAGTTTTGTTCTTGGATCACGTATGAGTCGGCCAAGAACTGGCGCGAGGCCGATGTGGAAGTTGGCGAGTGCATCGACTTTTTGAACTTTTATGCCGACGACATGGAGCGAATTGCCAATTGGCGTCACTTGGCGATTCCCGGCGAAGACAACGAATACGTCTATGAGCCGCGTGGCGTGACCGTGGTCATCGCGCCATGGAACTTCCCGCTTGCGATTTACACCGGTATGGTGGCCGCGGCAATCGTGTCCGGCAACACGGTGATCGGCAAACCGGCCGAGCAATCGTCGGTCGTGGGTTTTGTGGTTCAAGAACTGCTCGAAGAAGCCGGCCTGCCGCCGGGGGTTTTGAATTATCTCCCGGGCTTTGGTGAGGAAATCGGGCCGACCCTCATTGAGCATCCGGATACCGCCGTGATCGCGTTCACCGGCTCTCAAGCGGTGGGCACGCATATCAACGCCGAAGCGGCCAATATGAAGCCGGGGCAGCAACACGTGAAGCGCGTGATCGCCGAGATGGGTGGCAAGAACGCGACGATCATCGACGCCGATGCTGATTTGGACGAGGCCGTTCTCGGTGTGCTCCAGGGCGCGTACGGCTACTCGGGGCAAAAGTGTTCCGCATGCAGCCGGGCGATCGTGCACGAAAAAGTCTACGACACCTTTGTGCATCGGCTGATTGAAGCCACCAAGAGTTTGAAGATAGCGCCGAGCGACGATCCGACGTGCGATGTTGGTCCGGTCATTGACGAAGAGTCGCGGCAGCGGATTCTCAAGTACATCGAGAAAGGCAAGCAAGAGGCCAAACTTGCTTACGCCGGTGATGTCGGACCGCTCAAAGACCAAGGCACGTTTGTAGCTCCGCACGTCTTTGTCGATGTGAAGCCCGACGCGGTAATCGCGCGGGAGGAAATCTTCGGGCCGGTCGTCGCAGTGATGAAGGCGAAAGATTTCGGAGAGGCATTGAAGACCGCGGTCAACGTGCCCTACGCGCTGACCGGAGCCGTTTACTCTCGCTCACCGGATAACATCGCAACCGCTCGTCGCCGATTCCGGGTGGGCAATCTTTATATCAACCGGAAGTGCACGGGGGCGTATGTCTATCGCCAGCCATTCGGTGGATTCAAGCTTTCGGGCATCGGTTCGAAGGCAGGCGGCCCGGATTACATACTCCAGTTCATGGTGCCGCGCACGATTACCGAGAACACGATGCGCCGCGGCTTCGCCCCGACAGCCGCTTCGGCTGACCCATCTCCGGGAGGCGGGATCGCCTAAATGTCGAACCGTTAGGAAGCCCGCAGCTGCAAAACGTCTTTCGCCTTCAATATCGCCACGCAACTCGGCGCGTGAGTGATCCGACCGTCGAATACCGCGGCTACAGCTTCATCGAACGGCATACGCACCATTTGCACGTTCTCGGTACCTTCCTGCTCATGCTCGCCGAAGGTCAATCCCTGCGCGAGAAACAACCGCGTTGGCGAGTGCAGCATCGATGTGAAGGGATCGACGATCCCGAAATCACGGACTTCACTAGCCGTAATTCCCAGCTCCTCTTTCAGCTCTCGCAGTGCCGCGTTTTCCGGCGACTCACCCGCATTGATACCGCCGCTGACGACTTCCAGTGTTTCACGTCCGACCGCGTAATGAAATTCGCGAGTCAAGCATGCCACGTTGCGCTCATCTACTGCAAGCACACTGATGCCCTGCAGAATCTTGACGTAGCAGTAAGAGCCCGGCTTACCATCGGGGCGGACGACCTCGTCGCGGATGAACTCCATCCAGGGATCGCGATACACTGATTGCGAATTCAGTATGGTCCAGGGGCCATGTTGCCGCATTGGTGTCCTCAGGGAATGGCTAAGTGATAGCCTAAGTGCGATGGATACGGGCAATCCAAGAATCTGGCAAATCCGGTTCCAAACGCTGACGATTGTCCGCCCGCTCATCATGGGCATCGTCAATGTCACGCCGGATAGTTTTTCCGACGGCGGGGAATGCCTGGATCCGGTCCAGGCGGTCGAACATGGACTGCGGCTAGTCGCCGAGGGCGCGGATCTGCTGGACATTGGCGGCGAATCGACGCGGCCCGGCGCGGAGCCTGTCTCCGTTGAAGAGGAATTGCGCCGGGTAATGCCGGTGGTCGATTTGCTCGCTAAACGAACCAACGTGCCGATCTCAATCGACACGTCGAAGCCCCAAGTTGCTCAAGCTTGCCTCGACCTGGGTGCTGCCATTATCAATGATGTCACCGGTCTAACCTGCTCGGAAATGGTCAATGTCGTGAGCCGCTATCGAGCGGGGGCCGTCGTCATGCACATGCAAGGCACACCGAAGACCATGCAACTCAACCCGCAGTACGTGGATGTCGTGGCGGAAGTCGGCGAGTTCTTTCAATCGCGGTTGCACACGCTCACCCAGTGCGGAATTGAACAGCAGTCAATAGTTCTCGACCCTGGCATCGGCTTCGGAAAGCAGGGCGAGCACAATTGGCGGCTCATCGCAAACCTTGCCAAGTTTCAGAGATTTGGGCGGCCACTCATGCTAGGGGTTTCACGCAAACGATTCCTCGGCGAGGATAAATCGCCACGGGAGCGTTTAGCCGCGGCATTGGCGGTCGCTTGTTCAGTGATCGCTCAAGGCGCGGTTCAGATCGTCCGAACACACGATGTGGCGGCTACCCGGGATGCTTTCCTCGCATTGGACCAGATTCGAGCGCACACCGCATGAGCGAACAGCTTGCCAAAGTCTGCGAAGATCAAGCTCGTGCATCCAAGGTTGCATCGCGCGTGCTCGCCCTATCGTCCGAGTTGACCAAAAACACGTTTCTCACCGCAGCCGCGGATTTGTTGCTCGCCCATCGGGACGACATTGAGGCCGCGAATCGGCGCGATTTGACGGCCGCGGCTGACCTACAATTGACGGCCGCCCAGATTGAGCGCCTCAATTTCACGCCAAAACGAATTGACGCGATGGCGGCAGGCGTGCGTGCTATTGCTGAGCTGCAGGACCCAATTGGCCTCATCCTCGACAGCCAAATCCGTCCCAACGGCCTGAAAGTGGAAAAGGTCAGCGTGCCGCTGGGCGTGATTCTCTTTCTGTACGAATCCCGGCCCAACGTCACCGCCGATGCGGCCGCGCTCGCGGTGAAAAGCGGAAACGCGATCATACTTCGCGGCGGCAAGGAAGCTCAGCATTCGAATCGTGCCCTTCATGCGATTCTCGTTGAGGCACTTCGCAGCGCGGGCCTGCCTGTAGACGCCGTGCAATTTGTCGAATCCACCGACCGTGAGGTCGTGGGCCATTTGCTCAAACTTTCGCGCTACATCGATCTGGTCATCCCGCGCGGAGGTGAATCGCTCATTGAACGCGTCACTCGTGAGGCAACTATGCCGGTAATGAAACATTACCGTGGGAATTGCCACGTTTATGTGGATCGCGATGCCGATCTCGAAATGGCTCGGCGGATCATTGTGAACGCCAAGTGCTCGCGGCCTGGAGTCTGTAATGCAGCGGAAAGTTTAATTGTGCATCGCGACATTGCGGCGCAATTCTTACCGCAGACGGCGGCCGAGTTGCATAAGCGCGGAGTAGAAATTCGTGGCTGTGAAGAGGCTCGGGCGATTGTGTCTACGATTAAACCCGCCACGGACGAGGACTATGCTGCTGAGTACCTGGATTTGATTCTCTCCGTCAAAGTCGTCACTGACCTAGCGGGAGCAATTGCTCACATCGCGCGGTTCGGGTCCGGGCATACGGAGTCGATTGTCACGAAGAGCACTGAAGCAGCTCGAAGATTCACTGCGGAAGTGGATGCGGCTGCCGTGATGGTCAACATCAGCACCCGCTTTCACGACGGCGGCGAGTTTGGTCTCGGCGCTGAAATCGGCATCAGCACGGACAAGTTTCACGCCCGTGGTCCGTGCGGTTTACGTGAATTGACCAGCTACAAATACGTGGTTCACGGCAACGGCCAAATTCGGGAGTGACTTTCCCCGCCTCAAGTGTTATCAGCCGTCGCGTCGATAGATGACGGATAGGCGAAAGTCTATCCGTGGCCATGCGAATATGGCGAGACGGCGGAGGCTGCGATGAGGAAATCGTGCCGGAAATTGGCCACTTGGGTAAGCCTGGCGATCGGGGCGGCGGTTGGTTGCCAATCCAGCTCCAAGACGCCTTACGCCGACAATCCCCTGCTGAAATCTCGTGAGCCGGTGGTCTTGTCCTCGACAGGCCCGAAACCGGCCAGTTCATTGAGCACGGGCCGGTCGCCGGCTTCATTGCCGGGTCCCATTGTGGGCGCGAATGGCCAAATGCCAGCGGATGCTCCGTTACCCGACGGCCCACCGCTGCAATCTTTCAATCCGCAGCCGCGATCGATGCCAACGCCGACAGTCGTCGCTGACTCGAAATCACTGGAACTGAAACTGCCCGAGCCGAAGATCCCGGAGCCCGCGGCGTTCGTGCCGCCGCCGCTGCCCGAGCCGGCCGCACCCCTATCTGCGCCGACGATTCGTCAAACAGCCGCACCGGGCCCAACAGTGCGTTTTGATCACGCCGCCGACTATTCGTGGCTGCAAGGTGAGGTGGATTGCCACTACCGAGGCCACAAGGAATTACGGTTCTGTCCGCTCTCCGAGGAAGATGCGATTGGCGGCAAGGTGCGGTTGGCGGATGACCCGCGCCTGGCGGATTTTCAACCGGGCGACTTGATCCGGGTCGAAGGTGAGCTGGTTCGCGATTCTGGCGGGCCCGGGACATTCCCACGGTTCGTTATTCGCAATGTTCGCTTGATCGAACGCCGGGCGAAGTAATCAGTTTTCTTCGGTAGGTGCCGGGTAAGACCGGCACAATTCCAGAACTTGCCCACGCACGCGCTCGGCGACCTTGGCATCTTCGGGGCTTGCCAGCACTTCCGCGATCCAACCGGCGATCGACTTCATCTGGGCCTCTTTCATTCCGCGAGTCGTCAGCGCCGGCGTGCCGATGCGAATGCCGCTCGGATCCAATGGCTGGCGTGCGTCATAGGGAATCATGTTTTTGTTGACGGTGATTCCGGCGACATCGAGCGCCTTCTCAGCAATCTTGCCGGTCACACCCTTGGACGCGACGTCAACTAACAACAGATGATTGTCGGTGCCGCCGGACACGATGCGGTAGCCGGCCGAAGCTAGGGATTCAGCGATCGTCTGTGCGTTGGTCAAAGTTTGCCGCATGTAATCGCGGAACTCGGGCTTCAGCGCTTCGGCGAACGCCACGGCTTTGCCAGCGATAACGTGCATCAGCGGGCCGCCCTGAATGCCAGGAAACACGGCCGAGTTGATTTTTTGGCCCCAGGCTTCTTTGCAAAGAATGAATCCGGCGCGGGGACCGCGCAGCGTCTTGTGCGTGGTTGAAGTTGTGAAGTCAGCGAGCGGCACCGGGTCAGGATGGAGTTTCGCCGCCACCGGCCCGGCGATGTGGGCCATGTCCACCATCAAAAGCGCGTTCACTTCTCGGCAAATCTCCGCAAATTTGGTGAAATCAATCATCCGCGGATAAGCACTGGCTCCCGCGATGACGAGCTTCGGGCGATGTTCGCGAGCAAGGGCCGCGACCTGGCCGAAATCAATTCTCTCCGTTTCCTTGGTGACGCCGTAATGGACGATCTTGAAATACTTGCCGGAGAAATTGAGCCGCATGCCGTGGGTGAGGTGCCCCCCGTGGGCGAGGTCCATCGAGAGAATCGTGTCGCCCGGCGTGAGTGCCGCGAGCAGGACGGACATGTTCGCCTGAGCGCCGGAGTGCGGCTGCACGTTGGCGCGTTCGGCCCCAAACAATTGCGTCACACGGTCGATGGCCAGCTTTTCCACCTGATCGACAAACTCGCAGCCGCCGTAATAGCGCTTGCCGGGATAGCCCTCGGCATATTTGTTGGTCAACGCTGAGCCCTGGCACGCCATGACGGCCGCGCTGGTGTAGTTTTCTGATGCAATCATCTCGAGGCCCGTTTGTTGTCGGCGACGTTCGCCCTGGATCGCCTGCCAAACGGCTGGGTCTTGTCGTTCGAGGATCGACATCGGAACGCCTTTCAAGTGGTTGGCGCCAATTCGACGCCGTGACGAGCCAATTCGAATGCGAGGTCTATGTCGGGAGAATATTGAATCGCCTGCATGCCGACCGCACGCGCGCCTTCGACATTTGCCTCGACATCATCGATGAACAGGCATTCGCTGGGGGCCACTCCCGCGAGCCGGGCGCAATAGCGATAAAACTCGGGGTCCGGTTTGCGAACTCCCGCTTCAAACGACATCCCTAATGCATCAAAATGCCGCAGCACATCTGCATATGTCGCGCGGAAATGCGCGGAGTGAAGCTCATTGGTATTGCTTGCGAGCACGAGTTTGTATCGCGGCTTCAGGCGCGGGATGAGGGCCATAACCGGGGGATTTGGAGTGAAAATATCGACGAACGCTGTTTGAAACTCCTCGTGGCTTTTGTCATAGCCAATCATGTTGGTGACGTGGGCGACAAACTCATCAGCCGACATCCGGCCGGACTCGAATTCGTGCTCCAAGTGATTGGAGTAAATTTGATCAAACATCTCGTCTTCGGAAAGCTTGGCTGCCGGAGCAAATCGCTTGGTGGCCCGCCGATGGTCGAAGAACCCAACCACGTTGCCGAAATCGAACAGGATGGCCCGGATCAAGAGTCGTCCCCGCGCAATGAGGTCCGGATATTTTACTCGGTTTTAGGCAATCAATGATGCTGGCGAGCAGAGGCCGCGAGCACGATCCAGATCGATGACCCGTTGGCGTTCGGCCGGATACCGACGGAACCACGCTGCGACGAGCAGCACATGATCGAAATGCTCACCGGGCACCACTGAGGGGCCGCCTTTGGTTGGGAACACCGCATCGAGTGCTTTGACCGCCGACTTGCGAGTGCGCGCGTCGTGGGGAGCGGCCGTCGTGAGCCAGACTCGCCCAGCACGAATCAGATACCAGATTTCGCGACCGCTCGGGGTAATGACGGAGTAAACGAATGAATATTCACGCCGCGCTTGCTGGAGCCACGCCAGTCGCTCCTGCAGCCAGCGGAGGTCCTCAATCCGATCCCGCAAGCCGGCCGCGCGCTCATAGGCGAACGACGCGGCCGCGCTCTCCATTTCAGTTTGGAGTTGATGCAGCAGCGAATCATCGAGCCCGTCGAGGAAAGCCTTGGCCCTCCGGACGTTGCGAGCATAGCTTGCGCGAGTCACGGCCGCGACGCATGGTCCGGAGCATGTCCCGATCTCGTAACGCAGACAGCCGGCTGGCTCGATGACAGGGAACAGTTCCTTTTGATCGGCGAATCGAAATATTTGAGATTGCGGGCAATCGCGCAATTGAAATAGATCGTTCAGCCGGCGGACACAGTCGCCCAACCGCCGGGCCCCGGGGAGCGGACCGAACACGCCAACCGTGGCCTTCGGAAGTTCGCGGCTGAGATAGCAATACGAGACGGGTGGGCGACCGATCACCAGGTATACGATCCTGCGTCTTCCTGGCTGACCCATGACGTTGTAAGCCGGGCGAAATCGCCGGATGAGCTCCAACTCGCGGAGCAGGGCGGCGAATTCATTGGGACCTTGTTCCCAAATCAGTTGCCGCGTTTGCGCGATGATCCGGCCGGCCTTGGGCTCGCGGCTGCCTGGCCGGAAGTAACTCATAAGCCGGGCGCGGAGGTTTTTTGCCTTGCCCACGTAGATAAGACGGCCACGAGGGTCAAGCATTCCGTATACGCCCGGTTCGCGCGGACAATCGGCGCGCACCCCGGCGCGAAGCACGGCTGGCTTGCTCCCAGATACGCGCGCTAACTCCGCGCGATTGCGTCGTAGATCGAATGAATTCGGGCCAAACCCGGGAAAACTCTCCGGGATGAAGAGCATCGCGGCTCCTCCGCGGGCGCGGCAACTCCTTACCGTCGGCAGGGCGAAATATAGGCGGAAATTCGCCGTTCGTGTAGAGGTAGAGCGGGACAAATGAAAAAGTGTGATACACAAAAACCAATTAGCTCGATGTTGCTCAGGGCAATTAGCAGGAGGTCACAGAAGCGACTTTCGACCGCCAGAGTGAGCGATTATGAGAATGGGTCTTCAGGCAAAAACCTTGCGACATGGAATGATCGAATTCAGAAGCATCACAATATGAGGTGACCCAACTCACCAAACAAATTGCCAAAAATTCACGAAAAATTTAAGGAGCAACCAAAAAGACCCTTACAAACGGATGCGACTTAGCATATGCTACGTAATCACAGTTGACTCGAACCGCCATTTTTCTCACATCGTAGGAGTACACGCACCATGCGTCGGCTATTCCGAGCACTATTTGCGACTCGTTCTCTTTCTCGCTCGCTTCGGCGCACGAAACAGCGAAGCCAACTATCGTCGACGTTGCGGCGCCAGCCGCGACTTCAGTACTTGGAAGAGCGCGCGGTTCCCACCGCAACTTTGATCTCGGCTCCTAATGTTACGACGATCGGCGGAACAACCTCCGTTCAAATCGCTTACTCCGAAACTACGACGATCGACTTCTCGACGATTAACACGTCGAATATCACGGTGAGTGGCGGCCCCGGTGTGCCAATCACGATCAATTCCGCGACGCCGAGCCCGGCGAGCGGCAGTGCAACGACCGTCACTTATACATTCACGCCGCCGGCCGGCGGGACATGGGGTCTCACCAATCGCGGCTCTTACACCGTGGATTTCAACGGCGGCGTATCGGATACCACCGGATTTACCGAAAACGCCCAAAGCGGGATCGCCAAGTTTGTCGCCCTGTACCGCGATGGAAACGGGCAACTTGCGGTCAGCGACAATTCTGCCGATGTCGATGATGGAGACTGGTCAACGGGCAAAGTCACGCTGCGTGAAGCCGTCAACATGGCCAACCTGCTTGACGGTGCCGACACCGTCAATTTCACGGGATTGACCACGCCGGCGACGATCACACTCGGCGGCACCGAAATTAAAGGGACAGGCGCTCCGGTCACCGGTTCGACGCCAAACAGTTTGACCATAACGGGGCCGGATGCCACTAACCCCAGCAAGATCGTAATCGACGGTGCTCTGACTTCGCGAATTTTCGAATTTACGAACACCAATACCACGGTGACCGCGACATTCACCGTGTCGAACTTGGTTATGCAAAATGGCAACTCAGGAGCTTCCGACGGTGGTGCCGTTCTGATCGGACCCAGCGACGGCAACGTTAACCACATCACTGCATTGTTCGATCACGTTCAAATTCTTACTAGCACCTCAGCGAATGAAGGTGGTGGCATCGGCGTTGGCTTCTATGGTGCAACCGCTAACGCTGCTGACAAAGTCACGGTGCAATTTAGCACGATCTCGGGCAATACCGCCTTGACGGGCGGCGGTATGTATTTCGGAGCCCGCGGCAATCTTGTGATTACGGCTTCGACCATCAACAACAATACGGCCGCTGGCGGTGTCGGCGGTGGCGGCGTGTATTTCTGGGGCAATGTTAATAGCTCTGTTGTGATCACAAATTCAACCATCGCGGGGAACTCCACGGACCTCAGTGGTGGCGGCGTCTCCTTGTTTAACTTCGACGGCAGCTCCGCATCGATTCGGAACTCCACGATTACAGGCAACACCGCCAATGGCAACAACAGCCCATATTACGGTGGTGGTGGTGTGTATGTCGATTTCGGCACGTCTGGCACAGGAAGTTTGAACATTCAAAGCTCTGTGGTCGGTGGCAATACTGACGTTGCGGGAGCCAAACCCGACATTTACAGCGGTGCTTCCGGCGGTTTCGCCATCAACATTACTAAGAGCTTCTTGGGGGTGCGCGATAAAGGGTTCACGGCTACCAGCATCGACACCGTGACGACCAATATCTCCGGCACCTCCACAGCGCCACTTGCGCCGGCGTTGTACCCGCTCTTTGCCAACGGCGGCCCGACTCTCACCTTCTTGCCGAAGAATACTGCGGGCCCTGGTGAGGCGCTGCTATTGAACAAGGGCTACAATCCCGATCCGGCGAATATCACGACCGATCAGCGCGGCCAGGTTCGCAGCTTCGGTACCCCGGACATCGGGTCGGTCGAAATCGTCGTGGCTGGCGCGCCGACGGGCGCGGTGGTCTCCGCGCCGAACATCACGGTGTCCGGAGGAAATAACCCTTACACCTTCACCGTGAAATACACGGATGACGTTGCCATCAAGGCGAGCACCGTCGGCGCCGGCGACATCCGGGTCACTGGCCCAGGTGGATTCAGCCAAGTTGCGACGTTTGTCTCGGCGGTCCCGGGCAATGTCTCCCCAGGAAATGATTCACCGTCCATCGTGGCGACCTATACGATTACGCCGAATACGCTGGGATCGGCAAACTGGGATTACCTCGATAACGGCTCGTACGACATAAACCTCGAGCCAAATCAGATTACCGACACCTCGAACAATGCCGCGCCGGATGGTTCGGTCGGCACGTTCACAGTTACCGCGCCGCGCCCATCGGCCAAGATGAATGCGCCATCGCCGGCCATTGGAGCCACCAGCGAAACCTTCACCGTGACTTACACGGGCACCAATACCAAGATTGCGAACGCAAGCATTGGCAACGGCGACGTTGTCGTGACCGGCCCAGGTGGCTTCAGCGCCACCGCGACCTTGGTCGGCGCGTCACCCGGCACCGATTCTACCACCATCGTGGCCACTTACTCGGTGCCATCACCGATCGGCGGGTTCCAGATCGCCAATCGAGGTCTCTACGTGGCGCAGGTCCAGCCCAACCAGGTGCTCGATGTTGATGGCAGTTCTGTTGACTCGGTCAACCTGGGCGGCTTCACGTTTGGCCTGGTGGTCGATGAAGTGTCCGACGTGAATGACGCTGACTTCTCGGCCGGCAAATTGTCGATCCGCGAGGCATTGTTCTTGAGCAATCAGACGACGGCGGCCGAGACGATCACATTCGACTCGACCACCTTCGGCACAGCCCAAACGATCGCGCTGAACTCCGAATTGCCCGTGAACGACAACACGACCATCACCGGCACAGGCGTGGCGCTGTTGACGATCAATGCGAATAACGGAACCGACAACAATCGCCGGATTTTCAATGTCTCGCCAACGGCCGCCAGCACGGTCAGCATCACCAATATGACGCTGACCAACGGCGGCCCATCGTCCGCGACGATCGGCATCAACCAGCTCGGCGGTGCGATTTTCGGCAATGCCAGCGTGAATCTAACGCTCGATAAGATGGCCTTTACCAACAACACTGCGGGCTTCGGCGGCGCGATCGTGGTTCGTACCGGCTCGACGCTGAACATCACCAATTCGTCCTTCACGTCGAACACAGCGAATTGGACAGTTACCACCGCCGGTGGCTACATCAACGGTGGCGGTGCGATCTCCATCACCGATCCTGGTGTGAACGTGTCAATTTCTAACACGACTTTCACGAACAACGTCGAAGACAATATCACGGGTGGTTCCACCGGAGGCGGCGGCGCTATCGACATAATTGCTAACACCAATGTGACGATGAATAACGTCAGTTTTACCGGCAACATTTCTGACGGTGCTGGTGGCGCATTCACGCATCGTGGTTCGGGCAATATTCTGTTGAACAATTGCTCATTCACGAACAACACCGCCACGGGAGCCTATGGTGGCGGCATCGACTTCGATCAGGGCGGCACCGCCACCTCGATACGAACGCTAACCGACGTGAGTTTCAATAATAACTGGACGCAGAGTACCGGTAATGGCGCGGGAGCCGGCGTTGTCGTGTTCGGCGACGGCCAATTTACATTCCTTCGAAATTCGTTCACCAACAATACGGCTGGTGTTGGCGGTGGCGGGTTGCAGATCAGCTTGCAAACCGCGGGTAACAACACGATTACGGTCGATAGTTCGCTGTTCGCGAACAATTGGGTCCAGGGCGGCTTGCAAGGCGGTGCGATCGCCACGGCGTCATACGGCACTACCGCGTGCAATCTGACTATTCGTAACTCGACCATGACCGGCAACACCGCGGGCTTCGGCGGTGCCATCCGTATGTATGCCAATACAACCGGCACCGTGAATATCCAGAACAGCACGATTGCGAACAACACCGCAACGACGGCAGGCCAATCGGGTGGCATTCGACGAACTGGAGGCACGCTCACCCTTGAGAGTACCGTGGTCAGCGGCAGCTACAACCTTTCGGATGCTGCCCTGTCAATTGATCTCAGTTCGTCCGTGGCAATCCCCAGCGCTAAGAACTGCCTGGTTCAAACGAAAGGCACTCAGGCTTACACCGTGAGCACCGGCTCCATTTTCAACGTGAATCCACTGCTGGGCGCGCTAGCCAACAACGGAGGACCGTTGCAGACCATGCGGCCGCTAGCTGGCAGTCCGTTGATCAATGCCGGCTCTAACCCGGCTGGTCTCGCGACAGATGCCCGCGGTGCTATACGTTCAGTCGGCATTACTGACATCGGGGCGGTTGAAGTTCAGGCGCTTGCGCAGGTCACCTCCGTAGTCCTGGACGAAGGCACGGGCAATACCAACATTAATGGCGTTAATGGCACGACCCAGCGATCGGAAGTTCGCCGGATCATCGTAACCTTTAACCAGCCGGTCTCCTTCAGTGGCGCTACCGCTAATGCATTCACGCTGGCCCGTAGCAATGCGAGTCTCAGCCCAGGCACGTTCGGAAACGTAACGCTGAACGTCACCCCGGCGACTACCCCAGCGGGTAGTCCGACCAGTTCAGTCACCATCACGTTCTCGGGCACCTTTGCTGATTCGACCGGGTCGCTAGTGGATGGACTCTATAACTTCAACATCGACGCCACTCAGGTGAGTAACTTCGATACCGCGCTACTCGACGGCGATGGGGACAACACGGCCGGCGGCAACTACACCCGCACCGGCACGACCGCTAACAAGTGGTACCGATTCTACGGCGATCAAAACGCCGACGGAGGCGTCGATCAGTCTGATTACCTAGTGTTCCGCAACGCGTTGTCCGGAGGTCCGAACACGGTATTTGATTCCAACAACGACAACGATGTTGATCAGACCGATTACCTGCGATTCCGTCAGAATCTCTCGGGAGCGCCGTGATCGCATAATCCCTAGCGTAAGTGGTTGGTGCGCCGCCTTTGGGTCACCAACCACAAGTAGCGGCTTCTCCAACGCGGCCTTAAGCCAAGTTCGAGAAGCCGCTTCGCTTTGTCGACGTCAGATTTGTATCGCTTAGACTGCCTTCTACTTCCGCTTATGCCCCTCGTCGTAGGCCTTCACAATCTTTTGCACGAGCGGGTGGCGGACGATATCGGACTCATCCAGGTGAACTAACCCAATTCGGTCGATGTTGCGTAGGCGGTGCATGGCGTCGATCAGGCCACTGCGGGTTCGTTCGGGCAGGTCGGTCTGGGTCACGTCGCCGGTGACTACGATCTTGGAATTCTGGCCCATACGGGTTAAGAACATTTTCATTTGCGGAATCGTCGTGTTCTGGCCTTCGTCCAGGATGATCACGGCGTGGTTGAGCGTGCGGCCACGCATGTAAGCGAGTGGGGCAATTTCGATCACATCGCTTTCGAGATAACGCCGGACTTGTTCCGGCTCCATCAAGTCATTGAGCGAATCGAACAACGGCCGCAAGTAAGGATTGATCTTGGCCGCGACGTCGCCGGGCAGGTAACCCAACCGCTCGCCGGCTTCGACGGCGGGGCGTACAAGTAACAAACGTTTGGCCAGGCCGGCTCGCATCTGACTGACCGCGAACGCGGTGGCAAGATATGTTTTTCCAGTGCCGGCCGGGCCGATGCACAGCACCACATCATTGTCGCGCATGGCCTGAATGTATCGGCCTTGGCCGTCAGTTCGTGGCCGCAAGCCTTTGCTTTGGTCGCGGGTCGCACCCAGGGCTGCCGGCTGGTTGCCGCTGGCTTGCACGACGGCAAGCGCTGTGCGAACCTCCTCGGGTTGTACCAAGCCTTGGTTTTTCACCAAAGCCCGCATTTGCACGAAGACCCGTTCTGCCTGATCGACAATATCGGACGGTCCTTCGATCTGAATCGTGTCGCCGCGGGCCACCAGACGAACGCCGAGCGCGTCGCGGATCATTCGCAGGTAGGCGTCACGCTGTCCGTATAGAAGCAACGCCTCTTCGCGATCGTTGAGTGTGATTGTTCGCGTTTCGTGATTCGTCACGCAAATTCCTCAGTAGGTCCCGCCTGCGGGCGGGACAAGCCGAGGTCCCGCCCGCAGACGGGACCTACTTGAGCCACCAGTAGACCAACGGAGCGGCAAAGATAATCGAATCCACAATATCGAGAATACCGCCGAACTCCGGAAGCAGTTGCCCTGCATCTTTGCTGCCGCTATCTCGCTTGATTAGCGACTCGGCGAGGTCGCCAAGTATGCCGGCGATTCCAATGCTCACGCCAAAGGCCGCCACGCCGAGCCAGCCGCCTGGAATCACCGGCTGCATCTGTTTTACGACGCCCGAGAAAACGACAGCGCAAATCAAGCCGCCTGCTGCACCCTCCCAAGTCTTCTTTGGCGAGAGAATCGGTGTCATGCGATGACGGCCGATAAATGACCCGGTGAAATATGCGCCGATATCGCAGATCTTGGGGACAAAGATGGCCAGCACCAGTGCGGCCGTGCCACGAGCCGGGTCGGCTTGAGACAGACGCAACTCTACGAGATAGCCTGGCAAGAAACCAAGATACGCTACGAGCAATACAGTGAGCGCCATTCGGTTGAGCGCTTCGCCCGGTGCTCGATAGGCGGCGATTGACTCGACCATTGCTGCCAGAAGGAATGTCGTCCAACCCGAATATGCGAGCGCCATGCCGTCGTAGCCACGCCCAATGGGCGTGAAGGGGAACCAATGCACGAGCAATAGCGCAAGCGAGGCGATGATGCAAAAAGGCAGGGAGGGCCGCCGTGGAGCGGGAATCATCCGCCAAAATTCGGTCGCCCCCACGGGAGCCAGCAACAGCGCAAAAAGGAAGAGGCAAGGTGCCAGTCGGCCCACGCGCTGATCGACGACGAACATGCCGGTGACGAGTGCCACCAACAGCGAGCCAAGGATGATTCGAGTGCGCATGGGCTTACGATTCCGACAGCCCGCCGAAGCGACGAACGCGCGAGCCATAATCTCGAAGCGCCGCGTGTAACTCCGCGGCATCAAAATCGGGCCAGCATCGCTGCGTCACCCAAATTTCGGCGTATGAGATTTGCCATAGGAGAAAATTGCTCACGCGCATTTCGCCGGCGGTGCGGATCAGCAAGTCCGGGTCGGGCATGCCCGCGGTATAGAGCGATGCGGAGATGGTATTTTCGTTGATGTCATCCGGTACAATTTGGCCGGCGCGGACTTGCCGAGTGATGGTCCGGACAGCCTCCGTGAGTTCGCCGCGTCCACCATAATTGATCGCCAAGCAAAGGACCGTTCCACTATTGTTCTGACTGAGGCGGATATTCTCGTTCAATTCGGTGAGCACGGCGTCGGGCAGCCCGGTACGATCGCCAATTACTGTGAAGCGAATATTCTGGTCGAGGATTTCCGCGCGCTCCTCGATGAGATACTGTTGGAGCAATGCCATCAAAAAGTCGAGCTCGGTTTGTGGCCGCTTCCAGTTTTCGGAGCTGAGGCAATAGAGCGTGAGTTGGCCAATTCCCAATCGACAACATTCCTCAACCGTCGCGCGGACGCTGCGGACCCCCTGGCGGTGGCCCTCGTAGCGGGGCAGGCCACGTTCTTGCGCCCATCGTCCGTTGCCATCCATGATGACCGCAATGTGGTTCGGCAAGCGGGCCGGATCCAAGCCCAGCGCCAACACACGCTCACGAGTGGCCGCGTCCATGACACTCATGCCGTGATCGTTTGATGGCGATCGGGTCCCACCGAAATGAATCCCGACCGGCATTCCAAAATAGTTTGTAGGCGATCGATGTAGGTCCGCGCGGCAGAGGGCAACTGCTCAAGGCGCGTCATCTGCGAGAGGTCTTCCTGCCAGCCGGCGCAGGTTTCGAGGATCGGCTTGCATTGACCCAAGAGAACCGGGTCGGCCGGGAAGTAGTCGAGGCGGCTGCCGTCCGGCGCTTGATAAGCCACGCAGATATTGATTTCCGGAAGCCCTGAGAGAACATCGAGGAGCATGATCGCAAGTTCGTCCGCACCGCCCAGCGCAAGCGAATAGCGCGTGGCGACTGCGTCGAACCAACCCACCCGCCGTGGGCGGCCGGTGACGGTGCCGTACTCTTTTCCGACCTTGCGAATGCGTTCGCCGATTCCCTGCGGGCCGTCGTCCAGCTCCGAAGGGAAGGGGCCTCGGCCGACGCGTGTGCAATAGGCCTTGACGACGCCGACGACACGATTGAGTCGTCGCGCCGGCACGCCCGATCCGCTCCAAATCCCTGCGGGGGAACTGTTGGAGCTCGTGACGTAAGGGTACGTCCCATGATCGACGTCCAACAAGCTGCCTTGAGCGGCCTCAAACAAAATGTTGCGGCCACTCTTCAGTGCGCCGTGCAGCAGATGAACCGTGTCGGTGACAAAGGGTCTGAGTTGCTCTCCGTAGCCGGCGTAATCATCCGCCAACTTCTCCGCAGAGAATTGTTTGACCTGTCCGGCAGCTGCAAGAGCTTGCAGCACTTTGTTTTTTCGTGGGACTATTTCTTCTAAGCGCTTCAAGAGCCGTTTATGATCCATCAAGTCAATAATTCGAATCGCACCGAACCGGCCGACTTTGTCTTGATAACAAGGACCGATGCCACGCCCCGTCGTACCGATCGGCGATTGTTCGCTCGCTTCGCTGAGGCTCTCTTCGGCCATATGGTAGGGGAAAATGACATGAGCGTGATTGCTCACAGCAAGATTTGAACCGATGTCGATGCCAGCACTGCGCAGCTGGGTGATCTCTTCCAAGAGTCGGGATGGCGACACCACCACGCCGTTCCCGATCACCGCAGTTAGGTTGGGGCGGAGAATGCCAGTGGGCAATAGCGAGAGTTTGAACGTTTGATTGTCGCGGACAATCGTGTGGCCGGCGTTCGCACCGCCGTTGTATCGAACGACGTAATCAAATTGCTCGGAGATCAGATCGACGATTTTGCCCTTCGCTTCGTCACCCCATTGCAATCCAACAACGCACGCACAAGCCATGTGTTTCTCATTTACTCGGCGATAAGGGCAATCGACTCGACGATAGAAGGCTAAATGGAAGGTCGTAGGGCGTCAAGGGATAGGGATTGTTCACCGATCGTTAACTTTTGCTGGCATTTCTGAAATCTGTTCGTTAAAATCATCGGCGTGCCCCCCCACGCAGGACGTTATACGGTCCTGCCTAGGGCAATGCCCAGGAGCCCGCCACGTGGATCGCCCGGAGGATATCGAACCCATCGCGTCCGATGCTGCGCCTGCAGCCGAAGATGTCGTACGTGCGAGATTTACATTTCAACGTCTTGTTCGTGTCCTCGTTTTGGACACTGACGCGAATAATTGCCGTCATTTAGAAGCACTTCTCCAACGACCCGAAATCGCGATTTATTCCACATGCGATATCGATCAAATGGAGTCGCGCGCGGAGTTGCGACAGGAAGCGCTTGATCTCATTCTGTTAAACGCGGATCACTGTTCGCCTTGGATCGGTCGTCTCGATGGATGGGTGCAATCGAATCACCCCAATTCGAACATCATTGCCATCTCCTGCAACGGAGACGAGAGCGAGCTAGTGAAGTTAAATGGTCGCCTATGTGGGGTTCTGAAATCGCTCGATGCCATTGAGATGCTTAAGCTGGTGACCCGCTGTCTCGAATTCGCCAGGCTCATCAAACGCTCGCCGGAGGATCTCCGATGTTCGATCGGCGCCGCGATTCGAAAACGGCGACGAGAACTTGATCTCACGCTGACGCAGTTGTCGCAAAAAATCACGCTATCGATCGGTTATCTCTCGCATATCGAGCGAGGCAAAAGCGCAGCGTCGTTGGAACGTCTGTACTACGTTTGCCAGGGGCTGCAATGGTCGTTAACGGAACTGTTTCAGCAGATTGAAGCCGTTCTTTAATCATGCGATAAGTAGTGCGACATCGCCGCGCGGAAGCACTTCGCCCACCACTGCCGCAGCCGCGGCGTTGCCTTCCTTCAAATCACGAATCAACCGATCGACGTTGGCTGCCGGGACTGCGATCAAGAGGCCGCCCGAAGTTTGCGGGTCAAATAGGATTTCGGAGCGCGTGGGGTCAGGCTCGCGCTCGAAGCGCAAGGCCGGTCCGGCATATTCGCGATTGGTCTTGCTGGCGCGGGTGAAGTGTTTCGCACGAATGAGTTCTTCGATTCCTTCAAACGTGGGTACCGCATCGAGTTTCAGCCGAATGGTCACGTTCGCGCCGTCGGCCATTTCTCGAGCGTGGCCTGAGAGACTGAAACCCGTGACATCGGTGGCGGCATTAGCGCCGGCGGCGAGCATGGCGTCACGGCCAATGATGTTGAGCTGCACCATGCTGGCGCAGGCACGCTTCAGCAGTGGCTCGGGGCAAAGCCCCTTTTTATGGGCGGCGGTCACGAAGCCGGTGCCGATCGGCTTGGTGAGGATAAGGACATCGCCGGGTCGCGCCCCGGCATTGGTGACGATTTGTTTGGGGTGAATAATGCCGGTGACGGCGTAGCCGAACTTCACTTCCGCGTCGCGAACCGTGTGGCCACCGACAATGACCGCACCGGCCGCGTCAAAGCGCTCGGCCCCGCCATCGAGAATAGTGCCGAGCAAATCCAACTCGAGCTGATCGTCCGGAAAACCGACGAGGTTGAGGCCGGTCTTGGGCTCGCCGCCCATGGCGTAAACATCGCTCAAAGCGTTGGCGGCCGCGATTTGGCCGTAGATGTATGGGTCGTCCACCATCGGTGGGAAAAAATCAATCGTTTGCACGAGGGCTAGGTCGCTAGTGAGTTGATACACGCCGGCGTCGTCGCGGGTTTGCGTGCCGACGAGCAGATTGGCGTCGGTAATGTCTGGAAGATGTCGGAGAATTTCGCCGATGCGGCCCGGCGGGATTTTGGCGGCGCACCCAGCACACGAGGCGTACTCGGTCAGCCGCTTCTTCGCCACTGCAGTCATAACCCCTCCGCTGTTTTGTCGGCGACATTTCGCCGCCAACGAACCAGCGGCGAGCATTATGGTTTCAAGCGGCGCTTCACTTCCGCCAGCATCGTATCTTCATCGGGAAACCAGCCAGTGGCGAGCTTGGAGTAAATTAGATCGCCATCCACTTTGAGCTCAAAGCAGCCGCCCCGATCGGGCACCAAGCGGATGCCTTTGATTTTTTGCTTCAACGCGGTTACAAGTTTGGCCGTCAAACTGACGGCTTGCGGCTCGTAGCTTCAGGCCGCGCAGTAGCGAAGTTCGATCTCCATGATGTCCTCCCCATTTATTTGGCTTCGACTTTCGATTTCAGCGTCGAGGTGGGCAAACAAGATTTGTCTGAGCAAGCTTGTATCTTGGCTGTCACTTCTAGATCCTCTTTGCTGCCCGCCGGGCGCTTCACCGTCGCCTTGATGGTAACCTCATTTTCGTAGACGGCATAGTTGCCGACGATGGGGTCCTTGATGAGCTTGCCATGCGGATAGTCGATGGATACATCTTCGAGCTTGCCCGTGCTCGTGAGATTCACGACAGTTTGGACACTGCTCAAATCATCTGATCCGACGGGGTTGGCATAAATATGCCAAGACTTATCGATCGTCAACACGACAGTGATCGTCTGCTTGCCGTTGGCGTCTGGCTTGGTGGAAGTCGCCTTGAGTTTCACGACATCGGCAGACTTCTTGCCTGTGCTCGGTGCATCGGCTCCGCAGACTAGTGCGACCAATGCAATCAGAATAGTTCGCCGCATCGGAAGGGTCCTCGATGACCGATATTATTCTATCGACTAGGTAAACGACGCAACGATAGTGCCAAACTAGCCGCCAATGGCATGCATGGTGCGTAAAGGCTTAATAAAGCGGGCCGTATTGATCTCGTGGCCTTCCCATTTATCGGTCACAACCTGCCGGATGACACTTGCGACGCCTTCACGATCGTCCTTGCGTAGCCGCTCCTTCACATCGACTTCGTCGATGGCGAACAGGCAGTTGCGCAACTTGCCATCCGCCGTCAGCCGAATGCGGTTGCATTTTTGACAGAACGGCCGAGAGACCGACGCGATAATGCCCACCCGCCCGGGCCGATCGACAAACTGAAAGTCCATCGCCGGAGCTCGGGGGTCAAAGTTCTCCGCGGGCTTCAGCGGGCCAATATCTTTTTCAATGGATTCCAAAATCTCGTGAGCGAAAACCACTTTCTCCCGTTCCCACGGCCCCGCGCCAATGGGCATGAACTCGATGAACCGCATTTCCAGGCCGCGCTCGATGGCATACTTCGTCAGATCGACCACTTCGCTTTCATTGACGCCGCGAATAACGACCGCATTCAACTTGATGGAAGAAAACCCCACACCATTGGCGACTTCAATGCCGGCGAGCACGCGATCCAGTCCGTCGCGGCGAGAGAGGTCACGAAATGTTTTGGGATTGAGAGTATCGAGGCTGATATTCAACCGGCTTAAGCCGGCGACGCGCAGGGCCATGGCGAATTCGCCGAGCAACAAGCCGTTGGTGGTCAGACCGAGATCGCGTACACCGCTCACTTGCTTGAGTTGGCGTACAAGTTCGGGTAGGCCACGACGCAATAGCGGTTCGCCGCCGGTCAGACGGATTTTGTCGATGCCCAAGGTGACCGCAATCTCGACGAATCGAGTGATTTCTTCAAACGAGAGAATCTCGGAGCGGTCGAGAAACGTGGCATCCTCGGGCATGCAATAGGTGCAGCGAAGATTGCAGCGATCCGTCACGCTGATGCGCAGATTGTTGTGCACCCGCCCGAAAGTGTCAATCAATGGAAGCTGCGGCAATTGCGTCACGACGTCACGCCGGGGTGAACCCAACGAGCGGCCCCTTCAGGACTCAGCTCTCGTTTCCAGATCGGCACGTCGACTTTGATGCGATCGATGATGAAGTGACACGCCGCGAAAGCGTCTGCCCGGTGTGGGCTGCTGACGGCGATGCCGACGCTGGCTTCGCCAGGCACCATACAGCCCAGCCGATGGATGATGGCCACGGCCCGGACCGGCCAGCGCTTGCGCGTCTCCAGTTCAATCGTCTCTAACATTTTTTCGGCCAATTCGGAATGAGCTTCATACTCCAGTGCCGCTGTTTGCACGTCGCCGGTGATGTCGCGCACTGTCCCGAGAAACGTGACGATCGCGCCGCAGTCAGTTCGATTCACGTGAGCAGCGAGCTTTCCGGCATCAATGGCCTCGGTCGTGAGCTCAATCATGTTAGCCTCCGCTTACGGGGGGCAAAATGGAGATCTCATCATTGCCTTGCAAGATGCGATCAGGGGACGACATTTCCAGCCCCACTGCCACTGCCGACTTGGCCAACAGCGGCCGCACCTGAGGAGTCGATTCGGCGAGTCGGGCTAACAAATCGCCGACGGTTGTGCCGGGAGGCAGATCGATCGCCGTCCGATCGCATCCGAAGCGTTCGCGTAATTCGGCAAACAAGCGGACGTTTACAGTCATAACGCAATGTTACGGCCCAGGAATTGACCGATCAATGCGGCACCGCGACGGTGACTACCCGCCCTTGCTGGCATGTAGCTTTTCCCGGCGAATCCGTTCTTGCCGGTATTTCTCGGCCGTCCCCAGATCGAACGGGTCAAACGACCGGCTCGGGACGCCGCGGTGCTGGGCTCCGCAGCGATAGCAAACGACGACATCGCCCACAATTAGATAAATCAATCCATCGAGCGCGGCTGAACCGAGGAGAATCGTCCAGGCGATCGCATAGTGAAAGCGAATGGCGAACACGAAAAACAGGGCGCACGCCACGGTCAACAGCGACATCCCGAGCCATTGGGGGAAGTCTTTTTGACGATAAAGTTCGTGGTTGCCGCAACAGGCGCACTGCGCGAGCTTGCCATCTGGCAATATTGTGCCGTCGGCCGCAATGCGATGGTCACACGACGTGCAGTTCCAACCCGGCGGCGCTATGTTCACCGAGGTCAAACAAACCGGGCATGTGCAGGTAACTTTCATTGGCCTTTACAGTGGGAGTCCCGTCGATCGCAAGAGCAGCAGTCCTATCAACTCTCCGAGAAACACGCAAATCACGACCACGTAGAGGATCCCTGTGGCCGATTGAGTCGAGCGAATCCGGGCGGTGAGCCAAGCCATGAGCGTGAAGCCTGCCGGAGCACCGAGGCCGACGAGCCAGCGGACCGGCAGCCAATAAGTCGCGTCTGCATTCACGGTATGATCGGCGCCGCCATCGGACCATAGCCACCAGGCGAACCCGCTCAAAGCTGCCCGCAGTCCCAGGCTTGTAGTCAGAAGCGCGAATATGCGATTCAACGGCAACATCGAGAGGCCAGGCGAGATCAGATATGAATGGCCGACGAGCATCGCGGTCAGTGCCCCGCCCAAGAGGAGCGCTGAAGTGACGCCATCAACAGCACCCAGAATCGCGTGGGGCATTGCCTGGCCATCGGCGGGTGTCACAATCGGCCGGCAAACGAGGGTCAATAGAAGCACCAAGTTCACGTGCAAGATAGCGTTCCCCCAGGGCGGTGGTTCCAGCGACCATACCACTGAGCCGGCGAGCGCCAAAAGACCGGTGGCGATCAAGACCGCCAAGTGCAGCGGCGAGTCGGTCATGGAACCGCTGACCCCCGCGACCGCGACCAATCCGAGGGCAACAAGGAATTGCGTTCGCACGAAACGGGAATGCAAAATCGGCAGCGGCAAAATCATGAGCGGCGCGAGCACACCCAGGGCCAACCGCAGGCAGAACGCGGCGATCATCTTTAGCGCGGCCCGTGGATGAGTGAAAGAAGCTCCGCGCGGGTCGATGGGTTGTTCCTGAAAGCGCCGCGCATCGCGCTCGTCGTCGTCATGCTGGCGGTCTTGCGGATGCCGCGTATTGCCATGCAGGTGTGGGTGGCTTCTAACACGACGGCGACGCCGCCGGCCTCGAGCTCTTCCATCAAGAGATCGGCCAACTCTTCGGTCATCTGTTCTTGAACCTGTGGCCGACGGGCGAGCGCTTCCACCACTCGCGCGATCTTGCTCAAACCGACGACCTTGCCCTTTGGCAAATAGGCCACGTGCGCCCGCCCCATGAAGGGCAACAGGTGGTGCTCGCACATGGACTCGAAGCTGATCTCTTTGACCAGCACCATCTCGTCATATTTTTGAGTGAACTTGCGGCGCAGATGTTCTCGCGGGTTCTCGTGCAGACCGGAGAACATCTCCGCATACATGCGGGCCACGCGGGCCGGCGTTTCGTGTAAGCCTTCCCGTTCGGGGTCCTCGCCAACGGCGATGAGGATCTCACGCACGGCGGCTTCGATCCGTGGCAGATCGACGTTAGAAGTTTCATGGGCAGCGCGCGTCTTGGCCGCGCGGCCATTGCCGGATTTGCCCTGCGCGCTCACGAACAGCCCTCAAAATGCAGTTAGGATGCTGAAATACATGATAGCGGATATCTGCTGCAGTGTCGGAAGGGGCTCAATCGGCCTTGGCGGGCAGCTTAATCGAGACGCGGCTGCCGTTGATTTGAATCTCATGCGTTTTGATGGTTTGATCGGCTGGCCCTGCATTGACCTTTCCGGTGGTGACGTCGAATTGCGAGCCATGCCAGGGGCAGGCGACGATATTGCCAATTAATGTACCGTCGGAAAGCGGCCCGCCGCGGTGGGTGCAGCGGTCGTCGCAAGCGGCAAAACCATTGGCGAGCCGCGCCAAAAGTATCCTGTGCCCATTGGCGTGAACGAGCATCATATGACCAGCTTGTAGATCATGCGCGCCAGGAACATCCGCCGATTCGCCAGGCGTGCCGTCAATTTTGATCTCGCGCCATTTACCAGCCTCGGCGTAACGATGGTCCACGGAAATTTGATTGCGATACACCAAGGTGCCGCCCAGCCAGCCACCCATCGAAATGAACACGATCCCGATGATCTCGCAGATGATCGTGCCAAGGCCCGGCCGAAAAGAGTGGAAGTCGCGGAACATCCATCCAAGGATGAACATCCCGAGCGCCGTCAAGTTGACCAACATGTGATTGGTGGCTCGTTTTTGCGCGCTGCTATTGGGCGGCACGATCGCCACATAGTCAATGAAGCCCGGTAGCCCTGCGGCCAAGCCAGTGGGAACGGCGGCGATGCTCAAGTAGCCGCCGGTCGTCCAAAGGCTTGGCCAATCTCCCAACCAGCCGGCGAGATCCGCGAGCAAAGCGCCCACGGTGAACGCGACCGGAAACGCAATCATCATCGGATGCAACGGATGGCCCTTGATCTGTGCTCGGCTGCGCATGGTTCAACCTTTGGCGTGGGCCGAGCGCCGTGCCCGCGTCTGGGCGCCTTTGCTAGCCGACGCTTTGCGCTCGGCGGTCGATCGCGACGCCGATGCCGCTCCTCCGGTACGACCGCCTTTCTTGGCGGGAGCGGGATTTGTCTTTTTGCCGCGGCCGGAGCCGCTTTTCTTGCCGCCGCCGGTCATGGCGTTGACCGTGGCCCAGGCGCGACGTTCCGCCTCGCCTTCCGAGAGGCCTCGCTCTTCGTAGCCCTCTTCGATGTGCTCCGCTTGACGCTTCTGCTTGTTGGTGTACTTGGCTTTGGATCCCCGTGCCATTGCTTGCTCCTTGTCGATCAATGGTGATGTTTGAAAAACTGGACCGCACGTTCATGCTTTTCCGCCGCCTCGCGGCTACCGAAAGTTCCCAGGTTTTTTCGTTTGCCTGTCTTGCGATCGGCCTTCCGGGAGTAGAGCCGGTATTGGCCCGATTTCAGCTTCCGAATCATGGCGACCTCCACAAACCTTCATACTTTTCCGATGTGCACTTCACGCGCCATTTATTTGCAAAGTTCAGCTGCAGGTACGTGATTTGCAAATACGAATTGTTTGCCGTCCACGGGAGCCATCATGTCTGCCACGATAGATCGCGACGAACTGAAAGCGAAAATTGATCGGGCTGACGAATTTACCCTGATCGATGCGCTGCCGCCGCAAATGTACCGCAAAGCACATTTACCCGGCGCCATTAATATCCCCGCGGCCGATGTGCCCGCGTTCGCGCCGCAAATGATCCCAAACAAGGCGGGCGAGATCGTCGTCTACTGCGCGAGCCCTTCCTGACACGCGTCTAAAAATGCCGCCCGTGCTTTGGCGGCTCTCGGTTACACGAATGTTCGGGACTACGAAGGCGGCATACACGAGTGGACCGGCGCGGGGCTCGCGACGGTCAGCGAATCTGGTGATCCCCATTGAGGAGTGAAGCATGACGAACGCGAAGCGATTCCTGGTAACGGCGACGATGATGGCGTTTTGCGCTGGCGCGGCGCTCGCACAAGACCAACCACCGCAGCAACAGCCTCAAAATCAACAACAACAGCAGCAGCCTCAGCAACAGCAGCGGATGGACCGACAATCCAGGCCCTACATCGGAGTCGCCGTCGCGCCGGCCGACCATGGGATCATGGTGCAAAATGTCACGCCAGATGGTCCTGCCGCTAAGGCCGGCCTGAACAATGGAGACCGCATTCTGAAAGTGGATGACCAGGACGTGACCGACGCCCAGCGCTTCATTCAAACGGTGGCCGCCAAGAAAGCCGGCGATCAAGTAAAAATGCACATCCAAAGCAACAACCAGGAAAAGGACATTACGATCACGCTCGGCGAGTGGCCGATGATGCAGGGCCAAGGGCAGGGCGGGTTCATGCAAGGACAGAATCAGGGACGCGGCATGCCGTGGCAGGGACAAGGTCAAGGCAACGCTTGGATGAATCAGTTTCCCGGCTTCCGCCGACAGGCTTTTCTCGGGGTGCAGGCTGAACCATTAACTCCCGAGATGAAGCAGCAAATGAATATTAAAGCTGACAGCGGTGTGGTGGTCAGAGAGGTGACGCCGAACTCCCCGGCTGCTCAGGCAGGCATTCGACAGAACGACGTGATCACCGCCGTTAACGACAAGGCGATTCGTGATACCGACCAACTCCGCGAGACCGTTCAGCAAATCGGCACGGGCCAGGAAGTGACGTTGCACGTCAGTCGGGGTCAGGAGACGACCACGATCAAGGCAAAATTGGCGGAACCGAACTACAGCATGTTTGGACCGCAAGGCAACATGCAGCAGTTTCCCCGCTTTGACATGGGAACGAACGGCGACTCCAATCCACGTATTCGCGAGTTGGAGCAGCGCATCGCCGAACTAGAGAAGCGGATCCGGGAACTGGAAAGCAAACAGGGATCGCAACGATAGGTACCTGATATAGGTCCCGCCCAAAAGGCGGGACCTATATTTTCGGAGCTGTCATGGGCTGGGCATTGAAGATTGGCCGGATCGCCGGAATCGACGTTTTTGTCCACTTCACGTTTCTTTTGCTTCTCGGCTGGGTTTTTCTCGCTCATTATCTGGAGCATGGAGATTGGGCCGAGGCCGCCGCGGGCCTAGCATTTATCGTCACCCTGTTTTCGATTGTTGTCTTGCATGAACTCGGGCATGCCTTGGCGGCCCGGCGCTATGGCATTTGCACCCGCGATATTACTCTCCTACCGATCGGCGGTGTCGCTCGCCTCGAACGCATGCCTGACGATTCGCGCCAGGAACTTGTGGTTGCGCTCGCTGGGCCACTGGTAAACGTGGTGATCGTGGTGAGCCTTTATGCTGGGCTGGCACTGCGGGCGCGGGTTTGGCCCGTCAGCGATGTGATGCGCGTGGGCGGCGATTTCATTGCTCAGGTGTTTTGGGTCAATGTGACGCTCGCCATTTTCAATCTCATGCCCGCGTTCCCCATGGACGGCGGCCGAGTGTTGCGGGCGCTCTTAGCCATGCGCATGGACTACGTCCGCGCCACCCAAATCGCCGCTCGCGTCGGGCAGGGCATGGCGCTCTTGTTCGGCTTCCTTGGTTTGTTTGGTAATCCCATTCTGATTTTCATCGCGCTCTTCGTTTGGGTTGGTGCTGCGCAGGAAGCAGGAATGGCGCATATGAAAGCCGGGCTCGATGGTATCCCCGTCATGCGCGTCATGATCACTGACTTTCGGACGCTCCCTTCCGATGGCACGCTTGCGCAAGCACTCGATCATGTGATGTCGGGCTTCCAACAGGATTTTCCGGTGGTTGAGGATAACCGGCTTGTCGGGCTCTTGACCCGGGCCGATTTGATGGCGGCGCTCACCAGGCATGGGCCTGACGTGCGAGTGGCCGACATCATGCATCGCGATTTTGTGACCGCCGACCCGCGGGAGATGCTGCAAACGGCCTTAGTCCGCTTGCAACATTGCCAATGTCACTCATTGCCGGTCGTGCAAAATGGCACGCTGATGGGCATCGTTACGGCAGACCACCTTGGCGAGGTCTTGTTGATTCAACAAGCACTGCGGCGAGTACGGCGGGCGATCGCCGATCATGCATCGAACGGAACCGCAGGCTCGAGAAGTGTGCGCCCGACAATGGGCTACGGGCCGGTTTGAGACTCCACTGTGCATGGGCTATCCTGGCAACCATTCACATCGGCGCGATGATTTGCCAGAGCGTCCGTGACGTATTTCTGAAATACGTAAATTCGTTCTTCGCGGGTGCCAATAACGCCGGGATGCGGACTGGCCTCCAGGCCTTTTTGCACCGCGCTGTAGATCGCTCCATCCTCGGCAAATACACGCTTGGCCACGTGCGTGACGACGCGCTGTAATCCAAACGCCAATAGCTTCGCCAATGGTCCTCGCCGCTTACCATGCAACGTAAATGTCCAGTTGCGATAATGGCACGTTGTGGGTGACGTGGGATACACCACCATGGCAATCCAGTGAATGTCCAGCCTCGCCACGGTCATATGCGGATGAAGGCAGTGGTGTTCATACTCGCCGCTGTTCTCGCTTCCTAAACGGCGAGCCGCCCAGTTCTGTTGTCGGTTAATCCAGGTATCGTCGATCTGCGTGCGGAAGGTGGTGAAGCCGGGTTCGAGTATGTGCCAGCACTTCTTTTCCAAAGGCATATCGCCAAACGTCTTCGGATGCACGCAGGGGATGTGGTAAGACTCAAGCGAATTCTCGAGCACGACTTTCCAGTTGCAAGGAAAGTCTTGGCCCCACGCGGAGGCTAGGCGAAATTCATCGCCATCAAAACCCTTATTCCACCGCGGGAAGAGGGGGCCGATAAAGTCTTCTAAACTTGGTCCCTCAGTCGCGAAAGAAACAAAGACAAGCTGCCCGCAGGTGGCGACGCGTAATTTGCGCAGTTGAGCATTCTCACGGTCGAAAGGGCGAAACGCTTGGGCGTCGGGAATCTTCGCAGTTCGGCCGCGCTGATCGTATTCCCAGCCGTGATATTGACACCGCAATTGTGGCGAGTTGCCGCACGGCAAATCGGTGAGCCTGGCGTGCCGGTGTGCGCAGACATTGAGAAACGCGCACAACACTCCGTCCATGTTGCGAATCAATATTGGACGACCCAGTAGTTCGAGCGAGACGAAGTCGCCGGGTTTGGTCAGCTCATTCGTTGTGGCCACGAGGTGCCACGCGGGCAGAAAAATCGATTCAGTTTCAGCGCGGTGCGAGGCGGCGGAGTAGTACTGCTCTGGCGTACACAGATGCCGTAATTGACTTTGATGGACGAACACCGGCCGGCCTCATCGAAGTGAAGCAGAGTTTAAGGCCATTGTAGCGGATACTGGAAACGAAAATGCCGCTGGTTACTTTCCGGCCATCCGCTCGAGCGCCAACTCGGGCTGCCATACGCTCAGGAACGTCGGCATCCGCGCACGGTCCAAGCCCGGCAGGCTTGGGAAGAGCCCCGCTTGCACGGGTACGTTGGGAGTCAGGGCGTAAATGGTATGGGCCGGGTCGTTCTTGCGGCGATAAAGCACGGCCGGCGCACGCGGCACTGATGCAGCGTGGCGGGCCCAACAAATCGCGTCATCCAAATCTCCGATGTCATCCACCAGCCCATGCGACTGCGCCTGGGTCGCTGTAAAAACTCGACCATCGAGGGCCGTGCTGTCCAATGGATTCAAGAGAGGCCTGCGGCAACGCACTTCTTGCACGATGTGGCTCTGAAACTCGTCAGCCATCGATTGCAGAATGGCCCTGCCTTCCGGTGAGAGGGCCCGCGATGGAGTGCCGAGATCCGTTAACGCGCCGGCTTTGACCTCCTGCGGGATTACGTTGTACTGGCCCATCAGATCGCGCAAGTTGTAAAGGTTGAGAATGACGCCGACGCCGCCGGTCACGGTGGCTGGTGTGGCAATTATGTGGTCGCAAGCAGTGGCGAGATAGTATGCGCCGCCCGCGGCCACATCCATCAGGCACGCAGTGATCGGCAATCCGGTCCGTTCCTTAAAGCGCACAAGATCGCGGCGCATCAGTTCAGCGGCAGCGACTCCGCCGCCGGGACTGTTGATGCGCAGAACAACTCCGCGCACGCAATTATCACAGGCGACTGTGTCGAGCTTTTCTCGGAAAAGTGAAACGGGGTTCTCGCCCATCGAGTACGGGCCCGTGAAGTCGGTATTGAGCAGCACGCCATCCACGTCAATGACGGCGATGCGGCCGGACTTCTTGTCGCAACCTTCGCTTGTGGTTACCCACACGGGGCAGAGCGGCCCCACATCATTCACCGGCGGAATTTCGCCAACCACGCGCGTTTCGACAGGGCCATCGATGCTGATTCTGTCACGGGTATTAACGACGAAGTTCCGGCATCCGCCGAAGGCGAGCAGGACCGCGATGAGCATCAGACGTTTCATAAGCCACCGTGAAAGGCGGTAGACCTTTGCGTGTCATTACCATCGGCAGATTTTGCCAGCTGAGTCGAATCTGCCGGCGTGATATTTGCGGAAAGACGCAGCATTACTAGAAATTTCTAAACTCGGCAGATTGGCGACATTGCCCTAAGTGGATAAAGGTTGCGAGCTGGTGAGTACGGTTGCGGACATTTCAGCCCATTCGCGCTACGGAATTTCCGAGGACTTTCATTTTCAGACCCTGGCAGGACGCCATCGGGCTCCAATTGAGGGAACCCTATGGAACTGCACGACTTAATTGTCCTAACTAGTGGCGGTATCAATGACCCAAGTGTGGCTGTCGCGGCTGCCCGGGCCGGGGCGCGTGGCATCCTCGATTTCGAACACGCTTCGGCCTCGACGCAAATTGAATTGGTAATCAGTCAGGCCATCCTTCTGGCCCGTCGCCCAATCGGCGTGAAGATTGGGACGCAGTCTGCGCATGTAATCGACAAGTTGCTCGCAGTTCCACGGCAACAACTCGACTGCATCATTCTCGCCGGCGGTGATCATACGTTGTTGGCTGAATGGATGGCACGTTTTCGTACGATTGGCGTGGAAATAATCTTCGAGGCCCTATCACTCGATGAAGTCATCCGCGCGCACGAACTGGGCGTAGATGGCCTGATACTCAAAGGCCATGAAGCTGGCGGTCGCGTTGGTGCCGACACGTCGTTCATCTTGCTGCAAAAATGGCGAAGATGGGCCGAACAAAAACAATCGACGCTACCCATATGGGTTCAAGGCGGCGTGGGTCTGCACACCGTCGCCGCCTGCCAAATCGCCGGTGCCCGCGGTGTGGTGTTGGACTCGCAGTTGTTGTTGACTCGCGAATCACCACTGGGCGAATCGCTACGGCAACGTGTACGAGTAAGCGATGGCAGTGAATCCGTCGTGCTCGGCGAATCGCGCGGTGAAGCGTACCGAATATACGCGCGGCAGGATTGGGCCGGCGCTCAAGATCTCGCGGGCGAAGAAGAACGATTGTCGGCGACAGATTTGACGGCGGCCGAGCGATTGAACCGTTGGCGCTCGATTGTCACCGAACGGGTTGGCACAGAGGCGGGCAAATTGTGGATGATCGGCCCCGATGCGGCCCAGGCCGCGGCGCTTGCCGACCAATTCGTCACCACGGCCGGGGTCCTGCAGGCGTTCGAGCGGGAGTCGAATCGGCTCGTTGAGGTGGCAGGACGAGTTCCCGTATTGGCACCCGAATCCGAATTGGCTCGGCGTCATGGCACGAAATATCCGATTCTGCAAGGGCCCATGACGCGCGTCAGCGACACGGCCGAGTTCGCAGCGGCCGTCGCGGACGGCGGCGGGTTGCCGTTTCTTGCGCTCGCGCTGCTTCGCCGCGCCGAAGTCGAGAAACTGTTGCTCGCGACGCAAAAGCGCCTGGGCGATCGACCGTGGGGCATTGGCATCCTCGGATTTGTGCCGCAAGAAATCCGGCAGGAGCAACTCGCTGCCGTACGCTCGATCAAACCTCCGTTTGCCATCATCGCCGGCGGCCGTCCGGACCAGGCACGCGAGCTGAGCCAAGATGGCGTTACCACCTATCTGCACGTGCCCTCGCCAGGTCTGTTGCGAACCTTTCTCCGCGATGGTGCGCGTCATTTCATCTTCGAGGGTCGCGAGTGCGGCGGTCACGTCGGGCCGCGGTCGAGCTTCGTGCTGTCGGAGCAGATGGTCAGCGCGCTCGATGAGTTCCTAGCCAGCGGTGGCCGCGGTGAAGAACTCAACATCGTGTTCGCCGGTGGCATTCACGACGGCATGTCGGCCGCCATGGTGGCCGGACTGTCAGCCGGTCTCGCGGAGCGTGGCGTAGCCGTCGGCGTGCTGATGGGCACGGCCTATCTGTTTACGCCCGAGGCGGTAGCCGCCGGTGCTATTACCGGACGCTTCCAGAAAGAGGCACTTGCTTGTTCGAACACCGTCCTCCTCGAAACGGGTCCCGGCCACGCCATTCGCTGCATTCCCACGCCTTATGCTGAGACGTTCTCGGCCGAAAAACACCGACTCGTCGCCGAAGGCAAGTCACCACTGGAAGTCGGTCTGTCGCTGGAACGCATGAATCTGGGCCGCTTGCGTGTGGCATCCAAAGGCGTTGACCGAACCGCCGGCGATGCCAGCCCAGAATTAACCGAACTTGGCAGCGATGAGCAATTTCGCCGCGGCATGTACATGATTGGCCAAGTGGCGGGCCTTCGCGATCAGGTCACGACCATCGCGCAGCTACATGCGGATGTTAGCGAAGGATCCGTCAAACGATTGCGTATGCCTGTGCCCCAAATTGTTGCTAACGAACCGCCGGCGCCTCCGCCCTGTGACGTGGCCATCGTCGGCTTGTCGTGCTTTTACCCGAAAGCGAATAGCCTCGACCAGTTTTGGAATAACATCCTCGCCAAGGTGAACGCGGTCGAAGAGGTGCCGCCGAGCCATTGGGATTGGCGTCCTTACTACGACGCCGATCCCCGGGCTCGCGACAAGATCATCTCGAAGTGGGGCGGGTTCTTAAGCGACATCCCGTTCGACCCGCTGAGCTATGGCATCACCCCGAAGTCGATGCCCAATATCGAGCCCATGCAGTTGCTGTTACTGGAGGGCGTGCGACAAGCATTGGCGGACGCTGGCTACGCCAACCGCCCGTTCGATCGTGAACGGACGGCCGCGATCCTCGGCGTGGGCGGTGGCGGCGCACCGCTCTCAGTCTCATACGGTTTCCGAGCGTGTCTTCCACTCATCGATTCCATTCCCAACGTCAGTGTCAGCTCCGATGAAGTGCTCACCAAAGGAACTGACATTTTGCCGGAGTGGACCGAAGATTCGTTTCCAGGAATTCTGCTCAATGTCGCGGCGGGCCGAGTAGCGAACCGGTTCAATCTCGGTGGGCCGAACATGGCCATCGACGCGGCGTGTGGTTCGTCGCTGGCCGCTCTATATGCCGGCGTTCGCGAGTTGCAATTCGGCACCAGCGACATGGCTGTGATCATGGGCGCGGACACGGTGCAAACACCCTTCGCGTATGTGGCCTTTAGCAAGACACACGCACTTTCTCCGCGCGGCCGCTGCCGTCCTTTCGATGCGGGTGCGGATGGCATCGTGCTCGCCGAAGGCATCGGTGTCGCGGTATTGAAGCGACTTGCAGACGCTGAACGCGACGGCGACCGAATCTATTCCGTCATCAAAGGCGTTGGCGCCTCCAGTGATGGCCGGGACAAGGGCCTCACCGCACCCCGAGCCGAGGGTCAGTTGAGAGCGCTGAAGCGCGCGTATGCGCAAGCTCGCATCTCGCCGGCCGAAGTTGGCTTGGTGGAAGCCCACGGCACCGGAACCGTGGTCGGCGATATGACCGAAGCGCAGGCCCTGGGCCAGATGTGGCGTGACGCTGGCGCGGCCGCGCGGACCTGTGCGCTCGGCTCGGTGAAGTCGATGATCGGTCACAGCAAATGTGCAGCCGGTCTCGCTGGGCTTATCAAGGCCACTCTCGCGCTGCATCACAAAGTTCTGCCGCCGACATTGGTCGAGCAGCCTAATGCCAAGGCGGGACTCGCCGACGGGCCACTGTTTCTCAACACGGAAGCTCGGCCCTGGGTGCAAAGCGCGGATCAGCCGCGCCGGGCCGGCGTCAGCGCATTCGGCTTCGGGGGAACCAACTTCCATGTCGTTTTGGAGGAACACACGAATCCTATTATCGCCACGAAAGATGTTGGCTTAAGCGATTGGCCCGCTGAACTACTGGTGTGGCGACGCCCGGACAAAGCGGCTCTGTTCACCGATCTGCGTCAATGCAGGGATGCACTGAAAAATGGCGCAACGCCCCGGCTAGCCGAGCTCGCGCTTTCACTATGGCGATCAAGTCAATCGGGTCATGGCCAGCCCACGATATGCATTGTTGCCCCCTCGTTGGCCGATGCCATCGACAAACTTGACGTAGCATTCGAGCGCCTTGCTAAAGCGGAAACGCGGTGGGAGGATCCGCGCGGGATTTTCTTTGCTGAAAAACCGAGTGACGGTTACGGCAAAATTGCATTCCTATTCCCGGGTCAGGGGTCGCAGTACCCGAACATGTTGGCCCAGTTGGCCGCCACGTTTCCCGAAGTTCGTGAGACGTTCGACGCGGCCCAGAGCGTGTTGGCCGGTCGCTTGGGACAGCCGTTGGGCCAATTGATTTTCCCGCCCTCGACGTTCACCCCCGAAGAAGAAAAGAAGTCGCGCGAAGAATTGCAACGCACGGAAATCGCACAACCAGCGGTCGGCGCATGTGGGCTCGCCATGCACCGATTGCTCGCGGCACTGGGCATCGAAGCCGACATGTTCGCCGGACACAGCTATGGCGAATATGTCGCGCTCGCGGCGGCTGGCTCGCTGACGCCTGATGCATTGATTGAATTGTCTCATCGCCGAGGCTCGCTCATTCGCGAAGCGAGCCCCAATATGCCCGGCGGCATGCTCGCCGTTGAGGCAGACATGGCGTCGGTCGTCGATGGGCTCGGCGACTTGCCCGGCGTAACAATTGCCAATTGCAATTCCCCGAAACAAACGGTCTTATCGGGCGACGAGGCGGGCCTCTCGGCCGCCTCCAAGCAACTGCAAGCCAAAGGTCAGCGTGGCCGAAGGCTCAGCGTGGCCTGCGGCTTTCACTCATCGCTGGTTGCGGCCGCGAAAAATCCTTTGGCGACTGCATTGCAAGCAGCTCGATTTGCGGTGCCTCGGGGACCTGTTTATTCCAACACGACCGCGAAGCCGCACCGGCTTGAAGTAATCGCCGATCAACTTGCCGAGCATCTCGTCGCGCCAGTGCGCTTCCAGGATGAGATTGAAGCGATGTACGAAGTCGGTGCCCGCGTATTCGTGGAGGTCGGGCCGTCGTCTGTGCTTTCGGGCTTGGTGCAGCAAACGCTGGCCGGCAAGCCGCACCTCGCGGTTGCCTCAGATCAAAAGGGCCGTTCGGGCCTGTTGCAATTGTGCCATCTACTCGCTCAACTCTTGACGCATGGCGTCCCAGCGCGCTTGGACCCGTTGTTCGAAGGCCGCGGTCTCAGAGCATTCGACTTGGCGCGCCTTGATGCGAATACCGGCAAGCCCAAGCACTCCGTGACGACATGGCTTGTGAACAGCGTCCGCAGCCGGCCGATCAATGGCCCCGAGCCACGGCTCCTCGGTCACGCGAAACCAGCAAAGAGCGAGGAGCCGCGCCCGGCCGCCGCTCCAGCCGCCAAACTTTCCCAGAAAGATGGAGTTCGAATGAAGGTCGAAGAGAAAATTCCAGCGGAGTCACTCGCAACGCAAACATCGGCGAGTGTCCGCGAGGCCGCGCAGGTGATGATGCGGTTTCAGGAGGTCATGGCTCGATTCTTAGACACGCAAAAAAGCGTGATGACGAGCTTTCTCGGGACGAGCCCACCAACCGCCGCGTTGCCGATCATGCCATCGACCAAAGGGCACTCCGTCGAGCGGAACGGACACACGAAGGCCCAGATACCGGTCGCCGCGCCGCACTCCGCCAATGGATCCCACGACAAGTCAGAAAGTAAGCCCCCAGCGCCCGTCGAGCCTCCGAAAGCCGAGAAGTCGGCCGCACCCATGGACCGGGAGGCGATGCTCACCCGGCTCATCGATTTGGTCGCGGAACGTACCGGTTACCCTAAGGAATCACTGAGCATCGATCTGGATTTGGAAGCTGATTTGGGCATCGACTCCATCAAGCGTGTCGAGATACTGAGCAACCTGGCAGACTCGCTGGGTGGCGAAGCGGATTCCTCCACGCTCGAGATGGAGAAGCTCACGGCGGTGAAGACCTTGCGCGGCATTGTGGACTTCGTCACGACGGCCCTGGCGAAAAAATCAGCGACGCCTGCCCCTACCAAAGCAACGATTCCTACCGTGCCCGCAACAGCACGTCAGGCCGATGTCCAACGACTGGTTGTGCGATTGGTTGATGCACCGTGGAGTAAACGCCCGTCACTGATGGCCCCACCCGGCGTGTTGCTGATCACCGACGATGGTGGGGGCGTAGCGCGGGAGTTGGCCGATCGTCTCGCGGAATTGGATGTTCGCACGATCATTGTTCGCCATCAGACGGACGCTTCGTCGGATCGCTTGGCTGCCGACCTCACCGATGCGAATGCGGTGACAATGCTTCTGGATCGCATTCGGAAGGACGCCGGCCCGATCGCAGGGCTCATCCATTTGTTGCCGCTGGCGGAATTGCACGACGGTGAAAGCAGAGTGCGCAGCGATGTGTTTTCCCTTTATGTCTTGGCGCGTGCGCTGGAAGGCGACCTCCGCGCAGCGGGAAGTGAAGGTGCTAGCGTTCTTCTAGCGGCAACGGCGATGGGTGGCGCGTTCGGGTTCGAGGGCGAATTGCCCGATCCATTCCCGGTTGGCCATGGCGCCGTCGCCGGATTTACCAAGTGCGTGAGCTTTGAGTGGCCCGAGGTGTTGGTCCGCGTGGTCGATTTGGATCCCCAGCGGCCCGGCACCGAGCAGGCCGAGCGGCTTCTCGCCGAACTCGGCGACAGGGATGGTCCGATCGAGATCGGCTACGTCGGTTCACGGCGCGTCATGCCTCAGACCGAGCCGGGACCGGTGGAGAAAGGCACAGCTCCAAATATCGAAATTGCGCCGAATTCCACGATCGTCATCACCGGTGGGGCCCGCGGCATCACGGCGAAAGTGGCCGAGCAGTTGGCGCGGCGCTTTCAGTGCAACCTGGTGCTGGTCGGACGCTCCGCGCCGCCTGAGCAAGAGGATCCGGAAACAGCCAGACTACAAAACCCGGCGGAAATCAAGGCGGCGCTCATGGCTCGATTCCAAAGGGAAGGGCGGCCAGCCGCTCCGGCGAGCGTGGAGGCGGCGTTCCAGCGCCTCAAGCAAGACCGCGAAGTGCGCGACAACCTCGCCGCTATTCGTGCGGCGGGCGGCAGAGTGCACTACCACTCCCTGGACGTGCGTGACCAACAAGCATTCGCCGAGTTCTTGAAACATGTCGCCGATCAGTTCGGCGGCATCGACGGCATTATCCATGGTGCGGGCGTCATTGAGGACCGGCTGGTCAAAGACAAAACGCCCGAGTCGTTTGATCGAGTGTTCGGCACCAAGGTCGATAGCGCGCTGACGACGATTCAATCAGTGGACCTTAGTCGATTGAAGTTCTGCGTCTTTTTTGCGTCACTGACCAGCCGCTACGGCAACCGCGGCCAATCGGATTACGCGGCGGCAAACGAGGTCTTAAGCAAAATTGCGGCTGATCTCAATCGGCGTTCGCCCGGCCGCATCGTGTCCATGGCATGGGGGCCTTGGGCCGGAGTGGGCATGGTCGCCGACCTCGAGAAGCACCTGGTGAAACGCGGCTTGCAACTGATTACGCCCGAGACCGGTCCGCAATTCGTGATCGACGAATTGCTCTATGGAACAAAGACTGACCACGAGGTGATAATCGCCGGCGGCACCGAACAGGCGGCGAAACGGTCGCGCGAAGGTCTCAACGCCGCGCCGGCAACAGTGGGCGTGGGATAAACCATGTCGGCCGCCATGCTCTCACGTCCGAGCACTCCGCAGCCACGCGCCGGCCTAGCCTGGCCAGCGGAGCTATTTGTACTCGCCGAGGCAAACCGCGAGGCACTTATCGCACGGGCTGAATCGCTGGCAGAGTTCGTTCGCAATCAAACCAATCTGACTCTCTCCTATTTGTCGCACACGCTGGTTGAGGAATTGGTTCAAGCCGATGTTCGCTTAGCCATCATCGCCGAAAATGGCTCGGACTTGGTCGCGAAGCTTGGCCGCGCGGTTGCACGTCTCCGCGACCCGGGTTGCACGCAGATTCGCGATACCTCAGGCATTTATTACTTCGATGAGCCGTTGTACCATCTCGGCGGTGTGGCCCTTCTGGCACCCGGCGAAGGTGCGCAATATCTGGGCATGCACCGCGAACTCCGCGAACAATTTCCCGACGTCGCGGAGGTATTCGAATGGTGCGATACCGCGGCGAAAGAAGCCGGTGAGCCGGAGAGATCTCTCGACCGCCTCCTGTTTATTGCGCCTGAAGCGTCCGCCGCTGAAATGGCTTGCGCCGAAGATCAATTGCATCAACTGGGTAACTCTATCTTCAGCGTCTTGATCGCGGATATCGCCGCCGAGCGACTGCTGGCCAAATTCGGTTTGCCTGTGTCCGCCTGTGCCGGGCATAGCGCCGGTGAATTGGCGGCACTTGTCTGGACGGGGTCTTTGGATGCCGAGCCTTCGCTGGGTTTCTCGCTCTTGGACGCGATGGATTTGCTGCAGGAGCAAGAAAACAGTTCGGATGCCGACGCGGTACTCCTGGCCGTCGGCGCGGGCAAATCTGCCATTACCAACTTGATCGGTCCCACCGTCACGGTGGCGATGGACAATTGTCCGCACCAATGCGTCGTGGTCGGGCCAGCGGACGCAATGAACGCGGCGGAGGCGGCCATCAAAGAAAGCGGTTTGGTTTGTGAACGGCTGCCGTTCCACCGGCCATACCACACGCCGCTCTTCTCGCCCTGGATGGGCCCGCTCGAAGATTTCTTCGGCACGCTGACTTTTTGCGCTCCCCGAATCCCGGTGTACTCGGCCACAACCGCCCGGCCATTTCCTTCGAGCCCCGACGACATTTGCCGATTGACCGTCAATCACTGGCGCTCGCCAGTGGAGTTCACCAAGACCATCGAAAACATGTATGCGGACGGCACTCGAATTTTTGTCGAAGCCGGGCCGCGCGGCAATCTCTCGGCGTTCGCCGCCGATATATTGCGCGGCAAGCCGTTCGCCGCACTACCGTTGGATGTCCCCCGCCGTGGCGGCCTCACACAGTTGCTGCATTGCCTCGGCCAGCTATTTGCGCATCATGTCCCACTGGAATTGGGACATCTGTTTGCCAACCGCGACGCCCAACAGATCTCGTGGCGGGCCCCCAAGGCCGCCTATTCAGACGCGCCGTTTGAGTTGCCCTCCGACGACCAAACGGCCGTCATGTTGAACTACCTCTCTGTGATGGAGCAATTCCTCGACGTGCAGCGCGAGGTGCATGAAGCGTATTTCTCCGCGGACGGTGCGCCCGGTGCGACCGCGGAACCTTGGACCGGCTTTGAGTTTGGTTCCTCCGAACATGCCAGGGTCGCCACCGCTCTGCCACGTTTTGCCATGCTTGGCGACGTAATTCACTTCGTCCCGGGTCAAGCATTGGTGACTCGGCGGAAATTGGATTTGGCCGAGGACCTATTTGCGCTGGATCATACCCTCGGAGGCCGAAATGCAAGCCGTTGTGACCCGAACCAGCATGGATTGCCCGTCCTGCCGATGACATTCAGTCTGGAAATTATGGCCGAGTGCGCATCGGCACTCATCCCCGGCAAAGTTGTGAGTGTGATCGAGAATATCCGCCTCCATCGCTGGCTGCCTTACACAGGCACAACGCTGACACTGGAAACCCGCGCCGAGGTTGTTGCCCCTGCGTCGATCAAGGTCACAATCATCGATCGCGACGCGGATAAGCCGGCATCCGAAGCGATCTTGCACATGGCGGACGCTTATCCCGATGCACCGACGTTGAGCGCGTTCTCACTCACTAATGAAAGCTGCTGTCGAACCACTCCTGAAATTCTTTATCGCAATCTGTTTCACGGCCCGAGGTTTCAAGGCATTCGCTCATCCGACCGATGGGGCGTGGAAGGCATCGAAGGCAGCGTTGAAGTCTTGCCTCGGAGTAACTGGTTTGCATCGAGCCCCGATCCCGAACTCGTTTTCGATCCTGTGCTGATCGATATGGCCATGCACATACTAGGAGCCTGGCATCTTGAGCAACCCGATTGGACAGGGCGCATTCTCTTGCCCTTCGAAGTTCGTCAGGTTGAGTTCTTTGGGCCGACACCCCCGGTGGGGACGGTGCTGCAGATTCGAGGTCACAACGAGCAGGCCTCCGCACGGCACTTCCGCCATGGCGTGGAAATGGCCTACCCTGATGGGCAACTGTGGTGTCGATTGACCGGGGCTGGCTACTGGCGTTTCTATCTCCCGTTCGGGCACGTCAATTTCTTTGGCCCCAAAGACGAGTACTTCCTCAGCCGCCACTTGCCCGACGCGGTGCCGGCTCCGGCGAGTCGGGTGATGTATTTGGAAATCCCCGTCGATCTGAAGGAGCCGGTCCTGCGCTCCGCTGGCGCCCGTGTCACGCTCACCGCGCGAGAACTCGATTTATACTCGCGATTTGAAGGCACCGACGACGCCTTGAATGCCTGGATGTTCGGCCGGATCGTCGCGAAAGACGCCGTTCGCTCGCTGTGGGCGGAAAAGACGAACGAGAGGATCTTTCCCGCGGATATGGAAATTGACGGCGACAGCGTCGGTCGGGTTGGCGCGCGGCCTCGTGACCCAGCCGGCGCGGGAGAGTTGTCTCCGGCATCCGTCGCCTACTTCAATGGCCGCGTGGCCGCGATTGCGTGCGAACAACCCTTTTTCGGTATTGGATTGGCCGCCACTGAAATCGAAGCAGCACGAGCGGCGATCGTTTCCGCACTTGGAGAGGAAGCTTCCGATTCCGAAATCTCGGTGATAGGTTCGCATGCGATCGCCATTCTGAAGCCCGGCGTTCAGTCCGCACGCCCTGACCTGCCAGCCCGCGTTCAACTACGAATGACTCACATGGACGGTGTTGTTATCGCCACCACAATTTGCGAAGCCGCGCCATGACCGTTCAGGAACTCGCCAATTTGATCGCACGCACCTTCCCTGAACGGGAGTATTCCGGCCCGATCGGCCCGCAAACCGAACTTTTTGGCGAAATGGGCTTCGCGTCGATCGATGCTGTCGTCCTTGGCGAAGCGATCGAACAACATATTGGTCGAAAGGTGCCCTTCGCGGCCTTGCTGGCCGACGTTCGCGATCGTGGCGCGACGGATTTAGAACTGGGTGAGTTGGCTCAATTTCTGAATGGACCTCACCATGCCGCACGCTGACATCGGCGGTCTGCGGCTCTTTTACCAGCAGACCGGGCAGGGACCCGATGTTGTGCTCGTCCATGCAGTGACGGGCAATCTTGCAGTCTGGATGTTGACGGGGTTGAGCGAGTCACTCGGACAGAACTTTCGTGTCACTTCATACGATTTGCGCGGCCACGGCCACAGTGACGTTCCGGCAATTGGCTACACATCAGCCGACATGGCGGAGGACTTCCGCCAGCTCCACAGAAAATTAGGATTGCGACCGGCCTTTTTGGTCGGTCACAGTTTTGGCGGCGTCGTTGCCCTTCACACTGCCTCGCTTTATCCGGATTTGGTCGCCGGGGTGATCGTGGCCGATTCTTATTTCCCCGGGCTCCGAGAGATAGAGCCGAATATAGCGCAAGCCAACATCTGGACGGACCTGCGAACGACATTTGAATCGGCCAGTGTCGAACTACCAGCGGAAGTTGACTTGTCCGACCTTTTTCGCGTCGTTGCCAAACTGACACCCGGGCAATCCGAGCAATTGGACGCGAAGCTCGGTCCATTTAGCCGCGGCTGGCTGCGGCAATTGCCGCGATTAGCCAACACGATCTGCGGCAAAGAGGTCTTCGAGGTCGCTGGGTTCGACGCGGCCCGCATCGCGGCCGTGCGCCAGCCCGTGGTCGCGCTGTATGACGAGCACTCGCCGTTCCACGCCACTTGCCGCTATCTTGAACAGCAGTTGCCGAATTGCACGGTCGAGATCATTCCAGGGGCCAAGCACCTGGCGCTCGTGCAAAACCCGGCCGCGTTTGCCGATGCAGTCTCGCGACACTTGCGCCGAATGGCTAGCGAATGTATTTCGTCACCATCATCTTCAAAAACCTGACGCGCCGCCGCACGCGGTCGATCCTCACCGCGCTCGGCATTGCCATTTCCGTGGCGGCAATGGTTTCGCTCGTGAGCATCGCGCATCGATTCCGCGAAGCGACGGCCGAATCGTTCGCTCAGCGCGGTGTCGCCTTAATAGTGACGGCGTCTGGAGCGACCGATCAACTGTCCAGCGACCTCGACATGCGGTTGGCTGACAAGGTGCGGAAGATTCCCAATGTTCGCGCCGTCGATGAAGGCCTGGTAACACTTACCGAAGTGCAGAAGGAACTGAACGGCACGTCGTTCAGCGTTCTCGTTCAGGGCTGGCGGCCGGAAAACGTCGGGTTTAGTCTGATTGATTTTCCCGAGGGTCGGACATTTACCTCGGAAGACCGAGGCGTTGTGATCCTCGGCTCGACCCTCGCGAGCAATTTGAAGAAAAAGGTCGGCGATACGGTGGTAATTCAGGGCGAGACGTTTCGGGTCATCGGTATATTTCAAAGCTCGTTGGTGTATGAGAACGGCGGGGCCGTGATGCCGCTGGAGGAGTTGCAGCGACTAACTTCGCGAGTTGGACGAATCACCGGGGTGTCCGTGATCCTCGAGCCGGATGCGGACGAAAACACAGTGAGCGAAGTCCGCCGCGGCATCGAAAGCTTGGTCAACGAATCCAGCGAGCGCAAAGGATTAGCGGTGTTGCCGACGCGCGATTTCGTGAACACGTCGATGTACTTTCGCATGGCGAGTGCGGTGGCGTGGCTGATCTCCGCGGTGGCCATATTCATCGGCCTAATCGGCATGCTCAACACGATGCTGATGTCGGTATTGGAGCGTGTGCGCGAGATGGGCATCTTACGTGCCGTGGGTTGGAAGCGGAGCCGCATCGTTTGCATGGTGCTCGGCGAGTCCGTGATCTTAAGCTTGGCCGCGGCCGTGATCGGGATCATCATGGCCGCGATCGGCACGCGCTTGCTCGCCATGCTCCCCGCGGTGATCGGGTTCATCGAAGGCCGCATCGTTCTCAACGTTGCCTTTGAAGCCGTAGGCATCACCACGCTGCTTGGCTTGATTGGTGGAGTATACCCAGCCATGCGGGCGGCCCAGCTTTCGCCGACGGAGGCGTTGCGGCATGAGTGACGCCGCCAGCTATCTGCTCTTCGGCGATCGGCTCATGAAGACCTATCGTGATGGCGATGTGCACGCCGTCAATAACGTCACGCTCGGTATTCGTGCCGGCGAGTCGGTCGCCATCATGGGGCCATCGGGCAGCGGCAAATCGACATTGCTCAATTTGCTGGGGGGCCTGGATCACCCCGATGCGGGCGATATTTATTTTCAGGGACAGAAGCTTGCCAGTCAGTCCGATTTGCATTTGCTCCGCGCTCGCAAAATCGGGTTCGTCTTTCAGTCATTCTTTCTGCTGCCGACGCTGAATTCCCGCGAAAATGTGCAGGTGCCAATGTTCGAAGGGCCGCGGCTCGCTGCACGGGAGCGGGCCTCGAAAGCAGATCGGCTGCTCGCCCGGGTTGGCATGTCGCATCGCGGCCGGCACTGCCCAAACCAACTTTCCGTGGGCGAACGCCAGCGGGTGGCACTGGCTCGGGCTCTCGCCAACGACCCGGTGCTGCTATTGGCCGATGAACCGACCGGTAATCTGGATTCGCACGCCGCAGCCGACGTTCTGGACTTGCTGGCCTCGCTTCGGCGCGAACATAACCTGGCAATGATTGTCGTCACGCATGACGCCGGTGTGGCAGCAAGGGCGGATCGCGTCGTGCAGTTCCGCGACGGCCAGATCGAGAACATTCAGGTCGCACGCACTATTTCGTCTTGAGAAACTCTCGCCGCATGTCGCGGACGATTTTCTGCGCGGCCGGTGGGAACTTCGACCGCAGGAAATTGGCGCCGCCGAACCAATCTACCGGCTCCGCGAAGATCACGTGATATTCCACGAAGACCGAACCCTTCGGTTCGAAGAGGCGCGTGAGTTTCACGTATTGCGCCGCCTCGTCGTAAGGCTGCGGCGGACCGGTCTTAGTCTTGTCTCCTTCGCGCATGAGGGGCCGCCATTGGTTGGGAAAGTCGCGGTCGTCGCGGAAGCGCGGGTCAATCGCCGATGCGGTCAGCACCGAGTCGTGCGCGCGCGTCCAGTACGATCGACCGGTGAGACTTAGATCCACTTTGTCCAAGAAGGTGAACGACGCATGGCCATAGCCCTCCTGGCCTTCGCGAATTGCCTTGGCGTCGATGCCGCGCTTGGTCAGCTCATCTGCGGAAAGCGACCGCGCGGTGCCACCCTCCCGGCTCGCGCTGAGCAATTGATCCGTGTATTGCCGATCGGTCAACTTGTCGAAGTTGCCAAACGCGATGAAGTAGAGATCGACACCGCGGGCCGGGGACTTGGGGTCCGACGGCTGCAGGTCGCGGATCTTCAGTACCATCGGCGAGACGATCGACTCGCGGACAAATTCGTCGTAGCTGTAATCGTCGCCGATCACCTTTTTGACCACCGCGGTTTGAGCGGGGCCATCCAACCCGTCGGCCATCGTCGGCGCGGGCAGCGGGATGTGATCCTTGAAAGTGACTTTGACACCAGTTTTGCGCAACGCATCATACAGCGGATTGGCCTGTTCGTGCGATGCCACGGGTTGATCGGCGCCCATCGCCAAGGTCGCCAAACAGAAGAGGGCCAGCAATCGCTTCATTTGGTTATGGTCCGCCCGTGCGTGGCATTGTCAACCCAAGCGCGAGCGAACGCGGAGACAGGTTCCCGCCCATGCTCTCTTTCGCGCTCAAACCGGCATGACAAATGCCAGGGAGTGTGGTGGGCTGCTTCGGGAGTGGATTTATCGTGGAAGAAATCTGGCAATTCGTTCGGGTGATGATTCTGGCGATTCCGGTGGCATGGGCCAGTTGGACGGTGACGCGGGAGGAGATATTCCGCGAGTTGCGGGAGTACTGCACCGACCGGAGCCGGCGGTGTAACACGCTCCTGCGACGAAAACTCTATTACCTATTCACGTGCGAGTATTGCTTCTCTCACTGGTGCGCACTCTTTTTCGACCTGTTCTTCCGGGCTCAGCTCATCTTCGATGATTGGCGTGGCTACGTGGTGGGCTACATCTGTCTCGTTTGGATTGCAAACATTTACATGAATCTTTATCACCGTGTGCGGGTGGATATTCGCCGGGAACGTGCGATCGCGGATCGCACCGAGCGCGAGTTGAACGGCCGGCATGACCGGCCGCTGACGGTGAGCGAGGTTTCGTAAGGGAACCCTTGCTTGCGGGCTTATTATGCAACGCGGCGGGCGTCGGAACGCATCCGGTCGGCCATTTCGCGAAAGCCGGCTTCGAGTGATGTGCGCGGGGACCAGCCGAGTTGTCGCAGCTTGCGGGGATTCGATTGCCAGACAGTGGTGTCCCAGGTGCGGTTGGCCATTGAGCCCCATTGCGGCTCTTCTTGCAAACCAAAGACGTGGCGAGCTAAAGATACCACGTCGCACAGCTTGGTTTGCGTGCCGGTGCCGACGTTGTAGACGCCATCCTGCTCGACGCGGGGATGGGTGGCGCAGAGCAGATATGCATCCACGACATCCGCGACCGCGATGTAGTCGCGCGCGACCTCCGGATCCGCGAGCGGCGGCAGCCGGCCTGCCAAACCTTCGCGAATGACCGTCGGCATGAGTCGCCGCGGCTCTTCGTAAGGCCCGTAGACCGAATAGAGTCGCAACGTGGGGATGCGGGCGTTGTACTGGCGGGCGGTGTGCTGGCAAAACATGGTCGCGGACAATTTCGTCAGCGCGTAGTGGCTATTGGGCGTGGGCAGTTCATCCTCGGCTGGCGCATGGTCTTTGTAGCCGTACTCGGATGAAGAGCCCGTGTTGATGAACGCCTCGAAGCCTTGGCGGACGCACGACTCGACCAAATTTGCGGTGCCGACGATATTGGTCTGCACCATCCCGTGCCAAGCGGTCTGCCAGGAGTAGGCACCATGTACGGCACAATGAAAAACCCAATCCGGCTTCACGGCCGCGACGAGCCGCGCGAGCGCGTCGGCATCGGTCAACTCGACCAGATGGCAAATCACATCGCCGCGAATCTCGTCGATGCGCCACGGGTTGAAGGCGGGGCGCAGCAGCAGATGCACTTCATGGCCATCGCGGAGCAATCGCCGCGCGAGATTCGCGCCGACGAAACCGCTGCCGCCGGTCAACAGCACACGGTTCATGCCGCGGCTGACTTGTTGAGGAAGCCTTTGTAGTCAAACGTTTCGAGATATTGCCAAGTGCGGGCCTGAATCTCGGCCTTTTCCTGCGGCGTGAGCTCATCGGCCGTCGCGCGGTTGGCCTGCGGTGTCGGCTTGCGGATGGTGCCCCAGGGATAAATTTCCTTGAGCGACTCACCGTTCCAAGTGGGCGTATTCAACGTCTCGGCTCGCTCCAATCCCATCGCCTCGCAGACGGGGCCCAGAGTCTTGATGGGCGACGCCATTACGTCTTCGGCCCGGACAATGTGGAGCCGGCCGGGGAATTTCTCACGGAAGAGCAGGGCGTGATATTGGTTGAGCGTCCACCCGAGCATGTAGTCGGCGAGCGGCAGGGGGACGGGTCGCTTCTTGGTGTCGGCATAAGCCGACCATGGATTGCGCACGACGTGGAGGAAGTGGGCCTCCGGCAAGTCGGTGAGAATCTTCTCCGCATCCACGACCAGGATCGGGCTGTAGCCGACGTAGACGGATTCGCGGCCGGTTCGCTTAATGTCCTTCCAAGCATCAAACGTTGCTTTGAAGAACGCGGCGACGTTGTGGCCGCGCGATCGGCCAGTTTCTTTGATGTGTCCCACGTAAGCGGCACATCGATCTTTGTCGGTCATCTCGAACGACATGTGGCGGAACTTGCTCACGTGCGGCGTGATCGAGCGCACTTTGCCTTCTTCGTCGATAATGGCCCGGTAATCCTGTTCCGGCGTGGCGTCGAGTGCGAACACGGGCCAGCGATACTTGACCGGAAACATGGACGAGAGATTGTCATTCACCATCCGAGTGCCGATCTGCGACTCGTACGGATAAACGAACATCTGCGGATGCCCGTCGAGAAATCGGTGCGTGGTGTTGCCGCCGTTCTCGTACATCGCGCCGAGCATGAGCAGCCGGAAGTTGTTTCGCATACGAGCGTCCTTTCGCGAAATTCGTCACGTAACGTAACAGTAAAAGAGGGCCTTTTCGTAATTCGTGCGGCGGGCGCGGGCGGCGAACGGAAAGCCTGTGCTCACGGCCCGGTCGATCCAATCGATCGCGAAAATCTGGTTGCCCGCCGGCCAAGTAAGCCGGCCGAGGGTCCGGCCGGATTTCATGTCGATGGCGTGAATACCGCACACGCTGTCATCGACATTCAGACCCGGCGCGTAATTGCGGAAGCGCGGTATCACACGCGAGGTGCCGACAAAGGCGATGTTGTCTTGGAAGCACAGCCCGCGCGTCCAGCCGGGTAGCTTTGCAACCGGGTGGAAGCGACCATCGTCGCAATAACCAAACTCGCCGTAGCCGCTGTTATCGACCCAGAGGCGGTCTTGGTGCACCCGTGCGGAGTGTGGCCGAGTGAAGCCGCGCGCGAACGCATCTCGTGTGCGGCCGGAAAAGATCACTCCGCGGCCATCCACCGGAAAGTTCCGCATCCCCGGCCGGCGAGAGGACATTTGCTCTGCTGAAGCCGAAAAGTAAGATTCGCGGATACTCTTGCCGGCCGCGATCGAATTGAGTTGCAGGTAATTGCGACTGAAATCCGGCTTCTTCGCCTTCTCAATGCACTTTGGCCACCAGACACGCTGATGCTCGCCATTCGCATCCAGCCGGACAATAGCGTTTTGTCCCACGGCGTTGGCGTAGAGTTGTCCGCCGACAATCGCGAGATCGTGCATGTACAAACAGCCGGGATAGAATCGTGACCGGACCGGGACCAACGGGCGGTCCGCAGATGGATTGGATGTCACATCCCGGCGTGGCAGGGTGTCGCGCACCGGTTCAAGATCGATGACTTGATTGGGATTTCGCGTGCTCGCCACATGGACAACACCGCGCTGGCGATCCACGGCGAGCCCCGAAGGATGGGGCAAAGCCATGAATGATACATCGGGTCCGCGGTTGGTTGCGCCCAACGCCATGACCAAATGCTCGTACTCTCGCGTCACCAGGAGGGTGATCTTTGCCTTGGCGAGCAGTTCCCAAAATTCGCCGGTCGCACGGTGCCGGAGCGTCTCGACATCCGTCGCGGAGGCGTCTTGCCACTGGCTCGCGACCTGGGCTGTGTCACGCCAGGCGGCGTGATGCCGGGACCACAGAGCATCGGCGGCCGCTGCCTTCATGCGGCCCTCCGGTCACGCCACAATTGAAATGCGCCGACGTAGAGCTTCAGTGCCGTGTTGTAATTTGTCGTTGATTTTCCGCCATGCCGCCGTTGCGAAAAAATGGGGATCTCGAGCATCGGGTAGCCTTCGCGCCGACATATCGCGCTGAACTCAGCGTCGATCAGATCGTCATCGCGCGATAGATCCAGCAACTTCGCGAAGGTGCGGGGAAAGACCTTGGGCGTGCCGTTGATATCCCAATTTGACAGATCGAACAGCATACGACACTGCAAGTTGTAAAGCAGCGAGCCAAGACGCCGCCGCCAGTTGTCGCGAATCTTGCGATTGGCTTTTACCACCACGGCCGGGTGCGTCAGTGCATACATAACCATGAGCGTGAGGTCTTCGGGCGCGGTGCGAGCCGAATTCGTGTAGCAAATCCAGTCGCCCTGGGCGACCAGGAGCCCGGCTTTCACGGCGAGCCCCCAACCGCCGCGCTCACTAACCACGAGCCGCAATGTGGGATATTCCTTCGCCAGCGCGGCACAAACTTCGACAGTGGCGTCGCGACAATTATTCGGCACGAGGATGAGCTCGTGATTCACGGGCAGAGTTTTCAGCGCGGCGAGGTACTCCTCCACAATCTCGCGAATGTGGTCGGCCTGATTGTGCACCGGCAATATGACGGACACTAATTGTTGCATCTGTTTCTCGTCACCCTGCTTTGCGGACCGTACGGCCCGGCACCTCGTGTAGCGCTCGCGATGCTGATTCCGCAATAGATGCCGCATCAAGACCGTGCCGCTGGTGGTAATAATCTTGGCTGCCCGAGCGGCCGTCAGGCGCTGTTCGAACACCGCAGCGCACGAGCCGGCAATCTAGGTCGCGCTCCGCGATCACTTCGGCACAGAGCGAACCAAGTCCGCCGGATAACGAGTGAGCTTCGACCGTTGTCACGACTCGGTAGCGCGCGGCCAGATTCGCGAGCGCCGCGGTGGGGGCAGGATGGATGCACGCCATGATCGCGACAGCCGCGAAGACACCACGCTCGGCTAAAAACTGTGCCGCCGCGACGGCCTCCGTGGCGATGCTTCCCATGGCCAGAAGCAAGACGTCGTGCCCTGCACGAACGATCTCGAGCCCATCGCACGAGAACCGACCATCGAGGCCGGGCACGACCGTGCGGTCGTCTTTGCCGAGCCGGTAGTAAACCGGCCCGGGCATGTCCCACGTCGATTGCAACGCGGTCCGTGCTTGGCGATGATCGGCCGGTGCGACAACTGTCAGGCCGGGCAGGGTTCGCATCACGCCGACGTCTTCCAATGCGTGATGCGTGGGCCCCGCGTGGCCGTATTCGAACCCGCCGCCCACACCGATGATGCGTACCGGTAAACCGTGAAGCACCGGACCGTTGCGAATGAATTCGTATGGCCGCAGCGAGGCAAATGTCGCAATCGAATAAACGAACGGCAGCATTCCTGCTTCCGCGAGCCCGGTGGCTAGGCCGACCATATTCTGCTCGGCCACTCCGACGTTGATGAATCGCTTCGGATGCGCTTGCGCGAATGGCTCTAAGGCCATGTAGCCCAGATCGCCGGTCAGTAAGACGATGCGCGGGTCGCGCTTCGCAAGCTCGGTCAGCGTACTAGCAAAGGCGGCTCTCATGCGGCAGCCCCGATCTCTCGCATCGCAGAGTGGTACTCCGCCTCGGACATCGGCCAGTAGTGCCACTTGATCTGGCTTTCCATGAAGGAAACGCCTTTGCCAAACGTCGTCTTCGCAATGAGCACTCGCGGCCGGCCCGCTCGGGGCGACTCCGCCGCTACCGTGATCGCATCAACATCGTGGCCATCGACTTCGCAGACGTCCCAACCCATCACTTGCCAGCGCTCCGCCAGCGGCGAGAGATCGAGCACATCCTTGGTGTAACCAAGGGCTTGTTGGCCATTCAAATCCACGACGGCGGTCAGATTGTCGAGCTTGTGATGGGCTGAAAACATCACGGCTTCCCACAGCGATCCTTCATTGCATTCGGCGTCGCTGACTAAGGCGAACACGCGGCGACGTGCACCCGTCAGTTGTGCGGCTAATGCCGCCCCAGCAGCGAACGGTAAACCTTGGCCGAGTGATCCCGTGGAGAAATCAACACCAGTGAGGTTGTGCTCCGGATGCACGCCGAGCAGGCTGCCGTCGGCACAGTAGGTAGTCAACTCTTCGGCGCTTAACCATCCACGCAAATGTAGAGCGGCGTAAAGAGCCAGTGCGGCGTGGCCCTTGGATAGCACGAAGCGGTCGCGCTGCGGATCGTCAGGGTGATCGATGCGCAAGACCTGGCCGTAAAGCGCGGCAATGATGTCCGCGACGGAAAGCGCGGACCCAATGTGGCCCACGCGCGCACGGTGCGATTGCTCCAGCACAATCTGGCGGATCTGCCGGCCGGTAATCGCGGCGCACTTGCTCACGCGGCGACCCTCGCTTGCCGCGGCTCGACCTGAATGATAGCTGCCGGCTTGCTCTGGAGACAGACGCGCCAAATCGCATATCCGCTGCCCATCATCACAGCGCCTTGGAGCAAATACATCTCGGTGGAGATCCAGGGCCCATGGGTCATAAAGAGCAATTGGTCTGGGAATTCGAGCAATTTGCCGGTGAATGGGGCGACATTGGTCGTCAGCCAAACCTTGGACGCTAGCAGAGATAGTCCTGCTAGAAGTCCGATCTGCGGCGCACGCCAGCGTAGGGTGTCGGTGGCCTTTGCGACGAAGGGGATTACCATAACGAAAATGTTGATCACGTAGCGCGACTGGCTATTGAGTGTGAGCACCAGCCCCATGCCAACGGCAAGCGACAGGCCGACCCCATTAGAACGAATCAAATTGCTCACGGGCCGCCAGAGGAACAGCGCGAGCAAGAAGAAGGGGCCGTAGTACGCCGCGTGAGTCACCAGAAATACGCCCGGCTTGGCGGCCGTCGTGAGGGCGGTGTTTTCCAGCATGTCGCGGACGCCCATGAACTGCACGCCGTTAGACCAGGCATGTTGCCACTGGCGGACGCTGGCCAACGCAATGAGGGTAAGAGCCGTCCAACCAAGCCGCGCCGGAGTGATATAGGTCCGCCAATCGAGCAACCGAGATGAGCTGCACAGTACAGCCGCCCCGAGGAACAGGTAAATGGCGGAGACGGCACTGCTGAGATTCACCAGGGACCGAACTGGATCGAAATATTGCGCGTCGCCAAGCCACGCTTGCCCCTGTGGACCCAGCACCGCCTCGTAGTGAATGGCGAAGAAGGAGAAGACCGATCCAATTGCGATGAGAATAATCGGGCGCTTGTCATTCACGTTGCCGGCCGCGGATTCACTTCGCGGGAAGAGCAGTAGAGCGATCCCAACGTATACGGCGAGCGGCCAAGTGAAAGCACCGGCCAGCGTCAGCGCGATGAGTCCGATGCGTCGGTCGGTGAGATAGCAGTAGAGCATCGCCAGCCCAATCGCATATGCGCAGACGTCGGTTGTCACGGGCACGTAGAAACTGTGTTTCAGGACTACGTAATTGCAGAACAGTGCGAGGAAGCCGAGCCATTGGCCGCGTTGCGATATCTTGAGCTCGCGGCCAATCGCACCCCAGAGGCCACCCATTGCGCCCAGTAGTGCGACACTTAGCAGGCCGAAAGCCCGCATGATGTTGGCGTCGTTCAGAGGCGCCCAGCACGCCCTCAGGCCATAATGCACGACAGCCGCCGGCAGAATGCGCTGGACGTAATAGGTGTCAACTTTGTTGACGAAAATCTCTTGATGGAAGTCGCGGACCCAGCGTGCGTAAATGACGCCGTCCCAGCCGAGCCCCTCATTCACCTCGACTCGTTCGCCGAACGCGAGACATGCGACGCCAATCACCCCGGCCAACGCGGCAAAGAGTGCCGGTCCGGCGGTCAATCGTTCGCGAACAGGGAATTTGAAGACGGCGAACACATTCATCCGTGAATGTCCCGGCGGCCCACTTTGCGCCAATCGGCGATTCTGGCAATCTGGCCGATTTTCCGCAAGGCGGAATCGGTGCAGGGAATTCCCGTAGCAACGTCCGATTCATTCGTTTCGATGGCCCAAAAGTAATAGAATGAAAGCACGACCCCCTCTTGAGCGTTCCGAAGTCTGACCTGTCCGTCTTCGGATTTACCTGATCGCGAGTCCAACGGAGCACGTGATTCCGTGCAGTCGATCCTCCAAGCGCCCGGTTTGCAGTTTCTGTTGGACGTCGATCGTCTGCCGCTCGCCTATCTCGTTCTCGACGTTGACATGCGCGTGCAAGTTTGGAATTCCACAGCCGAGCGCATGTTCGGCTATTCGCGCGCGGAAGCGGTCGGGAAATCGGTGATTGATCTAATCGTTACTACTCCGGTTTCCGTTCCGGTGCAAACGGTCATAGCTCGGCTGCGTGCAGGCGATATGGACGCTCACATTGTCAATGAAAATCGCACACGCGATGGTCGCCCGATCACATGCGAATGGTTCAACACCCCTTTGCGTGGTGCCGATGGGTCGATCATCGGGATTGCCTGTCTCGCTCAAGACGTCACCGCACGACAGCTTAGTCCGGAGTCGCTCCAGTCGTACATGAAGCAGTCGCACGCCAGTTCGTTGAAGCCACATGAAATGCTGACTCCGCGCGAGCGCGAGGTACTCCAACTTTCCGCGGAAGGGCTTACGAGTGGCGCGATCGCCAAGCGACTGCACATCAGCCATCGCACGGTCGAAAATCACCGCGCCAATTTAATGCGAAAACTTAGGCTGCAAAATCTAGCGGAATTGATCCGTTACGCGGTTCGACACAAGTTGATTCCCATCGAGAACTGAAGATTAGCGTTTCTCGCAAATAGGTAGTTTTACGGATACTCATGCCTTGAAACCGCCTTACGATATTGACGTCGAGTATTTGCAGCGGGTGTACGCGGAACAAATAGAAAACGTACGGCTGACTCGCGTCGTGCGATGAACTGGCTCCGTCGTTCGAACGAAACTCAGTGACTGGGCGACACTGAGTGAATTCGGCGGCGGGGCTTTTTTCTTTCTTGATCCAATTTCGCGAGTGGTTCGCTGCGATCAAGCTTTCGAAAGCACCCCGGTTGTTTGGGTTTGACTGGCTGGCGGTGGCGTTTTGTTCGGTTCGGTTGAAGTGATCACGATGGCGCCTTTTTTGGCGAGTTGCTCCAGCATTGCGTTGAATTCATCACGAAACTCGGTCAGCATGTCGTTCTTTCGCAACTGGATCATTGAAACCGGCTTGCCCGAGGCGATGTCGCGTACGGCCGCACGGAATCGGAAAACCGGACCGACAAAGCGGTGGGCGAAGAAGAGCGCGTCCATAGCTGCCGGAATCAGGATTAGCACCAGCGCAAACACCCCGCGCCAAACGGGGTTGGAGATAAAGAACCACGACATACCCATAGAAGCGAGGATGAGTTCCGCTTGTTCGCACACAGCGAAATAGATCAACAAGGCAATTTGATAAAACGCACAATAGGCGATAATTCGCATGATGAGGCCGGTCTGGAAAGGATCAATCCAGATTTTCCCTCGTTTTTCCTTCATGATCTAGCTCCGGTAGGCGGCGCAATGCCCCCACGGGCTTGCGCCTTTCCTGCCGGAACCTTAGTTCACAAAATTGATACGTGCAAATGAAGTACGGGCACATATGTTGCGAAAATGCTTATCGCCTAATCGAGAATAATCACCATGACCACCAAAGCATTTGCCACCGCTGGGGCCGCCTCGCCTTTGGCCCCTACCGCGATCCAGCGCCGGAGCGTGGGCGAGCGGGATGTCGAGATCGAAATCCTGTATTGCGGGGTCTGTCACTCCGATCTGCATACGGCCCGCAACGAATGGTCTGCCTGGCCAACGATCTACCCCTGCGTGCCGGGCCATGAGATCGTGGGCCGGGTTTCCAAAGTTGGCCCCATGGTCCGTGACTTTAAGCCGGGAGACCTATGTGCCGTCGGCTGCATGGTCGATTCGTGCATGAGGTGCGCCGCCTGCAATGAAGGGCTGGAGCAATACTGCGATGTCGCGGGCACGGTTTTTACTTACAACTCGCTGGACCCCCACAAGACTGCGCCGGCAACATACGGCGGCTATTCCGAGCGAATCGTGGTGGCCGAGCACTTCGTGTTGCGGGTGTCAGACAAACTCGACCTCGCGGCGACGGCACCTCTTCTGTGCGCAGGCATAACTCTCTATTCACCGCTGCGACACTGGAAGGCGGGTCCCGGAAAGAAAGTGGGCATCGTGGGTCTGGGCGGGCTCGGGCACATGGGCGTGAAGCTGGCTCATGCATTCGATGCTCAGACGGTGCTGTTCACAACTTCGCCTTCAAAAGTGGCCGACGGCAAACGGCTCGGGGCTGACGACGTTGTCATCTCCAAAGATGCGAGCCAGATGAAACGGCACGAGCGGAGCTTCGATCTGATTGTGAACACCGTCGCGGTGGCGCACGACCTCGACCCGTTCCTGAGATTGCTCAAGCGTGACGGCACCCTCGTCTTAGTGGGCGCGCCAGAACATCCGCACCCATCGCCCTCAGTGTTCTTGCTATTGATGGGCCGGCGCTCGCTCGCTGGTTCGGGCATTGGCGGCATACGCGAGACGCAGGAAATGCTCGACTTCTGTGCCGACAAAGGCATCGTCTCGGACATCGAGTTGATCCCAATTCAGAAAATCAACGAAGCCTACGAGCGGTTGACAAAGGGCGATGTGAAGTACCGCTTTGTGATCGATATGAAGTCGCTGAAAGGCTGAGTCCCGTCTTCGTGTGCCACGGTCAGGAGACCGTGGCACAATCGCATCAACATGCTAGCGAATCGTAACGCCGACACGGAAACCGGAGTTACCATAAAAAATCGAGGCGCCGCTGCGGGGAGCAGGAGCGTAGTAGCCATATGGCGCGTAGTACACCGGTGCGGGTGCGGGGGCTACGTAATAGCCCGGAGCGTAATACCCGTAGGCGGGGTAAGCGGTGTAGTAACCGCCATGGTAGTGATTGGGCCCGCCGTGATATCCGCTGTAATGTGAGCCATAATAAGGGGGATCCGCGGAGGCGGTCCCAGCAAATCCGAGTGTGGCGGCAACGAGGCCAAGTGCGACAAGAAGAGTCTTCATCGAGTTTTTCTCCGTGGGGTGAATCCATCGTGCATAAGGGAAACGATCTTCGAAATACGACTTGCGCGGCCAGCGTCTTATCCATCTTCACGGGGAATTCGTTTGTGAGGACTGCGTAGAGTTTGCGGGCCGCATTCCGAACGACTTGGACTGTAGCACTGCGGCCTCGTCGATATAAAGTCGCTAAGAAGCGGATCCTGGTGCGACGATTTATTTGGTAAAAAGCGAGCCATCGAATGAAGCCGATTTTGCAAGCTCTGGTGTTAGCCGAAAGAATTTACGAGGAGAAGACCGGCAAAAAAATCATCGCCGGCACCTTCAACAAGATCACGACTGGGAAAGCCCAGTCTCAGCAGATCACCACGCCGACCGGAGAGAAGGCGACCGTCGTACAAGGCGGGACTGATCCCGGATGTCCATCGGCGTATGTCAGTCTGACCGATGTGCACGATGGCACGGAAATCACAGTTCAGTACATGGACTTCTCGACCAATCAATCGCTGTTTCACGTCGGCGTGAAGATCCAGAATAATGACCGACTGGCGACGATCGAAATCGTGGTGCCGCTGCCACCGATGAAAGCGTTTGCTCCGCATCCGGGCACATTTTCCCTGGACGTGGTGTGGAATAACGAAATTGTCGGTTCCCATCGGGTGATCGTTGACGAGGCGAAGTAAGCTTCAATATGTTTCGAATTTTTTCGTTTTTGTTTTGGAATGGTCTCATTGTCGGCGGGATTGGCATTCCGGTCGCCATTATTGGTCTGCCGGTGCAACTCATCACCGGATCGTGGGAGATCGCCCATTTTGGCCTGTGGATGATGGGGGGCGGATTCGTCGCGGCCGCGATCGGCGGCTTTGGCATGTATTACTTCGGAGTTCGCCAGATGCAGCGAATGTTCAGCCGGTTCATAAGTCAGCCGTGGCCGCGTGAGCAGGTCATCGAGGTGGAGACACCTCCGCCGACCGAGTTGCCGCGACATTAGAATTTCTCGGCTCAAAGGTTTCGGCGCATCGCTTCTTCGCGCCGGCCGTCATAATCCGTGCGAGGCACTCCACGGAGGCAAAATCTCACGCCAACATGCAATTCTGGCCGGATTTGCGCCTCATTTGCAGTCGAGGGTATGATGAGTGTGTCTGAACGTTGCCCAAGAGCGGAGCATCAATGGTCAAGCGCGTCACGACTTGGGTTGTTTACGAAGCACTCGAACGGGGCAAGCCCTGCGGCACGCACGCGGTCTGCGATGCATCGGAATGGACGGAATTAGAGAAAGCCCGACCCGGCGGTTATCCATTGATTCGAGCCGGTATTACCAGCGAGGCCGAAGCCGAGCAATTGGCCCGAGCCACCACCGCGCTGAAGAACGCGAAGTAAGGCACCTCGGTGCAGGACATTTTTTCGACAATACGATCAAGTTCGGCATGCGGTGCCCAAATGGGCACCGCATTTTGATTTAATGCCGAGCCGTTGCCTACCCGCAAATCCGACTTGATCGGCTCTTTTGCCAATAGATTCAGGACTAGGCCCAGACGAGGCCTGCCCGGCTATTTCTTCAGTCCTGAAAACGTGAGTCATACGATGCAGCGCGCAGATCGAGACCGGTTGCTCCAGGATGTCGAGAGCTTTTGCCAAGCATTGCGACCATACGAGGATCAGTGCTATCTCGCCCGGCGATTCAATGATCGCATCGTGCCGCTGGCGCGGGAGCACGGGCTATTGGGCGTGCCGGTCCCCGTTGAGTTCGGTGGCCGAGGCGCGGACATGGCGACGTATGCACGGGCGCTTGCGCGAATCGGCCAAGAGGGAACGGGCGTGCGGACGTTCTTTTCTGGCCATTCATCGATTGGCCAAGGTCCGATTCTCGCGTGGGGCAGCGATGAGCAAAAGCGCCGCTTCTTGCCGCGCTCGACCAGCGGCGAGATCGTTTGCGCGTTCGGCCTGACTGAACCAGAAGCCGGCAGTAACCCGCGCGAAATGAAGATGACCTATCGGCGTCGTGGCGATGAGTTTGTGCTCAACGGCGAGAAGTACTTGATCTCGAACGGCGGCATCGCCGGCGTCATCGTCACCTTCGCCTATCCTGAGGGCGGCATGGGGAGGATTAGCGCGTTTTTGGTCGAAACGGCGCGACCAGGTTTCTCGAGCGAGTCGCTGGAACCGAAGGTTGGCAACGTCACCGCCGATACGGTCCGATTCGCGCTGCGCGATTACACGATTCCCGCGGCGAATTTGTTGGGCAAAGAGGGAGACGGTCTGGCGATCGCAATGGACGGCCTCATCGGCGGGCGGCTAAGCGTCGCGGCCGGGTGTCTCGGGGTTATTGAAGATTGTCTTGCCGAAGTCATCGCTTATGCGAAAGTGCGCGAGCAGCACGGCAAGCCGATCGCGAAGCATCAACTCGTGCAAGAGCACATTACGGCCATTGAGATGCACCGGATCACGACTGAGTGCCTCGTCTTTTTGGCCGCTGACGCAAAAGACGCTATGCTGGGGAACCCCGGGGACACCACGTTACGCGCAAAAGCCGATCAGCTCACCGCACAGGCCAAGTTGCACGCCGCCCGCGCTTCCTGCGACGCCGCGGATCGCGCGGTGCAGGTTTTCGGGGGCCGCGGATTCCTCGAATCATTCCGGCCAGGACGACACTTTCAAGACACCCGCGTATGCCGGCTCTACGAAGGCACGGATGAAATCTTGACGCTCAAGATTGCCGCAGCCCTGCTCGGGAAGGAATATCAGGCGTTTTAACGCCGCGCCACCGGCAACGTTACCGAGGCCGTTGCCGGTGTGGTCGGCCAGAACTCCTGGATTTCGCGGCATGCGGTGGCTTGCTGGGATGTCGATGTTGCCGGAAGTTATCTCGGCCGGTCGGTTTCGGCGGGGCTTGGCGGTAGTCGAAGTCGGGCAGAGTGACGCGCGGCAGGCGTTGCCCGATTTGCCGCTCGATTTGTGCCAGCAACTTCTCCTCGGGCGGCGAGACCAAAATGAACGCATCGCCTTCCGCTTGCGCGCGGCCAGTCCTACCAATGCGGTGCACGTAATCATCGGGCACGTGGGGCACATCCACACTGATGACATGCGTGATGTGATCCACGTCTAACCCGCGGGCGGCGATGTTCGTCGCCACGAGTATTTGAAACTCGCCGCGGCGAAAGCCATCCATCGCCTTCTTACGCTGCGCCTGCGTTCGATTGCTGTGCAGCTCGGCAACGGTGAAGCCATCGGCTTCGATCGCCTTCTTGAGACGTTTGGCAATTCCTTTGGTGCGCGTGAACACCAATACCGACGGCATGTCAGTGTGGCGAAGGAGGTACTGCAAAAGCGCCGCTTTCAAATGGTCAGGCACGGGATAGGCGGCCTGGGTGATGCCGATGGCGGGCGTGCTGCGGCGGCCGATTTCGATCGACTTCGGTTTGCGCAGGATTTCGCCAGCGAGGTGTTGGATGACGGGCGGCATGGTCGCGGAGAAGAGCAGCGTCTGCCGGCGCGAAGGCAATCGGGTGACGATTCGCCGCACGTCGGGCAGGAAGCCCATGTCGAGCATCTGATCGGCTTCGTCCAACACCAGCGTGTGGACATTCGCGAATTGGCGGGCATCGCGCTGCATGTGATCCAGAAACCGGCCGGGCGTGGCAATGACGATGTCAACTCCCGACCGCAGGGCTCGCTCTTGCGGGCCAATCGGCATTCCGCCGACAAGCAGGCCGAGGCGAACCGGGCTGTGCCGGGCCAGGGTTTTGCAGACCTCGCCAATCTGTTGGGCGAGCTCTCGCGTCGGCGTGATGACCACCGCGCCGGCCCCGCCCCGGGGTCGCGCCAGCAAGCCGTGCAAGATTGGCAACAAGAATGCCGCCGTCTTCCCCGTGCCGGTCTGCGCGGTGGCGAGCACATCTTGGCCAGCCATGATGACGGGAATGGCCGCGGCCTGCACCGGCGTCGGCTCGGAATAATTCAGTTCGCGAATCGATTGCCGTAGGAGTCGATTCAAACCCAAAGCCTCAAACGGCATCGGAGCCTCTTTCGTCGGCGGTTAATGAGTGGACAGGAAGTAATCTAGGGACAATACCGTTATGTCCAAAGAAGTGGCGGGACTGTTCTAGCTTTGCGTTGCTATCCAATTGAGCCGGCCATCCCTAATGGCGCCGTCAATCTCTGGAGTGATAGCGGTCGGCATAGCATCGTCTGGCAGCGTGTGCGCGAACTTGCCCCGCAAGAGAATCGGGCCATCTTCTCCCGCGGCGAGTGTGCCACTTGCATCGGGTGTAGTCGATGAACGTCTCGAAACGTAACGTTCCGTCAATTAACGTCTCGAACCAGAACGAAATAAATTCATTCCGCAATTGCGTATGTTCGATTCGCATGGCCGGCATTTTACCGCGCACCGGCCCGTTGCAGCAGTTCTTCTAAACTCCAAACGTGGTCCGTCACGCTTATCCGGCTCTGGCGGGGCTTGGCCCACAAAAGTCTAAAACGTGTGATGTCTTGTCCCCTCTCCCCCAGCTTTGCGGGGGGAGAGGGGACCGGAAGCTCTTCCAGCGCGCAACGCGAGAAGCAAGCGAGCACCGATCCGAAACTTGAAACGACATTATGGCAAAGCCGGGCTTGGCCCGTGACTTGCTCGACTATTGACTTGGCGAGTTGGTTAACGTCTCGCGGCATGCTTGAGCATTTTTTGCGTGCTTTGATTGTGCCGCGCTGGGAAAAGGGAAAGAGGCCGACGATGAGCACGAACCGTTCATTTTGGATAGCGTCTGCGGTTTGCTTCCTGATGGCCGTAGCCTGGATTCCTTTTATTTGGCGTCCAATCGGGAAATTTCTGTTTATCGGCGATCAGCCCTATACCCCCGGCACCATGGAGTTTGTCGAGTTCTGGTTTTCAGACGCCGCATACTATGGCGGCGTGTTCGGCTTCTTGGTGCTAGGGGTGGTCTTTGCCCTGGTGCCAATTAGGCGTCGATACCTCCCGTCCTGATTTCTATTTTTCAAACTGACCCACTACCCGAGACTAATTTAGTGCGATGCCTCACGCTCGGCGGGCGGGCTGCCGCTGAAGCGCCGCACGACTGAGTAGAACACGGGCGTGAGGAAGATGCCGAAGAGAGTCACGCCGATCATGCCGACGAAGACGGCGGTGCCGAGGGTGCGCCGCATCTCGGCGCCGGCGCCATGCGAGATGACGAGCGGCAACACGCCAAGGATGAAGGCGAATGAGGTCATGACGATCGGCCGGAGGCGCACCTTCGCCGCTTCGATGGCCGCATCGAAGCGCGATGCGCCTTCCAATTGGCGATCGCGGGCAAACTCGACGATGAGAATCGCATTCTTGCATGCGAGCCCGACCAATACTACGAAACCGACTTGCACAAAGATATTCACTTCCATGCCCGCCAGTGCGATGCCGGCCAGAGCGCTCAACAAGCACATGGGCACAACCAAGATGACCGCGAGCGGCAGCGACCAGCTTTCATACAGCCCCGATAACACAAAGAACACCAGTACCGCCCCGAGAAAGAAAGCGCTAAAAGGATTTTGCCGAAGATCGCGGAACCGCTCGATCTTGCTGGCCTGCTTCTGCATGAAGGATAGTTCGGTCCATTCGTAAGTCATTGATCGCGGCAGCTCTTTGTCTGCGAGGCTTTCCATCGCTCTTAGGACCTCGCCGGTGCTAACGCCCGGCAGGGATGCGCCGGCCAGCGTGGCCGCGGGGAACATGTTGTAGCGAGTGACCGTCAGCGGCCCGCCAATGTCGCGGATGTCGATCACCGAGCCCAAGGGAACCATGTCGCCTTCCGAGTTGCGGACTTTCAATTGCTTCACGGCTTCGGCTGTTGCCCGGAAAGGGGCATCGGCCTGCAGATTCACTTGCCAGGTGCGGCCGAAGCGGTTGAAGTCATTGACGTAGTAACCGCCGAGATAAACCTGCAACGTGTCGAATACGTCGGTCAGACCAACGCCCATCGTGCGGACCTTGGTCCGGTCAATGTCGGCATAGAGCTGCGGCGTGCGGGCTCGAAAGCCGTTGAACAGGCCAACCAGGCCCGGCTGTTGATTCCCCTTGGCGACCAGGTTGTCTGTCTGACCCTGAAGTGCGACATAATTCACATCGCCCGTCGCCTCGATCATCAACTTAAACCCGCCGGCGTTCCCAAGCCCCTCAACCGCCGGTGCGCCGAAAACACTGACGCGCGCTTCGGGAATCTCGCTTCGGAACCGCCGGCGGAGTTCTGCCATGATGCCATCCGCGCTCGATCGTGGATCACGCCGTTTGTCGAATGGTTCCAAGGTAATGAACGCGCTGCCGAGATTCGACCCAATGGCGTTGAGCACAAACGACCGGCCAGGATTGCCGATCGTATGCGCGACACCGGGGGTTTGGTGGGCGATTCTCTCCACCTTCGCCATCACATCGGTAGTACGCTCCAGCGCGGCCGAATCGGGCAACTGCACGTTTACAATCAGCCGGCCTTTGTCCTGATTGGGGATGAAGCCGGACGGGACCCGCGTGAAGCCAAAGCCCGTCATGCCGAGCAAACCCACATAAAGAATCACCACGACGAAGCTATAACGAAGCGACCAAGCCACGGTCTTGCCGTAAGCGTTGGTTACTCGATCGAACATGTGATTGAAGCCGCGGAAGAATCGGCCGAGTGCCCAATTCACCGGTCGAATGATGAACCAGCCGAGCACGCCGCCCGCGATAGCGCCGGGGAAAAACAATGCGAAATAAATGGCCCAGGTGCGCAGCGTTCCTCTAAAGCCCGCGGCAACGACTTCGCCGCTCTCGGCATCTGCCGGAAGGCCCAGGGTTACGCCCACGTTAGGTGTCAATAACCAAACGCTTACGAGCCCCCCCAATAAACCAAAGAACCACCAGGGCAGGGCCTCTTGGCCTTGGTCGCCGTGCTGTCCTGGCGTCCGGCCGGCGAAGATCGACGCCGCTCGGGCGGGAGTCATCGTCATCGCATTGATGGCTGAAATCAGCATCGAGACGGAAATGGTCAGCGCGAACTGCCGGAAGAATTGGCCGGTGATGCTGGTGAGGAACACGCTTGGTAGAAACACCGAGCTCAACACGAGCGTGATGGCCAGGATGGGCCCGGTGATTTCGTTCATGGCCTTGATCGTGGCTTCGCGGACCGAGAGGCCCTTGGCCATCCAACGCTCGATGTTTTCCAACACGACAATCGCATCGTCCACCACGATGCCGATGGCGAGGACCAAACCAAAGAGCGTCAAGTTATTCAGAGAAAACCCGATGATGGCCATCACCGCAAACGTGCCCACGAGCGACACGCCCACGTCGATGACTGGGAGCAATAGCGCTTTCCAATCCTGCAAGAAGAGCAGCACGACAATCGCCACGAGAACAACGGCATCGCGCAGAGTTTTGAAGACCTCGCCGACGGACTCGCGGATGAATGGCGTCGTATCGTACGCAATCTCATACTTAAGGCCTTTCGGAAACCGGCTGGCGAGCTCACGCATCCTGCCTTTCACCAAGTCGGCCACATCAAGCGCGTTGGAGCCGGGCAACTGAAAGATGGCGAGGCCCACCGATGGTTTGCCATCGAGCGTCAACGTCTGGTCCTGGCTTTTTGCACCCAGCTCGATGCGGCTGACGTCGCGGAGAAATGTCACTTCGCCGTCCGAATCAGTGCGAAGAATGATGTTGCCAAATTGTTCCGGCTCGACCAACCGGCCGAGCGTGCTCATGGTGTACTGGAGGTCTTGGCCGCGAGGCATCGGCGGTTGCCCGATCTGACCGGCCGCCACTTGGACGTTCTGCTCGCGCAGAACCCGAATCACATCCCCGGCTGACAAGTTGCGCGAGGCGAGCTCGTTGGGATTGAGCCAGACGCGCATGCTGTAGTCTTGGCCGCCGAAGGAGAAAATATCGCCGACTCCATCCAAGCGCGCCAGCGCGTCTTGCAGATTGATCGTGGCGTAATTGCTCAGATACAACTGGTCATAGGCCGGGCGGCCCGTAACCGGGTTGTCCTCGGCATACAAATTCACCACGAGCAAAATGTCGGGAGAGCGCTTGCGGACGACGACGCCCGTTGCCTTCACGATGTCCGGGAGTTGCGGCTGCGCGATGGCGACACGGTTCTGCACGAACACTTGGGCCAAATTGATGTCGGTGCCCAGGGCAAATGTCACGTCCAAAACGTACGACCCGTCGTTGCTCGATTGCGACGACATGTAGAGCATGTTCTCCACGCCGTTGACTTGCTGTTCGATCGGTGCAGCGATCGTGTCGGCGACGACCTGTGCATTCGCTCCGGGGTAAATGGAAGTGACGCGCACCGTCGGCGGCGTGACCAGCGGATACTGTGCGACCGGGAGCAGACCGGCAGCAATCGCACCCAGCAGCACGATAACTATTGAGATGACCCAGGCCAGAACAGGACGATCGATGAAGAAGCGCGCCAGCATCGGCGGCCTCCTTTCAAGGTTTGTCTGGCTTCGGGGCAGTCGCGGCGACCGATGTGATGGGCATCTCGATCAGCTTCGGTGTGACGGTTGCGCCAGGCCGAATCTGTTGCAGACCCACGACAACCACTTGGTCCCCGGCCTTCAGCCCTTCAGAAATTTCGCGGAGCCCGTCTTGCAGCACTCCGAGTTGGACTGACCGGGTGGAAACGACGTTTTTCTCGCCGACGAGGTAGACAATTCTCTGGCCCTGATCGGTGTCGAGCGCCCGCTCACTCACCAACAGTGCTTTGTGTGGCCGGCCGATGGGCATGCGCACTCGGGCGAAAAAGCCCGGCAGAAACACTTGCTGCGTATTCACAAACGTTGCACGCAGCCGGATGGTGCCGGTTTTTGGATTGACCTGGTTGTCCACGAAATCGACCGTGCCCGCGTGCGGGCAACCTTGCTCGTTGGCGAGCCCGAGCGAAACGGGGAACGCGCCTTCGCGCACTGATTCGGATTTGCCCTCCCGAATCATTTGCCTGACTCGCAAGGCGGTATGTTCATCGACATCAAAGTAGGCATACATCGGGTCCAGCGAGACGATCGTGGTGAGCAGCGTGCCTCCGCCTTGGTTCCCTGGCTGAATCAGATTTCCCACCGTGACCGCGTAGCGACTCGTGCGGCCGCCGATCGGGGCCGTCACCTTCGTGTAGTCCATATCAAGCTTCGCGCGATCGACGGCGGCTTTCATCGCGGCCCGTGTTGCCTGGGCCTCGGCGTGGTCGCCGGCTGTTTTGTCGAATTCCTCCTGACTCATGGCGCCAGTGGTGAGCATGCGCCGGGCGCGGGCCAAGTCGGCGGTTAGCCGTTCGACGCGGGCTTCGGCCGATGCCAAGTTCCCTTCGGCTTGGTTCAGTGCGGCCCGGTAGGTGAGAGGATCAATTTCGAAGAGCACATCGCCCTTTTTGACAATCGCACCTTCTTTGAAGTTGACCTTGTCGAGGTAGCCCCAAACGCGAGCACGCACTTCCACGGAATCGACCGCAACCATCCGGGCCGTATACTCGGCGAACTCCGTGACTTCGCGCTCGATCGGGTGGCTGACGCTGACCTCAGCCGGTACCGGGGCGGCCTCCGCAGGCGCTCGCGCGCAACCGGCCAGTGCGAAAGTGAGACAAGTCAAAAGTGAGGCAGGGTGAATGAAGATGTGTTTGAGGGCCGGTTTCATCGTTGTCGCGCCTCCGCGGATTGAGTTTACGGAATTGCGCGATTGGATCGGAATTTGGGTGGTCTGTCAGTGACTGTCTTCACACCAAAGGTGTGAGATTTCTCAGCCCAGGGCAACGCCCTGGGTATTCATGCGAATTGTGTTGCAGCCTGTAAGGCTGCGACAGACTTGTCGCAGGCCTTCAGCCTGCAAAGGAAAATGACACATTACCCAGGGCGTTGCCCTGGGCTGAGAAATCTCACACCTTTGGTGTGAAGACAGTCCTCGAGCGAGCTGGGACGGGGAGCGAGCTGGGACGGGGAGCGAGCTTGGCGTCCGCAGTCATGGGTTGCGGATGCTTACGAACGGCCCGCGGATTCCATTTCAGCCCGTAACGTATTTTTCGGCGTGACGCCAACATGACGGGCGACGATCTTGCCGCGGTTGAAGATGAGCAGGGCGGGAATCGACGAGATGCCATAGCGAGTGGCCAACTCTTGGTTGGTATCGATATTCACTTTGCAAACTTTGAAATCGCGAGCCAGGTTCTCAATTGAGGGATTCATCGACCGGCAGGGGCCGCACCAAGCCGCCCAGAAGTCTACGAGCACTGGCTCCGCCGACTCGATCACTTCCTTCTTCCATTTGAACTGGTGGAGAAGCACTGCGACCTCCGGAAATTGAGCCAGGCTAGCACGTCGGCCAATCGAAAAGTCGGGCACCATCCGTACCGGAGTAAGGTTGGAGGCTATTCCCGGGGTCATTCGGGGGCCCTCGCCATGAGGTCGGCACCGAGTTTGCAAGAAGGTTTGTCCGGAACCGTACCGAATATCCGCGGGTTGGGAGGAGCCCCATGGAAACGGAAAGGCAAATCTTAATGGACGCCAAAACGCCGCATGTCGGCGATATCTTTCGTTGCGAGAAGTGTGGCTTTGAGATGCGAACCGTGGCCGACTGCAAATGCCGGTATGGGGTTCATCTGGTTTGTTGCGGGCAGGCCATGCGAAAAATCCCGGCTAAGGCAGTGGAGGTTGGCTAAGCCAGCTTTTTCCATTATGAATTGACATAATGACTCGGCAAGGCAATGAATTAACTCGCCATTTCACCTTCAGGGGAAACCATGACACCGCCTTCGGGTGCCATCATCGCTCGTCCTATGCTCAAGCGCGCCTGCGGGTGCGTTCAGGAATTTCAGTATTACGAGGTCGATCGCTATCGAGCCCAGCGACAAGCGAAATTTGAATCGACGCGCTGCCCGGCCTGTGCCGCCAAGCAAATCGAAGCACAGCGTATCCCGTCAAAAAGTGAAGCACTGACGGGCTTGCCCACGGGGGCCGCCTTGCTGTTGGTACGCATGGAAGACGGCACGTGGGCCGGTAAGCTGACGGCCGCCGGCCAAACGGTCGAAGCGGCCGGGCCCTCGCCGCAAAATCTCACCGTGGCGCTGGCCCAGCAATGGACGATGCAAAAACGGGAAGCGTGATACCGAACAGCCGGCCGCAGTCTGCGCCTCGTCGCCCATATTTAACGATGGCCGTCTGACTCAACCAAATGCTGGTCGGCCGCTCCAGCCTCGATCGCTTCGTCGGTTTCAATTCTTGATGCATGTGCGTTCAAAATCTGGCGCAGCTCGAAGGGGTCGCACGGCTTGAGCAGATGGTGATCAAAGCCGGCCGCCCGGGACCGTTCGAAGTCCGATGGACGACTTAACCCGGTGACGGCGATCAGGAGCGGCCGGCGGTGGGCGGAACGGCAGATTTGTTGCGCAAGTTCGCAGCCATCGACGGGGTGCATCATCAGATCTAACATCGCCACGTCGGGCGTCCAGCCGCGCAGAGAATCCAATGCGTCGCGACTATTGGTAAACCCACGAGGGGCATGGCCCATCAATTCGAGCAACATCTCAGCCGAGCGTGCGGTATCTTCGTGATCGTCAACAACTAAAATGGACAGTACACGGGGGGGGGAGACATTTGACATTAATCTCGCGACCTTCTTCCATGTGCGGCGAGGCGCGGCTCGACTGCCGATTCACTGTAAGAGAAAGGCCACGACAAGATTGTCCGGTGCCGTACTTTTCCACAGATGTTTTGTGAAAAAATCAATTGCACAATTGTGTAGGCACTAGCGAAGTAGCCGTGCATATTCGTCGGCGACGGTGCGATAGCACTTGCAGGAAGCGGCTTCGAGGCCTGCACGATTCGTGATGGTGATCGTGCCATATTCGGAGCGGAGCAGGCCCTCTGTCTGGAGTATTGCCAGGATCTCGGACACACTCGCACGGCGCACGCCGAGCATGACGCCAAGGAATTCGTGGGTCAGCGGCACCTGGTCCGATCCAACGCGATCTTGTGTCATCAGCAGCCAGCGGCAACATCGCTCGCGGATCTTGTGCAGCCCATTGCAGGCGACCGATTGCCCGACCTGAAGGAAATAGGCATTCAGATAGTGCAGCAGTATGGTCCGTAGCCGCTCACTCGCTAGTACGGCCGAGCGAAGTGCAGCCGCGCTTATTCTCAATCCCGCGCCAGCAACCTGGATAATCACGTCGTTTGGAGAGTCAGCCTCGGCGAAGGCCGCGGACAGACCCAGCATGCCCTCGTTACCAATCGTGGCAACTTCAATGGCGGTGTCATCCGCATAAGTCATTGCTGATGCGACACCTCTAGTGGGAAAATAGACGGTGTCGATTGGTGTTTGTGCCCGATAGATTTGGGACTTGAATGGCAGATCGATCGGCTGGAGATTTGGTTCAAGAATTTTGTAGTCGGCGGCCGGCAACAACGCTAAGAGCCGATTGCCAGCAGTGTTGGAGGGCGCATTCTGTGACATGTCGATCTCTCTGACGGGCCCGGAATTAGAAAGGACCACCAGAAGAGACAGGCAGCGCGATCGCTGACCGAATACCCGAGGTGATGGGTTCTAAGTGAGGAAACTTATGAACGCATGTCATTGTACGCATAAACAATGCCTATATGACAAAATTAGTCCACTTTCCAAGACCAGATTACATTTCCTGACATCTACAGCTGGACGAAACGACTATCCGGGCATGGCTGTTGCAACAGCGCTTGCTTGCCCGTCGTGAGGTGGCGTCATGTTGAAAACAATTCCCATTCAAACTTCCGCACGCGCGGATGACCCTGAGGTCGATCGAAGTCGCGGCGATGGTACTCACGAAATTCGGCCGGACGTGGCTTATCAGCGCGTCGCGATTGTGAATGTGGTTTTTGTCGGCGCTCGGAATGCCGGTGACCGCGGTTGGGTATTGATCGATGCAGGGATACCGGGCTCGGCGGCCATGATCGCATCTGCGGCGGCCCGACGATATGGCCAGACCTCGCGCCCCGCGGCTATCATTTTGACTCACGGGCACTTCGATCACGTCGGCGCATTGAAGACACTATCCGAGCGGTGGGAGACGCCGATCTACGCGCATATCTTGGAGCACCCATACCTGGATGGAACGAGTTCCTACCCGGCGCCCGATCCGTCCGTCGGCGGCGGGCTCATGGCGTGGCTATCGCCGCTCTATCCGCGCGGCCCCATCAATGTCGCGGGGCGGCTCCGGGCCATGGGGCTTCATGGCGAAGTCCCGTTCATGCCCGGGTGGCGCTGGCTGTTCACGCCCGGTCATACGCCGGGACATATTTCTTTCTGGCGTGAATCCGATCGCACATTGATTGCCGGCGACGCATTCGTCACGACGGCGCAAGAGTCTGCCTACGCTGTGGCGACCCAGACGCCTGCATTGCACGGGCCCCCCGCGTACTACACCCAAGACTGGCAGAAATCACGCGAATCCGTGCGAACTCTGGCTGCGCTCGAGCCCGAAGTCGCGGTCACGGGCCATGGCCGTGCGATGCGGGGGCCCCAGATGCGGCGAGCACTTCATACGTTGGCGAACAATTTTGACGCAGTGGCGACGCCGGGGCAGGGCCGGTACGTTGAACGCCCGGCCAAGGTCACATCCGGCGGCGCCTATGTCACGCCATAGTTCCAATATCGCGCCGGGCATAAGGTTTGCGAACATGAGAATTACCGGCTCATGGTGAGCCCGGCGCGTCGTGCAAGGACCGGTGGCCACGCAACAACAATTCGAGCCGTCATGACGGAGTTCCATGACCGCGGCTCGTGGCGAAGTCGTCCAGGAGTAGTTGCTATGCGATTCATTTCCACACGCACCCATGGGGTGATTGATTATGCGATGGGTCTTTTCCTGATCGTGTCGCCTTGGGTGCTGAATTTTGCCCGGCAGGGCGCGGAGACTTGGGTTCCCATTGTTCTTGGTGTCGGGGCTCTGGGCTACAGCATGCTCACTCGTTACGAATTGGGCGTCTGGCCGACGATTCCGATGAATGTTCACCTCATGCTTGATGCTGGCAGCGGCATTGTGCTGGCGATCTCCCCGTGGCTGTTTGGCTTTTCGAGTTTCGTTTGGATCCCGCATGTTGTGTTAGGACTAATGGAAGTTGGTTCGGCATTCGCGACCGAAACCACTCCGGGTACTCGGACAGTTCACCGTGGCGGTATGGCAGGCATTTGAGTAAAGACGGTTACATACCTTGCAGGATCGAAGATGGCCGCAGGTCCGCGCGACGGATCTGCGGCCACTTCAATTTCGGATGTACTTTATTAGGTTGAGGCCAATGGTATTCCTCGACGGCGATCTCAATGGCCTCGGCCGATACTCCGAAACAGAACTCTTCAACAACGGCCCGCACGGCGTTCACATTCGTCGTGTGCATCGGCACCGTGAGTCTGCTGGCCGACATGACATACGAAGGCGGCGCGAGCATCAACGGTCAGTTTCTTGGCGGACTAGGGGCCAGTGCGGCGACCATCAGCATCGTCGCCGGGCTCGGCGAATTTCTCGGGTATGCGCTGCGTTCGGTCTCGGGTTATGTCAGCGACAAATCTCGCCAATATTGGCTGATCACTTTTCTGGGCTACGGCATCAATCTCCTCGCAGTCCCCGCCATGGCGCTGGCCGGCAATTGGCAAGTCGCGGCCGCGCTGCTGCTCGCGGAGCGCATCGGCCGGGCCATTCGCAAGCCAAACATTGAGGCCATGCTCTCGTACACGACCGGCCAACTCGGGCGCGGCTGGGTGTATGGTCTGCACACGGCGATGGATGAGACCGGCGCGACCTTGGGCCCGCTCTTGATGGCGCTCGCCATGTATCAGCGAGTCGGGTATCGAGCCAGCTACGTGTGGTTGCTCGCCCCGGCATTCGCCGCGCTCATCGCTTTGACCGTGGCAAGAATAATCTTCCCGGTGCCAGCGCGATTGCAAGCCGGGCCGACCGCGACGGCGACTGGATTTACGCGACCATATTGGCTGTACATGTTGGCCGCTTCCTGCTTTGGCGCGGGATTGATGAGTTTCGAGTTCATTGCCAATCATTTGGCGAACAGCGGTTTCGTCCCCGACTACTGGGTGCCGATCATGATCGCAATTGCGACCGTAGCGAGCATCGCGTCGAGCTTGATTCTCGGCCGGCTGTTCGATCGGGTGGGACTGCCGGTCATATTCGTTGCCATTCCCATCGCGGCCTGTTTTTCGCCGTTGGTGTTTTACGGTGGCTTCAATGCATTGATCGTGGGCATGATTTTCTGGGGCGTCGGCTATTCCGTCCAAGATTCGTTACTCAAAGCCATCATTGCTGGTTTGCTTCCCGAGGGTCGGCGCTCGCTCGCGTTTGGCCTGTTTTATACCGGCTACGGCGTGGCCTGGCTCATCGGCAGCGTGGTCACAGGACTGCTCTACGAATGGTCGCGGCCGGGGCTGATTGCATTCGCCATCGGCGCGCAGTTGGCGTCATTACCGATCTTCGCAATCGCGCGCCGCGCCGAACTCAAACAGGGTGGATAAAGGTCCGCGCAACCAAGTCGCGTCTCAGTTCGTTCCTCTACGGTCTTCACACCAAAGGTGTGAGATTTCTCAGCCCAGGGCGCAGCCCTGGGTATTCATGCGAATTGTTTTGCAGCCTGTAGGGCTGCGACAAGTCTATCGCAGGCCTTCAGCCTGCATCGGATAATGACACATTACCCAGGGCGTTGCCCTGGGCTGAGAAATCTCACACCTTTGGTGTGAAGACGTGCCTGGAGCGAACTGAAACGGTACGCGCACGACCGACTCAGCTTGCCCGCAAGTTCAACGTGCCTACAATGATTTCGTCCAAGAGTGACGACTCTGGTGCCTTCCCCTTCTTAGGGCTTCCACCCTAGTTTCGGCAGACATCCAGCGTGTGATGGGACCGCAGTCCCTCTTCTACGCAAAGGCTGCCGCACAATGACTAACTCCAATGAGTGCCAAGAGAACGTCCGCAAAGGTTGCGCAACTCTCAACAATGGCTCCGCGATCGTCATCGAGAATATCGAGCACATGCGCCGCGAGGCCGGCATCGACGATCAGGAGCTGCACGAAGAAATTCAGCAACTGAACATTGGCGATTTGGTGCAGCTCACGCTTTTGGCCGGCGACCGCACGGTGGAAATGGTGACGGTGCGAATCTCCGCGATCCGCAACGCGACCTTCGCCGGAACTTTTGCCAATCTGCCGGCCGACGCCAGGCTGCAACGATTGCCAACGGGAACGACGCTGAATTTTACAGCCGACCATATACACTCAATCCACAAAGTTACACACGCCGAGGATCACGCCGAAGTGCGCCCGGCTCATTGATACATGGTCTCCATGAGGGGATGCATGACTTTTCTTTTCCTGAGGAGCGACCGCGATGGGTACGAAGCTGTATGTCGGCAACTTGCAATATGCAACGACCGACGCCGACTTGAGCAGTATGTTTGAACCGCATGGGACCGTGAAATCGGCCCAGGTCATCATGGACCGCGACACCGGCCGATCAAAGGGTTTCGGTTTCGTGGAAATGGGCACCGACCAAGAGGCGCAAGCCGCCATCGCGGCGCTCAACGGCCAACAGGTCGGCGGGCGATCGTTGACCGTCAATGAAGCACGCCCCAAAGAAGCTCGCCCAGGTGGCGGCGGTGGTGGTGGCTACGGCGGTGGTGGTGGTGGCGGCGGCGGCCGCGGCGGTTATGGCGGTGGCGGCGGCGGCCGTTCTTCCGGCCCACGCTACTAACAAATGCAATCGCCCTCTGGTGCAAGCCAGAGGGCGATTTTTTTTGTCAATGAGTTCGCCTTGCGCTACCGTGTGGATGGTATCGCCAGCGCTCGGACTTGAAGTCGCTTCGGCGGCAATTGCACGTCCCACGCCAAGCCCAACCAGGCGAGTGCCCGGATCATCAAGTAACTCAAATCGATTTGCCACCAACGCAATCCATGTCGCGCCGATGTCGGGAAGGCATGGTGCGAGTTGTGCCAGCCTTCACCCAAAGCCAGAATTCCGAACAAGAGATTGTCGCGGCTATGATCGTTGACAGGGAACGTCCGATGGCCCCACAGATGGCACGCGGAGTTCACGCTCCACGTCACATGGTGGACTAGAAACACGCGGATGATGCCGCCCCAGAGCAAACCGGTGATCGCGCCCGTCCAACTGTGCGTGATCAGTCCGCCCAGAACTGCGGGAAACAACACACCCAAGAGAGCCCAGAGCGGGAAGAGCGCACTAACGGCTCGCAGAATTTTGCTTGCACGCAGGTCAGGGACGTAGCGCGCCAAATTCTCCGGATCGCGCTGGAAGAACCAGCCAATGTGTGAATGCCACGCGCCGCGGATCAGCCCGAGGATGCCGCTCCCGTGGTGGTACGGTGAATGCGGATCTTCCGGCGTGTCGCTGTGCTGATGGTGCCGGCGATGCATGGCTACCCATTTGAGCATGGGGCCTTGGATCGCCATCGAGCCCATGACGCCCAGCAGGAACTTGATCGGGGCATAGGTTTCAAATGAGCGGTGCGTGAAGAGTCGGTGGAATCCAACTGTGATTCCTACAGCCGAGACAAGATAGAACCCCATCAAAAGACCCAGATCAGTCCACCGGAAGCCCCAACCTAGAAAAAAGAATGGGGCCGCCAAAAGCCCCAGAAACGGAACAACGATCACAAACAGCGTCGCCAACCGCATCGTCAGCGGGGCTTTGACAGTTTGGAGTTCGTTATCGGAGCTGGCGGCCGGTGATTCATTTTCCTGCACGGATTTCGACCTCTCTTCAGGCGCGGTTCAGTTCTGCACGGCCATGGACGATGATTGCGAGCGATCGACTCTAACAACTTAATGGGACAGCGTCTTGGCGAAATCTCATTTAACCGGGCACTGTTTTGATTGCTCTTGGTCCAAATGGAGCTAAAGACTACCCCACTGAACCCTGGAATCAAAGAAGATTATACGACTGCACTTCAAAAAGCCACGAGCCGCGGCGATTTACGCGGCGCTGACGCCTAGTCGTTTGAAGAGCGACTCGCGCCTGGAACGTGACCTGTTTGCTTGCCTCCTCGGGCGATTGATTTGCCCGTCTCCATGCGTTCGCCACGTTCCGCCGCGGCATCTGGTTCACCCGATTGATTAGGTTTTACGCTTTGCGGGTTGCCGGGGGGATTACCCGGTTGCGCTCTTCGAGTGTTTTTACCCTTCGGTCGTTGCGCCATGACGGGCTCCTCCTGAACGTTGTGAGAAGGTCAAGCATCTGGCGTGCCCGACGAATCTGAGTAATCTCCGCACTAGAGGCAACGAACCGCTCGGCAACGAAGTTGCGTGGCTATTGAGGCGAGCTTCCCAAGAGGATCGACATGAGCGCGCTCTTCACTCCGTTTCGGGCCGGCTCCCTCGAAATGCGCAATCGCATCGTTATCGCCCCGATGTGCCAATACTCAGCCAGCAACGGAAGCGCCACCGACTGGCACATTATCCACCTGGGCAATCTGGCGCTCTCGGGTGCGGGCCTCTTGATCGTGGAAGCGACGGCGGTCACCCCCGAGGGAAGAATTAGCCCCGACGATCTCGGGATTTGGTCTGACGAGAACGACGCCGCACTCGCGCGGGTGCTGGAGATCGTTCGCCGTTATTCCGACATCCCGATCGCCATTCAACTGGCCCATGCGGGCCGCAAGGCCTCCACACGAGTTCCGTGGGAAGGAGGCAAGCAGATTGCTCCGAACGAGCCAGGCGGGTGGCAAACAGTCGCGCCGTCGGACTTGCCGTTCGCGCCCGGCGAACATCCGCCGCGGCCACTGGACCGCGCCGGCATGAACGCCATTCGCGACGCATTCACGGTTGCAGCCCGTCGATGCGCCCGACTTGGGTTCGACGCCATCCAGATTCACGCGGCGCACGGCTATCTGCTGCATCAATTTCTTTCGCCCCTGAGCAATCACCGCGATGACGAGTACGGTGGCAATCTGGAAAACCGCATGCGCTTCCCTTTGGAAGTGTTCGAGTCGGTGCGATCCGCGTTTCCCGCAGAACGGCCCGTGAGCGTGCGCGTGTCGGGGACAGATTGGGCGGACGGCGGGTGGGACATCGAACAGACGATCGTATTCGCCAAAGCTCTGCAATCACACGGCTGTGCGGCCATCAACGTTTCGAGCGGTGGCACGACTCTCGAACAGAAGATCCCCGTCGGCCCCAGCTACCAGGTGCCCTTGGCCCGCGCGGTGAAGGTGGCGACCAATATGCCCACCATCGCCGTCGGATTGATCACCGGTTTCGAGCAAGCCGAGGCGATCATCGCGACCGGCGATGCCGACTTCGTCGCCTTGGCACGCACCATTCTTTACGACCCACGCTGGCCGTGGCACGCGGCCGCTCAATTGGGCGCGCGGGTCAAGGCGCCGAAGCAGTATCTTCGCTGTCAACCACATCAACATCGCCATTTGTTTGACGTCTAATTGACCGTCAGACCGGGCACAAAGTTTGCGGGCTTGGACCGATTGTCCCAGGAGGCTCACTGTGTCCGCACGTAATGGAGGAGTCCCATGTGCCGTTATCTTTTTGGCCTGCTCATAGCCGCGGGCGGAATTCCCGCGTTTGCTGACGAACCCTTACCGCAACCGATGCCGCAACCTCCTCAATCAACGGAGGTTCAGCCGTTGCCCAACCCGACGCCAGTGAATCTCGCACCGGCACACGCTCCGGCCGCACCGGCTGCCAGCGTGCCACCGCCCGGGGTGGAACTGCGCGTCCGTACTTGTTACCGAACGGAATACCGCACCGACTATCAAAACGTCACGAAGACGGTGATTCGCAAAGTCCCCGAGACCGTGATGCGGGAAGTCACTGAGAAAGTCGTTGTGCCAGTCGAGCGGCAAGAAACCTGTCAGCGGACGGTGATGGTCCCGACGACCCGGCTTGAAACGCGGGAGCGCGAAGTCATGCGAACTGATTGGGTTCGCGAGGAGCGGGCCCGCACGGTGATGGTTCCTGAGACGCAGTTGGTCGAAAAGCAGCGCACGGTCCTCGTGCCGGAAGTGCGCGAAGAGGTCCGCCAACGAACAGTGATGGTGCCGGATGTTCGCTATGAAGAACGGCAACGACCGGTGACGGTTGTGCGCCCGGTCACGGAAACTCAAGTGGCGCATGTCGTCACGTCCGCCCGAGTGGCCACGCCCGTTTGCGATCCATGCAACGGCCCGGGGGTTGCCACCGCTGTGATTCCACAAGTTCGCGATGTCCCGGTGACCCGCACCCGGCCTGTCGTCGAGCAGCAGTTCCGAACCGAGCGCGTGGCCGTCCCGACGGTGCGAGCCGAAACGCAAAATGTTTTGGTCAAGGTTCCGAGTGTTCGCGAAGAAGTGCGCACCGAGCAGGTGCCGGTGAAGTCGCTCCGGCCCGAGACGACAACCTATCAGGTCAGCGTTCCGGTCGCTCGCCGCGAAGTCGAGACGTATACAGTCCCCGTGCAAGAGATGGTGCCAAAGACCGAGAACTACACCGTGACGGTCCGCGAAAACCGAGTCGAGCTGCGAACGCGGCAGGTGCCGACTACGGTGGTTCGTGAGGTCCGCGAGCAGGTCACGGAACGGGTGCCGGTGAAAGTCGCTGTGAAAGTTCCGTACACGGTCACCGAGCAGGTGAAGGTGGCTTGCTGCGATTAGTCGCGTTCAAGCAACGAACCGGAAGCGTTGGCGACGGAGCTTGCTCACTCCGTCGCCAACGCTTCCGGTTCGTTTAGAAATAATCTGTGTCGCAGCACGGGCGGTTTTAGAGTAGAGTTAGCCTCCGCAAATGGAGGCTTCCCGTGCTTTGGTGGCAATCTCTGATTCTGGGCATCGTCGAGGGCCTGACCGAATATTTGCCCGTCAGCTCCACCGGCCATCTCATTCTGGCGAGCCGGGTGCTGGGCTTGCCCGAAACCGATTCGCAAAAAGCGTTCGAAGTAGTGATCCAGTTTGGCGCGATCATCGCCGTCGTCGGCGTGTATGCTCGCGCGATCGGTGAAATGATTCGCGGCGTATTTGGAAAATCGCCCAAGGGGCTCGCATTAGCCATTCGCCTGATCGCCGCCTTCGCGGTGACCTCAGCGATCGCACTGCCGTTGAACAAGCTTATCAAAGAGCACCTCTTTGGCTTGCCGGTTGTCGCGGTGGCGTGGATCGTCGGCGGCGTCGGCATCTTGGTATTGGAAGTTTGGCGACGCCGGCGTGCCGTGGGATTGCCAATTGAGATGCTCACGCTTCGGGGAGCGCTGATTATCGGCGCGCTGCAAGCGGTGGCTCTGTGTCCCGGCGTGAGCCGAAGCCTGATGACTTTGGCGGGCGGGCTCTTGGTCGGCCTCAGTCTTCCGGCCGCGCTCGAATTCAGTTTCTTGCTCGGCGGAATCACGCTGGCGGCCGCCGCCGGCCATGATGCGTGGAAGGAAGGCCCTGCCATCATCCGCGACGTATCGGTATCAGGCGTGGCCATTGGCTTGATTGCAGCCGCGGTCGCCGGGTTCGCCACCGTGCGGTGGATGATCCACTCGCTGGAGCGGTTTGGCTTGGCTCCGTTTGGCTATTACCGGATCGTGCTAGGACTGATCGTCCTTACACTAATTGGCCTCGGTAAGCTGTGAGAGTTCGCAACCGACCTGCGAATTCTCGAAAATCCCTGCTAACTTGGACGCGCTCGGCCCACGGAAGATGAAACGTGATTCTTCGCTGCCGTATCGATGGACTGTTGTTGTCGGCACAATTTCTCTGTGATGGCCGGCTCGAAGTGACCGATGGCGACGAGTCCTTCGTCTTGGACTCGGCCGAGGCGGCGTTCTATCAGGTGTTGGTCGCGACGGCGGCCGACCGGCAACGGGCACTCAGTCGCTATCGCCTGCTTCGATCGGCTGACGGTTTGCCAGATCGTACGCTTTCCGTCGTCTCGTAAAAATTGAAATGATTGTCGAAAAACAGTTGCAACGTCATTGACCACAGGTCTAGAATCGAGATTGGTCGAGTCCCATTCGCGATTTGCACGGATGTGTTCCGTTCGGCACGCAGGTTGCCACAGTTCCGCGGGGTTCCTCGCAGGCAATCTCAGTTGGACGGAAACGAATGCCCAAAGGAGACGCGCAAATGGTTACGGATACGTTGCCGTCCGCAGCGCAAGTGCTCCGCGACAGCCCACTTCCACACCTCCGCACCTTGGATGTCATTGAATCGGAAGAAGAGGTGGTGATTCGCGGCCAGGTTGCCAGTTATTACCACAAGCAACTCGCACAGGAAGCCGTTCTCCCACTGATGGGTGAGCGGCGACTCAAAAATCTCGTCATCGTCGGCGAAAACGAAGGCCGGTCTTATCGGCCTTGACCCATCGGTTCAGTCATGATTTGCTGGCTCCGGGGCAGGAGGCCCGGAGTCGATGCGGATTGTTTTGCTTTCGTTGGCCGGCCTGACCGTCTTCACGCTGCTCGCACGTCCACTCCTCGAAAACAAAGTCATTGTTGACGGCGATTTGGGCCGGGCCCATCTGCCCAGCCGCGATTTCTATCAGCGCTGTCTGCACAATGGCGACGACTATTCGTGGTGCCCCGGCCAATTCTGCGGCTACTTCATCCACGGCGAAGGGCAGGGCGGCTACGATCACCCGCTCCACCAAATTCTGTATCGGTGCCTTCCACTCGTCCCCGCGTTCAATCTCGAAGTCTGGCTGAATTACCCGTTCATGCTCGTAGGCACATTTCTGTTCTTGCGCCGCCATCAATTATCGCGCGAGGCATCGCTGTTCGGTGCGCTCTCGTTCACGTTCTCCGGTTTCAACCTCCCGCACTATCCGCACACCAATGCGATCGCAATCGTTGCGCACATTCCCTGGCTCCTCTGGGCGATTGACATTCTTTGGCGCAGCGAATCGCCGCGACAGCGAGCATGGGCCCAACTTGCGATCACGCTATTGACCGCATCGCAGATCCTGCTTGGCTACCCGCAATATCTTTGGTTCTCGGCCATGGCTGAGGGGCTGTATGTATTGGTGATGATGCGGCACTCATTCTTATCCCGTCCCTGGAAGGGAGGGGTAGGGGAGGGTGGGAGTGAACCATCGACACTTTTGGGCAACCCTCCCCTACCCCTCCCTAAGAGGGAGGGGATAAGAAGGCTCGGACTTTTCGCGTTGGCAAAATGCCTCGGGCTACTCACCGGCGCAGCGCAGTTGCTGCCCTCGCTGGAAGCTCTGCGCGATTCGCCGCGAATGGGTTACTCAAATGAATTTCGCTGTACGTTTTCACTGAATCCAGCGCAGTTGCTGCAACTCATCGCGCCGTCGATGTTCAACGAAGCCATGCAAATGCACGAGTACACGGTGTATGCCGGCGCGTTTGCAAGTTTGTTGGCCGTGTGGTGGTTCATCCGGCCCAAACAGCCGGCAAGCATCCTGCAAAGCTGGGCGATCGCGCTCCTGGCATGCTCCATCCCGCTCGCACTGGGCAAATATACCGCGCTATTTCGCGTATATCTTAAGCTGCCCATCGTGGGTGTCTTCCGTTGCCCCTGCCGCTACCTAGTTCTCGCGCACCTCGCCGCGGCGGTGCTCATGGCGGTCGCAGCGAACCAGTTGAGGCAACAGGAAAAACCGACGAGTTGGAAGCGCCTCGCGTGGCTGGCGGTGATACCCGCGTTGGGCGCTGTGATTGCGATTTGGTGTGCTCCGCACCTTGGGTCTGAAATGCAGCTTTTTGTCACCAGTCAACACCCTTGGTGCGGCGTGATAGCACTGTCGATCGCTGCGGTGTTGTTTGCGCTCGCGGGGCGCGGATGCCGTCGCGCATTGACCGCATTGATGGTGTTTACGATTGCCGACCAAGCGGCCTATGGTTTGAAGTCGATACGACTCTATCGCACCGCCGATCTTGCTGGGTATTGCCAGGGTGAAGAAAAGCCGCCCGGCCCAGTGTTTGGCCGCATCGAACTCGGCGACGTCTACGGCAACGCGCTGCAAGTCTGCGGAATGAAACTGACGAGCGGCTACGTCGGCCTGACGCCGCCGCGGTTGTTGGATTACTCCACAGATGAAACGCAACGCGTCGCCGGCACCAGTTGGCGGCACGATGGCACGACTTGGCACCCCATCGATGGTTTGCCGCGCGTTCGCCTGCTCACGCAAGCGAAGGTCAGCAGCGATCCGCGAGCGGACTTGGCAACCATCGATCCTTCGCAAACAGTGCTCCTCGATCGAAACGTGAATGTGCCACCCAGCGAGCCTGGCACTTGCGAAGTAATCGTTGACCGACCGGGCCACGTCGAAATTCTCACTAGCACGAGGACGCTGCAGGTTTTGGTATTCACTGAGAGCTTCCACGAGGCTTGGCACGCCACGATCGATGGTGAGCCTGTTGAAATTCTGCGTGCCTATGGAGACTTCCAAGCTTGCGAGGTGCCACCCGGCAAGCATCGCGTTGAGTTTCGGTTCGTAGACGCAAGCGTGACCTGGGGCCGGCGATTGAGTTTGGCTGGGCTAGTCTGCTCGGTCGGTTTGTTTTTCTGGGTTAAAGAGCCGCGCATGAAGTAAGCGGTTGAAAGCCCGCTTACTTCGTGCGCGGCTCTTTATGCCATGACGCGACATTCGGCTTCCTTTGCACGTCTCTCGTGCGCTCTTGTCCGAAATTGGGGCTGCGTTACGCTACTAATCATGGGCATCAAACTCGCCATCGTCGGAGCCACGGGGGCCGTCGGCGTACTCATTCGCCAGGTGCTTGACGAGCGCAAGATTCCATTCGATGCGATCAAATTCTTGGCGTCTGAGCGTAGCGCCGGTCAGAAGTTGACGTTTCGTAATCAAGAGCACACCGTCGAGACGGTTCGCGCCGAAGCATTTGCCGGCGTCAACTTCGTCATCTCTAGCACGCCGTCGGGCATCAGCAAAGAATTCAGCCCCGTCGCCGCCAAGGCCGGCGCCATCGTCATCGACAATTCGTCGGCCTGGCGAATGGATCCCGATGTGCCGCTGGTCGTGCCTGAGGTCAATGCCCTGGAACTCGGCCGCATCCCGAAGGGGATTGTCGCGAATCCCAACTGCGTAGCGATTCCGCTGACCGTAGCTCTTGCTCCACTTCATTCCAAGGTCCCGCTTCGCCGTGTGGTGATCTCCACGTATCAATCGTCCTCAGGTAAAGGCGCGAAGGGCCTCGCCGATTTTGACGCACAGACCAGAGCACTAGGCCGGGGCGAACCGGTGCCGCGACCGACGGCTCACAAGGCGCAACTCGCCGGGAATGTGTTGCCGCACGACTGGCCGATCTACGCCGACGGGTTCACGGAGGAAGAGACCAAGGTCATTCTGGAAACGAAAAAGATCCTCGGCTCAGACGTGCCCGTGGTGGCCACCTGTGTTCGCGTGCCGGTGCGGGTGAGCCATAGTCTCGCCATCACCGCCGAGTTCGAGCGGGCGATCGACGTCGCGCAAGCGCTCGAGTTCTGGCGCGCGGCGCCGGGTATTGTCGTGTGTGATGCACCGCCATTGCCGCTGGATTGCGAAGGCCGTGACGAAGTGTTCATCGGCCGGGTGCGAAAAGACCCGACCGTGCCGCACGGACTGGTCTTCTGGGTGGTCGCGGACAATCTCCGCAAAGGGGCGGCCACCAACGCGGTGCAGATTCTCGAGCATCTGCTTTCTCGCGCGGCTTGAGCCATGCGCAATCTCGTCTTCGTTTTGGGCTACGACGGAACCGAATTCAACGGCTGGCAAACTCAGCCGGGCTTCCGCACCGTTCAAGAGACACTCGAAAAGGCACTGAGCGAATTTACCGGCGCGAAGGTCACCGCGAACGCCAGTGGCCGGACCGACTCGGGCGTGCATGCGGTTGGCCAAGTCGCTAATTTCTACACGGCTGCCGAGTATCCGCCCGAGACATTCCTGCGGGCCGTCAACTCTCGGCTTCCGGCCGACGTGGTTGTGCACCGATGCTGGGAAGTTGATCGGACGTTCTGCGCGAACAAGAGCGCGAAGCTTAAGCTGTATCGCTACGTGGTCCATGACGCCGCGACGCCCGATCCCTTCCTGCGGCGATTTTGTTATTACACCAAACACAAGCTCGATGCGGGCGCGATGCACCGGGCCTGCCAATGTCTCCACGGCCGGCACGACTTCCACAGCTTCGAAACGGAATGGCCCAATCGGCTGACCAGCGTTCGCACGATCACGCACATCGCGGTGAATCGCATCGGCGATTACCTGTGGCTGGACGTGGAAGCCGACGGGTTTCTCTACAACATGGTCCGGGCGATAGCTGGTACGCTGATCGATGTGGGTCGCGGGTATATGCCCGAGAGCAGCGTCGTGGAGATTCTGAATGCTAAGGACCGCACAGTGGCGGGCCCGACCGCACCCGCGCAGGGGTTGTTCCTGATGCGGGTGACGTATTGACGCGACATAGCACGGCGGGGATAAACCCCGCCGCTCCTTAGCGCAACGTAGTGGTTTTTTTGAAAAGAGCGGCGGGGTTTATCCCCGCCGTGCTCCCAAATGAAAAAGTACACCTATCCCGACACGATCGCGATCAGGCCGCTCGATCGGCCCGTGAACGCGACCATCCGGGTGCCGCCCAGCAAGAGTATCACCAATCGCGCACTCGTCCTGGCCGCGCTCGCCTGTCGCAAGGGGCCGTGCCGCATCAAAAACATGCTGTGGGCTGATGACACGGAGGTGATGGTCAACGCGTTGCGGCAACTCGGCTTTGCGATCTCTATCACCGAAAGCGATTACGGCGCGGATGCCGAGGTTCGAACCACAAACCCCCTCGTCATCATCCCCGCCCGCGAAGCCGATCTCTACGTCGGCAACTCCGGCACGACCATGCGCTTCCTCACGGCCATGGTCTCGCTGGGCCACGGCCGCTACCGCCTCGACGGCGACGCACGCATGCGCGAACGGCCGATCGAGGATTTGCTCGATGCGTTGCGGCAGTTGGGAGTCGATGCGAAGACGGATCGCGGGAATGGTTGCCCCCCGGTAGAAGTTGTTTCGAATGGCTTGCATGGCGGACGAGTGCAAATACGCGGGGATGTCAGCAGCCAATTTCTTAGTGGATTACTGATGTCCACATCATTGGCCTCCGCGTGGACAGAAATTGAAATTGAGGGAAGTTTCGTTTCGGCATCTTACGTCAACATGACGTTTACGATGTTGCAGTGGCTCTCAGCAAGTCCCATAAGACTCTCCGGCGACAAAATCTCGGTACCCGGAAATCAGGAATATTTGTGGTCGGAAGATCTTGAGGTTGAACCAGACGCCACCTCCGCAAGCTATTGGTTTGCATCCGCTGCAATTAACGATGCATCAGTGACGGTAGAAGGTTCGAGCTCACAGTTTTTTGCAATGCAACCTGATTTTGAGTTTTTGGAATTACTAGGATCAATGGGCTGTTATTTTCGGAGGGACACACCACGAAGTAGTTGGCACGTAGGTGCATCGGCCCTCGTGAATGGTACATCTATTCTGCGCGGCATCACCGCCGACATGAACCACATCTCCGACACCGCCATGACCCTCGCCGCGGTCGCATGCTTCGCCGAGGGGCCGACGACGATTCGCAATGTCTCTCACATTCGGCACAAGGAGTGCGATCGCATCGCGGCGATGACGACCGAGCTGCGCAAGCTCGGCGTTGAGGTCGAGGAATATCCCGATGGCTGGAAGATCACGCCGCGGCCCATGCATGGCGCGGAGTTGGAGACGTACAACGATCACCGCATCGCGATGAGCCTGGCGTTGATTGGCCTGAAGGTGCCGGGCGTGGTGATCAAGGACCCGGGCTGCGTGGCGAAGACGTATCCGGGCTACTGGGAAGACTTCGAAAAACTTTACAAATAAGAATTGGAACCGCAGAGAACGCAGAGATCGCAGAGAAATACCAGAGGAGAATTCTCCGGTTTTCTCTGCGATCTCTGCGTTCTCTGCGGTTAACTCTTAGCTTTCGCTTAGAAGTTCTCGCGCTTCTGTTCGGCCAGCGTGCGGATGCGCTCGCCGAGCAGTGCGACGTCGAAAGGCTTCTTGAACAGTTCGCTGAAGCCGTACTCGATCAGCTTTTCCGGAGCGGCTTCGTCTTCGCTGGCCAGGCCGACGATGAGGGTGGCCTCATAGGCGGGGTTGCGGCGAAGGTTCTGCGCGATCTGGATCGCTTCGGAGCGGCCCAGGGCCAGATCGATGATGATCGTGTCCGGGTGGAAGCTCTCGGCTTGAATGCCGGCTTCGAAGCCCGAGTTGGCGATTTCATATTTGAAGTCGTCGTTCTCGGGGAGCAGTTCTTTGACGCGGTCGATGAAGATCTTCTCAGCGCCGATGACGAGGATTTTGTGCCACTCCTCATCTTCGAGCTCTCCCAACGGCATCCCATGTTCCTTTAGGAACTTGATGAGCTGCTCGCGGGGAATGCGGCGATCCTGGCTGCCCGGGATCCGGTAGCCGCGGAGCCGACCTGAGTCGAACCACTTGGACACCGTCCGCGGCGCGACCTTGCAGATCTTTGCGACCTGGCCGGTGGTAAACACTTTCTTCATGGCAAGCACTCCAGTTCGGAATCGCGTGCCCCGGGGTCGTACCGTGACGTCATGTCAGGGTTCGGCGCGGGCGGGCCGGTGGGGGGCCCAGGGGGCGCGGGCGGGTTGGGGGGGTTCTGGTGGGTTCCTGGCGTTCCTGCCGGTTTGTTAGACCGACATCATGGGCTGGCTTGCGGCTCGCGGTTCTGTCATGCCGGATTTATCGGCTCTCTGTAGTCCCCAGGGTGAAGAAAACCCGCACCCTAAGACTCTTCTACCGTTTGCCCGCCTTGCGCCCTCCGTTCACATCACCCGCCCCGGCCCATCCGGGGCAGTCGTCTTGCGCGCTTGCGCACTGACTGCTCAATTGATCGCCCGTCCGGCTCATGCTTCTTGACCGAGATCGTCCGTGTGCACCGAAGGAACCGGGTATTACCCGTCCGTGCACACCGGTTACAGAAGCGGGAACGCTCGTGCATTCCGCGCGTATTGTAAATGGGCCGACAAGAGTTTTTTCGCGCGCTTTTGCTCAAGTCGCGCACACGGAATCGACGAGGGCCGCGTTCAGGATGAATGAGTTTGTCGAGAATTCCCGAATCAACTCACTAGAGCTTACCTGACTTAACGTGGCCAAATTGTTGATAAGTTTGTCGATAAGATTTTTCGCGCACGACGCATCACAGATCGATTAGGAGCGTCGAGCCGTCAGGCCGACGTGAATGACTCCAGAGAGTCGTTCCACGTCGGGCTTACGCCTCGACGCTCTTAAATGCAACTTACTCCAACCAACTATACGGATACGTCGCGTCGTCGAGCTTCAGCGCTTCGGCGGTCAGGTGCAACGGCCGAACCGTGTCCACCATCACCGCTAGCTCGTCGGTGCGAGTCATCGGCCGGCTGGCCACGATCGTGCCGGGATGCGGGCCGTGCGGGATGCCGCGCGGATGCAATGTGAACGACGCTTCCTCGACGCCGCGGCGACTGCCGAAATGGCCGCGGACATAGTAAAGCACTTCGTCCGCTTCCATATTGGAGTGCGCGTAGGGCACCTTGACCGCCTCGGGGTGCGTGTCCAACATTCGCGGCGCGAATGTGCAGAGAACGTAGCCCGGCGCTTCAAAGGTCTGCTGGACCGGCGGGGGCTGGTGAATTGTTCCCGTGATCGGTTCGAAATCGTCAGCGTTGAACGTGAAGGGATAGACCATTCCGTCCCAGCCCACGACGTCGAACGGATGATGCGCCAGCACATAGCGCGTGAGCCGTTGCCCGGACTTGATCAAGACCGGCACATCCTCTTCTTTGTCGATGACGCTGACCTCGCGCGGGCCGTGGAAATCACGTTCGTAGAACGGCGCGCCCATCTTGAGTTGGCCATCCGGATTCAAATACCGCGGCGGTATTTGAATGTCGCCCGGGGACTCAATGACCAAGAGGTCGGCGGTCTTGATGTCTTCGAATTCCACTCGATATGTCGTGCAACGCGGCACCACCACATAGTCGAACGGCTTAAACGGCAAAGGCCCAAACATCGTGTGCAGGGTGCCACGCCCCTTGTGAATGAAGAGCACTTCATCGGCATTGGCGTTGCGGAAGAGCTCTTTCTGCTGCTCCGCGGGCCGGCACCGCGACATGACCACATCGTCGTTGAACAATAACGAGACTCGGCCACGCACTAAATCGCCGGCCCTTGGGATGTTCATGCTCTTCAAATGGTGATGGCGCAACACCCCGACATCGACCTTGTCCAGCGGCATCTCGCCGCCCGGCTCGATCTTGCGAACCCGCGTCGGCGGCTTGATGTGATAGACGCAACTGTAGGCCCGCGCGAAGCCCACGAGGGTGACGACTTCCTCGTAGTAAATGCCTTCGTTGCGATAACCCGGCGTTTGCTTGTGCTCGATGTGGCGTTTGCGGGGAACGGAGCCAATCTTGAGATAGGGGGGCATAGGTGCCTCTTGGTTAAGCCGAATACATTTTACCGCAGAGAACGCAGAGAGCGCGGAGAAAAACCAGAG
>JBJMQS010000014.1:0-1947 GCA_045802605.1 Gemmataceae bacterium | reverse complement strand
GTTCGGCGATATTGTTCGTTTCACTGCCGGCGTCATTCTCATCGGCGGCCTGCTCGGCTTCATTGAAGAGACGATCGACGTGCTTTTCGCTGCGTGGCGCAAAACGATGCAGACGTGCCAGCGCCAGTTCTTCCTCGAGCTTGACGACGCGGTCGGCGAGTTGATGGTTCTCCGCCTGCTGCGCAGCAATGCGCGCCAACAGCACTTCAACACTCGGATCGCCGGTTCGATTCATTGGATTCTTGAATCTGAACCGTACCGACGCGTCAACCGCTCAACTCGAGAGCTCAGCCGGCAACCTGATATTGCCGCACCGGATGGCGGACCATCGCATCGATATCGATGCCGTCAAGGATCCAGTGCAATTGCTCGGTCGTCAGCGTGACGACCGCCTCCTGGCGGCGCGGCCATCGGAACTTGTCCTCGGTCAGCCGCTTCAGGACCAGCACAAAGCCGGACCGGTCGAAGAACAGCAACTTCATCCGGTCGCAACGGCGATTGCAGAACGCAAAAACCGCCGGAGTGAATGGATCGAGCGCCATCGTCTCCTGGACCAAGACCGCAAGGCTGTTGATGCCAGCCCGGAAGTCGATCGGCTCACGGTGCAGATAGACCTGCAGGTCACCGCCCAGTCTGAACATGGCCCAGTGCTCCGATGATCGCCGTCAATGCATCCACATCGCCGCATTCCAGCGCGAGCTTCACGCCGTTCGGCAGCGACACGCTCACTTTGGCCGGAGAACAAAAAGCTGGAGTCCCTTTGGGGTCCGAACCACGCACTTCATCGCAAGTCGCCGGCAAATCCACCGTCGCCACGCTGTCTTGCCGCGACAGGGCTCGATCGGCGGACCCCTCAAGCTGAACCGGGATGAACGCCGGGCGTGAGGACGGCGGCAGCGACCTGGTGGCGGTGTGCTTCTTGATCCACTTCCGAAGGAGGTTCGCGTTGACCCCATGTTCGAGTGCAAGCCTCGATACCGAAACCCCAGGCTCAAGGCAGGCCGTGACAAGACGCTCTTTCGATGCCGCCTCGTAGCGCCGGCGACCGTTCCGGCCAACAAGCCTGACCCGCAGTTTCTGATCATCCGCTGCCATCACAAGGTGTCCACCTATTTTGGTGGACACCTCATGCATCAGAGCACTCAAAAGCAAAAGGTGCGGAGAAATTCGCGCTTACCTTCGTACAAAGGATGCGATGAGGCGTACATCTTATAAGCGGAGCCATCTGGCTGCGCGCGGCAGACGAATATTGCGGCGAGTGATCCGTCGTCATATTGGTGGCTTGGAGAGCGGTGATATTGGCGGAAGGACGGTTAGCTCTTCTGGCGCGAACTCTTCTTCGCAGTGATCACAGCGGGGGATTTCGAGCATCCGCGCATTTGCTCACGCGGTTGTGGCTGAATTCGGTAGGCTCTTTAGTAACTGCGCTCAGCGCGCCCAGTTTGGCGATTGTCCGCGCTTGCATCAGCTCCTTCCGAATCCGGAATGCTGTGAAGCAAAACTCGCGGGCGTTGCAGATTGCCAACCCGCGCGGCCATTCGAGATACTAAGCTCGTCCGTTGAGACGACCGAAACATATTTCAAATTTTCCTTCATGCGAACAGCGGGGACAAAGTGTTTGATGTCTATCGCAATGACAAGCGCGAGTTGCTCGTTCTAAGCAATGGCTCGCAATCCCCGCCGTTTACTCTCACAATAAGTGGGACAAGAGCAGAAAAAGAGTTCTCAAAGTCAGCGACGAGATCAAGTCAGCCGTTCAGAGACAGGGCTATTACGTTCGCAGCTTGCGGTCACCAAGGAGCGGCTGATCTAGGTCGGAAGCCCAAGGTCGGCGGCTTCTCCAAGTGCCATCTCTACGGCATCACCACCAACCAAGCCGACATCCTCGCGCTCTTCCGCGTGGTCAAGTTTTACTTATGGTAAGTTCTTCGTTTTGGGAATTATTTT
>JBJMQS010000013.1:0-2556 GCA_045802605.1 Gemmataceae bacterium | reverse complement strand
CCTTCGTGTGGGAAGCTATAGCCTTCGTGTGGGAAGCATACCATCCGTGCTCGTGGCTGTCGGTCCGGTGCCATACGTACTTAGGTCGGTCGATTTTCATAGCGCCGCTCAATGCGGGACGCCGCACGAAGACGTGAGATGCAGAACCGTTAGATAGCGGCCGATGTTTTTTGACGCATGCGGGCCATGCGGGCCGCCGGGGGCCAACTAGTCGACGCGAACAAGATCCCAGACAATCGGGTCGAATGGAAATTCGTACGTGCCGCAACAGGGGCATTCGACCTCGTAGATGTCTTGCGTCGCCTTGCGCATTTCGCGCTCTTCCGGCGCTAGCGGTCGGGCGAGAACAGTTCCGTGGTCGGGATACTTCGGGCACTTAATCTGTTTAGCGGCTGGTTGCATGCTACAGGCTCCTTTTGGAAGCCTATACCCCGTGCTAGCTGGCGTCGGTCCGAACCCGTACCAGCGCAAAGAAAACCCCGGCCAGCGTGGGAGCTAGATGCCGGGGCCAGTGATGCGTCAGGGGAAGAGCTACCATCGGCTGCCGCTGTTCACTGCATTACTTCTGTCGCTTGAGAATCGCCGGCCACTCATTGCTTGCCAAAGTTCCCACTTTTTCACCGAATTTCGGCCTTGCGGCTGTTCTCGCGGAAAAAACTGCTAATCGCTACTGTACTTCTAGCGGTCATGTCGGCACTTGCGAAATGGCTGCTGCTTACCGTAGCGGCGCAGTTGATCCTCGCCCTCGGATCAGCGATAGCGCTTTGGCTGGGTGCTGGGGCTTTGGTCGGTGCCGGGATCGGCTCGGCCTATGACAAGCCACAAAAAGGTGCGATTTTCGGCGCAGCCATTCAGCTTTTAGTCGCCGCGATCATATTGATTTGGTGTGTGATCTGACCGGGCACACTTTTTTGTCGAGGCCCAATGAGCGGCCCAAAAGCAAAGCCCCGGCAGAAGTCAATCAAACCTTGCCGGGGCTCTCTACTGGCACGTCGAACATTTCCATGGGCAAACTATCGACGTTAATTCCATACTAAATAGCGAGGCCGATACTTCAGCCCGGTTCCGTACGGAATAGCCACTACCACAAAACCTTGAGGGGCCACACCCCGGCAATGGCTCACGGCCTCACGACAGAGGTTTGGTCGGTGCGTAAAATCTGGAGACAGTGCTCGCATAATCATCGCTGGACATTGGCTATGAAATACATTGTGGCGCTCTCACTTATCGGCATGTTGGCGGGAGCCTATTTTGGCCCCGCGCTTTTCCCGCCATCCAAGCTGGTCGAAATAGATGGGCATAGGGTCAACAGCGGCTGCGGGATGTGGGTGATTGCGGCGATGTTCTGGGGCGGCGTGGCCGGTTACGTTTCCGGCGGCGCGATCGGCGATTTAACCCTTATGCGGGCCTATCGCATGCATGGCCCGGTCGGCTCCTGCTTTTCCACGCGCAAGCCCAAAGATCGTGACGAGCTCCCTTGGCAGATCGAGCGGTTCCACAGTTTCCTATGGGCCAGCGGCGGACTCTTCAATGATTTCTATATCCACCAAATCGACGAATGCTGCTGGATGAAAAACGCTTGGCCGATCAAAGCCCAAGCCCTCGGCGGCCGCCATTTCCGTGGCGACTACGTCGATCAAAACTTCGACAACTACTCGGTCGAGTACACGTTCGACGACGGTTCGAAGTTCTTCTTCGATGGTCGCACTATGCTTGGTACGCTCAACACCTTCTCGAGCGTGGTGCACGGCACGAAAGGTTCGGGCATAGTCAGCACCTCAAGCCACCACCCTGGCAAGTGCCGCATCTTCAACAACCAGCTTCAGGAAAAAGCCTCAACCGTCTGGGCCTACCCGCAGCCGGAACAGAATCCTTACACCCTGGAATGGAAGGACCTCATCGAAGCCGTGACGAAAGACAAGCCGCACAACGAAGTCCCGCGCGCCGTGCAGGCTTGCCTGGTTTCAAACATGGGCCGCATGGCAGCCCACACCGGCCAGGAGATCACATTCGATCAGATCCTAGCCTGTCCCCACGAAATGGCCCCCGGCGTCGCCGACTTCACCACGAAAGGCCCCGCCCCGGTGATGCCGAATGCGCAAGGCAAATACCCGGTCCCAATGCCGGGCGTGAACACGGATCGAGAGTACGGCACGAAGGCCTAGTTGCATCGCCGAAAAGTGTCGCAGATCTCGCTGCAAACGCGATTCGCATCTCGAACTAGTTGACGCGATGGCTCACCGCATTGAGCGTGTACGCTGATGCGTCCACCGGATTTACCGGTACGCCGTCCGGAAAGTAATTCGTGTCGACGCCGATGTCCGACAGGTTATTCGCCGGCCATGCGCCCTTTTCAACGTACCAACGCTCGACTGCCGAGTTGATCGTCGCCTTATTGTGCGAGTTAACCTTCGCTTTGGCGGTGTCGCTGGAGACCGCAACGCGGGGCACGATAATTGCCGCGATGATGCCGAGAATTGTCACGACCGCCAGGAGCTCCATGAGAGAGAAGCCGGCCCGCCTGTGATTCTTATGTCTAACCATTTTGTGATATTT
>JBJMQS010000012.1:0-1688 GCA_045802605.1 Gemmataceae bacterium | reverse complement strand
TTGACGCCGTCAAGAAACGCACCCAGCGAGCCCTGCGGAAAACCAGCAATTTGAATGGCGAAGTGGCCGATGGCCGCGACGGTTATGATCGCATTCGCGCCGATGAACGCGACGCCGTTCGCCGCGCTGCCAGACAAGTGCTGAGCCGCCGACAACAGCAAATCGTGAAGTTGAGCTTTGAAGGCTGGACCGTGCAGGAAATTGCCAGCGAAATGAAGCTTCCCGCCGAACGCGTCAGCGATGAAAAATACAAGGCGATCCGCAAGCTGCGGGCCGCCCTGGCATAAGCCGCTTGCGACTTAGTGGTCTATTTCACAATTAATGATCAGGTTTCCGAACCTGGGTTTTTGGTAGACTGAGGGCCGTCGAATGGACACCCATGATCTCAAGGCAACTGGATGCCGCCGATGCCTGGCCCCAAACCTACCCATTGTCCGGACTTTCCTGCCGAGTTCTTGGCCGAAGCTCAAAGACTCGTGCGCCGACGTGCCGTTGCTTTTCAACTTCGCCAGCGAGCGGCCCTGGTCTGTTTCCTACACCGCGAACCGCAAGCGTCGCATATCGAGGCGGCTGTCGAAGTTCAAATGCCTGCCGTCTCCATTCGTCGCTGGCGACGCCGCTGGGCCCAGGGTGACTTCTCGTTGGAGGATAAACCAGGACGCGGGCGAAAGCTCGATTTTCCCCCCTCTGGATCGAGCGATCGTGCAAGCGCTTGCTTGTGAACTCATTTACAAGACCGAACAGCCCCTGAGCCGACAATCGGTTTCGGACCTGACGCTTCGGGCTCGCGTCGCTTTGCAAAAGCCAATCAGTGGCAGCACCGTCTGGCGCATCTTGCACGATGCCGACTTGAAGCCTTGGCGCTACCAGTATTGGATTTTCCCGCGCGATCCACGCTTTGCCGAGAAGGCGGAGGTCATTCTCGATCTTTATGCTGGTTTTTGGCAGGGAAAACCACTTGGCCGCAACGATTACATCATCAGTTCGGACGAGAAAACCAGCATCCAGGCGCGGATTCGTTGCCATCCGAGTCTGAACCCGGCGCCCGGCCGACCACGCCGCATCGAGTTTGAATACGAGCGTGGAGGAGCCTTGCAGTATCTGGCCGCTTGGGACGTTCGGCGCGGTTACATCATGGGCCGATGTGAATCGACCACTGGGATCGACCCGTTCGGCCATTTGGTCGCCCAAGTCATGGAACAGGAGCCGTATCGATCGGCCAAGCGGGTGTTCTGGGTAGTTGACAACGGTTCGTCGCATCGTGGCGAAACCTCGATCAAACGGTTGGCCAAAAGCTACTCGAACGGCATTCTGGTTCACACGCCGGTTCACGCCAGCTGGTTGAATCAAGTGGAGATTTATTTCTCGATGATCCAACGGAAGGTCCTTACACCGAACGATTTTGCCAGCCTCGCTGAAGTCGAGGAACGTCTGCACCTATACGAAGAACTAACCAACCAAACCCCCCGCCCGTTCAACTGGAAGTTCGATCGGGCGAAGTTGACACGGTTTCTCGACCGCCTGCACCAGAAACTCGCGGCTTAGAAACGTGATCATTATTTGTGAAATGGACCACTTAGCCAAGGAAAAAATCTTCTTCTAAGGTCTGCGCAACTCCGAACCAAAGATTTTGTCCCAACGGCAATTCGACATTCGAGCTATCATAGATCAGGCTGAAGGACAGTTGC
>JBJMQS010000011.1:0-104322 GCA_045802605.1 Gemmataceae bacterium | reverse complement strand
CGCACTTCGGTTTGTTGCCCGCGCGGCATCCAGCAAGAGCCTATTTTGGGATTGAGATGGATATCGACTTCGTCTTGGAACACCGCGGTTTCATCGGCCGGCAACTGCGCCAATAAATCGCGGATATGCTGGAGTTTTTCGGCATGGTGAGGATCGCTGGGTCCGACGACTGGCCGCGGCCGACGCCAGACAAAGTTCATCCGGTGCAAGGCGCGACGAATGGCCTCAGCACTACGCTTGGTGCCGGTTTCCCAGTTCGCCGAGTTTCTCGTCGAGTCCAAACTTCTTGATTCGAAAAGGTGGGAGCGAGCAAACTGGAAGGAATCATCTCTTCGGGCAGCCGGTGAATGTACCTGAACTGAAACCGAAGTGGGCACTCACGATAAAGGGCGATCTTGGAGTAACTCACGTGATCGAGATTTGCGGTGCCAGGCCGGGGGCGAGGATAGTCGGCGTCATTCACCGGCCCACTCCGGCCACTGCGTTGGCCGATTTCAGTTCGTCGATCGCGACGCTAGCTTGCTTAATCGAAAGCGCATCGGGCCTCGACACCCGAAAGGTCCGGTGCAAGTATTCGCCAATATCGACGTTGTTGCTCCGCGCGATGGCGCGAAGCGCCTTGATCTGAGCGGATGTCGCTGGTCTCGGCCGAGTTTCCTGCGCCGAATGCCCGTTGCTATACGCAGGCGTCGCCGCCGGCCGATCACCGTTGCGCGACGAAGAAGCCGCACCGTCGCTCGGTGCGTTTCCATTGAGTTCCTGCTCCAAGGCGGTGCGCACGAGGCCGAATACGTGGCGGATCTTTTCTTGCAGCTTGGCGGAATCTTGCAGCAAAGCGGTGTCGAGTTCGATCTCGAAGTTGACGGACGCGCCTCTGCTGCCATAGTTATTGTCAGTCAGCTTGCGGGTCGCGCCGATGTTTGCTTTCAGCGGCATGCTTGTTCCCCCGGGTGAAGTGCCCCGCACCGATCTGCCGATTCAGAGCAGATGGGTGACGGGCAGGATTAGGCGTCAATGACGTGCAGTTGCTTGAGCGATCGTAAAGTGGAAGCAGTCAGGCGAGCTTGCTTGCGATGCCCCTTCAATGCGCCAATCAGCCCATTCGCTTTCCTGAACATCTCTCGTGCGGATTCCTTGAGGCGCTGGGCATCGACGATCAGTTTGGCCAAGCTGACACGGCCGTTTGACTTGTTGACAGGCTGAGTTCGTTGCCGACGAGGTGCTTCCTCGTGACCGAGGCCATTTGTTGAAGGTGTCGCCATGTGTTTCTCCGGTTTGGGTTTGGAAGTAGTTGACGGCATGTTCGCTGAGTCGATTTGTAAGGCGTCAAGGCTCGGTCCGAGAGCGTCTTTAGCCGTGAGCGGCATTGTGACGAAGGTTCGTCGCTGATCCCGGAAAATCAATGGGCGGTCGGGGTCCACGATCGTCAGCTCGCGGAAGCCAAGCGAAAGTGCACGATGCAGGTGATCGCGATTCAGGTTCACACGGCTCTGTGGACCATCGCAAGCCGAACGGGCCAGAACCACCTCGGTGGTTTGAGGTTGATCGCCGGCTCGACTCCGCAGAACGACGCGGCCATTCAATTCGAGCGTGATGGGCTTGGGTGACTCCTTGCCTGGAAGACGTGGCAAGGCGCGCGACAAAAATGCAGCGTCATCGGTGTCGAACCGGCACGTCGCGACATTGGATGAACGACGCGGGATGACGCTTTCAACATCCGGATATCGGCCAACTGTGTCGACAAGCAAAGCGAACGTCCAAGCGCCACAGCGAAACGCAACATGGGTGTCGGTGCAACCAACCTCCACGAGATTTGCTTCGCTAAGTTCGATCTGATTGAACGCCCCAAAGCGCGGAATCAGTACATCGTCTTGAAAGCCGAAATCGAACCCGCCGGCGATGAAAAGTTGTTTGCTGTCGGTGTCCACTACTTTGCCGGATTTGCCATTGAGTTGGATTCGCTGAAGCGCAAACCGGACTGAGTCGGTCGCTGCCGTCCGCGATGCTTCATCGACTGCCGACAGCAGTGCCGATGGGTTCGGCGTCCATCGCTCCGGCAACTCGGGGAACGCTGGCAGTGTTTTGCCTTCGGGAACGGCAAATGCCGTGACCTGCGGCACATCGCCATCAGTCCAGGTCGCGACGACTTGGCCAACCGCACCTGGCCGCAATGTGATCTGTGTCTCGTCGCCGCCGGCGACCGCTGCCAAAATCTCCATGGAGACGACGAGATTGGCCTGGGTGAACGACCCGGCCTGATGGTACTCGATGGCAACCTCGGTATGCCGCGCTCGAATCGTTAGTCCGTGACGAGCGGAAATCAGTTCGATCACGGGCGCGACCTGGTAGGGCTTGCGGAATGCACGGCGCAAAACTGCATGGACGCGCCGCACCAGCTTGCGTGAAAGTTCGATCATGCTGGACCTTTCCTGCTAAAGGAGGCCGAAACGTGGTGTCGAGCCACGCTGCGGTCACTGACAAATCGCCGATGTTTAGCTGGCCATCTGCGCTTTGTGCGCGGGCTGGCATTTCTTGGCATGGCGCGCTTGTCGCGCACGCTGATATAACCCGCTGAAGCGGAGCGGCATAAGGCGCGGCATAGGCATCTCGCTGAAGCCGGTCCGGCGAACGCGATCTAGGCTTTCGCCCGTGGTCCGGGCGACCGCGCAGTTGAGCTGATGTTGGGTCACGGAATGACTCCTGTAAGTGAGGGGGATAGACGTGGGAACGCGAAAATGGGACTGCCGCAGAAATGAATCGGCTAAGTCCCTGGATTCACTCAGGCGGTCGGGCGGAGCGCGGCCAGTGGGCTTCCAGCCAGTCGCGCTCAGCTTTCAAAGCGAGCGTGCGAAGCGAAAATGGTCCGAGCTTCGGTCCTTCGACGGGAGAGAGGTCAGCAAACCAGTTGCCTTGGGCGTCTGGTTCAACATGGCTGGCTCGGCGGATCGTTGGCTGCCCGAGCAAGGTGAGGTCGATCAGTTCGTCGTACACCGCACGGACAACGCCCGAGCAATCAACGAGCAGTCGCATCTTGCCCTCCGGATCGCGCTGACGGCCGAATGATCGACCGCCTGGGCTGCGCGACAATCATGGCTTCAACCTGAGACTGCACCACCGACATCTCCGTCGTGATGCGGCCCCGGAGATCGTCATTGCTGCGCAACTCGTTGGCGCGTTGTTTCTGTTATTGTCCCGACTAACCCGACGGCGTTTAACTACCGCCACGTGAGCCAAGTGTATTATTGCCGTTGGTTGCATTAGCTACCGAGATAGGTTGACTATCTGCCGATCGAGGCATTGCCTCAAAAGTCCATTCTGCTCCAAAGTCAAAAAAAACCTAACTTGTACCGCACATTGGCCCGCCATCGCTCTAATCGGCTGGACTCACTTGTTAATGGTGCCCACGATTTTCCTTCAACATCGAAATAGATGGCAACGCGACCGTCGAAGAGTTCCCACTGTAGCAAAGTGCCGCCTTCCTGTTTGATGGGGAACTGAGAGTCAGGCTGACCAAGAAGCTCGATCGCCTCCTCCCTCGTTGTTCCCAGCCGGATGTCCTTTGCTAGTTGAATTGACGGACCTATGGGAGCGAACAGGATTATCGCGGCCAATAGGCACACTGACAGCCCGACCAACGCACTCACCCGTCGCCGCGTCAGCTTCACGACTCAGCCCTTCAAAAGAGGTTCGAGGGGAAGGAAGGATGCGAAAGCGCATCGCGCAAGAGAAACAGCAGTACCGCGAGCCCCAGCGCAACAAGTACCCCGATCCGAAAAATGACTCGCCGCGCTTCTTGAGTCACGGCTCACCCCTTCCGCTGGCGATCGGCGTAGCAGACCTAGGATAGACCGGGTAAAGGTCAGCTACAAGACAGTTCCGGCATAGCGATGACATTCAAACGTAAACTAGCTGGTGCAGCGGTAATCTTCATTCCGCTGATAGGCCTTGTGGCAAGGACGCTGTGCTGGCCGAGTTACTCAATACGCGCCGCTAAACGTATCAGACCACATATGTCGCGGGCTGAAGTCGAATCGCTTCTCGGGCCACCGACGTACGAACTTACGAACTCGACGGGTGAAGTCTTCACGGCGTGGGCACTGTGGGATGGTAATGCAATGATGGACTTTAGGGATTCAAAACTGATTACAACAAACCCTATGGTGCTGGAATTCACGGCGCCCGATATCTGGGAGCGAACCTGGAGGCGTTTTTGGTATAGCTGCCCGCCACCGGCTCAGCCTATCTGGCCCCCTCAAAACAATGCCCCGAATTAACGATCGACACAGCCCACTAGCCGGCACACGGACACGATTATCCCATTACGGCCAAAAAGGGCGCGGGGAGAGGCCGCATTAACCAAAACGGCACGGACCAAAGCGTCCGCTGTCATGCAATGTCCCGCATGGTTTGCCTCTACCAACGTCGAGCCGGCGCTCGGGATGGCCCGCCGCTCCAAAAGCGAGGAAGTTCTTCGGGCCGCCAACAGCGTCATCAATACGGCAATACTGATAAGCAACTATCTCTGATATGTCCCGCCGCCCAAATGCAACGGTCGGTTTCATGCCTGGGTCACTTCGCCAGATTTCAGAACTCTTCTTCTCGCGTCGGATCCACCAACGCTTTCAGCAGCCTCCGGTCGGCAAACGTCGCTGACAGAGCAATACATTATGATGACACAGGCGGAAGTTCGCCATTTTTCTGGTGAAGCATGATTCAGCGCCGACGTTACTTTGTTTGGTCGGGCATCTGCCTTGCCCTATGCGTGGTCTGGTTTGTCACCACCGCATCTCTATTCACCAGTCGCGGGCCTGTGGGCGAACCCCTCGACACGATTGGCTATTACTTGTTCTGGGGCTTTTGCGGCTGTCCCATTCTAGGATTGCTCGGAATTTTCTTGGCGGTGAAGGGTGCCTCAATCAAAGATGCCCCACATTCCAATTAGGACACGCACCCTGTTGCGGCCTCAGCTACCACTACCGACCTTGAGAACCCCCTAACCGCCTTACGATAGTTCCCAGATCAGGTAGGGAATTGCTGAACTGATTTGGGCGACGGCTGGGCGAAACCTCTCGATCTACTTTTTCGCGCCCTTGCGTTGGCGTGACAAGACGCAGACAATTGGTTCATGGCCAAGTATCGATCTAGCATCGTGCTTTGGGTGCTATTCAGTCTGACTATATTCGTTGGACTTGGCTCTTGGGACATTTACGGCAGCATCCCAAAAGGCGAACACAGCCCGTGGGTGAGACTCTTCCGCACGATTCGTGGCGACGATGTGTACGTGGATGATACAGGGAAGGTATGGATAGCAAGCCTCAAAGACCGAATCGAAACGCCAATTATTTGGCTGACGATTTATCTAATCCTTTCGATTCCTTCCGGGTGGCTGTGCCAAGCGTTAGTAGTTGCTTCGCGCGGTCTGAAACAGAAGAATCCAACGTAAGACGCCGAAAGGTAAAAAGCTCGCGCCGACACACGGCCTCCGAATTTTGCACTCCTAACTCTTAACTCTCTCCATGTCATCGGCGCTGCTCGCCTCGCCCTCGACCCCTCCGAGATCCTCCGCGCCCAAGGCATCAGCCGATCGCTAGCAGCGCGACTTTCTCCTCTGCGAAGATTACCGCGTCATGCTTCTCTGTTGCCGCGGGGTACTGCGCTACCCCGTCGTCACCACCGACCGCGCTTCGTCGCGCGAATCGCGCCCAAACCAATCCGCTACGAGGCGCTCCCAGATCCGAATTAACTATGTCTTGCGATTCAAACGAAGAACCCCACCGCCCGCGCCTGCGCGACGGCATCGACTGGAACGACCTGGAGTGTGGACAGCGACTATCCGATCTGAGCAGAGGGCTCGCGACTGCTGCTAGCTCTTATCGCGAGCACTGTGCCGTACTGCCACTCCGGAATCGATGCGAATAACACTTCGATTGGAAATCCTAACCGTTCCACCTCGGCTGCGAGTCTGGTTTCAAGCGCGACTGGCGTTGTGCCACCCCCGGGAAGGGCTGCATCACCCACGAAGAAAATGGCGGGGACGATCGGGTGGGGGCGAATAGATCCCACGACGCCAGTACCGGTCCCGCAGTTGCGAGTCATTTTCACGGCTCCGCGACACAGTCGGACCCAAACGTAAGCAGAGAAAAGCCCGAACAACGCGACGAACCACATACCAGTTGCCGCGCCGATACCCAACGGAACCAATGCTGATAGCCAAATGCGCCAAACCTTCCAAGAAGTGGCGTCTTCCTTGACCTGGTCCCAATAGCTCCAGGGCCGCGGCGCGGAATGCCCAGTAACGTGGTGGAAAAAACCCACGTTCTCAACAGTCCAGCCGTCAGCCGTAACTTCCACTCAACCTATCATCGGTGAAAAATGGGAAGCGGCCATCAAACAACCTCACCCGTCGGTTTTCAGGCCAGGGCCTGAGATAGCTCAGCCCAAGGCACCAACATATTGCACTCACCGCAAGTGCTTGCAAATATTGGATGCGAGCGGCATTGATGGCGGCCCAGACCCAGGTTGCGGCCCGGTCGCGCCGACGCACCCACACCGACAAACTCGCGCTTCCCACCGCCAAAAGCGCAGCCATTTCCATCTGAATCTTTGTGACTGCACCCGCTCTCTAAATGCGGCTATCGACTATGGCAAAAGCAGTCCCTTAGATACCCGACACGATGCTACGCCACTGTGCGCGGGCAGCGGGTCGGGACCAACGCGATTGAATTCCGCTGGCTCGATGGCCGCGCTCTGTCCTTGGATTGGGCGTGGATTCCCGCCATCAGATTTGCGCACGACAACATTGTCTTGATCTATTCCGGGTCGTTCAAGGTCACGCTCGCCGGTCGCGATCTTCAAACGATGTTCCGACGTTTCAGCGAGCCGTGGTCGTGCGGGAAACGCCAATACTGAAAGAGCATGATGCCAGTACGAGATGACCGTTGCGCCGTTAGAAGAAAGCGATGAGATGAAGCTGCTGACAGGCAAGTAGCTTCAAATCGCCGGAAGCCCCTTGCGGACAATATCTGTGACCGCGGGAATAAGGTTGGGATCAAAGTCAATAACTACTGACGCGAAAAGAAGGCTGCAAACAACGCTTCCGTTGTGCAAAGGGATTTTTGGTTCGCCGCCTTGTTTAAAGGGCGGCTTTGCCGGGCGAGCAGTGGAATTGGCCGCCCGGTCGTCGCTTGCGGTGGTGGTAGTAGTGGTGGTGGTGTTCGTCTGCGACGACCGCCTTAGGGCGAACAGTTGTGCGCCCGCATCACCTCAGACACTGCTGATCAAAATCCTCCTTCGGTGGCAAGACTCCTGCGTATTGTAGCTGGCCTCTGTGAGGCCGGCCTCGCGGCTGCCAGCGACAAAAACGCGGAAGTCACTCACCTTAAAATGTGTTTCATTGCTCCTCGGAAGTAGCAAAGCCCAGTTGCCAGTTTCGGGTTTGGAGCAATTCATCGACGGCAACCGAGACGCGCCTCGACCGTGCCGATGTTTGGTTGGAACGTGATCGCTCGTGGTACCGGGCGAGCGAAGTGTTGGCCTCACGAATGCGGCCAATCAACTTATTCATATTTTGCGGTCGATGTCAAAGAAAAATATCGGCCTTTTTGATTCGCCGGACTGCCGTTCGATTTAGGCGTGGAATCATTTTTGCGTCCCCGCGGCCGCCCGAGAAAAGAGGCGGCGGCCAGAGAAGAGAACCGCAATGAGAATGTGCCGACGTCGATCGCACAACGAGTCGGCACCGCGGCCGGCGCCAATCAGACGATCGTCGCCAAACCGACCGGAACGCAGCGCGAGCAATTCGCGATCGCTCGCAAGGAGTTGGACGAGCAAACCGCCGTCGCGAAGAAACGCCTCGAAACGGACGTAAAAGAGCTAGAAAAACTATTGGACCAACTCGGCGCGCCGTACACGCCCGGTCGCGTTCCAGGCGACGGCAAGTAGGATCGTTTGTGGATCGGCTCTGCGCGCTGATGTTACCCTAATTGTCCCATTTCGAAGAAAGCACCTGCCTCACATAGGAATTCAGCTCATCGTCCGTGACATCGTGCGAAATGAAAAAGACGGCGAAGTTAGCACCGTACGTGGGCGCGTCAAAGTTGCAGCCGGTAACGTCCAAGAGTAGCCCCAAAAGCTCTGTAACCGCTGCTCGTTTCTTCAAAAATCCGCTCTGCCAAGTACTCTGGCGCATGCCCAAGTTGCTCACTGTTTATCCGGAGCACTCTTGTCGCAAAATCGCTGTATTTGTTATTTGGCTCGTGTTGCAGAATAAGCTGCTCGCCTTTCTTACACCGTGATAGAATTTTCTGGCGACTGATCCGTCCATGTTCGGATAGGTCACTCCCGCAACTTTCGCGATGCAATGCCTTATTCTGTTTGCGCGAGCAAACTCCTCTTCGCGAATGCGTTTTCGCTCGTCAGCTTCAAACTCTTTTTCTGCCTTTCTTTTCTCTCGAGAACGGGTTTTGAGCTCTGTTTCCCGCGTCTTTCGTGCGCGAACGGCCGCTTCCCGATGAGTAGCGGGAATTACTCTCTCGACCGCGCCGTGGAGCTCAGCAAGCTCGTCTTTGTCAATGACTTTATCTGCGGTTATCCGCGTCATAATCTCGTTGAGGTAAGCTACTGCAGCGACTTCTCGATTGTCCTTATTCTTTGCAAGCCATCGCCAAAGACTCTTGATTTTCTCAACGTCAAGTTTCCCATCCGCGCTAATTTGCAAAAGGAGTTGCAATAACTGACTGCCAGTCTCGGTCGCAATCTCTGGGCTAGTGAGATAAACTCGCATGGCATTATGCGCCGCATTGGGAAAGGTATCGTACTCTCAAGCCACGATAACGGAAAAACGGTCGGGACGAGGCATAGCGCAGGCTTCTATCAACTTAGTTAGAAGGCCCAAACCTCCGAGTAGCAGCGTTTCGATTTTTTCTTTTAGCTTTGGGCACCTGGGCGGCCGCCTCCGTCGCTGTAACGCCGAGAAGTCCGCGGGGCCAAATTGGCGCGCGATGTGCTTTAACTCGGCTACCCAGTGTCGCCGCAGCACGATAGAGGATCTCAATGACACCGCCATCGGGTGCCATCATCGCGCGTCCAATGATTCGGCGAGCGTGTGGCTGCGTACAAGAGTTTCAATACTACGAAGTCGATAAATACCGCGCGCAAAGACAAGCGAAGTTTGAATCCACTCGATGCCCGGCTTGCGCGGCCAAGCTGATTGAATCGCAGCGCATGCCGCCGAAGGCTGAGGCGCTTGCTTCGCTGCCAACCGGTGCGAACATGATGCTCGTGCGGCTTGGAGATGGGACGTGGGCCGGCAGACTTACGGCGGAGGGAACCACGGTCGAATCGGCTGCTACGTCTGTAAATGGCCTGACGGCCGCGCTCGCACAGCAATGGTCTTCGCAACGTCGTGCCAAATAGTTCGCTTGCGCTAATACTCATTGATAAGTCGAATCGACCCGCGACACATCCGCTTAGTGACAAGCAGAATCCGGACAGACCTTTGACTGGCCAGTGTCCAGGCGCTATTTGAAGGCTCTGTTTGTCCTACTTGTTGCCCACAGCCGGTAACGTTGCCAACTCCTCGCCCCATTCGTAAGGTCCGCTCTTTCGCTCCGACGTGTCCTTCTCGACTTTGATGGACTTGTTCGATCTCGGAAGCACAACTAGTAGGAAATGCTGGGCAGGTGTTTCTATTGTTGGCGGCGTATTTGCCGTCAGCGGCGGCAAGCCTGCGGGGAATACGAGACAACGAATCCGAATGGCGTCGGGCGCGTCTACGACAGAATTAACGCTCTGGTGAATACCGCTGCGCGTTTCTCCCAGAAAGAAACCCACAACCATGTACGTCTCGAAATTCACCGTCCAGGGATAGCTATCTGGGTGCCCAAGTTTTGCCCACAAATCCTCAAACTCTTTTTGCGAGACACATCGGTGGAGCGAACGTGTCTTCTCCTTGCAATCGCGCCCAATCCAACTCAACACCGGTTGTACCGACGCAGCTGGTTTCTCCCCATGGACCTCGCGGCATGCAAAGCACAGTGTCGCAAACACGATTAACCGCTTCATGTAATTCCCGCCCTACGACTCGACTTATTCTGTGCCCCCGCTATTTGGCGGAATAACACCCTCATCGGGCCTACCTTGAAACAACGTGTAAATCCCCCCGCCCAGAGCGCCGACGATGAATCCAATTGGCCCGCTAATAAAGATTCCAAACAGCGGACCTTGATTGGCGTTCGGCATAAGGATCAAAGGGCCGACAAAACCTCCAACCAAGCCGATACCGCCCACTAGACTGGCTGCACGGATAACCGTTCGCATTCGCGCGCGGCTCTCGGGAATATGACCGATCAGGGCATTTGCCCAACAAATGATGGCGATCGTCGTGAGGAATGAGCCGAAGAGAAAACCAAATGGGTCAAACCCGTTCTGCAGTTGATTTCGAAACACAAGAAAAACGAAATAACTTACAAAAATTGCCAAGACTGCATTGATGATGCGCTCGATGGCATAAAAGAGCGGCCTCGATTTATCGCCAATAGTATTCACAGCAGCTCTCTATCGCTCGCGGATTCCGTCCTCGCCTTGTTTATGCGATTCGACATGTCAGTGCTAGAGTCGCACCATGTCACTCCGCAAACGCATGCTCACCCGCTAGGGCAGTTGCCTGCAAGGTTTGGCCGGGATCTTTGCGCGCGAGTCGTTGAGCAGCCAGCTTTCGCAACTGGTCATAAACGAGCGGAAGGAGCTGGTCAGTGGCGTTCCGGTCACCGCCGGCAGCAGCTTCGATCAATTGGGTAAGATCAGGCATGAGGGTTTATTCAAGCACCGATGAACGGAAAGGACGGACGATCGTGAACAGACCAAACACTTGTCGCCTTGCATTGCCAAATCGCAATTGATCATCTATCGGATTTTCCCGACCAGGCTCAAGCCGCTTCGGTCACATTGACCGCGGTGTGTCGGTACGGGAGCGCGCAAGGCTCGTGGCGGATAGCTGAGTTGGCAACGAGTCACTGAAAATCACCAGATCGCCAGTTCAATGCCGGCTTTGTCCAACCGTCGTTATTGAGCTTTTGCGATCCGTAACAGATCCCAGAGCAAGCGAATTGATTGTCAAGTTGGCGCACCTTGGACTGATTCGACAGCCATCGATTTAACATTCCATTGCGAATTGCAGGATGACTCCCATCCTGTTACGCTAATTCAACAATGTCCGAGGCGAGTCGACTGTTAGACATGGTTGCTCAAGGCGATCCGCTCGCGGCGTCTGAGCTATTGCCAATTGTGTATGACGAAATGCGCCGACAAGCCGCGATGCAGATGGCACGGGAGACTCCGGGCCAGACGCTTAACCCAACTGCATTGGTTCATGAGGCATATCTGCGGCTGATCGGGCCGATGGATTCGGCCCGTTGGGAAAACAAGCGTCATTTCCTTGCGGCCGCGGCAGAGGCGATGCGACGCATACTTGTGGAAAATGCTCGCAAGAAGCAATCTTTGAAACGCGGCGGCAAGCTAGTTCGACACGACATCGACCAAATGGCGGTGGCCACATTTGAATGCGATGACAATCTGCCGGCGATTAGTGAAGCGTTGGATGAATTGGCGGCTCATGATTCGGACAAGGCGGAACTTGTCAAACTCCGGTTTTTCACCGGCCTGACGATAGAACAAGCTGCGATTGTGCTTGGAATTTCAACGACGACGGAATCGCTATTGGGTTTACGCACGGGCGTGGCTGTTCGATCGTCTCGACCAACCTTCCGAGTAGGGTAATAAATCGACCGACGAAGTGACACTCCGTGAACGCCGATTTCGCATATACAGTTCGGAGTCGCGATCTTTTGTGATCGGCCCGTACCATGACCGAAGAAGCTGTCTTTTCTGACGCGTTGGAAGTTGCCGACGGCGAGCGGGACGCATTTCTCACGAGTGCCTGCGGCAACGACGTGGAATTGCGGCGACGCGTCGATTCCCTTCTCAACGCTCACGACCGAGCCGGCGCATTTCTCGAACCATTGGTGTGCCCTCCACCCGAGATTCAGCCCTACTCAACTGACAATGGCGCGTTTGGTGAGACGGAAGTTCGACCGATTGCAATTCCCGGAGAGCGCATCGGCAATTACCAATTGCTGGACACGTTGGGCGAGGGCGGCATGGGAGTGGTCTACCGGGCCGCCCAATTGGAGCCGATCCGAAGAACGGTCGCGCTCAAGGTGATTCGTCTGGGAATGGCGTCGAAAGACGTGTTGGCCCGTTTTGACGGGGAACGTCAAGCGGTTGCGCGGATGGATCATCCGAGCATCGCCAAGGTGCACGACGCCGGTACAACCGCTACGGGTCAGCAGTATTTTGTGATGGAACTCGTCCAGGGGCTGCCGCTTACAACCTATTGCGACTCCCATACGCTTTCGATCGATCAACGTTTGAGTCTGTTCATTGAAATCTGCCATGCGGTGCAACACGCGCACCAAAAGGGTGTGATTCACCGCGACCTCAAACCGTCAAACCTGCTCGTCACCGAAGTGGACGGAAAGCCGATCCCTAAAGTTATCGACTTCGGTGTAGCGAAGGCCATCCACGATCCCTTGACGGACCACACGAACCTGACCGAGATCGGCATGGTCATCGGCACCCGGGACTACATGTCGCCGGAGATGGCGGGCTTGGCAGCTCAAGACATCGACACCCGCAGCGACATCTACGCACTCGGCGCGGTGCTGTACGAATTGCTCGTCGGCGATACGCCGTTTGGGCGGGATCGGTTCAAAAAGCTGTCGATCTTGGATGCCCTGCGAGTGATTCGCGAGCAGGAGCCTGAGCCGCCGAGTCGACGATTGTCACCGAACAGCCAATTGAGCGAGCTGGCGGCGAAGTGAGGCATAGATCCAACGCGATTGAAGTCGGCGGTCAGTGGCGATCTCGATTGGATCGTCATGAAGTCGCTCGAGAAAGACCGGAATCGCCGGTACGACTCTCCGGCGGCCTTGGCTGAGGAACTGCGCCGCCATCTGGCAAACGAACCGGTTACGGCAGGATCCCCGACGAGGCGGTACCGAATCGGTAAATTCCTTCGGCGTAATCGTGCGATGGTCACGGCCGCTGCCGCGATCGTGGTTGCCCTGGTCGCGGGCGTCATTGGCACCAGTTGGGGAATGATTCGCGCCAAACAGGCGCTTGCGGAATTGTCCCTCGAGAAAAACAAGACCACCGACGCGCTCACGGCCGCGTTGGCGGCCAGAAATCAAACGCGCGAGGCTTTGGCGACGCTAACCGATGACGTCGTCGAAAACATGTTGGCCAGACAACCCAAGGTGTCCGAAAGCGACAAGGCATTTCTGAAAAAGGTAATTTCGCAATACGAGAAAATCCAACTGATTGGCGACGAAACTGAAGAGGATCGTTTCGTTCGCGCGTCGGGGACTTACCGCGTAGCTCGTATTCGCCAAAACCTCGGAGAGTCTCAGCCGGCCGAGGCGGAATATCGTAGCGCGCTCGATCAATTTCTAAAGCTTGCCGCGGATTATCCCACGAAACCTGATTATCGCAGTGGCGCGGTCCGAACTCGAACGAATCTTGGCTTGTTATTGTCGCGCTTAAATCGGCCGGAGAGCGAACAGATCCTGATTGCGGCACGCGAAATGGCCTCGGCTTTGGTCGCTGAGAATCCGGAATCGGTCAGGTATCTCGCACAACTGTGTGACGTCCAAATCAATCTGGCGATTCAGTATTACATGTCCGGACGGGTGCCGCAGGCGTTGACCGAGTGGGTTCCTGCTCGGGACTCGTATTTGACCTTGGTGGCGAAGGTGCCCAACGAACCAAAGCACCGAGCTACCCTAGGCCAGGTGCGGATGAACATTGGCTACGCCATCGCGAATAGCGACCACGCGCGATTCGAAGATGCGAAGGTGGAAATGATCGCCGCTCGTGAACTTCTATCAGCACTGGTCAACGACTATCCAACGAATCCCCAATACCGAGCGTTGCTGCCTTGAGTCGCTACAACTTGGGGAGCGCTTGTTGGAAACATGATGATCACGAAACGGCGATTGCGGAATGGCGGGCGGCGATGGAGTTGTATCGCCAACTCGCGGCCGAGTTTCCGGCGGTGGCGAGCCACCGTCATGAATTGGCGGGCGTCATGCATAATCTCGCCGTGCGTGCAAAGCAGACGAACGACCAGGCGGACGCAAAACGTCTGCTCCTAGAAGCTCAGGCGATTCAGAAAGGACTATTGGCCACCAATCCGAACCAACCTGAATTCCGGCGCAACTATTGTGACAATCGAAGCACCATGGCCTCTGTCGCGATCATCACGGGCGAACATGCGGAGATTCCCGCGATCGTTGCTGAAATGTTGGCGTATTCCATGAAACTCAAAGAAGATCATTTCAATGCCGCAGCCGTATTGGCGGAAGCGACGCGGCTAGCCCACAACGACAATCGATTGAGCGCGGAGCAAAAAACCCAATTGGTTGAGCAATACAGCGCCAAAGCCGTCGAGTATTTGAAACAGGCGACCGCGCTGGGATTTCGGGACGCAGAAACAGCAAGAAATGAAAGTCGATTTGCATCGATCCGGGAACGCGCCGACTTCGCGGCGTGGCTCGCCTCGCTCGCGCCATGACACGACATCTTTAGGATTCTTGCGGCAATTGTTGGCAGTTTTCGTGGGTTCGCACGTTTTCCGATCCCGGGCTGGAAGAATCTGACAGCAGATTTCGCATATGATTCTAGGCTTGGTGCGTACTGGTCAGTTTTGATGGTTCACTGGGCCTCCCTTGAGGAGTCCCGTGATGTTGCGATCCATCTCGAAACCACGCCATCGTAATTCCAAGCGTGGGACTCCTTTCACTGCACAATCACTGTGTCTTAGACTGCGGTTGGTCAGTTTGGAAGACCGCATTGTGCCAGCCAGCTTCGTCGTTAACTCCATCGCCGACAGCGGCGCCGGCTCGTTGCGGGCGGCAGTCATTTCCGCCAACGGTTCCGCAGGGCTCGACACGATTACGTTCACGGGCGCGGCATTTGCCAGCAATGCGACCATCACGTTGACAAGTGGCGAATTGGCGATTAGCGACAGCGTCAACATCGACGGCACGTCCAAGGGCACCCTAACGATCAGCGGCAACAACGCCAGCCGAGTCTTCAACATCAACAACGCCGTCGCTGGATCGGCCATCAACGTTTCGATGAATAACCTCATCTTGACTAAGGGAGCGACTATAGGGTCAAATGACGGCGGTGCGATTTTCGATCAGGACGAAAACCTCACATTGACAGGGTGCACGCTTACAGCCAACAGTTCGGCCAATGCCGGCGGCGTCATTCGCGTCGAGGCCGGCGGCAAACTGTTGATGGACACCTGCATTGTTACCAGCAATTCGGCATCATCATCGGGCGGTGCCCTGTCGATCGCCGGCGCACCAACCGTTACCATCGACAACTCCACCTTTTCGAGCAACGTGGCGGTGTCCGGCGGCGGGGTCAATATGTTTCAGGGCGGCTCGCTGACCGTCACCGGATGTACGTTCAACACCAACTCGACGACAACCAGCGACGGCGGTGCACTTTTCCTCAACGGCACGTTTACCACGGCGGCGATTCGCAACAGTACCCTCAGTGGCAACGTTGCGAGTTCAGACGGCGGCGCCATCGCCCTGGGCACCACGATGGCTGGCAACCTCGGCGTGCAGAATTGCACCATAGCATCCAATGTGGCGACGAATAACAACGGCGGCGGCATTGCTCGGACGGGTGGCACCGCGACGATAACCCTGGTCAGCTCGATCATTTTCAGCAACAACGCCGGCACCACAGCGGATAATCTCTTTACGACAGGCAACGTCGGCGCCCAATTCTGCCTGATTACCAACACCACGGGTGTAACTACATTCGGCGGCGACTCCTTCACGAACAGCCACATCGGCGTGAACCCGCTGATCAATGTCCTGGCCAGCAACGGCGGGTCGGCGCAAACGCGCAGCTTGCAAAACGGTAGTCCAGCGATCGACGCGGGCAGCAACCCGGCGGCGTTGAGCACCGATCAGCGCGGCACCGGTTACTTCCGCACTCGCGGCATGGCGACCGACATCGGCGCATTTGAGACGCCCGACGATTTCGTGGTCACCAACACGAGCAACAGCGGCGCTGGATCATTGCGGCAAGCGGTGCTGGACGCCAACTCGGCTGTCGGCATCGACACGATTACATTTGATTCGACTGTATTCACCACGACGAAGACCATTACGCTCACGAGCGGCGAGTTGTTGATTTCCGAAGGGCTGACGATCAATGGGCCAGCAGCACTACTGATCATCAGTGGCAACAACGCGGGCAGGGTGTTTGACATTCAGAACGCATTGGCCGTGGCGAGTGTTACGATCCGCGACATGACTATCAATGGCGGCAAGGTGACAGGTGCGAACGACGGCGGAGCGATTTTCACCACGGAACCGTTGACATTGAGCAATGTCAACGTGAGCAACAGCACGTCGGCCGATGAGGGCGGTGGAATTCGTGTCAGCACCAGCGGCGGATCGCTCAGCCTGGATTCGTGCACGCTGAGTGGTAACTCCGCAGTCAAAGGTGGCGGCGTTGCGAGCGACGCTTCATCCGCCATTACGATCAAGAACAGCACTTTTTCCAACAACAGCGTCAGTGGATCGGGCGGAGGCATTGCGGTCCTGGGTGCCGCAGCCGTTTCGTTCACAAATTCAACCTTCTCTGCCAACACTGCGGCAAGCGGCGGCGCGGCGGCGTGGACCCTCACGGCAAATAACAACAGCTTTTACAACTGCACCTTGACCGGCAACAGTGCAAGCGGCGGCAAGGGGGGCGGTGTCTACGCGGCTGCGGGCACCGTCTCCTTTGATAGTTCGATCGTTTCAGGCAACTCTGGCGCGAATGGGCCCGATATCTCCAATCCTGGAACGAACAACGTAAACTTCAGTGCTATCGGCAGTAGTATTGGCTTCACGCTGACCGGGGCGAACAACCTGGCTTTCGGCACGAATCTCTTGCTCGGTGTACTTCAGACCAATGGCGGAGTTACCAGGACACATGCACCGGCCGTCAACAGCCCAGTGCTCGGCAAGGGCAGCAACGTCACCAGCGCGACGACTGATCAGCGTGGCACGACATACCCGAGGCTGCGGGGCACGGCGGTAGACATCGGGGCGGTGGAAGTCAATCAATTGACGGTCACCAACGTGGGCGCCAGCGGGGTTGGCTCGCTAACGCAAGCCGTGCTCGATTCCAACGCCCACGGCGGACGCGACACCATCACATTTGACCCGGCGATTTTCGCTACCACCCAGACAATTGCTCCGTCAGCCGAGTTGCTACTCACGGAAGACGCGGAGATTCAAGGCCCTGCCGCCCGCGTTCTCGTCAGCGGCAGTCTTGCCCATCGCATCGTTCAGATCACCAACGGCACCAACTTTGATTTCTCCAACTTGAACCTTGCGCTCGGCGCAGCGTCCAGCGATGGTGGGGCTGTCCTGATTGCAAACACCGGCAACCAGAGTGTCACCTTTACCAATTGCTCCATTACGTTGAATTCAGCCGCGGGAAACGGAGGTGGCGTTGCCGGCGGAAACGACTTTATGTCGTTCGTGGATTGCACTGTCAACAACAATCAGGCCACGGGCGTTAACGGCAATGGCGGCGGTATTGCACTACTCGCTTCGGGCTCGCTCAGTCTCACCCGATGTACTGTTGCTGGGAACACTGCGGCCGTTGATGGCGGGGGCGTGCACGCCACTACGGGCGCTTCCACAATCACGTTTCTCGATTCCACCCTGTCAGGAAACTCTTCCAGCGATCAGGGCGGCGGGATCCACGCGATTGGTACAGTGTCCGGCACCAACTTCGTCATTCGCAACACCACTCTTTCGGGCAACAAATCGACCAACGACGGCGGCGGACTGGCGTGGACAACATCCAGTGGAGCGATCCTGATTCAGAACAGCACTATTACCAATAACACGGCGGGCGTCGCGGCCGGCGGCGGTGGCCTCTCCGTAGCAACGGGCACCGGCAACCTTAACATTGAGAGTACGATCGTCAGCGGCAACTCGAACTCCGGCGCTCCGGACATCGACAATCCGAACACGACTTCGGTCAAAACATCGGCCATCGGTGACAATCTCGGCTTCGCCAAGACGGATCTCGGCGGCAACCTGCCGTTCCAAGCACACGCCAATTTGAAACTGGGCGTGCTAGCCGCGAACGGCGGGCCGACGATGACCCACGTGCCGCAGACCGGCAGCCCGCTTATCAATGTCGGGTCAAACCCGGCGAGCTTGACCAGTGACCAACGCGGCTTCCCGCGCGCCCTCGGCACCGCCGTAGAGGATCGGTTCGGCAGAGTTCTTCAACACAATCGTCAAAAACACCAACGACAGCGGCGCGGATTCGCTGCGGCAAATCATTCTCGACACAAATGCCGTGGCCGGGGCCAACACGATCACATTTGATGCAACTATCTTTGCAACGGCGAAGACGATCACGCTGACGAGTGGAGAATTGGTGATCGCCGACCATGTGACGGTCACTGGGCCGGCGATCAATGTTGCCATCAGCGGCAATAATGCGAGCCGAGTATTTAATATCCCCGCGGCCACAGGTGCGACGGTTTCCTTGAGCAACCTCAATATTCAAAATGGAAAGGCACCAGGAAACAGCGACGGTGGCGGCATCTTCAGCCAGGATGTTTCGCTTACGCTGACTAACTGTGCCGTGACTTCGAACACGGCAAAGACGGATGGCGGCGGCATTTTCATAGCGGGCAATGGCTCCGCGTTGACACTGGTTCAATGCAGTGTCGCTAACAATTCCACCCTAGAAACGTTTGGTGACGGTGGTGGCGTGAGTGCCCTGGGGGCCGTTACGATCTCCATCATTTCGAGTTCGCTGTCCGGAAATAGTGCCGGACGCTATGGGGGTGGCATCTCCGTATCGGGCAATGCCATGGTCACGCTGACGAATAGCACCATTTCGGGCAATGTGGCCGAACGCGGTGCCGGCTTGGGATGCCAAGGGAATGGGGCCACCGTTGTCCAAAACTGCACGATTGCGAACAACACAGTGACGCTTAAAGGCGGCGGTATTTACCTTGGTGGAGACAGTGCCACAATCGAAAGCACCATTGTCTCAGGAAATTCGGCCCCAACCGGCCCGGAATTGTACAACGTCGGCACTATTAACGCACTCTCTAGCCTTATCGGCTCCAAGTCCGGCGTGACTACGTTCACTGGCGATGCCTTCACCAACGCTCACATCGGCGTCGATCCATTACTTGGGCCGCTGCAAAACAACGGCGGGCCCACGCTAACTCATCTGCCGGCGAGCGCGAGCCCAGCGCGCGGCAACGGCTCTAACCCCGCGGCGCTGAGTACTGATCAACGTGGCTTCGCGCGCGTTTCCGGCGCCGCCATCGATATCGGGGCGGCGGAAATTCAAGAATTTGTCGTCACGAACACGAACGACAGCGGTGCCGGCTCGCTGCGGCAGGCAGTGTTGAACGCCAACGCCGCCGCCGGCACCAACCTTATTACGTTTGACCCAAGCGTCTTCACCACCAACAAGACAATCACTCTCAACGCAGTTCGGATTGACATCACGGATAGTGTTGACTTAATAGGGCCGACCGTCGGTGTGACCGTCAGCGGCAACAACAACAGTGCTGTCTTCAATGCGTCAGGGGCTGCGTCCGTTACGCTGACAATAAGCGACATGACCTTAAGAAGTGGTAAGGCCGCCTCAGGACCGGCCCTCGCGCTCGGCGTCAGTGGTTCGGCAACGTTGACGCGGTGTACGTTCACAGGCAACCAAGCAACGTCAGCCGGCGGTGGGGCCATCAGTTCCGCCGCCACCAATTCCAAGTTGACGCTCATCGATTGCACGCTTGCCGGCAACACCTCCACCGGCGATGGCGGTGCGATTCAATTTCTCAATGTTGGCTCGTTTATCACCATCATCGGCACGACTATTTCCGGCAACTCGGCCTCCGGCAACGGGGGTGCTATCTTCGTCGATCAGACCACGGTGACGATCCGCAATAGCACGATCAGCGGAAACACCGCGGGCGGGGCTGGGGGCGGGGGTGGCGTTTACGTGCCGAATGTTGGCAGTTTGATCGTTCAGAACAGTACCTTTACTGGAAATAAGGCGACGAGCAGCACCGGTGGCGGAATTCGCGCGGTTTCGGCATCGCTGTTTTTAGATATCGACAGTTCCATCATCTCGGGCAACACCGGCACTCCTGCGCAGGACATCAGTAGTTCTGGAACAGTCAACGTCAATTTCAGTGCGGTCGGGTCCTTGACTGGTTTCTCTCTCTCTGGCAGCAGTGGCAACAATTTGCCCTTTGGCACGAACCTCAAGCTCGGCGCGCTCGCCAATAACGGCGGCGCGACGCTTACACATTTGCCGGCCGTCAACAGCCCAGTGATAAACGCCGGCAGCAACCCGGCAAGCCTGGTCCGCGATCAGCGCGGGAGCGGCTTCCTCCGCAACTTCGGCGGCGGCGTCGATATCGGCGCAGTTGAGAGCCGGGCGTTGATCGTCACTAACACCAACGACTCCGGTGTTGGCTCTTTGCGAACGAATCTCCTCGACGCCAACTTCTTGGCTGGACCCGACACCATCACCTTCGACCCAACAGTGTTCGCGACGGCAAAGACAATCACGCTGACGAGTGGGGAGCTGGCGGTCACGGATGATGTGACGGTGACGGGACCGACGATCGGCGTGACGGTCAGCGGCAATAATGCGAGCCGAGTTTTTGATATCGACGGCGTTTCACCGCTGACCGCGAATTTCAGCGACGTTACTCTCACCCTGGGCAAATCCAGCTCCCTCGGCGGCGGTCTATTGATGAGCGATGACTCCGTCACATTGACCCGCTGCCGAGTATCGAACAATACCGCCCTCACTTCAGGCGGAGGGATTTCGACCAACCCGGCCAATGCCACGTTGACGCTGGTGGACTGCACCGTGGACGGCAACTCCGCGGGGAATAGCGGTGGCGGAATCGAAATTTTTTCGGGAAGCTCCACAATCAACGTCACGGGATGCACAATTGCGGCCAATTCCGCCAGCCTAAATGGCGGGGGCATTCGTGTCGCAGACGTCGCCACGCTTACAGTCCGTAACAGCACGATCTCCGGCAATTCGGCCGGCAAAGGTGGCGGACTGAGTTTAGGAACGTCAGCGCCCGCGACCGTGCAAAACTCTACGATCACAAATAACACCGCCACAACTGGAACCGGTGGAGGGATCGATCGAGAGTCCGGCGGAACTACCACCATAGACAGCTCCATTGTTTCTGCAAACTCAGCAGTCAGTGGTTTGGACATATCGAGTTCGGGCACGACGAACGTCAATTTCAGCGCCGTTGGCAGCGCTGCGGGCTTTACATTGACCGGCTCGAACAATATTCCCTTTGGCGCGAACCTGTTGCTCGGTCCTCTGCAAAACAATGGCGGCCTGACGCAGACGCATCTACCGGCCAACAACAGTCAGGCAGTCAATAACGGCTCAAATCCGGCTGGTTTGACGACCGACCAGCGCGGAGCTGGATTCTCGCGCGCCTTCAATGGCGCTGTGGACATTGGCGCGGTGGAATTGCGCACATTCATCGTCACCAACACCAACAACTCCGGGGCCGGTTCACTACGACAGGCAGTCTTGGATGCGAACGCGACTGCGGGAGTCGATGCAATTGCATTCGATGCGACCGTATTTGCCACAGCGAAGACGATCACGCTGACGACTGGCGAATTGGCAATCACCGAAAGTGTGAATATCGTGGGGCCGGTTGTCGGCGTCACCGTCAGCGGCAACAACGCGAGCCGATTGTTCAATCTTTCCAGCGCAGGTGCGCAGGCCGTGTCCTTCAATGATTTGACGCTGACTAGTGGAAAGCCGAGCAGTGGCAACGGCGGCGCCATCATCGCCGATGGCGACAACTTGACTCTGACTCATGTCGTGATCTCTGGTTGCCAAGCGAGCAACGGCGGCGCCATTTCCCTGACGACCGGTGGCTCGCTCACGCTCGAAAACAGCACGATAAAAGGAAATTCCGCCACGTCATCCCGAGGCGGCGGCATCGATGTTTCGGGAGCCGGGGCGATCACGATCCGAAATAGCACCATAGCCGGCAACTCGGCCGTGACATTCGGAGGCGGCGTCAGCCTAAACAACTTCATTAGCTTGTTGATTGAGAACTGCACTTTCTCTGGCAACACTGGGACGAGCGGTGGACTGAATCTGCAGGCTCCCTTAGTGGGTGCGCCAATGGTGATTCGCAACTCCACGTTTTCCGGCAACACATCGACAACCAATTTTGGCGGCGCGATCGGGTTGGTTTCCATGGATGAAGTGCTGACAATTCAAAACACGACCGTTTTCGCCAACGTGTCGGCAAGCGATGCCGGCGGAATCGCGCAACAATCCGGCACAGGAACGATCGCTCTCGAGAGTACGGTCGTTGCAGGAAATACGGGCACTAGCGACATGGGTAGCTTCAGCGCCAACAAGTTCACGGCCAAGATCTCGGCAGTGGGGACACCGCCTACTCTGCTCGGCGGGGCCACGTTTATCGACCTTGGGAACAATCTCCCATTTGGCACTAACCTCAAACTCAGCTCCCTTACCAATAATGGCGGCCCGACGCAGACGCACGCCATCTTGCCCGGCAGCCCACTGATTGGCAAAGGCTCCAATCCAGCCGTTCTTACTACCGATCAACGCGGGACCGGCTTCGCCCGCGTCGCTACCGGCGCGACCGATATTGGCGCGTACGAAGCCAATCTACCACCGGAGGTTTACTCGGTTGTCTTCGGCGATGGCACCACGCAGCGTTCGCTCGTCAAGCAGATCGTCGTGAATTTCACCGAGCCGGTGAACTTCATGGGCGGCGTGGCGGCAGCGTTCACGCTGCATCGTTCCGGAACAGGCGGCACGATTGGCAATGTCACTTTGACGGCGACACCTTCGAATGGTCCCGCAAGCTCCGTCACGCTTACCTTCTCCGGCCCGCCGACTCTCGTTCAGTTTGGCTCACTTGTTGATGGGCTTTATGACCTCACCATCGGCGCTGCGCAGATTTCTGGTACCTTGGGTGCTCTCGACGGCAACACCGACGGGATCGCCGGCGGAGATTACACTGTCGTTGGCAGCACGGCCAACCAATTCTTCCGCTACTTTGGCGATCAGAATGGCGATGCCGCGGTGGATCAGAGTGATTACTTAGTTTTCCGCAATGCTCTCTCTGCCGGTCCGAGCACCGTGTTTGACTTTAACCACGACGGCGACGTTGATCAGAACGATTACCTGCGCTTCCGCCAAAATATCTCGGGTTCGCCATGACGTCAGGTTACTAAGCGTCTGAGTGAACAAACTAGGTTCGCGCAATTGGAAACTCGTGCTCGCTTTGCGCTTCGGTCACATCGACCGCGGTGTCGGACCGACGCGCGCTGGACGTAGTTTCGGTTGGTGACAAAAAGACGGGCATTCAAGGCATCCGAAGATCGACAGGTAGTAGGACAAATCGCGAAACAAGTCACCGGCACTTCGACGATAGCCAGGGACCGCCCACTGAATCGATATAGAATCGCGACAGTTCACAATTCCATACAACTGCGATCCACTATCAGCTGAAGTCAAAAGTTTTCTGTCGTTCGGCCCGCTAGTCGTCAGCGCCCACGTCGCTTAGAGCTTTAGCACGTTTGATGGCCGCACCAAACGCATCACGTATCTGCCGTCGGTGTAGAACAGCCTGTCTGCGCTTCTTCAGTTGCTTTTGTTCATGCCTTTTGACTTCAATTAATTCTGCCTTCTCGTTGTCGAGGACGTGTGAAGCGATACTTGATGGACGGAGTTCTTGTGGCTCAGATATCAAAACCGTATCGTGGCCTCATGGGAGAAGTCACGGTCATCCTGTCGGCCATCGAGAAAGGCGATTCGGAATCGGCAGCGAAGTTGTTGCCATTGGTTTACGATGAGTTGCGGCGGCTGGCGGCGGAGAAGATGGCGTTCGAGAAGCCGGGGCAGACGTTGGATGCGACGGCCCTGGTCCACGAGGCATTCATTCGGTTGACCGGCAGTGAGCGACTGCAAATGAAACCGCTGGAGTTCGCCGGCAGCCGGCACTTTTTCGCGGTGGCGGCCGAGGCGATGCGGCGGATCCTGGTGGAAAACGCACGGCGGAAAAAGGCGGAGAAGCGCGGCGGCGAGTTCAAGCGAGTGGACTTTGATGAAGCCAACCTGCCCGGCGGGGCGGGTCCCGATGAATTGATTTTGCTCGACGAGGCCTTGTCGCAATTGTGCGAAGAGGATCCCGACGCGGCCCAGATCGCAAAGCTGCGACTCTTCGGCGGGATGTCGATTGATGACGCGGGCAACGTCGTCGGTGTTTCCCGCGCCACTGCCTTTCGAAGCTGGACCTATGCGCGGGCTTGGCTCAACTCACATCTGCAAGACGTTGAAAAATCTTAAGAATAGCTGCGGCTTTTGAGACTTGCCGGCCTTCGTTTGCGCATAGTTAGAATGGGACGATGTTGGGGATTAAATCGGTGGAAGTCGACCCGAAGAGAATTCGTGCGGTCTTTCTGTCGGCCGTGGAAGATCATGCGCCCGAGCAATGGAATGAATACCTCGGCGAAGTATGTCGGGACGAGCCGGAGGTACGGCGCCGCGTGGAAGTCCTTTTGCGCGGACATCGAGAACCCAACGAGTTCCTCGACAACGCCGCCGCGGCACCGGTGCCCTCAGCTCCGGTTCTGATCGGGGAGGGACCCGGAACAATCGTCGGCGCTTACAAATTGCTGGAGCAAATCGGCGAAGGTGGCTTCGGCGTGGTCTTCATGGCCGAGCAGCAACAGCCAGTTCGCCGCAAGGTCGCTCTGAAGATCGTTAAGCCAGGCATGGACACCCGCCAAGTGGTGGCACGCTTCGAGGCCGAGCGGCAAGCCTTGGCGATCATGGATCATCCCAACATTGCTCGGGTGTTCGATGGCGGCGCAACTGAGTCGGGCCGGCCGTACTTCGTGATGGAACTGGTCCGCGGCATTCCCATCAGCGATTTTTGTGACCAGAATCGTCTCGGTATCCGCGAGCGGCTGGAGCTATTTGTCGAAGTCTGCGGCGCTGTGCAACATGCCCATCAAAAGGGGATCATACATCGCGACCTGAAACCGTCGAACGTTATGGTCACGATGTACGACGACAAACCCGTTGCCAAGGTCATCGACTTTGGCATCGCTAAGGCGACTGGGCAGCAACTTACCGAAAAGACACTGTTTACCAACTACGCGCAGCTCATTGGCACGCCGATGTACATGAGCCCCGAGCAAGCGCAGATGACCGGGCTGGATGTCGACACGCGGTCGGATGTGTATTCGCTCGGCGTCATGCTGTACGAACTGCTGACCGGCACGACGCCGTTCGACAAGTCGCGGCTGCAGTCGGAGGCGTACGACGAGGTGCGGCGGATCATCCGCGAAGAGGAGCCGATCAAACCCAGCACCCGGATGAGCACGCTGCAGCAAAGCGCGAAGACGTTGACCGTCCATGGGACTAATCATCCGAAGCAGCTCAGCCGGCTTCTTCGCGGCGAGTTGGACTGGATCGTCATGAAGTCCTTGGAGAAGGACCGCAACCGCCGGTTCGACTCGGCCGGCGCTTTGGCGGCGGATGTGCAACGATACTTACACGATGAGCCGGTGCTGGCCTGCCCGCCGACGGTCGGTTATCGGCTGAAGAAAATGGTTCGGCGAAACAAGCGGTCAGTCGTCGCAGCCGCGGCCCTGTTGATGGTGCTACTGGCGGGCATGTTCGGTACGACCTGGGGCCTGATTCGCGCCACGGCCGCTCGGGCGGATGCCGTTATTGAAGCGAGTCAAAAGAAAGCGGCCCTGGCTGATCGCGAAATCGCGCTCGCCGATGCCCAGGACAAGTTGTTCCTGTCATTGTTGAATCAAGCCCGCGTCGAGCGGAACAGTGGGCAAGTCGGTCAGCGATTCATGACGCTCAAGACCCTGCGCGAAGCCGCCAAGATTCGGGTCACGCCCGAATTGCGAACCGAAGCAACGTCCGCCTTGGTTCTCGCGGATATTGAAATTGCGCACGAATGGAGTGCGGTACCGGAAACCGAGTCAGGTCTCTCGTTCAGCGCGGACTTCACGAAGTATGCACGGATGGAACACAAGGGGAACGTGTTGATTTGCCGCTTTACGGATGGCCGGGAAGAGATCATGTTGCGTCTTCCTGCCCACGGTCAGCCTCAGCATCACTTCTTGCGGTTGAGCCCGGACGGTCGTTTTGTGGCCTACGGTCACAGCGGCACTGCCGACGGAAAACTCCGCGGACTTCGCATTTGGCGGATCGATGGCCGCGGGCCCGAAGTGTTGTTGGATGAGCCGGCTGGAATGAACAACTGGGCATTGGAATTCCATCCCGATGGTCGGCAATTCGTAGTCGGTCACTCCGATTCATCGATCAGCTTTTACGACTTAGCCAATGGTCAGCGGCTCCGCCGGATCAAGCTCGACTCCGCGCCGATGTACTTGGCCTGCCATCCGAGCAATGGTCGTTTGGCAGTTTCCGACTTCCGCGAAGTACAAATATTGGAAGCGAGTAGTGGCAAAGTGTTGTCGAAGTGGTCACATTCCGCTTACACGCTGGCTTGGCATCCCGACGGTCGACGTCTGGCGACGGGCGGCGATGATCAAAAAATCCACATTTGGGACACCGACACCGGCCTCGAAACAATGCCTCCCTGGGATTATGGCAGCAAAGGCGTCGCCGTTACCTTTAATCACGCAGGGAATCGGCTGATCAGTCGAAGCTGGACCAGAACAACATACTTATGGGACACCGCGACCGGCCGACGTTTGTTGACTCTACCGGATTTGGAGAGCGTGCAATTCAGTTCGGATGATCGAACGATTGGTTACTCCTTTAAGGGCAACAAAATTCGGCTGTGGCATTTGGCAGACGGGGCCGAGCAGCGAGTTCTTGCCCGCGGAAGTGCCCTTGCCGACGAACAAATTCAGTCGTTTCGCGTCGACACCGATGGCCGCATGATCGCTGCGGAGACAACCCACTGTCTTTGTTTCTTTGATCTGGCAAGTGGTGAGGAATTGGCCGCGTCCCCGTTTTCGGGTGTGGATGCGACCTCTCCGATCCATTTCAACCGCGCCGATGGTTGGGTCACCGCCGGCATGAGCGGCGTTTGGGCTTGGCCGATTCAACCCGACCCTGATCGGTCAGAGGTTCTTCGAATCGGTCCGCCGGGAGAAATCGCCCCCGGCCTCGGTTCTCAGGTGAGTTTTTATGGCAGATTCAGTAGCGATGGCCGCACCTTGGCGATTCCGAACGGTCGCGTCACCATCGTGATTCACCGTGACCACCCCGAACGGCGGATCAAACTCGGACCGCAATACGACCTTCGGTTTTGCGCGATCAGCCCCGATGGCCGCTTGGTGGCGACGTGCAGTCACTGGAGCGATGGCCGAAACAAGAGCACGACTATTTGGAACGCGGAGACTGGCGAACAAGTGAGGGAACTGCCGCTAGAAGATTCTACGCAGCCCCTCTTTAGCCCCGATGGGCGATGGCTGGTCACAGTCAACACTTCTGGAACAAAATTCTGGGACGTGACTACGTGGGAATGTGTTCGACAGTTTGATCCGGCGTCATTTGCGTTTAGCCCGGACAGTCGAATGTTCGCTTTGGGCGACATCAGCGGCGGCATTCGGCTGGTAGAAACCGAGACCGGCCACGAGATCGCCCGCCTGACAAGTCACGAGAATATGTCAGTCGGTCAGTTTGCCCCCGACGGGACTCGCCTGATTATCTACGGCGCCAATCGCAAGACGCTTTATGTATGGGACCTTGGCAAGATTCGGCAGCAACTCAAAGCTCTCGGGCTGGATTGGGAATGGCCTGAATTCGCGCAAGCTGAACCGGTGGGCCCTGCTCCGAGGTACCGAAAAGTAGAATTGATCCTCGGCGACCTGGGTCCGAACTCACGCCGGCTCGAAGAGAGGGCGCGACAAGCCATCGATAGGTACCGCCGCGAGGTCGAGGCGAATCCCGAATCGTCGACAGCTTGCAACAACCTGGCGTGGTACTACCTGACCGGGCCAGATTCGGTGCGCGACGTGAAGGCAGCGTTACCGCTCGCAGAGAAAGCTGTCCGCCTCAGGCCGACCAGCGCGTTGTTCATTAACACGCTTGGCGTGGCCTACTATCGAAATGATCGCTTTCAGGACGCCCTCCGCACACTGCGGCCCAATCTCGACCGACAAGACGATCAATCTCTTCCGTTCGATCTGTACATTCTGGCCATGAGCCATCACCAGCTGGGTGAGACTGCAAAAGCCAGGGTCTATTTCGATTGGGCCGTCCGTTGGCAGCTCACGCACCGAGACACGACCAGCGACTATCTCCGAGAGCAGACAATTTTCCGCAACGAGGCCGAACAGGTGCTAAAGCAAGACCCAAAATGACGGCCCAGAGCATCTCGCGCATCTTTTAAAATTCTGTCATCGACATTTTGGACCGCACCTGAGACTGGCCACACCTTGAATGCGCTTAGATGTGAGAAGCCAGACACCTCACACCATTTGCTGCTAGGAGTATGCGCCATGCCTCTACGATTTCGATTTACAGCGGCCAACTCCCTTTTCACATGGGCACTGACGCTCGCCGTGTCGGTGGCATTGCTCCCCACTTTTGCATCGGCCCAGGTGGTTTACGCCAACGACTTCGAAACCAATACGGCGGGCTTCAGTCCCGGAGGATCCATCACATCCCTGACACGTACCAGTCTGCCAACGGACAGCGGCGGATTGTCCTCACCGAACCAATCCACGTACCTCGGCCGGCTTGGTTCCGGGATCGCCAAGAGCGGTTCTATCGATGAAATTGCAACACTCAGTCTGACAGGCCTGTCTGCGGGTACGAACTACAGCGTGGCGTTTGACCTGTTGATCGGCGCCTCCTGGGATGGTTCCGCCAATGGGTTTGGCCCAGATTCCTGGCGATTCGCCGTCAATGGTGTTCGCTTAGTGGATACGACGTTTAGCAACGGTCAACAGGGGGTAAACGTCGGGGCTTATTCGCCTCAGCGATATTCCGATACCACTTACACCAGCACCACCGGGCCCGATTTTCCGCGGCATACGGGGGCAGATTTCGCCTTTTCGCCCAACAACACCAATTACTCGCTGGACTACAGCATTTATCTGTTTGGCCGAGGCGTGGGCAATCCGTATCTGGAATTCACGGCGACGAGCAGTACGGCGACCTTGGAGTTTGCCCGGTATGGTAACACCACTGACAGTTCCGATGAATACTGGGCTCTCGACAATTTACAGGTAACCGCCGTGCCTGAGCCAAGCTCGATGGCGCTGGCCTCGATCGCCGGACTGGCGGCGCTTACCCGTCATATGCGAAAGCGCCGGTCGGCCACCTGAACGACATACCATTGCCGAACGCGACCAGCGCCATCATCGCAACGCAGTGATCGTTTCGCCCCCTCCTGACGATCACACCAAATGCAACACTCATTCTCGCCTGAGACTAGGCCAACTCAGAATGCGCATTGTCTGGTGAAGCCCGAACCTGCTGACTTTTGCCGACCGGAGTGTTGCCATGCGAATACGTTCTCGATTGTTGACAAAATCTTTCCGAACTCCGGCCAAGCGGCCCCAGTACCAACATGCCCGGCCGCGGCTGCAAATACTGGAAGACCGCATCGCGCCGGCCTTCAGCAATGGTTCGCAGCTTCGAATCTTCCGCATTGCCATTGCATCGACGGTCGAATTCACGGCATTGAATGGCGGCACCGCGGGGACGTCAACGGCAATCAATAAGGCCGTTGCCGGCCTCAATGAGGTTTATGGAAAAGAATTGTCGATCAATTTTGTACTCGTCCCCAACAACAACAACCTCATCTTCACGACTACCGACAATTTTACCTCGGGCAAACGGGAGAATCTGTACCTCGAAAGTCAAAGCGTCATTACAAGCATCATCGGCAGCTCCAATTTCGACATCGGCCAAGTCTTCGATTCCGGCTACGACGGCGGGTTCGCGCATGAAGGTGTCGGTGTCGCCTCCCAACAAGGGCTGGGCACGTCGGGGCGGACCATCGCGGTCGTCGATTCCGCAGGCAAACTCGACTCCGACTTCCGCCACTTCTTTGCCCACGAGGTTGGCCATCAATTCAGCGCCGGCCACACTTTTAACGCCAAAGGCGGCCCGGATTTACAGAGTGAATACAACGCCGGCAGCGCATACGAACCCGGGCTCGGCTCGACGCTGATGTCGTACGCACTTTACAATGATCCTGCGGACAACTTCGCCACTGCGTTTTCAGAAACAATGCACATTCACACCCTCGACCAAATTACGACTTACATCAACAACGTCATTCCAAATGTCGGAACGAAACAAGCCACGGGTAATGCGATTCCGTTTATCAATGGAGGCTTCGACTACACCATTCCCACGAACACCCCATTCGTGCTCTCAGGGACTGGCAGCGATCCCACTGACCCCCTCACATACACCTGGGAACAGTACGACTTGGCAACGCATCCTACGGCGCTGGGTACGCCCGACAGCGGCTATGGCCCGCTCTACCGCAGTTTCGAACCAACTGCGACTGGGAATGTGCGATTGTTCCCCGCCCTGGAGACCGTATTAGCCGGACAAACGGGATCGAAAGCCGAAGTTGCCGCGACCACGAACCGCCATCTGAACTTCCTACTCACAGTCCGCGACGGAAAGGGCGCTTACCAGGCGGATAACGTGGACATCACAACGGTTGACACCGGCGCTGGCTTCGCCATCACCAACTTCAACCTCTTCCAACAGGTCTACGCGCAGACAACACAGACTGTCACCTGGAACGTCGCCGGTACCACCGGCAACGGCATCAACGTCTCGAAGGTCAGCATCGACTTTTCCAAAGACGGCGGCCAAACGTTCACGACCCTAAATGGGAACGAAGACAACGACGGCAGCGCCGCAGTCTTTCTCCCCGCAAACTCCGTCGGGGAGGGAGGGCGATTCCGCATCCGCGCGAATGGCAATATTTTCTACGACATCAACAACGCCGACTTCAAAATCAATGCGGTCCCGACGACCCTCCTAGTCCAAAACGCTGGCGACGGCCTGGGAAGCCTGCGCCTCGCAATCGACGACTCCAACAACTTTCCGGGCGTGCAAACCATCAAGTTCGACCCAACGTACTTCAGCACACCGCGGACAATCGTGCTGAACGGCCAACTGTCGATCACAGATGCCGTCACGATCGAAGGACCCGGTTCGGGCTTTGTGACTGTCAGCGGCAACAACACCAGCCGCATCTTCAACACGGCGGGGGCCTCGCCGGGAACAGTTATCACCCTGCGAGGCCTGACGATGGCGGCCGGCAATGGCACCGACGGCGGCGGCATCTACAGCGAGGACGAAACGCTGATCATGGACCAAAGCGTCATCAGCAATTGTTCCGCGAGCGGAGATGGCGGCGCAATCAATATGCAATTCGCCGGCCGACTCGAGCTGACTCGCTCAACGATCAGCGGCAATACCGCCGCCGACGACGGCGGCGGCATCTACTTCAATCAGAACGGCAGCGTATCCCTCTCTCAGTCGACTCTGAGCAACAATAAAGCTTTGAACGGCACCGGCGGCGGCCTGTATTTCTTCGGCAGCGTGAGCGCCAATGGCCTTTCGATTTACAACTGCACTATCTCCGGCAACTCTGCCGCCGTAGGCGGTGGCGGCATTCTGCTCAACGCCTTCTCCGGCACCCTCGATATCCAACACTCCACCATAACCGGCAACTACACGTTCAACTCCCTCGGCGGGGGCATTGCCCGCTCCGCAGGCTCAGGCACCATCTCCCTCGACAGCAGCATCGTCAGCGGCAACACCGCTGCGTTCTGCCCAGACGTCTTCAGCGACGGCACGGTCAACGTAAACTACAGCGCCATCGGCTCCACCTCCGGCTTCACCCTCACCGGCGCCCACAACCTCATCGGCCAGAACCTCAAGCTCCGCCCGCTCGCTAGCAATGGCGGCCTGACCCAGACCGTCGCCTTTGAGTACGACAGCCCGTTGCACGATGCCGGCAAGATGAGTGTGGGCTACAGTTTCGATCAGCGCAGTGTTTTCCGCGCCGCTGGCGGCGTCACCGACATCGGCGCTTTCGAACTCCATACGTATGTCAACGATACCGACGACGTCACCGGCAACGACTCACTGCGCGAGGCCATCGTCGAAAGCAACCGCGTCGCCGGCCCGGACATAATCACTTTCGGCAGCAAGTTCAACACGTCGCAAACCATCACCCTCTTTGGTGGCGAACTCGCGATCACTGACGCCGTCACGATCGCCGGGCCCGGTGCAAGCCTCGTCCAAATCAGCGGCAACAACAATAGCCGCATCTTCAACATTTCAGCGGTTCCCACGACTGGCAAAGTCACACTGCGCAACATGACGTTGACAGCCGGCAATGGTACCGAAGGGGGTGCCATCTACAGCGAGGACGAATACCTCACCGTTGAAGACAGCGTCATCAGCAACAGCTCGGCTACGGTCGATGGGGGCGCCATCAACATCGAATACGCCGGTACCCTCACGCTGCTCCGCTCGACCCTCAGCGGCAACGTCGCCGGCGACGACGGCGGCGCCATCTACTTCCGAGCGAGCGGCAGCGCCAAGATCGAGAGCTCCACGATTGCCAACAACAAAGCCTCGACCGGCATCGGCGGCGGACTTTACTTCTTCGGAGCCGTCGGCTCCGGCGGCCTCACGGTCATCAACAGCACGATCGTGGCCAACACCGCATCGCTGGGCGGCGGCGGCATCGTGCTTCCCAATTTCGTCGGCACGCTCAATGTCATCAACTCCACCATCACCGCAAATGAGGTCACCAATTCTTCCGGCGGCGGCATTGTCCGCCCCAGCGGCTCGGGAACCATCTCTATCCAGAGCAGCATCGTCAGCGGCAATGGGTCCTTCATCCCGGACGTCTTCAGTTCCGGCACCGTGAACGTCAATGACTCGGCGATCGGCTCCGCGGCCGGCTTCACCCTCACTGGCTCCAACAACATCATCGGCCAAAACCTCAAGCTCGGCGCGCTGGGCAACAACGGGGGCCCCACACCGACGATCCTGCCCGCAGTTGACAGTCCGGTCATCAACAAAGGCAGCAATTCCGCCGGCCTCGCTACCGATCAACGCGGCGTCGCCCGGACCCTTTTCGGCGCCACCGATATCGGCAGCGTCGAAGTCGCGAACGTACCCGACACCACGGCCCCGACCATCACCCTCATCACCAGCGATACGCCCAACGGCACATACGGGCCCGGCAGTGTCATTGACATTCGCGTCAACTTCAGCGAGCCGGTCACGCTCACCGGCACCCTGGACGTCATGTTTGACAATGGGGGCGTGGGGGTCATTACCGCCCAGCAATCCGGCATGACCACGCTGACTGGCTCCTACCATGTCGTCGCCGGCCAGCCCTCGCCGGATCTCAACGTCTCGGCTTTCACGCTCGAGAGCGGCAGCACACTCCGCGACGCATCGAACAACAATGCTTTGCTCACGCTGCCGGCGAGTAACTTCGGGGTGAACAAAGACATCGTCATCACCACGCCCGACACCTCCGCCCCGACGATCACCAGTATTACTAGTCCGACGCCCAACGGCACTTATGGCGCCGGTGCGACGATCGGCGTCTCCCTCAACTTCAGCGAGCCCGTGACGCTCTCGGGTTACCTCTTCGTTTTCTTGAACACGGGTGGGTCGCTGCTCATCCAAGGCCCTCAAACCGGCACAACGCTGAGCGGCACCTACACAGTCGGCTTCAACCAGAACTCCACCGATCTGAACGTGACGGCGGTCCAACTGGACTCCAGCAGTTTCATCACCGACTCCGCCTCGAATCAGGCTGTACTCACGCTGCCGGCCAACAACTTGGCGAACAGCTCGAATATCGTCATCAGCACGCCGACCACGCCGACGTTTACCGTCACGAATACGAACAACTCAGGTGCGGGCAGCCTTCGTCAAGCGGTCCTCGACGCGAACAATACCTCGGGATTCCAAAACATCGCGTTCGATTCGTCGTTCAATTCGGCCAAGACGATCACGCTCACCAGCGGCGAGCTTAGCATCCTCGACGGCGTTTCGATCACGGGCCCCGGGGCGAATCTGTTGACCATCAACGGCAACCAGGCCGGCCGCGTCTTCAACATCGCCAGTGGGTCAGCCGTCACCATCAGCGGCGTCGGCATCACAGGCGGAGAGGCAAGCCTAGGCGGCGGCATCTACATTGGAGCGAACCGCCCACTCCTCACCCTCGTCGATGTCCATCTCTTCAACAACGTGGGCTACTCACAAGGCGGCGGCATCTGGATCGGCGATTCCACCAATTTCACCATCACACGCTCCACCATTAGCGGTAACTCGGCAAGTAGCAACGGCGGCGGGCTCTACGCTCAATTCAGCACCAGCACCATCGCGGACAGCGCGATCGTCAACAACACTTGCACTTTCGGCTCCGGCGGCGGTTTCTTCTCCTATGGCGGCGTCACCGTCACCAACACGACCATCTCCGGCAACTCCGCCGCGAGCAGCGGCGGCGGCATCGCCACCGGGAGCATCTCCCTTCGCAATAGCACTATCGTTAACAACACCGGCGGCGGCGTCGCCCGCACCTTCGGCAACGGCACCATCACTGTCGAAAGCTCGATCGTCAGCGGCAACTCTGGCACGGACATTTCCAGCGGCGGCACGGTGAATGTGAACTTCTCCGCCATCGGTTCGAACGCTGGCTTTACCTTGACGGGCAGCAACAACTTGCCGTTCGGTACCAACCTCAAGCTTGCCTCACTGACTGCCAACGGCGGGCCGACACTCTCGCATCTTCCGGCCCCCGACAGCCCTCTCGTCAATGCAGGCAGCAATCCCGCAGGGCTCGCCACCGATCAGCGCGGCAGCGGCTTCCCGCGCGTCCTCAACGGCCAGACCGATATCGGCGCCGTCGAGGTAGTCGCGGCACCTCCCTCTCTCGTTGTCAGTAACATCAATGACTCGGGTGCGGGTAGCCTTCGGCAGGCGATTATTAATGCAAACAGTCTATCCGGACCCAACACCATCACATTTGACGCAACTTTCTTTTCAACGCCACGGACGATCACTCTCGCCGGCACGCAAATGGTGCTCACTGACGCTTCCGGCACGACGACCATCACCGGCCCCGGCATGAATCTGGTCACGATCAACGGCAATAATCTGAGCCGAGTATTTCAGGTGAACAGCGGCGTGACTGTTGCGATGACCGGTATGACTATCTCGGGTGGCAAAAACAGCGGCGACGGCGGCGGTGTCTACAACGTCGGTACACTGACGCTCAGCAACTCAAAAGTCTCGGGCAACACGGCGACGAACATCGGCGGCGGCATCTATAGCGCCGGCACACTGACGCTCACCGGCACCACTTGGGATGGCAACGTCGCATATCTCGGCGCCGCAGTGCAATCCAACGGCAATCTCACCGTTAGCGGCTCGACTTTCAGCAACAACAAATCCAGCTTTCTCGGCGGCGCGCTTCGGCTCTTCGGCAGCGCCTCGATCACAAGCTCGACGCTGAGCAACAACTCAGCCACGAACGCCGGTGGGGCGATCATTAATCACGCCACAACGACCCTCAGCAATTGCACGGTCGCCAACAACAGCGCGACGGACTCTGGCGGCGGCATTCACAACTTCGGCACCCTCATCATCGGTGATAGCACTTTCTCCAATAACTCCTCGGCTGCTGGCGGCGGCATATGTAGCCCCGGCACTGTCACCATTAACAACACCCAATTCACCAGCAACAAGGCCGACTTCGGCGGAGCGATCAAAAACGATGGGACGATCACCATCTCGGGCAGCGCCTTCAATCAGAATGTTGCGGACATCACGAACGGTTGGGGCGGCGCGATTTGGAACAATGCGCCACTTACGATCACGCAATGCACCTTCACTTCCAATCACGCAAAGACTTACGGTGGCGCCGTTATCTCCTTCACCAGTTTGAACATTGCGAATTCAACATTCACCAACAATATCTCCGACCTGAATGGCGGCGCACTACGGCTCGATGGATCAGCAACTATCACCGCCTCGACCTTCAACGGCAACACCGCCGCCAACGGCGGCGGGGCGATCATCAGTCACGGCACAACGACAATTGACAACAGCACCGTCGCCAACAATTCCGCGCATGACGGTGGCGGCATCATGTTCTTTGATGGCACTGCGACGATCCGCAATCTCACCGTCGCCTACAACACGGCCGTGGGCAGCGGCGGCGGAACAACGGACAACTATGCCAGCGTGACTACGATCAACACGATCATTGCGGGCAACGCCGCGCCTGATCAAGCCAACGTATGGGGCGCCGCGTTTGCCGCAGGTTCGTCCAACAACTTGCTGAATGTCTCGGCAGCCGCTGCGGGTCTGAACACTCTGGCCAATAATGGTGGCCCGACGCAGACCATTGCACTGTTGCCCGGCAGTCCAGCCATCAACGCGGGCATCTCGGTCGGACTGACGACCGATCAGCGCGGTGCCGGCTTCAATCGCATTAATAGCGGGGCTTCCGATATTGGCGCTTTCGAGTCGAAGTTGCCGCCGACGGTCACCAGCGTGGTCTTTGGCGACGGCGCGGCACAACGTTCGATGGTCAAACAAGTGGTCGTCACGTTTTCGGAGCCGGTGTCATTCTCAGGGGGGAATGTCGCAGCAGCGTTCACGCTGTCGCGCACCGGCAGCGGCGGAACGCTGGGCAATGTGCAATTATCGACGACCTCGACAAGCCCCACCAGTATCGTCACGCTCACGTTTGCCGGAAGCTTGACCGAATTCGGCTCGCTAGTCGATGGGATTTACGATTTCATCGTCAGTGCGGCTCAAGTCTCCGCACCGGGTGGTGCCCTCGACGGCAACGTGGATGGCATTCCCGGCGGCAGTTATTTCATTCACGGCACGACGGCAAACAAGTTTTTCCGCTTGTTCGGCGATCAAAATGCCGATGTGACGGTAGATCAGACGGACTATTTAGTGTTTCGCAATGCCCTGTCTGCCGGTGCCAGCACGATCTTCGATTTCGATCACAGCGGCGATGTAGATCAAGTCGATTACTTGAAATTCCGCAATCGAATTGCAGCCAGCCCTTGACGTCCACACTTAACCGGGCAACGCGCTAGTTCCGAAAAGTGTCCGCGAGAATTTCTACCGACGGCGCCCAAGTGCGCGCGTTGGTCACATCGCCCTTGCTAGGCAGAGTCCGCGAACCGCCGGTGGCAGCAGTTGCTGCGTAGCAGGACGTAAGCGTATCGTGTTTCGTCCATGAAGGGCCGGCCTAGAACAAAGAGTGCATCTGTTCTTCGAATGCCAAGTGAATTCATGAAATATCGTCCACAGCCTGACCCTGACGATCCTCCCCCCGGAAATCGACGAAGCCACATAAGTGCCGCGAACGGTGTTGATCCGGCCAAATAGTTAGACTGTATGCTATAAATCTCGGACGGATTGCGTGCTTCGGTCACATCGACCGGTCACGGCCCGGGGCTAACTGTGTCGAGGTGTTGGACCGGAGCGCGTAGTGGACGTCGCTTGCGAGTTTCGCTGTGAGAGTACCCCTCGACGAGATCGCCGGATAGGAAAAGTGGACAATCGATATTTGAGGTGGGTCGATGTCCTAGACCGGAAGGGGGCCCTCCTCAGAACGGCCTGTGGTGAAAGCCCAGGCCGTTTGTTTTGCGATCATGGAGTATCAGAAGACTGACATTCGTTTGAGGCGAAGCGCCCGACTCGTTGCTTACCCGCCTCTTCTGGATTCGCATTCCCCCACGTACCGTCTTGCGGGTGCCAAAGCCTCTCACCGAGCTGAGCGCGCTCGCAAAGCACCTTTACTTTTTCCTCGGTGCCGGGGAGTGCTGCGGTCGGTGATTCCGGGAGCGGGGGTTCCGGGTCGCGCATGACGATCCTGCGCCGTGAACGGCGTCCAAGCACATTTGAGGTTCACCGAGTTATCAGGCGCCGATTGCCGCTCCTGAAGGAAAACACGACTAACTAGCTCTCTCTACCGTCCGCGCCGAAACGTCTTTCAGCATTATTAACCGACATCGCGCCCCGAGGAGCGTTCAGCATCTTGAACCGCTGCTGTCGCACGAGATGCCACCTAGATTAATCTAAGGGCCGGAGATGTGGAAAATGACGCGGTTCGTCGATCGCCGAGGAAAGTGGCTACTCCTGTGTATCTTCGTAATCCTTGCCGCCTCGGGACTCGCGCTCTCGATTGCCAATCGGAAAGCGATCCAGACTAAGGCCCCAGACGATGCGAAGCGGCCGCGTTGAGATTTCCGCCGCTCGCCCCGCTCTAGTTCGTCTGATTGCGATTAAGGCGAACGAAGTTCGTGATCACAGTATCACTCCGCGTGGGCGAGGATTGGACTCACTGATTTCGATGTTCGAGAACGCGACACGCAAGAAATCACCTGGCGATGATGCTCAGAAGCACCCCTATGTTTCCGAAGGCGACGGCCTCACGGCGCGGACTTCCAGCTCATCCCTAGGTCTACGCCTGGATCATTGCGCCTGGTTGTAAATTCAGGCATGACCTCAAGATTCTCAGCATTTTGTTGGCAGGGGGCCGAAGTCTGATCTACAATTAGGTCGGCACCTCCTCGATTATCCGCCGTGGCCGCGCTTCGTTATTTGTACCGGCTGCCGGTAAAGCCTAACCCTGCATCCTGGGAAATCTGTAATGAACTCTCATCGCCTACGGACCATCGCGTCGCTTGAAGAACGCCTCGCGCCGGCAAACCTGACGCTCATATCCGCATACAACTGCGATGGCTACGGAAACTATCTCGCCAACCCGGTGTACGGGCAAGACGTCTACATCCGGGCCAACTGGAACGCGTCGGGCATGGCCGGCACCGAGTCGGGCATCATCCGTTGGACGGTGAACGGCGTTTCGATCGATTCACCGATTGTCAACTACACCGCGGGAAGCGGTTCGTATTCGTATTACCGTGCTGGTTGGTGGATCGGCAGCACCGCCTGGTCGGTCACGGTCACGGTCGATCCGGATAACACGCTCGCCGAGACGAATGAGAACGACAACACTTCCACCTTCATCGTGACGCCCGTGGCGCCGGTGGGGCTGCCATCAGGCAAGTTTATCATGCCCATCGGCCATGTCGCGAATCAGGACTGGGGCATCTACAACTACGCCGATGTGAATCCAGCTACGCCCACCCTTGCCGACTATGGCGGCGGCACCTGGACCTACGATGGCCACGACGCCATCGATGCCGGGCCATGGAGTTTCGACAAGATGGATGCGGGGTTCCCGATCGTCGCCGCCGCCGACGGCACGGTGGCGCAGATGGCCGATGGCAATTTCGACCGCGAAAATACCGGCCCCAATAACCCCGCGAACTTCGTCCTGCTCAGCCACGCCAACGACTGGGAGTCGCTCTACTACCACCTTGCGGCGAACTCAATCACCGTGAAAGTCGGCGACACCGTGAAGGCGGGACAGGTCATCGGCCTCATGGGCAGTTCCGGCGACAGCACGGGTGTGCACTTGCACTACACGACGCGTTTCCATGGGGCCCAAGTCGAAAGCGGCATGTTCCCCGCGACTTACTGGGCAAGTCCGCTGCCTTACGCTGGCGACGTACCGGTCTTCCTTTTCGATGCCTACTACTCCAATTACAACCCCGGAGGGGACACTCGCGAACACGTTTCCCGGACCACATCGTTCGGCACCGGCGAAGACGGCGCGAGGTTGCTTTTCTTCGTCGCGGAAATCTACAACCAGAAAGTGACCGACAACGTAACGTGGAAGTGGTACCAGCCCGATGGTACCCTGGCCCTGTCGGAAAACTACAACACCGCACCGAATTACTTTCACACCACCCTGAAAGGGATCGCGGAGCCGCTCTCCACGTTTCAAGGCATCGTCGGCACCTGGGAGGTGGCGTGGGAGGTCAACGGTGTGGAATACAAGCGGCTGCCTATCGTCATCAACGCCACGGGCGAAGCGTCCGTCCGCGTCACCGAATCGGCCAAGATCATCATCGACGAACGGACCACGCCGCTCGATTGCGGCAGCATCGCCAGCGGCGGAGTGGCCCCCACCAAGACCTACACCGTGAATAACCACGGCGGCGCGCCGATGACGCTTTCCAACCTGCAATTGCCACCCGGGTTCACCCTGTCGGGATCGTTCCCGTCGTCTATCGCCGCGGGCTCGTCGGCGAACTTCGTCGTGCAGATGACCACCACCGTGGTCGGCAGCAAGTTCGGCCGCGTGAGTTTCCTGACAAACGACCCGGACACGCCCGAGTACAACTTCAACGTCAAAGGTGTCGTCACAGGTGGCATTCCCGCAGGTACACCGGCGCTCACGCTGCTGGATGCCGCGCTCGGTTACAACTTCAAATCACTGCCCAGAGTATTCGCGCCGACAGCGACCGTGACCGATTCGGATTCGGCCAACTTCAGCGGCGGCAATCTGAAAGTTGAACTGGCCTCCGGCGGCAATGCCTTTGATGCGCTCGGCATCCGCAACCAGGGCGTTGCCGCCGGGCAGATCGGCGTAAGCGGCTCAAACATTACCTACGGTGGAGTGAGCATCGGCACGTTCACTGGCGGTTCGACAGCAACGCCGCTAGTCGTGACTCTCAACGCTGCGGCTACGCCGACCGCCACACAGGCGCTGGTGCGCAACCTAACCTATGCCAACACCGATGCAGTGCCGAATTATGCGCGGCGGTACGTTCGACTCACGTTGACCGACAACACCGGCAAGGTTAGCAACCTGGCCATCGCGTATATCAGCCCCTCGGGGGTCGAGCGGGCGCCGACAATTTCCACACTCACGCCGGCAAGCACCGGTGTGGGTCTGGCATTTACTCGCAATGGCAGCTTTGCAGATCCATTCGCCAATAGCTGGACCGCCACCGTGAACTATGGCGACGGCACCGGCACCCAGGCGCTCGTGCTGAATGCCGACAAGTCTTTTACGTTAAACCACAGTTATGCGGTACTCGGCAATTATCAGGTCACAGTAACGATCACCAGTGATACGGGCGGTATCAAGATCGCGACGATGACAGTCGCAGTCCTGTCGCCGCCAACGGTCACTTCCGTCATTTTCGGCGACGGAACCAATCAACGCTCGCTGGTGAAAGAGATTGTCGTCGCCTTCTCCGAGCCGGTCAACTTCATGGGGGGCGTGGCCACTGCGTTTACTGTTCACCGCACGGGTACCGGCGGTACGCTGGGCGATGTTTTGCTAGCGGCCAATCCTGCAAGCGGGCCGGCGAGTTCAGTGACAATTACCTTCTCTGGCGCGTTCACAGAATTCGGCTCTCTGGTCGATGGCATTTATGACTTCATGGCCGACGCGGCGCAGATTTCCGGAGCTGGCGGGGCGTTGGATGGCAACAACGATTCAATCCCAGGCGGCAGCTATTCGGTAACCGGCACAACGGCGAACAGGTGGTTCCGCTTCTTTGGTGATCAGAATGGCGATGCCGCGGTCGATCAAAATGATTACCTGGTCTTCCGCAATGCGCTCTCGGGTGGCCCGAATACGGTGTTTGACTTCGACAACTCCGGCGATGTCGATCAAGTAGATTATCAAGCATTCCGCAACCGAATCGCTGGGTCGCCGTGACGACCACGGATTCACCTACCTCATTTTCTCCCGATAATCTCGGGCCAATGTCCAAAGCTCTGCCCGCTTCGGTCACATCGACCGCGGCGTGTCGGACCGAATCGCGCAAATATCGCGTTCGAAGGCGCGACGGAGTGGCGCTAGGGGATCTAACGATGGCAATCCCCTAAGCCATAGCCAGCACCTTGCACTAGAGGTGTCCGTACAACCTCAGCACCCAAAAGTCGAATGACGATCACATATCCTTCAGTCTCTCACGAACAAATTGCATCGCCATCGCGGCTTCTCCGACCGCGGATGCCACGCGCTTCACTGAGCCGGTGCGAACATCGCCAGCGGCGAAGATGCCTGGCCAACTCATCGCCGATATCGAAGGCGAGGTCGTGGCCGTAGCATTAGGCCGTTCGTTTCGGGTAAACCAGTGAGCTCGTGATGGCACAAAACAATCTTTAGGCCACGAACACCCCGCCCAGGAACGTCGGATCATATGCATAGAAGTTTTCGAGCCTCGACAAGGACACGTCGAAGGCTTCAAAATGCGGGCCGCCGCCGGTCCCCGCGCCGGTCACGATCTCCGGTCGTCCATCACCGTTCACGTCTGCAATAGCCACACGCACGCCCACATGGAAGCGAAGTTCGTAAGCGTTGAATGACATCAACTCGGTGAGGTCAGTCGCGTTGAAAACGCGCACTTGTGGATCATAGTCGCGCCCAGCTCCAACGATGATGTCGGCTTTGAGATCTTCGTTCATGTCACCGGCGGCGACGTAGACGCCCCCAGTGAAGTTGCTTTCAAACGCGTAGAAACTGTGGACGAGTTCGCCCGAGGCGCCATCGAACGTTTTAACGTGCGGTCCACCACCCGGCCCAGCGCCAGTAATAATATCGTCGAAGCCGTCGTTATTGACATCGCCGCTGGCCACGCGGACGCCGCCGGTGAAATGCGCATCGTAGGCGTAAAAGCTGCGGACTTCGATGTGGGACTTTGTGTCAAAGACCTTGACGTGCGGTCCGCCGCCGGCGTCCGCGCCGGTGATGATCTCCAAGGTCCCGTCATTGTTGATATCGCCCAACGCCACGAAAACGCCGCCGGCGAAGGCGGCGTCATAGGCAAAGAACTCATCTAACAGCGCGCCATCGGCACCGCTAAAGATGCGGATGTGCGGACCCCCATTCGGGCCAGGCGCGGTCACGATATCGTCGATGCTGTCACCGTCGATGTCGCCGGTGGCAACGCGAACACCGCCAAGAAAATCCGAGAAGTAGGCGACGAACTCGAGCCGTGGAGTGCCGTCAGCGTTATAGACTCTGACGTCGGGCCGCCCGCCGCCGTCCGCGCCGCAGGCCAACAGCACGACGTGTGGCCGAGCCTCGACCGTAATGTCGAACGACTGCGTCACAAATTCTCCGGCGACATCGGTAACCTTCAATACGACGCGGTGCGTGCCTACGTCCGATTTGTTCGGTGTTCCACTGAGCGTCGCGCTGCCGTCGCCGTTATCCAGCAACGTCAACCAGCCGGGCAGCGTCGTGGCCACTATCGTGCGGGTGTCGCCGACATCAGAGTCGGCAGTCGTGATGGGGTAACTGTAAAGGGCGCCCTCGTCGGCGTCCGTGGGCGGCGTGGAAGTGAGCAACGGCTGACTGTTTAACGAAATCAGGTGGAGAATCGTTGACTCGGAGCCGTATTCGATCTCCCAGTGCTTCGAGGATGGCAGTGCGGGCAAATTGCTGCTGGCAAATGTGCCGGAAAGGGACCCATACTTGATGATCTCGAAGTCCGTTGTCCCACCAGGCGTGTAGCCGTTGACAAAACTCACGTTCAAGGTCCCGGCGAGTGACGCTGAACCGGTAACGACTAACTGATCGTACGAAACTCCGCCGACCGTGCCGCCGATCTCGATATTCAAAGCGGCGTCTGGGCTCATGCCGTAGCTTCCCGTCACGTCGATGCGGCCGGGCGACTCCCCGGGATTCAGCTGACTGGAGTTGACGTTGACGTTGACTGTCAGGTTGCCGACCCCGAACAAGCTGAGACTGTTAAGATTGAGCGTGCCGCCACCGGTGACAGTGCCACCGTTTCGCTGGGTCATTGAATCGCCCGTCACGTCGAGGTTCGTGCCGACGATGTTGATCACGCCCGTGTTGATGTGGTTAGCGCCTGCGCGGCCCAGCGGCGTCGGCGAGCTGACATTTACTATGCCACTATTGTTCAATTCGGCTTCCAAAGTGCGGGGCCCGAAACTGCTACCCACCTCGATATCAATCTTACCGGTATTGGTCAGCGTTCCGTTGTTGAGGACCGTCAGGCGTGCGTAGCCTCCTGGCTGGGGATCACCGACCCCTCGCAGCGTGATGACGCCGGCGTTGGTGAAAGATCCGGCCACCGTGAGCGCTGTGTCGTATTGGCCGCCTTGATAGTTGCCGTAGCCCGCTACCTCAGAACGCCCTTGGACAATTGCATAAAAGGGCACGAAATGGATGAGGCAAATGCGATGTCGAGTCGAGCATCGTTGGTCAATTGCCCGGAACCGGCCCACGTCGAGTTGGCCAGGCCGACGGCGCCTGCGGTGAACGTGGCGGGCCCGTTTGCCGTGAACGTGCGATTCGTCGCACTGAAAGTCGCATTGGGCGAATTCAGAGTCAAGCCGGCGACCGTGGCATCGACGTCAAGCGTAACGCTGTAATTAGCCCCCGTCTTGTCGATGACCGCGATGTCGCTCGCGCCGGGCACCACCCCTCCTAACCAGCGCTCCGAATCATTCCAGTTTCCGGACACTGGATCCTTCCACGTGATCGTGCTCAAAACGCGGCGGTCTTCGAGACGCTGCAAAGTCGGTATGAATCTTTGCTTGCGTGCAATAGGAGACTTGCGAGGCTTCGCACACAGCCAGTTAAACATGACAACTTCTCCGCATTGGCAGGCCCTGGTCTGCCAGGAACTACCGTGCGGAGAAGAAAACGTATCTCGACTTTGCAAAAAATTGTGAGCAAATTCATCACGGTCGCGACGCTGGCACCCGCCAGAGGCGCACGGTCGCGTCGTCGCCGGCGCTCACCACGTGACATCCGTCAGGTGAGAATGTCAGACCAAAAACGAGCCCTGGCGTAAAACGATGCATTTCCCGGCCACTGTTTACGTCCCAGAGACGAATCGTGTTGTCGAGCCCGCCGCTGATCACGCGTCGGCCATCGGGCGAAACGGCGAGGCACTCGATGTTGTGCTCATGGCCCAAGAACTGCCGCACCTCTTTACCAGTGTTCCGATCCCACATCCGGATCACGTTGTCGCGGCCGGCCGACAATATGTACCGGCCATCGGGCGTGAAGGCCACCGCGAGGATGTAATCGGTATGTCCGTCGAATCGCTTCAATTCTTCTCCGGTCGCAACGTTCCACAGCCGTACCGTTTCATCCCAACAGCCCGACACGGCGTATTTGCCATCCTTGGTCAACGCTACGCTCCAGACATAGTGGGGCTGTTCCTCAAATCGGGGGATTTCCGTGCCGTTGGTTACATTCCACAAACGCAAATATCCCGTGCTGTGGGCCGGTGAAAGCACTTTCCCGGAGCCCGTGATGGCTTGCTTGCCGTCCGGCAAGAAGACGAAGCTGCAGACTTCTTCGGGTCGGCCAAAAACACGCAACTGGGTTCCGGTTCCCAGGTCCCAGAGGCAGATGCCTTTGTGTCCGCACGATACTGCTGTGCGCTCGTCAGGAGAAAATACAACCTGATGGATTCCGGAAGGTGCCTGAAAAGTGCGCAGCAGTTTCCCGCTGGCCACGTCCCACAAGCGCATGATGGTATCCGCGCCCCCCGTGAGCATTCGCAATCCATCGGACGAGACCGCCACGTTGCGCACCTGTTGGGTATGGCCCACAAAGCGGCGAACTTCGCCGACGAAATCAGGCTTCTCGCGCACTTCAACGACTTGGCTTTGACCTCGCGCGAGCGTGACCGTGGTCGGCGAAAGTTGGAGATCCGCTCGGGAATTGACTAACTCCAACTCATAGTCGCCCGCATCGAGATCGCAATTGAGGTTGTCTCGCAGATTGACCGTGACAGGCAGTTCTGGCTTTTGCGTGCTACGTACCACGACAGTGGCGTGAGGGTCGTCGGTGGCAAATGTGAGTATGCCTTTCCCGGAGACCATTCGCGCAAATTTGGGTCCGAGTAAATAGCCGGCCAGAACGAGTCCGACTATCGCCACGCTCGCCGCGATCCACGGCCGCCACGTTCGTCGTTTGGCAATTGAGTTCCCGTACAGCAGCGTTGGCATGGGCGCCTGAACCGGTCCCTGCAAATGGGCTAAGTATCCGCCCAACAAATTAGCGACCTCTTTGGCGGTCTGAAATCGAGCGGCCGGATCTTTGGCGTTCAGTTTGTCGATGATGGCGGCGAGCGAAGCGGGCACATCGGGATTGAGTTCTCGGACGGCGCGGGGCGTGTCGTCGCAGACCCGCTTGAGGATCGCCATATTGCCCGAGGCCCGAAACGGCGGCACACCCGTGCACATCGCATAAAGAACGCTGCCGAGGCTGAACAGGTCGGCCCGGTAATCGACCGCCTCGCCACGCGCTTGCTCGGGCGCCATGTACTGTGGCGTTCCAGCGACGATGCCTGACTGGGTCAAATCGCCGTCGTCGGCGACGCGAACCAGTCCGAAGTCGGTGATCTTTACGCGCTCGATCCCGTTTTCAAGCAAGATATTGCTCGGCTTGATGTCGCGATGGACCAGCCCCTGGGCGTGCGCCACCGCCAATCCATGCGCGGTTTGGTGGCCGATACGCAGGACTTCCCGGCTCGACAGCGGCGCGCTGCGATCGATCTTCTGTTGCAGCGAGATGCCGGAGATGAACTCCATCACGAGGTAAGGAATGCCTTTTTCCTCGCCGACGGCGTAAATGTGCACAACGTGCTCGTCGCGGACTGCCGCGGCCGCTCGGGCTTCGCGCAGGAAGCGCATTCGCGCGATGGAATTGCTCGCCAGTTGCGGCGCCAGCACTTTGATCGCTACCACCCGGTGCAGCGTTTGATCGAATGCCTTGAGAACGATGCCCATTCCGCCGCGAGCCGCCACTTCCTGCACTTCATAAGAGCCAAGCCGGCCGAGGTGTGCCGGATTGTCGGACGGTTGCAGGAAGCCGGCCGGTAGGTCAACCTCGCTGCTGGGTTCCGCCTGCGCGCTTGTCGGGTCCATGCCACATTGGTCCAGGATTTTCCGTAGCGGAGGTTCGACCGGCTCTGCTGGTTGCGGGGCGTAGCGAAGGGCGGCCGCCCAGTCATTCTTGTCGGCCGCCAGGGTTTCCACAGTTTCTTGACATCGTTCGCATTGCTCCAGGTGCTGAAGCAACGATGGTTCCGCGTCGCCCGCAAGGAGCGACCGCAATCGATTGATCTCAGGGCATGGATCAAGAGCGGCCATTCCACTCACTTTCACTCGCGATCACGTAAGTTCCGCCTCGGCAACGCAGTTCTTGATCCGCGCCATGACGCGGCTCTTGGCCAGCCGGACGCCCGCGACCGTCATGGCCAGATCCGTGGCAACGTGGCGGGTTTCCTGTCCCTCCACGGCGGTGCGCCAAAACCCTGCCACGTTCGTTCCTCCACCTGGGGACGAGCCTGTTCGCTCGCCCACGCGAATAGCTGCTCCTCGTAATCTCGGTTCCACACGTCCTCGGCTTGGTCGTCAGGCGAGGGTTGCTGCTGCAATCGCTCGTGCATCCCGGTATCGCCGCTGCCTTGCGGATGTCGCCGCTGGCTCGCCAGCATGTTCAGCAGTTTGCGATGCACGACGGTGAATAACCAGCCGCGAAATGACCCGCGCTCGGGATTGTAGTCCAAGTTGTGGATGGCCCTCGCCACCACGATCAGCGCTTCTTGAGTCAAATCCGCGGCATCGTGATCCTGGAGCCCGCGCCGCCGGGCATAGCCGTGGATCAACGGCGCGTAAATCTGTGCGAACTCGGACCAGGAATGACTATCCTGCGGATCCCGAATCCGCAGCAACATGCTGCCCCGCGTCCGCGGCTCGGTCATCATCGCCTCATAGTGCAAGTACCACGACGTCCTCAAATCGTATCACGGCCCGCGAGTATGCTGCCGAGATAGGCCTCATTAGGCAAAGTTTGGACATAGTCTGTTGCTATTTCTACGTAATGCGCTTCAATGCCTATCCCATGCGCCATTTTCAAGCAAACCTAACAAATAGACTGAAATCAACCCTCATCTGAATATCGCCCCCGCGCAAACGCACATCCAGAACACCTTAGGAAAACGGGCAACGCCTTGGACGTCACGAACCCTAACCGCGGCCTTTGTACTATTATGTGACACTCGCTGCCGCCGTTTCCCTGCAGCAATGACAAGGCGTCGTCCAACAATATCGTGATCATGCTTTGTCTTTTGCGGCTCGCTCACAGTCATTTGACCGACGGTGTCCGCTCACCAAATATCCCTTCCGCGCGTCGGTCACATCGACCGATGTCACGTTTTGTGAATCAGTGAAAGAAACCTATGTCAGAACGCAGAACTGCGTCTCAATGTTGGGCCCGGTTCCATCATGACCTTGGCTTTCCATGGCGAAACCGCCGTTTTTCCAATCTTGCTTGCCTTCGACGTACTCGCGAACGTTCGTGTAACCGAGGGCCACCAAATCACGGGTGGCCAGTGCTGAGGCAGGTCAGGAAGGGTTGTAGCAATAGGTCAGGATCTTGGCGTTTTTGTCAGGCAGAAGAGTCGGCGCAAGTTGATTCACTTGGTCATACGGCATATTGATCCGGGCAAATGAGAGTGGCGATAGTACTGGTTTGCCAGAGTGTCGAGGAGCGTGAACTGGTCCCCCGCGGTCGATTTTGGTTTTCAGTTCATCGCGACTGATCGTTGCTCGCATCGTCAGGTCCATTCCATCAAAGGTCCGTTGTTGTTCTGGCGGACAGTCTATTGATGTGCTTCGACGAACCACAACCACTTGTCCATTCCACGAGAGATTCCAGTGAATAAGTCGGCGCAATCGAGGTCGCCTAAGTCATTGGCAGTCGTGATTGCATTGCGCGCGGACTTTCCAAATGCCGCCAGTGCTGATGAGAGCGCTCCGACGTGGGCTTGGCCTTCGACGGCGGTGTCTGGATATTCGACCAGAGAGGAGCGCCGAGCGACGGTTCGCACCGACCGATGGGCCACGCCGCCGAGTTGCACTGTGCATTCCGCAAGGTCATCGACACAGTCTTCGACACTTTCATTGATTTTGTCGAAGAGTTCATGCAGCGCGATGAAGTTGGCGCCTTTGACATTCCAATGGGCTTGTTTGGTTTGCGTCTGCAAATCAATAGCGTCCGCCAAACGGGCATTTAACAACTCGATAACATTCGCCCGAGTGGATTCCGGGAGGTCATTTTTTGTCTGGAACATCATGATTGTCCTTGAGTGAGTTGGCGGTTCATGACTCATCGTTGTGACGCGATCCGGGCGGTGTTTCCCCACTTGGTCTCGAAAACAAACTCCGCCAATGGCTTGCGGACCCGCGGAGTAAGGTCGCGCGGTTGGTACTTTTCGGGCAAATCGGAGATGTTGCCGAGGTAGCCGATGGCCAGTCCCGTCAAAGGGCGAATGTCATCGGGGATCTGATACAAGCTATGGGCGCGATCGGGCAGAATGCACAAAACGACGCTTCCTTATGATCTATCACGCATGGAAACGGGCTAGCGTGGACGGTGGAGGGTCGGCTATAAGCGCTGCTCGTTTGCAGGAGGGTAACATGAATTCCAAGCCGCACAAGCGTTTTTCTGACGAGATGCTGAAGCCCAAGCAGAAGTCAAGACTTCCGCTGCGCGTCATTCAGGCGGCGCGGCATTACCACGAGAGCATCGCGGCCATGGAAAGAGCACGGCAGGAGTTGGTCGCTGAAGTTCTGATCCGCGTCAATGAGCGGCCCGAGGCGGTGGAAGTCCTGAGAATCGTCGCACAAGAATTCGGATTACCGCCCTTTGGCGATGCCGATTTCCAGGCGATCGACCAAGCGGAATAAACACCAAGTCCTTTGGTGTTCATTCCGCAATCACGCGGGCAGCTTTGCCCCAGTCCTTTTCACTCAGCGCATCTCTTACGAGACATCAACCGGCTATATATCGCCCGCTTCGTTGATGCCGGTAAACACCGAGTTTGCTTGATTTCGCAAAGAGCTATTGCCGTTGTAGAGGACGCCACCGACAGCCGCGGCATTGGTGGCTTGCAGCAACTGCAACACGGTCCGCGTCGAGTTGATCGGCGCGCCGAATGCGGCCCAGTTGGCGCCCACGTTAAACGTACTCGAACCAACGCCGGCCACTGTCACCTGGAAGCCATATGCGGCTGCGGCCGACCCGCCGAGTGACTGAGTCGTGGCATACACCGCCAACGCGGTTGCCATGACTTGAGCTTCTAACTTTTGGCCCTGCGCGTTGAACAACGTCAAATAATAAGCGGCGACCTGAGCATTCGTTTTGCCGGTGAGATTATTGGTGCCCGCCAAGGTCCCATAAAGCCTGGGGAACGCGGATGACAGCCAGCTCGACAACGAAGTCGCGGTGGGCCCGCCATTGAAGCTGTTGATGAGCGCCTGCCCATTGTTGTTATGCCAGAATCCGATCGTCGCGGTTTGGCCATGGTGCACCGGACCTGTCGGCGTCGTGCTGACCAAAATGCCCGGCGATGTACCGGTGATCGACGAACTGCTGCCAGTCACGGTTTGGCTACCGGGATTCAGGAATGTCACGACCACCGAACCCACGCCATTGGTCAACGTCGTTGGCCCGGGCAAATTCGCCTGCGGGTCACTGCTGGTGATGACAACCAGCCCCGTAAATCCAGTGGCGACGTTTCCAAAGGCGTCTTTGGCCGTGATCGAAATGGCGACCGGCGCGCCCAGCGTGGCGGACGGCGGACCGCTCAGTACGAACTGACTCGCAGCGCCCGGAGTCACCAGGATCGGGGCGCTCGTCTTGGAAATCGAACCGCTTGTCGCGGTAATCGTCCACGTACCGGCGGTCTTCAGCGTCACCGAAAACGTCCCGGTACCTCCGGACAACGTCGCGGAGGTTGGCGGGACGGCCGCGCCATCAGTGCTGCTGATGCTCACGGTCCCACCAAACGACGTGGCCAAGTTTCCGTATTGATCTTTGGCCGTGACAGTGACAGTGAATGGGCTGCCGGCCACGACCGTGGGTGGTACGCCAGTGAGGACGAATTGCGAAGCCGCCGCCGGACTCACATTGACCGTCGCACTGCCGGAGACAGCGCCATCGGTAACCACGATGGTCTGCGTGCCGGCCGTGACGAGCGTGGCCCCGAACGACCCGCTACCGCCCACGACATTAGCGGTTAACGGAATGGTCGCGCCCGATCCGCCGCCGGTGATAAGCGGGTTGCCGGAGTAACCCGTGGCAACGTTCCCGTAAATGTCCTTGGCCGTGACCTGTATTGTCGTGGTGTTGCCGGCGACGACGGAAGTCGGGCTGGCCGAGACGTCAAATTTTGCTGCCGCAGCCGGACTCACCTGCACGGATGCGCTACCGGTGATGACGGCATTCGCACTGTCCTTCGCTGAGATTGTTTGGTTGCCCGCGGTGATCAGCGTCACCGGGAATGTTCCCGTACCTGCGGAGAGCAGGCTGTTTGGCGGCAGGGTCGCGCCCGCGCCGCCACCGGAAAATTGAACGACGCCGGAATAGCCGGTGGCCGTGTTTTCAAATTGGTCCTTAGCGGTCACGGTGAGGTTTGTGGAACCACCAGCCGTGATGAGGGACGGGAGCGCCGTCACCTTGAAGTGAGTCGCAGCGGCCGGCGTAACATTGATCGATACGCTGCTGACGAGACTCGCATTGGCGCTATCTTGCGCCGTAACAGTCTGGTTGCCCGCGACGATCAAACTGATAGGGAAGATTCCGGTTCCCAATGAGAGCGTGCTGCTCGGTGGCAACGTCGCCCCCGCGCCGCCGCCGCTGAAATTGACAGTCCCGCTGTAGCCGTCCGCCGTATTCCCGTACGGGTCCTTGGCGGTCACGGTCAAGTTCGAACTGCCTCCGGCCGTGATGGTGTTGGGACTGGCTGTGATGAGGAAGGAACTGGCCGCTGCCGCGAGCACCGTGACGTTGGCGCTTCCAGTGATGGTCGAGTTAACACTATCGGCCGCTGTCAGCATTTGGTTGCCCGCGGTGATGAGAGTCGCGGGAAACGTTCCATTGCCTGCTGCAAGCGAACTATTGCCAGGGAGACTGGCACCGGTGCCCCCGCCACTGAAGTGAACCAAGCCGGCGTAGCCTGTCGCCATGTTTTCGAATTGGTCTTTGGCTGTCACCGTCAAAGTCGTCGTGTCGCCAGCCGTAATGGTTCCCGGGCTGGCCGACACGGCGAAGTGAGTGGCTGCGGCCGGATTGACGGTGACCGCCGCGCTGTCGCTCAGCGCGGGGTTCACAGTGTCGGTAGCTGTCAACGTGTGATTGCCCGCGGCTGTCAGTTGCACCAAGAAGGACCCGGTGCCGGCCGTGAGTGTGCCGGATGGCTGATTGACGCCGCCAGTGACTTGCACCGTGCCGCCATAGCCCGTCGCGATGTTTCCGTAGGCGTCTTTGGCGGTGACCGCGACCGTCGCCGAATCGCCGGCCGTGATGGTTGTCGGATTCGCGGTGACCACGAATGAAGCGGCCGCCGCTGGGCTGACGTTGATCGAAACGCTGCCGGTGATGCTGCCATCTTTCGCGGCAATCGTTTGAGTGCCCGTAGTCACGAGCGTGGCGGGGAACATGCCCGTCCCGGCTGAGAGGCCGCTCGGGGCCGGCAACAATGCGCCGGCTCCGCCGCCGCTGAATTGAACTGTCCCCGCGTAGCCGGTGGCCGTGTTGCCGTAGAAGTCCTCCGCCACCACGGTGAGCGTTGTTGACGCACCGGCGGTGATGCTCGAAGGAACGGCGGTCACGATGAATTTGCTGGCCGCGGCCGGATCCACCTGAATCGTGGTGCTCCCGCCAATTGTTGCATTGAGTGTATCAACGGCATTTACGGTTTGGTTGCCGGCGGTAATGAGCGTCGCGGGGAATGAGCCGGTGCCGCTCGCCAGCGAGGTGTTCGCTGGAAGCGATGCGCCCGCGCCACCGCCGGTGAAGTGGACCGTTCCCGAATACCCGCTGGCCGTGTTGCCAAAGGTGTCCTTCGCGACGACAGTAAGGTTGGTTATGCCCCCGGCGATGATCAACGATGGGCTTGCAGTCACCACGAATGTGGCGGCCGCCGCTGGACTGACGCTGATGGTCGCACTGGCCGTCAAGCCGGCCTGGACCGTATCAGTGGCAGTGATTGTCTGACTTCCCGCTGTGATGAGAGTGACAGGAAATAGACCGGTCCCGTTGGTCAACGAACTGTTCGCGGGAAGCGATGCACCTGCGCCACCGCCAGTAAACTGAACTAACCCCGCATAGCCCACGTCAACGGCATTGGCACCGTTGAGCGCCGTCACGGTGGCATTGAATGGCCCGCCGGCCGTAACTCCCAATGGCGCGGTGAGCGTGAAATGCGTCGCCGCTGATCGATTCAAAAGAACGCTGACCGTATTACTGCCATCGTTTGACGCACCGATATCGACTTGGCTGTCGCCGTCGAAATCGCCGACACCCGTTGCGCCGGGATTGAGGCCAATGGCGAAGGCGACGGGGGCCTGGAAGGTCCCGTTCCCGTTGCCACGCAGGACGTAAACGAGCCCGGCCGTGGGTGTACCGGCGGGCGGGGGAGCGTTCGTGACCAAAAGATCCACGATACCGTCGCTGTCAAAGTCACCTTGGTTCATCGAAGACGTGTTGGCGGCGACGTGATAAGTCGTCTTGGGTTGGAATGTCCCGTTGCCGTTGCCCAGGAGCACGTCGGTGTCGCCGCTCGTGTAACACTGCACCGCGAGGTCGAGATTATTGTCGCCGTCGAAGTCGTTGACGACGGCAATGCCCGGGCCGGCGTTAGTGGTAAGCGTGAGGCCCGGATTGTAGGTCGTCCCGTTGCCGGTGCCGAGAAACACTTTGAGCGTCGTGCCCAGCAGCGACGTTCCCGAGTTCGATGTGACGATGTCCGGATTTCCATCGTTGTTGAAGTCGGCGACCGTTCCGGTGAAGGGTGTCGAGCCTAGTCCGGTGTTGAGAAACACTGGCGCTTGAAAGTGCCCGTTGCCTTGGCCGAGCAGCACTGAAACGGAGTTGTCGCCAGAGTTACCGGTGACGACATCGAGATTGTTGTCGCCGTCGAGGTACGCGAGGGACAACCATGTCACGGCTGCCGTCGCATGGCCGACCGTCGCTATGTTTGTCTGAATCGGTGATTGAAACGTGCCGTTGCCGTTGCCCAGCAAGATGCTCAAACCGCCGGTGGCTGGGTTGCTGAGGCTCTGGTTGCTGGTGGCTAGGTCGAGCTTGGTATCGTTATTGAAGTCGCCGACGAAGACGCCGCGGTTGTTCGGCCCGCCTGCATAGTTGACTGCGGGGAAAAATGTACCGTCGCCTTTGCCCAACAGCACGGAGACATTGCTACCCAGGAAATTGGCAGCGGCCATGTCGAGCTTGCCGTCGCCATTGAAATCGCCGGTAGCGACCGAGTTGGGACTCGACCCCACGTTGTAATTGACGGCCGCCGCCAGAAATAGTGGATGAGCGGCGGGCAGCGTTCGGTCTTCAAGCGCGATTATGGCTAGCCCCGAGCGGCGACGCACCCAAGGAGTTAGTCTCCCAGACTTATACCAACGGCTAAAAAACCAACGGCTGGACCAGAGCGACATGGGGCACCTCGAGAAGTAAGGCCGTTCGGAATTAGAAATGGCTTAGAATGGGGAGCTTAGGCGGGCCGTTACTTCCTGGCAAGCGGTTTACATCTTTTGGCTTAGAAAAACATCAATTCACAACGCAATAGAACTCATCGCCACACGACAATTCGGCAATTGCGCGAGGAACAAGTCCTGGCATTCTTCTTAACGGTTAAGGCGCAACGGTTTTGTTGGCGAAATAGGCGACGACTTGCTGTTGGCCATCTGGACCTGCACGGAGCGCACCGAGCGGTATTAGAGTTGTGTCGGCCAAGCACGCTTGCACTTCATCGATCGTGCAGCACTCTTTAACATGGCCGTCGGCTATTGATGCAGCGCGGGGATCATTCTCGAGATAAACGGGGAGATTTCGAAACTCGACGAACGCTCTGAGTTGTTCTTCAGTCATGGCGAACTCCCGCCGTTGCCCGGCTGAGTTGGCATCTCCAAGTCGGGGTACTGGCCCTCGTCGAAGCGCTCAAGGAACTGGAGCACTGGCTCCGGCACCTCGAACTCGACCGGGCCACTATGAGCAAATCTCATGCGCAGTCGATCGCCCTGAATCAGGTCAATTGCGCAGGCATGACTGACAATGCATATCGACAAATCGGATTGAGAAAGCGCGCTGTGTTGCGAATGCCCCGGATACCAGCTTTGCGAAGGGATTGTGCCACCTCATCGGCGGTTCTGCCGAGCTCTTCGAGCATTGGTGAGTCTCTAAATGTGACGGCACTACGCGCAGCTTCCCTTAAGTCGCTAAAAGCAGCAACTCTCGTTCCCTCATGGTCTCAAACGGCAGTAGTTACGTAAATTTATCGCCATTCAGGGCCATGCACGTGCCCGCTCGGCGGAGGGCACTGTGAACTTCTGAGCGAATGCGGGCAGGTGATAAACGCGTAAACAAGTGCGAATGCGAACTCCGGCTCGCTCATTAGGTGCCGTCTATACTGCGGCCGGCTCGGAAAGGTCGCTTGGATTACTCACAGGTTCGAAGTTTGGGAACTTCGCTGTTTACTTGCGCTTTGGACGCACTTCGAATTTGATCGGACTTCCGACCGGCTGTAGCAGCATCTCGCACCCGACTCCGATCGATTTCGCCAGAGCCCACAACGCACTGACGGAGGGTTGGCGCGTGTTATTTATCCATCGGGTGATATTCGATGGGGAAATCTCAGCCTTGTCGGCAACTTCCTTTTTGGTGAGCCCGGAGTGCGCGATGACCTCGGCCAAGCGCGCACCATCCCATATATGTTTCATCAAATGACCCAGGGCGCAATGCCGGGATACTACAGTTATTCGCTGGGGATGAATTCAGAAGATGCATATCACGTACCGAGGCCGACATTCGCATTACCGCTCGGCCAGAACTTCGCGGATCGAGGCTTCGATGCCGTCGCAGATTTCGTCGAGCCGAAGGTCATCTTCGTCGTGGCCAAAGGGTTCTTCCACGCTCTCGGCCAAAAGCTCGATGCCGATCATGAAATAGGAGACGAGGGCGGTGGCCGCGATCGACCAGTATCGCCACTCATCGACCAAACCCCAGGGCAACGTGACGAGATAGAGTCCGATGCCCTGGCGAATGAAATGCATATACGATTGGGCCAGCGGTGTCTTGCGGATCCGTTCGCAGCCGCCGCTGATATCCATCAGCGCCCGCGCGTGGATATCCAACACGATGTCATCGTAGCCGTCGATCCAACCTTGCTCGCGCCAACGGACGATGTTGGCGCGAATGGAACGGGCGGTATCCAACGGCACGTGGGCCCGGCCGGCGAGCCACTCGCGCTCCTTCGGTTTGGGCGTCGCGCGCAAGTGATCTTTCAGCGATCGCGAAAAGACGATCAGCAGCCGGCCAATCTCCTCCTTCTGATCGCAACTCACTTTGGGCAGCGTTTGCACTTTGATCGCCAGGTTGCGGCTATCGTTGACGAGCTGGCCCCAGAGCTTGCGGCCCTCCCACCAGCGGTCGTAGGCCGTGCTCGTGCGAAAGGCGAGAAAGATGCCCAAGACGGTGCCGAGCATGACGTGCAGTTGCGGCTTGATGTTGGGAATCTCGCCGATGAACTTCTGATCGACGACGACCACGACGGTGGCATAGATTCCACAGGCCAATGCGATCATCAGGGTCTGTTTCGCGAGCGTGGTGTGCCGGCGAAACAGGGCACGAAATATCCAACGAAAGCCATTCATCCAGCGTGCTCCTGCCAGCGGTGCGCTCAAGGTAGGATAGGATTTCGGATTGCCGACGCACCGCACGTTTGACGAGGAGTTGCACGGGGCACTTACGCACCCCGCTCGCCAATTTGTTAGCCGGACGCGCAAGCTACGGAAAGCTGGGACTCGGGAGTGGGGCAGAGTCTCTGCTTCCCGTAGCTTGCGCGTCCGGCTAACAAGAGGCGGGCATCGCGAGTTACGATTTATCTCTTGCAACGACAAAATGCATCGCTTTTCTGACGTGCGAGTTATTCCCGCATATGATGTCATCAATCTCACACGAGGCGCGATGATGAGCCCAATCGGAAAGCTCCAGGCGCAGCTCGATTCGGAATTCGCGGGCGCCAGGAGCTTTGTCTCCAAATTCAGAGTTGAACTCAAATTCTCGATCGAGCCAGACAAGGACGTCCGAAATCGCGTCGTGGAATATGACCTGCTTATTCATCCAATCTTAATGAAATACAACCGTCACTCCACGCTAGAGATGCCCATCGATGAAGTTGATGAAGGTGCTTTGGCCACTTGGACTGACGAGCGAATCCTCGAATTTGTCAGGACCAATATCGCGCTACAGGGCGACGATTTTGTCGCCGACCAGATTGCATCAGCCGCCTGATCTGTCAGCGAATTTCGACTGGAGTCGATCATGCCTGCAGTAGCCGGTCTAACAGTGGCGAATGCGCGTGCGCCTGTCGAAAAGACAGCGATCAACACCATACGCACATTGTGCATGGACGCGATCCAAGCGGCGAACTCCGGCCACCCCGGTTCGCCAATGGGAATGGCGCCGACGGCCTATGTCCTGTGGCAGCGGTTCTTGCGCTTCGACCCGACTGATCCCATCTGGGGGAATCGAGACAGATTCGTTCTCTCGGCCGGCCATGCTTCGACACTGCTCTATTCGCTCATGCACTTGTCGGGTGTCAAAGCGGTCAACAGTAAATACGAGCGACTGGGCGATCTGGCGGTTCCTCTCGATGAGCTGAAGCGATTTCGTCAGCTCGAAAGCAAATGCCCCGGACATCCCGAGTATCGCTGGACGTCGGGCGTCGAAACGACCACGGGACCGCTCGGGCAGGGTCTAGCGACCAGTGTTGGCATGGCTTTGGCGTCAAATTGGGCCGCGGCCCGGTTCAATCGTCCGGGCTTTGAAATGTTCGATTTCGATGTCTACGCCATGTGCGGTGACGGATGCATGATGGAGGGCATCTCGGGCGAAGCGGCATCATTGGCGGGTCATTGGAAAATGGCCAACCTCTGTTGGATCTACGACAGCAACCAAATTACGATTGAAGGCCATACTAACCTCGCTTTCAGCGAAGATGTCGCGACGCGGTTTATGGGATATGGCTGGAACGTCACGCGCGTTGGCGACGCCAACGATTTGGAAATGCTCGAACGCGCATTTCAAACTTTCAAGAACACGAAAGATCGTCCCACCCTGATCATCGTCGATAGCCACATCGCCTATGGCTCGCCGAACAAGCAAGACACCAGCGCCGCGCACGGAGAGCCGCTGGGTGAAGAAGAAATCCGGCTGACGAAGCGCGCTTATCAGTGGCCCGAGGATTCCAAGTTCCTCATTCCTGAGGGCGTGTACGAGCATTTTCAAGAAGGCATTGGCAAGCGCGGGCGCGAGATGCGGCAGGCTTGGCTGGCACGGGTGGAAGACTACCGGAAAAAATATCCTGAACTTGCCGATCAACTGCTTCAAATGCAGCGCCGCGAGTTGCCGGTTGGCTGGGACAAAGATTTGCCGACATTTGCCCCGGACAAGAAGGGCAAGGCGACGCGCGATACCTCCGGCCAAGTCCTGAACGTGCTGGCGAAGAACGTTCCCTGGCTCATCGGCGGCTCGGCCGATTTGGCTCCTTCGTGCAAAACTCGTCTGACGTTTGACGACGCGGGCGATTTCTCGGCGACTAATCATGCGGGGCGTAACCTGCATTTCGGCGTCCGGGAACAAGCGATGGGAGCGATCCTAAACGGATTGTCGCTTTCGAAGTTGCGGCCCTACGGCTCCGGCTTTTTGATTTTCAGCGACTACGGGCGCAATCCGTTGCGCCTGGCGGCGCTCATGGAAATTCCGGTGATCTACATATTCACCCACGACTCAATCGCGGTGGGAGAAGATGGCCCGACGCATCAACCGGTCGAGCATCTCGCATCGCTTCGGGCGATTCCCGGGTTGATCACGTTGCGGCCGGCTGATGCTGGTGAGGTCGTCGAAGCGTGGAAATTTATCATGCAGCGGCGGCACGAGCCGGTTGTTTTGATCCTGACGCGGCAAGCGGTACCGACATTGGATCGGAAAACGTATGCCTCCGCGGAGGGGCTGCAGCGGGGCGCTTACGTGTTGGCCGACGCTCCCAATCAAGAGCCGGAAGTGATTTTGATTTCGACCGGGAGCGAAGTCTCCTTGTGCCTGGAAGCCTACGAAACGCTGATGGCCGAAGGCATCAACGCGCGGGTTGTGAGCATGCCGTCCTGGGAAATGTTCGAGTACTACTGCCGAGCAAATCCTGAATATCGTGAGGCGGTATTGCCGTCGTCGGTTCGTGCCCGGGTCTCGGTGGAGCAAGCTTCGACCTTTGGTTGGGAACGCTACGTCGGGATCGATGGGCATCGTATCGGGATGCACACGTTTGGTGCGTCAGCGCCGCTTAAGGAACTGCAAAAGAAATACGGGTTCGTGCCCGAACAAGTCGTGGCCGCCGCCAAGGACCAGATCGAGATGAATGCGGCCCGAACGTTCGAGAGCGATGGTGAAAACCCGGCCAGTCCGAAGCGATCGGCGCCGAAGAAAGCGAAGGTCCAGCCCCGATGAAGTTTATCGAGCGAGCGCTGGATCTCGTCGCCGGCCAATCGGTCATTGGACTGGGGTCCGGCCGTGCCGCACAGATGTTCGTTCGCTCCTTGGGTGAATTCGTAAAAGCCGGCAAGGCCAAAGTGCGTGGCATCGCCACCTCCCTTGAAACAGCCGCGCTCGCAACGCAGGTGGGAATACCGCTCGTAACCTTAGCCGACGTATCTGAAATTGACGTGACATTCGATGGGGCCGACGAAGTCGATCGGAACCTGAATCTGATCAAGGGGTATGGCCGGGCGATGGTCCGGGAAAAGATCGTGGCCGCGGCGTCACGGCGTCTGGTCATTTTGGTCGGTAAAGAAAAACTGGTGCCCCAATTGGGGAGCCGGGGCAAGCTCCCAATCGAAATTGTTCCGTTTGGCTTACCATTGTGCGAGCGGCGGCTGCGTCAGCTTGGATGCAATCCCCTGGCCTATCGCGTTAATGGATCGCTTTTCACGACGGACAACGGCAATCATATTCTCGATTGCGAAATCGGGCCGATCGCCAACCCATTGCAATTTGAAAACGACATTTGCGCGATTCCGGGCGTGGTCGGGACTGGCCTTTTTCTGGGAATGGCAGATGTGGTCTTGGTCTCCGATTCTGACGGTGAAAATCTGGTCGAGGAGAGAAACAAGGTGCTGTCACCGTAAGGTGAAGCAACCACGCCACGGCGGGCGCGAATCAACGCGGGAGTACATCATGCGACGACTCGTTATTGTTGTTATGGGGCTCGCGGCGGCCATCGCCGGCGTGGCCGTCTTCGCACTTCGTGCCCCGACGGAGGCCAAACAGCAACCGGCGCCCGCGGCCACTCAGTCCACTGATGAAGCGGCCATTCGCGTCAACATCGAAGCGTTTGGCCGCGCCTACAACGCCAAAGAGGCGACGGCCATTGCCGTGTTGTTCACGAACGACGGCAAGATCATTTCCAAAGAAGGCCGCGAGGCGGACGGCCGGGACAAGATCGCTGCGGCGTTCGCCGAGATCTTCAAGTCTCATCCGAAAAAGCAAATCGCGATCAATGTCGATTCGATCAAGTTCATCGGCTCCGAATTGGCGGTGGAAACGGGCACGACTCGGGAGACCGGGGAGCCGGGCGAATTGCCTGACATTGATCGTTACACCGTGTTGCACGTGAAGCGCGATGGCAAGTGGCAAATGGCACTGGCGCGCGATGAAGAAGGGCCGGAGTGCTCCTGCCGTGAACGGCTAGAGCCATTGTCTTGGCTCATCGGCGAATGGATCGACGACGGCGGCAGTGCAGTCATCGCATCGAAGTGCCGTTGGAGCGAAGACGGCAATTATCTGTTGCAAGAATTCGATCTGAAGATTCACGGCCAGGATGCGATGAAGGTCTCGCAGCGCATCGGCTGGGATCCCTGGCGCAAACAGATTCGCTCGTGGGTGTTCGATTCGGAAGGCGGCTTCGGCGAGAGCAGTTGGATTCACGACGGCGACGAGTGGATCATCAAAGCCACGGGAGTCCGTCCCGATGGCTCAACTGGATCTGCCACCAACCGCCTGATCCCAACGGGAACCGATGGCTACGTTTGGCGATCGCAGGATCGGATCGTCGGCGATGAAGTGCAACCCGACATGGAGGTCAAGGTCGTTCGCAAACCACCACTCCCCAAATAAGTAAGCCGGCTAAAGTCGGAAAGAAGTCACACCATGAATAGTCGCAACTGGATTATCCTCGTCGCATCGGTTGGCCTCCTCTGGGCCGGCGCTGAAGTCCTCGCTGGGCGAGGCGGCGGTCGGGGAGGCGGCGGTGGAGGCGGTGGTCGCGGTGGTGGTGGTGGCGGACGCCCGGCCGGTGGCGGCGGCGGCTATGGCGGCGGGGCACGCCCTTCCGGCGGTGGTGGGTACGGCGGCGGAGCACGGCAAGGTGGTGGTTATGGAGGAAACCCCGGCGGTGGCTACGGAGGCGGCGCTCGTCCTGGTGGTGGCTATGGCGGAGGCGGAAACCCCGGCGGAGGATATGGCGGCGGCGCGCGGCCAAGCGGAGGTAACGGCGGGGGCGGCAATCGCACACCTTCGTTCTCTCCTCCAGGTGGCGGGAACCGACCGCAAATCGGTGGTCCTTCACAATTTCCTACCGGTGGTGGCGGGGCAGGCCGGCCGCAAGCCGGGACACTTCCAGCCCAACAACCTGGCGGCAGACCTGGTGGCGCGGGCCCTGGCGGACCCGTTGGCGGCGGAACAAGGCCTGGCGCAGGCGGCGGACGTCCGCAAATTTCTCAGCTTCCCTCAACACGACCAGACGTAGGCCGCGCGGGAGTGGGGAATCGGCCGTCGCAGTTGCCAAGCGGTGTCGGTAGCCGGCCGGGAACGCTCCCTGGCTTGGGCGCCGCTGCCGGTCAAAACCTCGGGAACCGTTCGACGCAGGAGCGGCGACAAGACTTGTCCAACCGCATGCAAGGGCGCGATGCGGCCAGCCAATTGCCAGCCCGCGATTGGTCTCAGACTCAACAGGATTGGCAACAAAACCGCGATCAGGTCCGCGAAGACTGGCAACAACATCGCGACAACGCGCGCGAGGATTGGCAAAACCATTTTGATGATCATTACGGCCGCTATGGCGGGTGGTACGGTGGCTACGCGCCAGGCAACTGGGCCCGCTGGGACTACATGTGGGACAATCATCCGGTGGCGGCCGCGGTGGGTGTGACCTGGTGGGGCGCGAACGCGATCAGCTCGCTATCGGGATACTCGGAATATTCGAACTCGTATTCCAGCGACGGCGGTTCGCCGGTTTACTCCGAGCCGACGATTGCGGAGCCGATGCCGGTCGAGTATGCCGCTGCGCAACCAGTTACAGCAGCAGAGGAGACACCGTTCGACAAAGCGCGGGCGGCATTTTACGAGGGGCGCTACACCGACGCCCTCCAGCTAACCGATGAAGCGCTCAAACCTGCGCCTCATGACGCGGTGCTGCACGAGTTTCGGTCGCTGGTGCTGTTTGCATTGCAGCGCTATCAAGAAGCGGCTGCGACCATCCACCCCGTTTTGGATGTCGGTCCGGGATGGGACTGGAAGACTCTGTCCAGTCTTTATCCGAACACTGAAATTTACACGCAACAACTTCGTTTACTCGAAGAGAATTACAAGCAAACCAAAGGACCAGGCACGGCTTTCCTGCTCGGATACCACTACCTGACCTGCGGCCATCAAGAGTACGCGCTCGCCATGTTTCAAGCCGCGGCGAAGGCCAACCCGACTGATCGTGTCGCGGCATCACTCGCAAAGATGATGGCACCGGCCACCGCCCCTGCGAGTTCGACTCCATTGACCCCGGCACCGCCCGCCATCCCGGCGGAGCGGGTGGTCGGCAAGTGGAGCGCGAACTCGGCTGCAGGCAAGTATGACATGACGCTCAATGCCGACGGCACGTTTAATTGGGTGTTTACCAAGGGCGCGCGCACGAAGACGATGAAGGGCGTTTACACCACTCAGGGCAACGTTTTGGCGATGGAGCCCGATCGCGGTGGAACTATGCTTGCTGAGCTGACTTTGACGGAGCCGGGCAGCATGCATTTCAAGATGATCGGCGGCCCAGACAACGACGCCGGTCTGAGTTTTCGCAGCGGAACGGTTCAGTAACAGATCCGGTAGAAATAAGGAGAGTCATCATGACCCTGCTCGGTTCCCTGAAGCGTTTCACGACCGTTGTGGCCGATACTGGCGACTTCGAATCCATCGCCGAATATCAACCGCAAGACGCCACGACTAATCCATCGCTTGTTTACCAAGCGGCGCAGAAGCCGGAGTACGCTCATCTCATTGATGACGCACTGACATTTGCCTTGAAATCGCCGGGTGATCGAGCAGCCCGTACCGACGTATTCCTGGACCGGCTCCTGGTTAATTTCGGCGTCGAGATTCTCAAAATCGTTCCCGGCCGAGTTTCAACCGAGGTCAATGCCCGTCTCAGCTTCGACACTGAATCGACAATGGCCAAGGCCCGCAAGCTGATCGAGATGTACGAAGAGGCCGACGTGGATCGGCAGCGTGTTTTGATCAAGATCGCGAGCACTTGGGAGGGCATTCGCGCGGCCGAGCAACTCGAGCGCGAAGGCATTCACTGCAACCTGACCTTGCTCTTTAGCTTTGCCCAGGCGGTTGCCTGTGCCGAGGCGGGCGTCACCCTCATCTCGCCGTTCGTCGGTCGCATCTACGATTGGCACCGTCAGCACAATGGCAACAAACCGATCGCGCCCGAGGAAGATCCGGGCGTTGCTTCTGTCACCCGCATTTACAACTATTTCAAGAAACACGGGTATTCCACGCAGATCATGGGTGCGAGCTTCCGCAACGTGGATCAGATTGTCCGGCTGGCCGGTTGCGATCTCCTGACCATCAGCCCCGATCTCTTAGCTGCGTTGGAATCGAGTTCTGGCGAAGTGACTCCGCATCTGAATGCCGACGTCGCCAAGAAGACGGATACCGTGAAGATACACCTGGACGAAAAGTCATTCCGGTGGATGCACAACGAAGACCCAATGGCGGTGGAGAAACTCAGCGAGGGAATTCGTAAGTTTTTCGCCGACACTTTGAAACTTGAGCATTATGTCCGAGAAACCAAGCTCCCTCGTGCTACGGCCCAAGGGGCGGCGCGATAACGGAATCGGCAACGAAGCTCTCAACCTCAGAAGGAACTCGACATGGCCAGCACGACCATCGCACCGAAATCGAAGGACATTGAGGCGCAGAATAAGCAAGGGCCACTTTCAGCGGGCGAGGTCCGCAAGATGGACGCCTATTGGCGGGCCCTCAACTATCTCTCCGTCGGCCAGATTTATCTGCTCGATAACCCGTTGCTCCGTGAACCGCTGAAGCGCGAGCACATCAAGCCGCGATTGCTGGGCCACTGGGGCACGTCGCCAGGCCTGAACATGCTCTGCGTGCATCTCAACCGCGTGATCAAGCGCGACGACCTGGACATGATCTACGTCATCGGCCCAGGACACGGCGGGCCATCGCTTGTTGCGCATGCCTATCTCGAAGGCACGTACACCGAGTATTACCCAAACATCAGTCAAGACGCCGAAGGCATGAAGAAACTGTTCAAGCAGTTCAGCTTCCCGGGCGGCATTCCCAGCCACGTCGCCCCGGAGACACCCGGCTCCATGCATGAAGGCGGCGAGCTCGGTTACGCTTTGAGCCATGCGTATGGTGCAGCCTTCGACAATCCGAACCTCATCGTTGCTTGCGTCGTCGGCGATGGCGAGGCTGAGACTGGGCCGCTCGCCACCGGCTGGCACGGCAACAAGTTCCTCAACCCGGCCCGTGACGGCGCAGTCCTGCCGATTCTGCATCTCAATGGATACAAGATCGCCAACCCATGTTTCCTCGCACGCATTCCCGAGGAAGAACTGCGCAAGTATTTCGAGGGGATGGGTTACAAACCGCATTTTGTCGAAGGACACGATCCGGCCCAAGTGCACCAGCAACTCGCCGATGTGATGGACACGGCCATCGAAGAGATTCGACAGATTTGGAACACCGCGCGGATGAACGGCGACGTCAAACGGCCGGCGTGGCCCATGATCGTGTTTCGCACGCCAAAAGGCTGGACTTGCCCGGCTGAGATCGATGACAAGAAGTGTGAAGACTATTGGCGCAGCCATCAAGTCCCGATGGCCGATATGGACAAGCCGGACCACATCAAGGTCCTCGAAAAGTGGATGAAGAGTTATCGCCCGGAGGAATTGTTTGATCCGAACGGCCGATTCAAAGCGGAACTCGCCGAGTTAGCTCCCAAGGGCCATCGCCGCATGAGCGATAACCCACACACCAACGGGGGTTTGCTGTTGAAAGATCTGAAGATGCCCGACTTCCGCGACTACGCGGTCGAGGTGCCTTCGCCCGGCGCGACGACAGCCGAGTCGGCTCGTCAGATGGGTAAGTTCCTGCGCGACATCATGAAAAACAATTTGGATGTAAAGAACTTCCGTCTTTTCAGCCCAGACGAAAACAACTCGAACCGCTGGCAAGACGTGCTCGAAGTCACCAATCGATGTTACATGGCGGAGATTTACAAGACCGATGACCACCTCTCGCCCGATGGCCGAGTGATGGAGGTGCTCAGCGAGCATCAATGCCAGGGGTGGCTCGAAGGATACTTGCTCACCGGCCGGCACGGTTTCTTTAGCTGTTACGAGGCGTTCATCCACATCATCGACTCGATGTTCAATCAACACGCCAAGTGGTTAAAGGTTTGCAATCACATCCACTGGCGGAGGCCGATCGCGTCATTCAACTATTTCCTCAGTTCACACGTCTGGCGGCAGGACCATAACGGCTTCAGCCATCAGGACCCGGGTTTTATTGACCACGTCGTGAACAAGAAGGCGGAGGTCATTCGCGTCTATCTGCCGCCCGATGCTAACTGTCTTTTGTCAGTCACCGATCATTGCTTACGCAGCCGGAACTACATCAACGTCGTCGTGGCCGGCAAGCAGCCCGCGCCGCAATGGCTCACGATGGACCAAGCGGTCAAGCACTGCACGGCGGGTCTGGGCATCTGGGGCTTTGCTTCGAACGATCAAGACAGCGAACCCGACGTAGTGATGGCGTGTTGCGGAGACGTGCCGACGCTCGAGACTTTGGCCGCGGTGGAAATGATTCACAAACACTTGCCGGAGCTGAAAGTTCGCGTCGTCAACGTTGTGAACCTGATGAAGTTGTTGCCATGCACGGAACACCCGCATGGCCTCTCGGACCATGATTTCGATGCGATCTTCACCAAGGACAAGCCGGTGGTGTTCGCATTCCATGGCTACCCCTGGCTGATCCATCGGTTGACCTACCGGCGAACGAACCACGGCAACATTCACGTGCGCGGTTACAAGGAGGAAGGCACGACCACCACGCCGTTCGATATGTGCGTCTTGAACGAAATCGATCGATTCCATCTGTGCGAGGATGTCATCGATCGCTTGCCGCAGCTTGGCGCTCGCGCAGCGTACTTCAAACAAGCGATCCACGACCGGCTGATCGAGCATAAGGAATACATTCGGAAACACGGCGACGACATCCCGGCGATTTCGGCTTGGAAGTGGGCCGGGGGCACGGGGGCCGGACAGCAACGTACATCGACCGAAGGCGACAATGTTTAGAGCCCAGAGCGCAAGCAGGGGTTTTCGTACATACCCTTGCTTGCGCCGCGGGTTAATGATTCGAACATGTCCATTCTGTTACTCAATGCGGGCTCCAGCAGTCTGAAGGCGATGCTCGCCGAGGACGATGGCCGCGCACTGGCGCATGCGCACGCGGATTGGGCGGGAGCGCAAACCAACTACCGCATGACGCTCGAAGACGAGAAGCCTCGCGCGGAAACAGTTTCTTGGAAAGGTCATGCGAAAGCCGTCGAGTGGCTGCTCACGGATTTGTCCACGCAGCGATTTTCGATGCGAGCCGTTGGGCACCGTGTTGTGCATGGTGGGTCATTTACCGAAGCCGTACGAATCACGCCTTTGGTATCGGCTCAGATCGCGGCGCTCGCTGAGCTTGCGCCACTACACAACCCGCCGAGCCTGGAAGCGCTCGCTGCCGCGCAGCGCGTGTTGCCGGATGCAAAGCATGTGGCAGTGTTTGACACCGCATTTCACTCGACCCTGCCGCCGGAGGCTTACACCTATCCCGTGCCTGCGAAATGGACGCAAGAGTGGGGCATCCGCCGCTATGGCTTTCACGGATTGTCGCACGCCTACTGTGCCGGACGTGCCGCGGAAATGTTGGGTCGGCCGCTCGGTGAATTGCGTCTGGTCATCTGCCATCTGGGTCACGGCTGTTCCGCGGCAGCGGTCATGCACGGGAAGTCGATCGATACCACGATGGGCTTTACGCCGCTCGATGGCCTCATGATGGCGACGCGCTCCGGTGCAATCGACCCGAGCATTGTCACCTTCGTGCAACAACGCCATGGACTAACGGCACGCGAAGTTGACCACGCCCTCAATCATGGGTCGGGCCTGCAAGGTGTCTCCGGCGTTTCGGCCGACATGCGCGAAGTATTGGCTGCCGCCAAGGCTGGCCGAGCTACCGCCCAACTGGCCATTGGCATTTACACCCATCGCATTCGCCAAGCCGTTGGTGCGCTGACCGTGACTATGGGCGGAATCGATGCATTAGTTTTCACCGGAGGTGTTGGCGAACACTCTCCCGAGATTCGCGAGCAAGTGTGCGTGGGACTCGAATGCATAGGGCTAAAACTCGATCGCGCCGCGAACACCGAGAATCATAGCGATTCGGATGTCGCAGCCACTGGCTCGCGCTCTCGCATCCTGATGATCGCCACGAATGAGGAGGCCACGATGCTCCACGACGTGCTCATGGTCCTCGGCGAAGATCGCAAGGACAACAAGCGTACCCAAACCACCGCTCATAAGGAATAAATCGTGTCAACGCCGACGAGTCAACGTGCTAAGACCGCCCGGCGCGCGCCGGCGTCCAATTTTTCCGCGCAGCTCGCTGAACGACAGCCGAGCGTCAGCGTGCTCTCGAACGGCCGATATAGCGTGATGATGACAGCCGCGGGCGGCAGTTATGGTGCGTGGAATGGGCTGGATGTCACGCGTTGGCGCGAGGACGCAACCCGGGACTGCTGGGGACAATTCTGCTACGTTCGCAATCTCGGCAATGGCCAAGTTTGTTCTGCGACACATCAGCCAATCGGTGGACCGGTTAACGAGATGAGTGTTGAATTCCGTCCGGACCGGGTGGAATACTATCGTCGTGATGGCGATATTGAAACGCGCTTGGCCGTGTGTGTCGCGCCTGACTGCGACGCAGAAGTGCGAGAGTTAACATTAACCAACTGCGGATCGAAAGCGGTTGCCCTTGAGATCACCAGTTATGCCGAAGTCTGCTTAAATCATCGCCGGGCCGATCTCGCGCACCCGGCCTTCGCCAAGCTGTTTTTGGAGACGGAGTTCGACACCACGACACAGTCCCTCCTGGCGCGCCGACGCCCACGCGGCGGCAATGAAAAGCCGGTGTATGCCGTCCACCTCTGCGTCGCGGAAGAGAAGGGCAGGGTCGAATTCGAAACCGATCGTTCCCGGTTTCTGGGTCGTGGCCGTACGCCCGCCAACCCCATCGCTCTCTCGCACTCGGAACCGCTTTCAAATACCGTCGGCTCGGTGCTGGATCCGATTTTCAGTTTGCGCCGTCGCCTCAAAGTTGAACCCGGAAGCGATTTTCGCATCGCTTTTGTTACGGGTGCGGCGGAAACGCGCGAAGGTGCCATCGCGATTGCCGAACAGTTTGAGGATTTCGCAGTCGTGGCGGCAGCATTTGCGGATGCGGACGTCAGTGCCCAGAAAGAGTTGCAAGCGGCGTCAATAACGCCCACCGATGTCGATTTGTTCAACCGGCTTTCAGGCGCGGTGCTTTTTGCCGGACAAGATTTTCGATCACGCGAGGCGATCGAGCAAAATCGTCTCGGTCAGCCGGCACTGTGGCCATTTGCGATTTCGGGCGATCTACCCATCGTTCTCGCACGAATCGCGCGGGACCAGGACGAGGCACTTGTCAACGAGTTGATTCGGTGGCACTCTTTTGTTCGCCGGCGTGGTGTGATCGTCGACGTTATTGTTTTGGATTCACGCGGTGGCGAGTCAGTTGCGAAATTGACCTCTGACTTACAGTCGGGGTCGGAGGCGGAATTTCTCGGCAAGCCCGGAGGGACATTTGTTCTCGAGGCGGCCCAAGTCCCGCCTGAGGTTCAAACGTTGATTGCTGCGGCCGCGAGGATTGTTCTCGACGGCAATCGAGGCAAGCTTTCTGACCAACTGCAAGTTTCAGTTGATTCGCGTCCCCTCCCGGCAAAGGTCAAGGCGGCGACCACCCGGCCGCCGATGACTTCGAAATCAACGAAGCTCGACAGGGATTTGCGCTTTTGGAATGGCTCCGGCGGATTCACACGCGATGGGCGCGAATACGTGATCGCGATCGATCCTTCGAAATCCCATCCGTTGCCGCCGGCCCCGTGGGCCAACGTTCTGGCGAATCCGGACTTCGGGTGTTTGGCCACCGAATCGGGCCTTGGGTTTACTTGGGCAGGCAACAGCCAAATGAACCGGCTGACGCCTTGGTCGAATGACCCGGTCTCTGACTCACCAACGGAGATTGTGTATCTCCACGATGAAGACACGGGGGAGACTTGGACGCCGACGCCATTGCCATTGGGGATGTCAACTTCGCATACGGTTCGGCATGGGCCCGGCTATACGCGATACTCGTCGGATCAGTTTGGACTCGCACAGGAATTGACAGTCTCAGTCGCTCCGACCGACCCAGTTAAATTGGTTTGTCTAACGGTTCGCAACGAAAGCAACCAACCGCGAAACTTGTCCGCCACGTTCTACGTCGAATGGGTACTCGGCACGGTCCGCGAAAATGCGCCAATGCAAGTTGTGACCGAACGCGACCGAGACTCGGGTGCCGTCCTCGCGCGCAACGCCTGGGCCGGGTGCTTCGCTGACAAAGTGGCATTCCTATCGGCCGGTCCACACATCCATTCAGCCACAGCAGATCGTTCAGAATTTCTCGGTCGCAATGCTTCGATTGCGACGCCCGCTGCATTGGGGCGGGTCGCACTTGGCGAGCGCTTCGGCGCGGGGCTTGATCCCTGCGGAGCCGTAAAGGTCGATATCACCTTGGCGCCGCAAGAAGCAAAGACGGTCGTCTTTGTCCTGGGCCAGGCCGACAACGTGGCAAGGGTCCGTGAGTTAGTCCGCAATTACATCGACGCGAATCGTGCCCCCGCTACCGTCGCCGAAGTATCGCGCCAATGGGATGAGCTGGCGGGAGCAATGCAGGTCTCCACGCCGGACGTAGGCATGAACCTCATGCTCAATCGCTGGTTGCCGTATCAAGTCTTAGCGTGCCGGATATGGGCGCGCTCTGCTTACTATCAGTCGGGTGGCGCATATGGCTTCCGCGATCAATTGCAGGACGTGATGGCACTCGTTTACGGAGCACCGCACGAAGCGCGGGCCCAAATTCTTCGAGCCGCTGCCCGGCAGTTCGAAGAAGGCGATGTGCAACATTGGTGGCACCCGCCTTCTGGCATCGGCGTCCGTACGCGAATCACTGACGATCTCATGTTTCTTCCACTGGTCGTGCATCACTACATCACGACAACTGGCGACATGAAACTTCTCGATGAAGTGGTCCCATTTATTACGTCGCCGGTGCTTCGCGAGGGCCAAGAAGAAGACTTTGGCCAGCCCGCGATCAGCGAACAATCGGGCACGATTTACGAGCATTGCGTACGAGCGTTGACGAAAGGGCTCCGCTTCGGATCGCACGGAATTCCGTTGATGGGCACCGGCGATTGGAATGACGGGATGAACAAGGTCGGAGCCGAAGGCAAGGGCGAAAGCGTTTGGAACGGTTGGTTCTTTGTCTCGGTCTTGAATTCATTTGCCGAACTCGCCGAAGCTCGCGGTGACAAGGCGAGGTCGGGCTGGTGCCAAGAACAAGCCGAGACTTTACGAGCCTCACTCGAAGCGAACGCCTGGGATGGGATGTGGTATCGTCGGGCCTATTTCGACGATGGCACGCCGCTCGGATCCTCGCAAAACGACGAATGTCAAATCGATGCGATCCCGCAGGCTTGGGCGGTCATTTCAGGCCGAGCAAAAGCCGAACGGACACGGTCAGCGATGCTGGCTGTCAACGATCGTCTCGTGCGCGCAAAGGATAAGTTGATTCAACTGTTTGATCCGCCATTTGACAAAAGTAAGCTCGAGCCAGGGTACATCAAGGGTTACGTTCCGGGCATTCGCGAGAACGGCGGGCAGTACACGCATGCCGCTGCGTGGGTCGTGCTGGCAATTGCGCTTGAGGGTAATGGCGATCGCGCTGTCGAGCTTTGGAACCTCATCAATCCCGTTTACCATGCGACAACACCGGAAGAGGTCAATCACTACAAAGTGGAGCCGTATGTCGTCTGTGCGGATGTGTACGGCGCTCCGCCGCACACGGGCCGTGGTGGATGGACGTGGTACACAGGTTCGGCCAGTTGGCTGTATCGTGTCGCAATCGAAGCGATACTCGGTTTTTACCTCAAGGGAGAGACGCTGCGGATCGAGCCGTGCATTCCCAAGGGCTGGCCCGGCTTTGAGCTGACATACCGCTATCGGACCGCGTCTTATCACATTCAAGTCGAGAATCCGGCCGGTAAAGGGCGCGGGCCGGTCACGATCACGGTCGATCGCCAGGTCATGGCAGATCAGGTCATTCGCCTCGCTGATGACGGACTAACCCACGAAGTGCGTGTACAGATCGATTAGTGGAGAGTTGCCAGCCATGTCACAATCGGTTCCATCGGAGGAAAATCTCGATCGCCTACCCACCGAGGAGGAATTCGCGCGCCTTCAGGTGACAACCGTTCTGTATTACCTGCACGAGACCAATCCCGACAACGGTCTCGTCCGCGACAAAACCGACGTCCGCGCACCGGCCAGCATTGCCGCCGTCGGCATGGCGCTGGCCACGATCCCGGTGGTGATTGAGCGCGGCGTCTTGTATCGAGACTTTGCGGCTAAGGCGACGCGGCGCCGTTTGAAGGCCCTCATTGATTTGCCGCAAGGTCCGGAAGCGAACGCGTCTGGACACAAGGGATTCTTCTATCATTTTCTCGACATTGAAACCGGTCGGCGCGTGTGGGAGTGCGAGCTTTCGACCATCGATTCTGCATTTCTCTTCGCCGGGGCGTTGACTTGCGCGACGTACTTTGATCGCGACACCAAAGACGAGAGCGAGATTCGCCAACTGGCGAACGCGCTCTACGAACGAGTGGACTGGAATTGGGCCCGCGACGGCGGACCGACGCTGACACACGGTTGGCGCCCGGAAACGGGTTTCATTCCGCATCGATGGGAAGGGTACGACGAAGGATTGCTACTCTATATCCTCGGTCTCGGGTCGCCGACCTATCCGCTACCGGCTGAAAGCTTCCCTGCCTACACCGCGAGCTATCAGTGGAAGCGAATATACGATTGGGATTTGCTCCACTCTGGGCCGTTGTTCACTCACCAGCTTTCGCATATGTGGATCGACTTCAAAGGCATCCGCGATCCTTTCATGGGCGCGCGCGACTGTGACTATTTCGAGAACTCCCGGCGTGCGACTTATGTCCAGCAGCGATACGCAATCGAAAACCCGATGCAATTTGTGGGGTATGGCAAATACTGTTGGGGTTTCACGGCCTGCGACGGCCCAGGTTGGGCGCAGCGCTTGGTCCATGGCGTGAAACGTGATTTTTACGATTACATCGCACGCGGCGCACCCAACGGCCCTGACGATGGCACGGTGGCTCCGTGGGTGGCAGTGGCCTCGCTGCCATTCGCACCCGAAATCGTCATCCCGACCGTGCGGAACTTTGCCCGCATGGAACTGGGCATGAACAAGAAATACGGTTTCAAGCCGTCGTTCAATCAGTCGTATGTAATTGAGGACAGCCCGGTTGGCTATTGGGTGACGCCGTTTCATTTCGGGATTGATCAGGGCCCCGTTGTACTCATGGTGGAAAACTATCGCACCGGATTTCTCTGGAACCTCATGCGGCGTTGCGGCCCGATCGTTACTGGATTGCGCCGGGCCGGTTTCACCGGAGGATGGCTGTGACCGCGCGGGCCACCGATGAGCCGGCGCCGCTCAATCGTCGAACGGCTCGACGATTCGTCGGGGCAGTCAAGCAATTACTTACTTCCGAAGTTCGGTACAAGGCCTGGGGTTTGATTGCATTTCTTGCCGTCTTTGCGTTGGCGGTCAGCGCTCTCAACGTCGTCAATAGCTATGTTGGCCGTGACTTCATGACGGCGATTGCGCAACGCGATATGAACGGCTTCGTCAAATTCGCCGTTTACTATGTCGGGGTTTTTGCGGCTTTGACTGCGGTTTCGGTCTTATACCGGTTCAGCGAGGAGCGGCTTGGTCTTTTGTGGCGTGCCTGGCTGACAACAAGAAGCACCACAAAGTACCTGTCCGGACGGTGCTATTACCGCCTCAGGGAGTTGGACCAAGTCGATAATCCCGACCAACGTATCGCAGACGACATTCGGGCATTTACCAGCACCACTCTTTCCTTCACCCTGATCTTTTTGAACGGCAGCCTCGCGGCGATTTCTTTTTCCGGAGTACTTTGGGCAATCAGTCCTACGCTTTTTGGGGTCGCGGTTACTTACGCACTGGTCGGCACCGTCGCGACAATTTATCTAGGCCGGCCATTGATTGGCCTGAACTATCACCAGTCCGATCGCGAGGCCGACTTTCGAGCATCTCTGATTCACGTGCGCGAAAATGCGGAGTCGATCGCCGTATCGCGGAATGAATCTCGCATGACAAGCCGGCTTTTACGGCGCATCGAAGAATTAACAGCGAACTTTCGCAAAATCACATCGGTCAATCGGAACCTTGGCTTTTTTACTACGGGCTACAACTATCTCATTCAAATCATTCCCGCTCTCTTGATTGCTCCGAAATTTATTCGCGGAGAGGTGGAGTTCGGCGTCATTACGCAATCGGCCATGGCATTCGCGCAACTCCTCGGGGCGTTTTCGCTCATCGTCAATCAGTTCGGATCGATCTCAGCATTCGCGGCCGTGGTCGCTCGGTTGGGTGCTCTCGCCGAAGCGATCGAGACAGACGACGAAGATAAGTCGAGCATTCAAGCGACCTATTCGTCTGACCGCATTGCTTTCGATGAATTGACTCTCCGATCGCAGCAAAACGATTCAATCCTGATAAAGGGATTGTGCGCAACAATTCCGCACGGTACTCGGCTTCTTGTGGCGGGGCCGAATGAAGAGGCGCGGAATGCATTGTTTCGCGCGCTCGGCGGATTCCGGTCAAACGGCGACGGCGCGATCACCCGGCCTGTACTTGATGCCACTCTGTTTTTGCCCCAGAGGCCTTATCTGTCGCCCGGTAGATTGCGTGATACGCTCTTACCCTTTGAGAATGACAATCAAATCCAAAACGGCGGGGCTCCGGACACACTCGAACAACTAGGGCTAACGGAACTTGTGAGCCGACTTGGCGGCCTGGATGCCGAATATGATTGGTCCAATAAGCTATCTCTCAGCGAACAACAACAATTGGCAATAACCCGGCTCATACTCGCGCAGCCTAGGTTCGCCGTCATAGACCGTGCCAGCACAACGCTCGGGACCGCTCAACTTCGAGGGATTCTGGAGCTTTTGCGGCGACGATCGATCTCGGTAGTAACGTTCGAGCAATCGGACGATACGGCCGACCTGCACGATGCAGTTCTCGAGTTGAATCTAGACTCCTGGCGGTGGCGAAACGTAACGCCTGAGGCGGCACAATCACCTTTGACTGTTTCGAGGTCAACATGAAGCGAATCACATGGAACCTTATCGCGCTTTCAGCGCTTAGCTCATTGAGCGTCTCGGCCGGTTGCGACAAAAAGAGCGCTGAAACGCCGGCGATGCCCGCGCCCATTGTCGCGGTCGCTCCGGCCGTGGAGCGCGAAGTGGTCCAGTACGAATATGCGACTGGTCGTGTTGAGGCCCTGCAAGATGTCGAAATACGTGCTCGGGTGAGCGGGTATCTCACGAAAGTGCAATTCAAGCCGGGAACGGAAATCAAGGCCGACAGCCCTTTGTTTCAAATTGATGCTGAGCCGTTTAAAGCGGACCTCGCCCGCGCCCAAGCTGAGCTTGCCAGGGCCCAGGCCGAAGTGCCGGTAGCCGAGGCGGGCGTTGCGCGATCAGAAGCGCAGCTCGTTCGCGCGTTGGCGGATTTTCGCCGGTCCGAACAAATGCTAGCGACCAACGCCATTTCGCGCGAGGAATACGACAAGGCCCTCGCGACCAAGCTCGAATCGGAAGCCGCAGTGAAAGCTTCAAAGGCAAAGGTCGAATCCGATCGCGCCATGGTCGATGTCAGCCAGGCGCAGGTCCGCACGTCACTGTTGAACCTCGGGTACTGCTCCATCCGATCACCGATCGAAGGACGGGTCGGCGATAACTTGGTGACGGCGGGCAACCTGATTGCTGGTGGCCCGAGTACGACGACCTTGCTGACCACTGTCGTTTCGGTTGACCCCATGTGGGTCTCGTTCGATATCGATGAAAACACATTGCAACGTCTGCAAAAAGCGGAGCGCGAGGGCAAAATCGAAGACGGCCGCATTAATGGCGAAGTTCCTGCGGAAATGGGACTGGCTGTGCACGGCACACAATATCCCCTCAAAGGCCGGATCAAATTCGTGAATAATCAGGTCGATCCGAGAACCGGAACGATCAAGATGAAAGCGGACTTTGCGAATCCCAAGCCTGCCAACGGCGCTCGCCTCTTGGCCAGCGGAATGTTCGCGCGAATTCGCATTCCCATCGGCAAAGCTAGGAAGGCGATGTTGATCCCGGATTCGGCGATTCAATCCGACCAAGGCGTTAACTACGCGCTGGTTGTCGACACCAACAATAAGGCAATTCGCCTCGATGTAGACACCGGCTCCATCGTTGATGGGCTACGCGTCATCGAGGCAATTCGTGTCCCAGGCGAGACGCAATCGCGTCCTGTCGCGCCGAATGATCGCTTCGTCGTAACCGGACTTCAGCGGGTGCGCCCCGGCATGACCGTCGAACCCAAAGCGCAAGGCAAATAGTTCGCCGCGCTCGAAAAAACACCAACTGAGGTACTCACCGTGTCCGGCATTTCAAAATTCTTCATCAGTCGGCCGATCTTCGCGGCGGTGATATCGGTGGTGATCCTCTTAGCAGGCGGCATCTGCGTCAAGCTATTGCCGATTGCTCAGTACCCAGACATCGCGCCTCCGGTCGTGAGCGTCACATGCACCTACCCCGGCGCGAGCGCCAAGGTGCTCGCGGAAACGGTGGCCGCTCCGATCGAACAGCAAGTGGTCGGTGTCGAGCGCATGCTCTACATGTCCTCGCAGTCGAGCAACGACGGCATCTACACACTTAACGTCACTTTTGAGCTGGGCACGAACCTCGATGATGCGCAGGTGCTCGTACAGAACCGCGTTAATTTAGCCGTGCCGACATTGCCCGAGGAAGTGAAAGCCACCGGCGTCAGCGTCAAGAAAAAGTCACCCAGTATTCTCTTGGTCGTGAATATCTTCTCGCCAGATGGCTCAAAGGACGTCCTTTATCTGAGCAACTACGCGACGATCAACGTCGTGGATGAATTGAAGCAATTGCCGGGCGTGGGTGACGTGACCATGTTCGGCCAGCAGGACTACAGCATGCGGGTTTGGCTCGATCCCGACAAAGTCGCGAGCCGAAATCTGACCGTGGCCGACGTCACCAAAGCGCTGCGTGAGCAAAACGTGCAGGTCGCCGCCGGGGCGATTGGTCGGCCGCCCGTGCCTTCGGGTTTGGCTTTCCAGTACACGCTGACCACTCTCGGGCGCCTCACAAATCCTGATCAATTTGGCAACGTCATTCTTCGTACAGGGGCGGGCGGAGAGATCACCCGGCTGCGCGATGTTGTCTCTGACCGGCGTAAAGCGACCGACAATGCGGCCGAGCAGCGAAGCTTCGGTGGAATTGAACTGGGCGCCAAGGCGGAAGATACGACGTGTACCCTCGATGGCAAACCATCAATCGGTATCTGCGTTTATCAGCTTCCCGGATCAAATGCATTGGAAACGGCGAAAGGCATTCGGAAGCGAATGACCCAGCTCAAGGGCAATTTCACTGGCGGCGTTGATTATGCCATCGCCTACGACACGACGCCGTTTATCGATGAGTCCATTGCCGAGGTCTTCAGTGCCCTTGCCGATGCGATTGTCCTCGTTGGGATCGTCGTCTTGATTTTCCTACAGACGTGGCGGGCTACGCTGATTCCATTGATCGCGGTGCCCGTCGCCGTGGTTGGCACCTTTGCGGTGATGATGCTCGTCGGGTTTAGCCTAAACAATTTGACATTGCTTGGACTCGTTCTCGCGATCGGCATTGTGGTCGATGATGCGATCGTCGTCGTCGAAGCGGTCGAACACAAATTGGCGCATGGGCACGGTCTTTCACCCGTCGAAGCGACGCGGCAGGCAATGGACGAGGTCGCCGGCCCCATCGTGGCCATTTCATTGGTATTGATGGGTGTCTTCGTGCCTTGTGCATTCATCACCGGGATCACCGGCCAATTCTTCAGACAGTTCGGTGTCACAATTGCCGTGTCCACGTTCTTCTCGGCAGTGAACTCATTGACACTCAGCCCAGCGTTGTGCGCGCTTTTGTTGCGTGAGAAGTCGCAACAGAATGACATTCTGAGCAAATTCCTCCGCGGCACGCTCGGTTGGTTCTTCAAGCTTTTCAATACAGTGTTCGATCGTGGCACCAATGGTTACGTGCGCATTGTCCGCGGGAGTCTCCGCGCGAGTTTGGCTGCGCTCGCAGTTTATGGTGGGTTGTTGTTTTTGACCTACAAATCGTTTACCTCGGTCCCAACGGGATTCATTCCCTTGCAAGACAAGGGTTATCTCGTCGTCGCGATTCAACTTCCGGACGCCGCTTCGCTTGAGCGGAGTCGGGCCGTCTCATCGGAGATCGATCGCATCTGTCGCGGCGATCCGAAGGACACGCAAAATTATCCTGGTATTCCAGGCGTCGCGCACGTGATCACTATCCCCGGCATGTCGATTCTTGAAAACGCGAATGGTTCGAACTTCGGCACAATGTTCGTCGTGTTGGATGAATTCCACCATCGAACTGGTGCCGACCGGTCGGGCGACGCCATTGCCGCCAAGTTGCGTGCTGAGTGCTTCCGCCGCATCGATCAAGCCATCGCGGCGATATTCGGTGCGCCCGCCGTTGACGGCCTGGGCAATGCCGGCGGGTTTAAAGTCATGGTGCGCGATCGCTCCGACCAGGGACTCATTGCGTTGCAAAAAGCGGCCGACGACTTGTCCGCGAACGCCAACCAGAAGCCAGGACTCATCGGCGTGTTTACGACGCTGCGTGCCAACGCACCGCAATTGTTCGTTGACATCGATCGAACCAAATGCAAGTCCATGGGCGTGCAACTCAACGATGTCTTTCTGACTCTTCAGGTATGTCTCGGCGGATATTACACCAACGATATCAATCGATTCGGCCGGACCTGGCAGGTCAACGTGCAAGCCGATCCTTCACGGCGGCTCTCCGCGGAAAATGTCAAACAATTGAAGGTGCGTAATGCCGATGGCGCAATGCTGCCGTTGGGAAGTGTGGCTGACATTTCGCCCATTGGCGGACCGGTCATCGTCACTCGATACAACGGTGTGACTGCGGCCACCGTGACTGGCAGCTCGGCTCCCGGCATGAGCTCGGGTAGTGTGATTCGCTCGGTGGACGAGGCGGGCGCGAAGAGTCTACCGCAAGGGTTCGACTATCTCTGGACGGAAATTACGCTTCTTCAGATCCGAGCCGGCAACACGGCCATCATCGTGTTCGCGATTTCCGTCATCCTCGTTTACTTGCTGTTGGCTGCACAGTACGAGAGCCTCAAGCTCCCGCTCGCGGTAATTTTGGTCGTGCCGATGTGCCTGCTCTGTTCCGTGGTGGGCGTCGCCTGGGCCGGAATGGACATGAACATCTTTGTACAAATTGGCTTCGTGGTGTTGGTCGGGCTGGCCTCAAAGAATGCTATCTTGATTGTCGAGTTCGCCAAAGAAGAACGCACCAAGGGCAAACACCCCTTCGATGCGGCGATCGAAGCGTGCCGACTGCGTTTGCGGCCGATCTTGATGACGAGTTTTGCCTTCATCCTCGGAGTAGTGCCGCTAGTGTTGGCGAAAGGCGCAGGTGCGGAAATGCGATCCACCTTAGGTATCGCCGTTTTCAGCGGTATGCTGGGTGTAACGTTCTTCGGAATTTTCTTGACGCCAGTGTTCTATTACGTGCTCGAACGAGCCGGCGGCGCGCGGCCACCGGTGGACCCAGCTTCCTATACGCCGCTGCCCAAGTCGAAGGAATAACCCGGCATGGCTGCCCAATGTCACTGATAATCCGTAATGGGAGATCGCCATGTCCAAACATGAGACCGAAGACGCCAAGCCGAAACTGAAGCAAAAGGAATACGAAAAGGAGCTTCGCAAGTTACAAACGAAGCTCTGCAAGTTGCAAGATTGGGTCGTCCATTCTGGTCTGCGCGTCATTATTGTTTTCGAGGGGCGCGATACAGCGGGCAAGGGGGGCACAATCAAAGCGCTCATGGAGCGAGTGAACCCGCGCGTGTTTCGCCTCATCGCGCTGCCGGCCCCAACCGGGCGCGAAAAGACCCAGTTGTATATTCAGCGGTACATCCAGCATTTCCCGGCCGCAGGCGAAGTCATCGTGTTCGATCGCAGTTGGTATAACCGTGCTGGCGTTGAATACGTCATGGATTTCTGCACCAAGGACCAATACCAGTCGTTCTTGCAGAATGCGCCAAAGTTTGAGAATTTCATCGTCAACACCGGCATCATTCTGGTGAAGTTCTGGCTCGAGGTTGGCCAAGAGGAACAGAAGCGACGATTTGAGGCACGAATCGAAGATCCGCTCCGGCAATGGAAGCTGAGCGGGATGGATATCGAGTCATACCCGCGGTGGTACGATTACTCCCGCGCTCGCGACATGATGCTCGACGCCACCGACACCGACGAGTCGCCCTGGCACATCGTGCGTTCTGATGACAAGCGGCGTGCCCGGCTCAACTGTATTTCCCATCTGCTCGAACTTGTGCCACACGAAGACGTCAAGCGCGAGAAGATCAAGCTGCCCAAACGATCGGACAAGCACGAATACGACGATGAAGCCTCTTTGAAAGGCCGGCGATTCGTGCCGGAACGATTCTAGGGTGGATAAAAGCGCATCCGTCCAGCAATCGATGTCACGCAGCGCGGTGGGGCGGGCCACCGCACGTGTGTCGCGCTACATCGGCAACGCGTCGCGGATTCAAGCAACTGGCCGGTTTCTGCGCAAACAACTCTGGGCATGGCCCATCATTGCGGCCGTCGTTTTCGGCGGCACCGGCTGGTGGGTGCACCATACGGTCGAAGAGGCGATGCGGCAGCAACGCATCACCGATCTAAACGCCGTCGCCAATGCCACGGTCACAGCGGTGCGTGCATGGCTCTCGGATCAAACTAGCAGCGCGGAGCTCATCGCCGTAGATGATGAACTGCAACGCCTGACCGCCGAACTGCTCAACATCAATGGCGATGAGCGTGAGTTGCTGCAAGCGAAAGCCCAGGCGGCAATCCGCACGCGATTGATGAACCGAATTAAGCGACAAGGATTTGTCGGGTTCTTTGTGGTGGCGCCCGGTGGCCGGATCGTCGCCTCCGACCAAGATTCCGCCGTGGGTAAACCCCTGACGGGATATCGCAAAGAAATTTTCGAAAAAGCACTCGAAGGAACCACGCTCGTTTCAAAACCATTCCGCAGCCCCCTGTTGTTGAACGATCAAAAAGGAGAGCTTCGCGCTAACTTGCCCTCGATGTTTGTGATCACGCCGCTGCGCGATCGAGCCGGCACGGCGGCGGTCGCGCTTGGGCTAAGGATTCGGCCGGAGGATCAATTCACGAAAATGCTGCAAGTCGCGCGCTTTGGTGACTCCGGCGAAGTGTATGCATTCGATCGAAACGGCCTCATGATGAGCGAGAGCCGATTCGACGATGGCCTGAAGCAGATGGGCTTGCTCGCCGACTTGCCCGAAAGCCAATCGATTCTGACAGTCGAGATTCGCAATCCTGGCGTCGATATGGCGAAAGGTGAACGGCCGAGCGTGCGCCGAAGCGAACAGCCGCTGACTCACATGGCCGCCGACGCCGTGCAAGGGCACGACGGTGCTGACGCCGACGGCTATCGTGGCTACCGTGGCGTGATGAAAGTCGGCGCGTGGCGATGGCTGCCGGAGTTTGACCTGGGCTTTGCCACCGAGCTGGACGCTGAGGAAGCGTTTCGCCCGGTGGTGATCTTGCGCCGGGCCTTTTGGGGTCTGATGAGCCTCCTTGTGCTTTCGGCTGTCGGCATATTCTTGGCGATGATCTTCATTGCCCGGCAACAAAAGGCGTTGCAAAGTGCCGCCCTCGCCGCGAAAGAGTTGGGCCAGTACAAGTTGGAAAACAAGCTCGGTGCCGGCGGCATGGGGACCGTGTACAAAGCTCGGCACGCCATGTTGCGCCGGCCTGCGGCAGTCAAGCTGCTCGACGTGGACAAGATTTCGCCCGCCGCAATCGCCCGATTCGAGCGCGAAGTTCAACTGACCGCGACGCTCACGCATCCAAACACCATTGCGATCTTTGATTACGGCCATACTCCCGAAGGCATCTTCTATTACGCGATGGAATATCTCGAGGGGATGAACCTCGACGATCTGGTGTCGAAGTTCGGCCCGGTGAATGAAGGCCGGCTTCTCTACATCGTGCGCCAAATCAGCGGCTCGCTGGCGGAAGCGCACGCGGCCGGCATGGTGCATCGCGATATCAAGCCGGCGAACATCGTGCTCACCCGCCGCGGCGGCATGTGCGACTTCGTCAAAGTGCTCGACTTCGGTCTCGCCAAGAGCCTAGACACCGCGGAAAGCGCCAATGTCACGAGCGCCAACGCCATGATGGGCACGCCGTTGTACATGTCACCCGAAGCGGTCAGCCGGCCGCACGAAGTGGACGGCCGCAGCGACGTCTACGCGGTGGGCGCGGTGGGGTATTTTCTTCTCACGGGCTCGCCGGTTTTCGATGGCGAAACGGTGATGGAAATTTGCATGAAGCATACGCAGGAGCTCCCGCTGTCGCCGTCTAAGCGAGTGGGGCACGCTGTGAATGCCGAGTTGGAAGCCATCTTGTTGCGCTGCTTGTCGAAGCAACAGAATGAGCGTCCGAAGGACGGCGGCGCCTTGTTGCGCGAGCTCGAAATGTGCCGCGTCACGAGTGAATGGACTGCGCGGGACGCGGAGGAATGGTGGAGCGCGCGCGACAAAAGTGCGGGCGCAGCTACTTTGGCCTCGCCAGTCGGACTCGAAACACCCTCGCCACAATCCACGATGGCGTATGAAGGCGAGTAGCCGTGACCGATCTGGCCCACGACAATTCGAATCGCGCCAACGCGCCGCCGGAACCCGCCGTGCGACTGGCGTTTGAGCAACTTTACTTGGCTCATGAGCGCACACAATTGGCATGGGTACAAGTATCCTTGGCGCTGATTACATTCGGCTTCACGATTGCAAAGGTGGTCGAAGCGCTGCCTGAAAAAGGTGGTGAACGAGCCACGCACGTGAGCGCGTCCACCGTCGGCATGCTGATGATTGTTTTCGGATTGGTCACGTTGGGTGTGGCGACGCTGCAGCACCATCGATACGTCAAGTTGTTGCGGCTGCAATGTCCCGGCTTGCCGCTTTCCCAGTCTTCAGTGTTGTCGATCATGTTGGCCGTGTTGGGTGTCGTGGCGTTTGTTGGGGTGTTACTGCGCGATTAGCATGAGGGTGGCCGATGGCGGGCGCGACGGCGGCTGTTCCCACACATCGAACGAGTGCTCTCCAGCGCCGACTTCGCGGCTTTCTGATCCTCTGCACCGGCGTGGTGACCATCGCGACGATATTCCTCGGCGGCGGCCTCGCGTTGCTATGCGTCGGCTGGATGTTGGTCGCATGCGGCATCCTCGAATTGCTCGAGACGTTTCAGGCCGCCGACGAAACCTCGCGGCAATCGACGTATTTCAGCGGCGTGGTCTCTATCGTGGCGGGCTGCTTGTTGATGGCGCAACCGCAGTTCGTCGTGCGCGGGTTGGCTCTCTTCGTCGCGGGGTCATTTCTCATCGACGGCCTCAGCAAAATCCTCGCGGCTCGGCGCCTTCGCGCCGTGCCATCGCCGTGGAAGTGGAAGCTCGCGGCGGGTGTGATCAATGTGGTCATCAGTCTCATTCTCATTACCGGATGGCCGGTCTCGGGTCTCGCGGTCGTGTTCGTCGTCGTCGCGATTCGCATGTTTGCGATCGGTTGGCCGCTCTTGTTGAGGCCAGGAGTATCGACATCATCGGGCCTCGAAAAGCCGAGCGAATCGTTGCACCCGGACCGCCGGCTCGGCCTGCCGGCCCATGCCGAATTCGCGAAGTTGGAGGCGGCCTACGCGGCCCAGGACGAGAAATGGCTCGCGGCGAATGCCTATTGGGGCTTGATGTTCATTGCCGTGTTCTTCGCCATTCACTTTGGCCGGATGCACGTGGACTTCAATGTTGTCGGGTTCATCTCGCCACTCGTGGCGGTGTTTGGCGATATCGTCACGGCGATGATCGTGGCATTCGTGATCTTGTTGCCGGTGCGGCTCGGCTGGCGGCGATTGACCCGGCCGATCGAACGGCGAGCCTGGACACACTGGTTGGCACGCGCCGACCAAGGAAAAGGGCCGGGACTCTTCGGCCGCGTGAGCGGCATTTGGCTGCGGCGCCGGCTCAAGTTCTCGCGGCGTGTCGCCCAGGCGGCCCGGTCGCCGCAGGCCGCCCTGCGCTGGGGCATGCACATCGGCCTGCCGGTCACCGCCATCTTGATTGCGGTGAATCCCATTTGGGGGTTCAGTTGGTTTTTCAATAGCGAGAGTTGGGCCACCGAAGTTTGGAATCGCTGGGCCGAGGCTCGCACCGACACATGGCGCGAGGAGATGATCCGCGCCGTGCGCGAGCAATACGCCGGCGTCGGCATGGCGAGCGATCAGCTCTTTCGGGTGGAACCCGAAGGTGTCGCGGACGGCGACTTCTCGTTTCTGGTGCTTGGCGACACCGGCGAAGGCGATGCGTCGCAATTTTGTTTGAAGGATCAATTCCTGGCGCTGGGCCAGCGGCCGGATGTAAAGTTCCTGGTCATCTCGTCGGATGTGATTTATCCCACCGGGGCGATGTCGGACTACGAAGCGAAATTCTACCTGCCGTTCAAGGGGTTCACCAAACCGATCTATGCGATCCCCGGCAACCACGACTGGTACGACGCCTTGGAAGGTTTCGCGGCCAACTTCTTTGAGCCGAACGCGGCCCGCACTGCCATTCATACCCGCATTGTCACCGACAAGCGGCTGACAACCACGACCGATCGCCGCATCGATGCGATGGTTCGCGACGCGGATCGCCTTCGCCGCGAATTCGGCATCAGCAATGGCCATCAGCGCGGGCCGTTCTTCGAGATTCAGACTGATCGGTTTAGCCTGATCGCGGTCGATACCGGCGGGCTCCGCGGCATCGATTCGGAAGAATGGAGTTGGCTCGAAGGTGCACTCGAGCGCTCGAAAGGCTTCAAGATGGTCATCCTTGGGCATCCGCTTTACGCCGGCGGCCGGTATCAGGGTGGCGATGACCTCACCTCGGGCGAATGGGTCGGCGAGACTCACAGCCCCGCCATTCCCGGTTTGAAAACGAGCGACGTGCATCAGTTCGCCACCATCCACGACTTGCTCCGCAAGCACGGCATATCCGTGGTCATGGCCGGCGACACGCATTACTTCGAGCATTACCGCGAGACGTATTCCTCCGAGGGCGCGTCGCGGACGATGGAGCATTTTGTCAACGGCGGCGGCGGCGCGTACATCAGCATTGGCACGCCGCTCGATTGGCCGCGCAAGCCCGCGGTGCCCGACTGCGGCTACTACCCGCGCAAAGATGCGCTCATCGCCAAACTCGACCGCGAAACGCCGCGTTGGAAATCGCCCCTGTGGTTTTGGACCAAGCGGCTGGGCGGTTGGCCCTTCTCGGCCGAGGCGTTCGCCGGCGCGTTTGACTTCAACGGCGCGCCGTACTTTCAGAGCTTCGTCGAAGTGCGGGTGGAACATTCGCAAAACCGTGTGCGGATGATAGTGCATAGTGCGAACGGACCTCTGCATTGGCGTGACCTCGAGTGCCTGGGCACCGATCGCCCCGCGGAAAAATCGGACGATGACATCGTCAAGTACGTGATTCCGATGGCTGATGGAAGAATCAAGACTCAAGAAACAAGAACCAAATAATGTTGGTCCTTCATCTTGGAGCGTTCTTCCTTCCTGACTGGAGAAGAACCAAGATGCAAGAAACAAGAACCAAATAAGAACCAAAGTCAATTTTCAAGATCCAAATTTGAGCTGTCGCATTGGTCCTTGTTTCTTGCATTTCGGTTCTTATTTGGTTCTTTGCCTCGGCTCTCGGCGCGCAGCACTGCCTGGAAAGATGCGAGCGGGGATCGTTTTAGTTTTTGTTGTTGTTGGTGAATCTTCCACTTTCGGAAGCGCCGGGGCACACGCCCCATGAGTCGCAAAGTGGGAAGTTGACGAAGCTCGCCGCCTTGTGTTTAAGGGCGGCTTTGGTCGCCTGAGGCGACTCGTCGCTTGCGGTGGTGGTAGTGGTGGTGGTGTTCGTCGTGCGACGACCGCCATTGGGCTTTTCGCCCTCACTCAGAGAGTGAGGTCGTGCTCGCAACAGTGAGGCAGAAGCCTCACTGAAGTGAGAAGTTAGCCCGCTCGCATCCCCCAGAACAGTCCGCGGACATTCTTGCTGGCCTCGGCCGCGGCCAACAGGAAATGCCAAGAGCAAATATCCGACACTTTCGGGCCGAAGGCAAATGAAAATGGAAGTCGGGGTTTGGGGTATGCGACCCCTCCGGGGTCGATCGTGGTGTCCCATGAGTTTCCGGTGTTGTCGCTCGCCGGCGACCGCCTGACGGCGGTCTTGGCGAACTCAACCACCGGCTAACATCTGCCACCCCTCCGGGGTCAATTCACGAACGCCGAGACAAATTTGCGGAATCATGATTTGCGTTTTCATCCCGGAGGGATGACAGATGTTAGCCGGTGGTTGAGCGCAGCGACACCACCGGTACCGGCGAAGGCACATCCTCTCGCCGACCCCGAAGGGGTCGCACATCTTGTGGTCGGCTCTCTAGTTCAAGGCCAAAAGCCCAAGCGCCGGGGTGACTCTAAACTATTTCGCATTACTACTTGACCAGCGAAAATCGCCTGAATAAGATCGCTACCGGACTGAGAGATGTTCTTTCAGACCTGTTTGGATTGTTGGTTAGTTCTTGGTGTCCGACTGACATCGAGAAAAGGAGCACTAAGGATGTCTACCGCTACATCTCTGTAGTCAACTCCGTTCACCCACAAGAGTTCGCCAAACCCCGAAAAGCTAATTAATTCGTTACGCCATCTAGGGTATGACAATTATTCGGCAATTGCAGATCTCGTTGACAACTGCATAGATGCGGGCGCCAAGACAATAAAGATTCTCGCGCGCGTCCGCGACGGGCAGCCCGACATTTTCATCGCTGACGACGGAATCGGGATGGACCGAGTTATTCTTGATCAAGCCATTCGGTTAGGATCGCTGGTCGAAAAAGATAGTGCTAGTGACCTAGGTCGTTTCCGAATGGGCCTGTGCACAGCTTCACTTTCCATCTGCCGTGAAACTACTGTGCTGACAAAAGCCCAGGATGAGCCAATATTAAAAGCCGTAAATGACGTTGATGAGATCAAGCGTCAAAATGAGTTTGTTAGTTTTTTCGGTGAACCGTCAGACGAGGATCGCCAACTTCTTTCTGATTTGCTAGGCGAAACTGCGAGCGGAACTGTTGTCATTTTGCGAAAATGCGACAACCTTCAGAACAAGTCTAGCATGTCTGTCTTTGCCAACACGCTTCGCACCAAGCTGGGTCGAATCTTTCGGTACTTTATTTCTGCTGACTGTGCCATCTTCGTAAATGACAAACGATTGGGGGCCATTGACCCTTTAATGTGGGATGATACGAGAACTGAACGGTTTGACGATAACACACTGAAAGTCCGTATTTCAGATGAAGGAACGGAGATAGAGGACGAAGTACGGATCAAACTCGCAATTCTACCCGAGCATCCTGCAGAGGGTGAAAAGGCAGGTGAATATGGCATCACGAATCAGGGATTTTACATTCTCCGAAACAATCGGGAGATCTTGGATTCTGTAACGTTAGACCTTTTTTTGAAACACGGCGAATTCAACCGGTTTCGCGGCGAGATCCACTTCAGTGGCACACTAGATAAATATATGACGGTGAATTTTACAAAGCGAAACGTCACTCCGTGGCAATCTTTATTTGATCAGCTCTCGAAGTATCTGTTGGGCCAACTTAAAACAATCCGCGGACGATGCAAACGGGCGCAACGAGCTGAGACGCCTGAACACGTAAAAGAGGTTCACGAAGACGTCGAACGAGAGATTCGCAAAAAATCAAAACTGCTTCTCGTTCCAAAGGCACCTAAGGAAATTCGGGAATCCCCAACCGACCGGAATGGAAAAGGGAAGAATTCGTCACGAGAGCCAATGTACACGCGGGAGCCTCGTGAGAAACAGCAGCCGGGTGGTTTTGCGGCGAATTGCGAGTTTCTGACTGCAACGTTAGGTGAAGCCGGTCCGATTTTTGAAGGTGAGCAAAAGGGGCGTAAGATTATTGTAAAATGGAATTCCGATCATCCCTTTTACAAACGGTTCCTATTGGACAACTCTCAAGATCGATCAATGGCCGCTGCTGCGGACTTTCTCGTCTACAGCTGGGACTGCGCTGAATTGATGTGGTTTTCCAACAACGACGATACGTTGCAACTGATAACTAATTTTAAATCGGTTGTTTCGGCAAATATGAGGACACTGCTTAGTTGAGCATGAGGTAGGCGTTCGCAAACAAATCTCGAAAACGGCCAATCAGAAGTCGGAGTTGGCCTCCGGCAGGCTGGCAGGAGATGATCAAGTTGTTAATCTCGCAGCGGCACGGAAAGATAGGCCAGGGAGAAAAACACGACGTGACAACCGGGGAAAGTGCCGCTCTTGTAAAGCTCGGGGTGACCGTCGTCGAGCGCACCGGCTCATACGGGCCTTGCATTCGCGACCACCTTTTTCCGGGGAAAGACTTTACTTATCGTCGGTCCGCCTCGTTCGGGGAAAAGGTGCCGGGCACATCATCCAGGCTGTGGGTTTCCTTTATGCTTCCTTTGTGCCTTCGTGTCTTTGTGGTTCGTCTTAATTGTTAAATCCGAAAACTAACCACAGAGACATGAAGACACAGAGGAAACACAAAGCAGAAAACACTGTCACCGTGTGATCATTTGTTGGTGCTGGGTTGCTCCACGCGCACGAGGAGCAACTGTTGTGTTTTGTCCGATCCCATGTGCACGAGCACGGGGCATTCGGATTTCGTGAGGTTGAAAATGCCGGCGTCGAAAACGCGATCCTTCGTCTTGCCGATGGTCCAGGCGGCCCGCTGCGATTTCTTATCCACGGAACCAAAGACGGGATTGGTGCTGTCCATCATCCCGTCGTAGTAGTTGCCGCGAATGACGCCGTTCTGGTCGATCGCGAGTTGAAACACGTTGTTCGACGACTTCTGCCCGGCCGGCACGAGCGCAAAGACGCCGAGCGCTTTCCATTGCTCGGTCGGCGGAGCCGGGGCGGCTTGCCCCTGTTCGGCGATCGTCGTCGCTTGTTGCGTGTAGTCTTGTGCGGAGCCGGCGCTTTGGCCGTTGATGTAAACAGTGTTGTTGTTGTAAACGACGTCGGAGCCATAGTCGTAATCGATCGGGGCCGCGGCGCTGTAACCGCAATAGCTTCCCAGCGAGGCCCAGGTCGTGGGGGCCCAGGCGGCGCCACCCGACCAACCAGCGGCGTACCAAGCGCCGGGGTGAGACGTATTCCAAGCCGGATGGAAGCAGTTGTAGTAACCGAATCCTTGCCGCACGTAGCCGGCTTGACTCGCGACCGCGCCCTGCGACCAGTAGGCCGTGTTGTGATTCACACTCGCGGCATTGATGCTCGAGTAATGAGCCAACCCCATGTCGCCGGAAAAAGAAGAACCGGCATATGCATTTTGCCAGCTCGCTGCGCCGTAGTGTCCCGATGATGCGCTGGAATATTCCGCGCCGCCGACGGGGCGGCCATACGGGCCGACCGCGGCACCTTGAGAGCTGGAACCATAGTAGGAATTGCCGCCACCCGTCGTGACGTTAGTGTTGTGAGCGTTAACCGCGGTCGTGTTGCCGTATCGGCCATAGGCGCCACCTTGCGTGGTGGATCCGTAGTAGGAATTGCCACCGCCGGTGGTGACGTAGTTGTTTTGGGCATTGACTGCGGTCGTGTTGCCATAGCGGCCAGATGCTTCCGTTTGTTTTCCTTCGGCGGCATATGTCCCGCCGTTTGCAGTTTCGCCGCTATGGCTGTATGAGCTGGACGCTGAACTGCCGCGCCAGCCCGAATAGTTGTTCGTCGCTTGGGAGCCGGAGTAATGGCTGCTGCTCGAGGGCGAGCTGCCGGATTGTCCATAGGCTTCGGCCTGGTTTGCTGCGGCGGCGTGTGATCCGCCCTGCGAGGCTTCCCCACTTTGACCCTTTGCGCTCGAAGCGCCGCCGCCATGCCAGCCCGAACTGCTACTGGGCGGGTGGGAACCGGACTGGGACCCACCGCCACTGCGCGCAGACGAACCGTCTCGTTCACCCGAGCCGCCGCCACTGCGTGCAGATGACTCGTCTCGTCCACCGGCCCCTCCGGACCGACCTTCTCCACCGCCGGAGCGATCGCCGCCGCCGAATCCGCCGGAGCGATCGCCGCCGCCACCGAAGCTGGAGCGCCGTTCGCCACCGCCGCCCCAACCGCCACCGCCACCGCCATAACCGCCTCTTCCGCGAGATCCGCCGAAGCCGCGGCCGGGTGACTCGCCGCAGAACAGAAGGCAGAACAACAAGCCATTCAGAGTGATGCCGATTAAGTATTTCATGGTGTTATTTCCCTTGTGGTTGGCGGGTGAGTTTGACGGGCGGCAGATCGGGCAGAGCTTGCCCGGCCACCACGCGATCGATGGAACGCCAGGTGATTTCGTTGTTGCTGACGCGCGAGATCATATTGACGCATTCGTGCGGCGCTCCGTCGCTGCCGGTGCCGACGTAATCGAGCACCCACTTCTGCCCGTCGCGCAACCAAAGCGATTGGCCATGACCGCCGTCGGCATCGAAGTGCCAGGACCGCAACTGGCCGTTTAGCGGATCGATGCGAATGTCGATTGTGCCCGAAGTGATGACCTGGCCTTTGGATTTTCGAACGAATTCGCCTTTGATCACAGGCTTGTTCTTGTCGGCGACGAAGGTCAGCGAGCCCTCATCGTCGAGCACGCCGGCCTTCCAGGACCCGGCGAGCCACTCCAAATCTTCGAGGCGGTGTTGGCCCGCGCCCCATTCGCGGGACGTCGCAACTTTCCAGCCGTCCTTGTCGCGGGTGTGCACGGTGCTGTAAAGCGTCGTAGTCGGGAGGTCTTTTCCGGCGCTTGTTTGTCGCAGGAGGCCTTCTTCGATCGCGATGTTGTTCGCGGGGAAGCGAATCGAATCAATCATGATCTCGATTTGCTGTTTGCCGGCTGACTTGAAGAAGTCGGCATAGGCCTTTTCGATCTCCGATCGGCCGCGAACGAGTTGGCCGTCCGCATCTTCGATCTCGCCGGCTTCGGCCCAGAAGGCAGCGAGGGCCTTGGCGTCGCCGCGCTCAAAGGCCTTTTCAAATTCGCGCGCGGATTGCCGGATGGCGTCGCGGTCCGCGTCGCGGCTCTGCTCCGATGGAGCCGTCGCTGAAGCGTTTTTTGCATTCTGCGGGGCTTGGCCATCGCGCGCAATGATGGTGCTAACCACCGAGCCGACGACCAGAAGGACCGCGAGTATGAGGGTTGTTCTTCGCATAGGCAGAACCTCCAAGGTGTGTCTTCGATCAGTTCGCCGGCCGTGAGCTGCTGGAACGTGGAGAAATAACACTCAGCCATCGCCCGCCGTTGACGGGCGATGGCTGTGCCTCGCTATTGCGACGGGCCTTTACTTGCGGCCTCGGCCTGCGCCATGCGCTTGGCCATTTCCGCTTTCACGGCATCGAGGTTGAAGCTGGCGCCGCGCTGCATCGGCGGGTACTCGATGAAAGTTTGCAACTCCTTAGCTACGACCTGTTGCACGAAGACGAACCGCCAGAACTCGTACTTGAACCATTCGAAGTACGACTGTCCGCCTTCTTTCGTCCCATTGTTTGGCCAACCCATGCGCTCAAACGGATCGAGACGCAGATTGGTGATGTACGGCACGTCGGGGTGCGTCTTGTCGCCTAACCAACCGTTCGGCTGATCAATGAAGCGGAATTTGTAATCGTCGATTCGCACTGCGCCGACAGTGCTCTCGCCGAGATAGAAGATCTCGTGACGATTGGATGGTCCTTTGCCGGTGATCATGGGGGTTTGGTCATAACCGTCCAGGTGGTTCTTATACGTCCTGTCACCGATGGTCACGCCCTTGAGCAAATCGGTGGTAATGTTTGTATTACCCGCCGCTGCTAAGAACGTGGGGAACCAGTCGAGTCCTGACATGATGCCATTCTGCACGGTGTCAGCGGGAATGTGACCAGGCCAACGAGCAATGCAGGGCACCCGGAATCCGCCTTCCATAACCGTTCCCTTGCACTGGGAAAACGGCGTCGTGCCGCCGTCGGGCCAGGTGAAGACTTCGGTCCCGTTGTCGGTCGTGAACACGACGATCGTGTTGTTGTCCTCGCCCATGTCTTTGAGCTTCTGCAAGACGATACCGATGTCGTTATCGAGCTGCGCCATACCGGCTTCTTGAATCGACCAGCCGTTCTTCGAGTTGCGCGTCGCGTTCCACTTATCGGAAAGGTGGGTGACGATGTGCATGCGGGTTGGGTTGAGCCAGCAGAAAAACGGTTTGCCGTCAGTCTTCGCCTTGTCCATGAAGGCCAGTGCGAAATCGCGAATCTCGTCGTCAACTGTCTCCATCCGTTTTGGATACAGAGTGCCCGCGTCCTCGATTTTCTGCTTGCCGACCTTGCCCCAGCGCGGCATGTCGGTCGGATCGTCTCGCTGGGTCGCCCAAGAATGGACCATGTTGCGCGGGCCGACGGCATTCAGCAAGTCCTGCGGATAGTTCGGATGCGCGGGGTCTTCCATCGCATCGAGGTGATACAGGTATCCGAAGAATTCGTCGAAGCCGTGAACGGTCGGCAGGAATTCGTTGAGATCACCGAGGTGATTCTTGCCGAACTGCCCTGTGGCGTAACCTTGGGCCTTCAGGGCGGTGGCAATGGTGCAGGCTTCGGCAGGGATACCGGTTTTGGCGCCGGCTTGACCGACCGTCGTCATGCCGGTGCGGATCGGCAATTGGCCCATGATGAAGTTGGCGCGACCCGCCGTGCAACTCGCCTCGGCATAGTAGTCGGTGAAGAGCATGCCTTCCTTCGCCAATTTGTCCAGGTTCGGCGTGCGTCCGGCCATCAGGCCGCGGTGATAGGCGCCGATATTCCACATGCCGATGTCATCGCCCATGATGAACAGAATGTTCGGCTTCTTGCCGTTCGCCTGAGCGTTGGCGGCGACCATTTCATTGTGCGCGAGAAGCCGGCTGGGCTCGGCCTTCGCCAACATGACCCCACGATCGACGCCGTCGCAGCAAGTCGGCTTGTCGGCCGCTTGCACCACGTCCGTGGGTTTTGCGTCGGCCCGTTCCGCGAGGGCCAGTCGGCCGGTCGCGGCCAACCAGCCGCCGAGTGCGCCGATGCCCAGCGCAAGCACGATGGGAATTCGATTACAGAGTGTCATGCGTTCTCCTTTTGAGTGTTCGTCAGGTCGTGACTGACTAGCGATCCGTCACGCATCGAAAGCCGATGTGCGACATGCCGGAGTCGGGCGTGCAGCCCATGCGGGCGCTGGGCCGGTAGTTGAAGCAGTAGCCGACGCTGCACAGAAACGAACCGCCGCGATGGACGCGCTCCGGCGGTCGCTGTCGCGGGTTGAAACTCTCCGCGGGGCCGCGCGGATTGACGAGCAATTTTTCGCTGGTGGTTCGGCGATACGCATCGGGCAGGTACCAGTCGCTGCACCATTGCCAGACGTTGCCGGCCATGTCGTAGAGACCGTAGCCATTGGGTGGAAATGCTCGCACCGGCGAGGTGCGGGCAAAACCATCGTTCAATGTGTTGTTGTCAGGGAAGTGCCCCTGAAAGTTGTTGCATTGCGGATGCTGTTCGTTGATCGGTTCATCGCCCCAGACGTAGATCTTCCCTTCGAGCCCGCCACGCGCGGCACGCTCCCACTCCGCCTCCGTGGGAAGCCGCTTGCCGGCCCATTTCGCGTACGCCTCGGCGTCGAACCAGGAGACATGGACGACCGGGTGATCGTCCTTGCCCTCGATGTTGCTTTTGGGCCCTTCCGGATGTCGCCAGTTGGCGCCGGGCACCCATTTCCACCATTGGCTGACGTCGTCCAACTTCACCGGATGATCCGGCGGCGTGAACACCACCGAGCCGGCGACCAGGCTTTCGGGAGGCGGCGGCGGTGCGCCGGGCATCGCATACTTTTTGATCTCTTCGACGGTCGGCACGCGCTCGGCCGTGGTGACATATTGCGTGGCTTCGACGAACTGTCGAAACTGCGCGTTGGTCACGTCGGTCGCGTCCATCCAGAAGCCAGCGACGGACACACGATGGGTTGGCTTCTCCGCCGAAGTTGCAAGCGGCCCGTCGCTGCCCATGGTGAATTCGCCGGCCGGAATGAAGACCATCCCGGCGTGCGAAGGTTGTTGCCGATAATTGGTGATGGCGTAGGTGGCCGCGAACGCGCCAGTTGTTAAGAGCGCGAGGGCGACAAGGGAACGGCGCGACACGAGCCCCCCGTTCGACGTCGAGGTGCAATCAGGCTAAGGGAACGATGCTGTTAGTCTATGAGGCTGACCGCGCCGACCTCACGTGAGCTGCAATTTCTCATATTCTTCATGAGCCACGTTCACCAGAAAACGGCGGACTGAATGAAAAACGCGTTCGCTCCGCTGGGACCAAAATTCGGATCGACCGGAACCGCGTTGACATAATTGAACATGATGCGGGCATAATCGTTGAGATACCAATTGACGCCGACGGTGGTCTCGGCAAGCCGGTTGCCTTGTTTGAGGCCATTGGCCGGCACAGGGATGTTCGAGTTTTCGAAATTGCTGTACGCAAATCGTGCCGTGAGCTCCCAAGCGCCCGGACCGCAACAAAGGTTGTGCGAGCCGGCCATTCGCACAAAGGGACGGTGCACCTGGGTCATTCCGAATGCGCCGTCTTTCGTCGAATACTGTCGATGCTCGCCAGTGACGAACCAACTGCCGAACACGTAGCAGCCATTCAGAAAGACCGGGCCACCGGCGACTTGGTCCACATCCGCCGCGGTCCACTCGGCTTGCAGCGACAATGGCCCGCATACGGTCGCGGTCTGCACGTTGAAGAGTTGATACTGGCTGGCATTGAGTGAGAGGTTCGGCTGGAACGGAGACAACGGATTATCGACGGGCTTCAAGAGGGAAGTCTGGGGCCCTTGATTCAGAGTGAAGACGTCATTCTTCAGAAACGTCTGCGAGACCGCTCCGCCAATGTGTATCAAGCGATACGAGTTCTCGTCACAGTCGTAGTAGGGCAAACCGGTGACGCGCAGGGTGTAGGCCATGTCGTTGCCGTCGCCGATATCATTGCCGTCATTGCCCGACCCGGAACGAAATGCGCCGCCTTGGCAGGTCAGCCGCTCATTTTCAGTGAATGAGAAGAAGCCGACTCCCCAATGCCGCGCGGGATCTAGCGCCATGATGGGCGAGCGTTCGCAGAAGGGGAACACGTTGCTGCTGGTCGCCCCCTCGAGGCTGAATGGCTCTGGAAAATTGCCGACGCGGAGTTGTCGAACGATCGGTAGCTGATCCGCGGCGATGTAAACGTCTTTGAACGCAATGCTGCCGCCGGCAAAATCGAACTCGCTCACCCAGTGGATTTGTTCGCCGACATCGCCTTTTGCCCCGAGCCGCGCCCGCCGGAAGCCCACGACATTCTGATAATCGCCGACGATCGCTTTGTCCTTGGGCGTCTGGCTCACGAAAATCGCGTCCGCCTGGATGCGGCCCTGCATTTCGAAATTGAGATACTTTTTGGTCTCGGCTTTGTCGGCTGCAAGCTCAGTCTTGGGCGCTTTCTCGTCAGCAGGACGAGCTGGCTCTGATGGCCGATCAGCGCTCTCGTCTTTTGATGTGTCACTTTTCGGCGAAGGCACCTGCTCGGCAGGCCCTTCTACAAACGCGGTACTCACAACAGCTGCACTGGGTGCGGGCGCGGCAGGCGGCAGACCTGAAGCGGGTCGAGCGCCATCGTGATCAAAGGAACGCCTTTCGACCTGTTGGGATTCGGACTGCTTTGGACCAAAGGCGCAACCGCTCAGGCTCAGCGCAACCGCGCCAACAACAAGCAAACTGATCGGCGGTAGCCAGCGGGCCGGCAAATATGAGTCTCCAACACACCACCTCGTCATTTATCGGTTGTGAAGCTGGGCAAACCTGAATGAATGTGCCGAAAGTGCCGATCAAAAAGTTGAGTGAAACCGAGAAGACAAATCCCCGAATTGCCCAGTTGGAATAGTCGAAGCGGTGAGGTTTGCCGGCACAGTTTATCAACCTCATTCTGCCACGTTGCCAATAATGAGCCGATTTTGCCGATCGTATTGACCGATCCGACCATACGTCCGCCGTTCGCATCTACGAATTCGTCCCGCCCGGAGCCTCGATCATGAAGAACCCCGTCTGTGCGCTCGCCGTGATCCTGGCGGTTCTCGTGATGTCGTATCTTCAGCCGGGTTATGCGCAGCAAGTACTGCCGACACCTCACCCGCCATCGAGCCCGCCGCACGCGATGACGCTGTCACTTGAGCAGGCGAAGGACCTGGCGCTGGCCAACAACAAGCAACTGGAATTGGGTCGTCTTAACGTTCAGGAAAAGCAGATCGCCATCAGCGCGGCCAAGACCGACTATCTCCCGAAGTTGTTAGGCAGCGCGACCTACCTCCATTTCAATAACGACCTCGGGACTGTAGTCGCCACGCGCGATCGTGCGCTTGGCGGCGCCCAGATCGGCCCCGGCGGATTTATCCAGGTGCCGACTGTCACCATCCCGGGCCGCGCGGTGACTGCCAATGTGGTCAACCAAGATGTGACCGTGGGCGCGTTGATGATCGCGCAGCCGATCACCAAATTGATCGGCGTGAGCGTGCTCGTCGACCTGGCCCGCGCGGAGGCGTGCATCGCCAGCGCCCAATTGGAAAAGGGCACTCGTGATCTAGTCTCGGGTGTGTCGCAGGCCTTTTAGGGGCTCGTCGCCGTCCGCCGTATTCACGCGGCACTGACGCTGCAAGCCAGCATGCTGGAGCCGATCCTTCAAGCGCAGCCGTCCGCCGAACTGCGGATTGCCTATCTGGAAGTTCGCAAGGGAACCATCGATGCCGAAAAACAAATGGCCGAGCTCACCGATCTGTTGAACCAATTGCTCGGTCTTCCGGCCGGCACCTGCCTGGAATTGACGGAACCCGTTTTGCCCCTACCGCCCGTCGCCTGTTGTGACGACGCAGCGCTTCACGCCCTCGCCAACAATCCGCAAATTCGCGAAGCGGAACAGAACATCAACAAAGCGAACGCCGGCTTCAAAGCCGTGCGCATGGAATGGCTTCCGGATGTGAACGTCGTCGGCGCATACGTCGGCCAAGATGCGGCCGACTACATTCAGCCAAACTTCACGGCCGTGGGCGTCACCGGCTCCTACCTGTTCGTTGACTGGGGCAAACGCCGGATGATCAAGCACCAGCGCGAGACCCAGCGAGCGATGGCACAACACAATGTCGATGTCGTGGCCGAGTCCGTGCAGTTGGAAGCTCGCAAGGCCTACGCGGCATTCAAGCAAACCCACGACCAGTTGCACATCGCGAATGAATCGGTCGCCGCCTATCAAGAAGCCGAGAAGGGGGCGCACGACCCCCGCGCGATGATGACCGCCAAAGGCGCGACCGCGAAGGCGCAATTGGATCAGATGATGGCCGAGCTCAATTATCGTGTCGCGCACGCCAAGTTGTGCGCCGCGATCGGGCAGCAATAGTCTTCCGAATTTCTTATCCCCTCCCTTCCAGGGAGGGGTAGGGGAGGGTGGTTTGAAGTCACGCGGACTCGGTGCCTCTCTGCCTTCGGTTCCTCGTTCGGCGCGGCTCTCTTGAGCACAAGATGTGCGACCCCTCCGGGGTCGATAGGGCGTGTGCCGCTCCATTCCGGTGGTGTCGCTGCGCTTTACGACCTAACGGTCGTTGCGCTACGCTCAACCACCGGCTAATATCTGTCATCCCTCCGGGATGAAAACCAAATTCCTCTCGGGAGCCATCGCACCCGAACGTATCCGGTTTCGACCCGGAGGGTCGGCAAATCTTAATCTTCGTTTTGACCCCGGAGGGGTCGCATATGTTAGCCGGTGGTTGAGATCGGACGAGACCGCCGGGGGCGGTTGCGGCCGAGCGACACCACCGGGATCGGTCGGCCATTTTCGTCCGACCCCTGAGGGGTCGCACCCGGTCATTCGAAATACGCCGGATCGTATTCGATGCCGGCCCGTTCCAACATTTCCAACAATTCCTCGCGCGATGTCTTCACACGATGATGCGCTTCCTGATTCGCAATATATGACCGCACGGCAGGTCTTGAGTTCGGACTCACGGTGAATGCGGCATAACCTTCTTGCCACGCAAATGACGGCAAACCAATTTCGTGATGCACCCAAATCGAGGATGCCTTTTTCAATTCGCGCAGGAAATCGGCGAAACAATGGGTCGCCTTCAACCCGACGAGCAAATGCACATGGTCCGCACTCCGCCGATTACCTGGGGCGCACCGGCGAGCCCGGTCACGGTGCCGCCGAGATATTTGAAAAGGTGAGGTCGCCACGTCGCATCGAGGAGTGGCTCGCGATTTTTCGTGGCAAATACCAAATGATAATGAAGGCTCAGATAGGTCGAACCCATGAGCGAACCTCGCGACGGTGTGCGACCGCTCCGGGGTCGGTGGCGGGTGGGGACGTCGTAACCGGTGGTGTCGCTCGCCGGCAACCACCTCACGGCGGTCTTGGCGAGCTCAACCACCGGCTAATATATGTGACCCCTCCGGGGTCAAAACAAAGCGCCTTTCAATTTGCTCTTAAACGGGATTCCATTTGATCTTCATTTCGAAGACTCACATTTCCCAGCGGTTGACCCCACAACCACTCATTGATGTGGTCGGGTCTCATGGCTCGACCACTCCGCGGACCGAAGGTCTACTAGCGCAGGAAATGGAGACCTTCGGTCGGCCGGATGGCGGGGTCAGGAGACCCGCGCCGAGCACGGGTTTTGCAACCACCGCCCCGCATTTGGTCTTCATCCCGGCGACATGACGGATGTTGGGCACCGGTTGCCGTGTTGCCCTCGCGCATTTTGGTTTTCATCCCGGAGGGATGACAGATATTAGCCGGTGGTTGAGCGTAGCGCAACGACCGTTAGGTCGTAAAGCGCAGCGACACCACCGGAATGGAGCGGAACGCGCTCTCTTAGACCCCGGAGGGGTCGCACCGCTTCGACCGCTCCCTCGACGTGCCATGGCTCGAACGTTCGCGCGAAGCCGCGTACCATCGCCGCCCATAAAACATCCACGCCCCCAACACCCGGAGCATCCCCATGAAATTTCTCCTCGAGCACGAAGCGGGTTTCGATAACGAGCGGCTCGGCTATCCGAGCATTAGCGGTTGCCACGCCATTTGCTATCTCACCGGCGTTGGGCTGTTTGGATTTCACAACGCCGGCGGCAGCGGCCCCGATAAGTTTGCGGAACGGGCCCGGATTTTCGGCGACTATGTCCGAGCCTTCAGTCCGAATATCAAAGGGCTGCACCTCCACGGATGTTCGTTTGTCTCGGAGAACCGTCGGGGCTATTCCGCGCCGGCTCAGGATAATTGGAAAGCGGAATTGAAAGCGTTCGCCAGCGATCTCGGATTCAAAGGCCCCATCAGCGGCTACGACCTGAGCCATCTCAACACGACCAGCTCGGCCTATGTGGAGTATCGCCGCGTCGGCAGTAGCTGTTTGATGTTTGCCCAGCCTTGGACCGAGACCGGCAAGACGACCGGGGCCAACACCGGTGGCGTCCGCCAACAAAAACTCGTCGGCAGCGGCCAAAACCCCAGCGTCGTCACGGCCGTCGATACCGCCAGCCTCACGCAGGTGTTTCCGGTGCAGATGCGGTAAAGAGGAAATGGGAAATACTGGCGATTCGCAGAAGGAAGCGGTCAGCGGGCGTATCAACGCGATGCAGGGCAAAGCGCGTCTCTAAGTATTGATCCCTCTCGGAATAAACCATGGCAAATACGTTTCTCCAGAAAGACGCCGACAAGCTTTTGATTCAGTGCCATCGTCGATGCTGTATATGTCATCGATTTTGCGGCTCGAAAATGGAACTCGATCATATGCTGCCAAAGGAGCAAGGCGGCGATAACACGATCGAGAATGCCATCGCACTTTGCTTTGAGTGTCATGCTGAAGTTCACGCCTACAACGACAAGCACCCGCGAGCAGAAAATTCAGGCCGGCTGAACTGAAGGGTCACAAAAATCAATGGTTGGAGATTTGCCAGAAACAAGCCAAGATTTTTTTCGACGTTTCGAGGGATGTTAGCGTTGGGGCAATACAAGCCTTAATTGATGAGCTTGAGTTCAACGAGTCAGTGGCTGAGAAAACCAAAAACGGTGATCAATTAGGCTGCTTATTTCTCGACGAACAATTCCGACGTGCGATCCATGACGGTGCCATTGCCGTATTAGAAGACGAGCTAAAATCTCACATTAACCGCGCTTACAATGATATTCGGCGAGCTAACACTTTGATCTCAAATTCATTTCGAAACGGGCGTGATACCACTTTGTACGCGGCACCGATGCAGGCAGCAGTTAATTCCGTCTCGGATGCAAAACAAAGCATTAATGCAGCTTTGGAATCATTGTTTGCATTCCTTAGTTCGGAACCAGAACTGTCTGAAGCTAGCGAGTGAACGAAAAGCCCTCATTCTGACTTTCATCCATCACATTGTGCGCTTTCAAAGTTGTCTTGTTCGCCGCCGAATGCGCGACCGAACAGACGCTAGTTGCCCTGGGCCGACTGCATCAGGTTAATTCCCATCCCGAATGGGGAACCTACGCGCGGGTTCCCTGTGTTCTCGCGAATAGCGACGCGCACGTCGCCGCGAACCGCTCCCAATTCGTACTCCAGGCGGAAGCCGTAGCCTCCCGGGGCTTCGTTTGGCAGCGCGGAGATGTGCGGCGAACCTCCGGCACGCGTGATCTCGGCTGAGAGTTCCCGCTTGAGATTTTCGGAGAGAGCCGTCGCGTCGGCTTGGGTGCCCTTAAAGAACAGCATGATGAACTTTCGCTGCGCGGTAATGTCTTGGCCGGGTCTCGCGGCCTCGATGGCTCGCCAGAGCATTTCCTCGATCGTGTCCCAGTTCTCGAATACATCATGATTCCAGAAACGCATGACGCGAAAGCCTTGCTCAGTCAACCACCGCGTCCGAATGTCGTCATATTCTTTTTGTTCGGCATGTTGACCGCCGTCGAATTCGAGCACAATGCGGAATTCATAGGTGACAAAATCGACGATGTATGGGCCAAGTGGCACTTGGCGTCGAAACTTGCAGACTTCAAAGCGACGATCTCGGAGTTTCGTCCAGACATGTCGTTCAGCGTCGGTGAGATTACGGCGTAGCGTGCGCGAACGGACGCGGGCCTCATCGGGCGTCATAAATACCCCTCACCCTAACCCTCTCCCGCAAGGGGAGAGGGGACCGGAAGGACAACTCCCCAGGGGACAGAGGACCGGACGAAATGGTCAATGCGCGCCCGCCTCCGTCGCCACGTCAAACTTTATACCCTGCGCAAGCGGCAAATCGCGCGAGTAGTTGATGGTGTTGGTGGCGCGGCGCATGTAGGCTTTCCAGGAGTCGGTGCCGGACTCGCGGCCGCCGCCGGTGTCTTTTTCGCCGCCGAATGCGCCGCCGATTTCTGCGCCGGAGGTGCCGATGTTGATGTTGGCGATGCCGCAGTCGGAGCCGGCGGGGCTGACGAATAGCTCCGCTTCGCGGACGTCGTTGGTCAATACCGACGAAGCCAGGCCGTGCGGCACGTTGTTCTGCAGGCGGATCGCGTCAGCGAAGTCGCGGTACTTCATCACATAGAGAATTGGTGCGAACGTTTCTTCGCGGACTACCTCCGCCGTCGAGTCGATCTCGACGATGGCGGGGCGGACGTAGTAGCCGTTAGCTGGCACGCCGGACGTGACGCGCTCCCCGCCCGTGATGACGCCGCCGGCTTTCTTGGCCGCGGCGAGCGCGGTCTGCATCCGCTCGAATGCACCGCCGTCGATCAGCGGGCCGACCAGGACGTTCGATTCGCGCGGGTCGCCGATCGGCAGTTTGGCGAACACAGCTTTCAATCGTTTGGTGAGGTCACTGGCGATCGACTCGTGCACGATCAAGCGCCGCAGCGTCGTACAGCGTTGGCCGCAGGTGCCGGCGGCGGCGAAGGTGATCGATCGAATCGCCATCTCGAGGTCGGCACTGGGGGCAACGATCATGGCGTTGTTGCCGCCGAGTTCCAACAGCGATCGGCCCAGCCGTGCCGCGACTCGCTGTGCGACCGCCCGGCCCATCGCGCACGATCCGGTGGCGGAGAGCAGGGGCAGTTCCGGCGCGTCGGCCATCGCCACACCGACGTCGGTGCCACCGATGACCAGGCACGCGACGCCGTCGGGGATATCCGTCATTTCGTCGAGCACTTCCTTGACGACGGCGTGCGATGCGAGGGCCGAAAGCGGCGACTTGGGCGAGGGCTTCCAGACGATGGGGTCGCCGCAGACGAGGCCGATCATCGCGTTCCAGGCCCAGACGGCGACGGGGAAGTTGAATGCGGAGATGACGCCGATGGGGCCGAGCGGGTGCCACTGCTCCATGAGCCGGTGGCCGGGCCGCTCGCTGGCGATGGTCAGGCCGTAGAGCTGCCGGCTCAGGCCGACGGCGAAGTCGCAGATGTCGATCATCTCCTGCACTTCGCCGGCAGCCTCGGCCATGATCTTGCCCGCCTCGCCGCAGACGACGGCGGCGAGCTCCTGCTTGCGGGCCCGCAGCCGTTCGCCAATCCGGCGAACGAACTCGCCGCGCACGGGGCCGGGCACGGTGCGCCAGGAGAGGAACGCTTCGTTGGCGGCGGTGAGTGCACGGCGAAGGTCGCCGGTGGTGGCGGAGGGAAACTCGGCGAGAGCCGCGCCGTCGATGGGTGAGCGGACGGTGATCGCTTCGCCTTCGCCCGAAAACGATCGGCGACCAATGTGCAGGGCAGCGTGGGGTGCGGGTGGCATGGGAGGCTCCAGGAATGCGCGAGGGCTTACCTACAGCTTAGGGACGGGCCAGCGACTGGCACATTCGCGGCGTGGGCGCGAATGGTGAGCGGGGTGCGGCATTTCGTTTGCGGTGGGTTGTTGCCATGTCGCAAATCGAGGAGTCATGACATGGTGAAGAAGAAGTACACTCCGGACCCCGATCAGAAGCCGGGCGGCGATGAAGCATCGGCGGGACGGGCGAACAACGAAGCGACCCGGCCGCTGACCAGCGGGATCAAGAACCGCGGGAACTTCGTGGCCTCGGGTACGGGCCGCGGCGGTGGCGAAAAAGGCATGCAACGCCGCGGCGACAAAGGCCGCACCCAACCGGGGAAGAAAAAAGTGGGCAAATCGAGGAAGTGATTGGGGACGGGGTGGCAACCGTTGGCGGTCCAAAGGACCGCGATATCTTAGCCCAGGGCGCACAACATATTGCATTAATGAAACTAACATCTTGGCGCAAAAGGGAGTTCGCGTTCGGGCTAGTCTGACTCCTGGAGTTAGCCGACTTCAGGAGGGAGCTGCCATGGAACGCGAACTCTGGCCTCGACTGTATCACATCTTGCAGCAGGCCGCTTGTGAATTCCGCCCTCAGCGGTGTCGCTGTCATCCGTGGGTCATCGCCGCGGTTCTGCTCTGGGCGGCCCTGCACGATCGGCCCATCTGTTGGGCCTGTCAGGCCCGCCATTGGTCCACCACCCGCTATCGTCCCCCGCAATTGCCGCATCCCTCGACCATCAGCCGGCGGCGCAAGCAATTGGCCTTTGGCTTATTTTTGAATCTGCTCAATGAGCATCTGCGCGGCGCAGGGGAAGCACCGCTTTTGATCGTTCTGGATGGCAAACCGCTTTTGACCAGCGGTTGCACGCATGACCCCGACGCCGGCCGAGGTCGCGCGGCGGGTCATGTCGGCTCGGGCTATAAGCTGCATGCCGCCTGGGGTGGTCGGGCTATGCCGGAGGCCTGGGAAGTGACCCCCTTGAACGTCCATGAAATGCATCCGGCGGCGCGGCTGTTGGCGCAACTCTCGGGCGGCTACGCCTTAGCCGATGCCAATTACGATGCCAACGAGCTGTATGACCGCGCCGGCCAGTGCCACTATCAATTGATCGCTCAGCCTCGGCGGCCCAATCCCGGCAGCGGCCATCATTATCAAAGCCCCTATCGATGGCGTGGCATTGCGCTATGGCAAAGTGAATTTGGCCAAGCGTTATTCGCGCATAGGCGCTCGATTGAGCGTTACTTCGGCAATGCCTGCGCTTTTGGCGGTGGCGTCAGCGCCAGCTTGCCGGCGTGGGTGCGACGGCGTCATCGGGTCGAAACCTGGGTCTGGGCCAAGCTCGCCATCAATGCCGCCCGCATCCATTACTTACAGGCACTTGCGGCGTGAATGCAATATGTTGGCAGCCCTGGGT
>JBJMQS010000010.1:0-1732 GCA_045802605.1 Gemmataceae bacterium | reverse complement strand
GGGAGGGATCAGGAGTTTTGGTATCAGGCTGAACGGGAGTTTCGCGAAGCCGAAGACCTCGCAATACACGCTCGCGAAGATACCTGACTGTCGTCCCAAAGAAGAGAATGCAAACGGCGACCGGCACTACTTGGCCTTTCCGCAGGGACGGCGCGGCTAGTGGATCAAATCTGACATTTGAATCCCGTTGGGGATTCCCGCCGGACTTGCGGTGTGCGAGTCTGGCGCATGCGCACTGGAATATCCATCACTGTTTTACCCGCCGACCATCGCCGGTTGCTGGCTCTGGTCAAGGACCGCAACGCTCCGCAGAAGCACGTATGGCGTGCCGAGATCGTTCTGCTCAGCGCTGGCGGCGCGGGCACGAATGCAATCATGCGTCAGACCGGCAAGTCGAAGACCTGCGTGTGGCGCTGGCAGGAGCGGTTCGCCACGGAAGGATTTGAAGGCCTGCTGCGCGACAAGACGCGGCCTTCCCGCATCAAGCCGCTGGGCGATGACGTCGCCGCACGGATTGTCGCCCTGACGCTCGATGATCCGCCCGGCGAGACGACGCACTGGACCGGCGCGCTGATGGCGAAGGCCTCTGGCGTCTCCATCAGTTCCGTTCAGCGCATCTGGCGCACCCACGGGCTTCAGCCACATCGGGTGCGGCAGTTCAAGCTCTCGAACGATCCGAAGTTTGTCGATAAGCTGCGCGATGTCGTCGGGCTCTATGTCGATCCGCCCACGCACGCCATTGTGCTTTCCGTTGACGAAAAGAGCCAGATTCAAGCGCTCGACCGCACGCAACCTGGCTTACCGTTGAAGAAAGGCCGCGCCGGGACCATGACGCATGACTACAAGCGGCACGGAACGACGACGCTGTTTGCCGCGCTGAACGTTCTCGACGGCACGGTCATCGGTCGCAACATGCAGCGGCATCGGCATCAGGAGTTCATCCGCTTCCTCAACGCCGTCGAGGCGGAGGTTCCTGCGAGCAAGGCGGTTCATGTGATCCTCGACAACTACGCAGCGCACAAGCATCCGAAGGTCCGCCAATGGCTCGACCGCCATGAGCGGTTTACATTCCACTTCACGCCAACCTCGTGCTCATGGCTAAACGCCGTCGAGGGGTTCTTCGCCACGCTCACCAAACGGCGATTGAAACGGGGCGTATTCCATTCGATCTTCGATCTGCAAGCTTCGATCAACCGCTTCCTGAAAGAGCACAATATGCAGCCGAAACCCTTCGTCTGGACCGCCGACCCCGATAAAATTATCGCCGCCGTACGCCGAGGGCATCAAATGTTAGATTCTATCCACTAGCGGTATCGCATCCGAACAGCCCGGACTCTCTCGACGCGGTGATGCCTGCGCAAATCCGCTTTGGGTCCAAGCGGAAATACTCAAACCGAGCTGATGTCTTCGCTTTACTCCTAAAAGCGGACTTCCGATCTGCGCGATTTATGAGTACACGCCCTACCTCGCCAGATAACGCTCGTAGCTGCCGGCCGTGACTTCATCCTGGGCAATGTCGGGATCGAGGGTATAGAGATCCCGCGCCCGGCCGATGCCGCGCAACGCGAACCGGCCGGTGGAGACCAGGTAGTCCCGCCCGGTCGCATCCAGCCCGCTTCGAAAATCCGACGAGACCAGCAATTCCCGATCCACCGAACTGCACATCGAGGCGATGCGGCTCACCTCATTGACTGCCGGCCCCACCGCTGTGAAATCGAGCCGGTCCTCGCTG
>JBJMQS010000009.1:0-1652 GCA_045802605.1 Gemmataceae bacterium | reverse complement strand
CTCAACATTGAAGGCCGCAGCAATCAGTTTGAGGTTGTCGGTTAATGCGTAGCTTATCCCTGCATCGACTTGGCGTGTGCGGGCAGCCGGCAGGGGCTGGCCCCGATTGACGGCATTGTCAGGAGCTACACCGGTCTCCTCCAGGCCGCGTGTTACACTGGCGAATAGCGCAACTCGGTGGGTTAGTTGGCCTTCGAGCGTTCCATAGAACAGGAGCGGGGAATCATTGCTGCGAACTGGAGCGTGGCCGGGTTCATTGAAGCTCTTGTGATAGCCAGTCTTCTGGATACCGAATCCAACCCTGCCGACACTGTCCCAATACCCATCGTAGGCGACGCCAATTGTGAGTTGGCGCACTCGGTCATTGCTCTGGGCGGTGAAACTGAATGGCGGCTTGGGAAGCGGCTCCGCGAACAACACGTTCGTCAGGCCGAAGTCTACGGCGTCTGACCCACCCGATTCGGCCTGGCGTTCCCGCATGCGGAGTATCGCGTTGATTAAATGCTTCCGCGGCCCATCATTAAGCGTCTGTGACAGGCGAAGTTCGCCACTCGTCGAGCGAGTACCTGGTCGAGGATTGGCAACAATGAGGTGGTCAGCCACTCCGTCGGGCTGCACGTTGCGAAACAAATCGGAATAGCTACTGTCGTCAGTCAACGTCGATTTGAACAGGCCCCCACGGAGAGCCCGGCCCGCGCCAAGATCGACATCGATCAGAACACCGGCGTTCGATATTCGATGTCGGTTTGCCGCCCACCTCTGGCCGATGAATTTGCGAACCGTTAGTTCGGGCGGCAACCAAGCCCCTCCGACCGTTAGTAGCGGCTGAGCTTCAACATCCCTTTGAAGAATTTGCGTCCAGAACGATCTGAATCGGACGCCTTCACGCAGCCGCCAGTCACCGAGCAACGCTATCGTTCTATTGTTTGAGTTGGTGCCATCCGCGAACTCATCGGCCTTGCGACCAAGGCCGACGGCAATCCCCAGCTTGTGTCCGCTTATTGGGATTTGAAGATCAACGTCAAAGTACGGGCCGGCATAGTCGGCAAACCCGGCCGAGCCGCTGGCAGCCAGCTTGGATCCCGCTGTCCTTAACCGATAGTCGACAATTCCCGTTGGGGCCGGAAAAGGATAGGCTTGGGCAGCTATTCCGACTCTGATAACCGAGCGGTCAGTCAGCCTTTTGTTGAGTTCGCCAGCCTGGTCGAAATAGAGCCCATCGATCCGGACATTGCCCGCAGTAGTCGGTGAGAAGCCTCTCACCTGGTCGCTCGTATAGATCCCGATCTTTTCGATGCCCACGCTGACGCCAAACGCATCTGACGCCGCCTGTATCGCATTTCGATTATCGGCGAGAGCATCGGTGTCTAGGGACGTTGCGCTCAAAGCCGCGCCGGCAATCCTGACCGCGAGTCTTCGACGCATGCGCTAATCGCCGCCCCTGTTCATACGATAAGGTATTACGGTTACCTGTCGCGAAACTTGCTTTGGGCCTTAGTGTGATCGGCTATTTGATCGCCGTGTAAAGCGGCGTGAGCACCAAGTTCGGCGCCCGTCCGGCGAAACGCCGTTCGACGAGTTCGCCCAAATCATCGAGCAGTCGAGTTCTATCTTCGGCTGGCAGCACCCGAACGAAGGAGTAACTTTTATAG
>JBJMQS010000008.1:0-1532 GCA_045802605.1 Gemmataceae bacterium | reverse complement strand
GAACAATGAAGCTTCAAGCAGTGTCAGGGGTTATCCTCATGCTCATTGCCGTCGAAGCGGAACAAGCAGAGCGAGATCAGGCCACTGATTGTGCCCACATCGATGATGCCATAGTGTCAATCGGCTTCCAAATTTGACCCGCGATTGGAGTGCGCCCCTGGGGCCGGACAGGTCAAGGTTAGTGATTTGACAGGGTGAGCTGGGCTTTCAAAGGATGAAAGCCATGGCCAGACAACGTTCCCACAGCATCCAGTTCAAACGGCAGGTCGCGCAAGAGTTCATTGCCGGGGAGAGCCTGTACGCGCTTTCCAAGCGACATGATATCTCGCGTCAGCTGATCCGAGTCTGGGTTGAGAAGTATGAAGCCGGCGCCTTGGACGAAGACGCCCAGGCTGCCGATCTACTCCAGGAATACGAAGCCAAGATTGCGGCGTTGGAGCGCATGGTTGGCCGACAAGCGCTCGAAATCGAGTTCCTAAAGGGGGCTTTGAAAAACGCACCACGGCCGAGAAGCGTGAATACATCCGTCATTGCCGGCCCCACGGCGTCTCCATCGCAGAAGGATGCCGGCTAATGAGAATTGGTCATTCTACTTTTTACGACACGCCCGACGCCCGCGTGCGCGACCTGACCATCGTTGCGGAGATGAAAACGATTTGCGACGAGTTCGAAGCCTATGGCTATCGGCGTGTTGACGCCGAACTACGCCATCGTGGCATTGTCGTGAACGCCAAGAAGATCCGCCGGCTCATGCGCGAGCATGCGCTGAATCCAAAGCAGCGGAGGCGGTTTATCGCGACGACTGATAGCGATCACAATTATCCGATCTTCCCCAATCTCGCGAAGAACATGCAATTGGATGGTCCGAACCAGCTGTGGGTAGCTGACATCACCTATGTCACAATCGCGACCGGCTTTGTGTACTTGGCTGCGATCCTTGATGCTTGGTCCCGTCGGGTCGTAGGTTACGCCATCAGCCGCTCGATCGATGCACGGCTCGCTGTTGCTGCACTCAAGGCCGCCATCAGCGCCCGCAATCCACAAAGGGGTTGCGTGCATCATTCCGACCGTGGGTCGCAATATGCCTCAGAAGCCTATCGCGCCGTCTTGCAAAAGCATGGTCTCACCGGCTCCATGGGCAGGCGCGGCAATCCCTACGACAATGCCAAGGCCGAGAGCTTTATGAAGACACTCAAGGTCGAAGCCGTGTATCTGATGGCATACGAAACCTTCGAGGACGTTACAGCCGACCTCCCCCGCTTCATCGACGAGGTTTACAACACCCGCAGACTCCACTCCGCGCTAGGCTATCTGAGCCCCGCGCAATACGAGGATCGCCACGCCCAGCAGCCTGTCAAAACCGCCGCCTGAAATTGTCCACCATCAGGGGCGCACTCCAGATCGGCGTCCAATTTTGACCCTTTTGAGCGACGGGTTCGGGCGGTAGCGCTCGCGCCGTCGGAGCTGGTCGGGGTTGCGGAGACGGTGCGAGCGCGGGTTGGGGTGTGATCGTCAGCTCGGCTTTTGAAGCG
>JBJMQS010000007.1:0-1612 GCA_045802605.1 Gemmataceae bacterium | reverse complement strand
TGGGGAAAGCACGCTCAGCAGGGGTGAGTGACGTAACCGCGCCCGCCGCAATGGTAGGGCCGCCGCAACGCCCCGCTGGCCGGACGTTTGCGATTATTCTACTTGGCGGTGGCGTATCTGCTGTTTAGCCCGCTATTCGACTACGTTATCGAGCAGGGCATTCTGCGGCGACTCCTGAAGCGCGCACGGAGATTAGCGATTTCATCGCCCGTGCGGGACCCGCGCCTCAGAAGCCAAGCGCAATAGAGGGCTTACCTGGCAAACTAGTGGATTACGTCTGACATTTGAATCCCGGAGGGGATTTCCGGCGGATTGCATGCATGCGAGTCTGGCGCATGCGAACTGGAATTTCCATTACCCTCAAAACCGCTGATCGCCGTCGATTGACGGCACTCGCAAGGGATCGCAACACCGCGCAAAAGCATGTGTGGCGGGCTGAGATCGTGTTGCTAAGCGCCGCCGGTGTCGGCACCAACGAGATCATGCGCCGAACCGGCACATCGAAGACCTGCGTCTGGCGCTGGCAGGAGCGCTTCATGCAGGAAGGCTATGACGGTTTGCTGCGTGACAAGACGCGGCGTTCGCGCATCTCGCCATTGGCGCCGGACATCACCGGGCGGGTCGTAACGCTCACCCAGACCAACCCGCCAGCCGAGGCGACCCACTGGACCTCCGTGATGATGGCGAAGACCGTCGGGATCAGCGCCAGTTCCGTTCAACGCATCTGGCGTGCGCACGGCTTGCAGCCGCACCGGGTCAAACAGTTCAAGCTCTCTACCGACCCGCAATTTATCACCAAACTGCGCGACATCGTCGGCCTCTATGTCGATCCGCCCGCTCATGCCGTGGTTCTCTCGGTCGATGAAAAAAGCCAGATCCAGGCGCTCGACCGCACTCAGCCCGGTCTGCCGATTAAGAAGGGCCGCGCCGGAACCATGACCCACGACTACAGGCGTCACGGCACGACCACACTGTTCGCCGCTCTCAACGTCCTCGACGGCACCGTCATCGGGCGCAACATGCAGCATCACCGACACCAGGAGTTCATCCGCTTTCTCAACGCCATCGAAGCGCAAGTGCCGGAAGGAAAGGTGATCCATGCCATCGTCGACAACTATGTGACCCACAAGCATCCGAAGGTCCGCGATTGGCTGCTCCGGCACCCCCGCTGGACCTTCCACTTCACCCCGACTTCGGCATCCTGGCTCAACGCCGTCGAGGGTTTTTTCGCCAAGCTCACCAACCGGCGATTAAAGCGCGGCGTCTTCCTGTCGGTCGTCGACTTGCAGGCCGCCATCAATCGCTTTGTTCTCGAACACAATGCCGAACCGAAGCCCTTCACTTGGACTGCTGATCCCCACAAAATTATCCAGGCCGTCAGACGCGGGCACCAAACGTTAGATTCGATCCACTAGTTGCAAAGCGCACCATGCACTCTGGCATCTTCGCACCCTCTATCAAATGTGACTTCTTGATGATTAGATCCCGTAAAAATTCGTTCTGCTTCGTCAGAAAGCTTTTCACCAAAAGATTTATCTCCGGCGTTTTTTGCGCTAGCCACAAACGCTAGAGTTCATCGCTCGTTCGTACGTGCCCGTAAGCGGGGCCATAT